>NZ_JBHMBP010000001.1:0-1449257 GCF_042428885.1 Glycomyces mayteni
GAGTCGGGGCTGACCCGCGGGGCGGCGCCGCTGCTGCGCGTCGGCCGCATCGCCGCCAGCGAATCGAGCTCCTCTGATTCGAGTCCTTCCGGGGGGCCCCCCCCCCCCCCCCCCCCCCCCCCCCACCCCCCCCCCCCCCCCCCCCCCGCCCCCCCCCCCCCCGGCCCCCGCGGGCGCGGCCACGGCGGCGGCGTCGAGGGCGCCGCGGTGGCCGCCTTCGACGGCGGCGGCCTTGCGCGCCTGGAGGGTCGCGGTCATCTTCTCGTGGATGTGCCGCAGCTGGGTCTGCTTGCGCGTGGCGTCGCCGATGACCCGCTCGGCGCGGCCGCGCTCGGACTCGGCCCGCTCGGCGGTGCGCTCGGCGAGGAGCCGCGCCTCGCCGCGGGCGCGGCCGAGCTCGTCGCCCATGGCCGCCACCAGTCGTCTGCGCCAACTGCTCATGGTCAGGCCCTCCGGTCTGTCGTGCTGCGCTCATCGCTGGGGGGCTGCCGCGGCAGGCGGTGCATCGCGGCGACGAGCACCGGCCCGATCGCGGCGGTCCGCGCCGCGTCGTCGCCCGTGCCGACGCCGAGCGTGCACGCCGAGGCGAGCGCCTCGGCCACGTGCACCGGCTCCGCCTTCGGCACCAGGGCGCGGACCTTCGCGAGGCACTTGTCGCGCAGGCCCGGGACGTCGCTCGCGTTCGGGTTGCGGCCCAGGTGCTCCGCGGCGAGGCTGCGCACCAGCGGCCACGCCAGGCCCGGGAGCTTCACGCCGGTCTCGGGGCCCGCGTCGCGCAGGCGCTTGCAGTACGCGTCGGCGTTCCCCTCGCCCGCGGCCTTGAGCAGCTCGTTGAACAGGCGCGTCGGCGGGACTTTCTCCGGGACGGCCTCGCCGTCGCGGTCGCACAGGTCGTTGACGCGGTCGGTCCACCACCGGCGCGGGTCCACCGGGGCCGGCGCCGCGGACGGCCCGGGACGGTCCGGCCCCGCGGCCTGGGTCGGGACGGCGCCGCCCGCGCCGATCGCGGCGAGGTAGTCGTCGAGGGCCTCGGCGGCCTCGCCGAGGCGGGTGCGGGCCGCGCCGAGGCGCTCGCGCGCGGCGCCGATCTTGTGGAGGCCCACTTCGGCGTTGGACTCGCGCGAGGCCTCGGTGAGCTCGGTCTGCGCGGCCTCGAAGCAGTGGTCGGCGGTGTCGAGCGCGGGCAGCGGGAGGTCGGCGGCGAGGGCTCTGAGGCTCCCGGCGAGGGCGGCGACGTCCACAGGGGTCTCCGTTCTAGAGGGTCGCGGCGTACGCCTCGGCCTGCTCGGCGGCGGCGAAGGTCGCGGCCAGGGACTGCTCCAGCTCCGCCGCGGCCTGCGCGAGCGCGGCCTGGGCGGTGGCGACGGAGTCGTGGCCGGACCCGGCGGTGACCGCGGTCAGGCCGCCCTGGGCCGCCTCGATGTTCTGGCTGGCGGCGGTGATGGCCGCCTGGCCGTCGCGGACCTGCTGGAGGGCGGCGGCGATGGCGGACTTGAGTTCGGCGACGCTCACGGTGGACACGACGCTTATTCTCGCGGAGATTCCGCCGACTTTCCGTGATGATGTCGCAACCCGGCGTGTCTGGTTTGTCGGATTCCCGACTGTCCAGTGACAACCAGTGTTGCTTTCGATGCATTTTTGGGTGGCGCAGTGACGTACCTCCCAACTACAGTGTGATTACCAACGGGGCCAGGTTCCCCTACACATCGACACCCGGGAGGCGACCGTGCCAGTGCAACGCACTTACGTCCTCGACACTTCGGTTCTGCTGTCAGACCCAGGAGCGTTCTCACGGTTCGACGAACACCACGTGGTCATCCCGCTCGTCGTAGTCAGCGAGCTGGAAGCCAAACGCCACCATCCGGAGCTGGGCTGGTTCGCCCGGGAGTGCCTGCGGCGCCTCGACGAACTGCGCGTCAAGCACGGCCGTCTCGACGAGCCGATCGCGATCGGGGACCATGGCGGTTCCATCCGGGTCGAGCTCAACCACGTCGACACCTCCGGCCTTCCGGCGGGGTTCGCCTTGGACACGAACGACTCCCGCATCATCGCCGTCACCAGGGCCCTCGGGCTCGAAGGCGCCGACGCGGTGCTGGTCACCAAGGACATGCCGCTGCGGGTGAAGGCCTCCGCGGTCGGCATCCCCACCGAGGAGTACCGGCACGGGCAGGCCGTCGACCCGACCTGGTCGGGGATGGCCGAGCTCGCGGTGTCCGACGAGGTCGTGGACGCGCTGTTCGACGGCGCCGACGTGGACCTCCCGCACGATGTGGAGCTGCCGTGCCACACGGGCCTGGTGCTCAACGGCACCAGCTCGAAGGCGCTGGGCCGGGTCACCGTCGACAAGCAGATCCGCCTGGTGCGCGGCCGCGAGGCCTTCGGCGTCCACGGCCGGTCCGCGGAGCAGCGCGTCGCCATCGACCTGCTGCTGGACCCGGACATCGGGATCGTCTCGCTCGGCGGCAAGGCCGGCACGGGCAAGTCCGCGATGGCCCTGGCCGCGGGGCTGGAGCAGGTCCTCGAACGCGAGGTCTTCAAGAAGGTCATCGTGTTCCGCCCGCTGTACGCGGTGGGCGGCCAGCAGCTCGGCTACCTGCCCGGGTCCGAGAACGAGAAGATGAGCCCGTGGGGCCAGGCGGTGTTCGACACGCTCGGGGCGGTCACGAACGACAACGTGATCTCCGAGGTCGTCGAGCGCGGCCTGCTCGAAGTGCTGCCGCTGACGCACATCAGGGGCCGCAGCCTCCACGACGCGTTCGTCATCGTCGACGAGGCGCAGTCGCTCGAACGCGGGGTGCTGCTGACGGTGCTCTCTCGCATCGGGCAGGGCTCCAAAGTGGTCCTCACGCACGACGTGGCGCAGCGCGACAACCTGCGGGTGGGCCGTTTCGACGGCGTCGCGAGCGTCATCGACGTGCTCAAGGGCCACCCACTGTTCGCGCACGTGACGCTTACGCGCAGTGAGCGTTCTGAGATCGCGGAGATGGTCACCAACCTGCTGGAAGGCTGACGGGAAAGCTCTGGCATGCTGTGTCCCGGGCGTCTGTGGACAGACGCCCGGGACACAGGAGTAGAGCGCATGATCCCACTGCTGACCCGCTACGGCGCCCGTCTGGCCGCCGTGCTCGTCCTCGCACTCGGGGCCGTCATAGCCGTCAACGCCGTGACCGACGACCCGTCGGAGCAGGACGCCCAGCACCCCAGCCAGGCCGCCGCCGAGCAGCAGGCCGAGGCCGAGGCCGCATACGAGGAAGTCCGCTACCTGCACGTCAACTACATCGACGAGACCGCCGGCGCGGACGTCGCGGTGAAGGCCGACGCCCTCGCCGACTTCGCCGCCGACCGGGCCGCGAGCCTCGACAGCGCCCAGGAGGACGCCGACCAGGCCGAAGCGGAGGCCGAGGCGGAGGCCGAGGCCAACGCGAACCCGACGTCCGTCGACATCCCGGGAAGCTGCTCGGACTACTCCGGGAACAAGGCCACCGGCTGCGCGATGGCGCTGGAGAACGGCCACGACCTGGAGCAGGTCGGCTGCCTCGTGGCCCTGTGGGACCGCGAGTCCGGCTGGAACGAGTACGCCGCCAACGGCATCGGCGCGTACGGCATCCCGCAGGCGCTGCCCGGCGACAAGATGGCCAGCGCCGGCTCCGACTGGGAGACCAACCCGGTCACCCAGATCAAGTGGGGCCTGGGCTACATCGAGGGCCGCTACGGGAACCCGTGCGGCGCGTGGGCCCACTCAGAAGACGTCGGCTGGTACTAGCCGCAGTGAACGGGGCGGGCGCTCAGGCGCCCGCCCCGTTCCGCACTCCCCCTTTTTCCTCTCCTCTCCCCCAGGAGCCCCCTGTTGATCCCGAAGCTGACCCGCCACGCCGCCCGGATCGCGGCGGTCCTCGTGCTGGCCCTCGGGGCCGTCATCGCGGTGCTCGCCGCGACCGACCGGCCCGCGGACGAGGACGCGAACCATCCGAGCAACGCGGCGGCCCAGAACCAGGCGGACGCGGAGGCCGCGTTCGACGAGGCGCGCTCGCACCACATGAACTACATCGCCGCGACCGCCGGGGCCGACGTCGCCGTCAAGGCCGCGGCGGTCGCGGAGTACGCCTCGGACAAGGCGCGGGGCCTGGACGACGCCCAGGTGGACGCCGACCAGGCCGCTGAGGAGGCCGCGATGAACAACAACCCGACGTCAGTCGAGGTCCCGTCGAGCTGCGGCGAGTACTCGGGGAACCGGGCCACGGGCTGCGCGATCACGCTCGAACGCGGGTACGGCCTGGACCAGTTCGCGTGCCTGGAGCTGCTCTGGAGCAAGGAGTCGGGCTGGAACGAACTCGCCGAGAACTCGATCGGCGCCTACGGCATCCCCCAGGCCTACCCCGGTTCCAAGATGGTCAGCGAAGGGGACGACTGGGCGACGAACCCCGTCACGCAGATCCTCTGGGGTCTGGGCTACATCGAGGGGAAGTACGGGACCCCGTGCGACGCCTGGGCGTACTCCGAGGCCGAGGGCTTCTACTGACCCGGTGCAGGTCTTGAGGTAGCCGCCGATGACGACGAGGGCGACGATGCCCGAGGCGATGGTGAGGCGCTGGAGGAGGCCGGCCATCTCCAGCCAGTGCGGCCGGGGCATGGAGAACCATTCGAGGACGTACGGCAGGGACGTGAACGAGAGGGCGGCGACGGAGAACCAGGCGCAGCCGATGACGAGGTTCGCGCGCTTGGCGCGTCCGGGTTCGGTGCGCCGCAGCCAGCGCCCGAAGGCGATGCCGAGGACGGCCATGATGCAGAAGGCGACGAACGCGGCGTAGCGGTGCACCAGGTGGTGGGTGGTGAACTCGGTGACGCCGTCGCGGTCGGAGGGGACGACGGCGACGATCGCGATGGCGGCGGCCCAGGCGAAGAGGGACCAGGAGAGCCATTTGGGGGCGCCGGTCTGGCGGGCCTGGAGGGCGAACGCGGAGGCGCCGAGGGAGAAGAGGCCGAGCGCGACGGGCAGGAGCCAGCCGAGCGGGGTGTACAGGTGGATGCTGATGACCTTGTAGAGCGGGTTGAGTCCCGAGGTGGCGTGGAGGACGACCATGGCGACCAGGCCGGCCGCGAGGGACGCGTTCCCGACGCCGATGAATCCACTGGGGACCGTCGCTGTCGCGGTCCGGTTCGCTGCGGGGGCAAAAGAAACCATGTGTAATAGCCTCTTTGTTTTGGGCCTCGGAATCAGTGACGCGGACACCCGAATCGCTCCCCCCGCCAGCACCCGGCCTCTGGTAGCGCCTGCCCTACCGCGGGCCGTCCTCCGCCGCTTGCTCCCGCCCGGTGGCGTCCCGCGCGGCGGGGGGTGTGCGAGGCTTGCGTGATGAACGAGTTGGCCGGAGCGCTGTCCCCGTACCTTCGCCAGCACGCCGGGAACCCGGTGGCGTGGCGCCAGTGGGGGCCCGCGGCCCTCGCGGACGCGGCGGCGCGGGACGTGCCGCTGCTGATCTCGATCGGGTACTCGACGTGCCACTGGTGCCATGTGATGGCGCACGAGTCGTTCGAGGACCGGACGGTGGCGGCGGCGGTGAACGACCGGTTCGTGCCGGTGAAGGTGGACCGGGAGGAGCGTCCGGACCTGGACGCGGTGTACATGCAGGCGACGATGGCGATCACGGGGCAGGGCGGGTGGCCGATGACGGTGTTCGCGTTCCCTGACGGGACGCCGTTCTTCGCGGGCACGTACTTCCCGAAGGCGCATTTCCTGCGGCTGCTGGACGCGGTGCACGACGCGTGGTCGGGGCAGCGGGAGGAGCTGCGGCACCAGGGCGCGGCGATCGTGGAGGCCGCGGCGGCGGGCGGCCCGGCGTTCGCGGACGTGACGGTGGCGTGCCCGCTGGACGGGCCGTGCCCGCCGGCGCCGCCGGTGCGGGAGTCGATGCTCGACCGGGCGGCGGAGGTGATCCTGGCGTCGGCGGACGCGGTGAACGGCGGGTTCGGGTCGGCGCCGAAGTTCCCGGGGGTGCCCTCGCTCCGGTTCCTCCTCGACGCGTACGTGCGGACCGGGGACGCGCCGCTGCTCGACCACGTGAAGCTGACGGCGGAGCGGATGGCGCGGGGCGGGATCTACGACCAGCTTGAGGGCGGGTTCGCGCGCTACAGCGTGGACGCGGCCTGGACGGTGCCGCATTTCGAGAAGATGCTGTACGACAACGCGGAGCTGTTGTGGCTGTACGCGCGGCTCTCCGGGGAGGGCGAGCTGTTCGCGCGGGTCGCCGACGAGACGGCGGCGTTCCTGCTGGAGCGGTTCTCGACGCCGGAGGGGGCGTTCGCGGCGGCGTTCGACGCCGACACCGAGGGCGTCGAGGGGCTGACGTACGTGTGGACGGCCGCGGAGCTGGAGGCGGTCCTCGGGGAGGACGCGGCGTTCGCCATGGGCGCGTTCGGGGTCGAGCCGGGGAGCCCGAACTTCGAGCACGGCGCGAGCGTCCTGGAGCTGCCGGAGGACCCGGTGGACGGGGCGCGGTTCGCGGCGGTGCGGCACCGGCTGCTCGCGGCCCGGCGGGAGCGCCCGCAGCCGGGGCGCGACGACAAGGTCGTGGCGGCGTGGAACGGCATGGCCGTCGCGGCGCTCGCGGAGTACTCCTCGCGCACGGGCCACCGCGACTCGCTGGTGGCGGCGGAGCGGGCCGCGGCGTTCCTCGCGGAGCGGCACCTCGGCGCGGACGGGCGGCTCGCGCGGGCCTCGCTGGGGGGCGAAGTGTCGGAGGCGCCGGGCATCCTGGAGGACTACGCGGCCGTGGCGCTGGGGTTCCTGCGTCTGGGAGGTGAGTGGACGGCGCGGGCGCTGGCGCTGCTGGAGCAGGTGCGCGCCCACTTCGGCGACGGCCTCGGCGGGTTCTACGACACCGCCTCGGATGCGGAGGCGCTGGTGACGCGGCCTGCGGACGTCCACGACGGGCCGACGGCCTCGGGCTGGGCGCTCGCGGCGGCGGCGCTGCTGGAGGCGTACGCGGCCACCGGCGACGCGTCGTACAAGGACGACGCGTGGCGGGCGGTCGCGCGGGCCGAGCCGGTCATGTCGGGCAACCCGCGGTTCACCGCGGGCCTGCACGCGGCCGCCGAGGCCCTGGTGCGCGTCCAGCGGGCCGACGGGGAGTCCTGAATCACCGGGCCGCCCGGGGATATCGGCTTGCCGGGCGGCAAGCACGGCACTTACGTTTGAGAGTTGTGAAGCCGAGCCCGCTGCGCCCTCCCCCGCCGTCCGAGATCCCCGCCGACCCGTGGCGCTACCTGCTGTTCGTGGCCCGGTCCCACACGGGCCTGGTCGCGCTGGGGTTCATCGGCCTGAGCATCTCGGGGACGGCGTGGGTGCTCCTGCCGTGGGCGATCGCGAAGGTCATCGACGAGGTCATCGCGGCCGGGTCCACCGCGCCGCTGCTGCGGTGGACGATCGTGCTCGTGGTCGTCGCGGTCGCCTCGTCGTGGGTGTTCATCGCCGGGTACCGGGCCCTGTTCCTGGCCGAGTCGCACGCGCGCGTGCGCACCGTCCGCAACCTCACCGACCACCTGAACCGGGCCGGCACGGGCGTGCGCGGCGCGGTCTCCCCCGGCGAGATGGTCAACCTGTCCACCGAGGACGCCCACAAGACCGGCTCGTTCATCTTCCAGCTCGGGTTCGGGTGGATGGGCGTGGTCATGCTCGGCGTCGGCACCGGCCTGCTGTGGAACATCGCGCCCGCGCTCGGCGGCGTCATCCTCGGCGGCGTCCTGTTCATCGGGTTCGTCGTCGGCCCCGTCCTCGGCCGCCTCCAGCACCACCAGATCGCCTACCGCGCCTCCGTCGCCACCCTCACCGGGCAGGCCTCCGACGTCGTCGGGGGCCTGCGGGTCCTGCGCGGCGTCGGCGGCGAGGACCAGTTCTCGCGCCGCTACCGGGCCGCCTCCGCGGACCTGCGCGACGCCGGGTACGGCGTCGCCCGCGCCGACTCGTGGGTCCAGGGCCTGCGCACCAGCCTCCCCCTCGCGCTCATGGCCGCCATCACCTGGGTCGCCGCGCGCCTCGCCATCGCCGGGACCATCAGCGTCGGCGAACTCTCGGCCGCGTTCGGCATGACCGCCCTCGTCGCCCAGCACTCCGGCGCGATGATCGGCATGGCGCAGGCCGTCATCGCCGCCCAGGTCGCCTCCCGCCGCCTCACCGCGTTCTTCGGGACCCGCAACGACATCGACGACACCGGCGAGGGCCGCGGCGCCCGCGGCGCCCTCCGCGACCCCGAGTCCGCGCTCGAAGTCGAGCCCGGACGCCTCACCGTCGTCGTCTCCGCCGAGGCCAAACCCGCCGAGGCCGCCGTCGAGCGCCTCGCCCGCTACCGCGAGTCCGGCGCCGAATGGGGCGGCACCCGGCTCGACGCCCTCGCCCTCGACGAGGTCCGCGAACGCGTCCTCCTCCTGCGCGACGACTACCTGTTCGCCCAGTCCCTCGGCGAGACCCTCCGCGTCGACGAGCCGAAGGCCCTCGCCGCCATCGAGGCCGCCTGCGCCGCCGACGTCCACTCCAGCCTCGGCTCCGACCTCGCCGGCGAGGTCACCAACGGCGGCCGCAACCTCTCCGGCGGCCAGCGCCAGCGCCTGCGCCTCGCCCGGGCCCTCGCCGCCGACGCCGAAGTGCTCCTCGCCGTCGAGCCGACGAGCGCCGTGGACGCCCACACCGAGAACCTCATCGCCTCCCGCGTCGGCGCGGCCCGCAAAGGCCGCACCACCGCGGTGGTGACGGCGTCGCCGCTGTGGCTGGCGCGCGCCGACACCGTCGTGTGGATGGTCGACGGGAAGGTGCGGGCCGCCGGCTCGCACGCGGACCTGTCGAAGCACGCCGAGTACCGTTCCCTCACCTCCCGGCAGGAGTCCCGATGAGCGACCAGACCGCGGGCCGCCTGCCCGTCGCCGACCGCGCCGCCATGTTCCAGGCGATCAAGCGGCTCGTCCTGGACGACAAGGCCGCGTTCGCCGGGGTCGTGGCCCTCTACGCGGCCGCCGCGGGCGCGGGCGCGGCCCTGCCGGTGATGCTCGGCGAGGTCATCGACGGCATCGGCGGCGGCTGGACCGCCTCGCGCGTGGACCTGGTGTGCGGGGTGATCGTCGCGCTCGTCCTCGTGCAGCTCATCCTGATGCGCACCGGCCGCAAGCTCGGGTACCGGCTCGGCGAGCGGGCCGCGGCGCGGCTGCGCGAGTCGTTCATCGACCGGGTGCTGCGCCTGCCGCTGGGCACGGTGGAGCGCGCCGGGACCGGCGACCTCGCGACCCGCACCTCCGGGGACGTGGGCGCGGTCGCGGAGCTGCTGCGCAAGACCGGCCCCGAGGTCGCGGTGTCCTCGATCGAGGCGGTCGTGCTCATCGCCGCCGCGTTCGTCGTCAGCCCCCTGCTCGGGGTCCTGTTCCTGGTGGGCGTGCCGACGCTGATCCTCACCGCCCGCCGGTACCTGCGCCTGGCGAGCCCGGTGTTCCTGTCCGAGCGGGCCGCGATGAGCGAGATCGCCGAGACCCTCACCGCGTCCGCCGCCGGGGCGCAGACCGTGGCGGCGTACCGGATGCAGACCGAGCGCGGCGACGCCGGGTACGCGCGCGCCGCGACCCACATGGACCGCCTGCGCGGGATCATCCGCCTCCAGACCTGGTTCTTCCCGTCCGTGGACCTGACGTTCCTGCTCCCGGCCGTGTTCGTCACCGTCGTGGGCTCCCTGTGGTACCTCGAAGGGTGGGTCACCGTCGGGCAGGTCGTGGCCGTCGCGATGCTGACGCTGCGCCTGGACGGGCCGGTGTTCCGCACGACCATGGCGCTCAGCGAGTTCCAGATGGGCGGGGCCGCGATGGCCCGCGTCGAGGGCGTCCACCTCATGCCCGACGAGGTGCGCGACGCCCAACCGGACGGCGCGGAGGTCCGCCTCGACGACGTGACGTTCGGGTACGGCGACGGCCCCGACGTGCTCCACCGCCTCAGCCTGCACCCCAAGCGGGGCGAGCGGCTCGTGGTCGTCGGCCCCTCGGGGGCCGGGAAGTCCACGATCGCGCGCCTGGTCGCCGGGATCGACAGGCCCCGTTCGGGATCGGTGACCCTCGGGGGCGTGCCGGTCGCCGACGTGCCGCTGGAGACGGTGCGCCGCAAGGTCATCCTGGTGACCCAGGAGCACTACGTGTTCACCGCCACGCTGCGCGAGAACCTGAACCTCGCGGCCCCCGAGGCCGGGGACGCGGCGCTGCTCGACGCGCTCGCCACCGTCGACGCCCGGTGGGTCGCCGACCTGCCCGAGGGCCTGGACACGATGCTCGGCGACGAGCACCACGGCCTGAACCTCGCCGAGGCGCAGCAGCTCGCGCTGGCGCGCGTCATCCTCGCCGACCCCGACGTGGTGATCCTGGACGAGGCGACGGCCGGGATCGACCCGGGCAGCGCCGGGAACGTGGAGGCGTCGCTGGCGGCGGCCCTGCACGGGCGCACCGTGATCGCGATCGCGCACCAGCTCCAGGCCGCCGAGTCCGCCGACCGGATCGCGGTCGTGCAGGAGGGGCGGATCGCCGAGGAGGGCACGCACGCGGAGCTGCTCGCGGCGGGCGGGGTGTACGCGGCGCTGTGGACGGCGTGGAAGGGCGTCGCGGCCTGAGATCTGATTCCCCTGATCGAAGGACATACGCGTAGCCGCGCCACAAAATACCAGTAATTCGCATTTACGACACTAAGGTGGTCTCCCGTACCCGCGGCGCTCCGGCGCCGCGCACCTCGATACGGGAGATCCCATGCCGCGCACCACTTTCCCCCCGCACGTCCGCAAGCACCGCTGGGCCGGGTACACGTACTGGTCGCGCATGACGTGCGCGGAGGCGCCGGTCCTGGAACCGGTGGTGCTCATCGGCGGCGCGCTGCACCGCAAGGAGGACTGGGGCCGCGTCGAGCAGGGGATGCTCGCGTCCGCCGACGTGCTCTGCCCGGACCTGCCCGGGTGGGGCGAGGCGGACCTCCTGCCGCCGTACCTCGGACCGGACGTCCCGGTCGAGTCCCTGGTCCGGCTCCTCGACGACCTGGGGATCGAGCGGGTCAACGTGTTCGCGGGCTCCTACGGGTCCTCGGTGGGGTACCGGATGGCGCAGACCCACCCCGAGCGGATCGGCCGGATGGTCCTGGCCGGGACGATGGGCGGCATCCCCCCGGAGTCGCGGCCGATGATGCGCGCCGCGGTGGCCCTGGCCGAGTCGGGCCCGCGCGAGCGGTTCGGCCCGGCCGCGATCGAGGCGCTCATGAGCCCCGAGCCGGACATCATCGGGAAGGCCGTGGTCCGCCGGATCATGTCGATGCGCTTCGGCTCCGCCGACGAGGCGGACCTCGCGAAGTTCATCGCGAACACGCACCGGCTGCTCTCGCGCCAGCTCATCGACCCGTCCGTGCCGCCCGCCGCGCCGATCCTGTTCACCACCGGCGAGCACGACAACCTGACGCCGCCCGCGCTGTGCCGCGACCTCGCGTTCACCTGCCCGGAGTCCTGGTACGTGGAGATCGCCCGCGCCGACCACCTCATCCACCTGGAGCGGCCCGCGCAGCTCGTGGACCTCATGACCCGGTACTTCTCCGGGGAGGACTTCACGGAGCTGCCGTACGCCACGGTGGTGGAGGACCTGCGCCGGGTCCCGGTGCACGCCTAGCGCACCGGGACCCGCACCGCCTACGCGGTGAGCTTGACGCGCCGCAGGAGCTGCGCGTTCAGGGCGACCACGATCGTGGAGGCCGACATGAGGACCGCGCCGACCGCGGGGCTCAGGGTGACCCCAACGCCCGCGAGCACGCCCGCGGCGAGCGGGATCGCCGCGATGTTGTACCCCGCGGCCCACCCGAGGTTCTCGATCATCTTGCGGTAGCTGGCCTTCGAGAGGCGCCGCACCCCGCCGACGCCGCGCGGGTCCGAGGACGCCAGGACCACCCCGGCGGACTCGATCGCCACGTCGGTGCCCGCCCCGATCGCGATCCCCACGTCCGCGCGCGCCAGCGCGGGCGCGTCGTTGACGCCGTCGCCGACCATCGCCACGCGCAGACCCCGGGCCTGGAGCTCGGCGACGGCCTGGTCCTTGTCGGCCGGGAGCACTTCGGCGAAGACCTCGTCGGCGTCGGTGAACCCGAGGTCGGCGGCGACCGCCTCGGCGACGGCGCGGGCGTCGCCGGTGATCATCGCGATCTTCTGCACGCCTTGGGCTCGCAGGTCAGCGATGGCCTGCTTCGCTTCGGGCCGGACCTCGTCTTCGAGGGCGATGGCGCCGAGGATCTTCGGTTCGCCGTCGTCAGCGGCACTGCCGAGGGCGACGAGGTAGAGGACGGTGGCGCCGCGGCCCGACCACGTGCCGACGTCCCCGGCCAGTTCCTCCGGGGCGGCGAGCTCCAGCTCCCGCAGGAGCGCGGGCCCGCCGACCGCGAACCGCTTGCCGTCCACAGTGGCTTCGACGCCTCTGCCGGTGCGCGAGCGGAAGTCGGTGGCCCTCGTGCCCTCGCCGTGCTCGTGCCCGTGGTGGGCGACGATGGCGCGGGCGAGCGGGTGCTCCGAGTCGGACTCGACGGCCGCCGCGAGGTGCAGCACCGTGTCCGCGTCGGTCCCTTCGGCGCCGCTGACGCCCGCGACGGTGTGCTCCCCCTTGGTGAGCGTCCCGGTCTTGTCGAACAGGACGGCGTCCACGGTGCGCATGCGCTCGATCGCGAGGCGGTCCTTCACGAGGATGCCGGCCTTCGCGGAGACGGCCGTGGTGATCGCGATGACCAGCGGGATCGCCAGACCGAGGGCGTGGGGGCAGGCGATGACGAGGACGGTGACGGTGCGGACCACGGCGGCGTTGACGTCGCCGAGGAGCGACCAGACCGCGAACGTCGCGATCCCGGCGCCCATGGCGATGTAGAACAGGAGCGCGGCGAACCGGTCGGCGAGGACCTGGCCGCGGCCGCGGGACTCCTGGGCCTGCGAGACGAGGCGCTGGATGCCCGCGAGGGCGGTGTCGTCGCCGACGGCCTCGATGCGCACGCGCACCGCGGAGTCGGTCGCGACCGTGCCCGCGACCACCCGGTCCCGGGGGCCGCGCGGCACGGGCCGCGACTCGCCGGTGATCATCGACTCGTCCATCTCGGCCTCGCCGTCGACGACCTCCCCGTCGGCGGGCACGCGGGCCCCGGAGCGCACCAGCACGACGTCGCCGAGGCGAAGGGCCGCGGCCGGGACGGTCTCGACCGTGCCGTCCTCGGCGACGCGCTCGGCTTCGTCCGGGAGCAGCGCCGCGAGCGCCGCCAAGGCCCCCTGCGCCTGGCCGATGGCCTTCATCTCCTGCCAGTGGCCCAGCAGCATGATCGTCACCAGCGCCCCGAGCTCCCACCAGAACTCCAGGTCGAAGAAGCCGAGACTGGTTGCAAGAGAGGCGATATAGGCAACGGAGATCGCAGTGGCGATGAGCAGCATCATCCCGGGCACGCGGTCGCGGATCTCCCGGACGCCGCCGACGAGGAACGGCCAGCCGCCGTAGAAGAACAGGGCCGTCCCGAGCACGGGCCCGACCAGCTCGATCCCCGGGAAGTCCAGTGTGTATCCGAACCAGCCCATCACCATGTGGCTGGTCGCCACCAGCGGCACCGTCAGCGCCAGGCTCAGCCAGAACTTCCGCCTGAACGCCTCCGGGTCGTGCCCGGCGTGCTTGTCGTGGCCGCCGTGGCCCCCGTGGCCGCTGTGCGCGTCATGGCCGCCGTGGGCGGCGTGCGCGCCGTGGTCCGCGTGGGCGTCGTGCGCCGCGTGCGCATCGTGCCCCTCCTGCGGCTCGGCGCGGTGCGCATCGTGCCCCTCGTGGTGTTGCCCCGCTTGGTGCCCGGCGTGCTCGCCATGTGCGTGGTCGTGGCCCCCGCTCACTGGAGGACCCCCTTCCGTCTCGTTCAGCAGTCGCCCGACTCTATACCCCCTGGGGGTATAGATGCAACCCAGTGAGGCGACTGGGACGACTCAGGGGGACGCCCCGGCCTTGGCCGCGGCGTCCCCCTGCCTCCCCTAGGAGCGGACGAACGTCAGGAGCGCTCCGTTCACTTCCTCGGCGTGGGTCCACAGCAGACCGTGCGGGGCCCCTTCGACCTCGACGTACTCGGCTTCGGGCACGGCCTGGTGGAAGCGGCGGCCGGTGGCGTCGATCGGCAGGATGTTGTCCTTGGTGCCGTGGAGGATCAGGGTCGGCTTGGCGGCGGCGCGGACGGCCTCCACATCGGCGCGGAAGTCCTCGATCCAGGAGGAGACGACCGCGTAGGCGGCGACCGGGGCCGAGCCGGTGGCGGTGTTCCAGTTGGCGGTGACGGCCTCCTGGCTGATGCGCGAGCCCAGGTTCTCGTCGAGGTTGTAGAAGTCCTTGTAGAACTGGGTGAACCAGGCGTAGCGGTCGCCGCGGGCGGCCGCGGCGATGCCGTCGAAGACCTCCTGCGGGACGCCCTCGGGGTTGTCGTCGCGCTTGACGAGGAACGGCTCCAGCGAGGCGAGGAAGGCGAGCTTCGCGACGCGCTCGTGGCCGTGGTTCTTCACGTAGCGGGCGAGTTCGCCGGTGCCCATGGAGAAGCCGACGAGGATGACCTCGCGCAGGTCCAGCTCGGTGAGGACGGCGTCCAGGTCCGCGGCGAAGGTGTCGTAGTCGTAGCCGGCGCCGACCTTGCTCGACTGCCCGAACCCGCGGCGGTCGTAGGTGATGACGCGGTACCCGGCGGCGAGCAGCTCGCGGGTCTGGCGCTCCCAGCTGTGCCCGTCGAGCGGGTAGCCGTGGATGAGGACGACGGGCTGCCCGGAGCCCTGGTCCTCGTAGTAGAGCTCGATCGGGGTGCTGTTCTCGGTGCCGACGGTGACGGTGCCCATGGTCTTCATCCTTTTCCCGATAGAGAACGGTCGTTCTCCGCTGATGCGGACTACTCTAGAGAACGATCGTTCTCATCGCAAGGGGTTCCCATATGATCGACGACACCGCGGCCCGGGCACAGGTGGTCGACGCCGCCGACCGGCTCTTCTACGCCCGAGGCGTGCAGGCCGTCGGGATGGACGCCGTCCGCACCGCCGCCGGCGTCTCCCTCAAGCGCATCTACCGCCTCTTCCCCTCCAAGGACGACCTCGTCGTGGCCGTCCTGGAGCGCCGCCGCGAGGTCTGGGACGCCGGCATCGCCGCCAGCGCCGACCGCGCCCCGACCGCCCGCGAGAAGATCCTCGCCGTCTTCGACTTCCTCGACGCCTGGTTCCGCGAACCCGACTTCCGCGGCTGCGCCTTCATCAACTTCTACGGCGAGCTGAGCGGCGGCGCCGAGGACGTCCAGCGCACCGTCCGCCAGCAGAAGGAGCACTTCGGCGCATACATGGCCCGCCTCGTCCACGAAGCCGGCGCCCCCGCCTCCCTCGCCCCCCAACTCGTCATCCTCGCCGAAGGGGCCCAGACCACCGCCGCAATAACAAAATCCCCAACCCCCGCCACCCAGGCCCGAGCAGCAGCCCAAACCCTCCTCGCCGCAGCCCTCGACTGACCGAAACCCCTGCGGCACAACAAAAAGAGGGACCATCAACCTGATGGTCCCTCTTCCCTATGGTGGAGCTTAGGGGATTCGAACCCCTGACCTTCTCATTGCGAACGAGACGCGCTACCAACTGCGCCAAAGCCCCTTGCGGCGACAAGATTAGCACGGCTGCGGGAGAGGGGTGCAGGGGCGTTGTGTGGGGCGGGTCTCGTCAGATCCAGGAGTCGAGCCACATGCGGGCCTGCCATTCGTCGCGGGGGAGGGCCTCGCCGGTGTAGATGGGCCAGAAGTAGGCGAAGCAGAGGACGACGACGGCGACGAAGGCACCGGCGATGAGCGCGCCGGTGAGGCGGCGCTCGGGGGAGGCGAGGGAGAGCTCGCCGCGGCGGTGGCGGCCGATGATGAGGCCGAGGGACCAGGTGACGGCGCCGATGAAGAAGGGGACGGCGGGGGCGGTGTAGAAGAAGAACATCGTCCGCTCAGGGTAGAAGAACCACGGGATGATGCCCGCGCCGATGCCGGTGAGCAGGAACCAGGCCCGCCAGTCGCGGCGCGCGATCGCCCAGACCAGGAGCGCGAGGGTCGCGGGCACGAAGGCCCACCACAGCAGCGGCGTGCCGAGGAGGAGGACCTCCGAGGCGCAGTCGCCGGCGCCGCAGTTGACGTCGGAGCTCCAGTAGAAGACGACGGGCCGCAGGTCGAACAGCCACTGCCACGGCCACGACTGGTACGCGTGCTCCGAGGAGAGGCCCTCGTGGAACTTGAGGACGCTCAGGTGGTACTCCCACCAGTTGACGAGCGCGCCGAGCACGGGAGGCTCGGAGCGGCCCTGTTCGAGGAGCCAGTGGCGGTAGGAGCCGGTGTCGTTGAGGAACCAGCCGGTCCACGACAGGACGTACACGCCGATCGCGAGGAGCCCGAACCACAGGTTCTGGCCGAACTCGTAGATGACGGTGTCGCGGAAGGGCTTGCGGGCGCCCGCGTCGGCGCGCAGGCGCCAGTCCCAGATCACGTAGAGGACGATCGCGGCGATGATGTACCACAGCGCGGACCACTTGGTGGCCATGGAGAGCCCGAGGAGGACCGCCGAGGCGATGCGCCACCACGGGGCGCCGAGCCGCGGGCGGCGGCGGCGCGCGTCGAGGCCGCCGTCGATCGCGGCGAGCCAGCCCGCGCGGCGCCAGTCGCGGTCGCGGACGAGGCAGTAGAAGGCCGCGAGGATGAGCGTGGCGATGAAGATGTCGAGGAGCGAGGTCCGCGAGAGCACGAAGTGGGAGCCCTCGACGGCGAGGAGGAGCCCGGCGGTGCCGCCCAGGAGCGTGGAGCCGGTGAGGCGGCGCATGAGGCGGATGAGGATCGCGACGCCGGCGATCCCGGCGGCGGCCGCGGCGATGCGCCAGCCGACCTCGTCGTAGCCGAAGGCGATCTCGCCGAGGCTGATGAGCCACTTGCCGAACGGCGGGTGCGCGACGTACGCCGAGCCGGTCGCGCCCGGGTCCCATTCGACGCCGTGCGAGAGCATCGTGTGCGCGTCCTGCGCGTAGTAGACCTCGTCGAAGATCAGGCCCTTGGGGTGGTTCAGGCCGATCAGGCGCAGGACCGCGGCGATCCCGGTGACCGCGAGGGTCACCCAGAGGGCGCGGCGGCGGTCGTCCGGGACGGCGGCGGCGAAGCGCGCCCGGACGGCGGGGAGGGGGCCGGGGAGCGGGGTCGGCCGCCAGGCGGCTGGCGGCTGCTCGGGCCGGACTGCGGTGGCGCTCACCGGCCCGAGTTTAGGGCCTGGAGTTCACCGTCAGTGCACCAGCTCGCTCGGAGGCGTGAAGTCCCCTTCGCCGTTGATCTCCCATTGGGCCGCCAGGATGTCGGCGACCGCGTTGGCGGGTTTGCCGAGGTTCCCGTGGCCCACGTAGTTCTGCGGGCTGTCGGGGTCGGCGACGAACGCGGCCGCGGCGGCGTTCGGCGTGAACCCCACGAACCAGTTGGTGGAGTTGGAGTCGGTGGTGCCGGTCTTGCCCGCGACGGGCCCGTCGACGGCCGCGCCGACCTGCTCGGCGGTGCCCCACGTGCAGGAGCCCTCGGCCGCGCCGTACCCGGTCGGGCAGCGGGCCGCGTCCACGGCGGCGCGCGCGACCTCGACGCTGATGGCCTGGTCGCACTCGCTCGCGAACGGGATGAGCCCGCCGGAGTTGGTGAGCGCCGACGTCACGGGCGTGGGCTTGCAGTAGACGCCGTCGGCGGGCAGCGCCGCGTACGCGGCGGCCATGTCGAGCGGCGTGGTCTGGGTGACGCCGAGGACGAACGGCCCGAACGACTCCGGGTTGTTCTCGACGTGCCCGAGGTCCTGCTGGTTGCGGAACTTGATGCCGAGGCGCTCGGCCACGTCGATCGCGTTGTCGACGCCGACGCGCTCGGCGAGCTGCACGAAGTACGTGTTCACCGACTCCCCGAACCCGGTCCACATGTTGTAGTCCCCGACCTCGGAGGCGGACGCGTTCTTCGGGCACCAGTAGTTCCCGCACGCGGCCTCGCCGTCGCCGACCACGTACTTCGACGTGTACTGGTACGGCGAGTAGATCGTGGTGTCCAGCGGCATGCCCGCTTCGAGCGCCGCGAGCATCGTGAACATCTTGAACGAGGACCCCGCCTGGTACCCGTTCACGTCCGCGTTCCCGCTGAGCAGCGGGTTCGTGGTGTTCGGGTAGGAGCCCTTGTACTCGTCGTTCGCGGTGTTCGGGCCGTTGTCCGACACGTCGTTGGAGTAGTTGCGGTTGACGGCCATGACCTCGATCGCGCCGGTCCCCGGCTCGACCACGACGGACCCGAGCGCGTACTCCGACCCGGTCTTGAGCTGGTCCTCGATCGCCTCCTGCGAGGCGTCCTGGAGCTCCAGGTTGAGCGTCGAGGTGATCTCGTAGCCGCCGCGGTACAGGCGGGCCTTGCGGACCTCCTCGGACTCCCCGAAGTCCTCCTGCTGCTCCCACCACTTCTCGAAGTAGTCGACGAAGAAGCCGTAGTCGGAGTCGATCGCGCCGCCGGAGGTGTTGTTCGCCTCCTGCGGGTTGAGGTTGAGCGCCTCCTCCTTCGCGGTCTTGCCCTCGTCGGAGGTGAGGTAGTCGACGGCGACCATGCGGTTGACGACGTGGTTGCGCCGCGCCAGCGCCGCCTCCGAGGAGCCGTTGATCGGGTCGTAGACGCTCGGGGACTGGATGAGCCCCACCAGCATCGCCGACTCGGCGACGGTGAGGTCGGCGGGGACCTTCCCGTAGTAGACCTGGGCGGCCGCGCCGATGCCGTACGCGCCGTTGCCGAAGTACACGGTGTTCAGGTAGTTCGTGAGGATGTCCTCCTTGGACATCTCCTCTTCGAGGGCGAGCGCGTACCCCATCTCCTTGACCTTGCGGTCGATGGTGACCTCGCTGGCCGAGGCGACCTCGTCGGGGGTGGTAGCAGTGTAGGAGAGCACCTGGCGCACGTACTGCATGGTGATCGTCGAGGCGCCCTCGGAGGTGCCGCCGTCGGCGATGTTCGTGACCAGGGCGCGCATGACGCCCTCGGGGTCGACCCCGTTGTGCTCGAAGAAGTTCGAGTCCTCGGTGGCGACGAGCGCCTGGATGACCGATTCGGGGATCTGGTCGTACTCCAGCTGCACCCGGTACTGGTCGCCGAACGTGGCGATCACGGTCGTCCCGTCCGAGGCGTACAGCGTCGAGGACTCCGGCGCCGGGGGCAGGACCAGCTCGTCGGGGAGGTCCAGGACGGCCTCCGAGCCGACCTTGGCGAGCCCGCCGATGCCGCTGGTCACCGGCAGGAACGCCAGTCCCACGACGAGGCCGAACGCCACGGCCACCGGCACGAGCGCGAACATGGCGCGGCGCTGCACGGCGGTGATGGGTCCGAACCAGGTCTGCGCCACCGGTTTCGACGAAGAATCACTCACGCTGTCTCCCAAAGCCCCGACACGGGGAAGGAACGGTCATTTCAGTTGGGCGCGGCGAAGCGCCGATCAGGCGGAGTTCCGGGGGCGCCCCAACTGTACGACGCGCCAGGGGGGCGTCTCTGACGCAGTCCGGCACTGGTGGGGGCGATTACAGCCCGGCGCGGCCGCGGGCGCGCCGCCCGCCCCGATCGTGCACCGGCTGCTACGGGACGGGGACGGACCGGCGGTGCGGCTCCTCACCAGGCGAACGCGAGCGCGGCGGCGAGCACGGCCCCGGCGAACACCCAGCACAGGCCGATCGCGCCCGAGCGGCCCTCGTACAGGCGCGTCGCGCCCGAGACCGGGACCATCGCCATGGCCACGACCATGAACAGCACCAGCGCGGGCGCCCAGCGGAGCAGGAGCCCGCCGGTCCCGCCGACGTAGGCGCTGTGCGCGTCGGGGCCGGTGGAGCGCGCGGGCAGGTCCGTGCCGACGTCGGCGGCGGACACCTCGCCGGTGAGCGCGAGGTCCTTCGACCAGCCGTCGGCCGCGAAGCGCCCGTTGCAGGAGGGCGCGAACCCGTCCTGGCAGGAGGTCACGGTCACGGTGCCCTGGTCGGCGTGGCCGATGCTCATCCACAGCGCGGGCGCGGCGGCCCACGCGAAGAACATGAGCAGGCACGCGCACACCAGGACGCCCAGGAGCGCGGGCCCGAGGCGCTTGGGCTCGCGGCGGCGCTGGGGCCGGCCGGGGCGGGCGGGGCGGCGGCGGTCGGTCTCGGCGGCGCGTTCCCACACGGCGCGGATCGCGGCCATGCCGTCGGCCTGGGAGCCGAGCGGGCTGCGCTGCGAGACGGGGCGGGGGGCCTCCTCGGCGGGGTCCCAGTCGACGGGCCCGATCGGCTCAGCGTGCTCGACCGCCCCGTAGGCGGCCGGGACCTCGGGCACGGGGTGATCGGCGCCGGCGGACTGGGGCTGGTCGGCCGCGCGGTGTGTTCCAGACATACCGGTTATTGCATCACCGAATCGCCGAAGCCGGGCGCAATCGCGCAGGGATAGTGTGTCGGCGTCCGGATACGCAGCGCTGATCGGCCGTGAGCTGGCAGTCGACGCGGTCGGAGGGTGCCGGTTCCAGATGTCAGGACGGATACCATGGGGCCCATGACTCACGTACTGACCGCGCTGGCCTGGCCTTACGCCAACGGCCCCCGGCACATCGGACATGTAGCGGGATTCGGGGTCCCCGCCGACGTCTTCGCCCGCTACATGCGCATGCGCGGTCACGACGTGCTCATGGTCTCCGGGACCGACGAGCACGGCACCCCGATCCTGGTGCAGGCCGACTCGGAGGGCCTCAAGCCCGCGGAGGCCGCCGCGAAGTACAACCGGATCATCGTCGAGGACCTGGACGCCCTGGGCCTCTCGTACGACCTGTTCACGCGCACCACGACCGGCAACCACTACAAGACCGTGCAGGAGCTGTTCTCCACGCTCTACGGCAACGGCTACATCCTCCAGAAGAAGACGCTCGGCGCGATCAGCCCGTCCACGGGCCGCACGCTCCCCGACCGCTACATCGAGGGCACGTGCCCGCACTGCGGGTTCGACTCCGCGCGCGGCGACCAGTGCGACAACTGCGGGCGCCAGCTCGACCCGATCGACCTCATCGACCCGAAGTCGCGGATCAACGGCGAGACCCCGAAGTTCGTGGAGGAGGACCACTTCTTCCTCGACCTCCCGGCGTTCGCCGACGCGCTCAACGCGTGGCTCGACACGCGCACCGGCTGGCGCACGAACGTCGTGCGGTTCACCAAGAACCTCCTCGACGACCTCCAGCCGCGCCCGATCTCCCGCGACCTCGACTGGGGCGTGCCGATCCCCCTCGACGGGTGGGTCGAGCGCAAGGACAAGCGCCTGTACGTGTGGTTCGACGCGGTCATCGGGTACCTGTCCGCCACGATCGAGTGGGCGCGGCGCTCCGGCGACCCCGAGGCCTGGAAGAAGTGGTGGCAGGACCCCGAGGCGGTCTCGTACTACTTCATGGGCAAGGACAACATCGTCTTCCACTCCGAGATCTGGCCCGCGATGCTCCTCGGCGCCAACGGCGAGGGGAGCGGGGGCGGCGAGCCGGGCGCGCTCGGGAAGCTGAACCTGCCGACCGAGGTCGTGTCCTCGGAGTTCCTCACGATGGAGGGCAAGCAGTTCTCGTCCTCGCGCCGCGTCGTCATCTACGTGCGCGACTTCCTGGAGCGGTACTCCCCCGACGCGCTGCGGTACTACATCTGCGCGGCCGGCCCGGAGAACCAGGACTCGGACTTCACCTGGGCGGAGTTCCTGCGCCGCAACAACGACGAGCTCGTCGCGGGCTGGGGCAACCTGGTGAACCGGTCGGTCGCCATGGCCGCCAAGAACTTCGGGGCCGTCCCCGAGCCCGGCGAGCTGGAGGAGATCGACCGGGAGCTCCTCGCGGCCACCGCCGCGTCCTTCGACGCCGTCGGCGACCTCATCGGCCAGAACAAGGTCCGCGCCGCGATCGGCGAGGCCATGAAGACCGTCGCCGCCGCGAACAAGTACCTCGCCGACACCGCGCCGTGGAAGATGAAGGAGGACCCCAAGCGCCAGGGCACGGTCCTCTACACGGTCCTCCAGGCCGTCTCGGACCTGAAGACCCAGATGAGCCCGTTCCTGCCGCACTCCTCGCAGAAGGTCCACGAGCTCCTCGGCGGCACCGGCGTGTTCGCGCCGATGCCGCGCATCGAGGAGGTCGCCGACCTCGACGAGGGCGGCGCCACCGACGGCCCGTACCCGGTGCTCACCGGCGACTACGCCGACGTCCCGAAGTGGGAGTCGGTGCCGCTGGCGCCCGGGACGCCCCTGGACAAGCCGGTCCCGGTGTTCGCGAAGCTCGACCCGTCGATCGTCGACGAGGAGATCGAGCGCCTCAACTCCTAAGCCGCGCAGACGCAGCGGCCCCCGGCGCGATGCCGGGGGCCGCTGCGCGTTCGAGCCTGCTTCAGACCGCGGGGGCGAGTTCGGCGCGGCTGACCCACTTCTCGTAGACGCCGCGGCGCACCGCCTCGGCGCCGGTGCGCGAGAGCACGTCGGGGCTGGGGCGCGAGAGCCGGAACCGGGCCCACTCCTCGTCCGCGTCGACCAGCGACCCCGGGATGCCGTTCCACACGGCCCGCGCGGTCTCGCGCAGCACGCGCCGCACCTGGTGCGCGCGCCCGGCCGCGACGCCCGCGATCGGGGCGACCGCGTGGACCGGCGTCCAGTGCTGGCCCGCGTACCGGAACAGCTCCGCCTCCGTCCCGGACTCGTCGTAGCCCAGGATCGAGGCCCCCTCCGGCAGCGGCAGGTCGGTGAGGTCCGCGGTGACGTGCTCGGGCAGCAGGTGCGCGGAGGAGATCGCGAACCCGGTGCCGAGGACGGGCGCCCCGCGCCGGTCCGACGACGGCATCGCCGTCAGCCCCTCGTAGTCGGGGGCGACCGGGTCCTGGTAGTCCGCGGGGTCGGCCACGGCCCAGCGCAGCGCGTACACCCACGGCTCGCCGTGCTCGGACTCCCCGCCCAGGACCGCCCGGGACGCGGGCGTGCGCAGGTGCGCGGTGTCCCTGCGGCGGTAGCAGAACCCGCCGGGCACGGCCGCGGTCTCCATGAGCCGCACGATCTGCGCGGCCGTCACGGGCCGCTCCATCAGGTCGCCGGGGGCCAGGGGCGCGGAGCGGCGGACCCGGTCGAGGAGGACCCGCGCGGCGGGCTCCAGGTGCGGGGTCTGGGTCAGGCGGCGCACGTACGCGAGGTCGATGCCCGGCGCGAGCGGCACCATGAGGGCGTGCTCGTCGGCCACGGTCACCGGCACGCCGTCGCGCAGGATCTCGCTGGCGTGGGCGAACGCCCGGTACGGGTACTCGCTGTCGGCGCGGGTGTTCGGGAGGAAGTCGGGGCGCGGGAGCGCCGAGAACAGCTCCCAGGCGGCGCCGTCGGCGAAGGGGGCGCCGGGGAACCGCTCGCCCTGCCATTCGACGGTTGCGGTCTGGAGTTGCGGTTCGGCCGGGACGGCGGGGCGGCGTTGCTGGAGCGCTGCGGCGCGGTTGCGGCGGGACGCGAGGTCGCGGGTCATGTGCGGCTCGATTCGTCTGCGCGGGTGCGACGGCGGTGTCGCCTGATATTCGTATAGGTCTATCCGCAGTCGGTGCACCGACTGCCCGCCAACGTAAGCGCACCCTGTCAGGCGCGCATGTCCGCGACATGAAGAAGATGTTACGGCCGCCACACGCGGCTGCTCGCGGGCGCGGCGTGGCATGGTTGTCCCGTGTACCGAACCGAACCCGCGCCGCTCCCCGAGCCGCTGCCGTTCCCCGTCGCCGACAGCCACACCCACCTCGACCTCGTCGACGTGTTCGGGTCCGAGGAGGAGCGCCCCGCGCCCGCTCCCGACGCGCCCGAGGTGCTCGCGCGCCTCGCCGAGGCCGAGGCCGCCGGGGTCGCCCGGGTCGTGCAGGTCGGCACCGACGTGCCGTCCTCGAAGTGGTCCGCCGCGGCCGCCGCGGACCCGCGCGTCCTCGCCGCCGCCGCGCTGCACCCGAACGAGGCGCCGCGGCTCGCCGACCTCGACGCGGCGCTGGCCGAGATCGACGCGCTCGCGGCGCTGCCGCGCGTCGCGGCCCTCGGGGAGACCGGGCTCGACTACTTCCGCACCGACGAGTCCGGGCGGGCCGCGCAGCAGCGGTCCTTCAGGGCGCACATCGAGATCGCGAAGCGCCGCGGGAAGGCCCTCGTCATCCACGACCGCGACGCCCACGAGGACGTCCTGTCGGTCCTCGACGAGGAGGGCGCGCCCGACCGCGTGGTCCTGCACTGCTTCTCGGGGGACGCCGCGTTCGCGAAGGAGTGCGCGCGGCGCGGGTTCTTCATGAGCTTCGCGGGGAACGTGACGTTCAAGAACGCGCCGCACCTGCGCGACGCCGCGTCCGCGGCCCCCGCCGAGCTCGTGCTCGTGGAGACCGACGCGCCGTTCATGGCCCCGATCCCCGTGCGCGGGTACCGGAACCACCCGGCGCTGACGAACTACACGGCCCGGTTCCTCGCCGAATACCTGGAGCGCGACCTCGAAGCGTGGTGCGAACGGCTGTGGCGCAACACCGAAGCGGCCTTCGGCACCTGGTAGGCGAACCCTATATCCTATAGGAAATAGGATATAGGGTCACGAGACGTCGATCTCGGCGGTGGCGGTCGCCGTGGTGCCCTCCGCGTCCGTGAGCGTGAACGTGACGACCCACCGGCCCGCCTCGCCGAGGTTCACCTCGCCCGCGAGGATGCCCGTGCGCAGTTCGATGAGCCGGAGCTCTTGGGGCGCTTCGCCTTCGAGGCCGTAGACGGCCTCCCACTCGACGGCCGCGAACGCGACGCCTTCGAGGTCGTCGGCGAGGATGCGGACGCTGTTCGCGCCGGGCCGGCCCGGTTCGAGGACGACCTGCGCGGTGAACGCCTCGGTCGTCACGAGCGTCGCGGTCTCGGTGGACGCCGACTCGGAGGTCTCGGCGTCGAGGAGCGCGGTCTTCGCGGGGACGGCCTGCACGAGCACGGCGACGGCCCCGAGGACGACCGCGAGGAACACGGTCTCGACCCCGGCCATGGCCCGCAGGCGGGCGCGGCCCTCACGGCCGCGGAGCATCGCGCGCCGCGTGAGGAGCCCGACGGCGACGGTGACGATGAGGATGCCGGACTTGAGGAGCACGAGCTTCCCGTACTGGGTCTGCGTGAGCGCCTCGACCGAGTCGATGTGCAGCAGCGAGGACGCGATCCCGGCGACGATGAGGTTCGCGATGAACCACGGCACGAGCGCGAGCCAGGTCGAGGCGGTCCGGTCGGGCAGCTCGGTGTCCTTGCGCAGCGCCAGGATCAGCAGCGCGAACACGCCGCCGCCCCACGCGAGCGCGGTCGTCAGGTGGACCCAGTCGGCGATGAACGCGACGACGACGGGCTCGGAGGCCATGGGGTGCCCGGCCAGCGGCCAGGTCGCGCCGAGGGCGAGGCCGACGGCGGCCAGGCCCAGCGTGACGGGCCGTCTCGGCTCCTCCTCGGCGGTGACGACGTACCGCATGAGCGGCAGCGCGAGCAGCACCAGCAGGAGCCTGAGGAGCGCGGAGAGGCCGATGTTCGACTGCATGACCGACTGGAGCCCGGCGGCGTCGAGGTCGGAGACGCCGGTGCCGGTCTCGTAGGCGGCCTGAAGGGGCAGGCCGAGGACGGCGGTCATGGCGACGACGGCGAGACCGAGGGCCACGAGCTTCGCGGCGGCCTCGCGGGGGCGCGCGCCGGTGACGAGGAGGATGCCGGCGCCGATCGCGAGTGCCAAGGCCGCGTAGCCGAACCAGCGGTTGCCGTACAGGAGCGCCTGGACGAGCGGGTCGGTTCCGGCGGCGGTGAGCGCTTCGGCGCCCGGGGCCTCGGTCTCGGCGCCGACGGCGTACGTGAAGGTGCCGGAGACGGGGTGGCCGTCGTCGGAGACGACGCGGTATCCGACCAGGTAGGTGCCCTGCTGGTCGGCGTCCACCTTGATGGTGATCTCGGTGCCGTCCTCGCTGCGGACGACTTCGGTGTCTGCTCGGTCACCATCGGGAGCCACGACGCCGGTGCCCGCGTCTACGGGGGTGACTGGCTCGTTGAACTCGACGACGACTTCGCTCGGGGCCTCGTCCAGGACCGCCCCGGACACGGGGGTGGTCTTCGTGGCCGCGGCGTGCGCCGATGCGGCCGAGGCCCACAGGACCCCGATGAGGACCGCCGCGAGCGACGACCAGGCGAGGCGGGCGGCGTGCCGCCGCGCGGCGGCCGCACCGTGCCAGGGGGTGCGGCGGCCGCGTGCGGGGGGACGTTGTCGGGTGGTCAGACGGCTGTGCATCGCCGCTGAGCGTACTCGAATCCGCTTCGTGAATCGAGTGTTGGACCTGAGAAAGGCTGAACGAGGCACATGGGCAGTTCGGAGCGGAAGAGCGAGCGCAGGAAGGCCGCGGAGGCGCTGAAGCGGCAGCAGGCCGCGGAGGCCAGGCGGCGCAAGGTCCTCCTGTGGGTCTCGGTGGGCGCCGCGGTGGTGCTCATCGGCGGGCTCCTGGGGTGGGGCATCTGGGCGAACAGCGGCGGCGACGACTACGAGGTGAACGAGCCGACCGCGGCGGTCTCCGACTCGTACGGCGTGACGCTCGGCTCCGGGCCGGTCGAGATCGACCTGTTCATCGACTACATGTGCCCGGCGTGCAACCAGTTCGAGTCCGCGTACTCGGAGCAGCTCCAGTCGTGGCTCGACGACGGCTCGGTCACGGTCAACTACCACCCGATCACCATCCTCGACCGGCTCTCCTCGGGCACGCAGTACTCGACGCGCGCCGCGGCGGCCGCGGTGTGCGCCGCCGACGTCGGCGAGCAGCAGTTCCTCGACTACACGCTGGCGCTGTACCAGAACCAGCCCGCGGAGAACTCGACCGGCCTCTCCGACGACGAGCTGATCTCGATCGGCACCGACGACGTGGGCCTCGACGCGTCCTGGCAGACCTGCGTCGAGAACGGCACCTACAAGGGCTGGGTCCAGGACGGCACCGCGTGGGCCACCGGCGACGGCGGCGTCACCGGCACCCCGACCGCGAAGGTCGACGGCGAGGTCGTGGAGAACGCGTCCTTCGCCGACGACGTCCAGGCCGCGATCGACGCCGCCTGACACTGGCAGAACCCGAAGGGGCGCAGCCGTTCGGCTGCGCCCCTTCGGCGTTCGCGCGGACGTTTCAGGGCAGGGGCGACGCCGGGCGCGCCCGTGCTGAGTCGCCCCCGGTTCGATAGTGCCCGGCGGGTACGACATCGGGGCGGGCCGCTGATTTCGGGCAGCCGCAGAGTCGGGTGCGGCCGTTCCGAGTCGCCCCCGGCTCGATAGTGCTCCCGGGGTACGACATCGGTACGGCGGTCCGCCCTGAGGATCGACCGATGAGCGGTCGGCGGGTCAGCCGCGCAATGCGGCGAGGGCGGTCTCCAGGGAGAAGCCGAAGGGGAGCTCCAGGCGGTGGCGGGCGAGGAGCGCGGTGTCGGCGAGGAGGTCGGCGATGGGGGCGTCGGCGGCGACGCGGCCCGCGTCGAGGACGACGGCGCGGTCGCAGAGCTGGAGCGCGTACGGCAGGTCGTGGGTGACCAGGAGCAGGGTCGGGGCGGTCCGGTGGAGGATCGCGGCGAGGTCCCTGCGGCTGGCCGGGTCGAGGTTCGCCGAGGGCTCGTCGCAGACCACGATGTCGGGGCGCATGGCGAGCACCCCGGCGAGCGCCGCGCGGCGCTGCTGGCCCACCGACAGGTGGTGCGGCGGGCGCTCGGCGAGTTCCGCGAGGTCCACCGCCGCCAGCGCATCGGCGACGCGCTCGGCGAGCTCCGCGCCCCGCAGGCCGAGGTTCGCGGGGCCGAAGCCGACGTCGTCGGCGACCGTCGGCATGAACAGCTGGTCGTCGGGACTCTGGAAGACGATGCCGACGCGGCGGCGGACCTCGGTCAGCGTCTTCTTGTCCACTCTGACACCGCCCACCGACACTTCCCCCTCGGTGGCCGTCAGGAGCCCCGCGAGGTGCAGCATGAGTGTGGTCTTCCCGGCGCCGTTGGGGCCGAGGATCGCGACGCGCTCGCCCTCCTCCACGACGAGGTCCACGCCGTCGAGGGCCCGGTGGCCGTCGGGGTAGGCGTGGCCGAGGCCGCGGATGTCCAAGGCGCTCATGCGTTCACCGCCGTCCAGGCCGCGACCGCGGCGGCGACCGCGGGCGCGGTCATCGCGGCCGTCCACTGGAGGGCGCTGGCGGGCGCGGGCCCGACTTCGAGCGGGAGGCGGCCGGTGTAGCCGCGGGCGGCCATGGACTGCCAGACGCGTTCGCCGCGTTCGAAGGAGCGGATGAAGACGGTGCCGAGGCTGCGGGCGAGCGCCCCGGCCTGCCACAGGAACCGCGGGTCGTCGCAGCGGGCGAGGCGCGCGAGCCGCATCTGGGTGACTTCGGCCACGGTCAAGTGCGCGTAGCGGATCGCGAACGCGGTGATCTGGAGGAGGATCTCGGGGCAGCGCAGCCGCGAGAGCCCGGCGAGGACGCCGGCGACGGGCGTGGTGGCGGCGAGCAGCAGCGCGGCCCACACGCCGAGGGTGGCCTTCGCGAGGAGGTTCCACCCGGCCCACAGGCCCGGTTCGGAGACGGTGAGGAACCAGAGGTGGACGGGCGGGCCCTCGACCATGAACGGGAACGCCAGCGCGAGCACCAGGAACGGCGACTCGACGAGGCTTCGGGTGACCACCCACGTCACGGGGATGCGGGCGAGCGCGAAGAGCCCCGCGAGGACGAGCGCGTGGACGCCGAAGGCCCACACGGCTTCCCGCGGGGTCGCGGCGATGGCGCAGGTGAAGGCGACGAGCGCGACGATCTTCACCTGCGGCCGGAGCCGGTGGAGCGGGGAGTCGCCGGGCCGGTGGAGGCCGTCCGCGGCGTTCACGGGCGGCCTCGCCGTCCGGTCGCGCGCCTCACGCGTTCTCTTCCGCGGGCTTCTTGCCGCGGGCGAGGAGCCAGAACAGGCCGGTGGCGACGCCGAGGGTGAGGAGGACGCCGAGGATGCCCGCGAGGGAGGCGCCGAGGATCTCGTTGTCGAGGAAGGACATGCCGTAGTCGGCGAAGGCCCCGCCGATCTCGTGCTCGCCCGCGGCCTGGAGGACGCAGGCGCCGCCGGTGATCTCGCCTTCGGCGGTGTCGCAGCCGGTGAGGAGCACCGATTCGAGGCCGTCTGGTGAGGCGGAGGCGAACAGGGACACGAACCCGGCGAGGACGAGCGTGACGATCGTGCCGGTGATGAGGAACTTCTTCATCGTGCCTCTTTCAGGGCCGGTGCGGGCTTGGCGAGCGGGGTGCCGCGGAGGGCGTGGACGAGGTCGGGGCGGGCGAGTGCGACGGCGGTGACGGCTCCGGCGGTGATGACGCCCTCGCCGATGCCGACGAGCACGTGGGTGCCGAGGATCGCTCCGGCGATGGCGCCGAAGGACTGGCCGACGGGTTCGCCGCCGATCCAGAACTGGAGCACGAACCCGGCGGAGGCGGCGACGACGCTGACGACGGACGCGGCGAAGACGGCGGCGCCGAGGCCCCAGCGGGTGCGCGGGAGGACCTTGAGCGCCAGGGCGATCACGCCGTAGGCGGTGAAGGTGGCGATGAGGGCCATGTTGGCGACGTTCAGGCCGAGGGCGGTGACGGCGCCGTCGGCGAACAGGAGCGCCTGGATGACGATGACGACGGTGACGCAGAGGGCGCCGAGCCAGGGGCCGAGGAGCGCGGCGGCGAGGGCGCCGCCGAGGAGGTGCCCGGAGACGCCTGCGGCGATCGGGAAGTTGAGCATCTGGGCGGCGAAGATGAAGGCGGTGGCGAGTCCGGCGAGGGGGACGAGGCGCTCGTCCATGCCTCCGTCGCTCCCTTCAGCTCGCGCGGAGCGGCTGAACGGCCGCGGGCCGCGGCGGGCGGCGACGGTGCACCAGGCGACGGCGAGGGCGGCTATGAGGGCGGTGACGAGCGACGTGGGCCCGTCGATGACGTCGGTCGGGATGTGCAGCGCGAGGTCTTCCACGGGCGGCGCGCCTTTCGGTATGTGTCCGGGGGGATTTGTGGCGGTCGCCCTGCCGGATGCAAGGCGCCCACGCTGGAATCAACAACCCACTTCGGGCTATTGCAATTATTTTGCAATAGCGGGGCCGCCCGCGTCAACCCGGTCGCATATTTCGGGACGCCGGGGCCGGACAGCGAGTGTCGAGCGTGCTCCCAGGCGATTGTCAGGGACGGAAGGTAGGGTTGCGACCTGTGAACGTACGACTTCAGCCCGGTGAGACGGCACCGGATTTCACGCTCGCCACGGACACCGGCGACACGATGACCCTGTCGAGCCTTCAGGGCCGCAAGGTGATCCTCTACGCGTACCCGCGGGCGATGACCCCGGGCTGCACGAAGGAGGCCTGCGACTTCCGCGACAGCCTCGCGAGCCTCCAGGCCGCGGGGTTCGCGGTCGTCGGGATCTCCCCCGACGAACCGGAGGAGCTCGCGAAGTTCGTCGAGCGCGACGGCCTGACCTTCCCCCTGCTCTCCGACCCCGAGCACAAGGTGCTTGAGGAGTACGGCGCCTGGGGCGAGAAGAAGAACTACGGCCGCACGATCACGGGCGTCATCCGCTCCACCTTCGTCATCGACGAGGCGGGCAAGATCGAGGCGGCCCAGTACAACGTGAAGGCCACGGGCCACGTCGCGCGCTTGAAGAAGCAACTGGGCCTGGACGAATAGGCGCGCCGCCCGCAGGGCGGGTGGGTGGGGTAGACGTATAACCATCCCTACCCCCCACCCACCCGGGGACCGTACGCGCCATCCTCCCGCGGGGGTCCGGCAGGATCGGGCCCCGCGGCCCCGCATGTCACCCGATCGGGGCCGCAAGCGGAGCGCTCGTCACGACCGCGCGCCGCGGCCCGCAGGGCCGCGGCGGTTCGCGTCCGTCTACTCCGCTGCCGCGGTGCGCTCCAAGGCGTCCGCGGTGACCGTGCCGTCCTCGGCGGTCTCACCGGTCACCGTCACGGTGTCGCCCGCGGCGAGGGAGCCGAGGTCGATCACCTCGCTCGATGTGACCGCGGTGTCCTCGCCGGTCTCGACCGTGACCGTGGTGCCGTCCTCGGTCTCGATCGTCACCGTCGTGCCGTCGACGCCCGTGACGGTGCCCGTGGTCTCCTGGCCGCCGAAGCCGCCGGGCATCTCGCCGCCGCCGGGGAAGCCGCCGCCGTCGCCCATGGCACTCATGTCGGGGAACCCGCCCGCGTCGGCCTCCGCGGCGGTCTCGGTCGCGCCCCACTGCTGCTGGACGGCGACGCCGCCCGCGAAGCCGCCCGCCACGAGCACGGCCGCGGCGATCCACTTGGTGGCCCGGTTGGTCCAGGGCCGGCGCTCGGCGAGGGCCCGCTCCAGGTCGTCGGGCATCGGCTCGATCTCGGGCGGGTCGTCCTCGACCGCTTTCAGCATCACGGTGTCGCTCTTGCTCATGCGGGTCTCCTTACTCGTAGCGGAGGGCGTCGATGGGGCGCAGCTTCGCGGCGCGCGAGGCGGGGTAGCCGCCGAAGAACAGGCCGATGCCGACCGAGACCCCGAGGGCCAGGAGCACCGTGCCGGGGACGATCACGGTCTCGTACCCGGCGATCGTCATCGAGGACGCGAGGTACGCGAGGCCCACGCCGAGGCCGCCGCCGAGCAGGCTCAGGGCCGTGGCCTCGACGAGGAACTGGGTGAGGATCGCGCGGCGGGGCGCGCCGAGGGCCTTGCGGATGCCGATCTCGCGGGTCCGCTCGGTCACCGAGACCATCATGATGTTCGTGATCCCGATGCCGCCCACCAGGAGGCTGATCCCGGCGACCGCGCCGAGCAGCAGCGTGAACGTCTCGGCGGTGTCCGCCTGCGTCTCCAGCAGCTCGGCGGCGTTGGTGATCGAGTACGGCGCGGCCTCCTCCCCCGAGACGCGCATGAGCCCGTCCAGGACCGCCGAGACCTCCGCTTCGGCGGCGTCCACGGTGCCGGACCCGGTGGACTGCACCAGGATCTGCGACAGCGCGCCGTACCCGGTGAGCGTGCGCTGCACCGCGGTCAGCGGCGCCACGACGAGGTCGTTGCTGTCGCCGAAGCCCGTCGAGGAGCTCTGCTCGTCGAGGACGCCGACCACGGTGTAGACGGCGCCGCCGAGGCTGACCTGCTCCCCCACCGGGTCGTCCCCGCCGAACAGTTCCTCAGCCACGGTCGAGCCGACGACCGCCACCCGCGCCGCGGCCTCCACATCAGACTCGGTGATGCCGGTGCCCTCGGCCACCTCGAAGTTCGCGGCCTCCAGGTAGTCCTCGTCGGTGCCGACGACCGACCCCACCTCGTACTCGGCGCCGTCCCACACGGCCGTCGCCGACGTGGTGGCGACCGGGGACACCGCGGCCACGTCCGGCGTCAGCTCGGAGGCCTCCAGGCCCTCGGCGATGGAGGCGGTCAGGTCGGTGAACCGCACTTGCGTCCCTTGGGAACCGGACGCGGTCACCGTCAGCGTGTTCGTGCCGAGCGCCTCGATGGACTCCTCGACCTCCCGCTGCGAGGCGGTGCCGACGCCGACGAGGAGGATCACCGAGGCGACGCCGATGAGGACGCCGAGCACGGTGAGCGAGGACCGGAGCTTGTTCGCGGCGACGCCGCGCAGCGCGAAGCGCAGGATCTCGGCGGCGCTCATCGCCTGCCCTCCAAGGCTTCACGGGCGGTGTCGGCGACGACGTCGCCGTCCCGCAGGCGGATCACGCGGCCCGCGCGCTCGGCCACCTCGTCCTCGTGCGTGATGAGGATGATGGTGCGGCCCGAGGCGTGGAGCCGGTCGAACAGGTCGAGGATGTCGGCGGTGGACCGCGAGTCGAGGTTGCCGGTCGGCTCGTCGGCGAGGAGCAGCGACGGCGCGGTGACCAGGGCCCGCGCCACGGCGACGCGCTGCTGCTGGCCGCCGGAGAGCTGGTTCGGCCGGTGCCCGGCCCGGTCGGCGAGGCCGACCTGCGCGAGCGCGGCCGCGACCCGGCGGCGCCGCTCGTGGCGCGGGATCTTCGCATAGGCAAGGGGCAGTTCGACGTTCGCGGCCGCGGTGGTCCGCGGGATGAGGTTGAACGCCTGGAACACGAACCCGATGCGCCTGCTGCGCACCAGCGACTGCGCGCCCTCGCCGAGCCGGGCCACGTCGACGCCGTCGAGCCGGTAGGACCCGGACGTCGGCTGGTCGAGCAGCCCCAGGATGTGCATCAACGTGGACTTGCCGGACCCGGAGGTCCCCATGATCGCCACGTACTCGCCCCGCTCCACGGCGAGGGACACGCCGCGCAGCGCGTGGACGGCGGTCTCGCCGTGGCCGTAGACCTTCGCGATCCGGTCGAGCGCGATGACGGCGCCCATCAGTTGCCCCCCGGGAAGCCGCCGCCCGCGGGCATCTGCCCGCCGGCCCCGCCGGGGAACGTGCCGCCGCCGGGGAACTGCATGTCGCCGCCCCCGGCATCGGTGTCCTCGGTGACGACGAGCGCCACCGTGTCGCCCTCGGCCAGACCGGAGGCGATCTCCACAGACGTGTCCCCTTCCAGTCCGATCTGGACCGTTGTCTCAGTCTGGGCCCCGTCGTCGCCGATCACCGTCACGGTGCCGGTGTCGCCGGAGACGTCCACGGCCGCAGAGGGAACGGTGAGCACGTCGGCGGCCTCCTCGACGGTGATCGCGACGGTGACGGTCTGCCCCAGGCGCACCTGCTCAGGGAGCTCGTCGAGCGCGAGCGTCACATCGTAGGTCGCGACGTTGCCGCTGGAGCCCGCGGTCGGCGCGACCGCTGTCAGCTCCGCGTCGGCGGCCGCGTCGATCGCGTTCCAGGTGACGGTCCCGGTCTGGCCGACCGCGACGTCCGCGGCGTCGGCCTCGGCGACCGCGGCGGTGACCCGCAGGTCCCCCAGGTCGGCGATCTGCATGAAGCCAGAAGAGGACGAGGACGAGGACGACGACGTGTCGGTGGATTCGCCCGCGCCACCGCCGGACCCGCCGGAGGAGCCGGAGGACCCGGTGCTCGCGCCGACGGTGCCGTTCACGGCGATCACGGTCCCGGAGGCGGGCGCGGTGAGCACGGTCCCCTCGACCGCGTCCTGTGCTTCCGCAACGGCCGCTTCGGCCTCGTCCACCGCGTCCTTGGCGTTCTCGGTCTCCGCGTCGGTCTCGGCCCGGTCGAGGCTGTCCTCCGCGGCGTCGAGGTTCGCTTCCGCGAGTTCGAGGTCGCGCCGGGCGTCCGCGTCGTCCACGGTCGCCAGCGTCTGTCCCTTCTCGACCACGTCACCCACGGCGACGTCGATGGCGGTGACGGTCCCGGCGGTCGCGAACTCGGCGGTGGCGGTGGACGCGGCGGTGACCGTGCCGTCGGCGGCGACGGTGCGGGTGACGGTGCCCGTGGTCGCGGTGGCCGTGGAGGCGACCGTCGCGGACCCGGCGTCCTCGGCGGTGGCGGCGTCGCCGCGCAGCAGCAGGTAGGACCCGCCCGCGCCGGCCGCGAGGACCAGCGCGAGCCCGCCGTTGACCAGGAGGGAAGGAGGTGGCTTTCGCATGGGGGGAATGCTCGCGGCGCCGCCTCGGGGCCGAGACCCGGCCAGCTCAAAGCCGCCTCAGAAGAGCTGCGGGATGCGTCGGAGTCCCTGGCGCCGCTAGGACTTCGGCAGGAGCACCCGGAACGTGGCGCCGCCGCCGGGCGTCTCGGCGAGGCGCACGCACCCACCGTGGCCGGTGACGATGGCCGCGACGATCGACAGGCCGAGCCCCGACCCGCCCTCGCCGCCGCGGACGCGGCCGGGGTCGGCGCGGTAGAGCCGCTCGAACACGGCCTCGGCGTGCTCAGGGGCGACGCCGGGCCCGGTGTCGGCGACCTCCAGGACGGCCGCGGGCAGCGCCGGGAGCGCCCCCACCTGTGCGAGGCAGCGGGGCCCGGGGCTGTGGCTCCAGCCGATGCGCACGGCGATCCGGGCGTTCCCGGGCGTGTGGCGCAGCGCGTTCGCGACGAGGTTGGTGAGGACCTGCCGCAGGCGCGGCTCGTCGCCGGTGATGTCGACGGCGTCGAGGAACTCCTCGGACCCGCCCGTCAACGCCTCCAGGGCGATGAAGCGGCCGGGCGCGCGGATGTGGGCGTCCCCGACGACGTCGGCGGCGACGCCGAGGAGGTCCACGGGGCCGCGCTGGAGGGGCCGCTGCCGGTCGAGCGCGGCCAGGAGCATGAGGTCGTCGAGGAGCAGGCCCATGCGCTGCGACTCGGCCTCGATGCGGCCGATGGTGTCGTCCATGACGGGCCCGGGCGGGACGCCGCCGCGCCGGTAGAGCTGCGCGAACCCCTTGATGGAGGTCAGGGGCGTGCGCAGTTCGTGGGACGCGTCGGCGAGGAACTGGCGCAGCCGCGCCTCCGAGGCGGCGCTGTCGTCCAACGCGGTCTGGACGCGCCCGAGCATCGTGTTCAGGGCCTGCCCGAGGCGGCCGGTCTCGGTGTGCGGGTCGGTGTCGGTGACGCGCTCGTCCATGCGGCCCTTGGCGATCGCGGCGGCGGTGGCCTCCATGCGATCGAGGGGGCGCAGGCCGAGCCGCGCGACCCAGAACGCGCTGACGGCGATCACGAGGAGGATCGCGGCGACCGTGCCGCCGCCGATGAGCAGCAGCGATTCCGTTGCGGCGCCGATGTACTCGGAGGACAGCGCCAGGACCACGTACCCGCCGGTCTCCTCGGCGTCGTCCACGAGGATGCGCCAGGAGTTCCCGTCGGCGTCCTGGACCGTCGCGGTCTCCCCGACCCGCTCGCCCAGGTCGCCGAGGCCGGTGAGCTCGGGGGCGTCGTCGCCGAACGCGTGCTCCAGCTCCCCGTCGGCGCCGTACAGGTACACGCGGGGGCTGTCGGGGAGCCCGGCCTGCGGTGAGGGCGGCTCGAAGCCCGCGCCCCCGGTGAAGTCCCCGTCGCCGCGCGGGCTGTTGTCGCGGGTCATCTCCGCGGCGGTGGTGAGCTGGGTGTCGATGCGGTCGGTGAGCACGTTCTGGAGGAGCGCGGTCGCGACGAGGATCGCGGCGGCCAGCGCGAGCGTGCACAGCGTCACGATGGTGAACGCCATGCGGGAGCGGACGGTCCAGTGCCGCCAGCGCCGCGGGCGGATCATCTGCGGGGCTGCCTGAGGGCGTAGCCGAAGCCGCGGACGGTCTGGATGAGCGGGGGCTCTATGGTGTCGATCTTCTTGCGCAGGTAGTAGACGTAGGACTCGACGATGCGGCCGTTGCCGCCGAAGTCGTAGTTCCACACGCGGTCGAGGATCTGCGATTTGGAGACCACTTTGCCCGCGTTGACCATGAGGTAGCGCAGGAGTTTGAACTCGGTGGGGGACAGCTCGATCGGGTTCCCGGCGCGGCGGACCTCGTGGACGGTCTCGTCGAGTTCGAGGTCGGCGTAGCGCAGGACGCGGTCCTCGGCGGGCGCGGGGGCCTTGGCGCGGCGGAGGATCGCGTGGATGCGGAGGACGACTTCTTCGAGGTCGAAGGGCTTGGTGACGTAGTCGTCGCCGCCGACGGTGAGGCCGGTGACACGGTCGCGGACGGCGTCGCGGGCGGTGAGGAAGAGGACGGGGAGGTCGCGTTCGGCGCGGAGGCGCTTGGCGACTTCGAAGCCGTCGAGGTCGGGGAGCATGACGTCGAGGATGACAAGGTCGGGCTCGAATTTGGCGGCGGCGCGGAGCGCTTCGGCGGCGTCGCGGGCGACTTCGACCTCGAATCCGGTGAGGCGCAGGGTCGCCGAGAGGAGCGCGGCGATGTTCTCCTCGTCGTCCACGACGAGGACGCGGTCCTTGCGTTCAGGCGCTTCGCTCACTCCAGGCTCCTTCAATCCAGTGCCCTGAATGCCTATCGCCGCAGGCCGGGGCCTTCCTGGGAGGAACCTCAAAGAACTGTCAGAATCGGCTGGCGGGGTCATCCGAGCGCGATCGTGTCGCCTTCGGCGAGGCCGGAGGCGACGGCGACGCCGTCGTCGCCGCGCAGGCCGAGGGCGACTTCGCGGGTCTCGGTGGTGCCGTCGGCGTTGACGACTTCAGCGGTGGCGGTGTCGCCGTCGATGTCGCGGAGGGCGGCGGCGGGGACCCAGAGGGTGTCGGGGGCGCTGTCGAGGACGACGGTGACGGTGGCGGTGGAGCCGGCGAGGGCGTCGTCCGGTGGGTCGGGGAGCGTGACGGCGACGCCGTAAGTGACGAGCCCGTCGGTGTCGGTGCCGACGAGGTCGATGGCGGCGATCTGCGCTTCGACGGGTTCGTCGGCGAAGGCGACGGTGACGGCCTGGCCGGGGGTGAGCGCGGCGGCGTCGGCTTCGGCGAAGTCGGCGGTCACGGTGACGGTGGTGAGGTCGGCGAGCTCGATGAGCGCGGTCCCGGCGGCGAGGACGGTGCCGGTGCTCGCGGACACGGACATGACCGTGCCGTCGGCGGGCGCGGTGATGGCGGTGGCGTCGAGGGCTGCTTGCGCGTCTTCGAGGTCGGCTTGGGCCTGGTTGCGGCGCTGCTGCGCGGTGAGGATCGCGTCGGCGCCACTGCCGGTGTCGCAGGTCGGGGTCTGCGTCTGGCCGCCCATGGCGGGGGTCTCGGTGGCGTTTTCTTCGCACGTCTCCGCCTCTGCCGCATCGGCTTCGGCGTCGTCGAGGTCGTCTTCGGCTTCGTCCAGGGCGGCCTGAGCGTCATCGACCGCTTCCGCGGCATCGCCGTCATCGATGCGGGCAAGCACGTCGCCTTCCGCGACCTCGTCCCCCGCGGCCACATCCACTTCGGTGACCTCGGCTTCGACATCGAAGCCGAGGGACCAGGAGCGGGCGGCGGCGACGGTCCCGGAAGCGGAGGCGGTGAGCTCGACATCGCCGCGCTCGACCTCGACCGTGTCGGCCGCCTCGGCGGGCGCAGGATCGCCGAGGAGCAGGTAGGCGGCCGTGCCGCCCGCGGCGAGTGCGAGCGCCGCAGCCGCTATGACCGTGGTCTTGACGCGAGGAGATGCCATGCCCCGAAGCGTCGCCGCACCCACTCGGGACGCCCTCAACCAAACCTCAGAACCGACTCAGAACCCGCCTCGGCCCCATGGCCTCGTCGATCTCGCGCAGCCGCCGTACCTCGTCGGCGCTCCCCTGCCGCAGTACGCGCTCACGCGCCCGCCGGTACGTGTCCAGCAGCGCCGCTTGCTCCTCCAGCGGCAACATCCCCGACCGCTCCACTGCCGCCGCCAGCGCGACGACCCGCTCCACCTCATCGACACCGTTCATGCCCCGAATCTCCGCGCCGCGCGCAGACGCCTCCCGAACTGCGGATGAACGTCGAGGGCTCATGCGCTAACGAACCAAGCTCGGTTTGTCCGTCGCCAAGCCCGGCCGCCGGTTCACGATCGATTCGTTCGAGGAAGTCGGTTCGACCGAGAGGCCGTTGATGAGTGACAGCTGCGCAGTTCCTGACCGCTCGCGAAGGCGAGGGGCAGTCAGGCGTTTCCCGCGCGCCGAGCACTTCGATTCCTTCGCCGAGCTGCTCCGTGCTACCCGGGAGGCGTACCGCCTCAGCATCCAAGAACTCGGCATCCTGACGAACACCAGGGTCCACTTGGTCTCACGGTTCGAATCCGGCCGGTCCATGCCGCACATGCTGTTCCTTCGCGGTTGCAGAGATGCGCTCGGGCTCCCGCTGGCGTGGCTCGAACACTGCCTGGACCAGTTCACATGGGCGTACGCCTCCGAGGACCTTCAGAAATCGGAGGCAGAAGAGGAGTTCGTCGACATGGCTGGCACTCTGATCGGGTCCGACGAGCAGAAGAAGTGCCTCAACCGGCTGTGGCTCAAGTATGACTACATCCCCAAGGCCGCCGCCCGCCAAATCGTGTTCAGTGTTTCCGACCGCGATGACTTCGCACAGGAAGCGCAGTTCGCCTTGCGGGAAGCCATTCTCAAGCACCTCCCGTACCTCGGGAGTTTCAAGTCCTATGCCTGGAAGACCTGCAAAGGCACGATCCGGGGCAAACTCAGCGAGGTGTACTACGGGACGACGCCAGAAGCGCTCCGGAAACGGCACTCGATGGTGCTCAAGGCGATCAGGGCGTACCAGGCGGAGCATGGGAGCCGACCGTCGACGTCATTCTTGATGGCGGTCACGGGACTGAGCTGGTCCGAGATCATGGAGTCAGAGCGCTTCCATCACCTCCGCCAAAACGAGACGTCCCTTGATGAGCCGTTCGGCGATTCAGGGATGACCCGCGGCGATCGCGTCTGATCCGCGGGGCCTCAGTCCTTGTCGAGGGCCTCGCCGATGGTGCGGGCCGCGTCGGGGAAGGCGCCGGGGTTGGGGCCTGAGTAGTTGAGGCGCAGGTAGGCGCCGGTGGGTTCGGCGGGGAACCATTCGTCGCCGGGGACGACGAGGACGCCGGCGGCCTCGCAGGCGCGGGCGAGCGCGGGGAGGTCGGTGCCGTCGGGGAGGCGGGCCCAGAGGTTCAGGCCCCCTTGGGGGACGGCTTCGAGGTGGACGTGCGGGGCGTGGTCGGCGAGGCTCGCGACCATGAGGTCGCGGCGGGCGGCGAGTTGGTGGCGCAGGCCCTTGAGGTGGGTGCGCCAGCCGGGCTGGGTGACGACGTCGACGGCGACGGCCTGGAGGAGGCCGCTGACGTACATGGACTCGGCCTGGGCGTCGGCGAGGATGCGGTCGCGGGAGGGGCCGCGGGCGATGATGGCGGCGACGCGCACGGCCGGGGAGACGCTCTTGGTGAGGGACCGGACGTAGACGACGTGGCCGGTGTCGTCGCGGGAGGCGACGGGCCGCGGGTCGGCGCCGATGCCGAACTCGTGGGCCCAGTCGTCCTCGATGAGGAAGGCGCCGCGGCTGCGGACGACGTCGAGGACGCGTTCGGTGAGCTTGTCGGTCCATTGGGCGCCGGTGGGGTTGGCGAAGTTCGGCTGGGCGTAGAACGCGCGGGCGCCGGTGCGCTCGAAGGCCTGGTCGAGGAGGTCGGGGTCGGGGCCGGTGGGGCCGGTGGGGATGGGGACGAGGTCCACGTGCTCCCTTGCGGCGGCGACGATCGCGCCCCAGAACGTGGGCGATTCGACCAGGAGGGGCCGGCCGGGGCCGACGAGGACGCGGAACAGGGAGCCGAGGCCGGTCTGGCTGCCGGGGATGACGATGACGTCGCCGGGCGTCGGCGGCGCTACTCCGGCGGCCATGGTCTCCCCGAGTTCGGCGGCGAACCACTGCTGGAGTTCGGGCAGGCCCGCGGCGGGCGGGCGGCTCATGGCGGCGTCGCCGCGGGCGGCGCGGGTGAACGCGGCGCGCACGAGCCGTTCGGGGAGCAGTTCGCGGTCGGGGTACCCGGAATGGAGGGCGATGACGTCGTTGGCGGCGGTCTTGAGCGCGGTGGGCACGCGCGGGACGCGGGCGGGCGGGGCGCCGAGTGCCGCCGTCTGCCAGCGGTAGTCGCTGGGCCTGGCGGTGCGGACGGCGCGCACGAACGTGCCGACGCCGGGGCGGCGCTCCAGGAGCCCTTCGGCGTCGAGGGTCCGCAGGGCCTGCTGCACGGTGACGGGGCTGGCGGCGAACTCGGCGACGAGTTCGCGGGTGGAGGGCAGGCGGGTGCCCGGGGCGGCGCGGGCGACGCGTTCGCGCAGTGCCGCGGCGATCCTCGCACTGCTATCGTTGACCATGAAAGACAACAGTAGCGCTACTGTCCTCGCGGCGCCACCGCTATCGCGTTCCCGGGCGGGCCTGTGGTGGGGGCTGCTCGGCGTCGTGGCGTTCTCGTTCACCCTGCCGCTCACGCGGATCGCCGTCGACGGCATGTCCGCGCTGCTCATCGGCGCGGGCCGCGCGGCCATCGCCGCGGTCCTCGCCGGGATCGCGCTCGCCGCGACCCGCCAGCGGCCCCCGACCCGCAGCCAGTGGCGCCGCCTCGCGCTCGTCGCCGCGGGCGTGGTCGCCGGGTTCGGGCTGCTCACCTCGTTCGCCCTGGAGCACACGTCGGCGAGCCACGGCGCGGTCGTCGTCGCGCTCCTGCCCGCCGCGACCGCCGCGATGACCGTGCTGCGCACCGGAGAGCACCCGCCGCGGCGCTTCTGGATCGCCGCCGGTGCGGGCGCTGTCGCGGCGGTCGCGTTCGCGGCCTTGGGGAACGGCGGCCTCGGCTCGCTCGGCTGGCCGGACCTGCTCCTGTTCGCGGCGGTCGCCGCCGCCGCGGTCGGCTACACCGAAGGGGGCCTGCTCGCGCGCGAACTCGGCGCGTGGCAGACGATCTCGTGGGCGCTGGTCCTCGGCTCCCCCGTCATGGTCGCCGCGACGGCCTTCGCACTCGCCGCCGAGCCGTTGTCCGCCACGCCGGTCCAGTGGGGAGCGTTCGCGTACCTCTCGGCGGTGAGCATGTTCCTCGGCTTCTTCGCCTGGTACCGCGGCCTCGCCCTCGGCCCCATGGCCCAGGTCAGCCAGGTCCAGCTCGTGCAGCCGGTCATGACGATCGCCTGGTCCGCGCTCCTCCTCGGCGAACCCCTCGGCCTCCCCACCCTCCTCGGCGGCCTCGCCGTCGTCGCCTGCGCGGCCCTCGCCGTCAGATCCCGCCTCCCGCAATGAGCAACGGCCCCCGCCGGGAAGGCAGCGGGGGCCGTGGTCTGCGGTGGCGCGGCTAGTCGTTTTCGAGCGCGTGCCAGACCGGCTCGGTGCTCAGGTCGAGCACCAGCGCAGTCACGTTGTCGGGCGTCACCTGGAGCGGGCCCTCGAACGCGCCCCACCAGGACCAGCTCGCGGAGCCGTCCGGGTAGAACGCGGCGGCCTCCACATAGGTCCCGTCGGTGGTGTACGCGACGACCGTCCCGTCGGCGAGCGTCTCCGACGAGCACTCGGTGTCCGCCGCCTGGCAGTGCAGCAGGTAGTGCCCGTCGAACTCCTCGCCCCCCGACACGTCCTGGATCCCGGGCGTGAGCCCGCCCGGCAGGTACACCGCGGTCTCGAAGCCCTCCCCGGTCTCGCCCACCCAGAAGTCGGCCCGGAACTTGCGCTGCACGGGCGTCTCGTTCACGCCGTCGATGTAGTAGTTCTGGAGCCGCACGGCCTCCAGGCTGTTGTCGAACGTCCAGTCCGGGAACTGCGACGCCAGCGCGTCGTCCACGTCGGACTGGAACTCGGCGGTGTACTCGTCCCGGACGAAGTCCCAGGCCGCGGAGTACTCCCACCCCTCCTCCGGGATCTCCGTCCCCTGCGCGGAGGCGGCGGCCGCCGGAAGGAACACGGCCGCGGCCGCCGCAGCGGCGACGGCGGTACGGGTGACGGACTTGACAACGGACATGAAGATCACCTTTCGGTCGAACCAGACGTCACCCTCCATACGCCAGAAAGGACCCGCCGGGTTGCACCGCCGGGCCCTTTTTCTCGCTGTTTCAGGCCGAACGAGCGGATCGTGGTCTGCCCGACCTCGGTCCCGGCGTCATCGGTCGCGAAGAACCGCGTCGACACGAACTCGGCACCCTCAGGGAAGCCGTCCGTCGCGGCCACCGTGCCACCGTCGAGGTCGCTTCTAAGCCGACACGTTCCATGTCTGCGATTGCCTCTGTGCTTCTCTCATTCGAGAACAACTCCACGGCCTCTTCGAAGTCCCCCGCGATCTTCCGGCGGTACTGGTTGAAGTTCAGTTCCCCACTCGTACCTCGATCGGTCCAGTACCGTCCCTTCATCCTCCGTGAAGGACTTCCGATCACTTCCAGTACCGTAGTGCCGTAGTGGATCTTGCTCATTTGCTGCACACGGAGATCCGGTTCGCTCATGTATATGTAGGTCAGCAATATGTTGTTGTTGATGACCGCGATCTTTGCAACAGTGGAGTTCGATTGCGAAGCACAGGTCACGAGCTTGGCCTCGATAGAGGTGGAGGTCTGCTTGACGACCAGGTATACCTCGCCAACGACCGGTTGGTCAGGCCGGTCGGGATGGCGCCAATTGGATGCGAGTTGACCTTTCCAAGTGCCGCGCACGCAACGTGGGACTACCGGGATTCGCTGGACGAGAGGAGTTCGCCACAGCCAGACATCCCACAGGCCCAGAATGGCGGCGGAAACGAATATGGCCGTGGAGGACAGTCTGACCCAGGTGAGGTCGGCTTTCCCGGTCTGCCACCACGATACGGCGATGAAGATCATGACCACCACTGCCACGACAACCCGCACGATCGGCCCGTGCTTCATAAATCCTCGATTCGATCTCGATCGAGAAGGTCGATCACCAAGGCGAACATCGGACTCCGACGAGTCGGTCGAACCACCTCAATCCACTGGACTCCCTCGTACTCCTTCAAGCAGTGTGAGAGCGACTTGAAGTACCTGTAACCGATGCTGACGTAATAGGGTGTCGTCCTACTGCCGATGTCAACGCCGTGCAAGTGAACCTGTCTGAGATCGACTCCGCGAGATTCCAGGTATCCAAGTGCCGCATTCGAGCATCGAAGCAACGGGCTGTCCGGTGACCATCGGCGCCTCACATGTCTTTGAACGAGCGGATCGGAAGGAGCTGATTCGGGAAGTTCAGCCTTGGTCACGCGGACGGCACCTTGGTCCACGAGCTTCACAAGCGGTTGCCTGGCACCGATCGGCACCCACTTGTCAATCCCATCGAATGCCGGAATCATGAAGTGTCGCTCGGCGCGCTCGGTGCCTGCCACCGACGTCGCCATAGCAGCGTCAAGGGGATGCTCTCCATGATTTCGTCTTTCTTGACGATCTGAACCGACCGGCGCTTCCCGCGAATCGCGAGGTTCAGTGGCGCCATCCAGTTTCGGCCCGAGAATATGCACGAGACCGTGTGCCGGACCCATCGCTCGTCTTGTTCCAACTCGATGGCGACATCGATGTCACCTGGGCGCGGTGAGCCCTGTGCATACGAGCCAAAGACGTACAGGCTGCTGATAAGGTTCACCGGCCACTCGTCTGACCTGCAGATGTTGGCGATGACTTCCTCAAGTATCGCCGTAGCCTGATTGCGCTCCATGCCGTCCTCAGGGAGATTTGTCGGGAAGATCTTGACAGATCCTACCCGGAACGAGTCACCGACCACGGACCTGAAATTTCGGCTGCGAGCCAGGCACGATGAGCTGAGAAGATGGGAGGACACTCGTCTTCATGGGTCTTACTTCGGTGCGCGAGGGGGGACTTGAACCCCCACGTCCTAGGACACAGGAACCTAAATCCTGCGCGTCTGCCAGTTCCGCCACTCGCGCCTGGTGAGATGCGGGCGCTCTCATTTGAGCAGCAACTAGTGTGTCACACGCCTGTACGCTGCCGTAGGCTGGTCAGGATGACTCGACCTGACAAGCGCGCCGCCGATGAGCTGCGCCCCGTGAAGTTCACCCGCTCCTGGACCGATCACCCGGAAGGGTCGGTTCTGGTCGAATTCGGTCGCACCCGCGTGCTGTGCACGGCGTCGGTGACGCCGGGCGTGCCGCGTTGGCGCCGCGGTTCGGGCGAGGGGTGGGTGACCGCCGAGTACTCGATGCTGCCGCGCTCCACGCACTCGCGCTCCGACCGCGAGTCGATCCGCGGCAAGATCGGCGGGCGCACCCATGAGATCTCCCGCCTGATCGGCCGCTCCCTGCGGGCCTGCGTCGACTTCAAGGCCCTCGGCGAGAACACGATCACCCTCGACTGCGACGTGCTCCAGGCCGACGGCGGCACCCGCACCGCCTCGATCACCGGCGCCTATGTGGCGCTGCACGACGCGGTGGACTGGCTCAAGGAGCAGAAGCTCGCCCGCAAGCCCGACAAGATCCTGACGACCTCGGTGTCGGCGATCAGCGTCGGCGTCGTGAACGGCGTGCCCGTGCTCGACCTGCCCTACGAGGAGGACGTCGCCGCGTCGGTCGACATGAACGTCGTCTGCACCGGCGAGGGCGACTTCGTCGAGGTCCAGGGCACCGGCGAGGAGGCGGTCTTCAACCGCTCCGAACTGGACCAGCTGCTGGACCTGGCCCTCAAGGGCTGCAAGGAACTCGCCGGCCTCCAGGCCCGGACCCTGCTGAGCTCATGAGAGTGCTCCTGGCGACCCGCAACGCGGGCAAGGTGGACGAGCTGCGCCAGATCCTCGCCGAGGCCGCGCCGCACGTCGAGCTCGTCGGCCTCGACGCCGTGGACGAGTACCCCGAGACCCCCGAGACCGAGCTGACCTTCGCGGGGAACGCCCTGCTCAAGGCCCGCGACGGCGTCAAGCACACCGGCCTGCCCACGATCGCCGACGACTCCGGGATCGCCGTGGACGCCCTCAACGGCATGCCCGGCGTCCTCTCGGCCCGCTGGGCCGGATCGAAGAAGGACGACGCGGCGAACAACGCGCTGCTGCTCGACCAGCTCAGCGACGTCCCCGACGAGCTGCGCACCGGGCAGTTCGTCTGCGCCGCCGTGATCGTGTTCCCCGACGGGCGCGACATCGTCGTCCACGGCGAGATGCCCGGCCGCGTGATCCGGGAGCCCCGGGGCGCCAACGGCTTCGGGTACGACCCGCTGTTCGTGCCCGACGGGTTCGACCTGACGAGCGCCGAGATCACCGCCGAGCAGAAGAACGCCATCTCGCACCGCGGCAAGGCGTTCCGCGAGCTCGCGACCAAGATCTGACCGAAAGCAGAGGAAGAGGCGGCCTCCGGGCCGCCTCTTCCTACGTGCGAGCCTTGAGGAGCTCCAGGGCCTTGTCCGCGTGGGCCCGCATGTTCATCTCGCTCTTGACGACGCCTATGATCTCGCGTCCGGCGCCGATGATGAACGTCTTGCGCTTGGTCGGCACGATCGTGATCTTGCGGCGCACCCCGAACACCTCGGCGATCTCGCCGCCCGTGTCCGACAGGAGCGGGTACCCCAGCGAGTGCTTGCGCGAGAACTCGGCCTGGCGCTCGACGGCGTCGGTGGAGATGCCCACCGGGGTCGCGCCCAGCGCGCCGAACTCGGCGGCGAGGTCGCGGAAGTGGCAGGCCTCGGCGGTGCAGCCCGCCGACATGGCGAGCGGGTAGAAGAAGAGCACGACCGGGCCGTCCTTGACGAGGTCGTCGAGGCTGCGCGGCTCCCCGGTCTCGTCGTCGAGGGTGAATGCCGGGGCGGTGTCGCCGATGTCCATGAAGCCCAGTCTATCCACGCGCCCGCCGCGGCGGGCCGGTCCGATCGGCATCTAGAGGGGGGCGTTTGCGCTCCGCGCCTCAATATAGATACACTCGAATATAGCAATTCGCGTCAGCAGCAGTCCACAAGATCGCGCGCGGGCTCGCAGGGCCTGGTTGGGAGCGCTCCAGAACCGGCAGAGGAGTTACTCCATGTCCACCACCGCCACGGCGGTGCTCGGCGGCAGACGCCGCCGCATCGCCGTCGTCATGTCGATGGTGCTGGCCGCAGTAGCGGCCATGACCATATCGACGCTGTTCACCAAGAGCGACGCGGAGGCCCACGGCGCCACCGTGTTCCCGGGCTCCCGCCAGTACCTGTGCTACTTCGACGCACTCGGCGGCACCGGCGCGCTCGACCCGTACAACGAGGCGTGCCAGTCCGCGCTGGACCAGGGCGGGCCCACCCCGTTCTACAACTGGTTCGGCAACCTCGACTCCAACGGCGCGGGCAAGACCGTCGGGTACATCCCCGACGGCCAGATCTGCAACGGCGGCGGCCGCGGCCCGTACGACTTCTCGGCGTTCAACGACCCCGGGGACTGGCCGAAGACCCACGTGACCGCGGGCGACACCGTCCAGTGGCGCTACAACAACTGGGCGCACCACCCGGGCCGCTTCGACCTGTACATCACCAAGGACGGGTGGGACCCGTCCCAGCCGCTGGCCTGGGACGACCTGGAGAAGTTCCAGACCTTCACCAACCCGGCCTCCAACGGCGGGCCCGGCAGCAACGACCACTACTACTACGCGAACCTGACGCTGCCGCAGAAGTCCGGCTACCACATGGTGTTCACGCACTGGGTGCGCTCGGACTCGAACGAGAACTTCTACGCCTGCTCCGACGTCCAGTTCGACGGCGGCAACGGCGAGATCTCGGGCGTGCGCCCCGGCACCTCGTTCCCCGGCAACGACGGCGGCGTCGTGGACCCGCCGACCACCGACGACCCGACCTCGGACGACCCGACCGACCCCGGCACGGGCAACCCGTCGGGGATCTGCGCGGCGACCGCGACCGTGTCCTCCTGGAACGGCGGCGCGACGGTGAACGTCACCGTCAAGAACACCGGGACCACGGCTCTGAGCAACTGGATGGTCCACTGGATGTGGCCGCCGGGCTCGGGGATCACCATCAGGGACTACTGGAGTTCGACGATAACCACGATGGGCGACATGCAGATGGCCGGTCCGGCCGCCTGGAACGGCACGATCAACGCGAACGGCACGGCGACCTTCGGCTTCAACGTCACGGGGACGCTGTCGACGATGCCGACGCTGGACTGCATGCAGGGATGACAACGCGGTGATCGCTCCGGGTGACGCCTGCGCGGCCGAAACCTGAACGATCGTCGAAAAATCACCGCTTCGGCTCCTCCCCCGGGTACCCCGCTGGAATACTCCATTTCAGCAGGTCTTCCGGGGGAGGAGCCATGTCAGCAGCCACTGCGGCCGTCGAACCGGCCGCGTCATCGGGTCCCATGTCGGCGAACACGCGCGCCGGCGCCGTCATCCAGTACTACATCTCCAGCCAGGTCGACACGCTCAACCGCGCGATCGCCGCCACCGAACGGCACGCGCCCGGCTCCGCCGGGGGTGTGCGCGCCGTGATCCACCGTCTGCGCACGGCGATCCGCGGCTACGAGCACCTGTTCACCGCGACCCCGCACGGGGGCCCGCAGCTCGAACAGCTCCTGACCGCGCTCAAGCACACCGAGGACCTGGAGCGCCTGCGCACCCACTTCGCCGACCGCTTCGACCAGCTCGGCCTCACGGTCGCCGAGTACCCGAAATGGTATGGGGCCCTTGACGAAGAGGTCCGCGAATCGTACCGGCAGATCGAGCGCGTCCACTCGCAGACGTGGGTCGCGGCCCTGCTCGGCCAGGTGCGGATGTTCGCCGAGCACGCGAAGTTCACGCGCGACGGCGACAAGCCCGCGTCCTCGCTCATGGGGGTCGTCTCGAAGGCGAAGATCCACCTGCTCGACACGTACGTGAAGATGAGCCACGCGACCGACCTCGTGGCCGCCCGGGACGAGATGCGCACCGCCGCCCGCGACGCGCACCACCTCGCCGAGGCCGCCGCGCCGGGACTGGGCCGCAGCGCCGAGGAGGTCATCGCCCCGGTGGCCGATCTGGGGCACCTGCTGGTCCAGTACCGGCAGGCCGTCATCGCCCGCAACTGGCTCCTGCGCCTGCCGGGCGCCGACCGCGCCGACCGGCTCACCGCGAGCCTCGCCGACCTGGAGAAGGAGCACCTGCACCAGCTCGGCGAGCAGATCGACCAGGCGACCGCGGCCATGATCGACCGCTGGCAGTAGGGCGGCACGGCAACGGCGGGCGCTCGATTGAGCGCCCGCCGTCTGTCGTATGCCGACTACTTCCCGCGCAGGACCGACGCGAGGTTGTCGAGGCCGATCGGGCCCAGGTTCAGGGCCGCGGTGTGCCACGCCTTCAGGTCGAAGTCCGCGCCCGCGGCGGCCTTCGCCTCGTCGCGCGCGGCGATCCATGCCCGCTCGCCGAGCTTGTAGCAGATCGCCTGGGCCGGCCAGCCCGCGTAGCGGACGATCTCCGGGTGGGCGCGGTGCTCGGCGATGCGGCCGCGGGTGGTGAGCACGTCGAGCGCGACGTCGAAGTTCCAGGTGTCGCCGTGGCGCTTCGCCTCCGCGGCGGGCAGCGGCAGGCCGAGGTGCCAGCCGACGTCGATGACGACGCGGGCGGCGCGCAGCGCCGAGCCCTTGAGCATCCCCAGGCGCGTGCCCGGCTCGGTGAACCAGCCGAGGTCGTCGGAGAGCCGCTCGGCGTACAGGGCCCAGCCCTCGGCGTGGCCCGAGACCGAGCCGAAGACCTTCGCGAACCGCGAGATGCCGTCCCCGGCGACCTTCGCCTGCCCGATCTGGAGGTGGTGGCCGGGCACGCCCTCGTGGAAGACCGTGGTCAGCTCGGCCCAGGTGCGGAAGCGCTCGCGGTCGGCGACGGGCCACCAGGTGCGGCCCGGGCGCGAGAGGTCCTCCGAAGGCCCGGTGTAGTACGCGGACCCGGCCGAGGAGCCGTGCACGAGCTGCACGTCCAGGTTCATCAGCTGCGGGTCGATGTCGAAGTGGACGCCGTTGAGCGCGTCGAGCGCGCCGCGGTGCTTCGCCTGGAGCCAGGCGAGGTACTCCTCGGCGGTCTCCACGGCCTGCGTCGCGTCGAGGTGCGCGATGACGTCGGACAGGCCCGCGCCCGGGAGGATGCGCTCGGCCTCGGCCTCCATCTCGTCCTCGATGCGGTGCAGCTCGTCCCACGCCCACGCGTACGCGTCGTGCGGGTCCAGGACCGCGCCGAGCGTCGAGCGGGCCGCGAGCAAGTACCGCTCCTCGCCGACGCCGTCGTTCGGGTCGGCGTGCGGCGCGTAGGTCTGCTCCAGGTACTCGGCGACGGACGCGAACGCGGCGTACGCGGCGTCGGCGGCCTCGCGGAGGTCGCCGGCCTGCGAGCCGTCGCCGTAGGCCGCGACGTGCTTGTCGAACACGCGGGACTCGGCGTTGCGGCGGGCCTGCTTGGCGCCTTCGAGGGCCTGGCGCAGGGCCACGGTCTCGCCCGCGTCGATCCCGGCGTTCATGGTCTGGCGCCAGGTCGCGAGCATCTCGGGGATCGCGCGCATGCGCGCGACGCCCAGCCGCCAGTCGCCCTCGGTCTCGCGCGGCGCGAGGTCGATGTAGCTGACGACGTTCTGGAGCATTCCGTACGGGACCTTCAGGGCCCGGCGCCACTCGCCCGCGTCGTGGCGGTCCACGAACACCTGGAGGCGCTCGGCCATGTGCAGGCGGGCGAGGTCGTCGGCGGGGCCGGTGGATTCGAGGGCGTTGAGGCGGGTCAGGGTCTCGCGGTAGAGCCGCGCGCGCTCGGCCTCCGCGTCGGGTCCGTAGTCGGTGGCGACGCCGAAGTCGCCTTTGATGCCGACGGCGCCGGCGAATGCGGGGTCGAGCCGAGCGTACGAGGTGATGTACTCGTCGGCGAGAGCGAAGATCGGTGAGGTCATGCGCGCTAGCTTACCGCGCGGCTAGGAAGCGTTTGTTTCAAGATCGGCGTTCACCGTGACCTGGTCGAGACCACCACGGCGCCCACGAGCGCCGCCAGCAGGAGCAGCGACAGGACCTCGAACGGCAGCACCCACTGCGAGAACACCGCCTCCCCCATCGCCGCCGCGTCCCCCGCGCCGTTCGCGTCCAGGTCCGCCTTCGTCCACCCGTACGCCCCGGTCACCGCCGCCGCCAGCGCCAGCCCCACGCCGCCCGCGACGGCGGCCCCGGGCCAGCGCGCCCGGTCGAGGTCCTCGGACGGGTCGGTCGGGGCCTTCGTCAGCATCGTCGCGAACAGCAGGAGCACCACGATCGCGCCGACGTACACGAGGACGAGCACCCACGCGAGGAACTCCGCGGCGAGCACGAGCGCGACCCCGGCGATCCCGGCGAACGCGACGGCGAGCCACAGCCCGGCCCGCACGATCCGGTCGGTGGTGACCACGGCGAGGCCCGCGCCGAGCGCGAGGAGCCCGAACGCGGCGAGCAGCACGTCGGCGAGCGTCACGCGCCCTCCTCCTCCGCGGGGCGCGGGGCGGCGGGCGCGTTGGCGAGCCACTCCCCCAGGTGCTCCTTGTCGTGGAGGAGGTCGCGGATGTCGCCTTCGGCGTAGGCGAAGTCGGGGGCCCAGAAGAGGGCGTCGAAGGGGCACACGTCGACGCAGATCCCGCAGTACATGCACAGGGAGAAGTCGATGTCGAAGCGGTCGAGGACGTTGACCTGGCGGGGCCGGGCCGCGCCCTCGGCCTCGACGGTCTCCTTGTGGGAGTCGATGTAGATGCACCAGTCGGGGCATTCGCGGGCGCACAGCATGCAGGAGGTGCAGTTGCCCTCGTGGAGGGCGATGACGCCGCGGGTGCGTTCGGGCAGTTCGGGTTCGCGCTCGGGGTACTGGCGGGTGACCGCGCGTCGCGTCGCTGTGCGCGCGGTCGCGGCGAGCCCGCCGACCAGACCGCTCCCGGGAAGCCTCATGTCCTCATCGTGGCAGATGACACCGGTGTTTTCCAGCCCGGCGCCGCCGCCACTGTCCGATTCCCGACTCCCACGGGCCGCACCCGTTTTCCGATGAAAACCCCTGCACCACTGGCGACAGCCGTTACCGTGAGGCCTTGACACGTCACGTCTGCCGGGTCGGTCCCGGCGGCGATCGGGGAGGAACCGTGCCCATGCGAATCACGCAGTCCGTCCGCGGGATGCTCGCGGCGGTGGCGCTCAGCGCCGCGGTCGTGCTGTCCAGCGCCGCACCGGCGAACGCGGCCATCACCGTCACGCTCTCGCCGACGGCGGGGGCGGTGGGCACCCGGGTGGACGTGCTCGCGTCCAACTGCGACAAGGACGCCACGGGCGACGTGGAGGGGACCGACGTCTCCTTCAAGCTCCCGAAGAACAACAACAACGCGCAGGGGAGCTTCACGGTCACGAACGACCTGAAGCCCGGCACGTACACGATCACGGTGACCTGCGACGGCGACACCGCCTCCTCGAAGTTCACGGTGACGTCGGGGACGGGCGCGTCCACGGGCGGCGGCGGGGCCGCCTCTGACGCGGCGACGGTCGTCCTGTGGTCGGGCGCGGCGCTGGTGCTCGCGGCGGCCGCGGGCATGTGGCTGCTCAAGCGCCGCAGCGGCGTCACGGCCGCCTAAATGGACACTGAGCCTCCAGGGGCCGACGAGAGACCCGTCCACCGGCCGGAACCCGCGTTCCGGCCGGTGGCCGCTGTCGTGCTCTCGCTGGTCCTCGCGGGGGGCCTGGGGCTCATGGTCGGGAGCGTCGTGCCGGTGCCGTCGTTGCGCTGGCCCCAGTTCCACTCCCCCTTCGAGGACGACCCGTTCGCGGTGGCGGACCCGGCGGGCGGGGACTGGCTCGACCGCTCGGAGCCCACGCGCGTGGACATCGACCGCATCGACGTGCACGCCCCGCTGACGTCCCTGGGCCTGAACTTCCGCGGGGACTTCGAGGTCCCGGCGATGTGGCGCCCGCAGGACGCGGGCTGGTTCGAGCCGGGCCCGACGCCCGGCGAGTTCGGCCCCACCGTCCTCATGGGACACGTGGATACCAGGAAGGGCCCGGCGGTGTTCTACTCGGTGAAGCGCCTTGAGGAGGGCGACGAGATCGAGGTGACCCGCGAGGACGGCATCGTCGTGGTCTACGAGGTCACCGGCGTCGAGTCCTACCCCAAGAAGCGCCTCCCCTACGAGGACGTCTTCGGCATCGGCCCCGAACCGGTCCTGCGCCTCATCACCTGCGGCGGCGAGTTCGACCGCGACGCGGGCGACTACACCGAGAACGTCGTGGTCTTCGCCGACTACGCGGGCCACCACCAGGCCACCGACAAGGAACTCGCCCGCCCCCTGAACGGCAGGAACGACTTCAAGGACCGGGACTAGTCCGGGTCCACCAGCATGTTCAACAATTGTTGTACAATCGGTCCATGGCTATCGGCTTCCGTCCGACGGACGATGACGAACGGATCATCCAGAGCTTCAAGCGCGAGGGTGAGAGCACCTCCGACGTGCTGCGGCGCGGGCTGCGAAGCCTGGAGCGACTCGCGTGGGAGGAAGAGGCCCGGGCGGACATGGCGAGGCTCGCACTCGAAGACCTCTCGCAGGAGCCGGACGACTGGGAGTACGCCGAGGACGGCAGCATCCGCATCATCGGCACCGACGTGGTCGTGTCGCCGCGCAAGGACGGCGACCGGTGATCCGGAGCGCGGTCTACCCGGTCGATCTCGGCGACGCGAAGCGCGGACACGAGCAGCGGGGACGGCGCCTCGGGCTCGTGCTCAGCTCGCAGCACGAGCGCTGGAGCACGATCACGATCGTCCCCACCTCCACGAGCGCGCAGCGCTCCGCGTTCCGCCCGGAGGCGATCGTCGCGGGGCGGCCGACGCGGCTGCTGGTCGACCAGATAAGGACCATCGACGCTCAGTACGTGGTCGGCGATCTGGTCGATTTCCTCAACCGGGAGGACATGGAGAAGGTCGAGTACGCCGTGGTCCGCTACCTCGGCCTCATGGGCTGAGCGGCCGCTTGCTTCGCCCCTCAGAGGTGTTCGTCGTATGAGGCCTGCATCGGGTGCGCGTCGAACTCCCGGCCCGGCCCGCCGAACGGCCTGAGCGCCGCCTGCCCGCCCTGGAACGGGGCCACTGCATCCGCGCTCTCGCTCTCGGACGCTTCCGGTTCGACGACCGAGCAGTCCCGAGCGCGGTCGTTCTCGGGGAGGACTCCGCCCAACGGGGGCCCGCACAGCGCCGGCCCGTCTCCCGGGGCCACGCAGGCGACCTGCGCGTGGATCACGATCTGGCCGAGCATGTTCGAGTACCAGACGTTGACGCCGTCGGGCCGGATCGCTTCGATGTCGGCGACGTTCCCCTGCGCGTTGTCCCGCTCGCCGTGCACTTCCCATCCGATCGAGGGCCAGTACTCCTTCAGTATCTCGAAGTACTCCTTCGTGACCAGGTCGGAGCCGATCGTCTCCTCGGGAAGGGTGTAGTTGATCTCGTAGGATTCTCGGCCCGGATCAGGGCATTCGAATTTGAGCGTCGTCCGCTCGTAGAAGCCGGGGAAGTCCGGAAGCCCTTCGATCGTCTCAGCGATCGCATCGTCCATTCGGAGGAACGCCTCGTCGAGCTTGAATTCCAGTTCTGGCATCTCTGACGACATGGGGGAGCATCCTCCGATAGCAAGTACAACGAGCAGAACCGCGAGCACTGAGCGGTGGAAGGTCCTCATGTGACTTCACCGCCGTTTCCAGTGAAGATGTAGGCGAGGTTCTTCCTCGCCGAGTTCCCTTCGTCCCAGTAGTTGCTGTGGATGTCGACCGCGTTCCCGTCCATGTCGTCGCTGGTGAAGGTGTTCCCTCCGAAACCTTCCCAGTCCACTCCCACATGCTCGCCGTCCCAGTTGACGCCGCTGTCGTTCGGGTCGGGGCCGTGCGTCCCGGTCTCGGCCGCAAGGTTGATGATGTCTCCGGGTGCTGTGGTCGTGTAGAAGTCGTCGGGGTCGATGCCCAGGTCGCTGGCGTGCTCAACGTTCATTCCCGGGCTGGCGACGGCCACGATCTGGTCGGTGGCGAGCCCGTGTTCGCTGGCGCTCTGACCGATGACCGTGGTGCCGTAGGAATGCCCGACGGCAGTGGTCGTCGTTCCCTCCGGGTCGTGGTTCGTGGCTTCGAGGCCGCTCATGAAGGAGGCCAAAGGTTCGGAGGCGTCTTCGGCGTAGGAGATGCTCGGGGAGTCTACGACCGGGTTGTTCGGGGCGTCGTAGTCGAGCCACAGCACCACGGCGGTCTCCCCGCTGCCGGGCACCTGGGAGGCATCCGTCGCCATGGCCTCGACCCGGTCCAGGAGCCCCCTGCTCGCGCCGTCGAGATCGGCACCGGTGCCGGGCACATAGACCGCGGTGTTGTCGGCGGTGTCGGGATTGCCGACGGAGACGATCGCCTTGCCGTCGGCGGCGGAGTCGTAGCCCAGCAGGAGGTACTCCTGGCCGCTCGGGGCCTGTCCCGCGATCGCCTCTTGGAGGCTCGCCAGCGAGTCGCGCTGGTCGCGCTGGGTTTCAAGGCGTTCCAGCTCGGCCTGGAGGTCTTCGAGCTCCATGGCCCGCTCGCGGTCGTCGGAGGCGACGATGTCGTCCCAGTCCCCTTCCAGCTCCGCGATCTGGTCCTCTAGAGAGGCGATGTCGCCGTCGAGCGTCGGGCTGTAGCGATCGAGCTCGGCTTCGAGGAGGTCGCGGTTGGCGGCGTCGCGGGTGCCGGTGGGGACGCCGTCGAGGCCGGCGATCAGGGCCGGGCTCCCTTCGAGGACGCCGAGGCGTTCGGCCTCGCTGAGGCCGTTCCACCAATCGTTGACCGCATCCGGAGAAGCGCCTGAGTCGATCAGGTCCTGGAGTTCTCCGGCCTCGTCCTCAGCCTGGTGGATCAGGTCGAGCCGCTCCGATTCGCTGAAGGTCCCGGCCCAGATCCCCACCGCCGCTTTGAGCGCTTCGTCCGCCGCGGTCGCCCGTTCGAGCAGGGCGTCGATCTCCTCCCGGACGATGAGCACCTGTTGCTGCTGTTGCGTCGAAGCGGTGTGGGGCGTCGTGACGGTGCCGTCGTCGGCGATCACCACACCTCGGGAGGGCGCTTCGTCGATCCATCCCTGGAGTTCGCTCCGGCAGGCGTTGAACTCCTCGACCGCATCGGTGATCGCGGTCCAGACCCGCCTCGCCTCCGCTGAGCGGTCGTCGAACGCGACGACGAGCTCACGGATCTTGTCGCGCCCGAGTTCGGCGGTGTCGCCGTCCCAGTTCTCCGAGCCGAGGTCCGCACTGTCAGCGCGTTTGAGGTCTTCGACGGTCCCGGCCTCGGATTCGAGGGTGTCGGCCATCGTCTTCCAGGTCTCGGCGACGGTCGCCAGCCGGTCGAAGTCGGCTTCGCGCAGCCCGCTGTAGGTGATGCCCATCAGACCGCCACGCTCTCGCCGTCGACCACCAGACGGTCTTCGGATGCCGGGCCGGGCCTGACCGGGGCCGGGGCGTCGCCGCGCGCCTCGGTGAATTCGGATGCGTACTGCTCGAACTGGGAGGCGGTGTAGTCGTCGGCCTCGACCATCGTTTCGGCATGGACGGCAAGGAACATCGCGAAGTCCTCGATGTCGCATCGGTGGGCGGCGACGAGATCGTCCATCCACCTGCGGGCGGCCTCGACGAGCTCGGCGATCCCGGTGAAGTCGCCGGGTTCGAGTGCTTCGCTCTCGTCGGCGACCTTTTTGACGGCGTCGTACAGCAGGTCCGAGGTGGTGAAAAGGGCCTTCGACGCGTTGGTGAGACGTTCGGAATCGACGATCATCGCGCCGCCGGTCGAGGACGGCGCGCGACGGGAGGGGTTCGGGTGGAATTCCGGGGCACGGGGAGCCTTTCAGACGGCTTGTTCGGTTATGCCCCCGCATTGTAGTCGCTTTCTGCGACCGGTCGGGTACACCGGAGTCACGTCCCGTCGTCAAGTCCGCGGACACGTCGGTGCGCCCGAGGCGAAACCCCGGGCGCACCAACGCATTCGGTCACGCCGTGACGCGCTCGAAGGCCGCTTTCGTCTCTTGGAAGACCTCGGGTCCGGGGCGGGACCAGAGGGTGTCGTTGAAGAGTTCCACTTCGATGGGGCCGGTGAAGCCGGTGGCGTCGACTTCGGCGAGGTAGCGCTTGAAGTCGATGCAGCCGTCGCCGAGTTGGCCTCGGCCGGTGAGGACGCCCGCGGGGAGGGGGGTGATCCAGTCGGCGAACTGGAAGGACGCGATGCGGCCTTCGCGGCCGGCGCGGGCGATGCCCTGCCACACTTGCGGGTCCCACCAGAGGTGGTAGGTGTCGACCACGACGCCGACCGCTTCGGGGGCGAAGGGCGCGGCGAGGTCGAGGGCTTCGGCGAGAGTCGCGACGACGCAGCGGTCGCTGGCGAACATCGGGTGGAGCGGTTCGATCGCGAGCGTGACGCCCTGCGCGAGCGCGTAGGGGGCCAGCTGGTCGAGGGCGTCCTTGACGCCTTCGCGCGCGGTGTCGATCGTGCCGCCGTCGGGGATGCCGCCCGAGACGAGGACGAGCGTCGGGGCCCCTACCTCGGCCGCTTCGTCGATCGCCTGCTTGTTGTCGGCGATCGCGGCCGGAGTCGGGTCCGTGAAGAAGCCCCCTCGACAGAGGCTCGTCACCTCGACTCCCGCGTCCTTCACGAGTTTCGCGGTGGCCGCGAGGCCCATCTCCTGCACCGGCTCGCGCCACAGGCCGATCCCGGCCCCGGTCCGCGCGCAGGCCTCGACGGCCTCGCGCTGGTCCCAGAACTTCGCGGTCGCATGATTGAAGGAGAAGCGGTCCGCGGCGCTCATGCGAGGGTCCGCTTCGGCTGGCCCGCGGTCGTGAGCAGGGCGTTGAACCGGTCGATCGCGAGCTGCTCGTCCGGGAACAGCCGCACTTCCAGGGCGAGGTCCACGATCTGTCCGAAGTGCTCGATGGAGCGGGCCGATTCGAGGCCGCCGACCATCTTGAAGTGGTCCTGGTAGCCCGAGAGCCACGCGAGGAACACCACGCCGGTCTTGTAGTTGAACGTCGGGGCCTCGAAGACCTTGCGCGCCAGGGGCACCGTCGGGTCGAGGATCGCGTGGAACCCGGCGACGTCGCCGTCGTCCAGCTGCTTGACCGCCCGCGAGGCGAGCGGCGCGAGCGGGTCGAAGATCCCCAGGAGCGCGTCGGAGTGCCCGAACTCGTCCCCGGCGATGAGCCGCGGGTAGTTGAAGTCGTCGCCGGTGTAGCAGCGGACGCCCTCGGGGAGCCTGCGGCGCAGCGCGATCTCCGCGTCGGCGTCGAGGAGGCTCATCTTGATGCCGTCCACTTTGGCCGCGTTCTCGGTGATGATCTCGACGAACACGTCCGCGGCCTCGTCGAGGTCCGACGTGCCCCAGTAGCCTTCGAGCGCCGGGTCGAACATCGGGCCGAGCCAGTGGAGGATCGCCTTGCCGCTGACCTCGCCGAGGAGCTCGGCGTACAGGGCCTTGTACTCGTCGGGGCCCTTCGCTGAAGCGGCGAGCGCCCTGGAGCACATGAGGATCGTGCCCGCGCCCGCGTCCTCGACGACCCCGAGCTGCTCCAGGTACGTCGCCCGGATCTCGTCCAGGGTGGACGGCGCCGCGCCGAGCTGGTCGGTGCCGACGCCGCACGCGAGGAGGTCGTCGGGCCCGGCGGCCTCCGCGGAGCGCTTGATGAGCTGCTTGGTGGCCTCCCAGTCGAGGCCCATGCCGCGCTGGGCGGTGTCCATGGCGTCGGCGACGCCGAGGCCGAGGTCCCACAGGTGGCGGCGGAACCCGATCGTGGCGTCCCAGTCCACTGTGGCCGGTCGGCCGGGCCCGTTGTCGGCCAAGGGGTCCGCGACGACGTGGGCCGCGGAGTAGATGACGCGGGAGGTGAACTCGCGGGTCACAGGACCAGCTCCTCAAGGTCGATGCGGCGGCCCTCGCGCGCGGAGCGGTAGCCCGCCTCGGCGAGCTGGACGCCGCGGGCGGCGGCCAGGAAGTCGTGGTGCCACGGCTCGTCGTCCACCACGTGGCGGAGGAACTCCTCCCACTGGAGCTTGAAGCCGTTGTCGAACACCTCGTTGTCGGGCACCTCGTGCCACTGCTGCCGGAACGGGATCGGCTGGTCGATGTCGGGGTTCCACACCGGCTTCGGGGTGTGCGCGCGGTGCTGCGCACGGGCCTTGCGGAGCCCGGCGATCGCGGAGCCCTCGGTGCCGTCCACATGGAACTCCACGAGCTCCTCGCGGTCGACGCGGGTGGCCCAGGACGAGTTCATCTGGACGACGGTACCGTCTTCGAGCTCGAAGATCGCGTACGCGGCGTCGTCGGCGGTCGCCGCGTACGGCTCGCCCTGCTCGTCGAAGCGCTCGGGGATGTGGGTCGTCACGTTCGCGATCACCGACTTGATCGGGGACCCGAACGTGCCCTCCAGCAGGTAGGACCAGTGCGGGAACATGTCGAGGACCATGCCGCCGCCGTCTTCGGCGCGGTAGTTCCAGGACGGGCGCTGGGCCTCCTGCCAGTCGCCCTCGAAGACCCAGTAGCCGAACTCGCCGCGCACGGACAGGACCCGCCCGAAGAAGCGGGAGTCGACCAGGCGCTTGAGCTTGCGCAGGCCGGGCAGGTAGAGCTTGTCGGCGACCGCGCCGTTCTTGACGCCGGCGTCGCGGGCGGTGCGGGCCAGCGCGAGCGCGTCCTCCAGGCTGGTGGCGATCGGCTTCTCGGTGTAGACGTGCTTGCCGGCCTTGATCGCGGAGTTGACGGCGGCGAGGCGGTGCCGCGTGGTGAGCGCGTCGAAGTAGACGCCGATCGACTCGTCGTTCAGGGCCTCGTCGAGGCTGGTCGTGTACTTGTCGAGGCCGTGGCGCTCGGCGACCGCCTTGAGCTTGTCCTCGCTGCGCCCGACGAGCGTGAGCTCGGGCCAGATCACGCCGCCGCCGGCGCGGGGGACGCCGCCCTGCTCGCGGATCGCCAGGAGCGACCGCACGAGGTGCTGCCGGTAGCCCATGCGTCCGGTCACCCCGTTGAGGGCGATGCCGACGGTGATTCTCTCTGCCATAGGGATCTGCTCCAGACGATAAGGCAAGCGCTTTCATACAGTCTTGTGAAGCATACAGCACACGCGGTCCCGTTTGAAAGCGGTCTCTCAACAGATTTACACACGTGAATGCGCTGCGTCCAGGGCTATGCACGCCGAAGGCCCCGGTCCGATCGGACCGGGGCCTTCGCAAGCGGGTCTAGAGGTACTGCTCGCTGATGCCGGTGACCTCTTCGGCGGGCGCCCAGATCTGGTACACGCCGTTGTCGTAGGGCTCCAGGCCCAGCGAGCGGGCCACGTCGGAGCGGCCGCCGGAGTACTCCAGGCGGTACCACTCGCCGGAGGCGCCCAGCAGCAGGAACGGCTCCCCGCGCCAGGTGCAGACCGTGCGCACGTAGAAGAAGTCCTCCAGCTCGCCGATCGGCACGCCGCGGCGGTACCGGCCCTCGGCGACCTGCACGAACCCGTCGCCGCCGGTCGGCGAGTAGAGCCGCACGTGGGCGCCGTCGGGGCTGGAGTCGTACTCGGCGCCCTTCCAGCGGGCGATGTAGCCGTCGCGCATCAGGCGTCCTTCCATTCTCCGGTGCGGTGGTCCAGGGTGGCCGCGGCCCGGTCCTCGGGGGCGGGCCGCACCAGGTCGTAGTGGCCGTCGGCGTCGCCCCAGGCGTCGCCGAGCGCGCTGTCGTAGCCGCCGGACGCGCCGCCTCCGTAGCCGAACGCCTCGCCCATCGGCCCGGCGGGCGGCGGGCCCGACGGCTCGGGGGCGGACGGCAGGGCCGGGACGGAGGGCGCCTCGATGGCGGCCGGGCCGCCGAACGCGCCGTCCACGGGCGCCCACTCGCGGGTGTCCGAGTCGTACTGCGCGATCTCGGTGACCTCACCGCGCGAGTCGATCCGGAGGATCTTCGCGCCGTGCGGGAGCCGCACCGAGTCGACCTTGTGCTCGGGGATGCGGTCCTCGGGGGACTCCGAGGGCGCGAACCCGTCGCCGCGGAACGGGCCGGGCTCCACGACCGTGCCGCCGCGGGACTCCGCGGTCGGGAAGTCGTTGCCGCCGATGGCCGCCGGGTACAGGTCGGTGCGGTACCCGGTCCAGCGGAGCACGTGCACCGAGTCGTCGGTGGGGCTGAAGTCCTCGCTGGAGCGGATGAGCCCGAGCGCGAGGTACAGCTGCGCGGGCGTGCGCAGGTGGTCCACGGCCTCGGCCGGGTGGACGAACCCGCCGACGCGGTCGTACCCGCGCTCCAGGTAGAACGGCACCTGGTGGTGCGGGATGGTCTTCTGCCACAGCACGGGCTGCACGCGGTGCGCGGGCGAGGCCGCGCGCGCGGCGGCGGCGTGGCGCTTCTCCATCTCGCGGGCGAAGACCAGGAGGTCCTTCGCCTCGGCCCACTTCAGGAGCGGCTCGATCTCGGGGCCGGACATGTTCGCCCCGACCTCGGTGCCGGGGTTGACGTACAGCGCGTAGTCCTGGCCCGGCCAGTGCTGGATGAGCCACCCGAACGGGACCATCGTGTGCGCGGTCTCGCCGCCGACGCGCTCGGCCATGCGGGCCTCGGTGGTGTACACCGTGATCCCGATGTTGCCGTCGACGATGTCGCTGGACCACCGGAACGCCGGGTCCCCGACGCGCAGGTGCGCGGCCTCGGGGTCGGCGATCGGCAGGACCACGCTGGCGCACAGCAGGGTCTGGAGGAACCCGGCGGTGTCGCCGGAGGACGCGGCCTCGGCGAGCAGCGGCTCGGCGTCCTCGCCGGTGAGCTCCACGGGCTGCGGCGCGGCCTTCGCCCGCGGGGCGGGCTCGGGCGCGGCGGGCCTGCGGCCGAAGGCGCTCGACATCGACGCGAACGACTCGGCCGTGCGCTGCTCCTCGTCGGGCGCGGCGGGCGTGCCGAACGCGTCGCCGGAGGAGTAGGTCTCCGGGTACGCGACCGGCGCGGGCTCGCGCGTCGGGAGCGCCGCCTGCGACGACTCGGACTGCTGGTCGCGCAGCCAGTCGGGGGCGTCGGGCCACTGGTCCTGCGGGGACGGCCAGTGCGGCTCAGCCGGGAAGGCCCCGTCGCGCGGCTGCGACCCGAAGCCCTGGGGCTGCGAGCCGAACTGCTGCGGCTGGGAGCCGAACCCCTGCGGCTGCGAGCCGAAGCTCTGCGGCTGGGACGTGTAGCCCTGGGGCTGCGAGCCGAAGCCCTGCGGCTGCGACCCGAACGACTGCTGCTGCGGCGTGAAGTCCTGCGGCGGCGGGGGCTGGTACGACTGCGAGGGCGACTGGAGCGACTGCTGCGACTGGAACTGGCCGCTGAAGCCCTCCGGCTCGGCGTCCTCGCGCGGCGGCTGGCGCAGCGGCAGTCCGGCCGAGGTCGTCCCGCCGACCGTCGAGCTCTGCTGCCCGGCGGACCCGTTCAGCAGGTCCGAGGAGCGGCGCGGCGCGGGCGGCACGTCGGGGATCGGCGGCGGCGGGGGCATGAAGCTCTCGCGCTGCGGCGGCGGCGCCTGCGGGGCGGCCGCGATCGGGTTCGCGAACGGGTCGGACTGCCCCTCCCCGAACGGGTCCCGGCGGGTCGCGCCCGCGAAGCGGTCCTCACGGTACGGCTCCGGCGCGGCCGGGGCCGGCGGCTCGGGGTCGGCCGGGACGGTCGTCATGCCCTGGGCGACTTGGGAGACGAACCACGCGGGCAGGTAGCCCTCGATCGGGAGGCCCGGGTTGACCGCGAGCCACCACTCCTCGTCGGGCCACGCCTCGGCGAGCGACTGGAACGTCACCCTCCGCGACGATCCCGCGTTGTCGCGCAAGCAGACCTGAAGCGCCGACTCCGACGTGAACGCGAGGATATGGGTGCGATCGTCCGTGGTCCACGTGGCCCACGTGTCGGCGCCCGTGCCGTTCACTCCCTCATAGGACAGTGGGAGGACAAGTTCGATCTGCGCCAGGATCCGGAAGTATCCGTCCTGGTCCTCGGCTCGCAGTGCTTCTCGGAGTCGGTGCTCGATCTCGTTACTGGGTTCCCACATCGATCCCACTCAGCCCTTCCCCCCTACCGGTCTTGGATGGGGCGGTGTCGAGCGAACGCGGCGTCCCCTCGCGATGGTCACCGTAACGCGAGGGCGTTGTCAAGCTTCGTTCAGTAGGCCAAAAATAACGAAATCATAAAGACGAACGCGTGTCATTCCCACGCTGTGGGCCTGTCGCTGTGTAACGATCCCGCTCTGATGGGGAACCGCGCTGCTCGATACGTGATGGCCTGCGTCTGCTCGACGCTGTTGGCGCTCTTGCTGTCCGCACCCGTCGGGGGCGCCGCGCCGGTCCCCTGGCAGGTCGCCGCGGCCGGAGCGCCCGCGGCATGGGCGACATCGACCGGCGAAGGCGTCGTCGTGGCCGTCGTCGACTCCGGCGTCGACGCCGACCACCCCGACCTCGCGGGCGCGGTCCTCCCGGGCCGCAGCTACGTCGACCTCGACCCCGGCGCCGAGCCCCGGCTCCTCGCCTTCGGATCGGAGGAGAGCCCGGTCTACGAGAGGGCCTTCGGCCAGGCCGACCCGGTCGGCCACGGCACCGCCGTCGCCAGCCTCATCGCCGGGCGCGGCGGCGACGGCCACCCCGGCATGGCCCCCGGCGCGACGATCCTCCCGGTGCGGGTCCTGGACGACGAGAACAAGTACCACGACTCCGCGATGGTCGGCGCGGCCGTGAAGTGGGCCGTCGACAACGGCGCCGACGTCGTCAACCTGTCCCTCGGCGGCCACTACGACTCCGCGCCGTTCGCCGAGGCCGTCGCCTACGCCGAACGCCACGACGTGGTCGTGGTGGCGTGCACCGGGAACCGCGGACAGGACGACACCGGGGAAGAAGAGGTGTGGTTCCCCGCCCGCCTGGACGAGGTCCTCGCCGTCACCGGCACCGACCAGCGCGGCCAGCGCTGGCGCACCGCGGTCACCGGCGACGCCACCGACCTCGCCGCGCCCGGCGCGGAGCTGAGCGCCGCCGACGCGACCGGCGGGCACAAGACGGTCACCGGCACCTCGTTCGCGTCGGCGATCGTCTCCGGCGCGGCGGCGCTCGTGCGCTCGGCCCACCCGGACTGGTCCGCCGACCAGGTCCGGCGGGCGCTCACCTCCACCGCGACGCCTGGGGACGCGGACCTCGGGGCCGGGATCGTGGACGCGGGCGCGGCGGTGGCCGCCGACGTCGCCCCCGAAGCGGAGTCCGAGCCGGTGCCCGCGCTGTGGAGCGCGGTCGCCACGGCGGCGGGCGGCGGGCTCATCGGCGGGGCCGCGCTGCTGCTGCGAGGCCGCAGGCGGTTGCCGGTGCGCCCGCGTACCATTGCCGGGTGACCGCCGCCGCCGCCAAAAAGGGCAAAGAAACCGAGCTGGCCAGGAAGCGCCGGGCCCGCGTCATCGACCGCCTCCTGGCCGCGGCCCACCCCGACGCCCACTGCGAGCTCGACTACTCGAACCCGCTGGAGCTCGCGGTCGCGACGATCCTGTCGGCCCAGTGCACCGACGTCCGCGTCAACCTCACGACCCCGGCGCTGTTCGCGCGCTACCGCGACGCCGCGGACTACGCCGACGCGAACCCCGAGGACGTCGAGGAGCTGATCCGCCCGACCGGCTTCTACCGCAACAAGACCCGCTCGATCATCGGCCTCGGCAAGGCCCTGGTGGAGCACCACGGCGGGACCCTCCCCGAGGGCATGGACGACCTGGTGAAGCTCCCGGGGATCGGCCGTAAGACCGCGAACGTCATCCGCGGCAACGCCTTCGGCGTCCCGGGCATCACGGTCGACACCCACATGATCCGGATAACGAACCGGCTCAAGCTCGTGGACGGGAAGGACCCGGTGAAGCTGGAGTTCCAGCTCCAGAAGCTCGTCGAGCCCCGCGAGTGGACCATGTTCTCCCACCGCATCATCTTCCACGGCCGCCGCGTCTGCATCGCCCGCAAGCCCGCGTGCGGGGCGTGCACGCTCGCCGCGCAGTGCCCGTCGTTCGGCGAGGGCCCCACGGACCCGGCCGAGGCCGCGAAGCTCCTCAGGGGCGACGACGTGGACCGGCTCATCAAGCTGGCGGCAGCCGCCGAAGGCGGCCGAAAGCGGCACAGCGAAGACGCGGTGGGCGCGTGAAGCGGCTCCTCGCGGCGCTGCCGCTGCTGCTCCTCGCCGCCTGCACCGGGAACCCGACGAACGCCGAGACCCCGCGGAGCGCCGACGAGCCGACCTGGTCCGTTCCCTGCGACCCCGGGACCACTCCGGTGGAAGGCGTCGGGGCGCTCGAACTCGACTGCCTCGGGGACGGCGCGCCGACCGCGGTCGGCGCCGACGGGAAGCCCCTCGTGGTGGTCCTGTGGGCGAGCTGGTGCGTCCCGTGCCAGGCGGAGGCCCCCGAGATCGAGGCGTTCTTCCAGGCCAACGGCGACCAGGTGGGCGTCCTCGGCGTGGACACCGCGGACACCGACGACGCCGGGCGCTGGTTCGCCGACGACTTCGGCATGACCTTCCCGTCCGTCGCCGACCCCGACGAGGCGGTCCGCATCGGCCTCGGCGTGCCCGCGCTCCCGGGCATCGCGCTCGTGAACGCCGACGGCACGGTCGCCGACCTCATCGTCCAACCGGGCGTGACCGCCGAGAGCCTCGCCGAGGCCGCGGGCGCGGCGTTCGGCCTGGAGCTGGCGTGAGCGACCTCGGCGACGTCCACGAACCCGGCTGGTGGCGCCCGCTCCTGAAAGCGGCCGCCGAAGCCCAGGGGCCCACCGCCGAACGCGTCATCGAAGGCCACCTGCGCCCCTACGCCGAAGAGGACGCCCGGACCGCTTCGGTCCTGGTCCTCCTGTCCGACACCGCGACCGGCCCGTCGGTCCTGCTCCAGCAGCGGGCCGCGACCCTGCGCCACCACCCCGGGGAGGTCGCGTTCCCCGGCGGGGCCGCCGACCCCGGGGACGCCGACAGCGCGGCCACGGCGCTGCGCGAGGCGGCCGAGGAGCTCGCCGTGGACCCCGCCTCAGTGCTCGTGGGCGCGACGCTGCCGCCGCTGTGGATCCCGGTGTCCGGCTTCGCGGTCACGCCGGTCCTGGCGCTGTGGCGCCGCCCGCACACCGTCGCCCCGCAAGCCGCCTCCGAAGTGGCCGCCGCGCACCAGGTCCCGCTGCACGTCCTCGCCGATCCCGGCTCGCGCGGCACCGTCGGGTACCCGTCGGGCCGCAGCGGCCCGGGGTTCCAGGTCGCGGGCGTGCCGCTGATTTGGGGGTTCACCGCCGGGGTACTGTCGTGGCTACTGGACCTGGGCGGCTGGTCCCGGCCCTGGGACCGGAGCCGCACGATGGAACTCGAAGGGCGCTAGCGCTCAAGCGATTGCGGGGTGGCGATGAGTCCGAGCGGTTCGGGCCTCCTGGTCGACGTCGTCATCGTGCTCCTGGCGCTCCTGTTCGCGATCAACGGCTACCGGCAGGGCTTCATCCTCTCGGCCGCGACGTTCCTCGGCTTCCTCGGCGGCGCGCTCCTGGGCATCCAGATCGCCCCGTGGGCCGCGGACTTCTACCAGGAGCCGCTTGCCAAGCTCGTCGTCGCGCTCGTCGTCGTCTTCGCGCTCGCCCTCGGCGGGCAGGCCCTGATGACCGCGATCGGCTACCGGCTCCGCAAGAAGCTGAAGTCCAACGGCTCCAGGCGCGTCGACCGCTACCTGGGCCCGGTCATCTCGATCGCCGCGGTCCTCCTGGTGACGTGGATGGCCGCCGCGCCGCTCGCGAGCCTGCCGCTCCCGGCCATCGCGGGCGCGGTCCGCAACTCCTCGATCGTCGGCGGCATCGACGACAACATGCCCGAGGCGGTCCGCGGCGTCTACGACCGGCTCCGGGAGTCCCTGAACACCACGGGGATGCCGAACATCTTCTACGGCATCGACCCGACGCAGGTCCGCGACGTGCCCGCCCCGGACCCCGAGCTCGCGGCGTCCTCGGTGGTCCGCAACGCCGAGGAGTCGGTCCTGAAGGTCCACGGCTCGGCCCCCTCCTGCGACCGCCAGATCGAGGGCTCCAGCTTCGTGTACGCCGACGGCCTCGTCGTCACGAACGCGCACGTGGTCGCCGGGACCGACGACGTCCGCGTCGAGTCCGACGGGGACCTCCTCGAAGCGGAGGTCATCGTCTTCGAGCCGGACAAGGACCTCGCGATCCTCCACGTCCCCGACCTCGACGCCGACCCGCTCCCGGTCAACGACGACACCGCCGAGTCCGGCGCGGACGCGATCGTCCTGGGCTACCCCGGCGGCGGCCCGTACACCGCGACCGCGGCCCGCGTCCGCGAGGCGCGCGTGGTCACGGGCCCCGACATCTACGACGACGGCACCGTCACCCGCGAGGTCTACCAGCTCTACGCCACGATCATCGGCGGCAACTCCGGCGGCCCGCTCCTCAACCCGGACGGGGAGGTCGTCGGCGTCGTCTTCGCCGCGGCGGTGGACGACCCGGAGACCGGGTACGCGCTCACCATGGACGAGTCGGCGGCCGTGCTCGACGCCGGACTGACCGCGAGCGGGTCCGTGGGGACCGGTTCGTGCACGTGAGATGTGCGATCTTGGGGATTCTCTCCATTGCCGGATGTTGGGCCTGACGTCACAATGCGGGTAGGCTGTAGCGGTCGCCGTCGACGCTTTCCGCTCCCCGGAACGAAACCCCAGCTGAGACGGCGCGGCGAGTCTCACGCGGTGACGCTCGGAACGGACGGAAGCCATTCATTCGGATACGAATGTCGATTCCGGCGGCGACGGTGCGCATGTGGATTTACGGGGGTCTCGCTCCCGCAATGCGGACAAGAGGCATAGACTCAGTACTTGCACTAGCGGTGCGTTGAAGAAAGGTGCGAACGGACATGGAAGACGTATTGGCGAGGGCCGCCCTGTTCAAGGGGGTCGACCCCGAAGCTGTCGAGTCGCTCATCAAAGAGATGGAGTACGTCGACATCAACAAGGGCCAGACCGTCTTCACCGAGAACGAGCCGGGCGACAGTCTGTACATCGTCATGTCCGGCAAGGTGAAGCTCGGGCGCCGCTCCGCCGACGGCCGCCAGAACCTGATCGCAGTGATGGGCCCGTCCGACATGGTCGGCGAGCTCGCGCTCTTCGACCCGGGACCCCGCACCGCCACCGCCACCGCTCTCACCGACACCCGCATGGCCCGCCTGTCCAAGACCGCCCTGCGGCCGTGGCTCGCGAACCGGCCCGAGATCGCCGAGCAGCTCCTTCGGGTGATAGCGCGCCGGCTGCGCCGCACGAACGACTCGATGGCGGACCTCATCTTCACCGACGTCCCCGGCCGCGTCGCCAAGGCCCTGCTGCACATGGCGAGCCGCTTCGGCACCCGCGACGGCGGCGTCCTGCGCGTCACCCACGACCTCACCCAGGAGGAGCTGGCCCAGCTGGTCGGCGCCTCCCGCGAGACCGTGAACAAGGCCCTCGCCGACTTCGCGGGCCGCGGCTGGCTGCGCCTGGACGGCAAGAGCGTCATCATCATGGACCCGGAGCGCCTCGCCCGCCGCGCGCGCGTGTAACGCTTCCGGTCGAACTTCGGGGCCCTCGGCGACGCCGGGGGCCTTCGTCGTTCTCCTGGTGAGTGCGCCTCATCACCTCCGTCACCGCCCTTGGCCGCATGGACGCCCGCAGGTCCAGCCGTTTAGACTTCCCGTAACCATCCCGGAGTCTGACTGAAGGAGCGTTGTGGCAGGGCAACTGAACGTCGAAGTCGTGGCAGTCGACTCGAAGGTGTGGTCGGGAGCGGCCGAGGCCGTCTACGCCCGCACCACCGAAGGCGAACTGGGCATCCTGCCCCGCCACCAGCCGCTGCTCGGCGAACTCCGCATCGACAGCACCGTACGGGTGCAGCCGGTCGGCGGCGGCGAGCTCGCCTGGAAGATCGAAGGCGGCTTCCTGTCGGTCACCACCGACGGCGTCACCATCCTCGCCGAGACCGCCGAAGCGGTCGCCCCCGCCTCGGCCTGACCATGCTGAAGGCACTGCTGATCGTCGCCGCGCTGGCGGCGGCCGTCGCGGTGTTCCTCGTGCTGACCTACGTCCGGCGCTCGATCCTCTCCCGCTCCGGCTCGGTCGCCATGGCCGCCCGCCTGTCGCGGCACATGGAGGGCCGCGGCTGGGCCCCCGGCTTCGGCGTCTACGAGAGCGGCACGCTCCGCTGGTACCGGATGTTCTCCCTCGCGTTCGGGCCGCGCTACGCGCTCTCGCGCCAAGACCTCCAGATCGCCGACCGCCGCGTCCCCGCGGGCCCGGAAGCGCAGATCTTCCCCCCCGAGGTGGCGATCCTCCGCTGCAAGAACGCCGCCGGAGACGTCGAGCTCGCCATGACGACCTCGGCCGTCACCGGCTTCCTCTCCTGGCTCGAAGCCGCTCCCCCGGGGGCGGCTTTCTACTCGGACCGGGACTGAACCACCCGATGCCCGCCTCCACCAGGAGGCGGGCATCGGCCGTTCTAGACGGGCTCGACCGCCTGGGTGAAGAGGACGTCGCCGTCCAGGTCCTTGAGGGACACGGTGAGGACCTCGGTGTCGGCGTCGATGCGGACTTCGCCGAAGAACTGGTAGCCGACGGCGGGCGAGGTGTTGGCGGCGGGCGGGGCCTTGACGAACACCGCTTCGGGGCCGAAGGTCGGGTCGAGCTGATTGGGGCCGAACGCGCCCGCGTTCAGGGGCCCGGAGACGAACTCCCAGAACGGGTCGAAGTCCTGGAACGCCGCGCGGTCGGGCGAGTAGTGGTGTGCCGCGGTGTAGTGGACGTCGGCGGTCAGCCACACCATGTTCGCGACCTCCTCGCGCTTGCAGTACGAGAGCAGGTCGGCGATCTCGGTCTCCCGGCCCGTCGGGGCCCCGCCGGTGCCTTCGGCAATGCCCTCCCACGCGCCCGCGCCGTCGCCGACGAGGAGCCCGATCGGCAGGTCCGCCGCGATCGCCTTCCACGTGGCCTTGGAGCGGCGCAGTTCACGCTTGAGCCACGCGAGCTGGCGCTCGCCGAGGATCTGCCCGCTCGCGCCGTCGGCGTCGGGGTTGGGGCTCTTGTAGGTCCGCATGTCGAGCACGAACAGGTCCAGGAGCGGCCCGTACGAGATCCTCCGGTAGATGCGGCCCTCGGCGTCGAAGCCGCCGGGGGTGTACTCGGCGAACGCCTGCCGCGCCCGCGCGGCGAGGACGTCCACGTTCTTCTCGGTGTACTGCGGCAGGTCGAGGATCTCGCCGGGGTACCAGTTGTTGGTGACCTCGTGGTCGTCCCACTGGTTCACCATCGGCACCCGCGCGAGGTACGCGCGCAGGTTCTCGTCGAGCAGGTTGTACTTGAACTGGCCGCGGTACTCGGCGAGGGTCTCGGCGACCTTCGACTTCTCCTCGACGACCGTGTTGCGCCAGGTGGTCCCGTCGGGGAGCGCAACGCTCTCCACGAGCGGCCCGTCCGAGTAGACGAAGTCGCCCGAGCACAGGAAGAAGTCCGGCTCCGAGTCGGCCATGGCCTGGAAGATCCGGTACCCGCCGAACTCGGGGTTGATGCCCCAGCCCTGCCCGGCGAGGTCGCCCGACCACTGGAAGGTGATGTCGCGGCACTCGTCCGAGGCGGTCGTGAACGAGCCTTCGAGGGCGTCGGACCTCCGCTCGCCCTCGGCGCGGACCTTGTAGTAGTACGTCTGGCCGGGCTTGAGGCCGCTGAGGCGCAGCTTCCCGGTGTAGTCGGTGTCCGAGGTCAGCGCGGGCCCGCGGAGCTCCCTGGCGTGCTTGAAGTCCGGGCGCGTCGCGAGCTCCACGCGCATGCGCGAGCCCCGGTCGGCGCGGGTCCACAGGACCGCGCCGCGCTCGGTGACGTCGCCGGACTGCACGCCGTGCGTGAGCAGGGGCCGGGACGCGGCGTACGAGATCCCGGGCGTGCCGAGGAGCACGGCGCCCCCGGCTCCGGCGGCGAGCAGTTTCCTACGGTCGATCGGCACGGTGGCCTCCAATGCGGGCGGGGTGTCGGCGGTCGCCACTCACGCTCGCAGACCCCGGTGGCACCGGAGTGGCCCGGAAGTGAACAGAAGGCCCCGCGCTCCGGACGGCCTGGGGCCGGGGTGTTCCGGAGCGCGGGGCGGGGAGCCCTAAGCGCCGAGGCGCGGGAAGGGCTTGGTGGAGAAGACCACTTCTACGGGCACCTCGAAGTACTCGGAGAGCTTCAGCGCCAGGTACAGGCTGGGGCTGTACTCGCCGCGTTCGAGGTAGCCGACGGTCTGGTAGTGGACGCCGAGGGCCTCCGCGAGCTGGCGGCGCGAGACGCCCCGCTCGGCGCGCAGCATCGCGATCCGGTTGTAGACCTCGTCCCCGGCCACGGCTCGATCACCAGTCCCTCTGCATGTCGGCGCGGCGGGCCGCCACGGCCGAACCCGACTCGCGCCGCGACATCCGCCGCAGGAGCCTGGGCGCCAAGGCCATCGAGACCACGGCCCAGAGCGCGAGCACGGCGAACATGGTAACGGTCCGCCATTCGCCGCCGATCTCCACGGCCGCCATGGAGTCAGGGAGCAGCGCGTGCCGCATCCCCAGGCCCATCCAGTACATCGGGAAGGCCTGCCCGATGCCCTGGAGCCACGTCGGCAGCGCGGTGATCGGGTAGAAGATCCCCGAGATCGCGACCATGCCCATGATGGGGAACATGACGAGGCCCATGTTGCGCGGGTTGTCGAGGATCGCGCCGAGCACGGCCCCGATGGGGAGGGTCGCCACGATGCCCATGACGAGCACCAGCAGGAACACCATCCACCGGTCGGGGCTGCCGAACTCCAGGCCGTCGAAGAGCGGCAGGCCCACGGCGAGCAGCGCGACGGCGGTGACGCCGATGAACATCGCGGTGGACGCGAGGTGCCCGACCAGGTAGCCGGTCATGCCCCCGGGCATGGACTTCGCGCGCAGGAGCGTCCCGTTGGTGCGGTCCATCGCGAGCGCGCCGACCATGCCCATGATGCCGCCGAACACGACGTTCATGCCGATGAGGCTCGGCATGTTCATGGAGCCCAAGGAGACCGGGGCGCCCTCGAAGTCGGCCTTCTGCATGAACAGGAGCACGACGATGGCGATGGCCGTGGGCATGACGAACCCGAGCAGGTCCCCCGGGGACGTCAGCGAGATCTTGGTCTCGATGAGGGCCCGCTTCCAGCCGGTGCGGTACTCGTGGAGGGTGTTGGTGCTCATCGGGTGACCTCCTTGAAGGCGTCGACGGCCGTGGCCGCTTCGCCGGACTCGAACCGCGCGACGAGTTCGAGGTAGGCGTCCTCCAGGCTCGCGCGGTGGATCTCCAGTTCGGTGACCTTGCCGTCGTCGGTGGCGAGGAGCTTGCGCACGAAGTCCGTGGCGTCCTCGGTGGCGTGGATCTGGAGCTGGCCGTCCTGGATCCACTTCACCTCGGCGGTGGTGGAGGCGGCGCGGGCGAGCTGGTCGGGCGAGCCGTCGGCGATGATGCGACCGCCCGCGAGGATGAGGATGCGCTCGGCGAGCTTCTCTGCCTCGTCCAGGTCGTGGGTGGTGAGCAGGATCGTGGTCCCGTCGAGGTCGGTGAGCCGGTGGATGAGCTCGTGGAACTCTCTGCGCGCGTGCGGGTCGAAGCCCGTGGTCGGCTCGTCGAGGAACAGCAGGGCCGGGCGGCCGATGATCCCGAGCGCCACGTCGAGGCGGCGCCGCTGCCCGCCGGAGAGGGTCCGCACGCGCTGCCCGGACTGGGCGGCGAGCCCGACCATGTCGAGCAGCTCGTCGGCGCCCCACGGCTCGGTGTACGGCTTGTAGTACTCGGCGAAGTGCGTGACGATGTCGCGCACCTTCCACTTGCCGTTGTCGCGCCACTCCTGGAGGACGACGCCGAGCCGCGCCCGCCACCGCTCGTCGCCGTGGGCCGGGTCCACGCCGAGGACGCTCACGTCCCCGGCCGAGCGGCCGCGGAAGCCTTCGAGGATCTCGATGGTGGTGGTCTTGCCGGCGCCGTTGGGGCCGAGGAGGGCGGTGACCCCTCCCGACTCGATCTCCAGGTCGAGACCGGTGAGCACGTCCTTGTCGCCGTAGCGCATGCGCAGGTCGGACACCGCGATGGCGGGTCCGTCGTGCGTTCGGGGGTGTCCCATGGATCGCTCCGTTGTATGTTTCCGATCGTTGATAGCACTCATACTACAACTCGCGGGAGAACTCTGTCGACCTGTATAACGCGAGGGGCCGCCCACACCCGTGGACGGCCCCGTGAAACCGATGGACTACCCCTGCGACCCCCGCGGCGCCCACAGCACGTCCCCGCCCGGGTTCGCCTTGCGCGCCAGCACGAACAGCAGGTCCGAGAGCCGGTTCAGATACGTCACGGGCACCGCGTGCGTCGTGTCCGGCTCGGACTCCAGCAGCGCCCACACCGACCGCTCGGCCCGCCGCGCCACCGTGCACGCCTGGTGCAGCAGCGCCGCCCCCGGCGTCCCCCCGCGCAGGATGAACGACCGGAGGTGCTCAAGGTCCGCGTTGCACTCGTCGATCCAGCCCTCCAGCCGGACCACGTACGACTCGTCGATGCGCAGCGGCGGGTACTTCGGGTCCGCCGCCACCGGCGTGGACAGGTCCGCCCCGACGTCGAACATGTCGTTCTGGACCGCGAGGAGGATCTCCCGCTCGCGCTCCCCGATCTCCCCGGCCTGGAGGGCGAGCGCCGTGCCGATCACGGCGTTCGCCTCGTCCACGTCGCCGTACGCGGCGAGCCGGAGGTGCGTCTTGGGGACGCGGGAGAAGTCGGCGAGACCGGTCGTGCCGTCGTCGCCCGTCTTGGTGTAGATCCTGGTGAGATTGACCGCCATACCCCCGACCATATAGCCTCCCCCCATGACACAAGTCGCGGTAATCGGTTCGGGACTCATGGGTTCGGGGATCGCACAGGTCACAAGCCTCGGCGGTTCCGACGTCACGCTGATCGACACGGACGAGGGGGCGCTCGACCGGGCGCTGGCGGCGATCCGCTCCTCCCTCGACCGCTTCGTCGCCAAGGAGAAGACCACCGCGGAGGCCGCCGAGGCGGCCCTGGCGCGGATCACGGTCGCCACGGACATCAAGGCCGCCGCGGGCGCGGGGATCGCCGTCGAAGCGGTCTTCGAGCGCCTCCCGGTCAAGCAGGAGGTCTTCCGGCAGCTCTCGGCGATCGTCTCGCCCGAGACGGTGCTCGCCACGAACACCTCGGCGATCCCGATCACGGAGATCGCCGCCGCGGCCACGCATCCGGAGCGCGTGGTCGGCACCCACTTCTTCTCGCCGGTCCCGATGATGCGCCTGTGCGAGCTGGTGCGCGGCCTGCACACCAGCGACGAGGCCCTGGCGACCGCCCGCGCGTTCGCGGAGGCCGCCGGGAAGACCTGCGTGGTCGTGAACCGGGACGTCGCGGGCTTCGCGACCACCCGCCTGATCTGCGCGCTCATCAACGAGGCGGCGCGGCTCGTGGAGGACGGCGTGATCTCCGCCGAGGACCTCGACACGGCTTGCAAGCTCGGATTCGGCCACCCGATGGGCCCGCTGGCGACCGCCGATCTCACGGGGATCGACGTGATCGCGCACGCCACGGAGAACATCTACGAGGACACCGCGGACCCGCAGTTCTTCCCGCCGGCGCTGCTGCGCCGCATGGTCGCCTCGGGCGCGATCGGCCGCAAGAGCGGCAAGGGGTTCTACGACTACTCGGAGTTATCCACAGGGGTGTGGATAACTTCCGTCACCGCTGGATCAGCGTCGCGCGGGCGGGTGCCAGCACCCGCTCGCCGGCGCTCACGGCCGTGATCGCGAGCTCGACGGTCCCGCCGTCGGCCTTGCGGACCTTGCCCTCGACCTCGACGGCCGTCCCCTCGGCGGGGACGACGACGGGCTTGGCGAAGCGGGCGGTGAACTCGGTGAGGCGGGCGTCGATCCCGTTCGCGGCGGCCCATTCGAGGATCGCGCGCGAGACCAGGCCCATCGTGTACATGCCGTGGGCGATGACGTCCGGGAGCCCGGCGGCCTTCGCGGCCGCCTCGTCCAGGTGGATCGGGTTGTGGTCCCCGGAGGCGTCGGCGTACGCGGCGAGGTGCCCGCGGCCGACGGGGTAGGAGGCGGTGAACACGGTCTCGCCGACCGCGAGGTCCGACAGGTTCACTGGGGGTCTCCCGCGACGAACAGCGTGGTCCACACCTCGGCGGCGAGGCCCTCGGCGTCGTCCACGGCGGTGCGGAGTGAGAGGAGGTCGCTCCCGGCGACGGTCTTGATGGACTCGACGGTGACGGTGCACGTCACCGCGTCCCCGGCCCGGAGGTCCCGGTGGTACGCGAAACGCTGCTCGCGGTGGAGGACCCGTCCCCAGTCGAGCCCGAAGTCCGGGTCGTCGATGAGGCGGTCCGCCGCGGGCAGCGTCAGCGAGATCAAGTAGGTAGGGGGTATCGAACCGGTGTCGGGGAGGCCGACGGCCTCGGCGAAGCGGGTCACCGACTCAGCGGTGAGCACCACCGGTTCGGTGGTCGGCAAGGACCGTCCCACATACGAAGCGTTGAGCATGTACCGGGGCGGGGAAGACTAGCGGGTCTCTTTGTGGACCTGCGAGGTCTTGCAGCGCGGGCAGTACTTCTTCAGTTCGAGCCGGTCGGGGTCGTTCCGCCGGTTCTTCTTCGTGATGTAGTTGCGCTCCTTGCACTCCGTGCACGCCAAGGTGATCTTGGGGCGGACGTCGGTAGCCTTGGCCACGATGAGTGCCTTCCTCTAGCGGAACCCGCCGGTCGGCGGGTTCTCCCTGCAAAACAAAACGGCGACCAGCGTAACGCAGTGGTCGCCGATTGCCAAAAGTAGCGATGGGCAGGATCGAACTGCCGACACAACGATTATGAGTCGTTTGCTCTACCACTGAGCTACACCGCCGTGTGCTCACTGCCGCCAGATTGGCTCTGGGTGAGCAGTACAACACCAGTCCGCTTTCGCTTCGAGGTGCTTCCGAGCCCCCTTACGGAATCGAACCGTAGACCTTCTCCTTACCATGGAGACGCTCTGCCGACTGAGCTAAGGGGGCGTTCGCGAGGCTTCCCTCGCGGCCTTGACAAGAGTACATGACCGGGCCCGGTCCGCCGAAGCGGGGCCCGCCCTGCGGCGCGGGCCACAGGCCCGGGTCAGACCACCCGCAGCCGGGCCTGGCCGCGGTTCCAGCCCTGCCCGTCGAGCCAGGCCGCGAAGCGGTCCGGCGGGAGCGGGCGCGAGAAGTAGTACCCCTGCCCGGCCTCGCAGTGGAGGCCCCGGAGCTGCTCGACGGTCTGGTGGGTCTCGATGCCCTCGGCGACCACGTCGATGTCGAAGTGCCGCGCCAGGCCCAGGACGGCCTCGACGATGGCGCGGTCGTCGTCGTCGGTCGCCATGCCCTGCACGAACCGCAGGTCGATCTTGATCTCCTGCACCGGCAGCCGCCGCAGGTACGCGAGCGAGGAGTACCCGGCGCCGAAGTCGTCCACCGAGAGCCGCACGCCCATCTCGTGGAGGCGCTCCAGCGCGGGCGTGAGCCGCGGCTCGCCGGAGACCACGTCGTCCTCGGTGATCTCGAACGTGAGCCGGTCCCCGGGGACGCCGTGGCGCTCCAGGAGCGCGGCGACCCGGTCGGGGAACTCGTTGTCCGAGAGGGTGCGCGGCGACAGGTTGACCGACATCGGCAGCGGCCCGTCCTCGCCGGCCCACTCCGCGGAGCGGCGCAGGGCCTCGTCCAGGACGGTGTCGGTGAGCCGCCCGAGCTGGCCGGTGGAGGCCGCGATCGGGATGAACTCCTCAGGCGCGACGGCCCCGTACGTCGGGTGGGCCCAGCGCACGAGCGCCTCGGCGCCGACGACGGCCCCGTCCGCGCCCGGGTCCCGGTCGAGCCGGACCTTCGGCTGGAAGTGGACTTCGAGGCGGGCCCGGTCGAGTGCCTTGCGGAGGTCGGCGGCGAGGCCGATGCGCCGCAGGGACTCCGATTCGAGCCCCGCGTGGTAGAGCTGGACGCCGTCGGCGGTGTCCTTGGCCTGCCTGGTGGCCCCGTCCACGCGCTTGAGGAGCTCGTCGGCGTCAGCGGCGAAGTCCGGGTGCGTGACCACGCCCACGGCCGCCGAGAGGCTGACGGCGACGCCGCCGACCTCGAACGGGCCCTGGACCTCCTCGCGCAGGCGCCGGGCGGTCTCCACGGCCGCGTCGGTGGAGGCGAGGCGGGTCTGGAGGATGAACTCGTCGGAGTCGATGCGGCCGATGAACGAGGCCGCGGGCGAGTGCTCCTTGAGCCGCCGCGCGAACTCGCGCAGCGCGGTGTCCCCGGCCTCGTGGCCGAGCGCGTCGTTGATCTCGTGCAGGGAGTCCATGTCGAACATGAACACGGCGACGACCTCGCCGGGCACGGTGATCGAGAGGGCCTCCTGGAGCGCTTCGAGGGACCGGCGGCGGCTCGGCAGGCCCGTGAGCGGGTCGTGGTAGGCGTCGTAGCGGAGCTGGTCGATCAGGCGCGAGTTGTCGACGGCGATGCTCACGTGCGCGGCGACGGTCTCCAGCAGTTGCAGGTCCACCGGCAGGAAGTGCGACATCTCGCCGCCGATCCGGTCGGAGACCGACAGGCACCCGTACACCTCGTCGCCCGAGCGCAGCGGCACCAGCAGCGCGTTGCGCAGGCCCGCGGCCGCGAGGGCCTCGCGCTGCTCGGGCGTGCCGTGCCTGGGGCCGATGAGGGTCGGCTCGCTGGTGTCGATCACGGCCCGCTGGAGCTCGTCGGGGACCGGGTCGAGGTCGGTGAGGCCCACGTCGTCCACCGACGAGGTGAGCCGGATCTCCGGGTAGCGGCCGTCGGCGGGGACCCACACGGTCGCCGACTCGGCGGACAGGAACTCCCGCAGCCGCCCCAGGGTCGCGTCGATGAGCCGGTTGGACCTGACCGAGCCCGCGACGAGGCTGGTGAAGTTGTTGAGCTCGTTGAGGATGTGCCGTTGGCGCCGCAGCTTCATGTAGCTGCGGGAGAGGGCCACGATGACGAGCAGGAGCGCCCCGAGCGGGATCCACGCCCACGGGGTGGCCTCGATGAGGATGAGGAACACCAGGCCCACGCAGGAGGCCATGAGCGGCCCGGCGAGGGTGAGCGCGAAGCCCGACCAGGCCCGGACCATGCTCCGCCACCCGTTGAGCAGGAACATGAGCGAGGAGATCAGGGCCGTGGTGATGAACCCGGTGATGACGATCGCGCCGACGATGACGAGCCACGTCATGGGCTCGTGCGCCGAGCCGATGCCGACGGCCTGGACGATGGCCGCGGCGGTGCCCGCGCCGAACGCGGAGATGCCCATGTTGAACAGGGACTTGAGGGGGCCGACCGGGGAGCGGAGGAACCGCCCGCCGTAGAACAGGCCCGAGGAGACGATCCGGATGAGCACGATCCAGAACGGCGGCAGGTAGAACAGCGCCAGGACCAGCGGGATGTCCGCGAGGTTGAAGGAGATGCGGTGGCCGCGCAGGTCCTGCTGCACGAGCAGGTTCTGTGCGACTAGGAACGCGACGGTGAAGGCGCTTGCCTGGAGGAGCGGGGCGCTCTCGGGCGGTCCGAAGGCGACGAGCATCCCCGCGTCGGCGCCCAGGACGAGGATCGTGAGCGCCCATGGCGCGGACTTGAGCAGGATGCTGCTGAACTGCTCATTCGCCATGGGCGGACTCGATCGACATGCGGTACCCGGCTACGGGGTGATCTCGCCGGAGTTCTGGACCGTGTACGACGACTCGGTCACAGCGGCGGCCTTGGTGATCTCACCGGAGTTGCCCCCGGCGGACGCGGGTCCGGCGATCACGCAGGCGGCGATCAGGCCGGCAGCGGCCGCCGCGCTGAGCTTCTTCAAAAATCTGGCCGGTTTCACAGGGCCTCCCGTGAGTGGTGGGTACGTTCAGTCAAGGGGACCAGTTGAGCCCATGGTGCCACAGTCGGATCGCACTAGGGAAGGCTTGCGACCGTGATTCTCGCGCTCTTTCTGGTTCAGCCCTACGTGCGAGTAGGGTCCGCGCCCATTGTCGCCGATGACCCGGGGGCGTTCGCTCACGGGTCGGCCGTTCGCAGCGCATGACACGGCCCTTGCGAATAGGTTAGGCTTGCCTTACTCCCGAAGACGGCCACGACTCGACAAGGAATACGCCCATGTCTGCTGACACCGCTGCCGCGATGTCGTTCTCGGCCCGCATCCGCGAGGCGTCGTGGTCCCGCCACCAGGGCCTCGACCCCTCCGCCGACACCGAGCGCGAACCGGGCCTGTTCGACCGGCTCTTCGACGGCTCCCTCGCCGTGGACGACTACACCCGCTGGCACGCGCAGCAGTTCTTCGTCTACGAGGCCATCGAGGCCGCGGGCGACCGCCTCGCCGGCGACCCGGTCGCCGGGCCGTTCGTCTTCGCGGAGCTGGCGCGCCGTCACTCGATCGAGGCGGACCTGAAGTACCTCATGGGCCCCAAGTGGCGCTCCGGCGCCGAGCCGCTCCCCTCCACGCGCGCCTATGTGGACCGCATCACCGAGGCCGCCACGGAGCCCGCCGGGTACGTCGCCCACGCCTACACGCGCTACCTCGGGGACCTCTCGGGCGGCCAGGCGTTCGGGAAGGCAGCGCGCCGCAACTACGGCTTCGACGGCGAGGGCGCCTCGTTCTACGAGTTCACCGGGATCGGCAGCCCGAAGGCGTTCAAGGACGAGTACCGCTCGCGCCTGGACGCGATCGACCTGCCCGAGGACGCGAAGGCCCGCCTCGTCGAGGAGATCCTCCTCGCCTACGACCACAACGGCGCGGTGCTCACCGAACTGAGCGCGAACCTGGGCCGCAACCCCTTCGAGCCCAAGGTGATCGCGGCGATCTGCCACCACATGAACCACGACCACGCCGCCGACACCCTCGTCATCTGCCGCGGCGCGGGCGGTCGGCCCGAGGCGCACGCGGCCCGGATGACCGGCTTCGACGGCGACGGCGCGGACTTCAAGGCCGCGGTCGGAGACGGCGAAGTGGACGTGCGCGTCGCGTGGGCCCGCCCGCTCACCGAGCGCGCCGAGGTCCGCCCCGAGATCGTGCGGATCTTCACCGAGTCCGAGGAGCGGCTTGAAAGCTGACCTCTACCGGTCCGCGATGTCCTGATTGTCGCGACACGCCGGGCGGTGACGAATCTCCCCCGCCCGGCGCCGTCGGCGCTACCGTGTCCCGGTTGCCAAGCTCACGGACGGCCCCCCGGAGCCCGCACCCGCTGCGGCCCGCCGTCCCGTCCGATGAGTCACTTCGGACCCGGAGGATTCGTTGTCCGACACCGGACCGGCAGGCGCCCAAGCGATTCGGCGCCACGCCGCCCGGCCGCACCGCACGAGGGGCCAGCACCGCGCCTCGTGGGCCGCAGAACTCTCCCCGCTGCTGGCGGGGACCCAGCGCCGCTACACCGCCGTCGTCGGCTCGGCCGTGGCCGGCGCCTCCATCGTCGCGATGGCGACCGCCGCCGGGATGCCCTCGGGCGAGGAGCCCGAGCCGTCCAGGGCCGTCAGCGACATCGCCGCGCTCGCGGCCGAGGCGAGCGTCCCCGAGGACGCCCTCCCCGCAGGCGCCTCCGACGCCGGGTCCGTCCCCGCGGGGGCCGCCCCGGGCGAGGCGGTCGCCGCTGCGGACACCGCCGAGCGCGTCTCGCCGGTGACCGCGCAGGACGCGCAGGTGAAGTGGCGGCCGATGCTCGACCACATCACGATCACGTCCTTGTTCGGCCAGCGCTGGGGCCGCAACCACAACGGCGTCGACTTCGACGCCGCGACCGGCGACCCGGTCTACGCCGCCTACCCGGGCACCGTGAAGCACGCGGGCTGGGAGACCGGCTTCGGGAACCTCGTGATCATCGACCACGGCAACGGCGTCGAGACCTACTACGCGCACAACTCGAAGATCGTCGTCGCCGAGGGCCAGTGGGTCGACGGCGGCGACCAGATCTCCGAGGCCGGGAACACCGGCCGCTCCTTCGGCTCCCACTGCCACTTCGAGGTGCACGTGAACGGGGAGCCGGTGGAGCCGCTGAACTACCTCTCCGGCGTGGGCCTGGACCTGCGTTAGAGCTTGGACACCGGTGCCAGGCGCAGGATGACCCACTTGGGTTCGCCGTCGCCGAAGTCGATGCGCGCCTGGGCCCGCGGGCCCGAGCCCTTGAGCTCCACGACCCGCCCGAGCCCGTACTTGTCGTGCGTGACCCGGTCGCCCACGTCGAGGACCGGCACGTCGCCGGAGTTCCGCATGACGATCGGCTGCCCGAACGAGGGCGCCTTGGTCTTGACGACCCGCGGCGGCGGCGCCGACTCGGACCACTCGATGAGGTCCCCGGGGATCTCGGCGAGGAACCGGCTGGCCGCGTAGTACTGCGGCTGCCCGAACACGTTCCGGGTCCCGGCCCGCGTCAGGTGCAGGTGCTTGCGGGCGCGGGTGAGCCCCACGTACGCGAGGCGCCGCTCCTCCTCCATGTCGCCGGGTTTGCTCATGGACCGCTCGTGCGGGAACAGGCCGTCGTCGAGCCCGGTGAGGAACACCGTGTCGAACTCCAGGCCCTTCGCGGTGTGGAGCGTCATGAGCGTGACGACCCCGCCCTCCTGGGCCTCGGGGTCGGGGATCGAGTCGGCGTCCGACACGAGCGCCACGTGCTCCAGGAACGAGGGCACGTCGGCGTTGAGGTCCTGCTCGTCGTCGTCGGTCGTGCCGCGCACGACCTGCTCGGTGAACTCGTGCGCGACGGCCACGAGCTCCTGGAGGTTCTCGATGCGGCCCTCGTCCTGCGGGTCCTTGGACTGCTCCAGCCCGTCGAGGTACCCGGTGTCGGCGATGAGCTTGTCGAGGACCTCCTCGGGCGGCGCGGTCTTCGCCAGTTCCGTTGCGGCGTCGATGATCTCGCAGAACTTCCTGATCCCGGGCCGGGCCCGGCCGGAGATCCCGGGGGCCTCGTCGGCCCGGTGCAGCGCCTCGGGGAACGACACCTTCAGCCGCGCCGCGAGCGCCTCGACCTCGGCGACCGCCCGGTCCCCGACGCCGCGCTTGGGCGTGTTCACCACGCGCATCGCCGAGACCGTGTCGTCCGGGTTCGCCGTGAGCTTCAGGTACGCGAGCATGTCGCGGACCTCTTTGCGCTCGTAGAAGCGGACGCCGCCGACGACCTTGTACGGGATGCCGCGGCGCACGAACACCTCCTCGAACGCGCGGGACTGGGCGTTGGTGCGGTAGAAGATCGCGGTGTCGCCGAAGCTCGTGTCCTTCGCGTCCACGAGCTCGTCGATGCGCCCGGCGACCCACGCGGCCTCGTCGTGCTCGTTGTCGCCGGTGTGCCCGAGGATGCGCCCTCCGGGGCCCTCGTCGCTCCACAGGCGCTTCTCGCGGCCGCGCTCGGTGTTGTTGCGGATGACCCCGTTGGCGGCGTCGAGGATCGTCTGCGTGGACCGGTAGTTCTGCTCCAGCAGGATCGTCTTCGCGTCGGGGAAGTCCCGCTCGAACTCGATGATGTTGCGGATCGTGGCCCCGCGGAACGCGTAGATCGACTGGTCGGCGTCGCCGACCACGCACAGCTCGGCCCGGTCGTCTCCGGTGCCGACCAGTTCGCGCACGAGCGTGTACTGGGCGTGGTTGGTGTCCTGGTACTCGTCGACCATGACGTGCCGGAAGCGCATCCGGTAGAGCTTGGCGACCTCCGGGAACGCCCGGAACAGGTGCACCGTGGACCCGATGATGTCGTCGAAGTCGACGGCCTGCGCGAGGCGCAGCCGCTCGTCGTACTGCGAGTACACGTCGGCGACGAGCTTCGCGCGCGCGTCGTCGGCGCTGGACGCGGCCTGGTCGGGGCCGATCAGCTCGTTCTTGAGCCGGGAGATCTCGGCGGCGAGCCAGCGCGGCGAGTGCTTCTTGGAGTCGAGGCCGAGGTCCTTGACGATCTGGGTGAGCAGCCGCCGGGCGTCGTCGGTGTCGTAGATCGTGAAGGACTGCTTCCAGCCGAGCCGGTGGGCCTCGCGGCGCAGGATGCGCAGGCACGCGGAGTGGAACGTGAGGACCCACATGGCCCGCGAGCGGGGCCCGATGAGGTCGTCGACGCGTTCGCGCATCTCTGCGGCGGCCTTGTTCGTGAAGGTGATCGCGAGGATCTCGCCCGGGTGGGCGCCCCGCTCCCCCAGGAGGTAGGCGATGCGGTGGGTGAGGACGCGGGTCTTGCCCGAGCCCGCGCCCGCCACGATGAGCAGCGGCGATCCGGCGTGCTCGACGGCTTGGCGTTGCGGTTCGTTGAGGCCGGTCAGGAGGTCGTTCATCGCGGTCAATTATGCCGCGCCGGGTACGACACTCTTCCGGCGCGGCGTCACCCTTTAGAGCGGTCCGCGCCCGGCGCGCAGGACCAGCATCGCGATCTGGACGCCGTCCTCGCCGAGGGCGGTGCGGTACTTCTCCAGGATGGCGCGTTCGCGGTCGAGGACGAGGCGGGTGCCGCCGTTGGCCATGCGGATCTCGCCGATGCGCTTCGAGACGGCGGCGCGGCGGTGCCAGATGCGGATGAGCTCGTCGTCGAGCGCGTTGATCTCGGTGCGCAGGCTGTCGAGCTCGTCCGTCGTCACTTCGGTCTGGGCGGTCATCAGGGTCTCCTTGCGTGGATTCGGATCTAGGTCCGGGAGGTCCGCCCCGAGCGTGAAAAAAGCCCCGGGCGGTCCGCCCGGGGCTGTAGGTCTGAGTTCAGCGCGACCTACGGCTCGGGTGGTCCGTGCCGTAGTAAAAGTAAAATCGCGCGCTCTGAGTCACGCCGCAAGTATGCCACACGCCCGCCGGTGCGACCAGCGGGCGTGTGGCGATTCGTACGGTGTTCGCCTGGTGTTTAGGCGTCCGAGCCCCAGTCGGCGCGGGCGGCGCGGCGGCGCATGAGCACCATCGCGACGACGCCGGCGACCAGGACCGCACCGCCGATGGAGGCGATGTAGGTCAGGCTGGTGCCGGTGACCGGAAGCTGCGGCTTCGGCGACTCGGAGGGCGACTCGACGACGTCGAGGTTGAACTCCAGCTCGGCCGCGTACTCGGAGGAGTGCTCCTCGGCGAGGATGAGGCGCTGGCCGACGACGTCGGCGCCTTCGGCGTCGACGGGCACGAAGGTGCGCCCGGCCGGGGTGGTCCAGGTGATCGAGTCGGTCACGAGCGTGACGGAGGCGGTGGCCGCCTCGTCGAACTGGACGTAGAAGGTCTGGCCGTCGACGAAGGTGGTGACCTCGTCGCCGTTCTCGTCGACGATGGTGGCGCCTTCAGGCTGGCTGAAGGTCAGCTCGTCGAAGTTGGTGGAGACGGTGAACGGGCCGACCTTGGCGCCGTCGGTGACGGCCTCGGAGTCGTCGACGTCGAAGTAGGGCTCGAAGTCGGGCTCGTCGACGGGCTCGGCGATCTCCAGGAGGTAGTCGTGGACCGCGAGGACCGCGGTGTCGACGCCGGCCTCACCCTCGGTGGGGTCGGACTCGTTGATCGCGAAGCCGTCGGTCAGCTCCCAGATGGCGGCCTGGGTGCCGGCGTAGGCGACCTCGTCCTGGGTGAACGGGTCGATGGTCTCGCCGTCGACGCCGGCGGCGGTCAGGAGGTCGGCGGCGTTGCCGCCGTTGTAGCCCTCCAGGAGGACGCCGAGGACGTACGGCAGGGCGGCCGGGTCGTCGAGCGCGATCGAGTCCCAGGGGCGCTCGGCGTGGATCAGGTCGCTTTCGAGACCGACTTCGATCTGGATGCAGTAGACGGTGCGGGCTTCGCCGTCACCGAGGTCGATGCCCATGACGACGGCCTGCGGGTTCTGGTTCCCGTGCAGGCGGATGCCGTCGGACTCGAACACGATGGTCCCGGACGCACCCGACGGGGTGGGTTCCTCGTCTTGCGCTTGGGCTGCGGCGACACCGCTGAGGCCGAGCATGACGCCCGCCGCAGCGGCGAGCGTCCCTTTCAGGGCTTTGCTCATCATTCGTAGAAGTCCCTTTGCTTTTCCGAGGGATTGACGCGTTGGAATGTTCCTTCCGACACGTTAGCGGCCGCCCGCCGGTTGCATCAGGGGGCCGGGGATCGCTGAGCTGGGGACCTGTTGCGAGGCAACGAAAGCGGCGCGACCTCGGAGAGGAGCGCCACTATAACGATTCGGTATCGACTCACCCTGTGCGATCAGGACGGTGACGGGGGGCGACCAGCGGGGCCGGTGTGGCGCGCGCGAGTCAGACTCGCTCTGCACGCGCGAGCGGCCGGAACCGGGGCGGATCGCTTGCCCCGGTTCCGGCCTCATCATGCGCCGGGCGGAAGAAGAGCCGGGGAGCGCGCCCGGCCGGACCGGGTCGGAGTGGTCCGGATCGCTCCTGCGGCAGCGGACGGGTCTGGGGGACCGCCCGCGTCCTTGGTGTCTAGTGCGCCGCGGCCTTGCGGCGCTTGGCGAACACGGTGACCGTGAGGCCGCCGATGAGCAGCGCCAGTCCGGCCGCGAACGCGACGGTGAGGCTGGTGCCGGTCTTGGGGAGCTGCGCGCCGCCGGACTCGCTGGGCCGGTCGGTGGGGGCGTCGAGGGCGAAGCGCCATTCGGCGGGGACCTCGCCTTCGCGCGGCTGCGCGAGGATGAGCTTCTGCGACTCGCCGGAGATGACGCGGTTGGCCGCGTCGCCCGACAGGGACGCCTCGGTGGTCGCGAGGAACACCCGGCCCACCGGCAGGTCGTATGCGGCCGTGCCGGTCACGGTGATCTCGCTGCTGTTGTCGTCGAGGGCGATCCAGAACTGCTCGCCGTCGTCCAGGGAGTCCGCGATGTCGCCGTTCTCCTTCTCCAGGCGGCCGCCGTCGGCTTCGAGCGCGACGGGGCCGGCGTTGGACCGCACCGTGTACGGGCCGAAGCGCCCGTCGACGTACGTCGCGTCCTCTTCGCCTTCGAGGTCCACGATGTACTCGGAGGGGTCGGGCACGCGCCCGGGCTCCTCGGTGAGGTGCTCGTAGACCGCGAGGACCGCTTCGTCCTCGCCGTTGTTGCCGCCCTTGACCGGGTTGTCCTCCAGGAGGTCCCAGTCGTCGGTGAAGTGCCAGACGGCGGCCTGCGTGCCCGCGTAGGCGACCTTCACGGTCTCCTCGTCGGTCCAGTCGGGGTTGACCTCGCCGCCGGCGTCCTCGATGAGGTCCTCCGCGCCGACGTTCGGGTACCCGTTGAACAGGACCCACCGCACCGCTTCGAGGTTCGCGACCCCCGACTCCTCCCAGTGGCCCTCCTCGTAGGGGGACTCGGTGTCGAGCGGGGTGCGGATGTCGATGCAGTAGACCGTGTAGGTCTCCTCGGCGCCGTGCGGGGTGAGTCCGAGGACGTTGGCCCACACGTCGTACCGGTCGCCGTCGAGCTTCCCGCGCAGCTCCAGGCCCGGCTCGGCGACCGGGTCGCCGGTGATCGGCGCGGGCTCCTCCTGCGCGAAGACGGGCCCGCCCGCGAGGACGGCGGCCAGAGTCGCCGCGGCGGCGAGCGGAGTGCGGAACGTCTTGAGTCTCATCGTGATTCGGTCCTCCTGGGAGTGGACGTGAGGTGTGGGGCCGCGGCGCCCGTCACGAAGGGAAACGAGGCCCCCGCGCGGACGGGCGCGGCCACTCCACCGAACGATGTGGAGAATCCTCCGAAAGTACGAGGACGAATCAGGGCAAGCGGCGCTCCCGGCACTCCCGCAACACGCAAGCAGGGGCCGGAGCACCCCGCGGCGCGCTCTATAGTCGGAGTCATGCCGATCTCGAAAGCCGCCGCTCGCGGCATCACCGACGAATTCGCCCGGCGGAGGGGACCCAAGACCGGGCTGGTCGTGGGCGCGTCCTGGGGGAACCCGGTGCTGACGGCCGCGCTCGAAGCGCTCATGCCCGCCGACAAGCTCACCGTCGTCGCCGACCGGTCCTCCATTGAGGACCTCCGCGCGTCGCTGGCGGCCGAGGGCTCCTGGACCGCCGGGAACGTCACCGCCGTGGCGGACCTCGGCGACGCCGAGCCCGCCGAGGAGGTCATGCTCGCCGAGGCAGTGACCGTCGAGGCCGAGGCGTTCATCGACCGGATCGCCCTGCTGCGCGAGAAGGTCGCCCCCGGCGGGGTCCTGTCCTTCGCCGCCACCCTGACCGCGCCCGCCCGCGAGGAGATCGCCGAACTGGTCGCCGACTACGGCATCGGCACCGACCTGATCGTCCGCTCGCTCCCGCCCGTGCGCATCCACAAGCTCCGCATCGGCTCCGCGTCCAAGCACGACGGCGAGCCGCGCGCCGTCGCCCCCGCCGAGGACCTCGCCCCCGCCTGGCGCGCCTCCTCGGTCGCCCTCACCCCGAACACCCACCTCGACTCCAACGGCGTCATCGCCGCCGGACTCCTCCTCGGGACCGCCTGGGCCGCGAAGAAGATCCGCCCCTCCTCGAAGGCGTGGGTCCTGCCCGCGCTCGCCGCCGTCCCCGTGGCCGCGTTCTTCCGCGACCCTGTGCGCGAGGCCGACCTGCGCGGCGAAGACGACGAGCCCGAAGCGGTCCTCGCCGCCTCCGACGGCCGCATCATGGCCGTGGAGACCGTCGTGGACGAGCGCTTCGGCGCCGCCACCGGCAGCGCGGGCGCCGAATGGCTGCGCATCGCGGCGTACCTGTCGATCACCGACGTGCACATCAACCGCTCCCCCGTCGCGGGCGAAGTGGTCGACGTGTTCACCGAGCGCGGCGGCTACGCGAAGGTCTCCGCCCCCGAGGCCGAGCACAACGCCGCCTGCTACACCGTCGTGGCGACCCGCCGCGGCCGCGTCGTCGTCGCCCAGCGCACCGGCGCGGTCCTGCGCCGCATCGTCAACCGCACCAAGCCCGGCGCCTCACTCGCCAAGGGCGAGCGCTACGGCCTCATCAGGTTCGGCTCCCGCACCGACGTGTACCTCCCCGCCGGAGCCGCCGAAGCCGCGGTCGTCCCCGGCGACCCGGTCCGCGCCGGGGAGACGGTCATCGCGCGCTGGCGCTAAGCCTGCGCGGCGAGGTTCTTGAGGTCCACCACTTGCAGGGCGTCCTCGACGGCCGCCGACAAAGGCAGGTCGTCGAGGGCCTCGGCGTCCCACCAGCGCGACTCGCTCGTGGAACCGCCCGCGGCCTCCACGACCACGGCCGCGGAGGGATCGGGCACCGTCGCCGAGTAGATCGCGCGCACCCCGTGCCAGTCCAGCGGGTACCCCTCGGGGCCGATCGCGCGGCGGTGCCGGAACGACGTGACGTTGAGCAGCCCGCCGACCTGGGCGTCCTGCCCGGTCTCCTCGTAGATCTCCCGCGCGACCGCGGCCTTCGGGGACTCCCCGAAGTCGACGCCGCCGCCGGGCAGGTGCCAGGTCCCGCCGCCGGGGTAGCCCTCGGCGATGCGGGCGAGCAGGATGCGGCCGTCGCCGTCGGCGACGACCCCGTACGCGCCGAAGCGCTGGCCGCGGCGGCGCCGGCCCTTCTTCGCCTTCGCAGGCGGCACGGGCCGGGTCTCCTGCGGAGCCTTGTCGACGCGCCCGGCCAGCCGGTCGTCGGCGAGCCCGAGGGCCGCCGAGACGAACGGCGAATGGGGCTCGGCGGCGGCGCGGGACGGCTCGACCCATTCCGCGGTCTCCCCCGCGAAGTCCGCCGCGGGACCGCCCTTGACGTCGGCGGCGTAGAGGATCGCGTTCGTGTGGACCCCGCGGCGCGCGACCGCGACGGCCTCCAGGGGCCGCCCCACGGTCACGTCGTAGCCGGTGTGCTCGGCCAGGAGCCGCCCGGCGGCCCGCTTCGGCGGCTCGCCGTGGTCGATGACCCCGCCGGGCAGGTGCCAGGGGCCCGCTTCCCTGCCCGCGCGCTTCCGGCGCGTCAGCAGGACCCGGCCGTTCTCGTCACGTACCTCCCCGTACGCAGCTATCCGGAATTGCATCCCTCAACTGTACGGCGTGTTCACGTGGCGACTACTCCCATTCGATCGTGCCCGGGGGCTTCGAGGTGACATCGAGCACGACGCGGTTGACGTCGGCGACCTCGTTGGTGATCCGGGTGGAGATCTTCGCGAGCAGCTCGTAGGGCAGGCGCGACCAGTCCGCGGTCATCGCGTCCTCGGAGGAGACCGGGCGCAGCACGATCGGGTGCCCGTAGGTGCGGCCGTCGCCCTGGACGCCCACGGAGCGGACGTCGGCGAGGAGCACCACCGGGAACTGCCACACGGACCGGTCCAGGCCCGCGGCGGTCAGCTCGGCGCGCGCGATCGCGTCGGCGGCCTTGAGCAGGTCCAGGCGCTCCTTCGTGACCTCCCCGACGATGCGGATGCCCAGGCCGGGGCCCGGGAACGGGTGGCGCCAGATCATCGCCTCGGGCAGGCCCAGCTCCAGGCCGATCGCCCGGACCTCGTCCTTGAAGAGAGTCCGCAGCGGCTCCACCAGCGCGAACTGGAGGTCGTCGGGGAGACCCCCGACGTTGTGGTGGCTCTTGATGTTCGCCGTGCCGGTGCCGCCGCCGGACTCGACGACGTCCGGGTACAGGGTGCCCTGCACGAGGAAGTCGATGCCGTGCTCCTCGGCGAGCCCGCGGGCCGCGGCCTCGAACGTGCGGATGAACTCGCGGCCGATGATCTTGCGCTTCTCCTCGGGGTCCGTGACGCCCTTGAGGGCGGTGAGGAACTGCTCCGAGACGTCCACGGTGCGCACGTCGATGCCGGTGAGCTGCGCGTAGTCCTTCTCGACCTGCTCGGCCTCGCCCGCGCGCAGCAGCCCGTGGTCCACGAACACGCACGTGAGCTGGTCCCCGACCGCGCGGTGCACGAGCGCCGCCGCGACCGAGGAGTCCACGCCGCCCGAGAGCGCGCACAGGACCCGCTTGTCGCCGACCTGCTCGCGGATCGCCGCGACCTGCTCGTCGATGATCGCCGAGTTCGTCCAGTTCGGCTTGATGCCCGCGATGTCGTGCAGGAAGTGCCGGATCACGGCCTGGCCGTGCGGGGTGTGCGCGACCTCCGGGTGGTACTGGACGCCCGCCAGCCGGGACTGGAGGTTCTCGAACGCCGCCACCGGGGCGCCGCCCGTGCGCGCCACCACCTCGAAGCCCGCGGGGGCCTCGGTCACCGAGTCGCCGTGGCTCATCCACACCGACTGGTGCTCGGGGAGCCCGTCGAGGAGCTTCGACGCGCACAGCACGTCCAGCTCCGTCCCGCCGTACTCCGACAGCCCGGTCTTCGCGACCGTCCCGCCCAGGGCCTTCGCCATCGCCTGGAACCCGTAGCAGATCCCCAGCACCGGCACCCCGGCCGCGAACAGCGCCGGGTCCACCTGCGGGGCGCCCTCGGCGTACACGCTCGAAGGACCGCCCGACAGGATGATCGCGGCGGGCTCCTTCGCGAGCATCTCCTCCGCGGGCATCGAGGACGGGACGATCTCCGAGTAGACGTGGGCCTCCCGGACGCGGCGAGCGATGAGCTGCGCGTATTGGGCCCCGAAGTCGACCACCAGCACCGTTTGTCGCATGCCACCAGCGTAACCGGTAGCGGTCCTCACACCCGTAGGCGCGGCTACCCTTTTGACGTGCTCAACAACCCGGGCGTGGACGAGTCGGTCCGCCGGGTCGGCGACGACCTCAAGTCGTGGACTCCAGGCGAGGCCGCGCCGGTCCTCGCCGTGCGCGCGGCCTGCGGGATCGCCGTCGCCATGGCCGCCGTCGCGTTCCTCGACCACCCCGGCTGGGGGCAGGCCGCGATCATGGGGGCGTGGCTCGGCGGGGTCGCGCTCCTCACCCCCGGAACCCGCACCGGGCCGTCGCTGCCGCTGCTCGTCGGGTTCGCCGGATCGCTCGGCGTCGTCCTCGGCGCCATCCACAACCCGGTCCTGCTGGTCGCCGCCGCCGCGGCCTACGCGTTCACCCTCACGTTCACCGGCTCGGTGACCCACGTCGCGGGCGTGACGTTCACCGTCTCCGGCATCATGTTCTTCCTCGCCGAGCACATCACGGTCGGGACGACGCCCCTCATCGCCGCCGCCGCGGTCCTCGCCGGCGGCGTCCTCCAGGCCCTCATGGCGCTCCTGCCCCCGTACTTCCGGTGGGCCGAGGACCGGCGCACCCTCGCCGAGGCGTGGCTCGCGCTCGCCGCCGAGGCCCAGACCCTCGCCGCCGACCCCGACGCGCCCTTCGACACCGAAGCGCTCCACGAGGCCGCCCGCGAACTCGACCGGCGCCGGGTCCTGCCCGCCGCGATCCTCGACGCCCGCCGCCAGATCTACGCCGTCTCCGCCGCGATCGGCCGCACCGCCTCCGCGCGCGCCCGCGCCGACGCCCAGGACCGCGACACCGTCGCGTTCTACTCCGAGGCCCTGGAGATGGCCGCCCGGCTCCTCACCCACTTCGCCGACCGGATCACCGCCCGCCGCCCCGCCGACCTCGACTGGGACGACCTCCTCGCCGGACTCTCCCAGAACCCCATGGCCACCGCCACCGGCACCATGCCCACCGAGATCGGCGGGCTCCTGCGCACCCTCCACGAGACCGGCGGGTTCGCCGAGCGCATCACCTCCGGCGGCGACTCCGTCGTCGCCGACCCGGCGCTCGCCCACGCGACCTCCACCGTCCGCCAGGCCGCCGGGCAGCTCCGCGCCCGCCTCCACCGCCGCGACCCCGTCGTCCACCACGCGCTGCGCCGCGCCGGGGTCATCGCCCTCGCCATGACCATCGGCCTGCTGTGGCCCACCGGCCACGGCTACTGGATCCCCCTCACCGCCTGGCTCGTCCTCCAAGCGGACTTCTCCGGGACGCTCACCCGCGGCGTCACCCGCGCGGCCGGGACCACCGGCGGCGTCGTCCTCGCCTCGCTCCTGGGCCTGCTCATCCCGCAGGGGCAGATGTGGATCAGCCTCACGATCCTCGCCTACGCGCTCCTCGCCTACCTGGTGCGCCCGGTCTCGATGCTCGTGTTCACGGCCGCGGTCTCCGGGTTCACGGTGTTCCAGATCGACCTCACCGGCGAGAACCCGCTGTGGGCCGCGGTGGACCGGGGCGCGTGCACGCTCGCGGGGGCGGCGCTGGCGATCGGCTTCTACGTGCTGGTGCCGACGTGGCAGACGCGGCGCCTGGGCGACCTCCTCGGGGACCTCGTGGACGCCTACCGCGACTACGCGCGCCTGGTCCTGGACCGCCAGGCCCACCCCGACGACTACGACCGCAAGACGATGCACGCCGCGATCGACCAGGTGCGGGCCCGCCGGGCCGCGCTCACGCAGGCCGCGGACCAGGCGAAGGCCGAGCCGATCGGCGGCCCGGGGCCCTTGTCGGGGGACGTGCTCGGCGCGGAGGCGGCGCTGTCGCGGGCGGCGCGGGCGCTGGTCGCGGTGAACGCGACGCTGGGCCGCGACGAGGAGGCGCGGGGCCTGGACTGCGTGGACGAGTTCGCGGACGCGCTCGACGCCGCCTACATGCGCCTGGCGGCGCTCGCGAGGAACGCGGCGCCGCCGCGGGGCGTGGACCTGAGCGATGCCACGGAGCGGCTGGACCGGGCTCTGGGGGCGATCGAGGACCGCGGGACGCGCACGCGGCGCAACGTGCTGCGCTGGGAGTCGGACAACCTGGTGGACGCGCTGGACGACGCCGCGCACGTCATGACCGGCTGGGTCGACTAGAACAGGGCCGCGCGGGCTTCGCTGACGGCCCGCTCGGCGGCTTCCTGCCGCTGCGGCGCAAGGGGTTCGAGCTCGATGAGGTCGATGCCGACGACCTGGAGCTGGTCGGGCAGGTGCATGTCGTTGGGGAGGCGCGGGACGGCTCGGCGGGGCCGGTCCTCCGCGTCGGCGGCGATGTCGGCGATCTCCTGCACGAGGGCGTGCATCGCGTCGGCCCGGGAAGACCAGCGAGCGGGCGACCAGTGGCGCGTGCCTTCGACGACGCGCCCGATCGCCCGCTCGATGTCAGAGCTCACTGCCGCTAGTCGCCCTGGAAGTAGGACAGGAGGCGCAGCAGGTTCCAGTACAGGAAGATGAGGCCCGCGGTGAGGCCGAAGGCCCCGGCCCACGCGTACTTCTTCGGGGCGCCGTTGTTCGCCGAGTACTCGATCATGTCGAAGTCGAGGATGAACGAGAACGCGGCCCACAGGGTGATGCCGATCGCGATGATCCACTGGAGGGCGTTGGCGTTGCCGTCGTTCGCGAACAGGCCCAGGTCGAGGCCGAAGAGGCCCGCGACGAGGTTGACCATCGACAGCGCGAAGATGCCGATGCCCGCGCCGACCATGACCTTGGTGAACACCGGCGAGTTCTTGAGGATGCGGAACTTGTACAGCGCGAGCATCGCGCCGAACACGAGGATCGTCGCGAGCAGCGCGTTGACCACGATGCCGGGCCAGCGCGCCTCGAAGAAGGCGGAGACGCCGCCGAGGAGGAGGCCTTGCCCGATCGCGTACACGAACGCGACGAACGGGTTCGTGATCGGCTTGAACATCGAGAAGATCATGACGCCGAGGCCGACGACCGCGCCGACGGTGCCGAGCGTCATCGCGGTGCTGAACGCGCCGGAGTCGGTGATGACGGTTTCGCCGAACGAGTTCGTGGCGATGGCGTCGGCGACCATCGAGTAGGTGAGGATCGCGGCAACGAAGGTCGCGGCGACGAGGGCGACGGTGCGGACGATGACGTCGTCGATCCGCATGGTCTGGACCTGCGGCGCCTGGGTCATCTGTCCGTAAGGCCCGTACGCGGCACCCATGTGCTGCTCGTTGTACTGGGTCTTCACCATGTTCCGTAGGGATGAGTTCCTGCTCTGGATTGCCATGACCTGCGGTCCTCCGTCGAATGTTCAGGGTGGTACCAGACTATCCGGTACTTGCGGGGAATACGACAAGCGGCGGGGGCGAACCGCCCCCGCCACCTGTGAATCTCTTCAGGAACTACGAGACGACCGTGATCCGGCCGAGCTCGGGGGCCTCCAGGGGCGCGGCCTGGGTGCCGTATTCGGCGATGTAGTCCTCGAACGCGTCGACGTCGAGCTCGCCGAAGAGGCGGTTCTCGCCCTCGGCGAACGCGGCGAAGGAGTCGCCGCCGTCGGCGAGGAAGGAGTTGACGGTGACGCGGTAGACCTGGTCGGCGACGATCGGCTCGCCGTTGAGGGCGAGCGAGTCGGCGACGATCTGGTCGGTGCCGGTCTCGGTCTTGTCCCAGGTGTAGGTGAAGCCCTCGGAGACCTGGAGGACCAGGGTCGTGGAGCGGCCGTCGCTGGGGAGCTGCTGGCGGAGCGCTTCGAGGATCTGCGCGCCCGTCAGGTCGAGGGTCACCACGTAGTTCGCGAACGGCTGCACGGTGAACACCTCGCCGTAGGTGGCCTCGCCCGGCGTCCCCTGGGAGTAGAGGAGGTCGGCTCTGACGCCGCCGGGGTTCATGAACGCGATCTCGGCGCCGCCGGTGTCGGCTCCGGCGGTGTTCCACAGCTGCGCGTCGGCGATGAGGCTGCCGAGCGGGAACTCCTCGGCCCTGGTGGCGCCGCGCTTGATGTCCTCGGCGATGTAGCCGACGACGCGGTTGCCGGCCTCGGCGGCGAGGGGGCCGTAGTGGTCGAGGATGGCGGTCTGGTCCTCGTCGGCGTCGACGTCGCGGGTGACGACGGTGTTGGAGCCGACGACGGTGGACCGGACGATGTCCTTGGTGCGCTTGTCGTAGGTCGCGTCGATCTCGGTGAACACGCGGCCGTAGTTGGACGCGGAGGTGACCAGGCGGGGGTTGCCGTTCGGGTCGTCCACGGAGCAGACGTACTCCTGGTGGGTGTGGCCGGAGACGATGACGTCGACGAGCGGGGTCATGGTCTCGGCGATGTCGACGATCGGGCCGGACATGCCGGTGGCGGTGCCGTCGGCGGACTCGCAGTCGTGGCCGGTGTCCTCGGCGACGGGCACGCCGCCCTCGTGGAGGAGGACCACGATCGCGTTGACGCCCTTGCGCTTGAGTTCGCGCGCGTACTTGTTGGCGGTCTCGGTCTCGTCCTTGAAGACGAGGCCCTCGATGCCGGACTTGGAGACGATGTCGCCGGTGCCTTCGAGGGTCATGCCGATGAAGCCGACCTTGACGCCGCCGCCGAAGTTCTTGATCCAGTACGGGTCGAGCACGGGCTTGCCGGTGGTCTCGTCGACGACGTTCGCGCCGAGGTAGGGGAAGTCGGCGCCCTCGAAGTCGTCGTCGCCCTCGATGATGCGGTCGAGCTCGTCGATCCCGGCGTCGAACTCGTGGTTGCCGACGGAGGAGACCTCGACGCCCATGGCGTTGAGGGACTCGATGGTGGGCTCGTCGTCGAAGACGGCGGACATGAAGGGGCTGGCGCCGATGAGGTCGCCGGCGGCCACGGTGGTGGAGTAGCGCTCGCCTTCGCGGGCCTCTTCCAGGTGGGTGGCGAGGTACTCGGCGCCGCCGACGGGGTCGGTGTGGCCGGGCCAGGTCAGGCTGGAGGCGGCCTCGATGTTGCCGTGGAAGTCGTTGATCGCCAGGAGCTGGAGGTCGACCTGGCGGCCGTGGCCGTTGCCGTGGCCGGGCCCGAGGGACCAGGCGCCGACCGCGAGCGTGGTCGCCGCGAGGGCGAGCACTCCTGCCGCCGCGACGGCGCGGCGTTTGAAGTTGAACATGGCTCTCCGTACGGGATGGGGTCGATGGGCATGGCGGTTGCCCCAGATCCAATCATGGGACGATTGCCCGCGAGTCAACGCAGCATAACGGCTCGGCGAAGGCCCGGCAACGTAGCACACGGTCACCGTCCGCACACCCTCACTCCCGGGATTTGGGATTATTTGGTTTCCTTGCGCCCCAACGACTCGTTACCGTCACGTAACCGGCTTACGTCCACATTGCTGACCCTTGCCCCATGCGACTCGCGTTGCTACAGTCACTGCGAGAACATTTCGCATATACAGCTTGTCACTTGGTGGGGACCACCGCACCAACGTGCGGACATCGACGAGCGACACGCCCACAGGGGGGTTACCCGTTGACGACCGGTTACTTCACAACCGAAGAGCATGACACCCTCAGAGCCCGGGTGCGGGCCTTCGCCGAAAGCGAGGTTCGCCCGCACATCCCCGAAATGGAATCCAAGAAGACCGTCCACACCGAGCTGTCCAGGCGCATCGCCGCGCAGGGATGGCTCGGCGTCACCGTGCCCGTCGAATACGGCGGCATGGGCATGGGCCACTTGGCGAAGACCATCATCATCGAGGAGCTCGCCCGCGTCTCCGGCGCCATGGGCGCGATGGTGCAGGCCTCCCAGCTGGGAGTCGCCAAGATCCTCCACTTCGGATCCGACGTGCAGAAGAAGACCTGGCTCCCCAGGGTCGCCGACGGGTCCTGCCTCCCCACCATCGCCGTCACCGAGACCGCCTCCGGCGGCCACGTCCTCGGCATGCGCGCCAAGGCCGTCCGCGACGGCGACGACTACATCCTCAACGGCCACAAGGTGTTCGTCGGCAACAGCCATGTCGGCGACCTCCACGGCGTGGTCGTGCGCACCGGCCTGGGACCCAAGGGGCTGACGGCCTTCCTGGTGGAGGCCGACCGGCCCGGGTTCGCGGTCGCGCCGCAGCAGTCCACGATGGGCCTCCACGGGTTCTCCTTCGGGGAGCTGCTCTTCGAGAACTGCCGCGTCCCCGCCGCCAACCGGCTCGGCGACGAGGGGGACGGCCTCGCCGTCGCCTACTCCTCGTCGATCCTCTACGGGCGCGCCAACCTCACCGCCGTCGCGCTCGGCATCCACCAGGCCATCCTGGAGGAGACCGTCTCCTACGCGACGGAACGGGAGCTGTACGGCAAGCCCATCGCCGAACTCGACAACATCAAGCAGAAGATCGGGCAGATCACCTCGCGGCTCATGACCGCCCGCATCACCGCCTACCACGCCGCGCACCTGCTCGACCAGGGACAGGCCTGCGACATCGAGCTGATGAACGCCAAGCTCGTCAACGTCGAGTCCGCACTCGACTCGGCGCGCGAGGCCATGGAGATCCACGCGGGCATCGGCCTCACCACCGAGCGGCCCGTCGAGCGGTTCCTGCGGGACGCCTACCACATCTACGCCCCGGCAGGCACTTCCGACGTGCAGCGGCTGCGATTGGCCGAGGCCGCCATGGGACGGACCAAGGGCCAGTGGTCCGAGCGCATCGCGGCCGGAGCGGTCAAAGTGAGTTAGCGTTCACCCTCCGGAGGGATCGGCCGGACGGCGAACAGCAAGAGGAGGCGGCTTCGGCCGCCTCCTCTCCGCGTGTCAGCCCTGAAGGGGGTTGTCGCTCCCGTACGGGTCGCGCTCGGCCTCGTTGCGCTCCCGGATGCGGTCCATCACCTTGGCGGCCATGCCCTTGATGATGTCCAGGCCCGGACGGCCCCAGTCGTGCGTCTCGGTGTCGACCACGCACACCGTCCCCAGGGTGTTCCCGTCGTCGTCGATGAGCGGCGCCCCCAGGTAGGAGCGGATGCCGATCTTGTCGACCACCGGGTTCCCCGCGAACCGCGGGTAGTCGCACACGTCGCCGAGCACGAGCGCCTTGCCGCGGACCACCACGTGCGGGCAGTACCCGTGGTCGCGGTCCATCTCGCGGCCCACCTCGACCGCCTCCCCCGCGCCCGCGATCGCCTGGTTCCCGGCGTCCGCTTCCGGGGCCGCGAGCCCCGCGAAGTACTGGCGGTCCTCGTCGATGAAGTTCACCATCGCGTAGGGCGCGCCCGTGAGCTCGGTGAGCTCCTTGGCGAGCGAATCGAACTCGGGGTCCGGCAGATCGCCGATCCCGAGTTTGCGCAGGCGTTCGACCCGTTCTTTTGCGCCGGGGTCGTCGGGCGTGATCGTGAGACGGAACTCGTTCTCGGACATGGACATTGCAGGCTCCTTTACCGGGCGCTGGTAGCAGCGGCCGACATCAGGTGCTTCGTCAGAGTGACCAGCACCAAGGTTGCGGAACGTGGATCGCGTGCGTCGCAGCAGACGATCGGGATATTCGGTTTGAGGTCCAGAGCGGCCCTGACTTCGTCCGGCTCGTAGTGGAACCCGGACTCGAACTCGTTCACCGCCACGATGAACCGCGTCCCCCGCCGCTCGAAGAAGTCGAGGGCCGGGAAGCAGTCCTCCAGGCGGCGCGTGTCCGCGAGCACGACCGCGCCGAACGCGCCGTCCGACAGCTCGTTCCACATGAACCAGAACCGGTCCTGCCCGGGGGTGCCGAACAGGTACAGGATGTGCTGCGGGTCGAGCGTGATCCGGCCGAAGTCCAAGGCGACCGTGGTGGTCGTCTTGTCCCCGACGCCCGTGAGGTCGTCCGTCCCGATCGAGGCCGTGGTGATGGTCTCCTCGGTGCTCAGCGGCTCGATCTCCGAGACCGCTCCTACGAAGGTGGTCTTGCCGACCCCGAAGCCCCCGGCGACGAGCAGCTTGATGGCGGTGGGCAGGACTGGTTGTTGTGCGGGCGCTCGGTCAGAGTCGCCGTTGTAGGCCATTGAGGAGTGCCTCCAATACGGTTCTGTCAGTGGGATCGACGGCGGGGTCGGGGGCGTGGGCGGTCACGGCCCCGCAGTCCACGAGATCGGACAGCAGGACCTTGATGACCATGGCGGGCAGCCGCAGGTGGGCCGAGACCTCCGCGACCGAGATGGGCTCCCGGCACAGGATCAGCGCCTCGGCGTGCTCGGCCTCCAACTGCGAGGGACGCAGCTGGCCGGTGGCGCGGACCAGCGACAGCAGGTCCAGCTTCGCCGTGGGTGCGGTGCGCCCGTTGCTGACGGTGTACGGCCGGACCAGCGGGCCCGCGTCCTCGTCGAGCAGTGGCCGGTGCTCGAAATCGCCCATCAGCTCACCATTTCGCCGCTCGGTCTCCGCACGGGTGTCTCCAGGTACGGGCGCACGCTCTTGACGAGGATCGACATCTCGTACCCGAGCACCCCCGCGTCCGCCTCCCGCCCGGCCGCCACGGCCAGGACCGCGCCCTGCCCCGCGGTCGACACGAACAGCAGCGTGTCGTCCAGCTCCGCGACCACCTGCCGCACCCCGCCCGCGGACCCGAACTGGGCCCCCGCGCTGCGCGCCAGCGAGAACATCCCCGACGCGATCGCCGAGAGCTGGTCGGCCTGGTCCGTGCCCATGCCGTGGTACGCCTTCTTGATGCCGTCCGAGGACAGCAGCAGTGCGCTGCGCGTGTGCGGGACCTTCCTGATGAGGCCCGCCAGCAGCCAGCTCAGATCCGTGTGGGCGCCTGCCTCGTCGCCTGCCATTAGAACTCCTCATTCCTGTACGGAGAAGAAACGGAATCGTTGGGGATCTGCGGACTCCCGTCCGCGCGCTGCTGGCCCTGCTGGAACGCCGCCATGAGCCCGGGGTCGTGCCCCGCCTCGGACCCCCGCCTGCCCAGCGCCGGGTCCTCCCGCAGCTGCGGGGCCAGGTGCGACTGCTTGGTGCGCTTGGGGAGCGCCGGGCGGCCGTCGGGGCCGTACCCGTTCGGAGGCGCGTCGTACGAGGGCGTCTCGTACGACGGGGTGTCGTACGAAGGCGTGTCGAACGACGGCGCCTCGACCGCCTGCATCTCCGCGGTCACGGGCAGGGCGCCCGTGTCCACCGCGACGCTCACCGGCGTGTACGCGGGAGCCGCGTCCACGCGCGGCTGCGGCATGCTCCGCGGCGTCGCCCCCGCCGACGGCAGGGGGCGCAGCTGCACCGACGGCAGCTGCGGCGGCGTCTGCGAACCGGGCTGGCGCACCGGCATCGACTGCGGCGCGGCCGGAAGCTCCCGGGGGGCCGCCTTCGGCGCCGGCGGCGTGTCGTCGCCGAGGAGCTCCTCGGGGACCACCAGGACCGCCTGCGTGCCGCCGAAGATGTTCGACTGCAACTGGACCGTCAGCGTGTGCCGGCGGGCCAGCGACGAGACCACGTACAGGCCGATGCGGCCGTCCGCGAGCAGCTCGTCCAGGTCCACCCGGTCCGGCGTCGCCAGCATCGTGTTGTACCGGTTCCGCTCGTGGTTCTCCATGCCCAGCCCGCGGTCCTCGACCTCGACCGCCAGACCCGTCCGCACCCGCTGGACCCGGATGAGCACTTGCGTGCCCGGGGCCGAGAACGTCGTCGCGTTCTCCACCAGCTCCGCGACCAGGTGGATGATGTCCGCGACCGCGTGGCCCTTCAGCGTGCCCTCGATGGGGCGCACCAGCTTCACGCGGGCGTACTGCTCCACCTCGGCGACCGCGGACCGCAGCGCCTCGTAGACGTTGACCGGACGCGACCACTGCCGGTGCGAGGTCGCCCCGCCGAGGACCGCCAGGTTCTCGGCGTGGCGGCGAATCCGCGTCGCCAGGTGGTCGACCGAGAACAGGCCCTTGAGCAGGTCCGGGTCCTCGACCTGGTTCTCCAGCTCGTCCAGCTGCTCGATCTCCCTGTGCACCAGGGATTGCAGGCGGCGGGCCAGGTTCACGAAGATGCCCACGCGCGAGTGCACGTCGACCGCGTCGATCGGACCCGACGTGACCATCTGCTGCGGCACCTTCGCCGGGAGCTGCGGCTGCTGATGTTGCTGTTGCGGCGGTGTGGGGCGGACGCCGCGGGCCGCAACGGCTTCGGCCGCGGCGCGCAGGTGGCGGGCCTCGGAGGCGAGGAGGCGCAGGGCCTCCTCGGTGGAGGCCGCGCTGGCGCCGGGGTTGGGGAGGGGGACCGACCAGCGCTGCTCCTGCGGGAGCTCGCGCTGGAGGTCGTCCAGGATCTGCCAGACCTTGTAGTGGGTCTCCACCGTGGAGCGCCGCACGGTCTGGACCTGGCGGCTGAGGTCGGCCTCGGCCTTCGAGGCCGCGGAGGACGCGAAGTACGCGACCACCGCGATCAGCACGAGGGCCGAGCCGAGCACCGCCGGGACCATCCACGAGGGACGGTCCGAGGCGTCGGTGGCCGCGAACACGACCGCCGCGCCTGCGCCGAGGAACGCCGCCGCCGCCAGGGGCAGCAGCGCGATGCGCATCAATCGGGGTTTGAGTTCCACCGGGGCGCCGGCGTCTTCGCCGGAGAAGCCTTGGGGCGCTGGCCCGGAGGGTTGAAAAGTATGAGTTGTGGACCGAGGTGTTTCGGGCATCGCCATCCTCACGACACTGGCCTATCGGCTTCCGCGATACCGGGAAGTGACAAAGTCGTTGCAGCAGAAGGGAAGGCATTAGCCCCCACCGGCTTGCTCGACAGAATGGTATCAGCGCTCGCCTCCCTGGATAGCACGGCGGCCCTGTGCAGTCAACCTGCCGATGCATTTGGCCCCGAGCGTGAAACGAGCCGTTCACAGTGTTAGTTGAGCAGGTCAGGGGTCATGCGGTTGCAGAGCGTGAGCAGTTCCGTAGGACAGGGGTGGGCTCACCCGTTCGGGCGGAAGGTGTGGGTTGCTCTCGAATGCGAGGAACGACACTCCGGGACCGGACGGTCCCATACCGTCCGATCCCGTTGGCCGACAAGATGAGGGCTGTGCCCGGTGCCCGAGACGGGACTTGAACCCGCAAGTCTCCCGACGGCCGGTTTTAAGCCGACTGTGTCTACCAGATTCCACCACTCGGGCCCGTATGCTGCCACGCTATCGGTTTCGGGGGGTGCAGCGGGGGCTTGGGTTTACGGGTATACCGCTCCTACCTGCGGAGACGGCGAAGTGTCAGCATCCCGACACAAGACAGGATTTTCCTGAAGTTTCGTGGGTCGTGTGTGCGGTTGAGTGTCCATAAGGTTCAATCGGCGGCGACAGAGGAGTGGGCGGGAATCTTTGTCGCACTTGGGCTTTGGGGAGGGCGGGGGTTGAGGTGGGGCGGATCTTTTAAGTCTACTTAGTACTAACTTTCACTCGAATGGGTGATGACACCAGCCCCACAACCTGTCACTATTGAACTACCGCAACAGAAGCCACAAGAGGATACGAGCCTAGAGAGTTCGAGAGGGGGAAGCCCCGATGTCCGCAGCAGTTATCGACCGAGACCGCGAAGCCTCCCTTCTCCACTCCGATATCGAATCCCTTGCTTCTCAGGCCCGCGCTCTTGAGGCCGCGGCACTCCGGGCGGTCATCGCCTACACCTCGGCCGGTCTCCACAAGACCAGGGACGGGTTCTCGGGCATCCGCGACTGGATCATGGAGACCTACTCCTTCAACTCCTCCAGCGCCGGGCAGATGGCCTCCATCGCCAGGCTCGCCCCCAAGTTCAAGCACTTGGCGGAGGCGGCCACCTCTGGGTCTGCAAGTCTCGACGCCATCGCATATGCCATGCGGCGCATCGAGCGGGAAGGCCTGGCTGTTCACTGCCGGGCCCCCTACGCCTCCCCGGTGGAGTCCCCTTACTCCTCCACCATGTGCCGCACTCCCGAGGAGCTGATCCGGGAGTACTGCACCCATGCGGTCCGCTCCGAACTGGCCGAGCACTTCGACCGGATCTGCGCGGAGCTCTTCGACCAGGAGTCCATGCTCGATGAGCTGAGCCAGCAGACCCTTGCCTGGCTGGAAGTCAACGAGCGCCCTGATGGCATGTGGGACCTGGAAGGCCGCCTCACCGGTGACACGGGGAAGCTCCTGAGCAACACACTCCGCACTGCGGTTCCCCCGCCCCGCCAGGACCAGGCCGACGATGACGGCCTGCTCCCCCGGGTCTCGGGCCGGAACGCCGAGGCCCTGCACCAGATGGTGGCGGCCTACGGGACCTCCCCTGACTCGCCTCGGCGGCACGGGCACACCGCCACCCTGAACCTGATCTGCGACATCGAGACCCTGACCGGGGCGGCGACGGGTCGGCTCCCGATCCTCGACGGCCGCCCGGTCTCGATCTCCAGGGCCCGGCACCTCGCCTGCGAGGCGGGGCTCCTCCCCTCGGTCTTCGACTACGAGACCGGCGAGGCCCTCGAACTGGGCCGGGAGAAGCGCCTCCCCAACACGGCCCTCCGCCACAAGCTCGAACTTGAGCAGCAGGGCGGCTGCGCCTGGTCCGGTTGCCGAGCCCCGGTCAGCTGGACCGAGGCCCACCACATCATCCACTGGGCAGATGGTGGCAAAACGGACGCAGACAACCTGATCCTCCTCTGCCGGTTCCACCACGGCCGCATACACACCGGCAAGTGGGAAGTCACCAAGACCGGGCCCGGCAAGGCAAGCATCGTTCACCTCAATGGCAGTACCGATGAGGATTGGGAAGCCGACCCGTGCAAGGACCTTCCAAATGGTCATGATTCGGGCGAATGGTCGCCACGCCATAAGACAGAGCTGACCGACCTCGCACTCTGGTACGCGCAGAAGAAGATGCAGGCCGCCATCGCCAGAGCCCGAGAGCGATTCAGAACCAGACCGGGCTGACCCGGCGGGCCCCGAGGCCCAGTCCGGGCCTCAGCCCATGTCCGGCCTCGCCCCGCTCCCGCCACCCGCCACCCGCCACCCGCCGCGGACCTCAGCCCATCCCCGGCCCCGCCCAGGTCCCCCATCAGACCCCATGGCCCAAGTCCCGGCCCCGACCACCCCTCCACCTCTTTGTCGCTGCCAAAAGACCTGCACCGGATCGGACCCGCAGGCCGCCTCCCCTCCCAGATCGGCGGTTTCCACTCGGTGCGTCTGTGCGAATGGTTAGGGTCGGTGCGTCCAACGGCCCGGCCGGTGCGTTTCGCCCGGTCGAGGCCGTGTTTCCATGCGAAATCGGGGGAAGTACGCATGACGAAGTCCACGACCACCAAGACCTTCAAACACACCTTCGCGCCGAGGCTGGCCGCAGTCGCCCTCGCCGCGAGCGCGGTCATCTCCGGATCGGCGGGCAGTGCCCAAGCCACCCCGGAGCAGTACAGCGAAGACGAGTCGATGCCGATCGGCGGCTCCGCCAGCTTCGAGAACGGGGACGCCGGAGGGGATTGGCTCGAAGGCGCCTACGAGACCGGCCCGATGGAAGGCGAACTCACCTTCGCCGACCCCACCGCCGGCGACCTGACCGGCCCGGCGGCCTCGCTCAAGCTGTCCTCGACCGAGGCGGGCACCAACGGCCTGGGCAAGGTCACCATCGAGACCACGAGCCCGCAACCGACCGACCTAAGCCCGTTGTCGTGGTTCCCGCCGCAGTACCGGCACGTGATGGACGTCAACCTGACCATCACCATCACGGACACCGACGAGGCCGGCAACCCCGAGCAAGAACCGCTGGTGCTCACCACCAAAGACCCGTCGCAACTGATCGGGAAGCTCACGGAGTTCCCGCCGAAGGGGGCCACTTACCAGCTTCAGAGCCCGGTCGCGCTGGTCGAGCAGAGCGGCGCGGAGAGCTGGGAGCAGAGCGGACATGTGGTGCCCCGCAAGATGACCGGTCTCGAATTCGAACTCGACCAGGACTGACCGAGACCCGACCGACATCGACACAGCCCAACCGACACCGACTCCGACACAGACGGGCCGGACCGATTGCGGTCCGGGCCGCTGTCGTGTCACCCGAAAGGACTGTCGGATTCCCGACTCTTTACGGCGCTGGACAGTCGGTGAGGGGAGTTTTCGGTGTCGGATCACGCCTGACAACCTGGCAAGCGTGGAAAAACGATAGTGGATTTTCCCCCCTTCTGTTCTCCCGCAATGAACTACACGGAATCGCTGCCATTGCTTTCGTTAGTGCTCATGGGATAGTGGATGTCCACCAGGTACAGCGGTTTGTGGGAGGCATCGATGGCCGGCAGGCGTAGCAAGAGCGGGCAGGGTGAGGAACAGCAAAGCGAGAGCCAGATCGATTGGTTCAAGCGCATGATGCTGCTCAAGTACCGCACGATGCGGGGGCTCACCCAACAGACGGTCGGCGACGGCGTCTACAGGTCCAAGGACACGATCCGGGACTACGAACGCCAACGGTCGCGGGTTCCGGCGAGCGTCCTCAGCGACCTCATCCGTGTGCTGGAAATCCCGCCAGATGTCGCCGCTTACCTGCGAGTCCTCGCACCGCTCAAGCGGAAAGACCCGCTGATCGAGGCGGACGGGCGATTCAATGCGCTGTACCTCTCGCTCTGCGAGCAGTACATGGGCGAGATCTTCGAGTGGGCGCCAACGATGTTTCCAGCGTTGACCCAGTCCCGCAGCTACTACGAGCACATCGTGGCCGAGGCAGACATCAACGACACCGCCGAGCGAAGGCAATCAGGCCTGGAATTCAGGGCGGAGCGGAAGGAGATCCTCGTTGGCCGCAAGGACGAGCCCACGGTCCAGTACCTCGTAGGCGAACCCGCCTTCTTCTTCTTGAGCAAGGCACCACGCAAGCTCCAGATCGAGCAACTCGATCTTCTGACCGCCTGTTGCGAGACTCCCGGCTGGGACATCCGAGTGCTCGCTCGCCCTCACCTCAACCCGGTGAGTACCTTCAGCCTCTTCAAAGCCCGAGACCCCAAAAAGTTCCCGCAAGCAGGTCCGGAAGTCGTGTACACGGAACTCCTTCATTCGAGCTGGGTCTTCCAGGATGCGGTTCGGATCGCGGTTTACGATGGTTGGCGCCACGGGATGTGGCCCGGCTCGATCCGATACAAGGAGTACCGCGATGCATACTGGCGTAACTGGCTGGCGTAAGAGCACCCGCAGCGGCACTGGCAACGACAACAACTGCGTTGAAGTTCGCCGCTCCTGGCGGAAGAGCAGCCTTAGCGGTGGTGGCGGCAACGACAACAACTGTGTCGAGGTCAGCGCGTGCGCGGAGTCGGACGGGTTCCACCTCCGGGACTCGAAGCTCGATGTCGAGTCTCCGGTGTTCGACCTGTCCCCCGCCGATTTCACCGCTCTCGCCAAGGCCCTCTGAACTATCAGGTTTCCGACATTCGCGACTTAAGTCCACTCCGGAGTCGCCAGAGCTGCCAGCATGAATCGGCAACCCTGGCACTACTCACCAGAAGGTGGACAAATGCGAAGAGTTCTTGCGGCTTCGGCGATGGCGCTCATGATCGGCGCAGGATGGGCGGCCCCCGCGATGGCCGAGCAGCCCGAGACCGACCGGATCGCACCGGACACGGCAACCGAAAGCGTCTCCTGCGCCGTCAAGTTCATGGACGACACCAAAGTCCGGGAGATCCCCTACGCGGACTCCGCGGTCCTCGGCACGATCCCGGCCGACACCTGGGCCGACGGAGCCTGGTGCATCCCGCTCACCACGGGCGGCAAGCACACCACCTGCGCGCAGTTCTCCGACATCTGGGTGGCGGTCGACATCGACGACACCTGGGGCTTCGCCCACGTCGGCTGCATGAACGACTACTACCTGCACTAACAGCAGGCACACAAACGGCCGGGTGGGAGACCACCCGGCCGTTTCGGCTTTCTCAGATCAAGGCGCGCAAGGCGTTCACCGCAGGATCGTCCGAGGCCGCTTCACCGTCGCCGACGAAGACCATGCGCCCCGCGGCCCCAGAGACGATCGCCTCCCGGACCTCCCGCCAAGCCGCCAAGTTCGGGTGCTCGTAAGCCGTGCACACCTCGGCCGGAGCCAGCAGCCGGATGGCGAGATCAAGCAGCTCCAGGTCCACCGGGTACGAGGCGGAACCCCCCGGGTGCCCGAGCACGGTAGCCATCACCACCGCCGGAAGCGGATGCACACCGGCGTTCACCCGGGAGAACTCGAAGCAGGAACCCGCCTCCGCCCCCGACCCCGACCCCGCTTCCGCCTCCACCGCAAGGCCATAGGCCGCAGGCAGGGTCCACCCGGGAATGCGGGCGATCATCGCCTCCCGCGCCGCCCCGATCGCCTCGGGAGTCGGCCACGCCTCGCCCAACTCGTCAAGCAGCGCTTCGACAGTCTCAACAGCATCACTCATGCCCGAAGTCTCCCAGCCGATCCCAGGCCCCCGCAAACGAGAAAGGCCGCCCCACCAGCAGGTGGGACGGCCGATCCGAACAGCCTCGCCTAGACGAGCTGCTTCTTCTTCGCGTAGTGGCACGCCGCGCGGGTCAAGCCGTCGTGGTCGGACCGCAGGAGCGGCTCCACCTCGATGCACTTGCGCTGATCGCTCTCAGGAAGCGTCTTGAACAGCGGGCAGCGCGTGCGGAACCGGCAGCCCGAAGGCGGGTTCGACGGGCTCGGGACGTCGCCCTGGAGGACGATCCGCTCGCGGGTCCGCTCCTTGCGCGGGTCCGGAAGCGGGATCGCCGACATGAGGGCCTGCGTGTACGGGTGGGCCGGACCGGCGAAGAGCTGGTCGGTGGTCCCCTCCTCCACGATCTTGCCCAGGTACATGACCGCGACCTTGTCCGCGATGTGCCGCACCACCGAAAGGTCGTGCGACACGAACAGGTAAGACAGGCCCAGCTCGTCCTGGAGGTCCTCAAGCAGGTTGATGACACCCGCCTGAATCGACACGTCCAGAGCCGACACCGGCTCGTCCAGCATCAGCACGCGCGGCTGGAGCGCCAGAGCGCGGGCGATGCCGATGCGCTGGCGCTGCCCGCCCGAGAACTCGTGCGGGTACCGGTTGCGATGCTCGGGGTTCAGGCCGACGATCTCGATCAGGCTGTTCACCCGGTCGCGGCCGCCGTTCTTGAACACGCCGTGCACGCGCAGCGGCTCGGCGATGATCTCGAAGACCGTCATGCGCGGGTCCAGCGAGGCCATCGGGTCCTGGAAGACCAGCTGGATGTCCCGGCGGACCGGGCGCATCTGGTTGCGCGACAGCTTCGTCAGGTCCCGGCCCTCGTAGAGGACCTCGCCCGACGTCGGCGCGATGAGGTTCATCATCAGCCGCGCCGTCGTGGACTTGCCGCAGCCGGACTCGCCGACCAGAGCGAGCGTCTCGTTCGCGCCGATCTCCAGGTTCACCCCGGAGACGGCGTGGACCGCGCCCACCTTGCGCCGCAGAATCCCCTTGGAGCGCACGGGGAACTCCTTGACCAGGTTCTTCCCGGCGATGACCGGGTTGGCCGCGGTCTGCGGAGTGTCGAGCATGGCGTTCACTTGTCCTCCTCGTCGGCGGCCGCGGCGCCTTCGGCGTCCATGGCCTCCACCTCGGCCTCGACGGACAGGTCCGTGGCGACGGGCGCGAACACGTCGTCGGGGGCCTTGCCTTCGAGCTGGTCCGAGAAGTGGCAGGCGGCCACGTGGCCCGAGCCGTTGATGGGCAGCAGGTCGGGTTCGACCTCCGCGCAGATGTCCTGGTGCATGGGGCAGCGGGCCCGGAACGGGCAGCCCGGCGCCAGGTTGAGCATCGACGGCGGCGTCCCGTGGATGGGCGTGAGGCGCTGGTCGCGGCTCTCGTCCATGCGCGGGAGCGAGCCGATGAGGCCCAGCGTGTACGGCATGCGCGGCTGGTAGAAGATCTCGTCGACCGAGCCGTGCTCGACGGGGCGCCCGGCGTACATCACCAGGACCTCGTCGGTGTGCCCGGCGATGACGCCCAGGTCGTGCGTGATGAGGATCAGCGCGGCGTTGACCTCTTCGCGGGCCTTCTCCAGGGCTTCGAGGACCTGCGCCTGGACGGTCACGTCGAGGGCCGTGGTCGGCTCGTCGGCGATGATGACGTCCGGGTTGTTCGCCATCGCGATGGCGATGACGACGCGCTGGCGCATGCCGCCCGACAGCTCGTGCGGGTAGGCGTCGACCCGCTGCTGCGGGTTCGGGATGCCGACCGAGTCGAGCAGGTCGATGCAGCGGACCCGGGCCTCGGCCTTGGAGATGTCCGAGTAGTGGGTGCGGATCGCCTCGGCGAGCTGGAAGCCGACCGTGTAGACCGGGTTGAGGCTCGTGAGGGGGTCCTGGAAGATCATGGAGATCTTCTTGCCGCGGATGCGGGACAGTTCGGCGTCGCCGAGGCCGAGGAGCTCCTCGCCTTCGAGCTTGGCCGAGCCGGTGATCTCGGCGGTCTTGGGCAGCAGGCCCATGATCGCCATGGAGGTCACCGACTTGCCCGAGCCCGACTCGCCCACGATGCCGAGGCTCTGGCCGCGGCGGAGCTCGTAGGAGACGCCGCGCACGGCCTGGACGAGGCCGTCGTCGGTCGGGAAGCCGACCTTGAGGTCCTGCACGGACAGGACGGTGTCGCCCTTGGTGCCCGTGGAGCGGCCCTTGTCGCTGGTGGAGACCGAGATGTTCGCCATGCTTATCGCCTCACCATCGTCTGTCGCGGGTCCATCGCGTCGCGCAGGCCGTCGCCGATGAAGTTGATGGTCAGCGCGATCAGGATGATCATGACACCCGGGATGTAGAACAGGTACCAGTGCTCGTTGAACGCCGACGCGCCCGCCGCGTCGATGAGCAGGCCCAGCGACGTGTCGGGGCTCTGGATGCCCAGGCCGAGGAACGACAGGGTCGTCTCGGACAGGATGGCGAAGGCGATCTGGAGCGTCACGGACACGATGATGACGCTCATCGTGTTCGGGATCAGGTGCTTGGTGATGATGTGCCAGTCGGAGCCGCCCGCCGAGCGCGCGGCCTCGATGAACTCCTTCTCGCGCAGGGACAGGACCTCGGCGCGCACGGCGCGCGCGATGGAGGTCCAGCCGAACACGGCGAGGATGATGGCCATGTGGTACCAGCGCACGGAGGTGTCGATGGCCCCGGCGAGCGCGCCCGTGATCACCAGGAACGGGATCACGAACATGATGTCGAGGAAGCGCATGAGCACCGAGTCGATCCAGCCGCGGTAGAACCCGGCGACGGCGCCGTAGAGCGCGCCGATGACCGTGGAGCCGATCGCGACGACGAGGGCGACGTTCAGGGACTGCTTGGTCGCCTGCATCATCGCGCCGAGCATGTCGCGGCCGGCCTTGTCGGTGCCGAACGGGTGCTCAAGGCTCGGGGCGGCCCACGAGGGGATCTCCGAGTGGATCTTGTAGTCCCACTTCCACAGGAACGGGCCGATGTACGCGAACAGCACGATGACCAGGAAGATCACCAGGCTGATGACGGCGGCGCGGTGCCGGAAGAAGCGGCGGCCGACCATCTCCCACTGGCCGCGCTCCTTGGTGCTGATGGCCTCGGCGTCGAGGCGCGGGGAAGCGGTGTTACTCATAGCGGATCCTCGGGTCGAGCACGCCGTACAGGATGTCGGAGATCAGGACGCCGATCAGGACGACGACGCCGGAGATGAGCACGTAGGCCATGACGGCGAAGGTGTCGCCCGCGTTGATCGCGTCGAGCGAGTACACGCCCAGGCCCCTCCACCCGAAGATGGACTCGGTGACCATCGCGCCGCCCATGGCGCCGGAGAGGGCCAGGGGCGCGAAGGTCGCGACCGGGATGAGGGCGGTCCGCAGGGCGTGGCGCCGCATGACGGTGCCGTTGCGGACGCCCTTGGCCCGGGCGAGGCGCACGTAGTCGGAGTTCATCACTTCGAGCATGCTGGCGCGCTGGTAGCGGGAGATGGCCGCGTAGCCGCCGAGCATGAGCACCAGGGTGGGCACGATGAGGAACGGCAGCGAGTCGACGAAGACCTGCCAGCCGTTGCCCTGGTAGCCGGTGGTGCCCGAGCCGTAGGTCTGGAAGACCGTGGAGCCCAGGATCTTGTTGAGCTGGACGGCGCCCTCCTTGAAGAGGGAGCCGAGCCAGAAGATGGGCATGGCGAGGAACAGGAAGCCGAGGAACGTCAGCGTGTAGTCCGTCCTCGAATACTGTTTGACGGCGCTGACGACACCCGCGAGAATGGCGATGCCGACCGACGCGATGGTGGCGAACAGGACCAGCCGGAGCGTGATCCAGAACCTGCTGGAGATCTCATTGCCGATGTCCATGGCCGAGCCCTCGATGGAGGGGCCCCACTTGCCCTGGAGCAGGCCGATGTCGTCGTTGGTGTCGCCGAGCCCGGTGAGCCAGATCCAGTACCGCTCGGGAACCGAGCGGTCGTAGTACCAGGACGCTTCGAGCGCGTCGATGGTGGTCTGGGGTACCGGCTCGCCTGTGGACTGCTCGATCTCGAAGACCCTGTCCTGTACCGGGTCGTTCGACAAGTCGACCAGGGCAAAGCACAGGATAGTCGCCCCCAGCAGCACCGGGATCATCATCAGGGTGCGCCGGATTATGAATACAACCATAATGCCTCGTTAACGGTTTCTCTACTGTGGCCCGGTCCGCCTGCCGACCGGTCCTGCCGCGCTGCCGCGCGGCTCCTCATTGGGCTCACTGACTCCCCATTCTGCGGCCCCGACGTGCGGGCCTCACCAGCGAGCGGGAACTCGCCCGGAATGGGCGACTCGAAGGTAAAAACTACTCAGTGTCTGCCACACCCCATTCTGCGATGTTGTAGGCCGCTCGTTGCTGGGAAGCCCAATTGTCCCGGACGTTGACCAAGTTATCGGAGACCATCACCACCACCGGTGAGTCCACGATCGGGAGGACGTAGGCGTCCTCGATGACGCGCTTGACGGCCTCGTTGGCGCGTGCGGCGGCGTCGTCCATGTCCAGGGTGCCGTTGATCTCCTCGATGAGCACGTCGAGGTCGGGGTCGTCGAGGTTGCCGAAGTTCGAGCCGGACTCCGAGGACCAGTACTGGGACGCGGAGCCGACGAACAGCGGGTCCGAGCTCCAGCCGAAGTTGATCATGTCGAAGTCGGACTCGGCCAGGACCGTGCCCAGGTCGGAGTCGGGGATCGGCTTGAGGGTGACGTCGATGCCGAGGTCGGCGAGGGTCGCCTGGGTGAGCTCGCCGGTGATCTTGCGCGACTCGCGGGACTCGATGTAGCGGAAGTTGAGCTTCACCTCCTCGCCGTCCGGGGTCTCCAGCGCGCCGTCGGCGTTCCAGGTGTACCCGGCGTCCACGAGGGTGTCGCGGGCCATCTCGATGTCGCCCGCGCCCTGGCCGGTGGCGGTCAGGTAGTCGGTGAAGTACTCCGAGCCGTTGCGGAAGAGGTGGTTGTTCTTCCGCTCGATGTCGGACTGCACGAACGCGTAGGTGCGGGAGATGATGCTCTCCAGGTCGATGGCCTGGAAGACCGCGGTGCGCAGCTCGACGTCCGAGAGGAACTCGTTGTTGGTGTTCAGGTCGATGTGCTCCCACGAGGGGCCGCCCGCGATCGAGTAGGAGAGGCCGTCGGCGCTCTCCAGCTGCGTGATCGCCTCGGCGGTGACCGAGAAGGGGGAGGCGCCGTCGATCTCGCCGTTGCGCAGGGCGGTGACGATGTTGTCGAGGCCCTCCATGACCTGGAAGGTGATCTTGTCGAGGGTGACCTCGGTGTCGCCGGCCCAGTCGGGGTTCGGCTCGTAGATCACGTACTCGCCCATGGCCGCGTTCGCGACCTTGTAGGGGCCGGTGGTCCAGGTGGGGGTGGTCTCGGAGAAGTACAGCTCGGCCGCGGCCATGGCGGCCGGGTCGTTCTTCCAGTCGAAGCCCTGGTCCTCGGCCACGTGCGCGGGCTCGGAGAGGACCTCCTCGTACTTCCACTCCGCGGAGTGGTACGAGTCGACGTAGGTGACGGTGACGGTGTTGGCGTCGCCCTCGATGCTCGCGACCTGGGAGCCGTAGGTGGTGGTCGCGGGGGTGCACTCGGCGCACAGGTCGTTGTTGCCGGACCTGGCGTACCAGTGGTAGATGAAGTCGTCCACGGTGATGTCGGTGCCGTCGCCCCAGTTGGCGCCCTCTTTGAGGGTGTATTCGACCGTCACGGGGCTCTCGCTCACGAGCTTGGGCTCGGAGGCGAACAGGCCCTCGTTGACGATGAAATTGTTGTCCTGATCCCACTGGCCGGTGTACGGCCACATGCCCGCGAGGGCGAGGCTCACGTACGCGTTGTTGCCGTCGGCCGTGTTCTGGTTCCAGCTGCTCCATCCGGCGTCGATGGCCCACGTGATCTCGCCGCCGTCCGCGCGCTCGCCGGAGTTGCATCCGGCGGCGTCGGTGACGCAGTCGTCCAGGCTGGACGAGACCGCGTTCCCCTGGCCGCAGCCCGCAAGGGCCAGGGTGGTGCAGGCGAAGGCGGCGACGGCCGCCATGTGGTGTCGCTTCATGGTTCCTCTCGTGGGTTTGCGCCGCCGGACCGGTCGGCGGGGAGGGCACCGTGGTGGGGGCGGTGTGCCTGCCTGGCCGATTCGCCGCCGGGGGCCGCGGGAGGGCTCCGTGAGGCGACGGTCGGGTGACGCGAGGTACAGCCTTCCACGGGAATCGCAGGTTTCGGACAGCCGAACCAGAGATGATCTTCGTTCGTTATGGTCCCGTGATGTTCATTCCCTGAATGGCTGCGAAAGGTGGGATTTTCACAGTCCACCAGGGGAAACCCGTCGCGACACTGAGACCGGGCCGGGGTCCGGGCGGGCCGCCCGCGGCGCTGCGTCATCGCCTCGCCACCAGAACGGAATCCGCTCAGAAACCATTCGAGCGGGGGAGCCCCGGGAAGGGGCTCCGCCGCTCGGGCTCAGAGAGCCCTGCTTACTTGATCTTCCACTCGCGGATGTTGAAGAGCGGTCCGGCCTGGGTGTAGCCGTTCACGACCGGGCCCTCCAGGACCTGCGGGTTGTTGTAGAACGCCTGCGGCTCGTCGAAGATCGGCAGGGTGTAGGCGTCCGGCACGACCAGCGCGTCGACCGCGTTGGCGGCCTCGGCGGCGGCGTCGATGTCGAACGTCGCGCGGACCTGCGCGATGAGCGCGTCGGCCTCGGGGTTGTTGTACTTGCCGTAGTTCGAGCCGGAGTCCGACTGGAAGTACTGCGAGGGGGCGACGGTGAACGCGGCCGAGCCGGACCAGCCGAAGATGATCAGGTCGAAGTCGCCCTCGGCGAGGACGTTGCCGAGCTCGCCGTCCGGGATCGCGACGAGTTCGAGCGCGATGCCGATGGAGGCGAGGGACGCCTGGGACAGCTCGGCGGCGAGCTTGCGGACCGGGTCCGACTCCGCGTAGCGGATGCGGAAGGTCACGGCCTTGCCGTCGGCGGTCGTCAGGGTGCCGCCCTCTTCGGCGCCGGTGTAGCCGGCGGCCGTGAGGATCTCGGCGGCCTTGGCGACGTCGCCGGAGCCCTGGCCCGTCGGGCCGATGATGTCCTGGAAGTACTCGTTGTCGTTGGAGAAGAAGTGGTTCAGCTTCTGCTGGACGCCCGACTCCGGGTAGTTCTTGGCCGAGATGTCCGGGATGTTGATCGCGGTGAACACGGCCTGGCGCAGCGGGATGTCCGCGAGGAACTCGTTCTGCACGTTGGCGTCGAAGTGCAGCCACACCGAGCCCGCGTAGGTCTCGATCTGCATGTTCGGGTCCTCGGCGAGCTTGGCGTTCTCCTCCTCGGAGAACTCGCTCGGCCAGGCGCCGTCGATGGTGCCCTGGCGCATCTCGGTGACGATGTTGGCGGTGCCCTCGACGACCTTGAGCGTGAGCTTCTCGATGGTGGGCTTGATGGAGCCCTGGTACTTGTCGTTGATCTCGTACACGATGTACTCGCCGAGCTTGGCGTCGACCAGCTTGAACGGGCCGGTGCCGAGGACGCCCTGGCCGTCGGCGGTGGGGGTGGTGGTCTCGAAGTACTGGATCGCGTCGCCCATGACCTCGGGGTCGGTGGCCCAGTCGGCGAAGCCGTTGGCCTCGGCGATGTGCGAGGGCAGGTAGACCGTCGAGGCGTAGAGCCACTCGGGGTCGGAGTAGCCCGCGACGTAGGTGACGACGATCGAGCCGTCGTCGGCCTGCTCGATGGACTCGACCATGGAGCCCCAGTCGACGGAGGCCGGGAGGGCCTTCTCCTGGTTGGCGTGCTCGGCCTTGCCGGACATCGAGTACCACTGGAAGATGAAGTCCTCGACGCGGACGGGGTTGCCGTCCGACCACTGGGCGTTCTCGTTCAGCACGTACTTGATGGTCATCGGGGACTCGGAGACGAGCTCCGGCTCCGAGGCGAAGATCGCGTCGTCGTAGACCCACTTGGCGTTGGGGTCGAAGTCGCCGGAGCCGGCGGCCATCGGCACCATGGCCTGGTGGCCGTAGGAGTTGTTGCCGGCCTGCGTGTTCTCGTTCCAGGAGGCCCAGGCGGAGGAGATCGCCCAGACGACCTCAGTCTTGCCGGAACCGCCGCCGTCGCCGTCGTTGCCGCCGCAAGCGGCCAGCGTGAGGGCGGCGCCGCCGCCGAGCGACAGGCCGCCGAGAGCTCTACGGGTAAGAGCCATGAGTGTTTCTCCTCCAGATATCGATGCCGAGGGGCCTCCGGTCGGTCGCGAAAGCGCCGATGCCTCGCGTCCGGACGAAACGGGTTGGGGGAAGGCGTGCGTCCCTCGGCGGTGTTGTGACAAACACTGGCACAGACGTGAGCGGATTGACACGGCGGAGGGCCCAACTGGAGTTTATTCGTGATGCATTCGTGACTTAGGGCCCCGGAGGGTGTGGTCTGAATGGACCGTGGGGCCGATGTGGCATCGGCCCCACGGGGGAATTCAGTGAATTATCGGGATGCAGTACTGCGAATCGACCGCCGTTGTTCGGGCCCCGTTTCCGGGCCCGAGGGGGGCCGTGGCGCTACGGCTTGTCCCACTCGCGGACGTTCCAGACCGGGCCCGCCTGGCTGGCGGGGTTGACCGGGTCGGTGAGGTTGACGAGCTTCTTGTTCCACAGCACCGACAGCGGGCTGGAGTACAGCGGCAGGGTGAACGCCTGGGCGACGGCCTGCGCGCTGATCTGGTTCGCGAAGCCCGCGGACTCGGCGATGTCGAACGTGCCGCGCACCTTCGGGAGCAGCTCGTTGATGACCGGGTCGTCGTAGCCGCCGTAGTTGGAGGCCGACTCGGTCGAGAACTGCTGGTCCGGGCTGGTGGTGAACGCCGGGGAGCCGACCCACGAGAACACGATCATGTCGAAGTCCGCGGAGGCGAGCGTCGCTGAGAAGTCCTCGTCGCCGAAGCCCTTCAGCTCCAGGTCGATGCCGAGCGGCTCCAGCTGGGCCTGGATGATCTCGCCGGTGAGCTTGCGGATCTCGTTCGAGGTGGCGAAGCGGAAGTTGAAGACGACCTGCTCGCCGTCCTTCTCCAGCTTCTCCTCCGCGTTCCAGGTGTACCCGGCGGCAGTGAGGATCGCCTTGGCCGCGTCGATGTCGCCGAGGCCGTAGTTCGCCGGGGTCAGGTAGTCCTCGTAGTAGGGGCTGTCCTCGGTGAAGTAGTGGTTGCCGAGCCACGGGACCTCGGTGCCGGGGAACGCCCGCTCCTTGATCTCGTTGATGTCGATCGTCGTGAAGACGGCCTTGCGGAGCTCGACGTCCTTGAGGAAGCCGTTGCGCACGTTGATGTCGAAGTGCGACCAGGTGGCGCCCGCGTACGTCTCGTACGCCCACTCCTCCGGGTTCTCGTCGAGCTCCTGGAGGATCTCCAGCGAGAAGTCGTTCGGCCAGCAGCCCGCGATGGTGCCCTGGCGCAGCTCGGTCACCTCGGCCTCGATGCCCGTCACCGGCTTCATCGTGAGCTTGGTGAACTTGGCCTTCTTCGAGCCCTGGTACTTCTCGTTGGGCTCGTAGACGATGTACTCGCCGAGCTTGTTGTCGACGGGCTTGTACGGGCCGGAGACGACGGTCCACAGGTTCTCGTTGAACCAGGTGATCGCGTCGCCCATGACCTCGGGGTCGCTCGCCCAGGTCGCGAAGCCGCCCTCTTCCTCGGCGTAGTGGCTCGGCAGGTAGACCCCGCCGGTGAACAGCCACTCCGGGTCGACGGTGCCGGGCAGGAAGGTGGTGACGATGACGCCGGGCTCGGTCTCCTCGATCTTCTCGATCATGGAGCCCCAGGCGGTGCCCGCGGGGAGGGCCTTCTCCTGGTTCGCGTGCGCGGCGTTGCCGGACAGCGAGTACCACTGGAAGATGAAGTCCTCCAGGCGGATCGGCTTGCCGTCCGACCACTGGGCGCCCTCCTTGAGGGTCACCTGGACCTGCATCGGGTCCTCGCTGATGAGCTGCGGCTCGCCGTCGAAGATCGCGTCGTCGTAGAAGACGCTGCCTTCCGGGTCGAAGTCGTAGCCGACCTGGCCGACGGCGATCATCGGGGTCATCGCGAGGTGGCCGGCCGAGTTGTTGCCGGTGCTGGTGTTCTCGTTCCAGGCCTCCCACGGGTACGCGATCGCCCAGACCAGCTCGCCGCTGGCCTCGCCGCCGTCCTCTTCGTTGCCGCCGCAGGCCGCCAGCATGAGCGCGGACGACCCGCCGATGGTCAGTCCGCCGAGTGCTCTACGGGTAAGAGCCATTGCTGTGTCTCCTCCATTGGGTGTGTTCGACCGGGGGGACCGCCCGTTCGCGGACCGCGGGGAGCGGCGTCGGTGCCGCGCGCGGGCGCAGAGGGGGTGGGCGTTCTCCTCGGCAGTACTGGATCACAGGCTTCCACGGCCGCGGAGCGAATGGAACGTCTCGGTACGGATTTGGCGGGGCATTGTTACCCGACCGATACGCGAAAGGGGCGATCCGTGCGGATCGCCCCTCGTTCACGCCGCTGTCAAGCGGTTTTCCCTGCTAGGCGGGCTTCCAGTTCTGGACGTCCCACAGCGGGCCGGACTGGCTGTTGCCGTTCGGCGTGACCCCGCCGAGGTTGTTCTGGTTGTAGATCGTGGACTGCGGCTCGTCCAGCAGCGGCAGCGTGAACGCCGCGGGCATGACCATGGCCTCGACGTCGTTGGCGAACCCGGCGGCCTCGTCCAGCGAGGTCGTGGAGGTGACCTTGGCGATCGCCTCGTCGAGCCCGTCGAGCGAGTACCCGCCGAAGTTGGAGCCCGAGGTCGAGCCGAAGTACTGGTAGGGCGCGGTCGTGAACGCGGGCGTGCCCGACCAGCCGTAGACGATGAGGTCGAAGTCCGCTTCGGACAGGACCGGGCCGAGCTGGCCGTCCGGGATCGCCGTGAGCGTCACGTCGATGCCGATCTCGGCGAGCCGGGACTGGACGACCTCGCCGATGAGCGTGCGGGTCGCGTCGCCGTCGGCGTAGCGGAACTTCAGCGTGACCGCCTCGCCGTCGGGCGTGGTCAGCGTGTCGCCGGTGGTGTAGCCCGCGGCCGCGAGCGCGGCGTTGGCGGCGTCGGCGTCGCCCGAGCCCTGCTGCGGGTCGGTCTGGCTGAGGAAGTCCTCGAAGTACTGGCTGGTCTGGCTGAAGAAGTGGTTCTGCCGCAGCGCCACCTCGGTGTCGGGGTAGGCGCGGTCCACGAGCTCCTGGTTGTCGATGGCGGTGAACACGGCCTGGCGCAGCACCTGGTCGGACAGGAACTTGTTCTTGGTGTTCGTGTCGATGTGGAGCCAGACGTTGCCCTCGTAGACCTCGGTCTTGACGGCGTCGTCGCCGTCGAGCTTGTCGAGCTCCTCCTGGCTGAACTCGCTGGGCCAGGAGCCGTCGATCTCGCCGTTGCGCAGGGCGGTGACGATCGCGTCGGTGCCCTCCACGACCTTGAGGGTGAGCTTGTCGAGGCCGGGGTCGGCGCTGCCCTGGTAGTTCTCGTTGGGCTCGTAGATGACGTACTCGCCGACCTTGGCGTCGGTGGGCTTGTAGGGCCCGGCCGACCAGGTGGGCGCGGTGGTGGCGAGCCAGTCGGCGCTGTTGCCCATGACGGCCGGGTCGCTCTGCCAGTCGGCGAAGCCGTTGTCCTCGATGACGTGGCTGGGCTGGAGGTTCGGGTAGGCGAACTGCCATTCGGGGTTGAGGTAGCCGTCGATGTAGGTGACGGTGACGACGCCGTCGGCCTCGGTCACGGAGGCGACGTTGGCGCCCCAGTCGGTGGTGGCGGGCGCGCACTGCTCCTGGTTGCAGAAGTCGGCGCTGCCGGACATCTGGTACCAGACGTAGATGAAGTCCTCGGCGCGGATGGGCTTGCCGTCGGACCACTGGGCGTTCTCGTTGAGGGTGTACGTGACGGTGAGCGGGGCCTCGGAGGTCAGCTCGGGCGCCTTGGAGAGGACGGCGTCGTTGAACTCGAAGTCGCCGTCCGGGTTGAAGTCGCCGAAGGACGCGGCGAGCGGGGTGAGCACCTGGTTGAGGTAGCTGTTGTTGCCCTCGCTGGTGTTCGGGTTCCACGAGTCCCAGCCCGAGCTGATCGCCCAGGTGACGTCGCTGTCGCCGCCGCTCGACGAGCCGCCGCCGCAGGCGCCGAGCGCCCCCGCCGCGAGCGCCGCCGCACCGGCCACCGCCAGCGCGGTTGCCCTTGCAGGTCGCATATGACCACTCCCCCTGTTGCTCCCTTGTGGGCCGCGCCGAGGGGCGCGACCGGTTCATCGTTACACCTGGGGGGCCGCGTTTCGGGGAGTTTCGGACAAAACCGCGTTCTGAAAGGGCGAAGGGGCCGGTGCGTCCGCACCGGCCCCGTTGCGCATGAGGGTTACTCGGCTCTGAGCCCCCACTCGGCGACGTTGTACAGGGCCCGCTGCTGGGAGGCCCAGTTGTCGCGGACGTTGACCAGCTCGGGGGTGGCGATGATGGCGACGGGGGTGTTCACCAGGGGCAGCTGGTAGGCGTCGTCCACGACCTGCTCGGCGATCCGGTTGCCGATCTCGGCGGCCTTGGCGGGGTCGGGTTCGAGGGCGAGGGCGTCGATGAGGTCGTCGAGTTCGGGGTCGTTGAGGCGCCCGTAGTTGGTGGGGGCGTCGGAGGCCCAGAACTGGCGGGCGGAGTTGACGATGACGGGCTGGGAGGTCCAGCCGAAGGCGACCATGTCGAACTCGGAGCCGTCGAGGGTGGGGCCGAGGTCGGCGGCGGGGAAGGACTTGAGCTCGACGTCGATGCCGATGTCGGCGAGGTTGAAGGCGACGAGGTCGGCCATGGTCTGGCGGTCGTCGGAGCCGTCGGCGTACCGGTAGTTGAAGACGACCTGCTTGCCGTCGGGGTCGAGGAGCTTGCCGTCGCCGTCCCAGGTGTACCCGGCCTCGGTGAGGCCGTCGCGGGCCTGCTCGGTGTCGCCGGCGCCCTGGCCGGTGGCGGTGAGGTGGTCCTGGAAGTTCGCGGAGTCGTTGCGGTAGAGGTGGTTGAGCTTGCGCGCGGCGTCGGACTGCACGTTGGCGTAGGTGCGGGCGATGATCTCCTCGACGTCGATGGCCTGGAAGACGGCGGTGCGCAGGACCGGGTCGGAGAGGAACTCGTTGTTGACGTTGATGTCGATGTGGTGCCACAGGGGCCCGCGGTCGACGTTGAAGTCGATACCGGACTCGCCGACGAGCTGGACGACGTTCTCGGCGCTGATGTTGCCGGGGCTGGAGCCGTCGACGTTGCCCTGGCGGATCTCGGTGATGATCGATTCGAGGGAGTCGAAGGACTTGAGGGTGAGCTTGTCGAGGGTGACCTCGGTGGACCCGGCCCAGTCCGCGTTGGGTTTGAAGATCGCGTAGTCGCCGGTGGCGGCGTCGTCGATCTTGAAGGGCCCGGCGCTCCAGGTGGGGATCGCCTGGGAGAAGTAGGTCTCGGCGGCGGCCATGGCGGCGGGGTCGCCCCTCCAGTCCAGGCCCTGCTCGTCGGCGATGTGGGAGGGGTTGGAGAGGACGGGCTCGTACTTCCACTCGGAGGAGGCGTACTCGTCGCTGTAGGTGATGACGATCTTGTCGGCGGTGGCGCCCTCCTCGATGGAGGCGACGTCGGCGGCGGTGGCCGCGGCGGGCGTGCAGTCCTGGCAGAGCGCGGGGTTCCCGGAGCGGGCGTACCAGGTGTAGGTGAAGTCGTCGATGCCGATGGGGTTGCCGTCGCCCCAGTTCGCGTCGGGGTTGAGGGTGTACTCGACCTGCATGGGGTGCTCGTTGACCAGGACGGGGTCGCCGGAGAAGATCGCGTCGTTGACGACGAAGTCGGCGTTCTGGTCGAACTGGCCCACGGCGGGCCAGTAGGGGGCGGTGACCTGGAGCGTGTAGACGGTGTACTCGGCGGAGAGGTTGGGGTTCCAGCCGGTCCAGGAGCCGTCGATGCCCCAGGTGATCTCGCCGCCGTCGGCGCGTTCGCCGGAGTTGCAGGAGACGGGGTCGGAGGCGCAGTCCTCGAAGCCGGGGTCGCCGGCTCCCTGGCCCTGGCCGCAGGCGGTGGTGGCGCCCAGGATCATGACCAGGGCGGCGCCGGTCCCGATGGCGCCGGTTCCGGGTCGTCGTGCTCGCAACATCGTTCTCCTCATACTCCGGGCCGCGGGGCGATACGGGGGTTCGCGGCGCTATGGGGAATATGAGCATGCAGTGCCACTGCGCCCCAAGTGTCCTCATTGACCGTCCATTGGGTACGGATGAGGAACTTACGGGGGGTATATCCGCAGGTTGGGGCATGGTTGCGGCGAATCCGTAAAGGACCCGTAGATTTCATCGCTTTGCCCGACAATCCAGGCGTTCGCCTCGGCGTCAGATGATTGTGACCAAATCGGTACCAACACCGAGGCGGGCGCCACATCGGACCGACCACGCTCCGTGCGTCACCGCATCTGGGCCGGCAGCTCCCGCGAGCGGACCACGGTGAGCCGCGAGACGGCGCGCGTGAGCGCGACGTACAAGTGCCGCAAGCCGACTCCCTCGACCGTCGCGCCGCCCGTGGCGGGGGCCTCGACGATCTCGACGGGCTCGACGACCACCACGTGGTCGTATTCGAGGCCCTTCGCGAGGCTCGCGGCGACCAGCTCGACCCGCTCGGTCCCTTCGAGGAGCGGCCGCAGCTCCTCGGCGCGCGCGTCCGCGGCGATGACCCCCACGAGGCCCTCCTCCTTGAGCGCCTTGGCGACCGCGTCGCGCACGCCCTGGGCGAGGTCGGCGGTCTCGATGTGGTCCAGGGACCCGTCCGAGCGGATCGACCGGGCCGGGGCTACGCCCACGCCCAGGTGCGGCAGGACCCGGTTCGCCAGCTCGATGATGACGGCGGGGACGCGGAACCCGGTGGTCAGCTCGGTGTGCTCGACCTGGTCCTTCCCCAAGTGCCGCATCTGGTCCGCCCACGAGGACGCGGCCCACGGCGTCGTCCCCTGCGCGAGGTCCCCCAGGACCGTGACCGAGCCCTTCCCCGAGCGGCGGGCGATGGCCCTGCACTGCATCGGGGACAGGTCCTGGGCCTCGTCGATCACGATGTGCCCGAACGAGGCCGAGGGGTCGCGCAGCTTCAGGTGCGCCTCCACCTCGTCGGCGACGAGCAGGTCGGCGGCGCTGGGCTTCGCGGGCTTCCCGGTGAGCAGGGCGGCCTCGGCCTCGGTGAGGATGCCGCGCGTCGCGTCGGCCCGGAACGCCGCGTCCGTGTACAGCTTCTTCATGACGGTCTTCGCGTTCAGCTTGGGCCACACCGCGTCCATGAACCCCTGGACGGCCTCGGTCCGCTTGATCTTCGTGCCCCACTTCGCGTCCGGGGAGTGCCCCGACCGGATCTCCGCCTGGCGCCGCACCCCCTGCACGATCGCGTCCTCGACGGCCTTGCGCCCGGCCGTGTAGGTGCGGGTGTGCCTGCGGGCGTTCGCGATCGCCTCCTCCAGGAACCTCGCGCCGAGCCGCCAGCGCCACCCGCCGTCGGCGATGAGCAGGCCCTCCTCGGCGGTCACGCCCGCGTCGGCGACGGTCCCGAGGTGGCCCCAGACGGCCCGCTCGCAGACCAGGGCGATCCGCTCGTCGTGCTTGACGAGCGCGGCCTCGTGCGTGTCGGCGGCGGTGGCGGTGTGGGCGCCGGTGAGCTGCTGCACGGTGACCTGCCAGACGGAGGTCTCGCCGAGGGTGGGGAGGACCCCGGCGATGTAGTTGAGGAAGCCCTCGTTGGGGCCGACGACGAGGACCCCGGACTTGTTGAGCTTGTCGGTGTAGTTGTAGAGCAGCCAGGCCGCGCGGTGGAGGCCGACGGCGGTCTTGCCGGTGCCGGGGGCGCCCTGGACGCACAGGTTGGCCTCGGCGCCGCGGCGGATCAGCTCGTCCTGCTCGGGCTGGATGGTCGCGACGATGTCGCGCATCGGGCCGGTGCGGGGGCGCTCGATCTCGGCGGTGAGGATGTCGGAGGCGACCTCCTCGCCGAAGACGAGGTTCTCGTCCTCGAAGCCGGTGAGCGCGCCGCCGTTGAAGCCGAAGCGGCGGCGCCTGGCGACCTCGCGGCGGTCGTGGACGGAGGCCCGGTAGTACTGCTCGGAGAGGGGCGCGCGCCAGTCGAGGACGATCGGGTCGTTGCGCTCGTCGCGGATGTGGCGGCGGCCGATGTGGAAGTCCTCGCCGTCGTCCATCCAGATGCGGCCGAAGAACAGGGCGATGCCGCGGTCGGTGAGGTCGGCGAGGCGGGGCTTGGTGTAGTTGGCCATGGCCCACCCGAAGAGGTGGTCGGACCTGACGTCGCCGAGCCCGAGGTTCTTCGCGGACTCGTCGAAGTCCCCCGAGTAGATGTCGTGGATGCCCTCGGTGAGGTCCCGCATCCGCGCCATGCAGACGCGGGCGTGCTCGTGTCGGGCGATTTCTTCCTGGAGTTCGGTTTCTGACACAGGAGTCTCCCCGGTGGATTTGTCAGACCATGCTTCTGACGCGCGGAGCGCGGCGCTGGATGCCTGAAAGGCGAACCGTCGACCTTACCGGGGGTTGAACAGGAGCTGCAAACGATTTAGCGCACACTCAGCGGCTTGACGTCCACCAGCCGCCCGTCGTCGCGGTGGAGGACCCACCCGCCGCCGGGGGCGAGGTCGCCGTCCGGCTCCTGGGAGCGCGCGGCCAGGTCGTGGCCGTCCAGGGCGGCCGTGCCGACCAGGAGCGCGCACAGCACCGGGGCCTCGGCGCACACGACCGCGGTGCGGCGCGGGTCCGGGAGGGACCGCAGGGCGCGGGCGGCCCGCCAGACCGCGGCGTGCGCGGGGCTGAGCGCGGGCGCGTCCCGGGCCAGGTCCGGGGAGGCGAGCGCCTGGAGGTCGAGGCGGCTCGCCAGCGGCGCGAGCGTGTCGGCGCACGCCCGGCCGGGCCCGGCCAGGAGCGCCGTCGGGTTGTACAGCTGGAGGAAGTCGGCGAGCGCCCAGGCGCGCCTCGACTGGGCGTCGGTGAGCCGGTCGCCGGGCCCGTCGGCGACGTGCCGGAGCAGGATGAGCGCCGACAGCATCAGCGGCCTCGGAGGGCGGGGGAGCGTCGCATATCGACGATGCTTCATCCCCCGGTGAACGGCAGTTGAACCCGCAGTTTGCGCGGAGGTGAACAGTCCGCGGCGGTGCGGCCTAGCGCCCTTGAACGGCAGCCCTACTGCGGCACGTAGCGCAGGTCCTCGTACTCGTCGTGCCGCTGCATCCACCGGTCCACGAACGGGCAGGTCGGGTACGCCTTCGCGCCCTTCGCCCGCAGGTCGTCCAGTGCGTGCCGCACCAGCCGGTCGCCCCAGCCCTGCCCGCGCAGCGACCGGTCGACCTCCGTGTGCGGCAGGACGATGAAGTCGTCCCCCTGCATGTACTCCAGGTACCCCAGCACCTCGCCCGCGTCGTTCCGCAGCTCGTACCGCTGCTCGCCGCCGTTCTCCACAACAGAAAGATCCGCCATGCGCCAACCCTATCCGGCCCGGCGGCCTCCGGGCCCGGCTAAACGGCGCTCGTCACTCTCACCCGGCCCGGCAGCGCCACGGAGGCGACGGCTCCGGCGAGGCAGATGCAGGCGGCCGCGGTGAAGACGTCGGCGTACTGGGCGGCGAGGGCGTGGTCGATGGCCTCCAGGTACGCCTCCTGGCGGGAGAGGTAGACCGACTCGGAGATCCCGAACGGCAGGGGCGTGTCGAGGTCCGCGGTGGACTCCTGGAAGCGGTGGAGGCTCCAGGAGGTCAGCGCCGCGACGCCGATGAGCATCCCCATCATGCGGGCGACGACCGCGAGCGCCGCGGCCGTGCCGTGGCGGTCCTCGGGGACGACCCGCAGCGCCGCCGAGGACAGCGGCGCGATCGTCAGGCCCAGGGCGGCCCCGGCCAGCGCGAGGCCGAGCGCGACGTGCGGGACGGCGTCGGCGATCCACACGTACGCCAAAGCGGCCGTGGCGAACCCGGCGAGGGCCGGGACGCGCTCGCCGTAGCGGCCCGCGAGGGCCCCGCCCGCGACGGCCCCGACCGGCAGGCCCGCGAGGAACCACATGAGCAGCAGCGCGCCGCCCGCGGAGTCCAGGCCCAGGAGGGTCTGGGCGAGCAGCTGCGTGTCGACGAGGGTGACCATGAGGACCGCGCCCGCGGCGGCGCTGGCGACCAGGACCGCCGTGTAGGGCCGCCATCTGACGCCGTCGGGTTCGAGGAGGCGCACCGGGGAGCGGCGCTGCTGGATCGCGAACAGGGCGAGGACGGCGGCGCCGGCGACGATCGCGACCGGGCCCCACGGCGGCAGCACCGCGTCCTCGGGCTCGGGGTTGTACAGGCCGATCGTGAACAGCCCCAGGGCGACGGCGAGGAGGCCGCCGCCGAGGAAGTCGATGCGGGCGTCCCGGCGGGGCACGTCCCGCGGGAGCGCGGCGTGGACGGCCAGGGCGGCGAGGGCCGCGAGGGGGACGTTGATCCAGAAGATCCCCTGCCAGCCGACGAGCGCGGCGATCCCGGCGCCGACGAGCGGCCCGAGGACGGCCCCGAGCTCCTGGGCGGCCCCGACCCAGCCGAGGACCGCGGCGCGGCGCTCGGTGGCGAACAGGTCCGCGGCGAGGGCCATCGTCACGGGCAGGAGCGCCCCGCCCGCGAGGCCCTGGAGGGTCCGGCCCGCGACGAGGGGCGCGAGTTCGACCGAGAGGGCGGAGACGACCGAGCCGATCGCGAAGGCCGCCAGGCACACGTGGATGACGATGCGGCGCCCGAACCGGTCCGAGACGCGCCCGAGCAGGGGCATGCCCGCGATGTAGCCGAGGAGGTACCCGGTGACCAGGGGCGTGGCCCGCTCCAGGTGGTTCGCGGGGATGTCGAGGTCGCCGATCATGTCGACCAGGACGCTGACGAGGACGTAGGCGTCGATCGAGCCGAGGAGGACGGCCGCGCCCGCGGCGGTCAGGGCCAGGCCGGAGCGGCGGGGGGCGGCGGGCTCAGGGGGCTTCAATGTCGACCGGCTTGTCGTAGTCGTCGAGCAGGAGCGTCACGGTCGCGTCCCCTTGGGCGAACTCGGCTTTGACGACTCGGAGGGTCTCCTCGTCGAACCACACGGTCGCGGTGTTCCAGTCCCCGGCCGCGGGCAGGAACTCCGCGAACGCCGCGGGGTCGAACACGACCTCGTACCGGTAAGTGTCGAAGCCGCCGACGGCCTCGGTGTCCTCGGGCGTCGCGGTCTCGACGGCGTTGAGGAGGGCGGCGATCCCGGCGCCGGGGTCGAGCAGGACGGTCGGGTCGTAGGGGAGCATCTCGTCCCCCACCGGGATCTCCTGGTATCCGCCGGTGACGCCCTTGACGTAGGCGCTCTCGCCGATGATCGTGTAGTCGACCTCCAGGTCCATGCCGAGCGCGGTGATCGTGCCGGTCCCCTCGGCGTCCCCGTCGGCGGTGACCACGCCGTCGGCGCTCTTGACCGCGAGGCCCTCGACCTCCCCGTCCACCGCCAGTTCGAAGTGGACCGATTCGACCTCGGCCATCACCTCCGACGCGCTGGGCAGCACTTCGTCGGCGGCGGGCACCTCGTCGGCGCCGTCGGAGCAGCCGGCGGCGAGTGCCGTGAGCGCGAGGGCGGCGGCGCCGATCACGGGGAGTTTCGATCGCATAGGGCGATCCTATGCCCCGGCGTTCCGGGCGGGAAACCGAGAAAGACCGCCCGCGCGAGCGGGCGGTCTTCCGGGGTTCCCCAAGGGGGTCAGGCGCAGCCGACGCTGGGCCAGTTCCAGTTGCCGTTGGCCTGGATGGTGAGGCCGAAGGTGTTGCCGGAGCCGTTGGGGGTCGCCACGAGCTGCTGCGCGCTGGGGTAGGACGCGTTGCAGTTCCAGGTCGAGAGGACCCTCGCGGGCGAGGGGATGTTCAGCGTGGTCCGCCAGTCGCTCTTGCCGGAGACGGTGACGTTGAGGTTGTACCGGTCGCCCCAGCTCTGGCCCGCGGACAGGACCGCGGTGCAGGCGCCGCCGCCACCGCCCCCGCCGCCTCCGCCGGTGCTGTCGAGCGTGATGTTGGAGTTGCCGGTGGACTGGTAGCCCTCGGTCGCCATGATCATGTAGTAGCTGAAGGCGCCGAGGTTCATGCCCGCGCGGGCCCAGGCGTCGAAGTGCTCGCCGGTGTTGATGGTCCCCGAGGTGCGGTTGCCCTGGCGGACGCTCCAGTACTGGTTGAAGGTCTTGGTGCCCTCCACCGACGGGGCGTTGTAGCGGGTGGACTGGCCGAGCCAGTAGGTGCCGCCGCTGGTGTTGAGCGTGCCGCGCTGCGAGGCGCCGCTGCTGGGGTTGTAGGGGCCGTGCGATTCGACGATGTAGTACTCGACCAGCGGGTTGGAGGTCCACCCGTACAGCGCGAGGTAGCCGTTGCTGCCGTGGTTGACCGAGCCGCTGTAGTTGACCGTGCGGCGGCCGCCGTTGGCCCAGCCCTTGCCGCCGACCCAGTTGTTGGCGCCGTTCCAGGAGGAGCTGTAGTTCCCGCCCGACCCGAGGGTCATCGAGGCGCGGCCCTGGGTGTCGGTCCAGAACGAGTAGTAGTAGCCGTTGTGGGTGCCCTCCTGGTTGGTGGTGATCACCTGCTGCGCCTGCGCGGCGCTCGGCATGACCAGCCCGGAGGCCCCGAGCGCGAGCGCGCCGGCGCCGCCGAGCAGGAGGTTCCTGCGGCTGAAGAGGCTGGGGGGAGGGTTGTGCTTCATCCTGTCTCCTCGAAAGGGGGCGGAACGGCCGAAGAAGCCGTATCGAGAATCGTCTATCCCTCGATGTAGACCATCGTGGACGCGCGCCCCGAACATGTCAATGACTTTCGGAAAACTATCGGAACTTTCTTGATCGATCACTCCGAAACTTCCGGACCGAAGACAGCGAAAAGGCCGCCCGCGAACGCGGACGGCCCTGCTCGTGCCCCCGGCAGGATTCGAACCTGCGACACCTGGTCCCGGAAACCAGTGCTCTATCCACTGAGCTACGGAGGCGTGCCCGACGAGTCGGACGGAACGATGCTATCAGCACCCGGGGAGGGGATCGAACGCGGTTTGCCCGGCGAGGATCACACCTTCGTTTCGTCCTGCGATTCGGCGCGTCGAGTGTCGGAGGACGGGCATAGGCTGACTCCGCCGAAACCTGTGAGCCTAGCGGACACGCTGCGGTTTCGCCGTCCGAATCACCGGAAAAACACATCATCTTGGGGAGACCCCGGAGCCCGACCACAACATGTATGATTCCCCTCTGTCAGAACCAACAGCACGAGGGGATGCAGAGATGACCGGGCTCGCCACCACGCCATCCGCCACCACCACCGCTCCGCAGCAGCGGGAGCCCGAGCAGGGCCCCGTCGCGCTCATCGCCGAGCGCATTCGCGTCCATGCCGCCGGACTGCCCGACGTGGACGGCGAGAAGGTCATCGCCCAGATCGAGGCCGGCCTGTGGCCCGGCGCGACCGAGGCGGCGCTGCGCGAGCGGGCCGTCGAGATCACCTCGTCGAGCGTCGCCTCCGAGCCGACCTACTCCAAGCTCGCCGCCCGCCTGCTCGCCGAGCACATCGCGGACGAGACCGCGGGCGAGGGCGTCACCTCGTTCACGACCTCCATCGCCGCGTGCCGCGACAACGGGCTCCTCTCGGAGGACCTCGTCGCGTTCGTCGACGCCAACGCCGCCGCGCTCGACGCGGTCATCGACGACGCCGCCGACGACCGCTTCGAGTACTTCGGCCTGCGCACCGTCTACGACCGCTACCTGCTGCGCCACCCCGAGCACCGCACGGTCCTCGAACGGCCCCAGTACTTCATGCTCCGCGTCGCGTGCGGCCTGAGCCAGTCCGTGGAGGAGGCCGCCGAGCTGTACCGGCTCATGTCGGCCCTCGCGTACCTGCCGTCCTCGCCGACCCTGTTCAACTCGGGCACCAAGCGCGCCCAGCTCTCCTCGTGCTTCCTGCTCGACTCCCCCAAGGACGAGCTCGACTCGATCTACGAGCGCTACAGCCAGGTCGCGCGCCTCTCGAAGTACGCGGGCGGCATCGGCATCGCCTGGTCGCGCGTGCGCTCGCGCGGCTCGCTCATCCGCGGCACCAACGGCCACTCGAACGGGATCGTGCCGTGGCTGCGGACCCTCGACTCGTCCGTGGCGGCGGTGAACCAGGGCGGTCGCCGCAAGGGCGCCGCGTGCGTGTACCTCGCGACCTGGCACGCCGACATCGAGGAGTTCCTGGAGCTGCGCGACAACACCGGCGACGTCGAGCGCCGCACGCACAACCTCAACCTCGCCAACTGGATCCCCGACGAGTTCATGCGCCGCGTCGAGAACGACGCGACCTGGTCCCTGTTCGACCCCAAGGAGACCCCCGAGCTGGTCGACCTGTGGGGCGAGGAGTTCGACGAGGCGTACCGCGCCGCCGAGAACGCCGGGAAGGCCCGCAAGACCGTCCCCGCCCGCGAGCTGTACGGCCGCATGATGCGGACCCTGGCCCAGACCGGCAACGGCTGGATGACCTTCTCCGACACCGCGAACCGGACCTCGAACCAGACCGCGCGCAAAGAGAACGTGATCCACCTGTCGAACCTGTGCACCGAGATCCTGGAGGTCACCAACGACTCCGAGACCGCCGTGTGCAACCTCGGGTCCGTCAACCTCGCCGAGCACTGCTCCCCCGAGGGCTTCGACTTCGAGCGCCTGGAGACCACGGTCCGCAGCGCCGTCAAGTTCCTCGACCGCACCATCGACCTGGGCTTCTACCCGACCGCCGAGGCCGAGAAGGCCAACCGCAAGTGGCGCCCGATCGGCCTGGGCTGCATGGGCCTCGCCGACGTGTTCTTCAAGCTGAAGCTCGCGTTCGACTCCGAGGAGGCCCTCGCGCTGTCCACCGCGATCAGTGAGCGGATCGCCCTGGTGGCCTTCGAGACCTCCGCCGGACTCGCCGCGACCCTCGGGGCGCACCCGAACTTCGGGGAGACCCGCGCCGCCGACGGCGTGCTCCACCTCGACCACTACCCGAACGCGCGCGTCACGCTGAACGAGCGCTGGGACGCCGTGCGCGGCGAGGTCGCCGAGCACGGCCTGCGCAACTCGCTCATGATCGCCATCGCGCCGACCGCCACGATCGCCTCGATCGCCGGGTGCGCCGAGTGCATCGAGCCGGTCGTCTCCAACGTGTTCAAGCGCGAGACCCTGTCGGGCGAGTTCCTCCAGGTCAACCGCCACCTGATCGCCGAGCTCAAGGAGCGCGGGATCTGGAACGAGCAGCTGCGCCAGGCCATCGTCGTCGCCGAGGGCTCCGTCCAGGGCATCAGCGCGATCCCGGCCGACCTCCAGGAGCGGTACCGCACCGCCTGGGAGCTGCCGCAGCGCGCCCTGATCGACCTCGCCGCGGCCCGCACGCCGTTCATCGACCAGGCCCAGTCGCTCAACCTGTTCCAGGCCAGCCCGACCATCGGCAAGCTCTCGTCGATGTACCGGTACGCGTGGCAGCAGGGCCTCAAGACCACGTACTACCTGCGCAGCCGCCCGGCCACGCGCATCAACCAGACGACCGTGAGCGCCGCTCCCGCCGAGCAGGCCCCCACCGAGCTGGAGGTCGTCCCGGCCGACATCGCGTGCTCCCTGGAGAACCCGGAGAGCTGCGAAGCCTGCCAGTAAGACCGCTGCGGGCGGGGCGCCGCGGCGCCCCGCCCGCTCCATGACATCGAACTGCCGCCCGCCCCAAGCGAACCGACAACCGAGAGGACGCCCAATGCTGCTCGACCCGGGCATGAACCTGACCCTGCGACCCATGCAATACCCGGACTTCTACGACCAGTACCGGGCGGCGATCAAGAACACGTGGACCGTCGAGGAGGTCGACCTCGCCTCGGACCTGACCGACCTGGCGTCGTTCACGCCCCAGGAGCAGCACCTCATCCACCGGCTCGTGGCCTTCTTCGCCACCGGCGACACGATCGTCGCGAACAACCTGGTGCTCAACCTGTACCAGCACGTCAACTCCCCCGAAGGGCGGCTCTACCTCTCGCGCCAGCTCTTCGAGGAGGCCGTGCACGTGCAGTTCTACCTGACGCTGCTCGACACGTACCTGCCCGACCCCGACGAGCGCGCGAAGGCGTTCGACGCGGTCAACAACATCCCCTCGATCAAGCGCAAGGCCGACTTCTGCTTCAAGTGGATCGACGAGGTCTTCGACATGCAGGAGCTGAAGACCGGCGAGGACCGGCGCAAGTTCCTCCTCAACCTGATCTGCTTCGCCGCGTGCATCGAGGGCCTGTTCTTCTACGGCGCCTTCGCGTACGTGTACTGGCTGCGCAGCCGGGGCCTCCTCGACGGCCTCGCCACCGGCACCAACTGGGTCTTCCGCGACGAGTCCTGCCACATGAACTTCGCGTTCAGCGTCGTGGACATCGTGCGCCAGGAGGAGCCCGAGCTGTTCGACGACGAGATGCGCCGCCAGGTCACCGACATGCTGGAGGAGGCCGTGGAGGCCGAGCTCCAGTTCGCCGAGGACCTCATCGGCGAGGGCATGCCCGGCATGACCGTCAAGGACATGAAGTCGTACCTGGAGTACGCCGCCGACCAGCGCCTCGTGCGCCTCGGCATGCCGAAGAAGTGGGGCTCGGAGAACCCGTTCCCCTTCATGGCGCTCCAGGACGTGCAGGAGCTGACGAACTTCTTCGAGCGCAGGCCGACCGCCTACCAAGTGGCCGTGGAGGGCAAGGTCGACCTCGACGAGGAGTTCTGATCCCGGGCCGCGGGGTGTCTCCCGCCCGCGGCTGAAAGAGGAGGGGCCCGGCGCGACGCGCCGGGCCCCTTCCTCGTTGCCTGGTTCGGTTGCGGTGCTAGCCCGCCCGCGCGAACGTCGAGCCCGTGGCCTCGGTGCCGTCGCCGAGCTGGGCGACGCACAGGAACGTGCCGTCGCCGGGGACGTACACGTCCGTGGTCCAGTCGACGGCGTCGCTGGAGATGAGCTGCGAGAGCGGGCCGCCGTCGGCCTGGCCGTTCACGCAGGCCGCGGCCACCGCCGGGTCGGCGCGGGCGGCCTCGACGTCGCTGACGCCCTCGGGGAGCTGCCCGGTCGCGTACGCCTCCCACTGGTGGGCGCCGTCGCAGCCGGTCGCGGCGAACGCGGCGTCGAAGCAGGCCGGCTCGGTGACGCAGCCCGCGCCCTCGACCGCGAGGGTGCACTCGCCGACGTAGTCGTCGGCCATGGACTGGGACGCCAGGTCGGCGGGCTCCTCGCCGTCGCCGAAGAGCCACACGCCGCCCGCGATGAGGAGGCCGAGGATGACCAGGCCGACCGCGCCCATGCCGATGAGGCGGCCCATCTCGGAGCCGTTGCCGCCGCCCTCATTCAGGCGGCGCTCGCGGCGGGTCAGGCCGGTCTCGTTGCGGGGCACCGGGACCGGGAGGCGCGAGTCGTGGTCGCGTTCGAGTTCCTGGTCGCGTCCGGCGCTGTAGGCCTCCCAGCGGCCCGTCTCGCCCGCGAAGTCGCGCGCGGGGCTCGGGGCCGGGGCGGGGCTCACCGGGGGGCTCACGGGCGGGCTGGGCAGGCGCGCGGGGGCCGCGGCGGCCTGCGCCGGGCGGCGGACCGGGACGGTGCCCGGCCGCTCCTCGGCGCGGCCGCGGCGCTTGGCCGGGGCGAGGCGGAGCGTCGAGGGCGAGTCGGGCGCGCCGCCGAGGTCGGCGTAGCCGGGGGCCGCGGGCTCGTGGAACTCCGTGGGCGGCGCGTTCAGGGGCGGCGAGGTGTACGCGCCGTAGAGCCCCTGGGACGCAGGCGAGGGCGCGTGCGGGAGGTCGTCGGTGACGCGCGGGATGATGCCGGTGGACGCCTCGGGGATGCTCGCGAGGAACTCGCGGAACTCGACCGCGGTGGGTCGCCCGTCGGGGTTGTTGATGAGCGCGGTGCGCAGCATCTCCAGGAGCAGCGGCGATATGCCGGGGATCGCCGGGATCGGCTGGTCGAACAGGGCCGCGACCTCGTTGATGTCGAGGCCCCCTTCGGCGGGGAAGCGCGGCGGGTTGCCGCTGAGCATCGCGTACAAGGTGGCCGCGAGGGAGTAGACGTCGGCGCTCGGGCCGACGTGCTGCATCTGGAAGACCTCCAGCGGCGCGTACGCGGGGGTCGCCATCATCGAGAACCGCTCCCCGGGGCGGGGGACGGGGATGAGGCTGGAGAGCCCGAAGTCGGCGAGCACGGCGTGGCCGTGGTGGTCGATGAGGAGGTTCGCGGGCTTGATGTCGCGGTGGACGATCCCGGCCTCGTGGGCCGCGGCGAGCGCGTCGGCGATGCGGATGCCGATCTCGATCGTGCGGTGCGGGGGGATCGTGGTGTGGCGGTCCAGCAGGTCGGCGACGGAGCCGCGGCACCGCTCCATGACGACGTACGGGTTCGCCTGGTGGGTGAGCCCGGCCGAGAGCATCTTGACGACGCAGGGGTGGTCGGAGAGGCGCCCGGCGGTCTGGACCTCGTGGCGGAAGCGCTCGCGGGAGGCGTCGTCGGTGAGGGGCCGGGCCTCGATCTTCACGGCCACTTCGGCGCCGTCGTCGAAGCGCGTGGCGCTGAAGACGGTCGAGTACGCGCCGCGGTCGATCTCGCTGAAGCCGGTGAGGCGCTCGATGCCCTGGAGCAGGGACTCGGGGTCGGCCTCGGGCCGGGCTCTCGGCGGGGAGAGGGGAGCGGTTGGAGCACCGTAGGACGACATGGTGTCCACTGGAAACTGCCTCCGTTCTCGGCCAGCGTGCAAGCCGAAGCGTCACTCGGTGTCGAGCCTGTTCAGGTCGGGTGCGCGGGTCAGCGCCGGGGTGCGCGCCGCTGCGTTGCGAAAGCGACTCGGGCCTGGGGGATCCGAGTCATGGGACCTATCGGATAACGGTACGGCAACGCGCCCACGATTCTGTATACCCCTAGACGAAAAGCCAGCGAGAACTGGCCGAACGGTTGATATGTCGCTTCCCGTGGGCGAAGTACCGGTGGCGCATAGTGAACGCATCCCCCGTGTAGCGCGCGGGAGGACGGGTGTTCCGGCGGGCAACGCGGGAGCGCCCGTCCGCCCGCCGCGTCCTCCCCGCATCAGGCCCCCGCCGCCCTGGAGCCGTCGAGTTCCCTTGCGGCGGCGACGTAGTCCGCGGCCCACGCAGTGGCCTCCGGGTCCTCGCCGAAGGACTTGTGCACGAGCCGGGCCCACTTCGCGGCCTCCTCGGGCCGGCCGTCCTCGTCGAGCAGGCGCGCGTAGCGGGCCACGATGGCCCGCCGCGGACGCCCCAGGGACGGCTCGTCGTAGTGCGCCGCAAGGGGTTCGAGCATCCGCAGGGCCTCGGCCCGGTCGCCCTTGGCGGCGCGCACCTCGGCCAGGAGCGCGGTGTTGGCCGCGCGGCCCGGTTCGAGGACGTCGTCGGTGAGCAGCGCGAGCGCCTCCTCGGCGGCGGTCTCGGCGGTCGCCGGGTCCCCCGCTTCGAGAGAGCAGCGGCCCCTCAGGTTGTGCGCCAGGCTGATCAGGAGCGGGTGGCCGGTCTTCGCGCCGTACTCCTCGGCGTGGGCGGCGAGGTCCAGGGCGTGGTCGATCGCGCCGATCGAGCGGGCCGCGAGGGCCCGCACGTACTTGGCGAAGCCGCGGCCCCAGTCGTCGTCGATCCGCTCGAAGTCGCGGAAGGACTTGCGCGCCAAGGCGTCGGCGCCCTCGGGGTGGCCGAGGCCGATCTGCGCGGCGGCGCCGATGGCCCGCAGGAGCCCGACGGCGAACACGTCGCCGCTCCGCTCGCCGATGGGCATGAACACATCGGAGAGGCGCTTGGCCTCGGTGAACCGCCCGGCCATGAGCAGCGCGAACGCGGACACGCCGCGAACCCACGCCCGGCCCACCAGGTCCATCTGGCGCGCGAAGGCCTTGGCGGCCTCCCGGAGCACCTCGTCGGCGCCGTCGAAGTCGCCGCGGGCGACGAGCACCCACGCCTGGTGCTGGAGGGCCCAGGCCAGGCGCTTGTCGTCGCCGACGCCGAACGCGACGTCGTAGGCGTCCATGAAGCGGGCCTCCGCCTCGGACAGGTGCCCGGCGAGGAAGTCGAGGAGGCCGATGCGGCACTGGGCGTCGCAGCGGGGCCCGGCGAGCCCTTCGCGGCGCGACAGCGCCAGCGCGGCCGTCCAGGCCCCGCGGGCCTCGGCGAGCTCGCCCTTGTAGCGGTGGAGGCGCCCGCGCAGCAGCAGGAGCTGGGCCACGAGTTCGGAGGCGTCCTCGGGGAAGTCGTCGCCGAACAGGCGCGGCGCGGGGTGGTCGTCGTGCTCGTCCGCGCCGTGGTCGTCGCCGCCGTGGTCGTCGTCGGGGATGAGCCCGATGTCGATGGCGAGGCCCTCGATCTCGGCCTCGGCGTCGACGGTGCGGCCGAGGCGGGTGAGGGCGCGGCCGCGCAGGAGGCGGTCGTCGTGGGAGAGGGCCGCGATGCGCTCGACGCCGTTGAGGAGGGCGACGGCGCGTTCGGGCTCGGAGGCGTCCATGGCGCGGTCGGCCTGCTTGCGGACGGCGTCGACGGCGAGCGGGAGGACGTTCCAGACCTCGTCGACGGCCTCGATCTCGACTTCGCGGGCGAGGGTGACGGCCTGCTCGGCGTGGAAGACCACGAGGTCGTCGGCGCTCTGGCCTTCGAGCTCGGTGTCGGCGGCCCAGCGGGCGACCTCGGCGTGCGCGTGCGCGGCGTCGGCTTTGCCGATGGGCGCGTAGGCGGCCTGGCGCAGCAGCGGGGTCACGAACCGGTAGCCGCCGTAGGAGCGGCGGCGGAGCATGCGGCGGTCGAGGAGCTCCTGGAGGGCGAGGTCGAACTCGCCGGGGACTTCCTTTTCGAGGAGCTGCGTGGCCTCCGGCGGGACGGCGTCGCCGAAGATCGAGGCGGCGCGCAGCAGGGCGCGGGCCGCGGGGCTGAGCGCGTCGATGCGGGCGCCGAGGACCTGCGCGAGGTCGCGGGAGAGGACCTTCCCGGTGAGCGAGCCCGCGGCGAGGCGCCACTGGTCGCCCGTCCCGGTCAGGAGATCCTGCTCGACGAGGAGGGTGACGAGTTCGGCCAGGTAGTACGGGTTGCCCTGGGCGAAGCCGAGGAGCCGGTCCTCGTCGGGCTTGGGCAGGCGCCCGCCGCCGAGGAACTCGCGCAGGAGGCGCGCGGCGTCGGCGCCGGCGAGCGGCGGCAGCGGGTGGACCTCGGCCTCGGAGATGCGGGTGAGGACGCCGGAGGACCTGGTGAGCTCGGGGCGGCCGTAGAGGAGCACGAGCACGGGGCCGTGGATCTTCGCGAGCGCGACGCCGAGGGCGTCGATGCCCGCGGCCGAGGCGGTGTGCAGGTCGTCGATGATGAGGACCATCGGCGTGTTCGTCGACATGTGCGTGATGAGCTCGGCGACGGCCTCGGGGATCGTGTACGCGTCGGACTGCTGCCCGGTGAACCCGCCGACCCGGTCGGCCGCCCCGGGGCGGCCGTGGCCGAGGAGCCCGAGGAGCACGGTGATGTTCAGGCGGCACTCGCCGTGGTCGGCGTGGCCGTCGGCGATGCGCCGCAGCTTCGCCTCGGCGGTGGCCCGGTCGTCGTCGAAGCGCAGGCCCGCGGCCTTGCGCACGAGGTCGGCGAGGGGGCCGAAGCGGCGGCCTTCGCCGTAGGGGGCGACGCGCACGGTCAGCACCCGGGCGCCCCGTTCCGTGGCCAGCGTTCTGACCTCGCGCGCGAAGCGGGTCTTGCCCATGCCCGCTTCGGCGGTGTGGATGAGGACCAGCGGCTCCCCGCGGTCGATGACGGCTTCGAGCCGCCCCGTCACGCGCCCGATCTCGGCGTCGCGGCCGATGAACGGCGCGGTGTCCCCGAGGCTGGCGCGCGTCCCGGGCTCGTCTTCGAGGCCCAGGAGCTGGAACACCTCGACGGGCTCGCGCTTTCCCTTGAGGCGCACGGGAGTGAGGCGGCGCCAGGCCGCGGCGTGCTTGGTGGCGCGCATGGTCTCCTCGCCGGCCCAGATGGTGCCGACGGAGGCGATCGCGCAGATGCGCGCGGCGGTGTTCACGGTGTCGCCGATGACGGTGTATTCGAGGTTCGCCTGCATGCCGGCGACCACGAGTCCCGAGCGCAGGCCGATGCGCAGCCCGATGGGGAGGCCCCCGCCGGACTCTGCTTTCAGCAGCCTGCGGACGCGCTTCTGCATGGCCTGGGCGGCCCGGACCGCTCGCTCCGCGTCGTCTTCGTGCGAAAGCGGGGCCCCGAAGACGGCCATGATGCCGTCCCCGGTGAGCTTGTCGACGTGCCCGCCGAACTCGTTGACGGCGGAGACGCACTCGGCGAGGAGGCGGTCGGTCACGGAGGAGACCCGCTCGGGGTCCAGGCTCTCCGACCAGGTCGTGAAGTCCGAAAGGTCCCCGAAGAGCACCGTCACGTAGCGCCGCTCCGTCTGGGGAGCGGTCGCCTCGGGCGACAGGGGCGCACCGCAGTTGTGGCAGTAGCGCGCGCCCGGCACGGTGGGCACGGAACAGAACGGGCAGGTCACAGCAGCACCAACGCCGAGACAGGGTTGTGTTGTTCCCCACTCCTTGTGGGAACGGGGCCAATCTTGCGCTTCACGGTGGCAAGGATACGTGGCCTACCTGACAGATACCTGTGTGCGGAGGCACAAACCCCCGAGCAGGGGACCAACCCTCCCCCATTATCGCCGACCCCCACCCGAACGGCCGATCCGGTTTCGATGGTGCCGCGCAGCCGTCGCGAACGCGCTGGGGCCCGGACGCGGATGCGTCCGGGCCCCGATTCGGCTTTTGTTGTTAGGCGGTGACCAGGCTGGCCTTCTGGAACTCCTTGACCGAGGTGTAGCCGGTCTTGGCCATGGCTCGGCGGAGGCCCCCGAAGAGGTTCTGGGAGCCGTCGGAGGAGTTGGAAGGGCCGTAGAGGATGGCTTCGAGGTCGGGGACTTCGACGTCGCCGGAGTCTCCCGGGCGGAAGCGGCCGCGGGGGAGCTTCGGGTGGGAGGCGGCGGAGTGCCACCAGGCGCCGGCGGCCGGGGACTCGGCCGCGTCGGCGAGGATCGAGCCGAGCATGACCGCGTCGGCGCCGCAGGCGACGGCCTTGGCGATGGCGCCCGAGTTGGTGACCTCGCCGTCGGCGATGAGGTGGACGTAGCGTCCGCCCGTCTCGTCGAGGTAGTCGCGGCGCGCCGCCGCGGCCTCCACGATCGCCGAGGCCATCGGCACGTCGATGCCGAGCACGGTGTCGGTGGTCGACCAGTCGTCGGAGCCGACCCCGACGATGACGCCCGCCGCACCGGTGCGCATCAGGTGCATCGCCGTCTTGTAGTTGGTGGCCCCGCCCACGACGACCGGGATGTCCAGGTCGGCGATGAACTGCTTCAGGTTCAGGACGTCGCCGCCGGAGGAGACGTGCTCCGCCGAGACGATGGTGCCCTGGATGACCAGCAGGTCCACGCCCGCCTCGACCGCCAGCGGCGCGAGCTCGGCCGTGTGCTGCGGGCTGAAGCGGATCGCCGTGGTGATCCCGCCCGCGCGGATCTCGGCGATCCGCTCGGCGATGAGCTCGGGCTTCACCGGCTCCGCGTAGATCTCCTGGAGCCGCTCGATGGCGTTCTCCGCCGGCGTGTCCGCGAGCTCCTTGAGCAGCGAGGTGGGGTCGACGTAGCGGCACCACAGCCCTTCGCCGTTCAGGACGCCCAGGCCGCCGAGGCGGCCCATCTCGATCACGGACGCCGGGCTCATCGTCGCATCCGAGGGATGCGCGACCGCCGGGATCTCGAACCGGTAGGCGTCGAGCTGCCATTCGGTGGAGACATCGTCGATGTCCCTGGTGCGCCGGGTCGGCACGAGCGCCACTTCGGACAGCCGCCAGCCGCGCGCCACGATCTTGCCGGGGCCGATCTCGACCAATTCCCGCACAGTCTCTCCTCCTACCGGGCCCGACTACCGCGTGTGGTAGTTGGGCGCTTCCACGGTCATCTGGATGTCGTGCGGGTGGCTCTCCTTGAGGCCCGCAGCGGTGATCCGGACCAGACGGCCGCGTTCATGCATCCCCTCGATCGTACCGGCCCCGGTGTACCCCATCGCAATACGCAGACCGCCCACCAGCTGGTAGACCACCTGTGCGAGGGTCCCGCGGTAGGGCACCTGACCTTCGACGCCCTCGGGGACGAGCTTGTCGTTGGAGTCGACCGCGTCCTGGAAGTAGCGGTCCTTGGAGTAGGACTTCGCCTGGCCGCGGGACTGCATGGCGCCCAGGGAGCCCATGCCCCGGTACTGCTTGAACTGCTTGCCGTTCATGTAGATGAGCTCGCCGGGGCTCTCGGCGCAGCCTGCGAACAGCTGTCCCATCATGACGGTGGACGCGCCGGCGACGATGGCCTTGGCGATGTCGCCGGAGTACTGGATGCCGCCGTCGGCGATGACCGGGACGCCCCGCTCGCGGGCGACGCGGACCGTGTCCATGATCGCGGAGACCTGGGGCGCGCCGACGCCCGCGACGACGCGGGTGGTGCAGATCGCGCCGGGGCCGACGCCGACCTTGATGCCGTCGACGCCCGCCTCGATCATCGCGGCCGCGGCCTGCGCGGTCACGATGTTGCCGCCGATGATGTCGACCTTGTGGCCGAAGTCCTTCGAGATCGACGCGATCATGTCGAGCACGCCGCGGGAGTGCCCGTGCGAGGAGTCGACGACGAGGAGGTCCACGCCCGCCTCGACGAGCTGCCCGGCGCGCGCGTACTGGTCCTCGCCGACGCCGATGGCGCCGCCGACGCGCAGGCGCCCCGAGTCGTCCTTCGACGCGTTCGGGAACTCCTCGCGCTTGGCGAAGTCCTTGACGGTGATGAGGCCGCGCAGGTAGAAGTCCGCGTCGACGATCGGGAGCTTCTCGATCTTGTGCTTCTTGAGCAGTTCGAGGGCCTCGTCCTGCGAGACGCCCTCGGGCGCGGTGATGAGGTGCTCCCGGGTCATGACCGCGGCGACCTTGACGGAGTGGTCCGTCTCGAAGCGCATGTCGCGGTTGGTGATGATGCCGACGAGCTTGCCCTTCTCGTCGGTCACCGGGAGGCCGGAGATGCGGTACTTGCCGCAGAGCTTGTCGACCTGGCCGAGGGTGTCCTCGGGCGAGCACGTGACCGGGTCGGCGACCATGCCGGACTCGGAGCGCTTGACGAGGTCCACCTGCTGGGCCTGCTCCTCCGCGGGGAGGTTGCGGTGGAGGATGCCGAGGCCGCCGAGGCGGGCCATGGCGATCGCCATGCGGGCCTCGGTGACGGTGTCCATCGGCGCGGTCAGGAGCGGCACCGAGATGCGGATGTTGCGGGTGAGCTGGGAGGAGGTGTCGACCCCCGCCGGAACGACGTCGGACTCGCCGGGCAGCAGCAGCACGTCGTCGTAGGTGAGGCCGAGCGGGATCGCACTCGCCGCGCCCATGGGCACCGTGGTGCCTCCGACACGCTCGCCGGCAGCGCCTTCGAGCCCTTGAATTCCGAAATCCCCTGAGAACGCCATGGGGCAATGGTAGTGCCGTAACGGGCGTCGCCCCGCGTCGCACACGTCCCCTTGGGGTGTGATTCACGGCGGAGAGCTGGGCATCCGGTCATCCGCTGAATCGGCACGGCCCCGGACGGTGTCGCCGGGGCCGGTCCTGTGAGTGCTGATCTGTCAAGTGCAGGGGGTGTTCAGTTGAGGGGTGTGGTGAGGGGGGTTACTCGAAGAGGTCCCCGGCCTCCTCGGAGACGGTCTCGAAGACCTCGCTCCCCGAGACCGCGTCCCACGCCTCGGTGGCGCCGTCGCTGACGTCCTCCCACACCTCGGTGGCGTCGATGTCGGTGACCGCGTCCGCGACCCCGTCCACCACGTCGTCGAAGATCTCTTCCACGTTCTCGCCGAAACCGTCCATGTGCCCGTCTCCTCGCATCCGTCGGGGTTACTTGCGGCCCAGCCTAACCAGCGGCGCACGCGGTGTCAGCACCCGATCGCGACGATGGCACGCATCCGGGAGTCCGGGCCGCGCACCCGCGTTCACCTGGCCACGTCGCGCTGTGCTCGGGCGCGCGGGCGCGCGGTGGCGTTAGGCTGGGAAGCGTGTATGAGGAGCCTCGCGACCCGTTCGCCGACGATCCCGACCACGCGGAGGCGCTCGCCCCGTTCGAACCCGAGCTGGACGACGACGACCGCGCCGACCTCCTTGAGGACCTCCACGAACTGGAGATGTTCGAGAAGGTCCTGCAACCGCAGGGCTTCCGGGGCGTGGTCGTCGACTGCGCCGACTGCGACGAGCCCCACTACTTCACGTGGGGCCTGCTCATGGCGAACCTGCGCGGCCTGCTGGAGGCCAACTGCGCGCAGGTCCACGAGCCCGCGTTCGACCCCGACCCCGCGCACTACGTGACCTGGGACTACGCCCGCGGGTTCTGCGACTGCTGGCTGAAGACGCACGGCCAGGAGAGCTGAGGGGCCGCCGGGCGGTCAGGCGATCAGCGCCCCGTCCTTGACGACAGCCGCGATGCGCGGCGACTGCACGACCACGTCCCCGATCCGGTCCGCCTCCACGACCACGAGGTCGGCGACCGCGCCCGGGGCCGGGCCGCGCGCGGGCAGGCCGAGGACGGCCGCCGGATTCGCCGTGATCGCGTCGAGCAGGACGCGGCGGTCGGCGGGCGCGGCGGCCCGGAAGAGCAGCCCCGCGAGCCACGCCGCCTGGAGCTGGCTCCCGTTCCCGTAGGGCGCGAACGGGTTGCAGAGGTTGTTGTTGGCGATCGAGACGCGCACGCCGAGTTCGGCGGCGCGCAGCACCGGGGCCACCGAGCGGGTCGCGAAGCCGCCGGAGGCCGCGCGCGGGTGCCCGGCGAGGTAGAGGTCCGTGGCGGGCATGACCGCGAGCGCGATCCCGGCGTCGGCGAGGGCCGCGAGCGCCTTGTCGGGGTCGTCCATGGCGGCGAGGGTCGTGACGTGGCCGATCGCGACGCGGCCCTGGAGGCCGAGGGCGCGGGTGCGGTCGGCGACCAGGCCGATCTGGGAGGCGCCGGGGTCGTCGGAGAAGTCGAGGTGCAGGTCCACGGGCGCGCCGGTGGCCTCGGCGAGGCCGAACACGAAGTCGAGGTGCGCGGCGGGGTCGGCGTCGACGTAGGGGCAGCCGCCCACGATGCGGGCGCCTTCGCGCATGGCGGCGCGCATGAGGTCGGTCTGGCCGGGGAGTTCGAGGCCGCGCTGGGGGAAGGCGGTGAGCTGGAGGTCCAGGCGGGTGTCGAGGCCGCGGTGGAGTTCGAGGAGGCCGAGCCCGGTGGCGGGGTCGATCTCGACCATCGCGCGGGCCGCGGTGGTCCCGTTGCGCAGCAAGGTGTCGGCCGCGCGCTGCGCGCCCGCGGCGACCGTGCCCGCGGGGAGGCGGTCGCGGAGCCGCGCGACGGTGGCGATGGCGTCCCCGAGGTCGGGTGTGAGGGCAGCGCCCTCGGCGGCGAGCGCGTCTTCGATCGCGGGGAGCAGGAACGCCTTGTCGAGATGGACGTGCGCATCGGTGAATGCGGGAAGGACGACGCGCCCGGCGGCGTCGAACACCGCTCCCGGTCCGGGGGCGCCGGTGATGCGGCCGTTGGCGATGTGGAGGTCCTGGAGGCCGTCGGCGGTGCGGGCGCGGGTGATCCGGGCGAGTGGGGGCACGGGGGTCCTTCCGGGGACGGGGGCGCCCGGCCGCCGGGAGCCCGATGGCGGGGTCGATGAACTCGTTAGTGACGAGGTCGTCGGCGCTGAGGCCGTCCGGGATCGTCTCGCCGTAGCCCTCGAAGATCGGGAGGACCGCGGCGATGACGCGGTCGACGCGGTCGGTGTCGAAGTTGCCGAGCGTGTCGTCGGGCCCGTTGGAGACGATGCCCTCCGCGAGCTGGACCTCGACCGAGTCCGCGTTGCCCTCCAGCGTGATCGGCGGCCCGTCGGGGATCGTCTCGGCGATGCGCAGGATGGCCTCGTTGACCGGCTCGGGGTCCGTGACGTAGTCGATCTGGGCCTGCTGGAGCATCGGCACCAGCTCGGTCAGGCACGGCGCGAGCTCCTCCAGCTCGCCCGAGCGCACCGACCAGGCGTGCTGGTAGACCTCGTACCCGGCGTCGTCGATCATCAGGTAGTCGGTGGGCTTCATCCAGCCCTCGACGTCGTGCTCCCAGCGGTACGGCTCGTTCGACACGTACCCCTGCTGCATGACCCGCCCGCCCTCGGCGACGAAGCGGCTCGGGGTGCCGTCGAAGGACGCGTCGGCCTGCGAGGGGTCCACGTAGCCCTGGGCGATGAGGTAGTCCATGAAGACCTTGCCCTCGGTGTACACGATGGGGGCGCCGGTGGCCTTCACGTCGTCCCAGGAGTCGACGTCGTACGTCGCCGGGTCGAACATGACGATCTGCGGCGTGACCTCCAGCGAGGCGAACACGCCGGTGACCGGGAACTCGGCGTTGGCGCGCACCGCGTCGTCGGTGGGGACGAAGCCGAGGGTGATGGAGGTGTCCTGGTACATCTGCGCGGGCACGGGCTGGCCGCCGAGGAAGGGGCCGCCGAGGCGGACCTCGACGTTGACGCCGGTGTCGCCGAGGGGCCCGGTGTAGGCGCCCTTCTCGACGTCCACGGTGCCGTCGGGGCCGACGAGCTGGAACGCGGCGGCGCGCTCGGGGGTGGCGAACCAGTCGGTCTGGATGACGATCGTGGAGGGGCAGATGTCGGCGAGGACGCCCTCGCCGGTGGGGGCGGGCACGTCGGCGGTCGTGGCGGTGCAGGCGGCGAGGAGGCTCGCGCCGGTGAGGGCCGCCGCGGCGGCGGTGAATCTGCGGTGCATGGGTTACTCCTAAGGGGATCGTGAGGGGCGTTATCGCTTGCCGTGCAGGCGGTCGACGCGTCCGGCGAGGAGGTCGAACGCCCAGAACAGGCACAGGCCGACGAGCGAGGACAGCAGGAGGGCCGTGAGGAGCTCCTCGGTGGCGAGGCGCTGGCGGTAGACGTCGATCATGCGGCCGACGCCCGGGACGCCCTGGCGGAAGAAGAAGTCGGCGACGATCGAGCCGATGATCGCCTGGCCGCCGGAGATCTTGAACCCGGAGATCATCGCGGGCAGGGCCGCCGGGAGCTGGAGCTTCCACAGGCGCTGCAAGCGGGTCGCGCCGTGGAGGGTGAACAGGTCGTGCTCGGCGGCCGCGACCGACTTGAGGCCGAAGAGCGTGTTCGTGACGACCGGGAACAGCGAGACCATGACGCACACGATCACCCGCGACCCGAACTCGTACCCGAACCAGAACCCGAACAGCGGCACCACCGCGAGGATCGGGATCGTCTGGAGCACCACGGCGTACGGGTACAGGGAGAACTCGGCCCACCGGGCCTGGCTCATGATCACGGCGAACAGCACGCCGAGGACGATCGCGATCGCCAGGCCGCACAGGGCGACCTGCACGGTGTTCCACAGGGCCGTCAGGATCTCGGTGCGCGCCAGCGGGTCCAGGAGCCCCTCGGCGACCACGGCCTCCGGGGACGGCAGCAGGAACCGGGACGCCTCGGGGACGAGGAGGTGGCTGGAGGCCGCCCACGCGGCGATCACCAGGGCGAACACGGCGACCGGGGCGAGGACGCGGACGGGCGCGGTCTTGAAGGGCCAGCGGACCTTCGGGCGTGACTTCGCCTGCGGCGCTTCCGTGTCGGGGGTGTCGAGGACGGCGGTCACGCGGCGACCTCCCTCTTCGTGCCGCGCAGGGCGGCCGAGACCTCGGCGGCGACGTCGGCGAACGCGGCCGTGTAGCGCAGCTCGGGGTCGCGGGGGAAGTCGAAGGGGACGGGGATGTCGGCGGCGACCTCGCCGGGCTGGCCGCGCAGGACGACCACGCGGGTGGACATAAACACCGACTCGGGCACCGAGTGGGTGACGAACACGCCCGCGAAGCCCTCGCGCGCGAAGAGGCCGCCGACCTCCTCGTTGAGGCGCTGGCGGGTGATCTCGTCGAGGGCGCCGAAGGGCTCGTCGAAGAGGAACAGCTCGGGCTTGACGGTGAGCGCGCGGGCGATGGAGGCGCGCATGCGCATGCCGCCGGAGAGCTGGGAGGGGCGGTGCTTCGCGAAGTCCGCCAGGCCGACCCGTTCGATCGCGTCGAGGGCGGCGGCGCGGCGCTCGGCCTTGGGGACGCCGGCGAGTTCGGCGGGGAGCTCGACGTTGCGGGCGACGGTGCGCCAGGGCAGGAGCGTGGCCTCCTGGAAGACGTAGCCGAGGCGGCCGGCGCCGACCTCGACCGCGCCGGAGGTGGCGGTCTCGAACCCGGCCGCGAGGCGGAGCATCGTGGACTTGCCGCAGCCGGAGGGGCCGACGAGGGAGACGAGTTCGCCGGGGCGGATCTCCAGGTCGACGTCGTGGAGCGCGCGGGTGCCGTTCGCGAAGGTCAGGGAGGTCCCGCGGAAGGCGAGGGCCGGGTCGATGCTCATCGCGACCGCCCGAGGCGGTCGTATACATGACCCGGCCCAAGCCCGTGTTCGGAGTTGAGCCGTGCGTTCATGACTCAAGTTCTACCGGTATACCATTGCAGGCTCCGGTCCGGACGATGACGCGGATGTTTCGTATACGATCAGGCGGCGAGGACGCCGTCGCGGGCGACGACCGCGCCGCGCTTGACGACGAGCTTGCGCGTCGGGACGCTGACCACGGCTTCCGCTGGGGCCGAAGCGGTCACGGCGAACAGGTCCGCGTTGCATCCGACCGCGAGGCCGTACCCGTCGAGCCCGAGGACGGCCGCGCCGCCGTGCGTCCCGGCCGCGAGCGCGAGCTCGATCTCCGGGTCGGACATGAGCCGGTCGCGGAAGGACACCTGGTTGACGCGGCGGAGCATGTCGCCGTCGCCGTACGGGGTCCACAGGTCGCGGATGCCGTCGTTGCCGAGGGCGAGCAGCGCGCCCGCGTCGGCCATGACCTGCACGGGGACGACGGGGGCGCCGCCGACGGCGCAGGTGATCATCGCGACGCCCGCTTCGGCGAGGGCCTCGGCGATGCGCCGCCGGTGGTCGGGTTCGAGGCCGCCCATGGCGTACGCGTGGCTGATGGCGACGCGCCCGGCCATGCCGAGGGCCTTGGTGCGCTCGATGATGAGCTCGTACTCCCACGCGCCGAGCAGGCCCCGGTCGTGGAGGTGGACGTCGATGCTCGCGCCGTGGCGCTCGGCGAGGTCGAAGAGGAGGTCGAGCTGGCCGGTCGGGTCGCGGTCGAACCCGGCGGGGTCGAGGCCGCCGACGGTGCCGACGCCGTCGGCGAGCGCGGCTTCGAGGAGCGCGGGCACGCCGGGCCGGGTGAGCAGGCCGCCCTGGGGGAAGGCGACGAGCTCGACGTCCACGGCGCCGGAGAGGCGGGCGGCGGCCTCGCGCACGGCCGCGACGCCGCCGAGGCCCACTTCGGGGTCGATGTCGATGTGGCTGCGCACGAAGGAGGTCCCGGCGGCGGCCATGGCGCGCAGGAGGTTCGCGGCGTAGTCGGCGCTGGGGACGCCGAGCTCGGCGCGGCGGCCCTCGCCGTTGGCGATGCGCCCTTCGAGGGTGCGCCCGCCGGTGTTGGGGGTCCAGGGGCCGCCGAACATGGTCTTGTCGAGGTGGCAGTGGGCGTCCACGAGGCCGGGGAGGACGATCGCGCCGTCGAGGTCGATCACCTCGGCCGCTTCGAGGTCGAGGCCGGGGCCGACCGCGGCGATGCGGCCGCCGGCGACGGCGATGTCGGCGGAGCGGAGGGGCAGGCCGGGGGTCCAGGGGCGGCCGTTCCTGAGGAGGAGGTCGGTCATGGGGGTCCTTTCGGTCAGGTGAGGAGCATCGCGGCCCCGGCGGCGGTGCCGAACGCGATGACGACGACGCGGAAGACGATCGGCCGGAGGCGGTCGGCGAGCCGCGCGCCCGCGAAGCCGCCGAGGAGGCACGCGGGCGCGAGGATCAGGACGGCGAGCCAGTCGACCGGGCCGAAGATCGAGACGGAGACCATCGCGGCGGTCCCGGTGGTGAGCGCCAGGAGCGCCTTGAGGCCGTTGAGCCGCCCGATGACGGCGTCGATGCCGAGGGCGAGCGCGGTGAGGAACACGATCCCCATGCCGCCGTTGAAGTACGCGCCGTAGACGCCGCCGATGAAGACGCCCGCGTAGAGCAGGGGCGCCGAGGGGCCGCCGCCGCGGGCGGCGAGGCGGCGGGTGATGAGCGGCTGGCACGCGAACAGGGCGGTGGCCGAGAGGATCAGGTACGGGACGAGCGCGGTGAAGACCTCCGGCGGGGCCGCGAGGAGGGCGACGGTGCCGCCGACCGCGCCGACGGCGGCGACGGCGACCAGGCGCGCGAGGACCGGCCGGAACCCGGTGAGGTGCTTGCGAAGCGCGAAGGCGTTCCCGGCGTACCCGGGCCACACGGACACGGCGTTGGTGACGGTGGCGGGGACCGGCGGGAGCCCGATCGCGAGCAGCGCCGGGAACGTCAGGAGGCTGCCGCCTCCGGCGATGGCGTTGCACAGGCCCGCCCCGAATCCGGCGGCGAGCAGCAGGGCGAGGTGTTGCGGGTCCATGGGGTCCTTCCGGGAACGGTGGCGGACCCAATCGTATACAACGTGTCGCGGCGGGGTTCGGGAGGCGTTCAGGCCTCCGGCCGCAGGCGCCTGCGGTAGGCCGTGGTGGCCCGCAGGATGTGCTGCCCGAGCAGGCCCGAGGCGCGGTCGGCGTCCCCGGCGGACAGGGCCGCGAGGATCTCCTCGTGCTCGCGCCAGGAGTCCTCGGCGCGCAGCGTCAGGCCGACCGCGTAGACCCACGCGATCTTCTGGCTGAGCTGGCGGATCATCTGGCCGAGGACCTCCGAGCCGGAGGCCTCGGCGATGACCTCGTGGAAGCGGGAGTTCAGGCGCGGCACCTCTTCGAGGCGGCCCTCGCGCACCGCGTCCCAGCCGAGGTTCACCAGTTCCTTCAGGCGTCCGAGCTGCTCGGGGGTGCGGTTGCGGGCAGCGCGGGCCGCGCACATCGGCTCGATCACCGACCGCAGCTCCAGCAGGTCCTCCGCCTCGGCCTCGCTCAGCTCCTTGACGAAGACCCCGACGTAGGGCTTGGCCTCGACGAACCCCTCGGCTTCGAGGACCCGCAGGGCCTCGCGGACGGGCACGCGCGAGACGCCGTACCGCGCCGCGAGGGCGTCCTCGGTGAGCCGCTCGCCGGGGGCGAACACGCCCCGGATGATGTCCTCGCGGACCGCGCGCACCGCTTCCTGCGGCGCCCGCCGCGGACCCTTGTCCCCAGCCATGGATTCCCTCCACTACGATCAGGCCACCATTCTCGTATACACTCCCTCGCCCCCGGAACGCGGTGCCGCCCCATGACGCTCCTCCAGCCGCTCGCCTCCTTCGACCGCGCCGCTTTCGTCCGCGCCGACCACTACCTGCCGTCCCGGCCCGACACCGTCCAGTGGGGGCGCCTCCCGAACGCGGCGTCCGCGCCGGTCCTGAAGGTCCGCTCCGGCGAGACCGTGTGCATCGACACCGTCAGCCATGAAGGGCTGCTTGAGGACCAGGGCGGCGACCCGGCGGCGTTCTTCGGCGCCAACGGGATCGGGGAGGTCCTCGACGACGCCGTGCGCATCGCCCGCGAATGCGTGCGCGCGCAAGGGGCCGGGCCACACGTCGTCACCGGACCGGTCCACGTGGCCGGGGCCGAGCCCGGCGACGTCCTCGAAGTGGAAGTGCTGCAACTGGAGCGGCGCGCCCCGTACGGGGTGGTCAGCAACCGGCACGGGCGCGGCGCGCTCGCCGGGGAGTACCCGCTCGGCGAGGGCACCGTGAGCACCGTCGCCACGGTCGACGGCCGCGGGCGCGGCGTGATCCCCGTGGGCGACGGCAGGTCGCTGCGGTTCGGCCTCGCGCCGTTCCTGGGGATCATGGGCACCGCGCCGGACACGGCCGACCCGGTCCACTCGGTGCCGCCGGGCCCGCACGGCGGGAACCTCGACATCCGGCTGCTCGGCGAGGGCGCGAAGCTCTACCTGCCTGTGGCCGTCCCGGGCGCGTCGTTCTACTGCGGCGACCCGCACTTCTCGCAGGGGGACGGCGAGGTCGCGCTCACCGCGTTCGAGGCGCCGCTGCGCGCGGTGCTGCGGCTGACGGTGCACGCGGACCCCGACGTGAGGAGACTCGCCGCGGCCCTTGGCGGCCCGTACGCCGAGACCGGGGAACACTGGATCACGACGGGGCTCGACGAGGACCTGGACGAGGCCGTCCGGAAGGCGACCCGGGCCGCGCTCGCGTTCCTGCGGGAGCGGCGCGGCATCCCCGGGCCCGTCGCGCTCGCGTACCTGAGCGCGGCCGTGGACGTGCGGATCTCGCAGGTCGTCGACCTCGTCAAAGGCGCCCACGTCACGCTGCCCAAGGAGTTGGATCTTGACTGACCCGTTCATCGCCCTCGTGGAGGACAGCGTCGTCTACGAAGGCACCGGCTCCGCCGGGCCCCTCGAAGGGCTCCGGCTCGCCGTCAAGGACCTGTTCGACCTGGCCGGGACGCCCACGGGCGCAGGCAATCCGCGCTGGCTGGAGACGCACGTGCCGCCGGAGGCCGACGCCGAGGCCGTGGCGCTGCTGCGCGCGGCGGGCGCACGCGTCGTGGGAAAGACCGTCACCGACGAGCTCGCGTGGAGCCTCAACGGCTCGAACTTCCACTACGGGACCCCCGAGAACCCGGCCGCGCCCGGCCGCGTGCCCGGCGGGTCGTCGTCCGGTTCGGCGTCGGCGGTCGCGCTGGGGCTGGCGGACATCGGGCTCGGCACCGACACCGGCGGGTCGATCCGGGTCCCCGCGTCCTACTGCGGGCTGTACGGGCTGCGGCCCACGCACGAGCGGGTGAGCCTGCGCGGGGCCGTGCCGCTCGCGCCGACGTTCGACACCGCGGGCGTGCTCACCAGGGACGCGCACACGCTGCGCCTGGCCATGCAGGTGCTCCTCGACGAGCCCGCCGAGGACCACGCGCCGATCCGCAGGCTCCTGGCGCCCGGCGACATCTGGGACGAGATCGCGCCCGCGACGCGCGCGGCGGTGATGCCCGCGGTCGAGGCGTTCGGCCTGGAGGTGGACACGTCGCCGTTCTTCGACGACCCGCAGTTCGGGCTCGTCCACGAGGCGGCGCCCGCCGTGGCGCCGCTGGAGAACGCCAGGCGCGCGTACGCCGTGCTCCAGGCCTGGGAGGCGTGGCAGGCGCACGGCGCGTGGATCGAGGCGTCCCGGCCCGAGTTCGGGCCGGGCGTCAAGGCGCGCTTCGCCAACGCGGCGAAGCTGACCAGCGCCGAGGTGACGCGGGCGCAGCGGGTCCGCAGCGGCGTGGTGGCGCTCGTCAGGGACCGGCTCCCCGAGGGCACCGCGCTCGCGATCCCCGCCGCGCCCGGACCCGCGCCGCTGATCGGTGAGGAACCCGACCGCGAGGCGATCGTGCGCTTGACGTGCATCGCAGGGCTCGCCGGTGCCCCCGGGCTGGCCCTTCCGGCCGGGCTGGTCGAGGACCTCCCGGTCGGACTTCAGCTCGTCGCCACTCCGGGAGGCGACGAGGTCCTTCTGGCGCTTGCCGATCCGGACTGAACCCGGCGGGGGCCTGCCAGCTCCCCGCGGTGGTGCCGCTCCTGCCGGACGGCGCCGCGTCAGTCCTCAGTGGATGCGGACTAGCAGACCAGTCCCGAGCGGAAGGCCTCGGCCACCGCGTGGGCCCGGTCGCGCGCGCCGAGCTTGCGGAACATGCGCCGCGCGTGGGTCTTGACGGTGTCCTCGGAGACGAACAGGTCGCGCCCGATCTCGGCGTTGGACTTGCCCTCGGACATGCCGCGCAGGACCTGGAGCTCGCGCTCGGTCAGCTTCATGCCCTGGAGGGTCGAGCGCTGCCTCGGGACGGTCTCGGTGACGCGCTGGAGGCTCGGGGAGGCGAACATGATCGCCTGGGCGAGGGCCACCAGGAGGTCGTCGGAGTTGTTGGACGGGGTGCGGATGACGCCCCGGGCGCCCGCGGCCACGACCATCGCGGCGGTACGGGGGTCCGCAGCGCCGGACAGGAGGACCCCGGTGCGCGGGGAGCGGGCGCGGACGGTCTTGACGAACTTCACCGGGTCCGGGGCGGCGAGGCCGACGTCGACCAGCACCACGTCCACCTGGCGGCGGCCGAGCTCAAGGAACAGCTCGGGCGATCCCTCGACCGACTTGACCGCCTGCGCCAGGCCCATGCGGGTCGCGCAGGCCGAGATCTTCTGTCCGGCTTGAGGAGTCTTAACACAGACCAGTACGGTTCTCACTTTGTTCTACCTTTCGGTGCGGTAGGCCGTGCGTGTCTCTCTGTATCCAGCACGCAGGCGGTCCGCCGCCATGACGCGAGTTCGCGCGAATTTTTCGAGTGACTTTTCGAGGATTCCGGGAAGAGGCGTGGACGCATGGTGTTCGGGTTCGCTGACGCGAAGACCTCGACCCTGATGGGAAACTGGGGGCATGACACAGCGAAGAGGCGGACGACAGCACCGGGCCGAGTCCCGCGATTTTGGTGATCATCGTTCACATCCACCTCGCCATGACCTGTCTAACGAACTAACGGCCCTGGAAGGTACGAGTTACGGCCGATATAAATCCTTGCGTGGCAAATGGTGGACAGGACCGGCGATTCTGGACATTTTGAAAGTCCAGTCCGATCCGTTCGCCCCGCCGAGCCGCGTCGAGCTGCGCTTCGACGCCGAGACCGCGGACCTCCTGCCGGAGTGGTACGCGACCGAGGAGCGGCGCCGCGCCCTCGCGGTGCTCCTCGCGAAGCGGTTCCGGAAGGCATGTCCGACAAGGGACCTGCGGATCGACGCGGGCGGCCAGGAGATCCTGCGGCGCGCGTCGTGCCAGGTCGGGGAGGACGGGTCGGTCGTGTTCCGCCTCGGCGCGCAGTTCCCGGGGCACGGGCGGCGCATCGCCGGACGCCAGGCCGCGCGGCTGCTGTGCGACGACCTGCCGGACGCGGCGGACGACGCGCTCGCCGTCGGCGAGAGCGAAGCCGGCGCGTGGGTGCGCCACGCCGATGACGTTGCGGCCCTGCGGAAGCAGGTGTCGGATATCGGACTCGTCGCGTTCGTCGCCGACGGGGCGATGCTCGCGAGGCGGTCCGGAGTGGACGACCGGCCGCTGGAGAAGGGGGTGCCGTTCCGCTCCCCCGACTCGCTCGCGGTCGAGGTGGAGCTGCCGCACGCGGGCAGGGTCCGGGGCATGGGGATCGCGCCGGGCGTCACGCTCATCGTCGGCGGCGGCTTCCACGGCAAGTCGACCCTGCTGCGGGCCTTGGAGTCCGGGGTGTGGGACCACGTGCCCGGGGACGGGCGCGACTTCGTCGTCGCCGACCGGGGCGCGGTCAAGGTCCGGGCCGAGGACGGGCGCGCGGTCACCGGCGTCGACGTCCACGCGTTCGTCGACCACCTGCCTTCGGGGGACGACACGCGGCACTTCTCCACCGAGAACGCCTCCGGGTCCACCTCGCAGGCCGCCGCGATCGTCGAGTCCCTCGAAGCCGGTGCGCGCGTGCTGCTCATCGACGAGGACACGGCCGCCACGAACCTCATGATCCGCGACGCGCGCATGCAGGAGCTCGTCGCGAAGGACCGCGAGCCGCTGACGCCCCTGGTCGACGTGGTGCGGTCGATGGCCGACGAGCACGGCGTCGCGGTCGTGCTCGTCATGGGCGGCTCCGGCGACTACATGGACGTCGCCGACCGCGTGGTGCTCATGGACGCGTACGTCCCCGAGGACGTCACCGAGCGCGCGAAGGCCCTGGCGGCCAAGCCGACCGGGCGGCGGGTCGAGGCCGAGGGGTTCCGGACGCCGCGCCCGCGCGTCATCGACCCGCGGTCGGTGAGCTCCGAGTCGCGCGGGAAGCAGAAGATCCGCGCCGACGACACCGACGGGCTGCGGTTCGGGGAGTCCGAGATCGACGTGCGGGCCGTCGAGCAGATCACCGACCACTCCATGACCGCCGGGATCGGGTACGCGATCGAGGCCGCGGTGCGGCAGGGGTGGATCGACGGGGAGGCCACGGTCGCGGAGGCGCTGGACCGCTTGGACGCGGCGCTCGACGCGGAGGGCCAGGAGGTGCTGCTGCGGGTGCGGGACGCGGACTTCGCGGTGCCCAGGCGGTTCGAGGTGGCCGCGGCGCTCAACCGGATGCGGGAGCTGCGGGTGCGGGACGCACCCGCGTAACGCCTTGAATCAGGCGTAAAAGTGCCTTCGCGGCTCCGATCCCCAAAGGCCGCGAAGGCTCTTGAACTCTATCGGTTTCCCGACAGCCGCGCGACAAACTGTCGGGATGTTGACACTTGCGGTTCCGCGGGCGTCCAGAAGCCCGGGCCCCGCCTCCGGGCACGCGGAAGGGCCGCCGACATCGTCGGCGCCCCTCGTCGTATTCGCTTGTCGCTCAGGAGATCCCGGGCTTAGTGCGAGTGCCCGTGGGAGTGGGAGTGGCCGTGACCGGCGGTCTCCTCTTCCTCCTCGGGCTTGTCCACGATCGTCACCTCGGTGGTGAGCGCGAGGCCCACGATCGAGGCGGCGTTCAGGACGGCGTTGCGCGTGACCTTCACCGGGTCGGGGATGCCGGCCGAGACCAGGTCCTCGTAGGTGTCGGTGGCCGCGTTCCAGCCCTCGCGCCAGCCCTTGCCCGCGACCGTCGCCACGACCACGTCGCCCGACTCGCCCGCGTTCGCGGCGATCTGGCGCAGCGGCTCCGACAGGGCGGCCGCGACGATCTTGAGGCCCACGCGGGCCTCCGGGTCGGCGAGCTCCACCTTGTCGAGGACCGCGATCGCGTGGACCAGGGCCGCGCCGCCGCCGGCGACGATGCCCTCCTCGACCGCGGCCTTGGTCGCGTTGACCGCGTCCTCGATGCGGTGCTTGCGCTCCTTCAGCTCGACCTCGGTGGCCGCGCCGACCTGGATGACGGCGACGCCGCCGGAGAGCTTCGCGAGACGCTCCTCCAGCTTCTCGCGGTCCCAGGACGACTCGGTCGTGGAGGCCTGCTGCTTGATCTGCGCGATGCGGGCGTCCACCTCGTCGCGCTCGCCCCCGCCGTCCACGATCGTGGTGGCGTCCTTGGAGACGGTGACGCGGCGGGCCCGGCCCAGGTGCGACAGGTCCGCGGCCTTGAGCTCCAGGCCGATCTCCGAGGAGACCACCTCGGCGCCCGTCAGGGTCGCGATGTCGCCCAGGATCGCCTTGCGGCGGTCGCCGAAGGCCGGGGCCTTGACGGCGCACACGCGCAGCGTCCCGCGCAGGGCGTTCACCGTCAGGGTCGCGAGGGCCTGGCCCTCGACGTCCTCGGCGATGATGAGCAGCGGCTTCGAGGTCTCGATGACCTTCTCCAGCACCGGCAGGAGCTCCTCGATCGAGGAGATCTTCGCGTTGGTGATGAGGATGTACGGGTCCTCGAAGACCGTCTGGCGCGAGTCCTGGTCGTTGATGAAGTTCGGGGAGATGAAGCCCTTGTCGAACTGCATGCCCTCGGTCACTTCGAGGATCGTCTCCAGGCTGGAGCCGTCCTCGACCGAGATGACGCCCTCGGCGCCGACGACGTCCATCGCCTTCGCGATGAGCTCGCCGATCTCCGGGTCCTGCGCCGACACGGCCGCGACCTGCGCGATGTGCTCGTGGTCGGAGATCTCGATGGCCTGGCGCAGCAGCTCCTCGGACACGGCGTTCGCCGCGGCCTCGATGCCCTTGCGGATCGCGATCGGGTTGCCCCCGGCCGTGACCGCCTTGATCCCCGCGCGGCTCATCTTCTGCGCCAGCACGGTCGCGGTGGTGGTGCCGTCGCCCGCGACGTCGTTCGTCTTGGTGGCGACCTCCTTGACCAGCTGCGCGCCGAGGTTGGCGTACGGGTCCGAGAGCTCGATCTCCTTGGCGATCGTCACGCCGTCGTTGGTGATCAGCGGCGCGCCGAAGGACCGCTGGAGGACCACGTTGCGGCCCTTCGGGCCCAGCGTGACCTTCACGGTGTCGGCGAGCTGGTCGATACCGCTCAGCAGGTTCTGCCGCGCGTCCTCGGCGAAGTTGAGAATCTTCGGCATTGGTTCCCTTTCCTAGGAACGCGGACGGGCCCTCTGGCGAGGGCCCGGTGCGCGCTCTACTGCTCGACGACCGCGAGGACGTCGCGCGAGGACAGGACGAGGTACTCCTCGCCGTTGTACTTGACCTCGGTGCCGCCGTACTTGGAGTAGATGACGGTGTCGCCGACCTTCACGTCGATCGGGAGGCGGTTGCCCTTGTCGTCGAAGGCGCCCGGGCCCACGGCGAGGACGGTGCCCTCCTGGGGCTTCTCCTTGGCGGTGTCGGGGATGACGAGACCGGAAGCGGTGGTGGTCTCGGCCTCGTTCGCCTGGACCACGATGCGGTCGCCCAGCGGCTTGATGGCAGCCTTGCTCACTTGGTTTCTCCAAACCTGTTCTGTGCAGTGCGGATGTCCGCCACGACAGCGCGGGTCTCGTCGTCGCGGGTGCCGAGGCACCGGCCCGTGGCTGGCACTCTCACGGAGAGAGTGCCAAAGCGATCATAGCGCTTAGCAATCTCGTCCTGCGAGTGCTAAGGCCGACGTTAGTTCGCCCAGGTGGGGGCGTCAACAACGGGTCTCACAGGTCATACCATGGTCCCGTGGAAACGAGCCTGCCCAACGCCCTCCTCGCCGACCCCGGGCTCCAGACCCGCGCCGCCGAAGCCCTCGAACGCGACGGCGACCGCGCCCCGCTCGCCCTCCGCAAGGCCGGGATCGACCCGGACCTTGCCGCCGCGGCCCTGACCCTCGCGGACCTGCGGCGCCACGCCCGCGCCAAGTTCGGCGACCTCGCCCCCCGGCTGTACTTCACCAGGGCGGGCCTGGAGCAGGCCACGCGCTGGCCGGTGGCGCAGCGCAGGGCGGCCCGCTTCGCCGCAGCCGTCCACGAGGTCACGGACCTGTGCTGCGGCCTGGGCACCGAAGCCCTGGCGTTCGCGCAGGCGGGCATGGCGGTCGAAGCGGTCGACATGAGCGAGGCGACCGCGGGCTACGCGGCGGCGAACGCCGCGGCCCTGGGCCTCCCGGTCCGGGTGACCGTCGCCGACGCCCTCGAAACCCCCCTCGCCGAGTCCGCCTTCGCCGACCCGGCCCGCCGCTCCGGCCGCACCCGCAACTTCAACCCGGCCGACTACTCCCCGCCCCTGGACCCGCTCCTCGCCCGCCTCCGCACCGCGCGCTTCGCCGCCGTCAAGCTCGGCCCCGGCATCTCCCACGACTGGATCCCCGCGGGCGCCGAAGCCGAATGGGTCTCGGTGGACCGCGACGTCGTGGAGGCCTGCCTGTGGCTGGGCGAGGCCGCCGAGGTCCCGAGACGCGCGAGCCTGCTCAAAGCGGGCGAGTGGCACGAGCTGACGGGAACCGGGGAGGAACGGGCCGAGGTGGGCGACGTCGCCGACTACCTCTACGAACCCGACGGCGCCGTGATCAGGGCGGGCCTGGTGGCCGAACTCGCCGAGACCCTGAACGCCCGCACGGGAAGCGAGGAGATCGCCTACCTCTACAGCGACACCCTCGCCGAATCCCCGTTCGCCCGCCGCTGGAAGGTCGGAGAGGTCTGGCCCCTCCACCCCAAGAAGCTCAAGCCCCTCCTCGCCGAAAGGGGAATCGGCCGCCTCACCATCAAGCAACGAGGCACCGGCATCGACCCCGCCGCCCTCAGAAGACAACTCAAACTCAAGGGCCCCAACGAAGCCACCCTGGTAGCGACCCGCCTCGCCGGAGACCACGTCGCAATCCTCTGCGCCGAGGTCTAGTCCAGCTTCGCGGTGAGGTCGACCTCGATGAGCTGGTCCTGGTAGCCGAGCGCGGTGACGCCCGTGACGGTGCTGGCGGCCTTAAACGCCGGGCCGAGCTCGGGGTGCTCCGAGAGCCGGTGCCAGGCGCCGCCGACCACGTTGCTCTCGCTGCTCACCACGTACACGATCGACCGGACCACGTCCTCGGGCTTCGCGCCCGCATGCGCCAGCGCCGCAAGGCAGTTGGCAGCCACCTGCTCGATCTGCCGCTCCAGGTCCCCGACCCCGACGACCCGCTCGTCCCCGTCGACCGGGCACTGCCCGGCCAGGAACGCGAGCCGTCCCGCCTCGACGATCGTCACGTGCTCATACCCGCCGGTCGGATGCAGTCCACTCATCCGCCGAGGCTAGACACCGGCCCTGTCGGCGCGCCACCGCTTATTCGGGGTGGGTGAGTTTGTAGCGGAGGTTGGCGTCTTTTTGGGCGACCATTCGTTCGAGGTCGACTTGGAAGGCCTCCATCTTGGCGCGGAGGTCGGGGTCGGCGGCGGCGAGGATTCTGACGGCGAGGAGGCCGGCGTTGCGGGCCCCGGCGACGGAGACGGTGGCGACGGGGATGCCCGCGGGCATCTGGACGATCGAGAGGAGGGAGTCCATGCCGTCGAGGTGCTTGAGGGGCACGGGGACGCCGATGACGGGGAGCGGGGTCGCGGAGGCGACCATGCCGGGGAGGTGGGCGGCGCCGCCGGCGCCCGCGATGATCGCTTGGAGGCCGCGCCCGGCGGCGGAGTCGGCGTAGCTGAGCATCCCGTGGGGGGTCCGGTGGGCGGAGACCACGCGGACCTCGTAGGGGACGCCGAACTCGTCGAGGGCGGCGGTGGCCGCTTCCATGACGGGCCAGTCGGAGTCCGAGCCCATGATGACGCCGACGCGCGGCTGCTGCTCTGTCATTACTCGCCTTCCTGGAGCCACTTGGCGGCGCGCAGGGCGCGGCGCCGCAGGAGGTCGGGGTCGTCGCCGCGGACGGTGACGTGGCCGATCTTGCGGCCCGGCCGGACGGCCTTGCCGTAGAGGTGGACGTGCGCGCCGGGGTCGTCGGCGAGGAGGTGCTGGAGCCGCTCGTCCAGGCGCGGGCCGCCGGGCGCGCCGCCGAGGACGTTCGCCATGACGGTGTACGGCGTGACCGGGGCGGTCGAGCCGAGCGGGTAGTCGAGGACGGCGCGCAGGTGCTGCTCGAACTGGCTGGTCTCGGCCCCTTCGATGGTCCAGTGGCCGGAGTTGTGGGCGCGCATCGCGAGCTCGTTGACGAACAGGCCCTTGGAGGTCTGGAACAGCTCGACGGCGAGCATGCCGACCACGCCGAGTTCGCGGGCGACGGTCTCGCCGATCTCCTTGGCCTGCGCGGCGACGGCGGGGTCGAGGTGCGGCGCGGGGGCGATCACCTCGGTGCAGATGCCGCCGGTCTGGACGGTCTCCACGACGGGGTAGACGGCGGTCTCGCCGCGCGGGGACCGCGCGACCTGGATCGCGAGCTCGCGCTGGAGGGGCATGCGCTCCTCGGCGATGAGGCGGATGCCGGAGGCGAGGACGGCCTGCGCGTCGCCGGGCGTGTCGACCATCCACACGCCTTTGCCGTCGTAGCCGCCGGTCGCGGCCTTGAGGACGCAGGGGAGGCCGAAGGCCTCGACGTCGGAGATGGAGTCGACGGGGGCCCAGCGCGGCTGCGGGAGGCCGAGGCCGGTGAGGCGGGTGCGCATGGCGTGCTTGTCCTGCGCGTAGAGGAGGGCCTCGGGGCGGGGCTGGACGTCGACGCCTTCGGCGACGAGGGCCTGGAGCGCCTCCTGGGGGACGTGCTCGTGGTCGAAGGTGACCACGGTGCAGCCCTTGGCGAAGCCGCGGAGGTCCTCGACGTCGCGGTAGTCGCCGAGCACGGTCGCGGGGGCGACGACGGCGGCGCTCTCGGCCGGGTCGCCCGCGAGGACCTTGAGGCTCTGGCCGAGGGCGATGGCGGCTTGATGGGTCATGCGGGCCAGTTGGCCGGCACCGATCATGCCCACGGTCGGGAGTTGGGTCGCGGCATCCACGGCGAGAGCCTAACCCGTGCTCAAAAGCGAGCGTTTACGAACGTAAACCGGCGTGACCTGGTCATCAACCGGTGATGGGATGTTCGGCCACTTCGAGGAGTTGGTCGGGGGCCACGCCGAGGGCGTCGCAGAGGGCCATGATGGTGAAGAACGCCGGTGTGGCGATGCGGCCGGTCTCGATCTTGCGCAGCGTCTCCGGGGAGATCCCGGCCTCGGCGGCGACGTCGGGGAGGCTGCGCGGACCGCGGGCCGTGCGCAGCGCCCGGCCGAGGGCGCGGCCGCGGTCGTGCTCTTCGGGCCTCAGCGGCGGTCGGATCATACCGGTATTATAGTACCGGTATACAAATACCGGAACCCTATGGAAGGCCGACGATGATCGAGCTGTACTCCCCCGCCGAGATCGAAGCGATGCGCCCGGCGGGCCGCTTCGTGGCCGCCACGCTCTCGGAGCTGGCGCGCACCGCCGACGTCGGCATGAACCTCCTGGACCTCGACGACCTGGTGGCCCGCAGGATCAAGGAGGCCGGGGCGGTCTCCTGCTACGTCGACTACCACCCCTCGTTCGGCGGGAGCCCCTTCGGGAAGGTCCTGTGCACCTCCGTCAACGACGCGGTCCTGCACGGCCTCCCCCACGACTACAAGCTCAAGGACGGCGACCTGGTGAGCTTCGACTTCGCGGCCGAGGTGGACGGCTGGGTCGCGGACTCGGCGCTGTCGGTCGTGGTCGGCAAGGCGAAGGACGAGGACCTGCGGCTCATCGACACCACCACGCGCGCGCTCGAAGCGGGCATCGGCGCGGCGGTCGCCGGGAACAAGCTCGGGGACGTCGGGCACGCCATCGCCACCGTGGCGCGCGGCGACGGCCTCGGCGTGAACACCCAGTTCGGCGGGCACGGCGTGGGCCGGACCATGCACGGCGACCCGCACGTGCCCAACGACGGCCGCCCCGGCCGGGGCATGAAGCTCAAGCCGGGCCTGGTCATCGCGATCGAGCCGTGGTTCCTCCAGACCACCGACGAGATCGTCTACGACCCCGACGGGTGGACGCTGCGCAGCGCCGACGGCTCGCGCGGCGCGCACATGGAGCACACCGTCGCGATCACCGAGGACGGGCCGATCGTCCTCACGGCACGCGACTAGGACGAGGACGCGGGGCGCTCGGCCTCGGCGCGCTTGAGGCGCTCGAAGCGGTCGACCATGCGCTCCGAGACGACCTCCTCGGCGGTGACGGCGTACCCGTAGTGGTCGCGCCAGTCGCCGTCGATGTACAGGTACCGCTTGTGGAGGCCCTCGCGGCGCAGGCCGAGCTTCTCGGCGACGCGGTTCGAGGGCCCGTTCTCGGGCCGGATGTTCACTTCGATGCGGTGCAGGCGGCCGACGGTGAGCGCGTGGTCCACCACGAGCGCGAGCGCGGTCGCGGTGATGTTGCGCCCGGCGTGGCCGCGGTCGATCCAGTAGCCCGCGTAGGCGGAGCCGAAGGCGCGGCGCACGATGTTGCCGACGGTGAGGCCGCCGACGAGCTTGCCGTCCCAGCAGACCGCGAGGGGCCAGCTGGTGCCGTCCTTGACGGACCGCTTGAGGCTGCGCAGCATCGCGCGGAACGCGGCGGGCGAGTGGGCTTCATGCCAGGTGGTGCCGGTGCCGGGCTCCCAAGGGGCGAGCCAGGCCTCGTTGGCGCGGCGCAGTTCGGACCAGCGGTTGGCGTCGGAGCGGCGGAAGGGCCGGACGCTCACCTGCTCGTGTTCGAGGTGCACCGGCCATCCGGGGTTGGAAAGGGTCATCGGTCTGGGTCCAACTGCGTTCGTGGGACGGTCATCGGGGGCCGTCCGGCTGGATGTCGGTGTGGGTCATCGGTTCCTGTCGAGCAGGAGCACGTCCACCGTGGACCCGGCGGGCACCCGGGTCGCGTTCTCGCCGATCGTCATCAGGCCGGTGGCCTCGGCGAGACCGGAGAGCGTGTATGAGGTGGCACCGAGCGGTGCGACGGTGTAGCCGCCGCCGCGGCGCTCGGCGACGCGGACGGGGCGGAACTCCCTGAGTCCGCTCGGTGAGGATACGGGCTCGGTCAGGTTGGCGCGCACGCTGGGCCGGAAAACCGGCTCGGCGCCCGCGAGCCGCTGGATGAGCGGGCGGGCGACGACCTCGAACGCGATGGTCGCGGCGACGGGGTCGCCGGGGAGGCACACGACGGGGACCTCCTCGGGGCCGATCGTTCCGAAGCCCATGGTCTCGCACAGGTACACGGCGATCGGCGAGAAGTCGACGGCGCCGTCGCGCGAGAACGTGCGCCGGACCATGTCGCCGGGGCCGGTGCCGGTGCCGCCGGTGGTGATGACGAGGTCGGCGCGGAGGATCTGGTCGTCGAGGACCGAGCGCAGCGCGTCGGGCTCGTCGTCGCAGATGCCGACGCGGTACGCGTGGGCGCCCGCCTCGGAGGCCGCGGCGGTCACCAGGTGCGAGTTGACGTCGATGAGCTGGCCGGGCTGGGAGGGGCGGCCGGTGTCCACGAGCTCGTCGCCGGTGGCGATGACGACGACGCGCGGCGTGGGCCTCACGACGACGTCGGCGATCCCGGCGCCCGCGAGGAGCCCCACGAGCTGCGGGGTGACGCGGCGGCCCTCGTGGGCGAGGATCTCGCCCGCGGCCCGCTCGGAGCCCATGCGGCGCACGCCGTGCCCGCGGCGGGGCGCCTGGCGGACGTCCACCGTCGCCATGCCCTCGTCGGTCCACGCGAGCGGGACCACGATGTCGGCGCCCACGGGGAGCGCGGCCCCCGCGGCGACCGAGAAGCACGTGCCCGCGACCAGGCGCACCGGGCGCCACGAGGACGCGGCGAGGTCGCCGAGGACCTTCAGGCCCACGCCCCGTTCGGGGCTCGCGCCCGCGATGTCGTCGGCCGCGCACGCGTAGCCGTCGATCGCGGCGTAGTCGAAGGCGGGGAGCGGCCCGGGGTTGACCGCGTTCTCGGCGAGGACCGACCCGGTCGACTGGGTCATGTCGATGTCGACCGGGGGCAGGGGTCGGACGAGCGCCAGCGCCTTCGACAGGAAGTCGGCCAATGGCGTCGCGTCGCCGGTCCCCATCTCTCCTCATCCCCCCGTCGGTCAGAAACTCGAATGCGCCGCCTGGCGGCGGTGCGGTCAGTCCAGTGTCGCACTGAATTCGCGCAGCCAGGCGTTGAAGCCGGGCAAGTCGTCGCGTCGGCTGGCGAGCTCGACGAGGGTCTGGAGGTACTCGACGGGCTGCCCGGTGTCGTACCGGCGGCCCCGGAGGATCACGGCGTGGACGGGGGTTCCGTTGGCGCGCATGGCGTCCATGGCGTCGGTGAGTTGGATTTCGCCGCCGCTGCCGGGCTCGGTGCGGTCGAGTTCGGCGAAGATCGCGCCGGGCAGGACGTAGCGTCCGATGAGGATGAGATTGGACGGCGCGTCCTCGCGGGCGGGCTTCTCGACCATTCCGGTGACTTCGACGATGTCGGGCGTGTCGGTGGAGCGGACCGAGGCGACGCCGTACCGGGAGACCTCGGACTCGGGGACTTCCAGGAGGGCGAGGACGATGCCGCCGGTCTCGCTCTGGAGGTCGATCATGCGCGGGAGGAGCTTGTCGTCCACGTCGTAGAACTCGTCGCCGAGGAGGACCGCGAAGGGCTCGTCGCCGACGTGGGCGGCGGCGCGGCCGACGGCGTGGCCGAGGCCCTTGGCGCGGCCCTGGCGGATGGCGTGGACGTCGGCGATCTGCTCGGGGGCCTTGACGGCGGCGATGACGTCGTCCTTGCCTTTGGCGGCGAGGGCCTCTTCGAGGTCGGGGCGGACGTCGAAGTAGTCGGTGATCGCGTCCTTGCCGCGGGCGGTCACCAGCGCGACGTCGGCGAGCCCGGCGGCGGCGGCCTCCTCCACGATGTACTGGAGGACCGGCGTGTCGACGATCGGGAGGAGTTCCTTGGGGACGGCCTTGGTGACCGGCAGGAAGCGGGTGGCGTTGCCCGCCACGGGAATGACTGCTTTCGTGGCGCGGGGCGCGGTATCTGGCATATGGCGAGGGTATCGTGGGCACGCTCCGTCAGGTCTCGGCCACCCTGGAGAACAGACGGTGAACGGTCTTCACACGGAGGCCACCCTCCCGCACCCGTCACCCCGCCCGACCACTCGCTTCGCTCGTTTCCCCGAACCAGACTGATGCTTCGCATCAGGCTGCCACTCTCCATGTGTCGCGTCCTGCGGCTTTCGCGGCGTAGAGGGCCTCGTCGGCGGCCGCGAGGATCTCTCCGGCGGTGTCGGCGTGCTCGCCGAGGACGGCGACGCCGATGGAGACGGTGACGTGCAGTTCGCGCCCGCCGGAGGCGTCGTTGACCTTGAAGGGGCGGGCGGCGACGGAGCGGCCCAGGCGCTCGGCGACCGCGGTCGCGCCGGTCGCGTCGGTCTCGGGGAGCAGGACCATGAACTCCTCGCCGCCGTGGCGGAACGCGAGGTCCACTTCGCGGATCTGGCCGGTGATGCGGCGGGCGAGCTCGGTGAGGACCTGGTCGCCGACGGGGTGCCCGTACGTGTCGTTCACGGACTTGAACCGGTCGAGGTCGATCGCCAGGAGCGCGGAGGGCCGCTGGTAGCGGCGGGAGCGCTCGGCCTCGCGGCGCAGCGAGGTCTGCATGAACCGGTAGTTCCACAGGCCCGTGAGCGGGTCGGTGAGGCTCAGGCGCTGGGCCTGGCGGTGCAGGAGCACGTTCTCGACGGCGACGGACGCCTGCCCGGCGAAGGTGCGGAGCGTGTCGACGTCGCCGGGCTCGAAGTCGTCCCCGGCGATCCGGTTGTAGAGGACGAGGACGCCGAGGACCCCGGACTCGGTGCGCGGGGCGCCCGGGTCGTCGGACTCGGCGGGGGCGCGGCCCTCGAAGGGCACGGCCACGATCGTGCGGGCGTCGGGCTCGGTGTCGGCGCGGCGGCGGCCCTCGAAGAAGCCGTCGGCGATGCGCCCGTGCGCGGGTGCGCCGGACGCGGCGATGGACCCGATGATGCCCTCGCCGAGGCGGATCGTGGCGGGCTGGTCGATGCCGAGGTCCCCTTCGCCGGCCCGCTGGCGCAGCTGGTCGGCGTCGTCGACGTCCACGAGCATGACGACCCCGGCCTCGGCGCCCGCGGTGACCATGGCGGTGTCGAGGATGACCTCCAGGATGCGGTCGAGGTCGAGGGTCGCGGTGAGGGTCTGGCCGAGGCGGCCGAGCTGGCCGCGCATCTGGTCGCGGGAGGCGGTCAGGGCGTTCACGTACGACTGGGTCTGCGCGGTCATGCGGTTGAACGCGAGCGCGAGGTGGGCGACCTCGTCGCGGCCGTGGACGGGGACGCGGACGTTCAGGTCGCCCTCGGAGACGCGCTCGGCGGCGTCGGCGAGCTCGTGGAGGGGGCGGGTCGTGGAGCGGGCGAGCCACGCGGCCAGGCCGACCGCGCACAGGCCGGAGGCGGCGACCATCGCGGCGAGGGTCCAGTACATGGGGGTGACGCTGGTGGCGACCGTGCCGATGCTCAGCGGCAGGAACGAGTCGGTGGCGTCCCAGCGGCCCGCGTCCACGTCGCCGACGCGCATCGGCTCGGCGCGGCCGTCGAGGAGGACCAGGTCGGCGTCGGCGACCCGCGCGATGCGGCCGAGGAACTCCTGGTCGACCACCCGGAAGGCGCTGAACACGGCCGTGGTGCCGTCGGCGTTCTTGACCTCGGCCTGCGCGCCGAGGGCGACGATGGGGCCCGCCCCGGCGTAGGCGGCGGCCTCGCCGCAGTCGACCCAGGCGCCCTCGGGGGCGGGCGAGCCGATGTCGGGGCCGGTGGTGGAGTCGGCGTCCTGGAGGCCGGTGAAGACCACGCCGTCCACGACCTTGCGGTCGACCACGAGCTGGGCCATTTCGAGCGCGTCGTCGTTGCCGCCGCTACTGTGGCTCAGGGCCACGACCGCGGCCGACGCCTGGATGCGCTCGCAGATCGTGCCGAGGGTGGAGTCGACGGACGTCACCGCCGAGCTCGCCAACGCCTCCCCGCGGGAGTCCGCCAGGTGGGACATGACGGCAGCGACGAAGACGGCCCCCACCAGGACCGGGCCGAGCACCACCACGAGGAACGCCGTGGTGAGCCGTGAGCGCAGCGACACCGAAGCCCCCTCAAGTTCACTCCCTTAGAAGACTACCTAGAGCTACTGACCGGACACGACAAGGCGTCCCGTTTTCCATCACTCTGGCTGAAAGGACGAGTGTGATCGCCTGTTCAGGGGAATCCTTCCAGGTGACATATGCCGACGGAGGGAATTCGCATGCATGAGAGCAAGCAGTTGGCGCGCCGCGCGCTCCTCGGAGCGCGCAAGGCCATGCCCGGGGAGGCCCGCGCGGCCGCCGACGTGGCGACGTGGAAGGCGTTGCGGGACTTCCTCATCGAGGCGGTGGACGAGGGCGCCCCGGTGGCGGCGTACCGGCCGTTCGGCGCGGAGCCGGGCTGCACGCTCGAACCCGAACTGCCCGAACGGCTCGCGGTGGTCTACCGGGTGATGCTGCCGGTGCTGCTGCCGGACCGGGACCTCGCCTGGGAGACGCTGGGCACCGAGGAGACGCCGCGGGAGGCGGCGCGCATCGAGGACGCCGCGGCCGTGATCGTCCCGGGCCTGGCCGTCTCACTCGACGGGACGCGGCTGGGGCGCGGCGGCGGCTCGTACGACCGGGCGCTGGCCCGCGTCGGGCCGGACGTGCCGGTGGTGGCGCTGCTGCGCGAGGGCGAGTTCGGGGTCCAGGTCCCGGCCGAGCCGCACGACCGGCCGGTCACGGGCGTGGTGACGCCGGTGAAGGGATTCGTGTCACTGCGGTAGTGGCTGACGCCTCACGCCTGCGCAGGATGGATTTCGCCGGTGTGGGCGTTGACTGCTAATGTCGGTCGGGTCCCGTGTCAAGTCCTGGAGGTTGGACGTGCCTGTCTACGAATACCGCTGCAAGGAGTGCGGTTACGAGTTCGACAAACACCAGTCGTTCTCCGAAGCACGATTGACGGACTGCCCGAACTGCGAGGCCAAGGGCGCGCTCCGCAAGGTCTTCGGGAACGTCGGCGTCACCTTCAAGGGCAGCGGCTTCTACCGGACCGACTCGCGCTCCACCGACTCCTCGTCGCTGGGCTCGAACGGGTCGAAGAACGGCGCGAAGAAGAGCGAGACCAAGTCCGAGAAGAAGGCCGACGCGAAGCCCGCGGCGAAGTCGGACTCCGCCAAGGCCGCGTAGGCCCCACGAGTTTTTCCACCGGTGCCCGGTCGCGATGCGGCCGGGCGCCGGTGTGTTCAGTCCTGGGTCGGGGCGTCCGCGCCCGCTTCCTCCTGCTTCGACTCGGCCTCGGCGCTGGGGTCGGCGACGCCGCGCTCGCCCGGGGGTTCGGTGCGGGGGTGGCGGTAGGCGTCGGGGCGTTCGCTCATGGCGGCCCACCAGATCTGCTCGGCGAGGGTGCCGCGCGGGGAGCTGCCGTCGCCTTCCTTGGTCTCGTCCCCGGCCCAGACCGCGAGGGACAGGCCGTAGGAGGTGCCGACGTGCCAGGTCGGGGAGGCGTTGGAGCCGACCTCGTAGCCGGTGGTCTCGCCGAAGACCTCCCAGGCGTAGTCCAGGAGCGGCCCGTTGACCGCGCCCAGGGCGGTCTGGCCGAGGCCGCTCGCGGAGGTCTGCGGCTCGGCCTCGTACTCGGTGCCCTCCGGGCCCTCGACGCGCTCCACGAAGTACGGCTCGGCGACGGTGCCGCCGGAGGCGAACGTCGCGTAGGCCGAGGCCATGTCGAGGACGGTGACCGGGTAGGCGCCGATGCCGAGGTCGGGCTGGAAGCCGCCCGCGTCCGGGCTGGTCTCGGCGGCCACGCCGTGCTCGTCGCGGTCGTGCGGGTCCCAGAAGCGGCGGATGCCGAGGGCCTCGGCGGCCGCGGCGACCGTGTCGGCGCCGACCTGCTCCGCGAGCCCGTACACGGGCGTGTCGAGTTTGTGAAGGACCGCTTCGACGATGCTGAGCTCCGGGTCGGACTGGCCGCCGGTGTTCACCAGTTCCTTCGGCTCGCCGTCCTCGTCGGTGTAGGTGGCGAATCGCTGCGGGGAGGTGCCGTCGAGGGTCGCGGTGTACGGGTCGAACCCGGCGTCGATCGCGGCCGCGGCGGTGACGGTGTTGAACGCGGTCCCCGGGAGGTGGCCCACGTCGTGGGCGAGGTCGAGGCCCGCGCCGTTCTCGCCGCCGTAGTACGCCAGGACCGCGCCGGTGCCGGGTTCGACGGCGGCGGCCGCGGCGGCGAGGGACTCGTCGTCGGCGACCTCGCGGATGCCGGTGCGGCCCAGGAGGATCGACTGGAGGTCGGCGTCGACGGTGGTGGTGACGGCGAAGCCGCCGCGCAGGACCTCGTCGGTGGAGATCCCCGCGTCGGCGAGCTCGCGGAGCACGAACCCGTCGGTGACGAAGCCTTCGGGGCCCAGGCCCTCGGGGTCGTCGGTGGGGTCGAGGGTCTCGGGGAGCCCGGTGAGGGCGTCGCGCTTGACCCGGTCGAGCGTCCCGGCCGCGACCATCTGGTCGAGGACGTAGTTCCACCGGTCGGTCGCCTCCTCGACGCTGCCGCCCTGGCCGTAGGGGTCGCGCGGGTCGTAGGGGCCGTCGGGGGACTTGATCTGCGCGACCAGGAGCGCGGCCTGCGAGGTCGAGAGGTCGGCGGCGGACTGGCCGAAGAACGCCTGCGCGCCCGCCTCCACCCCGTACGCGCCGCGTCCGAAGTAGACGATGTTGAGGTAGTGGTTGAGGATCTCGTCCTTCGAGTACTCCTCCTCCATCTTCATGGCCATGGCCGCCTCGCGGGCCTTGCGGAGGTAGGAGCCGTCGCCGCGGATGTCGGCGACCATGCCGACGTACTGCTGCGTGAGCGTGGAGGCGCCCTGCCGGTCGCCGCCGGTGGCGTTGTTGACGAGGGCGCGCATGACGCCCTTGAAGTCGACGCCGGGGTGGTCGTAGAACCCGGCGTCCTCGGCGGCGACGAGCGCCCACTGGACGTCGTCGGCGATCGCGTCGAGGCCCACGGACGTGCGTCGCTCGGCGGCCAGCTCGCCCATGACGGTGGCCCCGTCGGAGTAGTAGACGGTGGTGCCCTGGCTCAGGGCCGCGTCGAGGTCCTCGGGGAGGTCCACGCTCGCGTAGAACACCGATCCGACGACCACGGCGGCCCCGGTGAGGACCGCCAGGACCAGCCCGAGGGCGATGAGGCGGCGGCGCCCCCGGCGCCTGGGCTTCGTTGCGCGGATGCGGCGCAGCACGTGTCGACCTGCCATACCGGGTAGACATGCGCCGCGACCGGATCGGTTGCCTGGCAGTGCGAAACAGTACGAAGCGTGAGGAACCGGCCTCAGATGAGGAGCGCGACGGCGGTGGTGAGGACGAGCTGCGCCAGCGCGACCGGCACCAGGCCCTTCCAGCAGAGGGCCTGGATCTGGTCGACGCGCAGGCGTGGCCAGGCGACGCGGAGCCAGATGACGACGGCCGCGAGCGCGCCGGTCTTCAGCAGCGTCCAGAGCCACCCGAGCGAGTCGGGCCCGGGGCCCTTCCAGCCGCCGAGGAACAGCACGGTCGTGAGCGCGGAGATCACGACGATGCCGACGTACTCGGCGAGGAGCAGCAGCGCGAAGCGGAGCCCGGCGTACTCGGTGAGGTAGCCGAAGACGAGTTCGGAGTCCGCGACGGGCGCGTCGAACGGGGGGCGGCGGATCTCGGCGAGCCCGGCCGTGAAGAACACGAGCGCCGCGGGGGCCTGCCACAGGAGCCACCAGGGGTTCCAGGCGTCGACGATCGCGGGGAGGCTGAGGGTGCCCGCGGCGACGGCGACCGAGGCGGCGGCGAGGACCAGCGGGAGCTCGTAGGCCATGAGCTGCGCGGCGCCGCGGAGCGCGCCGATGAGCGTGTACTTGTTCGCGGAGGACCACCCGGCCATGAGCACCGCGAGGACGCCGACCCCGACGAGCGCGACGACCACGAAGAGCCCCATGTCGAGCGAGGAGCCGACGAGGTCGCCGGGGCCGAGCGGGATGAACAGGAGGACCAGCAGGTACGGCAGGAGGGCGACGGCGGGCGCGAGCTTGAAGACGGGCTTGTCGGCGGCGTCGGGGACGAGGTCCTCCTTCTGCGCGAACTTGACGCCGTCGGCGATGAGCTGGGCCCAGCCGTGGAAGCGCCCGGCGTGCATGGGGCCGAGGCGGCCCTGCATGTGCGCCATGAGCTTGTGCTCGGTCTGGCCGACCACGAGCGGGAGGACGAGGAACGCGGCGAGGACCGCGACGACTTTCACCGCGATCTCAAGCGCCATCGCGCATCCAGTCCTCGGGGACGCCCGGCGGGCGCTTGGGGGCCCGCTTGCGGACCGTCCCGTGGCCCTCGCCGGGCTCCTTCGCGCCGGGCCAGGGCTTGACGACGCGGGCGGCGAGCACGAAGTCCTTGCGCAGCGGGTGGCCCTCGAACTCGGGGGCGAGGAGCAGCGGGGCGGGGTTGGGGTGGCCGGGGAAGTCGAGGCCGAACATCTCGCGGGTCTCGCGCTCGTGCCAGTCGGCGCCGGGGTAGAGGTCGGTGACGGTGGGCGCGGCCGGTCCGGCGAGCACGGAGCGCAGGAGGACGCCGCGCTTCTCGGCGATCGACCAGAGGTGGGCGACGAGCCGGAGTCCTTCGGGGCCCTCGTCCACGGCCGAGAGCCAGTCGAAGAAGTCGCAGCCGAGGTCGTCGCGGCAGCGGCGGACCGACTCGTGCCAGTCCTCGGGGGCGACGTCGGCGACGGCGCGGGCGCCGTCGGCCGCGGTCTCCTCGACGCCGAGGGCCTCGCGGACCCGCTCGTCCCAGGTCATTCGGGCCTCCGCAGCAGCGGCCGCAGGCTGGGTTTGCGCAGGGGGGCGGCGCCGATCTGCTTCTGGAGCTCGCCGATGCCGTGCAGGAGCGCTTCGGGTCGGGGCGGGCAGCCGGGGATGTAGACGTCCACGGGGATGATCTGGTCGACGCCCTTGGTGACGCAGTAGGAGTCCCAGTAGGGGCCGCCGGAGTTGGAGCACGCGCCGAAGGAGATGACGTACTTCGGTTCGGGCATCTGGTCGTAGAGGCGCTTGATGGCCGGGGCCATCTTGTCGGTGACGGTGCCGGAGACGACCATGAGGTCCGCCTGGCGCGGCGAGTGCGCGAAGGGGATGACGCCCAGGCGCATGAAGTCGTGGCGGCTCATCGACGCGGCGATGAACTCGATGGCGCAGCACGCGAGGCCGAAGTTGAAGACCCACAGGGAATAGCGGCGGCCCCAGTTGAGGACGAACCGGATCGGCTCGCCGACGATCCCGGCACTCTCGCCGGGCCTGGACGGGAACGGGAGCTTCACCGCCACCGCAGGACCCCCTTGCGCCAGGCGTACGCGAGGCCGAGGGCCAGGACGCCGACGAACACGCCCATCTCCACGGCCGCCGCGGCCCCGAAGGCGCGGAAGACCGCGGCCCACGGGAACAGGAACACGGCCTCGACCGCGAAGAGCACGAACAGGAACGCGTAGACGTAGTAGCGGATCTGGACCTGGGCCCAGTCCTTCCCCACCGGGTCGACGCCGCACTCGTACGTCGAGCCCTTGGCCTTCGAAGGGGCGCTGGGGCGCAGGACCGCGTTGGCCGCCATGGCGGCGGCCACGAACGCGAAGCCGGCCAGCAGCAGGACGCCGAAGACGGCGTACTCGCCCAGGCGGGAGGTGTCCATATCGACACCCTAATGCCGCGAAGGGGTCCGGCGATACCCGTGCGCGCCGGATTCGCCGCCGAAGCGCGGACGGCGAGCGGTTGACGCGGATCTCCCCTGCGCACGCCGCAACCGAGCGGCACTCACACACGTGTTGAAGCTGTACACCCGCGAACGCAAGCTGACACTTCGGAAGGGGGTCACGGCCCGTGACCGCTGCCAGCGCACCGACGATCCGCCCGGTCGACGCCGCGGTCCTGGACGCCGAGTTCGCCGAGGTCGTCGGCGAGTGGGCGCCGGACGGCCGCCGGGGACCCCGCGGAACCGTCGCTGACAGTATTGTCGACATGGCGACCCCCCCTCGTGTCTCCGACTGCGCGAAAGCGACAATGGTTGCCGCCGGGCACGAGCATCAGGGCCCGTTGAATGCCCTAGTTTCCCCTACCTGCGCAGGAGCGGATGTGCGAACGGAGGCGGAGTTCACCGACCTCTACGAGAGCCACTTCTCGGAGCTCGCCGCGCAGGTGTGCGCCTATCTCGGGGACGCCACCGAGGCCCAGGACCTCGTCCAGGAGGCGTTCCTGCGGGCGTGGCAGCGCTGGGACAAGGTCGGCGGGTACGAGGAGCCGGTCGCGTGGGTGCGCCGCGTCGCGTGGAACCTCGCCACCAGCCGCCACCGCCGCAACCAGGTGGCGCGCAAGTTCCTCCAGAAGTCGCAGGCCCCCGAGCCCGCCCCGGCCGCGAGCCCCGACCACGTCGCGCTCGTCGCCGCGCTCAAGCAGGTCCCGCACAAGCGCCGCCAGGCCCTCGTCATGCACTACATGGCGGACATGACGATCAGCGCGATCGCCGAGGAGACCGGGGCCCGCGAGGGCACCGTCAAGTCCTGGCTGCACCGCGGGCGCAAGGAGCTGGCCGCGCTCCTCGCCGACCGGTCCGACGACACCGCGGCCATCCGGACCACGGCCCTCAAGGCAGAGGCCGCGGCCGACCCCGACACCATGCCGATCCGCATCCGCCGCGGCGCCCGGGTCCCCCGCCCCGCCGCCCGCCGATCTTCCGTGAAGGAGGACCGCTCATGAGTTCCGATTTCGATCGCGACCACGAGACGGTCGCGGCGGCGTTCCGGAGCCTGAAGGCGGAGTCCGCCGCGCAGTTCCCGCCCCCGCCGGTCGACGAGCTCATCATGCGCGGCCCGGCCGCCCTGCGGCGCCGGCGCCTCGTGTCGCTCGCCGCGGTCGTGGGCGCGTGCACCGCGGTCACCGCGGGCGGCTTCGCCGTCGCGCAGACCCTCGGGCCGCTCAAGGGCGAACCGGACCCGACCGGGTCCGTGGACGGGCCCGTCTCGAACACCGAGTCCGGCGACGGACCCTCCGCCTCCCCCGGCGGCCCCGCGAGCGGCGGGATCGACGACGGCGAGGCGACCACGTTCGCGCCGTCCCCGCCCGCCGACGACATCGAGGCCCTGCTCGTCCAGGGGCCGTTCACCGGCGACTGGGCCGAGGAGTGCGCGCCGGGCCTCCAGGACGCGGACTTCGAGTCCTGGGAGATCACCGGGGACACCGGCTGGAGCATCGCGTTCGCCGCCGAAGGCGACGTGGACCTGGACGGCGAGAAGGACACGCTCCTGGCGCTCACGTGCGGCGAGCTGACCGGCGTCGCGGCGTTCGCCGCCGCCGAGGACGAGGGCGCGCCCGTGCTGGCGTCCTTCGGCTGGGTGTGGCAGCCCGGCGAAGAGCTCCGCGTCCCCGAGACCGTGACCGCGGCGGAGACCGGGGTCGTGACCGTGACGGGCGTGGACGAACTGGACGAGCCGTGGACGGCGTCGTTCGCGTGGGACCCCGAGGAGCTGGTGTTCGCGCCCGTGGACGAGGGCGCCAGCGCCGAGCCGACGGACTCCGCGACCACCACGTCCTCGGCGCCCTCCGAGACGCCGACGACCGACGCCGCGACGTCCGGGACGACAGGCGCGGGCGGGTCCTGACGGGCCCCCGCGCGAGCCTCCCTCACCACCGCCGCGCGCCGCGCGCGCCCAGCATCCGGGACGGGCTCCCGGGGACGGGACACCGCCCCGGACAGCCGAAACGAGAGGTCCAGGTCACTGAAACCGGCCGTCGTTCCCATACAGTGAGAGGTATCGCACCGAGTGGTGTCGCCTACATCGCGCCCGCCGCGCGGGGTTGGCACCGCCGCCGCGCGCCCGCGTAGCATCGCAAGTAAGACATGGCGGGGACCCGCCGTTGAAGCAGCGGCGGAGCCCGTCTCCGCCGGGACCGAAGCCGCAGTCCCTGCGCGCCCCAGCAAGAGGAGAACTAGGTGAACACCGTCCGGCAGCTCGACCGGGTCGTCATCCGCTTCGCAGGGGACTCCGGCGACGGGATGCAGCTCACCGGTGACCGCTTCACCGCGGAGACCGCCAAGCTCGGCAACGACCTGTCGACCCTCCCGAACTACCCCGCCGAGATCCGGGCGCCCGCCGGGACCCTCCCGGGCGTGTCGAGCTTCCAGATCCACTTCGCGGACACCGACATCCTCACCCCGGGCGACCAGCCCGAGGTGCTCATCGCGATGAACCCGGCCGCGCTCAAGGCGAACCTGCGCGACCTCAAGCCCGGCGGCACCATCGTCGTGAACACCGACGAGTTCACCAAGCGGAACCTCACCAAGGTCGGGTACGACGACAACCCGCTCGAAGACGGCTCGCTCGACGACTACCAGGTGTACCCGGTGGCCCTCGCGACCCTCACGATCGGCGCGCTCGCCGAGCACGAGGTGTCGAAGAAGGACGCCGAGCGGTCCAAGAACATGTTCGCGCTGGGCCTGGTGTCGTGGATGTACTCGCGGCCCACCGAGGCCACCGAGGAGTTCCTCCGCGGCAAGTTCAAGGCCAAGCCCGTGATCGCCGAGGCGAACATCGCCGCGCTCCGGGCCGGGTGGAACTACGGCGAGACCGCCGAGGCGTTCGCCGTCAGGTTCGAGATCCCGCCGGCGAAGCTCGCCGCCGGGACCTACCGGAACATCACCGGGAACACCGCCCTCGCGTGGGGCATCACCGCCTCGGGCGTCGCCTCGGGCCTGCCGGTGTTCCTGGGCGCGTACCCGATCACCCCCGCCAGCGACATCCTCCACGAGCTGTCCAAGCACAAGCGGTTCGGCGTGACCACGGTCCAGGCCGAGGACGAGATCGCGGCCGTGGGCGCGGCCCTGGGCGCCTCGTGGGGCGGGGCGCTCGGCGTCACCACCTCCTCGGGCCCCGGCATCGCGCTCAAGTCCGAGACGATCTCGCTCGCCGTGTCGCTGGAGCTGCCGCTCGTCGTCGTGGACGTGCAGCGCGCCGGACCCTCCACGGGCATGCCGACCAAGACCGAGCAGGCCGACCTCGTGATGGCCATGTTCGGCCGCCACGGCGAGGCCCCGATCGCGGTCCTCGCGCCGCAGTCGCCCTCCGACTGCTTCGACATCATGCTGGAGGCGGCGCGCATCGCGCTGACCTACCGGACGCCCGTCATGGTCCTGTCGGACGGGTACATCGCCAACGGCGCCGAGCCGTGGAAGCTCCCCGAGCTCGCCGACCTCCCGGACCTGTCCGTGGAGTTCGCGACCGAGCCGAACGCCGTGGACGCCAAGGGCGAGGAGATCTTCCTGCCGTTCCAGCGCGACCCGGTGACGCTCGCGCGGCCGTGGGCCGTCCCCGGCACGCCCGGCCTCCAGCACCGCATCGGCGGCATCGAGAAGGCCGACGGCACCGGCGACATCTCCTACGACCCGATCAACCACGACCACATGGTCCGCACCCGCGCCGCGAAGATCGCCGGCGTCGAGGTCCCGGACCTGGAGGTGGACGACCCGACCGGCGACGCGAACGTCCTCGTGCTCGGCTGGGGCTCCACGTGGGGCCCGATCGGCGCGGCAGTGCGGGCCCTGCGCGAGAAGGGCGCCTCGATCGCCCGCGCGCACCTGCGCTACCTCAACCCGATGCCGCGCAACACGGCCCACGTGCTTGAGCAGTACGACAAGGTCGTCGTCCCCGAGATGAACCTGGGCCAGCTCGCGCTGCTGCTGCGCGGCAACTTCCCCGGCACCGACGTGGTCGGCTACAACAAGGTGCGCGGCCTGCCGTTCACCTCCAACGAACTGACTGACGCCCTGGAGGAGGTCATCAAGAATGGCTGACGCGGTGAAGCTGGACGCCCCCAAGCTGAAGGCCAAGGACTTCAAGTCGACCCAGGAGGTGCGCTGGTGCCCCGGGTGCGGCGACTACGCCATCCTGGCCGCGGTCCAGTCGTTCCTGCCCGAGCTGGGATTGGAGCGCGAGAACATCGCGTTCGTCTCCGGCATCGGCTGCTCCTCGCGGTTCCCGTACTACCTGAACACGTACGGCATCCACTCGATCCACGGCCGCGCCCCGGCCATCGCCACCGGCCTGGCGGTCTCCCGCCCGGACCTGTCTGTGTGGGTCGTCACCGGCGACGGCGACGCCCTGTCGATCGGCGGCAACCACCTCATCCACGCGCTGCGCCGCAACGTGAACCTGAAGATCCTCCTGTTCAACAACCGGATCTACGGGCTCACCAAGGGCCAGTACTCCCCCACCTCCGAGCCGGGCAAGCTCACCAAGTCCAGCCCCATGGGCTCGGTCGACGCCCCGTTCAACCCGCTGTCGCTCGCGCTCGGCTCCGAGGCCACGTTCGTGGCCCGGACCCTGGACTCCGACCGCGCGCACCTGCACGAGGTGCTCCGCGCCGCCGCCGAGCACGAGGGCTCGGCGTTCGTGGAGATCTACCAGAACTGCCCGATCTTCAACGACAACGCCTTCGAGATCCTGAAGAACCCCGACACCCGCGACGAGGCGATCATCCGCCTCCGGGACGGCGAGCCGATCCGCTTCGGCGACAAGGTCGTCGTGCAGTCCGGGTACGGGCTCCAGGTGAAGGACGCGTCCGAGGTGGACGAGTCCGAGGTCGTGGTCCACAAGGCCGACGTGGAGGACCCCGCGTACGCGTTCGCGCTCTCGCGCCTCTCCGGCATCGCCCTCGACCACACCCCGATCGGCGTGTTCCGCTCCGTCAAGCGGCCCACGTACGACAAGGGCGTGCGCACCCAGGTCGACGAGGCCGCGGCCGGCGTCGACCGCAAGGAGGCCCTCGACCGGCTCCTGCACGGCGGGGACACCTGGACCGTGCTGTAAAGCGCTGCAAGGCGAGTGAGCGGGCGGGCCCGGTGGGGCCCGGCCGCTTGCTCATGCGCCCGTTCAGGCTTCGAGGACCTCTTGGGCCTTCTCCAGGGCCGCGCGGACCTCGTCCTGCCAGACGTAGGTCGCGACCTCGATCGACAGGTACAGGTCGTTGCGGGAGACGGCCCACTCCTCCTCGGCGGCCTCCCGGTAGCCGGTCTCGTCGCCGCACGCGGCCAGGTCGACCGCGAAGGCGATCTCGTACTCCTTCTTGCCCTCGTAACCAGTGGGCGCGTCGCCGGGGAGGTCGGGGTGGTCGTGGACGTCCACGGAGCCCTCGTAGAGCTCGGTGAAGTAGTCGCTCAGGGGGAGGTAGCCCTCCTCGTCGAACTCCCAGTCGAGGCGGCCCTTGCCTTCGAGGCAGTTGAGCAGCTCGTCCTTGACCGGGGCCAGCGCCTCTTCGTAGGCGAGGTTGGCCGCATCGGTCGCCGCGAAGTCGTCGATCGGGTTGACCGGGCGCCAGGACCAGTTCGCGGAGCGGTACTCCTGGCCCTCGGGGTCCTCCACAAGCTGGGGGTCGCCGTAGAGGGCGTCGATCATCTCCCGCTGGCATCCGCCCGGTTCGGGCTGCACGTAGTCGAAGTCGCCGCCGAGGTCGATCTCCTCGTCGCCCCCGGTGTTCGTCGGCTCGGGAGCGTCCTCGCCGAGGAGGTACCCGACCTCGTCGATCGCGGTGGCCTCGCCGTAGAAGGCGACGTACCAGGCGTACTGGTCCTCAGGGGCGAGCGCCTCGAACGCCGAGTTGTCGGGCAGGTCGACGTCGCCGCCGAGGCCGCCCATGTCGTCCTCGCCGAGGGCGAGTCCCGCGTAGTCGGAGTAGGCCTCCAGCTCGGGGTCCGAGGCGCCCTCGGTGGACCAGGCCCACATCCCGAGGCCGTACATGGCGGCCTCCTCGGAGGTCGGCAGCCAGTTCCCCCAGTCGCCCTCGTTGTAGAGCGCGTCCTCCTCCACGGGCTCGGCGGTGTCGAACCAGAACTGGTCGTGGACGTCGAAGCCCTCGCGGTCGAGGCAGGCGAGGACGATCCGCTGCTCGGTGTTCTCCAGTTCGGCCAGGAGACGGTTGCTCTCGTTGACCATGGTGAGGAGGCGGTCCTCCTCGAAGACCTCGCCGGCGGCGGGGCCTTCGGCCTCGGAGCCGCCTCCAGGGTCCTCGGTGCAGGCAGCGGCGGCCAGGGCGAGGGCGGCGCAGAGGGCTCCTGCGGTCCGGAGCTTCGGTTGCATAGGTGTCCGCGTTCCTCTCAAGGGAAGTCGTAGGCAGTCGACTCTTGAGGTACGCGCGGTACGGGGCCTGTGGTTGCCTCAGACGAGCGGTTGCAGTTCGGCGGCGGCCTCGCGCAGGCGCGCGGACATGCGCTGCCAGGATTCGCGGATGTCGCCGAGCGGCATGGCGACCGCGAAGACGACGCGCTCGGAGGGGTTGCCGTCGCGGCGGACCACGACCCCGGCGCAGGCGACGCCGGCTTTGAACTGGCCGAGTTCGGCGTAGACGCCGGACTCGTCGCCGACGGCGAGGTCGTGCTCGAACGCGTCGGGTTCGACGAGGGTGCGGCCGGTGAAGCGGCGCATGCCCGCGGCGCGCAGGAAGCGGGCGCGGTCGTCGGGGCGCAGGGTCGCGAGGAGGGCCTTGCCGAGGGCGGTGGCGTGGGCGCCGTCGTCGAAGCCGACGATGAGGTCCTCCACGTGCGGGCTGCGGTTGCCCTCGATGACCTCGGTGACCGCGGGGCGGTCCTCCACGAAGCGGGCCACGAACGTGGAGTATCCGGTCTCGGCGGAGACCTTGCGCATGTAGTCGCCGCAGGTCTTGGGGCCCGAGATGGCGCGCGTGAGCTCGGAGTAGCGGTCGGAGACCTCCAGGCCGAGCGAGTAGCGGCCCTCGCCGTCGCGGCGCAGGTAGCCCTCGTAGACGAGGGTCCGCAGGAGGTTGTAGGCGGTGGCGCGGTTGAGGCCGCACTCGAAGGCGATGCGGGGGGCCGAGACGCCGTCGGCGTGGCGGCCCACGAGCTCCATGATGCGCAGTGCGCGTTGGACGCTCTGGATCAATTTGGTCGGTTCCTGGCGCGGGGTCGCGCTGGGGTCCGCACCCCGGGCGTCCTGCGAAGAAACCCCTGGTCGCTGCCGGTCCACCATACCGTCGCTCCAATTGCACACCGTGATCCGATGGCCGTGGCGCCGCGGGGCGCCCACCGGATCGGCCGTGATCTAACTATATAAACAACAGCCGGTTGCGTCTCCGTCGCATACAGGGCAGTATCGATGTGTCAGCACCGTTCGCGAATCGGCTCCGGCCGACCGCGGACAAACCGCGGCGGCGGCGTCGAGTCCCCACCAAACTTCCTCGCCGAAGCCGCGGACATACGAATAACCGAAACGCGGCGGCTCCCTCCCACCAGGGCCGCCGCGTTTCGCATGTCCTTGCGGCGCATGGCGATTCGCGGGAGGTCCCGGCCGGCGCCACTCGGTGACACCGGGTTCAACCGTCGCACACGCTGAGTGTGCGAGTCAAGACAAGTCACCCGAATCCGTGAACGCACGCCGCGTTTCCCTCGATGTGAACACATTCTGGGCGCGTTCCTCGCGTTGGAGTACGGTTGCCGCCGTGCCCCCAGCCCTGCAAGCGCCATCCAGACCCAGGACCTCCGTGACGATCACGGCCGCCATGAGCGTCCAGGTCGCGGCCGTGCTGCCGCTGTTCCTGTTCGGCGGGCTGGCGGTGCAGATCTCGGACGAGCTGGGGATGGGCGTCAGCGCGATCGGGCTCATCTCGGGGCTGTACTTCGCGGTCTCGGCGCTCACCACCGTCCCCTCCGGACGGCTCGTGGACCGCTTCGGTGCGCTCGTGACCGCCCGTGTGGCCGTGGGGCTCTCGGCGACGGCCCTGCTGGGGGTCGCGGGCTTCGCGCACCACCCGGCGGCGCTGACGGCGTTCCTGGTGCTGTGCGCGCCCGCGAACGGGCTCGGGCAGCTCGCGTCCAACACGGTCCTCACCGAGTGGGCGCCGGAGGGCCGCAGGGGGCTCCTGTTCGGCGCCAAGCAGGCGTCGGTGCCGCTGTGCATCATGCTCGGCGGGCTCAGCGTCCCGGTCGTGGCGCTGACGCTGGGGTGGCGGTGGGCGTTCGTGTTCGGCGCGGCGCTGGTGCTCGCGGCGCTGATCCCCCTGGCGGGGCTCGGGCGGCCCGCGACGCGCCCGAAGGTGCCCGGCGCGAAGGCGTTCGACTCGCAGCTCCTGGTGTTCGCGGTGGCGACGTTCCTCGGCGCGACCGCGGCCACGCCGATCGGCTCGTTCCTGACGACGTACACCGTGGACATCGGCGGGTCCGAGAGCTATGCGGGCCTGGTCCTCATGATCGGCGGCATCGCCGGGGTCGTCGGGCGCACCGCGTTCGGCGCGGTCGGCGACCGCGGGACGGGCCGGGAGTTCCTGGTCATCACGGCCATGCTGCTCACCGGGGCGGCCGGGGTGGCGACGTTCCTGTTCGAGCTGCCGTGGCTGCTGCCGCTGGGGACCGTGGCGGCCTACGCGTTCGGGTGGGCCTGGCCGGGGCTCATGAACCACGCGGTGACCAGCCGGTACCCCGACGCGCCCGCGGTGGCGACCTCGGTGACGCAGACGGGGATCTTCCTCGGCGGCGCCGTCGGGCCCATCTCGTTCGGGCTCGTCGCCGACCACTTCGGCTGGGGCGCCGGGTGGATCGCGGTCGCGGCGTCGATGGCGCTGTCGGCGCTGTTCATCGTCGCGGGCAGCACGCTCTTCGCGGGGTCCCGGCATTGACGTTCCTGACTGCGGTCCGGGCGACTCCCGATCCCGCCCCGTCTCGTCCGGCACCGCAACACGATAAGGTGAGGCTGTGGTGACCACCCGACAGACCGCGCTGACCTTTACCGACGAGACGTTCGCCGAGGCGATCGGCGCTTCGCTCGACCTCGTCGAGGAGCGACTGCTCAAAGCCGTCGACACCGAGCAGCCGCTGCTGCGCCAGTCCGGGTCGCACCTCATCCGCGCCGGCGGGAAGCGCTTCCGCCCCATGCTCACCCTCGCGTGCGCGCACCTGGGCGACCCCGACCGCCCGAACATCCTGGAGGCGGCCGTCGCCCTGGAGCTGACCCACCTGGCGACGCTCTACCACGACGACGTCATGGACGAGGCCCCCGTGCGCCGCGGCGCCCCCAGCGCCAACGCCCGCTGGGACAACTCCGTCGCGATCCTCACCGGCGACTACCTGTTCAGCCAGGCCGCCCAGATCATGGCCGACCTCGGCACGGAGGCCGTGCGCCTCCAGGCCGCGACCTTCGCGCGCCTCGTGCGCGGCCAGATCAACGAGACCATGCCGCGGCCCGAGGGCATCGACGCCGTCGAGTGGCACCTGGGCATCCTCTCGGAGAAGACCGGGTCGCTCATCTCCACGTGCGCGAAGTTCGGCGCCTGGTTCGGCGGCGCCGACGAGGCCGTCACCGCGGTCGCGGAGGAGTACGGCGAGGTCATCGGGGTCGCGTTCCAGATCGCCGACGACATCATCGACATCGCCTCGGCCTCCGACGCCTCCGGCAAGACCCCCGGCACCGACCTCCTCGAAGGCGTCCCGACCCTCCCGGTCCTCTACGCCCTCGCCGACGACGACCCCGCCGGGGCGCGCCTGCGCGAACTCGTCTCGGGCCCCGTCGCCGAGGAGGACTTGGAGGAGACCCTCACGCTCCTGCGCGCCTCACACGCCCTTGAGCAGGCAAAAGACACCCTCCACCAGTACCAGGCCAGGGCCCGCGCCCTCGCCGCGGCCCTCCCCGAGGGCCCGGCCCGCAACGCCCTGGTCGACATCTGCGACTACATGATCGAGCGCGACGCCTGACCGGACCGGGTGTGTTCTGCCGCGCACCCGTTGCCCGGTTGTTGTCCTGGTTCGCTATGGTTCAAGGCGCCGCCCTCGTGAGGGCGTCCTCCCAGGTTCCGACACCTCCGGCGTGCACTGTCCCCGCCGAGAAGGGGGCGCTGTGCGACCCTCAGCCAGGCCGAAGGCCGTTCTCGCCGCCCAGGGCGTGCTCTGGCTCCAGTTCCTCGCGATCATGCTCCTGTACGCGACGGGGCTGCGGTTCCTGTTCGACGCGACCAGGTCGTCGTCCAGCCACGACTCGATGCTCGACGTGATCGGCTCGATCGGGGCCGAGAACCTCGTGACGATCACCCTCAGCGTCGCCATCACGGTCTCGATGCCGTTCATCGCCTCCTGGATCGGCCGCCGCCGCGCCAAGGCCGTCACGATCGCGTGGTGGGCCCTGGTGATCGTCCCGGCCGCCATGTACCTGTGGGTCCTCGGCCGCGCCTACTTCGCGACCTTCCCCGACTCGGCCCCGTTCTTCCTGAGCGCCGCCGCCATGCTCGTCGTCTGCGGCTCCTTCCCCGCCGTCGTCGTCTCCCTCCTCCACACCCGCGCCGCCAAGGCCTGGTTCGCCGCAGGAGAGCTCTTCGACGACCTCGACCGCGAACTCTCCGACACCGCGGAGTTCGAGGCCGCGAGGTAGTACGGAACGCGACAGAGGCCGCAGGGTCGCCCCTGCGGCCTCTGCTCGTGTGTTCGCTAGGTGTTCAGGAAGGTGCTGGCCTGGTCGACGATGTCGAGGAGGAAGCCCGGGGCGACGCCGAGGATCAGCGTGGCGGCCACGCCCGCGGCGACGACCGTGCCGGCCATGGGGCTCGGCAGGTTGACCGTGGGGGCGTCCGGGGCGGGCTCGTTGAGCCACAGGAGGACGACCACGCGGAGGTACGGGAAGGCCAGGATCGCCGAGGAGACGACGCCGACGATGACGAGGCCGAGCTCGTCGGCTTGCAGCGCGGCGGAGAACAGCGAGAACTTCGCCGTGAAGCCCGAGGTGAACGGCAGGCCCGCGAGCGCGAGCATGAGGATCGTGAAGACGACCGCCGTGCCCGGGGAGTTCTTGCCCAGGCCCGCCCAGCGGGCGAGGTGGGTCGCCTCCTCGTCGCCGTCGCGCACGAGCGAGACGACGGCGAAGGCCGCGATCACCGTGAAGCCGTAGGCCGCGAGGTAGAACATGGTCTGGCCGACCGCGTCGCCGAGGGCGATGACGCCGATGAGCAGGTACCCGGCGTTCGCGATGGAGCTGTACGCCAGGAGCCGCTTGATGTTCCGCTGCGTGACCGCGAAGATCGCGCCGCCGATCATCGTCGCCACGGCGATCACCGTGAGGATCAGGTGCCAGTCCCACGCCGAGGACGAGAGCCCGACGTTGAACACCCGCAGGAGCCCGCCGAAGGCCGCGACCTTGACGCACGCGGCCATCAGGGCGGTCACGGGCGTCGGGGCGCCGGTGTACACGTCGGGCGTCCACATGTGGAACGGGACGGCCGCGGCCTTGAAGAGCAGGGCCACGGCGATCATCGCGACGCCGATGTACAGGAGGATGCGCGGCTGCCCGGAGGAGACGCCCGCCTGGTTGATCCCGGCGAGGTCCACGGTCCCGGCGAAGCCGTAGAGCATGGCCATGCCGTACACGTAGAACGCGGAGGCGAAGGCGCCCAGCAGGAAGTACTTGAGCGCGGCCTCCTGGCTGATGAGGCGGCGGCGCTTGGCGAGGCCGCACAGCAGGTACAGCGGCAGCGAGAGCATTTCGAGGGCGACGAACATGGTGAGCAGGTCGCCCGCGGTCACGAACATCATCATGCCGGTGACGGCGAACAGCGTGAGCGGGAAGATCTCCGTCGCGCCGTCCTCGCGCCGCTGCTCGACGTCGGCGGCGGAGTCGGCCACGACCGCGGCCTCCGCGACGAAGTCGCCGCCGCGCACCGTGCGGCGCTCGGCGAGCAGGAGCACCGCGATGATCGAGAGGATCGCGATGGTGCCCTGGAGGAACAGGCCGGGGCCGTCCACGACGACCGAGCCGAGGCCGGTGCCGCCGAGGTTGAAGACCGCGCCGCTCTTGTCGGCGTTGAGGACCACCGCGACGAACGCGCCCGCGAGCGCGGCCACCGCCAGCGCCACTTGGACGGGCAGGCGCCGGGCCTTGGGCACGGCCGCCTCGACCAGGAGCCCCGCGAAGGCCGCGACGAACACGATCACCATGGGGGCCAGGCCGGCCCAGTCGATCGTGAGCTCTGTGGACTCACTCATTACCGGCTCCTTCAGCGGCGGGGAGGTCGACGGGCTCGTCGGAGACGAACCCGAGCGTGTGGTCGACGGCCGGCTCGATCATGTCGATGAGCGGCTGCGGGAAGAACCCGAACCCGAGGATCGCGACCACGAGCGGCGCCACGAGGGCCTTCTCGCGGAACGTGAGGTCGCGCTTCATCGCGGGGACCTCGTCGAGCTGCGGGTTCCGCTCGCCCTGCATGGTGCGCTGGTACATCCAGAGCACGTACGCGGCGGCGAGGATGATCCCGAGCGTCGCCAGGACCGCGACCGGCTCGTTGTGCGTGAACGCCCCGAACAGGACCAGGAACTCCGAGATGAACGGCGCGGTCCCCGGCAGGGAGAGCGACGCGAGCCCCGCGAACAGGAAGATCCCGGCGAGCAGCGGCAGGGTCTTGGCGGCCCCGCCGTAGTCCTTGATCTGGGCCGAGCCGCGGCGCAGCGTCAGGAAGCCCACGACGATGAACAGCAGGCCCGTCGCCAGGCCGTGGTTGAACATGTAGAGGACCGCGCCGGTGGCGGACTCGGACGTGAACGCGAAGATCCCCAGGCCGATGAAGCCGAAGTGGGCGATCGAGGTGTACGCGACGAGGCGCTTGAGGTCGGTCTGCCCGATCGCGACGAACGCCGCGTAGACCACGCCGATGACGCTCATGCCGATCACCCACGGCGCGAAGGTCTTCGTGGCGTCGGGGAACAGCGGGATGCAGTACCGCAGGATCGCGAACGTGCCGATCTTGTCCATGACGCCGACCAGGAGCGCGGCGACGGCCGCCGGGGCGGCCCCGCCCGCGTCGGGGAGCCAGGTGTGGAACGGGAAGAACGGGGCCTTGATCGCGAACGCGACGAAGAACCCGAGGAACAGCCAGTTCTGGAGCGTCCCGGAGGCCATCGGGTCGGACTCGACGAGCGTCTGCCAGTCGAAGACCCCGCCGTTGTTCACCCACAGGGCGATCACGGCGACGAGCATGAGCAGCCCGCCCAGGAGCGAGTACAGGAAGAACTTGACGGCCGCGTACTGCTTCTTCGGGCCGGTGCCGTAGGAGCCGATGAGGAAGTACATCGGGACGAGCATCGCTTCGAAGAAGAAGTAGAACAGGAGCACGTTCGAGGCGAGGAACGTCGCGAGCATCGCCGCTTCGAGCGCGAGCACGAGCGCGAAGAACGCCGGGACCGAGCGCGTGACGGCGTCGAGGTCGCGCCAGGCCGCGAGCATCGCGATCGGAGTGAGCCCGGCGGTCAGCGCGACGAGCAGCAGCGCGATCCCGTCGACGCCCCAGGACAGGTTGAGGTCCCACGCGGAGATCCACGTGTAGGACTCGGTGAACTGGAGCCAGGGCGCGCCGTCGGCGTAGTCGAAGCCGACCGCGACGAGCGCGGTGAGGACGGCGACGGCGCCCGCGAAGCCGAGCGCGGTCCAGCGGGCCGCGTCGGCGTTCTCGCGCTTGATCGACGCGACGACGACCGCCCCGATCAAGGGGACGGCGACGAGCGCCGACAGCAACGGGAGTTCGTTCATTGGGTGACCACCACCATGAGCGCGGCCACCACGATGACCGCCCCGGACAGAATGGACAGGGCATAGGAGCGGACGAAGCCGGTCTGGAGCGTCAGCAGGCGCCGCGAGGAGCCGCCGATCGCCGCGGACAGGCCGTTGACGGCGCCGTCGACGACGCGGCCGTCCATCGCCACGGACGCGGAGGCCGCGAGGCGGCTGGGCCGCTCGAAGACGCCGCGGTTGACGGCCTCGCCGCCGAGGTCGGCGCGGGCGAGGCGCACGGGCCAGGCGGCGGCGCGCGGCACTTCGTCGGTGCCGCCGCGGAACAGGAGCCAGGCGAGGGCCGCGCCGAGGACGACGGCGACGGTGGTGGCGACGGTGACCTGCATGTGCGTCAGGTGGCCGTGGGCCTCGTGCTGCTCGCCGAACACCGGCGTGAGCCACTCGGTCACGGGCGAGGCCATGAGGCCGCCCGCGGCGAGCGAGCCGATGCCCAGGAGCACGAGCGGGCCGGTCATGATCGCCGGGGACTCGTGCGGGTGGACGTCCTCGGTCCACCGCTTGGGGCCGTGGAAGGTGAGGACGAACAGGCGGGTCATGTAGAACGCGGTGAGCGCGGCGCCCAGGAGCGCGGCCCCGCCGATCACCCAGCCCTGCCAGCCTTCGCGGGTGAACGCGGCGGCGATGATCGGGTCCTTGGTGAAGTAGCCCGAGAACGGGAACAGGCCGATAATGGCGAGCCATCCGGCGGCGAACGTCGCGTACGTGAGCGGCATCTTGCGCCACAGCCCGCCGAAGCGGCGGATGTCGGTCTGGTCGTTCATGGCGTGCATGACCGAGCCGGAGCCGAGGAACAGCCCGGCCTTGAAGAAGCCGTGCGCGAGCAGGTGGATGATGCCGAGCGCGAACGCGCCGCCGCCGAGGCCCACGGCCAGGAACATGTAGCCGATCTGGGAGACGGTGGACCAGGCGAGGACCCGCTTGATGTCGTCCTTGGCGCAGCCGACGATGGAGCCGAACAGGAGCGTCAGGGCGCCCACGACGACGACGGCGGTCTGCACGTCGGCGTTGAGGCTGAAGATGACGTTCGAGCGGGCGATGAGGTACACGCCCGCGGTGACCATGGTGGCGGCGTGGATGAGCGCCGACACGGGGGTCGGGCCCTCCATGGCGTCGGGGAGCCAGGTCTGGAACGGCCACTGGCCGGACTTGCCGCACGCGGCGGCGAGCAGCAGCAGGCCGAGCGCGAGGCTCGTGGTGGTCGAGAGCTCCGCGGCGCCGTTGAAGACGCCCGCGAAGTCGACGGTGCCGAGCGTGCCGAGCATGAGGAACATCGCGAGGAGGAACCCGACGTCAGCGACCCGGTTGGTGAGGAACGCCTTCTTGCCGGCGGTCGCGGCGGCGGGCTTGAGCTGCCAGAACGCGATGAGGAGGTAGGACGCGAGGCCCACGCCCTCCCAGCCGACGAAGGTCATGAAGTAGTTGCCGCCGAGGACCAGGATGAGCATCGCGGCGGCGAACAGGTTGAAGTACGCGAAGAACTTCCGTCGCCCCGGGTCGTGGGCCATGTAGCCGACGGCGTAGACGTGGATGAGGAAGCCGACGCCGGTGATGAGCAGGCAGAAGACCGCGCTCAGCGGGTCGAAGAGGAGGCTCGCGTCGATCTTGACCGAGCCGACCTCGATGACCGTGAAGAGGTCCAGGTGCGCGCTCTTGTTGTCAAGGCCCGCAAGGGACCCGAAGAGGCCGAGCGCGAGCGCGAAGGCCGCGCCGACGGTCGCGACGCCGACCCAGTGGCCCCACTTGTCGGCGCGGCGGCCGGCGAGCAGGAGGATGACGGCGCCCAGGGCGGGCAGGGCGATGAGCGCCCAGGTGAAGGACAGCAGCCCCTCGGCGGGCGCGTACGAGATTTCGTCCACAGTGTCCCTCTAGGCTTTCAGGAGGTTGGCGTCGTCGACGGAGGCGGAGCGCCGGGACCGGTAGATCGCCATGATGATCGCCAGGCCGACGACCACTTCGGCGGCGGCGACGGCCATCACGAAGAACGCCATCACCTGCCCGTCGATCGTGCCGGTGGTGCGCGCGAACGTCACGAGCGTCAGGTTCCCGGCGTTGAGCATCAGCTCCACGCACATGAACACGACGATCGAGTTGCGCCGCACCAGGACGCCGACCGCGCCGATGCAGAACAGGGCCGCGGCGAGGATCAGGTAGTACTCGGGATTCACGACTCCCGCCCTTCCGTGTGCTTCGGGGCCGCCTCGGCGGGCGTGAGCTGGCGCGGCGGCACGTACTCGGACAGCGACGCGGGCTCGATCGAGCCGTCGGGCCGCAGCGCCGGGGTCGCGGTCGAGTCGGAGGTGGCGAACACGCCGGGCCCGGGCTTGGGGCCGGGGTACACGCCGGGCGCGAACCGCTCGCGGCTGTGCTCCTTCTGCCCGCGGTGGCCGCCCTTCTTGGCGACGTGCGCGAACATGAGCGCGCCGACCGCCGCGACGGTGAGGACGCCGGAGACGATCTCGAACGGGAACAGGTACGTCGAGAACAGCGCCTCGGCGATCTGCTCGACGTTCCCCTGGGCCGCGGGGGTCGCGGGCTCGGCGATCACCAGGCCCGAGACGGCCCGGGCCAGGCCCGAGGTCAGCAGCGCGGCCATGCCGATGCCGAGGACGACCGCCAGGAGCCGCTGGCCCCGGAGCGTCTCGAACATCGAGTCCTTCGAGTCGCGCCCGAACAGCATGAGCACGAACAGGAACAGCATCATGATCGCGCCCGTGTAGACCATGATCTGCACGAAGCCGAGGAACGGCGCGGACTGCATGATGTAGAAGACCGCGAAGCACATCATGGTGACCGCGAGCGAGAGCGCCGCGTGGATTGCCTGGCGGGCGAGGACGAGGCCGATGGCCCCGCCGAGCGCGATCGGCGCGAGGATCCAGAAGAAGACCGACTCGCCTGCGGACGCGGACTGCGCGAGCTCGGTCACGACTGGCCCCCCTGCTTCTGGGCGAGCATCTCGGTGAGCGAGAACTCGGCGCCCTCGCTCGCGCCCGGGTTGACCGGGCCCGACTCGTAGTACGCCTTCTCGCTGTCGCCCAGGCGCATCGGGTGCGGCGGCTGCTCCATGCCCTCGATGAGCGGCGCGAGCAGCTCCTCCTTGGTGAAGATGAGGTCGCGGCGGTCGTCGCGGGCCAGCTCGTACTCGTTGCTCATGGTGAGCGAGCGGGTCGGGCACGCCTCGATGCACAGGCCGCAGAAGATGCAGCGCGCGTAGTTGATCTGGTACGTCTTCGCGTACCGCTCACCGGGCGAGAACCGCTCGGCCTCGGTGTTCTCGGCGCCCTCCACGAAGATCGCGTCGGCCGGGCAGGCCCACGCGCACAGCTCGCAGCCGATGCACTTCTCCAGGCCGTCCGGGTGCCGGTTGAGCACGTGGCGGCCGTGGTAGCGCGGTTCGAGCTTGGAGGGCTTCTCCGGGTACTCGACGGTGACCTTCGGCTTGAACATGTGCGCGAAGGTGACGCCGAAGCCTTTGGCGAAACCGGACATTACTCCTCCTCCCCTTCGGAACGGGAGCCGTTGATCGGCGTTGAAGTCGTGTTGGCGGGTTCGAGCTGCTTGATCGAGCGCGGGTTCGGCGGGACCACCAGGTCCAGCGGCGGCACGGGGAAGCCGCCGAGCCCCGCGTCGGGCTCGGCCGGGTTCTCGTACTGCTTGCGGCTGGGCCAGAAGAAGATCAGCGCCATGACCACGATCGCGGCGCCGCCGGCGAACGCGATGCGCGTCGGCAGCTCGTTGCCCGTGTCCAGGCCGATGTTCATGGCCGCCAGGACCATGAGCCACACCAGCGACACCGGCACGAGGACCTTCCAGCCCAGGTTCATGAACTGGTCGTAGCGCAGGCGCGGGAGCGTCCCGCGCAGCCACACGTAGAAGAACAGGAACGCCAGGACCTTCCCGAAGAACCACACCAGCGGCATGAAGCCCTCGTTCGCCCCCGGCCACCAGGCGTCCGGGAACGGCGCGGCCCACCCGCCGAGGAACAGCGTCACGGCCAGGGCCGACATCGTCACCATGTTCACGTACTCGGCGAGGAAGAACGACGCGTACTTCAGGCTGGAGTACTCGGTCGCGAACCCGGCCACCAGCTCCGACTCCGCTTCCGGCAGGTCGAACGGGGCGCGGTTCGTCTCGCCGACCATCGCGATCACGAAGATCACGAAGCTCGGGGCCAGCACGATGAAGTACCAGCCCGGCAGCGTGATCTCCGCGCCGCCGATCGACAGCGGCAGGCCCTCGGCCTGCGCCTCGACGATCGCGCCCGTGGACATCAGCTTCGACTGGAAGAACACTGCGAGCACCGCGAGCCCCAGCGCGATCTCGTACGAGATCACCTGCGCCGCAGCGCGGAGCGCGCCCAGGAGCGAGTACGCCGAGCCGGAGGACCAGCCCGCCAGCACGATCCCGTACACGCCGAGCGCCGAGCACGCGAGGATCACCAGCACCGACACCTCGAAGTCGGTGAGCTGGAGCTCGGTCTCGATGCCGAACACGCTCACCTCGGGCCCGAAGGGCACCACCGAGAACGCCGTGAACGCGCACGCCACGGCGATCACCGGCGCGGCGATGAACACGATCTTGTCCGCGGTCCGCGGCATCGTGTCCTCTTTGAACGCCAGCTTCAGGCCGTCGGCGAGGGACTGGAGGAGCCCGAAGGGCCCGTTCCGGTTCGGGCCGGGCCGCACCTGCATGATCGCCACCACGCGCCGCTCGTACCAGATCGTGAACAGCACCAGCAGCACCAGCACGATGAAGACGAGGACGCCCTTGACGAGCATCAGCCAGATCGGATCGTTCATGCTTCAACCGCCTCCACGGTCTCCCCCGCGGGGCGGGGAACGGTCGGGTACGCGCGGATCTGGACGACGTCGCCCGAGCCCGCGCCCAGGTGGCGGTAGATCCCGCGCCCGGGGGCGTTCTGCGGCAGCCACACGACGCCCTCGGGCATCGCGGTCACCGCCAGCGGCAGCGTGATCCCGCCGATCGAGGTCGAGACCGTCACCCCCGAGCCCTCGGCCGCGCCGATCGCCTTCGCCGTCGCGGCGCTCAAGCGCACCACCGGGTCCGGCGCGCAGCCCGCGAGCTGCGGGTTGTTCTCCTGGAGCGAGCCGCCGTCGAGCAGCTGGCGCCACGTGGCGAGGACCGCCTTGCCGTCCTCGGCCGGGTGGGCCGGCTTGTCAGCCGTCCAGTCCGGCGCGGGCTGGCGGGTGATCGGGTCCGGGAGCCCCGCGAGCTCGGCCCGCACGGTCCGCGTGTCCGCGAGCCCGAGCTTCACGCCCATGACGTCGGCGAGCGCGTCGAGCACCGCGTGGTCGCTCATCAGGTCCGACTCGATGACCGTGTCGAAGGTCCGCAGGCGGCCCTCCCAGTCGAAGAACGCCCCGGCCTTGCCGGTCACCGGCGCCACCGGGAGGATCACGTCCGCCACCCGCGTCACCGCAGAGTGCCGGATCTCAAGGGAGACCACGAATCGGGCCGCGTACAGCGCCGCCTCGACGGCGGGCGCGTCCGCGAAGTCGTACGGGTCGACGCCGCCGACCAGCAGCGCGTCGATCTCGCCGTCCGCGGCGGCCTGGAGGATCTGCCAGGCCCCGCGCCCGTCCGCGCCGGGCAGGGACTCCACGCCCCAGTACTCGGCGAGCTGCTCGCGGTCGGCCGCATAGGAGGCGAGGCCGCCGCCGGGCAGCAGCCCCGGCAGGCACCCGGCCTCGACCGCGCCCCGGTCCCCCGCGCGGCGCGGGACCCAGGCCAGGCGCGCCCCGGTGGCGCGGGCCAGCCGCACCGCCGCGGAGAACGCGCCCTCGACCGTGGCGAGGCGCTCGCCCAGGAGGATCACGGCGCCGTCTTCGGCGAGGGCGTCGCGGACGTAGCCGCCGCGGGCCCAGCCGTCGAGGAGCTCCGCCTCCTCACCGGGGAGGGCCTCGATGAGGTTCGCGCCGAGCTTGCCGGTGCCGCGGGTCGCGAACGGGGCGACCACGTGGACGCGCTGGCCGCCTTGGCGCACGGCCTTGCGCATGCGCAGGAACGCGATCGGGCATTCCTCCTCGACTTCGAGGCCCACGGTGACGACCACGGGGGCCTTCTCCAGGTCCTCGTAGGTGACGGCGCCGCTGGAGGGGTAGACCCCGGCGACGGCGTGCGCGAGGAACTCGGACTCCTCGGTCGAGTGCGGCCGGGAGCGGAAGTCGATGTCGTTGGTGGCGAGGGCGATCCGCGAGAACTTCGAGTACGCGTACGCGTCCTCGACGGTGAGCCGCCCGCCGGTGAGGACCCCGACGCGCCCGGAGGTGTTCTCCCCGGCGGCGCCGAGCCCGGCCGCGGCGCGGCGCAGGGCCTCGGGCCAGGAGGCCTCCCGCAGCGACCCGTCCGCCTCGCGGACGAGCGGCTTGGTGATGCGGTCGGCCGCGTCGATGTAGGAGGAGGCCCAGCGGCCCTTGTCGCAGTTCCACTCCTCGTTCACGGCCGGGTCGTCCCCGGCGAGGCGCCGTAGGACCTTGCCGCGGCGGTGGTCCGTGCGCTGGTCGCACCCGGCCGAGCAGTGCTCGCACACGCTCGGGCTGGACACGAGGTCGAACGGCCTGGAGCGGAACCGGTACTGGGTGCCGGTGAGGGCGCCGACCGGGCAGATCTGGACGGTGTTGCCCGAGAAGTAGGACTCGAACGGCTCGTCCTCGTAGACGCCGACCTGTTCGAGGGCGCTGCGCTCCATCAGCTCGATGAACGGGTCGCCCGCGACCTGGTCGGAGAAGCGGGTGCAGCGCGCGCACAGGACGCAGCGTTCGCGGTCGAGGAGGACCTGCGAGGAGATCGGCAGCGCCTTCTTGTAGCGGCGCTTGTCCTTGGCCTCCATGCGGGTCTCGGTGCGGCCGGTGCTCATCGCCTGGTTCTGGAGCGGGCACTCGCCGCCCTTGTCGCAGACGGGGCAGTCCAGGGGGTGGTTGATCAGGAGGAACTCCATGATCCCCTCCTGGGCGTCCTTCGCGACCTCGCTGGTGTGCTGGGTCTTGACGACCATGCCCTCCATGGCGGTGGTCGTGCAGGACGCGGCGGGCTTGGGCATCCCGCGCCCGTTGCCCATGTCGGGGACGTCGACGAGGCACTGGCGGCAGGCCCCGGCGGGTTCGAGCAGCGGGTGGTCGCAGAACCGGGGGATCTCGATGCCGAGCTGCTCGGCGGCGCGGATGATCAAGGTGCCCTTGGGGACCGTGACCTCGACGCCGTCGATGGTGAACGTGACTTGATCGGTCATGTCTAGTGGGCTCCGATCTTCTCGGCATCGAAGAGGGGCTGCTTGTGGCCCTCGATGTAGTCGAGGTAGTCCTGCCGGAAGAACTTCAGGGACGAGGTGACGCAGGAGGTGGCGCCGTCGCCGAGGCCGCAGAAGGACCGGCCCAGGAGGTTCTTGCAGGCGCTCTCCAGGAGCTTGAGGTCGGAGAGCTGCCCGCGGCCGGAGAGGATGCGCTCGTACACGCGGACCATCCAGTAGTTGCCCTCGCGGCAGGGGGTGCACTTGCCGCAGGACTCGTGCGCGTAGAACTTGATCCAGCGCCAGCAGGAGACCACCGGGCAGTCCTGGTCGGAGAAGATCATGACCGCGGTGGTCCCGAGGATGGACCCGGCCTTGGAGACCGAGTCGAAGTCCAGCGGGACGTCGATCGAGTCGGCCGAGAGCATCGGGGTGGAGGACCCGCCGGGGGTGAAGTACCGCAGCTCGTGGCCTTCGGACATGCCCCCGGCGAGCTCGATGAGCTCGCGGAGCGTGGTCCCCATGCTGCACTCGTACTGGCCGGGGCGCTTGACGCGGCCGGACAGGGAGTAGATCATCGTGCCCGCGGCGGTCTCGGTGCCGAGGTCCTTCCACCACTGGGCGCCGCCGAGCACGATGTGCGGGACGGCGGCGATGGTGCCGACGTTGTTGATGCACGTGGGCTTGTTGTAGAGCCCGTGCGTGGCGGGGAACGGCGGGCGCAGGCGCGGCTGGCCGCGCTTGCCCTCCAGGGAGTCCAGCAGCGCCGTCTCCTCGCCGCAGATGTACGCCCCCGCGCCGGAGTGGATGACGACGTCGAGGTCGAAGCCGGAGCCGAGGATGTCCTTGCCGAGGTACCCGGCCTCCTTCGCCTCGCGGACCGCGTTGCGCAGGCGCCGGGCGGCGTGGATGGCCTCGCCGCGGACGTAGACGAAGGCCCGCGACGCCTTGATCGCGTACGAGGCGATGATGATGCCCTCGATCACGGCGTGCGGGTCGTTCATCATGAGCGGCAGGTCCTTGCAGGTGCCCGGCTCGCCCTCGTCGGCGTTGACGACCAGGTAGTGGTCCTGGCCGTCGTCGGGCACGAACTGCCACTTCATGCCGACGGGGAAGCCGGCGCCGCCGCGGCCGCGGTGGCCGGACTCCTTCATGAAACTGATGAGGTCCGCTTCGGAGTGCTTGAGGGCCTTGCGGAGCGCCTTGTAGCCGTCGAGCTGCTCGTAGACGTCGAGGCGCCAGGCGCCGGGCGAGAGCCAGCGCTTGGTGACGACGGGCTTGAGCTTGTCGAGGACCGCTTCGCGGGGACGCCGGGGACCGGGCACGGTTACGCTCACTTCGCTTCCTCGGGTTCCTTGGTCAAAAGCGGGGCGTTCGGGTCGAAGGCGGGGGAGGCGATCCCGGCCTCGGCGGCGAGGCGGGCCCCGGCGAGGGTGGCGTCGCCTTGCGCGTTGCCTTCGAGTCCGGCGGTGCGCTCCTCGTCGAACCCGGCGAGCTGCACGGAGAGTTCGCGGAGGGTGCAGAGGGGGGCGCCGCGGCTGGGGACCGGGCGGCGGCCTTCCTTGAGCTCGCCCACGAGTTCGAGGGCCTTGGCCTCGTCCATGTTGTCGTAGAACTCGTAGTTGACGGTGACGACGGGCGCGTAGTCGCAGGCGGCGAGGCACTCGGCGTGTTCGAGCGTGATCTTGCCGTCGGCGGTGGTCTCGTCGTGGCCGACGTCGAGGTCGTCGGAGAGCGCGTCGAAGACCTTCTGCCCGCCCTTGGCGTGGCAGAGGGTGTTGGTGCACACCGAGACGAGCCAGTCGCCGGCCGGTTCGCGCTTGTACATGGTGTAGAAGGTCGAGACCGCCTGCACCTGGGCCTTGGTGATGCCGAGGACGTCCGCGCAGAACGCGATGCCGTCGTCGGTGACGCAGCCGTCGTGCGACTGCACGAGGTGCAGGAGCGGCAGGAGCGCCGAGCGCTCGCGGCCCTCGGGGTAGCGGACGAGGATGGCCTCGGCCTGCTCGCGGATCTTCTCCGGGTAGTTCACCTGTCGCAACCTCCCATGACCGGGTCGAGCGAGGCCCCGCCCGCGATGACGTCAGCGAGCAGTCCGCCCTCGGCGAGCGCCGGGATGGACTGGAGGTTGACGAAGGAGGGCTCTCGCATGTGGACGCGGAACGGCCGGGTGCCGCCGTCGGAGACGGCGTGGATCCCGAGCTCGCCGCGGGGCGCCTCGATGGCGGTGTACACCTGCCCGGCCGGGACGCGGAAGCCCTCGGTGACGAGCTTGAAGTGGTGGATCAGCGCTTCCATCGACTGGCTCATGATGTGGCGGATGTGGTTGAGGCTGTTGCCGGAGCCGTCCCCGCCGACGGCGAGCTGCGCGGGCCAGGCGATCTTCTTGTCCTCGACCATGACCGGGCCGGGTTCGAGCTTGTCGAGCCCCTGGCTGATGATCTTCAGGCTCTCGCGGATCTCTTCGAGCCGGACCACGTAGCGGGCCCAGGCGTCGGCGCCGTTGTGGACCGGGACCTCGAAGTCGTACTCCTCGTACCCGCAGTAGGGCATGGTCTTGCGCAGGTCCCAGGCGAGCCCGGCGGAGCGCAGGACGGGGCCGGTGACGCCGAGCGCGAGGCAGCCGGAGACGTCGAGGTAGCCGACGCCCTGGGTGCGCTCCTGCCAGATGGCGTTGCCGGTGAGGAGGCCCTCGTAGTCGTCGAGGCCCTTCGGCATGTACTCGACGAAGTCGCGGATCATCTGGACGCCGTTGGCGGGCAGGTCCTGCGCGACGCCGCCGGGGCGGATGTACGCCATGTTCATGCGCAGGCCGCAGACGGCCTCGAAGATGTCGAGGATCTTCTCGCGGTCGCGGAAGCCGTAGATCATCATCGAGAGCGCGCCGAGCTCCATGCCGGTGGTCGCGAGGGCCACGAGGTGGGAGCTGATGCGGTTGAGCTCCATCATGATCACGCGGATCACGTCGGCGCGCTTGGGGACCTCGACGCCGAGGAGCTTCTCGACGGCGAGGCAGTACGCGGTCTCGTTGAAGATCGGCGCGAGGTAGTCGGCGCGGGTGACGAACGTGGTGCCCTGGACCCAGGTCCGGTACTCCATGTTCTTCTCGATGCCGGTGTGCAGGTAGCCGACGATGGGGCGGACCGAGCGGACGGTCTCGCCTTCGAGCTCGCACACGAGCCGGAGCACGCCGTGCGTGGACGGGTGCTGCGGGCCGAGGTTGACGATGAGGCGCTCTTCGCTGACGGGGTCGACGGAGGCGACCAGCTCGTCCCAGTCGCCGCCGGTGACGGTGTAGACGCGGCCCTCGGTGGTGTCCCGTTCGGCCGCATAGGCGTCCGAGCCGTGCTGCGTCCCGTTGTCCGTGGTGGTCACTTGTAGGCCCTCCTCTCGTCCGGCGGCGGGATGTGCGCGCCGTCCTTGTACTCGACTGCGATGCCCCCGAGCGGGTAGTCCTTCCGCTGCGGGTGGCCCTCCCAGTCGTCGGGCATGAGGATGCGGGTGAGGTGCGGGTGGCCCTCGAAGACGACGCCGAACATGTCGTAGGCCTCCCGCTCCTGCCAGTCGGCGGTCGGGTAGACCGAGGTCACCGAGTGGACCACCGGGTTCTCAAGGCCCACGGCGGTTTCGAGCCGGATGCGCCGCCGGTACGTCATCGACGTCAGGTGGTAGACGACGTGGAGGCGGTTCCTCTGGTCGGGGTAGTCGACGCCGGAGACGGCGTCGCACAGCTCGAAGCGCAGCGACTCGTCGTCGCGGAGGGTCTTGCAGACCTCCTCGGTGCGGTCGGGCGCGATGTGGATCGTGAGCTCGCCGCGGTCGACGACGACGGCGCGGGCGACGTCCTCGCCGAGCAGTTCGCGCAGGGCCGCGAGGACCTCGTCGAAGTACCCGCCGAGCGGCTCGGGCGTGGAGACGAGCTCGAAGGCGCTGGAGGGCTGGCGGACGAGGCCGCCGAAGCCGGAGGTGTCGCCGGTGCCCTTGACGCCGAACAGGCCCTGGTCGTTGCCGTCGCTCATCGCTTCGCCACCGCCTTCCGGATGCGCAGCTGCTCCTCGGTCCCGGCCTTGACGGCCTCGGTCCACTCCTTCTTGCGCTGCTTGTCGAAGCGGTAGGAGGAGGGCATCGCGCCGGGCTTGACGACCGGCTCGGGGAGGTCGGCGAGGGCCTGGCGGCGCTTCTCGCCGAGGGGCTCGTGCTGGACCTTCTCGTGGAGCTTGAGGATCGCGTCGAGGAGCATCTCGGGGCGGGGCGGGCAGCCGGGGAGGTACATGTCGACGGGGACGACGTGGTCGACGCCCTGGACGATCGCGTAGTTGTTGAACATGCCGCCGGAGGTGGCGCACACGCCCATCGACAGGACCCACTTGGGCTCGGCCATCTGGTCGTAGATCTGGCGCAGCACCGGCGCCATCTTCTGGCTGACGCGCCCGGCGACGATCATGAGGTCGGCCTGGCGCGGGCTGGCGCGGAAGACCTCCATGCCGAAGCGGCCGGTGTCGTAGCGGGCGGCGCCGGTCGCCATCATCTCGATCGCGCAGCAGGCGAGGCCGAACGTCGCGGGCCACATGGAGGCCCGCCGCGTCCAGTTCACGAGGGCTTCGACGGAGGTGAGGATGATGCCCTGCGGGAGTTTCTCTTCGATACCCATTTGGCTAGTCCCAGTCCAGTCCGCCGCGGCGCCATTCGTAGGCGTAGGCGACGAACAGCGCGGCGATGAACATGAAGACGGCCCAGAACCCGAAGATCCCGAGCACGTCGTGGTGGACCGCCCACGGCACGAGGAAGATGATCTCGATGTCGAAGACGATGAACAGCATGGCGGTGAGGTAGAACTTCACCGGGAACTTGGTGGGGCCCGACGTGGTGGGCGCGGGCTCGATGCCGCACTCGTACGGGTCTTCCTTGGCGCGGTTCTTCCGGCGGGGGCCGGCGATCCGCGAGGCGATGACCGAGACGACGCCGAAGCCGCCTCCGATCGCGAGCATGATGACGACCGGTACGTAGACTTCCATCCCCATCCTCAGAGCCTCCTTCCGAGTGTTGGCGTGACGAACCGCATCCCGTTGACGATCCGGTCGGCGGCGTCGCGCCCGGGCCGGTCGGTGAGGTTCGCGAGCAGTTTCAATACGACGCGCATGAGCGCCGGACGCTTCAGGCCGTGCTCGGTGCACAGCTTCATGACGGCGGGCCTGCCGATGAGGTGGACGAAGATCCCGCCCATCCGGTAGTACGAGCCCCAGAGGTCGTCCATCCGGTCGGCGTAGGTCCGCAGGACGGCCTCGCGCCGCGGGACGCTGGGTGCCCGGAGGGCCTCGGCGACCACCTTCGCGGCCACTTCCCCGGCCTCGATGGCGTAGGCGATGCCCTCGCCGTTGAAGGGGTTGACCATGCCGCCGGAGTCGCCGACGAGCATGAGGCCGCGGCTGTAGTGCGGGACCCGGTTGAAGCCCATGGGGAGCGCGGCGCCGCGCACGGGCCCGTCGGCGTTCGCCTCGTCGGCGAGGCCCCACTCCTCGGGGGTGTTCGCGAGCCAGTCGCGCAGCAGCGCGCGGTAGTCGGTCTTCCCGTAGCCCTCGGAGGAGTTGAGGACGCCGAGCCCGACGTTGACGCGGCCGTCGCCGAGGCCGAAGATCCAGCCGTAGCCCGGTTGCAGCACGTCGGGTTCGGCGGCGGTGCGCAGCGAGAGCCAGGACTCCAGGTAGTCGTCGTCGTGCTTGGCCGCGGACTTGTAGTACTGGCGGACCGCGACGCCCATGGGGCGCTTCTCGTCTCGCTTGAGGCCCAGGGACAGGGCGAGGCGCCCGGAGACGCCGTCGGCGGCGATCACCAAGGGCGTCTTGAACTCCACGGGCTCGCCGTCGCTGACGGCGGTGACGCCGCAGACGCGCCCGGCGAGGTCGAAGAGGGGCGCGGTGACCTTGACGCCGGTGAGCAGGCTCGCCCCGGCCTCCACGGCCTTGTCGGCGAGGAGCTGGTCGAAGTCGTAGCGGGTGCGGGTGAGCCCGTAGTCGGGGAAGTGGTCGAGGGTCGGCCAGTCGAGCTCGATGGCGAGGTCGTCGGCGACCACGCGCAGGCCCCGGTTGCGGATCCAGCCGGCGGACTCGGAGGTGTCGACCCCCATCTTGAGCAGCTGCGCGACCGCGCGCGGGGTGAGCCCGTCGCCGCAGACCTTCTCGCGCGGGAAACGGGTCTTCTCCAGCAGCAGCACGTCGAGGCCCCGGGCGGCCAGATGATGGGCTGCGGCCGAACCACCGGGCCCGGCGCCGACGACGATGACATCGGCATCCGGGGCTGCGTGAGTGGTCACGGGCGTCCTCTCAGGCGGATGGGGTGGTGATCCTTTACACGACCAACCCGCTTGTGAAGATCTTCACAAGCGTTTGCAGCCAGTCTAGAACTTCGATATCTACGCCCTGTCACTTAGGTCCGCCTAAGTTGTCATTAATCGAGGTCACGAGTCGTACGCGCGTACTTGAACCAGAGTTGCGGGTGCGATTGGAGCGGCTGCGGTGGCGACGCGAACTCACGTGATAAAGCCGACAGTTGTGCCCCCACATAACTGTCGATGCCTGGAAACACTCTCGTAACACGAGCCGGGATCGCGATCACTCACTCACGGGGCTGGTTCGCAAAACGGGCAGACAGTGGCGAGCGCCACATCGTTCAAATTTGAACTTCCATTGGCGCGCCGCTATGGTCGATTGGTAATTCAAATCTGAACTACCTAAGTCGCATTACCGGAAGAGGCAGCACATGAGCGTCGAACCCGTGAAGGTCTCCGTGATCTTCTACTCGGCCACCGGCAACGTCACCGCCCTGGCGAAGCAGATCGCCGAGTCCGCCGAGAAGGCCGGCGCCGAGGTGCGCCTGCGCCGCGTGGCCGAGCTGGCCCCGCAGGCCGCGATCGACTCCAACCCGGCGTGGGCCGCGAACTTCGAGGCGATCCAGGAGATCCCCGAGGCGACCGCGGACGACATCCTCTGGGCCGACGCCGTCGTCATGGGCTCCCCCACCCGCTACGGCAACGTGGCGGCGCAGCTCAAGCAGTTCATCGACACCCTCGGCCCGCAGTGGTTCCAGGGCCTGCTCGCCGACAAGGTCTACTCCGGCTTCGCCGCGGCCTCCGGCAAGCACGGCGGCAACGAGTCGACGCTGCTCGCGCTCTACAACTCGTTCCACCACTTCGGCGGCATCATCGTGGCGCCGGGCTACGCGAACGAGACCCTGTTCGCCAACGCCTCGCCGTACGGCGTGTCGCACTGGAACGGCTACGACATCGACGAGCAGACCCTCGCCGGGGCCACCGCCCAGGCCGAGCGCGTCGTCGCCACCGCCGCGGCCCTCAAGGCCGGCCGCGCCGCGATCAACGCCTGAGACAGCCGAACGCCCGGTCCGATTCCCAAGGGCACCTGCGGGAACGGGCCGGGCGTCGCCGTTTCCTATAGGATATAGGGCTACGCGGCCTGGATGCGGGCGATGATGCGGCGGGACATGTCCCCGAGCGCCCGCACCTCGTCGCGGGTGAGCTCGTCGAAGATGAGGTCGCGCACGGTCTGCACGTGGCCGGGGGCCGCTTTCTTCAGCACTTCGCGGCCGCCGTCCGTCAAGGTGGCGAGGGTCGAGCGGCCGTCGGTGGGGCAGGCGTGGCGGCGCAGGAGGCCGTCGCCCTCCAGACGGCGGGCGACATGCGAGAGGCGCGAGAGCGAGCCGTTGCAGAGGTAGGCGAGGTCGCTCATGCGCATGGTCTGGTCCTCGGCGTGCTCCAGGACGGCCAGGACGCCGTACTCGAAGTGGCTCAGGCCCACGTCGCGGCGCAGGGACTGGTCCAGGGCGCCCGGGAGGCGCATGACCAGGCCGATCAGCGGCAGCCAAGCCGACATCTCCTCGTCGTCAAGCCACGGCGCCGCATCACTCATGCCCCAAGCTTAACTTCACTACTTGATGTATCAAGCAACCCGAGTACCATTTTCGTTGAAGGTTCAAGAGACTGGAGTTCCCGATGCCCACTCGTCCCGGCGCCGCGTTCGACGCCTTCCTCGACACCACCGCGCCCCGCGCGGCCGAGCGCCGCGACTGGACGCCCGCGGACGGGGCCCTCCCGGCGCTGTACCTCTCCCACGGCGCCCCGCCGCTGTTCGACGAGGCCGGGTGGATGGAGCAGCTGTTCGCGTGGGCGCAGGGCCTGCCCAGGCCCAAGGGCGTCCTCATCGTCTCGGCGCACTGGGAGGCCGCGCCGCTGATGATCTCCAGCCCGGACCCCGGCACTCCCCTGGTCTACGACTTCGGCGGGTTCCCGCAGCGGTACTTCGAGATGACGTACGAGACGCCGGACGCGAGCGCGATGGCGAAGCGCGTGGCCGCCGCGATGCCGGACACCGAGCCGCTGCACCAGCACGCGAGCCGCGGGCTCGACCACGGCGCGTGGGTGCCACTCAAGGTCATGTACCCGTACGGCGACGTCCCGGTCCTCCAGCTCTCGATCCCGACCCACGACCCGGACCGCCTCATCGACCTCGGCCGCCGCCTGCGCCCGCTGCGCGAGGAGGGCTACCTCGTCATCGGCTCGGGCTTCATGACCCACGGCCTCCCGTTCGTCGACTTCCGCCACCCCGACCGCGTCCCCGCCTGGTCCGAGGACTTCGACCTCTGGGCCTCGGAGGCCCTCGCCCGCGGCGACATCGACTCCCTCGCCCGCTACCGCTCCCAGGCCCCGGGCATGCCCTACGCCCACCCCACGGTGGACCACTACGTCCCCCTCTTCGTCGCCTACGGCGCCGCCTCGGAGCAGGAGCAGGCGGCGACCACCGTGATCGACGGCTACTGGTTCGGCCTCTCGAAGCGCAGCTTCCAGCTCGCGTGAGGGACATGCGGAAAGGGGCGCCCCGGCTCAGGCCGGGGCGCCCCTTTCGGCGTGCGGGCTACTTGAAGCCGCGGTGCATGGCGACGGCGCCGCCGGCGAGGTTGCGCCAGGCGACCTTGCGGTAGCCGGCCTTGACGATGCGGTCGGCGAAGGCGGACTGGTCGGGCCATTCGAGGGTGGACTCGGAGAGGTAGCGGTAGGCGTCGGGGTCGGAGCCGACGCGGCCGGCGACCTTGGGGAGGACGTGCTTGACGAAGACGCCGTGGGCCTTGCGGTAGGGCTTCCAGACGGGGGTGGAGACCTCGCACAGGACCATGCGGCCGCCGGGGGCGAGGACGCGGAGGATCTCGGTGAGGCAGGCGTCGAGGTCGGCGACGTTGCGGATGAAGAAGGACCCGGTGACGGCGTTGAAGGTGTCGTCGCCGAAGGGCAGGTGCAGGGCGTCGGCGTTCACGAGCGGGACCTGGCGGTCCTGGTGCGCCTGGAGCATGCCGAGGGAGAAGTCCACGCCGATGACGTCGGCGCCGGACTTGGCGAGCTCGACGGTGGAGACGCCGGTGCCCGCGCCGAGGTCGAGGCAGCGCTCGCCGGGCTGGAGGCTGAGGGCCTCGCGCACGGAGCGGCGCCAGCGCTTGTCCTGCCCGGCGACCATGACGGTGTTGGCGCGGTCGTAGTTCGGCGCGACGCGGTCGAACATCGCCGCGATGCGGCCGGGTTCTTTACGCGGGGTATTCGCTTCGTTCGCCTCGATCACCCCGACAGCCTCGCACACCGCTCGATGAAAATCCGCCGGAGCCCTGTCGGTGTGGGCCCCGGCGGATCAAGGGGTTATATCGGGCGCGCGCGGGGTCACGCGTCGCGTGCGGCCTTGAGGGAGCAGGGAAGGGCCGCACGCTCGCCCGGGAAGGGAGCTGTGCTGGGGTCCGGTTGGCACGCACGGGGAGCGGTCGCGGTGGGTGAACCGTTCACTGCGCCTCCTCGTCGTCGTGGACCCGGCGCGGACGCCCGGGGTCCCAGTCTGGGATGACGCTGAGAGATCCCCCGAGTGCGGTCTGCGCTACACGATTACCTTGACGCATGGACGCTGTGATGTCGATCTATGAAACCGAACCGTTATCGCGCGTAACCCATCCGATAACTAGCCGGTGGGCGCGGTCACAGGAGTTTCGGGGGCAAAAGCGGCGGCGGGGCGCGCAATGCGCGCCCCGCCTTCTCCAGGGGATACAACAGAGAGGTGGGGGCCTCTCCGGTGAATCGAGACTTAAGACACCGTGAACAACACGGTGCTCATTCAGCATTGCGGATTACCGGCCGCACGGCAAGTCCCGTCATCGAAGTGTTATCCACTGGGATCGTCGCTACCGCTCTGTGGGACGGCCTTTGAGTACGGTGTGGGTGCAGTGCCCGGCGGCCCCGGCGACGAGCGCCGCGTACGGGTCGCTGTCGGCGGGGACGTCGAAGACGGCGAGGTCGGCGCGGTTGCCGACCTTGATGGCGCCGATGTCGTCGCGGCCGAGGGCCTTGGCGCCGCCTTCGGTGGCGGCGCGCACGAGCCACTCGTCGAGGCCGTCGCCGGAGTCGCCCTGGGCGAGGGCGATCTTCCGCAGGACGGGCCATTCGGCGGCGACGTCGAGGTCGGGCGAGGACGCGCGGGAGTCGGTGCCGACGGCGACGGCGTTGCCTTCGGCGCGCAGGGCCGCGATCGGAGGCTCGCCGGCTTCGAGGCGGGCGTTGGAGCGGGCGCAGACGGCGACCGCGGTGCCCTTGTCGCGCAGCAGCTCCCGGTCGGCCTTGTCGAGGTGGACGCCGTGGGCGACGTGGGAGTCGGCGCCGAGCCAGCCGACCTTGTCCATCTGGACGGCCGGGGAGTGCCCGGCCCCGCCGTCGGCGATCTCCAGGTTGAGTCCGGCGCGGCGGTTCATGAACGCGAACGGGCCGGAGCCGCGGCGCACGAACATGTCCTCGTGGGCGGTCTCGGCGAGGTGTGGGTGGAGGCGGATGTCGAGGGTGCGGGCGAGTTCGGCGATGCTCTTGCCGACGTTGGTGCCCAGCGTGTAGAGGGTGTGGGGGCTGACGCCGACGGCGATGTCGGAGTTGTTGATCGCGCGGGTGTCGGTGACGACCTCGCGCCAGGCGGCGCGGCGGACCTCCCAGGCGGCCTCGTCGATGAAGACGGCCTCCCAGTAGGCGACCCCGGCGAGGTCGGAGGCCAGCAGCGGCGCGAAGCCGGCCGCGGCGGTGACGATGTCGGCGACGGCGGTGACGCCGTGGGCGATCGACTCGTCGATGCCCTCCTGGGTGGAGGCCTTCCAGGCCTCATCGGCGGTCGCGGGGTTGCGGCGCGCGAACTCCTGGATCCACTCGAAGAACTCCTTCTCGTTGCCGTACATGTCGGCGAAGGAGGTGTAGCACAGGTGCGTGTGGGCGTTGACCAGGCCGGGCGTCATGACCCCGTCGTAGGCGGTGGTCTCGTCGGCTTCGGGGGCGTCGGCGGCGGGGCCGACGTAGGCGATGCGCCCGCCGTCGACCCCGACCGCGCCCTCCCGTATCGGGTCGCCCGCGACCGGGACGACGACAGGGGCGGTGTAAAGGTGCATGCGCCCGAGCTTACTCAGGACTCCTATGCGGATTCCAGCGCCGCGTAGGCGGGTCGGACGACCTCGTCGAGCAGGCGGCGGCGCTCGGGGTAGTGCAGGAACGAGGCCTTGACGGCGTTCTCGGTGCACTTGCGGACCTCGGCCCACCCCCACCCGAAGGTCTCGGACAGGAGCTGGAACTCGCGGGAGGTGTGGGTGCGGCTCATGAGGCGGTTGTCGTTGTTGACGGTGACGCGGAAGCCGAGGTCGAACAGGTCCTTGATCGGGTGCGTCTCGATGGACTCGGCGCCCTCGGTCTGGAGGTTCGAGGACGGGCACACTTCGAGGGCGATGCGCCGGTCGCGGATGTAGTGCGCGAGGTTCGAGAGCTTCGCGTCATCGCCGGTGAGGTCGATGTCCTTGATGAGCTGCACGCCGTGGCCGATGCGGTTCGCGCCGCAGACCGAGACCGCGCCCCAGATGGACTCGGGGCCGACGGACTCGCCCGCGTGGATCGTGAACGGCATGTTCTCGCGCCGCAGGTAATTGAAGGCCTCGACGTGGGCCTCGGCGGGGTTGCCGATCTCGCCGCCGGCGATGTCGAAGCCGACGACGCCCTTGTCGCGGTAGGCGGTCGCGAGCTTCGCGACTTCGAGGGTGCGGTCGGCGTGGCGCATCCCGCACAGGATGGTGCGGGCCTGGATCGGGTTCCCGGCCTTCTCGGCGAGGCGCTCGCCCTCCTCGAACCCGGCGAGGGTGGCCTCCACGACCGCTTCGAGCGAGAGGCCGCCGGTGAGCTGCTGCTCGGGGGCGTACCGGATCTCGGCGTAGACGACGCCGTCGGCGGCGAGGTCCTGCGCGGACTCGGAGGCGATGCGGAAGCAGTGCTCGGCGGTCTGGGACACGGCGATGGTGTGGTCGAAGGTCTCCAGGTACCGCGCGAGGGTGCCCGAGTCGGCGGCCTCGAAGAACCAGTCGGCGAGGGCCCCGGCCTCGGTCGCGGGCAGCTCGTGGCCGATCTCGTCGGCGATCTCGATGAGCGTCTGGGGGCGCACGCCGCCGTCGAGGTGCTCGTGGAGCACGACCTTGGGGGCCGCGCGCAGTTCGTCGTGGGAGAGAGCTTGATTCATCCCATGAATATAGTCAGCCGCGTTCGCGGGCCCGCCTCACAGCCGCACCTCGTCCCAGTGGACGGGGCGCTCGCCGTCGAGGACCAGGGCCCATTCGAGGGCCCAGCGGCGGTGCCACACCAGGTTGTCGTCGACGCCGCGGGGCATCGGCTGGCCGGTGCGGCGGGCCTGGTCGCAGACCCAGTCGAGGCAGTAGTAGAAGTCGAGCATCTCGGCGACCACGCCGGGGTCGCGGGTGGGGGTGAGCTGGCGGTCGCGCCAGGTCCCGAAGGACTCGGGGCGGCGCAGGTCCGGGAGCAGCTCGGGGAGCTCCTCGGAGCACGGGACGCCCGGGTCGAGGTGGTCGACGAGGCCCAGCAGCCACGAGACCGTGTACAGGCTCTCCAGCTGGTCGGCATACCGGGCGCGGTCGCCGCGGCCGCAGGCGATGAACCCCCACTCGTCGGGCGCGAGGTGGTCGAGGACGTGCGCGTCCAGCAGCCAGCGCATCGCCAGCTCCTCGGGCATGTCGAAGACCCTGGCCTGCACGATGTTCAGGATCGCGGCGCGGGCCTCCACGTGCCCGCGCGGGCGCAGCCGCGGGAGCCGCCCCTCGGGGAAGGGGAGCGGGAACTGCGCGGGCGGCGCGGGTATGCCGAGGGCACCGAAGCCGTCCACAGTGCGCGTACGAAGGGTCCGGGGATCTGAGGTCACCGTCGGCATGGGGCTCCCTACCACTTGGGGTTCACCTGTGGGGGTGAGTGCGCATTCACTCGGTGGGGGTGGTTGTGAAGAACTGTAGCGTCCGACACACGCCGGAGTCAACGTGGGCCACGGAATTAGTACAGGTTCCATACACGTGTTACGCAGGTGTTTCACTCGCCCCGCCGCGAGTCGCAAGTGTCCGGAGGGACGCGTTGACCGCACTGTGGCGGTGGCCATCTGACACCTGTACGAAGAAGTACTACTTGCGGGTAGCCCGAGCGGCGGCCCGGCCCGCACGCCCCGGCGGCCGCCGGGCAGACTTGCAAGGTGAGCAGCCTCCAAGTCGTCGCGGACCGGTACCAGCTCGTGCGGCCCATCGGCGCGGGCGGCATGGGCCGCGTGTGGCAGGCCGTGGACCAGCGGCTCGACCGCGAGATCGCCGTCAAGCTCGTCAAACCGGACCTCCTGGACGGCCCGCAGCGGTACGAGGCCGCCGCCCGGTTCCGCCGCGAGGCCCGCGTCACCGCCCAGATCGGACACCCCGGGGTCCCCGCGATCTTCGACGCCGGCCTGGACGAGGACTCCGGCGAGCTGTTCCTCGCCATGGCCTACCTGCCGGGCCTGAACCTGCGCGACCTCCTCGACGAGGCCGGGCCGCTCCCCGCGGACTGGACCCTCGCCGTCGGCGCCCAGCTCGCCTCCGTCCTCGAAGCGGCCCACGCCAAGCAGGTCATCCACCGGGACCTCAAGCCCGCCAACATCATCGTCGGACCCCAGGGCCTCGTCCACGTCGTGGACTTCGGGATCGCCGCGGTCCTCGACCTCGACGCCGCCCGCCTCACCGCCACCGGCGACAAGCCCGGCACCCTCAACTACATGGCCCCCGAGCAGATCCGCGCCCAGCCCGCCGGGCCCGCCGCCGACCTGTACGCCCTCGGCGCGCTCCTCTACGAGATGTCCACGGGCGAGCGGCTGTTCGCCGACCGCGGCTCCGCCTACGAGGTGCAGACCGCGCACCTCAAGGAGCTGCCCGAGCCCGTGCGCCGCAGGCGCCCCGACATGCCGGCCGGGCTCGACGGCCTCGTCTCCCGGCTCCTGTCGAAGGAGCCCGCCGACCGCGGCTCCGACGCCGCCGCCGTCTACCTGCGGCTCGCCGAACTCCTCGCGACCGCGCCGGTCTCGGCCGCGCCGATCCGCGACTGCGGCGACCCGACCTGGCCGTTCCGGGCGCCCCTCGCGCCCGCGCGCGTCGCCCCCGAGGCCGCGCGCCTCGCCTCGGTCCCCGCGCCCGACCGCTCCGCGGAGCGGATCGCCGAGGCCGACCGCGCCTACGCAGCGGGCGACTACAACACGGCCCTGCGCGTGTTCCGCTCCCTCGCGAAGGACTCCGAGACCCCCGACCCGGCACTGGCCCTGCACTGCCAGGTGCGCGCCGCGCAATGCCTTGCGGCCCTGGGGAACGCGGCCAGCGCCCTGGCGGGGCTCTCCAGCGTCATCGAGCGGCAGCGGCGGCTCATGGGCGAGCGGGCCCGCCCGGTCCTCAGATCGCGGCGCGTCGAAGTCGACATGCTCGCGGCGGTCGGCTCGGGCCCGGAGGCGCACCGCCGCCTGGCCGGGCTCGTCCCGGAGATGGCGGCGGCGCTCGGCCCGGACGATGCCGATACCATCGAAGCCGAACGGCTGCTGCGGGCCTGGTCCGTGCCGCCCCAGGCGAGTCCCGGGTGGCCGTCGCAGCCCTCCGCCTCGCCTGGGAGTCCTCCGCGATGACCGCCCCCGGTCCCTACGCTCCGCCGATCGACCACAGGAAGCAGCAGACCCGGTACCGCCTCGGGCGGGTCGGGACGTACCTGTGGGCGTTCGCGCCCCTGCTCACGTGCGGGTTCGCCGCCCCGGTGTCGTTCGGCATCGCGATGGGCCGGCGCCGCGACAACCTGACGGTGGCCGCACTGGTCCTCCACTGCGCGCTGATCATCGCGGGCTGCGGGGTGATCGGCGCGTTCGAGTACCCGGCCCCGGACTGGGCGAACACGCTGTTCGGCGTGACGACCGGTATCACCTCGATCGGCGGGACCGCCCAGTTGCTGGTCATCCGCTCGAAAGTGTGGGCGGCGCCGGCGCGCCCGCAGGTCCCGGTGGCGCACCTGTCGAACGCCGAGGTCCTGGACCGGGCCCGCAAGCTCCGGGAGCAGGCGCGGCGGACCGCGCAGGTGGACCCGATGCTCGCGAAGCGGCTCGCGATCGGCCGCCCGGACCTGCCGCGCCAGTTCGACGACGGGGGCCTGGTGGACGTCAACCACGCGCCCCTGCACGTCCTCACCTCCCTTCCGGGCGTGACGGAGCGGAGCGCGCGCCAGATCCTGGAGTGGGTCGAGCGCTCGGGCCCGTTCGCGAGCCTCGGCGAGGTGATGCTGGTGATCGAGATCAGTCCGACGTTCGAGCACCACCTGCGCGAGTACTGCGTCTTCATCCCCTAGGGCCTGTGCTTCAGCGGCCCAGCTCGGCGAGGACGGCGACGGCGGCGCGGGAGGCGTCGTCGGCGTAGGTCGAGGGGAACGCGTCGACCAGGCGCCATCCGGCGCGGGCGAGGGCGCGCTGGCGTTCGATGTGGGCGCGGGGCCCGTCGGGGTGGACGGCGCACAGGACGCCGAACGCGGCGTCGCCTTCGCCGACGACGAGGTCGATCTTCCAGTGGCCCACGGGGTAGCCGTGCCTGACGGCGGCGTCGGCGCCGGAGAGGGCGTCGGCGAGTTTCGCGGGCCAGGCGCCTTCGGTGCCGTCGCCGGGGAGGGGGGCGGGGGCGCGGTCGGCGTGGTCGAGGAATTCGCCGACGAGGCCGCCGGGGTCGTCGAGGGCGGTGACGACGTGGAGGTGCTCGCGGGCGCGGGTGACCATGACGTTGAAGAGGTTGGCGCCGGAGAGGAACCGCTTGCGTCCGGCGCTGTCGCCGGGGGCGGTGCCGAGGGAGGCGATGACGGTCTCGGATTCGGAGCCCTGGAAGGCGTGGACGGTGCCGGTCCTGATGCGGTGGGCGCGGATGGCGTCGAGGTCGAAGCGTTTCATGACGGCCGCTTCGATGGCCTCGGCCTGGGCGCGGAACGGGGAGAGGACGGCGAGGCCGCGGTCTCCGGCGGCGACGAGTTCGGCGAGGAGGTCCACGGCGCGTTCGGCTTCGGCGGGGACGGTGCCGTCCTCGGCGGCGGTGTCGGCGGCGACGCGGTGGACGGTGATGGCGTCGGTCTCCTGGAGGCGCGGGTGGGCGGTCATGGGGCGGACGCGCCCGCCGTAGAACTTGGCGGCGGAGAAGCCGATGAGGTGGGGGACGCTGCGGTGGTGCTCGGTGAGTTCGACGACGGGCCCTGCGCCGCAGGCGAGGTCGTAGAGGCTGACGCGGCCGGTGTCGAGGCGGGCTTCGAGGTCGCGGAGGCCGTGGCGTTCGAGGACCTCGTTGAGGCGGGCGTCGGAGGCGAAGGACACGAACTTGAGCTGGCGGGGGTCTCCGGCGATGACGGCGCGCTCGGCGCGGGCGAGGACGGGGGCGGCGCGGAGCTGGTTGACGTGGCTGGCCTCGTCGATGATGACGAGGTCGAAGGCGCCCGCGCGGGTGGGGAGGATGGCCTCGGCGTCGGCGGTGGTGCCGATCCACAGGGGCCGGGCGCGCAGGAGGGCGGCGGTGTCGACGTTCGCGAGGATGTTGCGGCGGTCGGTGCGGGAGCTGCGGAAGCGCGCGGAGTTGATCTCGGCGAGGGCGCGTCCGGCTTTGCGGTCGCGGCGGTCGCCGGCGGCGGTGGCGGCGAGGAGGGCTGCGGCGGCGGCGCGGGCGGCGTCCTCGTCGGCGCGGGCGAGGTTGCGCCACATGGGTTCGAGGCCGGGGCCGCCGTCGGCGGCGAGGCGGGTCATGGCGCGGAGGTCGCGGGTGATGCCGATGCACTGCTGGAGCGCGGCGGAGTCGGCGGCGGTCCCGGCGAGCCGCTGGAGTTCCTTGCGGGCCTTGCGGCGGCGCCAGCGGGTCCAGGGCCATCCGCCGGTGCCGCGGGTCCGGGCGGCGGCGGCCTCGACGGCGTCGGGGTCGGCGTCGCGCAGGCCGGGGAAGTCGTCGAGGAGGAACACGGGCGCGTCGAGGGCGCGCAGGCGCCGGTCCTCCATGTCGAGGCGGGTCTCGATGGCGCGTTCGACGCGTTCGAGGAGGTCCAGGGCGTCGTCGGCGGCGCGGCGGGCGTCCTTGGCGGCGTCGGGCCGGGGGGCGTCGCCGGGGTTGGCGTGCGCGGGCGTGCCGTTCTCGGTGTCGCCGAACATGACCGGTGCGGGTCCGGGGCGGCGGGCGAGGAGCCGGGCGAGGACGTCGGCGGCGTACACGGACTGGGTGGCGATGAGGACGGACTGCCCGCGGGCGAGGGTGTCGAGGGCGATGGCGGCGAGGGTGTGGCTCTTGCCGCAGCCGGGCGCGCCCGCGACGACGGTGACCGGGGAGGTGCGGGCGCTGCAGACGGCGGCGGCCTGCTCGCGGTTGAGCGGCAGGGAGGAGCGGACGGGGCCGGTGTCGGCCTCGGGGGCGTCGGCGGTCCCGTACATGGCGGCGAGCGCGGTCGCTTCGAGGCCGGGGCGTTCGGACCAGTCGAGGAGGGCCTGCCCGATGGGGCCGGACTCGGTGCGGGGGCCGGAGACGTAGATGACGGAGCGGGCGAGGACGACCGGCTGGGCGCCTTCGGGTTCGGGCCGGTGGGTGACGGCGTTGACGGCGTATCCGGCGGCGGTGGCGGCGGCGAGGAGCCAGGAGGGGTCGGCGAGGTCGCCGCCGGCGCGGTCGGGGCTGAGGACGGCGGTGAGGCGCGCGGCGTGCTCGGTGCCGACGAGCCTGGGGTGGACCGCGATGTCGCCCGCGGGGACGATCTTGTGGTCGAAGGGCTCGGTCCGGGCCACTTCGAGCCGCACGGGCCGGGTGACGAGGGGGACGGCGACGCGGCGGCGCTTGCCGTCCACGGAGTGCACGCCGGTGACGACGCCCCAGCCCTGCCGCAGGAGGCGCTCGTCGCGGTGGAGCTCGTCGTGGGCGGCGAGGTCGGCGGCGCCCGCGACGGTGGTGAGGCTGCCGGTCCAGGAGGACTTCTGGCCGATCTCGTCGGAGTCGGCGGCGGTCGCCTTGTTGACGGGCGCGAGGGCGGCGAGCGCGGTCAGGATGCGGGCGGGGTCCATGGCGGCAGTGTACGGCCGGCCGGCCGCTCCATGGCACGCGAAAGGCCCCGGGGCGGGAGGCGCCCCGGGGCCGGTTCAGGCCGTGCGCCCGTGCGGCGAGGCCGCTGCTCGGCGCTGTTGCTCGGCTCTGCTACTCGGGTCTGCTACTCGACGCAGAGGACCGCGGAGGTGCGGGTGCCGGTGAGGTCGGTGACCTCGTAGTAGCTGGCCGCGCAGGTGGCGGCGGCGCCGTCCACGTCGGGGGCGGCCCAGTCGGCGGCGTCGAAGACGATCGCGTCGGTGACCGTGGTGTCGGCTGCGGCGTCGGCGCAGTCGAGCTTGAACCACTCGACGTCGCTGCTGGACATGCAGTCGCCGGTGTTCGGGGTGACCGGGGTCTTGCCCTCGGCGTTGGGCTTGTCGATGGCCTCGATGCAGAAGAGGTAGTCGACGTTGCCGGTGGTCTGGTCGTAGATCATGTTCCAGTCGGTCCACGGCTGGCCGGGGATGTACGCGCCGTTCTCCTCGCCGCAGGCGTCGTAGACGGCCTGGGTGTCGGTGAGGTCGCCGCCGGCGGCGGTGAGGCCGGGGTCGGCGGTGATCGAGGTGATCGTCCAGAACGCGTCGTCGCCGGAGCAGTCGATCGCGAAGGTCGAGGAGTCGTCGCTGAGGACCTCGTAGGGCAGGCAGTCGCCCGCGGCCGCGTCGGCGGCGGCGTCGAACTGGTCGCTGCTGACGTCGGTGCCCTCGGTGTCGTCCGAGGCGGCGTCGAGGATGCCGCAGCCGGACAGGGCGATGGCGCCGGCGAGGGCGACGCCGCCGACGGCGAGCAGGCGGCGGATGGGACCGGAGTTCAAGTTCATTGGCTGCTTTCTGTGCGGCACCGCGTCTCGGGTCGAACGGTGCTCCTGAGTTCAGCGTGAAGATATGCGGTGACGTCGACTACCCGTGCGGCGCAGCCGGTCACGGAGCGCATTCACACTTCGCCGACCTGCGGTTTCACAGTTTCGCCGGAAGCGTGGGCCAGGCCGCATGACCGGGATCACCAGGTTGCGATTCGATCAAGCTCGATCGCCGTATTGACAGGTTTCTTCGCCGTTCGCCCGGTTCGCCTGCGCCCGTGGCGGATCGGGAAAAGGAGGGCGCGGGTTCCGCCCAATGGTCTCCGCGCCCTCCGGTCGGTGGTCCCCGGCGCTCGGCCGGGGAGGGTGCTAGGCGATCTCGATGTAGTAGACGGTGCCGTCGAGGGCCCAGATGTCCTCGATGTAGATGAGGGTCTGCTCGGCGTCGGCCGGGACTTCGGCGCAGGTCGCGCCGGTGGAGGTGGCGCCCGCGGTGACGTCCACGGTGTTGATGATGTCGTTGGGGACGACATTGGTGCAGGTCTCGGACATGACGCCGTCGGCCCAGATCCCGACCGTGGCGTCGAGCCACAGGGTGCCGGTCTCGGCGCCGTTGTAGGTGCCGTCGACGGTGAACATGGCGAGGGTGTTGCCGTCGGCCGGGGCCTCGTTGAACTCGTTCTCGGCCATGATCGCGTCGGTCGCGTCGAGCTGGACGTCGCTGACGGAGAGGGTCCAGTCGCCGACCTCGACGGTGGAGCCCGCGGGGAGCGGGGCCTCGGGGCTGAGGCCGTCGCCGGTGGCGGTGTCCTCTTCCGCGGCCTCTTCGGCGGCGGTAGTGGTGTCGGAGCCGGTGTCCTCGCTGCCGCCGCCCGCGGCGTCGTCCCCGGTGCCGCACGCGGAGAGGGCCGCGAGGCCGATCAGCGTCGCACCGCTGACGGCGAGGAGGCGCTTCGAGATCTCGGGGAATTCGATGTTCATGGGAAACCTTCCGTGGGGTGTCGATCGTTGATGGAAGCTTGTGAAGTTACTTCACGAGACTAGTAGACTGTGTCGAGCCTCCGCAACGCGGGGTGGGTTACGATTCGATAAATCAAGACAGGAGCCCGCATGACCTCCCGTGACGCCGGCCCAGGCGAGACCATCACCCTCACCGACCTGGCCCGCCTGGCCTCGGTCGGCCGCAACGCCGTCAGCAACTGGCGGCGCCGAGAGCCCGACTTCCCCGCACCGGTCGACGACTCCGCCCGCCGCCCCCGCTTCTCCCTGCCCGCCTTGGAGTCCTGGGCCGCCGCCCACGGCCGCGACCTCAAGGTGACCGGCGCCGACCGACTCTGGTTCCGCCTCGCCGCCGACCATCCCACCGCCGAAGCGGCCCTCGAAGCGGTCGCCGCGGCCTTCGACGGCGACGGGGACCTGGCCGCCGAGGTCAGGGCGCTCGCCGCCGAGACCCTCGGCGCCGACCTCTTCGAGTTCTTCATCGAACGCGCCCGCGAGGCCGAGGGCATCGGCGTCCCGCCCGGGATCGGCCCCCTCGCCGACACCGCCGCCGCCGTCAGCGCCGAGCACGCCGCGGCCGCCCCGGAGATGCGCCTGCACGACCCCGCCTGCGACGAAGGGGACCTCCTCAGGGCCGCCGCCGCGAAGCTCGGCCCCTGCGCGGTCCTCGCCGGGCAGGACCTCTCCAGCGCCCGCGCCGCCATCGCCGAACGGCGCCTGCGGCTCCTCGACTCGCACCAGCGCGGCGGCGGACCCGTCGGCAACCGCTCCGTCGGACAGGCCGAAGTCGTCGTGCACGTGGGCGATTCGCTCCTCACCGCGCTCCCGGCGGAACGCTACGACCTGGTCGTGTGCGACCCGCCGTTCAACGTCAAGGACTGGGGCTACGACCGCCTCCCCGACGGCGACGACCCCCGCCTGGCCTACGGCACCCCGCCGCGCACCGAACCCGAACTCGCGTGGGCCCTCCACTGCACCGCGCTCCTCGCCCCCGGCGGCCACGCCGTCGTGCGCATGCCCGCGCAGGTCGCCCACCGCCGCTCCGGGCGCCGCATCCGCTCCGAACTCCTCCGCTGGGGCGCGCTCCGCGCCGTCGTGGACTCTCCCGAAGCCAAGGCCCACATCTGGGTCCTCGCCCCCCGCGGCGAGACCACCCAGCTCCTCGTCTCCAACGGCCGCGACTTCGCCGCCGCATGGCACGCGTTCACCGCCGCCCCCGACGCCCCCCTCGCCACCCCCGACTCCGTCACCGTCCCCCTCATGCGCCTGTGGGACGAGGACGTCGACGTCTCCCCCGCCGTCTACCTCGCCAGCACCCCCGGCGGCGCCGAGGACCTCGCCGACGCCGTCGCCGACCTCGGCTCGCGCCTGGAGGCCGTCGCCGGGCGGACGCTCCCCCGGTTCACCCGCGGCGCAGAGGAATCGGCCCCGGAGACGAGCCTCGGAGACCTCGAACGCGACGGCCACCTCACGGTCGCCCCCGGCACCAGGCCCCCCGGCGCGGCGGACCCCGGCGAGGAGCCGACCGGGCCCCGCTGCGTCATCGTCGACCCCGTCGGCGAACCGCCGGTGCGCATCGGCCCGCGCGGGGAGGCGACCGAGATCCAGTGGACCGTCGAGTGCGGCCCCGCCGTGGACCTCGCATGGATCGCCGCCGCACTCTCGGCGCGGCTCCCCGCCGCGTCGAAGCGCACCGCCACGGGAGCCAAACGCCGCATCCTGTCCGTGAAGATCCCGCGCCTCGCCCTCGCCGAGCAGCAGCGCCGCGGCGCGGCCTTCGCGCAGCTGGAGGAGCTCCGCTCGACCCTGACGCAGGCCGGGCGGCGGGCCGAGGCCCTCGCCGCGGAGGCCGCCGCCGGACTCGTGTCCGGAGCCGTGAAGACCGAGGACTGAGAAGGAGATGCGAAACGGCCGGGCTCTTGCCCGGCCGTTTCGATGTCGGTGGTCTGGCGACCTGCGGCCTTGCCGCGTCGTGGAGCCGCTGACAGGATTCGAACCCGCAACCTACTGTTTACAAGACAGTTGCTCTACCGTTAAAGCTACAGCGGCCTGCCTGCGCCGTTACCCCAGCGAGACGGTTCGATTCTAGCCGACCGGTATACCGCCGCGGGACCCCCGGAGGCGCAGCGGTCCCAGGCGGCGCACCCGGCCCACGCGGTACCGGGAGTTCGCGGCCCCGTCCAGCCCCTCCGCCGCGGCATTCGTCTCCGACCGGCAACACCGCCGGGAGCCTAAACTGGGCGGATGGCGACCCCTGAGCGATCCTCCCTTTCGGCCCGGCCCCGCGCGCCGATCCCGGTGGCCGCCGCGGTGGTCCTGCTGTGGGCGATGGTCGCGGCGATGGCGTGGCTGGTCGCCGTCTCGGCGGTCATGACCTCGTTCCGGGTCTCGACCCGCTTCTCCGGCTCGGCGAGCGCCCTCGCGTACGTGGAGCCGCTCTTGTTCCTCGCGGTCGCCGCGGCGACCGCGCTTGCGGCCGTGAAGGTCTGGACGGGGCGCGACTGGGCGCGGCGGTCGGTGGTGATCGTGTGCGCGACGGTCCTGGTGACGGCGCTGGCGACCCGCGCGGGCCTGACGTTCGGGACGGGCCTGGCGGGGACGCTCGTGCTCGCGGCGCTGCTGGTCCTGCTGGTCCTGCCGGTCTCGCAGCGCTGGTGCGACGAATCGTCGGACTGCCACAGTCCGCGGATCGGGGAGCGGGAGGAGCCGCCGTTCCTGGTGGTCGCGCAGCTCGTGATGCTCTGGGCCGCAGTGGTGTTCGCGGTGCAGACGGGGACCCGTGCCGTCCTCGCCGAGGACGGCGCGGACTGGCTGGGACTGCTGCTGGTCGCGGCGGCGGTCGTCCACGCCGCGTTGAACATCGGGATGACCCGCCGCCGCAGGTGGGGGTGGCTGGGGACCGTCGGACTCGCGGCGGTCTACACGCTGTGGCTGGTCGCCGCGGCGGTCGCGTTCGGGGCCCGGGGCGGGCCCTGGGCGGTTCCGGCGGCCCTCGCCCTGGTCCCGGCCGCGTTCCTGTGGGCGCTGCTCAAGCCCGAGACCCGGTCCTGGTGCCGCCCCGTCGGCTGAGCCCGGAGGCTAGTCGCGGAACGAGAACACCTGGAGGCCGTCGGGGAGGATGCACGCCAGGCGCGTATCCGTTGCGTCGCAGGCGTACAGCTCCAGGTCAGTGCTCAGCTCCGCGCGGGACCCGTCGCGGCCCAGGCCCGTGACGCCGCCGGTGACGGTGCCGAACGTGGACCGGCCGGGCCAGGCGAGCGCCGAGCCGCCGTCGATCGGATCGAACGTCTCCTCAAGGGAGTTCCCGACCGCGTCGAAGCCCTTGTCGTAGATCTGGGTCCGCTTCGAGTCGCCCGCGTAGTACTCCACGAGGAGCCGGTCCCCGAGGGGCTCGATCCACCCGTACTCCTGGTCGTCGAAGTCGTGGGAGATCTCCTCCTTGTCGGCGTCGTACACCCGCCAGTGGTACACGTCGGTCTGGTCGTCCACCGACTCCGCGACGCACACCAGGGCCTCGCCGCACTCGGTCATGTCGGCCGGGCCGACGTCCCCGGACTCGATGAACTGCGAGTCGAGCTGCTTGAGGTCCTCCAGGCCGTACACGTTCAGCTCGTACCCGGTCTCCTTGTCGGCGGCCACGTACAGGTTCCCGTCCCACGCGAAGTACATGTCGTCCACGGTCTCGATCTCGCGCTGCACGACCGAGTCGCCGCTCTCGATGTCGTAGACGTGCATGACGTTGTCGCTGGTGACCGCCCACAGCCGACCGTCGCCGTTCGCGGTCTCGGTGGGCGCGTTCAGGTCCGCGGGGACGCCGTTGAGCCCCCAGGACCGCACCGTGGCGTCCTCGGTGCCCGCGGTCCACTCGGCGACGCGCTCGCCATCTGAGTCGAAGACCTTGAAGTCGGCGCCCGCGTCCTGCTCGGGGCCGACGACGAGGAGGTCGCCGGAGCGGGCGGCGGTGCGGCTCGCGGTGGTCTGGGTGTTGCGGACCTCGCCGGTGCCCGGGTCGAGGAACACGAACTTGTACTCCCCGGTCTCCACTTCCTGGGAGAGGGCGAGGAGCTCGTCGGACATGAAGTAGCCGGTGTTCCAGCCGTCGCCCTTGAGGACGGCGTCCTGCGACCACACCGGGTCGCCGGTCTCGTTGGACAGGGCCCGGACGTGCATCTCCTGGCCCGACTCGTCGTCGGAGGCGGTGGTGTAGAAGAACACCGAGAGGTCGCCGCGGGAGCGGACCTCGTAGATCCCGTCGTCGAGTTCGCCGCTCACCGCGGTGGCGGGGGCGACCTCGGTGAGGCCGTCGGCGAACGGGCGCTGCTTGTACGGGTTGAGCAGCCACCACGCGCCGATCGCGACCGCCGCGACGAGCACGGCCGCGGTCACGCCGATCGCGATCCACTTCGGAGGAATACGGCGGGCGGTGTGGACGGTGCCGCGCCGCGGCGGCGGGAGCGGCGCGCCCCCGCTGCGGCGCAGCAGGACCGTCTCGTCCGAGGCGGGGGTCACCGGCGGCAGGCCCATCGAGGGGGCCGTCAGGACCGAGGGCGGGGAGGTCACGGCCGCGGGCGGGGTGACCGGGACGGCCGCGGTCATCGCCAGGGCCGCGCCCTCCGAGACCGGCAGCTCGGGCTGTTCGAGGACCGTGGGCGCGATCCCCAGTCCCTCGTGGAGCATCTTGGACACCATGGGCATCCGCGAGGACCCGCCGACGAGGAACAGCCCCGCGAGCTGCTCGGGGCGGCGCCCGGTGAGGCCGAGGACCCGCTGGGTCTCGCCGACCGCGCGCGACAGCAGCGGGCGCGAGATCTGGTCCAGCTCGCCGCGGGTCAGGTGCAGCGACTGCGCCATGTCCGGGACCGTCACCGGCGCGACCGAGGACCGCGACAGCATCTCCTTCGCCGCCCGCACCTCCTCCCACAGCTCCCGGCGGTTGCGCAGTTCGCTCGCGCCGCTGGGGTTTTCGAGCCGCTTCCAGATCTCGGGCTCGCGCCGCCGCACCGTCTCCCCGATGTGGGCGACGAGGGCCGCGTCGAAGTCGAGGCCGCCGAGGTCGGGCAGGCCGCCGTCGGCGAGCACCCCGAACGAGCCGTCCGGCCGCCGCTCCAGGACCGCGATGTCGAGCGTCCCGCCGCCGAAGTCGAACACCGCCAAAGGCTGGCCGGTCCGCACCTGGTGGGACAGGCGCGACGTGTAGTAGTGCGCGGCCGCGACGGGCTCGGTGAGGATCTTCACCGGCCGGTACCCGGCCTGCGCGGCCGCGTCGTGCAGCGACGCGCGCCGCTGCTCCGACCATGCCGCCGGGCACGTCAGCACCGCGTCGGGCAGCCGCCCCACCGACTCGACCGCGGCCTTCGCGACCCGCGACAGGATCGCCGCGAACGCCGCCGTCACCGGGATCTCCCTGTCCCCCAAGAGGAGCGTCCCGTCGGAGATCCGCTGCTTCGGGTTCGGCTCGAACCGCTCGGGCGCGGTGAGCGCGAGCCGCTCGGCGTCCTTCCCGGTGTGGAGCGTCCCGGCGGGGTCGAGGAACACCGCCGAGGGCATCACCGGGGAGCCGTCGAACAGGAGCGGGCGGGTGCGGCCGTCGGGCCACACCACCACGGCCACGGTGTGGGACGTACCGAGGTCGACGCTGAGCAGGTAATCGGCCGGCATGGTCGTGCAGCTCCGGGGTGTAGGGCGTGCGGGAGGGTTTCAGGTTAGTGCGCGCTCACTACCGGCGCTGGCGCTGGACCTCGGCGAGTGCGATGGACGCGGCGACGGAGGCGTTCAGGGACTCGACCTCGCCGCTGATGGGGATGCCCGCGCGGTGGTCGCAGGTCTCGGCGACCAGGCGGGACACGCCCTTGCCCTCGTCGCCGACGACGATGAGCAGCGGGTCGGCGGCGACGGGGAGGTCGAACACGTCGACGTCGCCGCCGCCGTCGAGGGCGACGGTCATGAACCCGGCCTGCTGGCAGGCCTGGATCGTGCGGGTGAGGTTGACGACCTTCGCGACGGGCAGGCGCGCGGCGGCGCCCGCGGAGGTCCGCCAGGCGACGGCGGTCACGGAGGCGGCGCGCTTGGACGGGATGATGAGGCCGTGGCCGCCGAACGCGGCGGCGGAGCGGATGATCGCTCCGAGGTTGCGCGGGTCGGTGACGCCGTCGAGGGCGACGAGCAGCGGCGCGGTCCCGGAGGTCTGGGAGATGTGGAGGAGGTCCTCGAACTCGGCGTACTCGTACGGCTCGATCTGGAGGCCGATGCCCTGGTGGAGGGCGTTGTTGGTGCGCCGGTCGAGGTCGCGGCGGGCGAGCTCCTTGATCGGCAGGTCGCGGTTCCCGGCGATGCGCACGGACTCGGCGACCCGGTCGTCCAGTTCCGTGCCGAACGCCACGTACAGGGCCGTCGCGGGGACCTTCGCGCGGAGCGCTTCGAGCACGGGGTTGCGGCCGAGGATGAGCTCGGGCTCGTCGTCGCGGCGGCGGCGGCGGGTGCCGGTGGGGCGCGGGGCGCGGCCGATGTTCGTGGTGCGGCCTTCGGAGGCGGCCTTGGCGCGCTCGGCGGACTGCTTCCGCTGGGTCTTCTGGGGCTTGTCGTCCCCGGTGTACTCCTTGTGCCAGGGGCGGTCGGCGGCCTTGAGGGTGCGGCCCTTCCCGGCCAGGCCCTTCTTGCCCCCGCCGGAGCCGATCTTCGGGCCGGCCTTGCTGGTCTTGCGACGGTTCGGGTGCCCGCCCTTGGTGCTCATCGGTTCAAGTTCCCCAGTGGTGTCGGTCGTCTGCGGACGGGCGGTCGCCTAGTCCACGGTCCACACGGGACCGCGAGGGGTGTCCTTGACGGTGATGCCGGCGTGCGCGAGGTCGTCGCGGATGCGGTCGGCAGCCGCGTAGTCCTTGCGGGCCCTGGCGTCGGCGCGCTGTTCGAGTGCGAGCTTCACGAGCGCGTCGACGGCGCCGGTGAGCTTCGCGTCACCCGGGTCGTCCCATTGCGGGTCGAGCGGGTCGAGGCCGAGCTGGTCGAGCATAGCTCGGACCGCGGCCCCGACGCGGGCCGCGGCGGCGTCGTCGCCGGTGGTCGAAGCGGAGTCGAGGGCGGCGTTGCCTGAGCGGGCCATGTCGTGGATCACGGCCACGGCGGCGGGCGTGTTCAGGTCGTCGTCCATCGCGGCGGTGAACTCCGGCGCGAGGGCGCCGCCGATGACGGCGTCGCGCCCGAGCGCCTCGACCGTACGGTGTACGAAGTTCGAGAGGCGCTCCCACGCGGACTGGGCCTCGGCGAGCGCGTCCTCGGAGAAGTCGACGGCGGACCGGTACTGGACGCCGGTGAGGTAGTAGCGGATCGCCGCGGCCGTGAAGCCCTTCTCGCCGAGCGCGGCCACCGACAGGGTGTTGCCCAGGGACTTCGACATCTTCGTGCCGGAGAGGTTGAGCATCCCGTTGTGCACCCAGTACTTCGCGAACCCGAGCCCGGCGGCGCGGGACTGGGCGAGCTCGTTCTCGTGGTGGGGGAACATGATGTCGGTGCCGCCGCCGTGGATGTCGAAGGCGTCGCCGAGGTAGCGGCGGGCCATCGCGGAGCACTCGATGTGCCATCCGGGGCGGCCGGGCCCCCAGGGGGACGTCCAGGCGGCGTCGGCGGGCTCGCCCGCCTTGTGGGCCTTCCACAGGCCGAAGTCGCGGGAGTCGCGCTTGCCGCCGCCGGGCTCGGCGGAGGCGAGCATGTCCTCGGGGCGGCGGTGGGAGAGCTGGCCGTACTCGGCCCAGGAGGACACGGAGAACCAGACGTCCCCGGAGTCGGTGGCGTAGGCGTGGCCGCGTTCGATGAGCGCCGAGACGAGGTCGATCATCTGGGTGACGTGGCCGGTGGCGCGCGGCTCGTACGTGGGGGCCTCGACGTTGAGGGCGGCGTAGGCGGCGGCGAGCTTCCGCTCGTTCTCGTAGGCGATGGCCCACCAGGGGCGGCCCTGCTCCTCGCCGCGGACGAGGATCTTGTCGTCCACGTCCGTGACGTTGCGCACGTAGGTGACGTCGTAGCCGGTGCGGCGCAGCCAGCGGATGAGCACGTCGTAGGAGACGCCCGAGCGGAGGTGCCCGATGTGCGGCGGGCCCTGGACGGTGAGGCCGCACAGGTAGACGCCGACGCGCCCGGGATTCCGGGGCTGGAATTCGCGGATCGAACGGGTGCCGGTGTCGTACAGTCGCAGGCTCACCCGTTGATTCTAGACAACCGGGGACCGCCCCTAGCGCCCCGAGGGCCGCGTGTCAAGGGCGCGAGACGGAACGGGCCCCCGGCTCGCGCCGGAGGCCCGTCATCGGGAGGCAGTCGGTGTCAGGAGGCGGCCCTAGGCGGCCCTGCGGCGCAGGGCGACCATGACGCCGCCGCCGACCGCGAGGACCGCGGCGAGGCCCACCAGGAGCCCGGTGGCGCCGGTGCCGGTCTTGGGGAGGACCCCGGAGCCGGACGCGTCGTCAGAGGGGTTCTCGGACGGGTCGCCGCCGCCGGGGACGGCGTCCCCGGCGATGTCCCACAGGGTCGTGGTGCCGGAGATCTCGTTGCCGACCGCGAGCATGGGCCGCCCGGTCGGGGAGTCGGCGGCCGCGACGAACGCGATCGACTCGGGCCCGGTGTCGCCGCCCTGGCCCGCGGCGGGCTCGGCGGTGAAGTCGCGGTTCGACACGTAGTCGACGTAGACGGCGTTCGCGGGGTCGGTGACGTCGTAGACCATGACGCCGCCCTGCCGCTCCAGCGCGATGAACGCGTACACGGCGTCGCCGATCTGTCCGACGGCGACGGCCTCGGGCTCGGGGCCCTTGTCGTCGGAGCGGTCGTCGAAGTCGTTGGCCTCGTTGTCGGCGTTGAAGTTCGCGGACTCGACCTCGGCGATCACGGCCTCGAACTCGGCGCCGGAGTCGAACACGAGGTCGCCGTCGGTGGACCAGATGGAGAACGAGCGCCCGCCGAACGAGTACAGCTCGTCGTAGCAGCCGTCCTCGGTCCGCCCGAGGGTGGAGGTGACCTTCAGGCGGCCCAGCGCCTCGTCGGCCTGGAGCGCGTCGAGGTCGGCGCCGCCGAAGGCGCCCTCGCACAGCTCCAGGTCCTTGACGCGGGCCTCCTCGGAGTAGTCGCCCCACTCGCGCACGTCGCCCTCGTTGGCGGTGACCAGGTACGTCTCGCCGCCGGTCGCGAACGAGTCGATCCCGTCGGGCAGGTACATGCCCTGCACCGGCCACGCCGTGATGTTCACCTCGCCGTCCTTGTCGGAGGCGTCGAGGCCGTTCCCCTCGGCCGCGTGGTCCTTGAAGCCGAGCGGGAGGAGCTCGGCGACCTCACCGGCGGCGAGGTCCACGACGGCGATCGCGTTGTTCTCCTGGAGGGTCACGTACGCGGTCGCGTCGTCCTCGATCGTCACGTACTCCGGTTCGATCGCCCGCTGCACGGCGTCGCCGCCGGTGAGGTCGGGGCCGAAGACCCGGAAGCCCTCGGGCAGCGAGTCCTCGTCCCACGCGGTGAAGTCCGCGGTGGTCACCGCGTAGGTGGCGGCGTCGACGATGGAGACCGTCCCGGCCGGGTCCACGGCGTAGTCGTCGTCCGGTTCGCCCTCGTCGGCGGTGACGGCCTTGGACCCGTCGGGGGTGAACGCGATCGAGTCGGGCTGGGAGCCGACCTGCGCCGAGCCCTGGAAGACGCCGTCGGTGCCGAAGAACGCGACCCAGCCCGGGTCGGTCTTCACGGGGGCCTCGACGGCGACCGCGACGGTCCCGCCGTTCACGGCCACGGAGTTGACGGTCGCACCCGCCTGGCCCAGGGCGGCCGCGGCGTCGAGGACCGCGTGCTTCACCGGGTCCGCGGGGTCGGACACGTCGATCACGTCGACCACGCCCGCTTCGGCGTTCACCGCGAACACGCGCTTCGTCGCGGGGTCGTAGGCCGTGATCTCGGACCCGCCCGCGGCGAACGCGCCGGTCGAGTAGGTGCCCAGGACCGACAGGTCCAGGGCCGGGTCGTCCTGGGCCAGCGCGGGGACGGGCACGGCGAGGGCCGCCAGCCCGACCGCGAGCGCGGGCACGAGCAGTCGCTTCTGCACAGCGGTTTCCTGACTTCTCGGGGGATGCGGGGGTGACGGCCCCAGTCCACCGAGGCCAGGGGTCCCGGGGCGGAGCGGCGGGGAAACGGGGAGTGAACTCCGGGTCGCGAATCGGCCCCCGCGTAGTACCCCGGTACCGGTTGCGGCCCTTTCCTCCCCCCGTGGCACGAACGCGAAATCGGTCCGCGCGCCCATGCGCGCAGGCGCCCCGCGCTCATAGACTTGGCCCGTCCCTGACCCGCGATTCCCGGATGGGAGCCCCATGATCACCGCGAAGGGTCTGTACAAGCGGTACCGCAAGACGGTCGCCGTAGACCACCTCTCCTTCGACGTGCGCCCCGGCGTCGTCACCGGATTCCTCGGCCCCAACGGGTCCGGGAAGTCCACGACCATGCGCCTCATGCTCGGCCTCGACCACGGCGAGGGCGAGACCCTCTTCGACGGCCAGCGGTTCGGCACGATCCGCCGCCCCATGAACGAGGTCGGCGCCCTCCTAGAGGCGAAACCGTTCCACCCCACCAGGTCCGCCCGCAACCACCTGCGGATGCTCGCCGCCGGCAACCGGATCGCCGACTCCCGAGTGGACGAGGTGATGGAGTTCGTCGGCCTCGGCAACGTCAAACGCAAGAAGCCCAAGGGGTACTCCCTGGGCATGGCGCAGCGCCTCGGCCTCGCCCAGGCCCTCCTCGGCGACCCCGGCACGCTCCTGCTGGACGAGCCCACCAACGGCCTCGACCCGCACGGCATCCACTGGATGCGCGACGTCCTCAAGACCCTCGCCTCCGAGGGCCGCACCATCTTCGTGTCCTCGCACCTGCTCTCGGAGATGCAGCTCATGGCCGACGAGCTCGTCGTCATCGGCCGCGGCACGATGATCTTCAACGGCGACGTCGACACGTTCGTCCGCGAGTTCACCCAGTCGCAGGTCGTCGTCCGCGGCCCCGACACCACCGCGCTCGCCGCGGCGCTGAAGACCGAAGGGGCCGAAGTGGTCCCCGAGGCCGACGCGCTGGTCGTCTCCGGCCTGGAGATCGGCAAGGTCGGGCACCTGGCCTTCACCGCGGGCGTCGAACTGCACGAGCTGTCGACGCGCCGGGCCTCCCTGGAGGAGGCGTTCATGTCCGCGACGGGCGCCTCCGGGCAGTTCGTCGCCAAGGACCCCGTCGCCGCTGGAGGGAACCCCGATGCTTGACGCACTGCGCTTCGAGTGGAAGCGCCTGACGACGCTCCGCTCCACCTACTGGCTCATCGGCATGGGCCTGCTCGTGTCCACCGGCGTCGCGGTCCTCGTCGGCGTCGCCGCCCGCAACGACCCGGTCTCCGCCGACATCATGTGGATCGCCCTCAACGGCGGCGCCGGGTTCGGGCTCCCGTTCCTCGCCGTGTTCATGGCGATCATCGGGATCTTCGCGTGCGGCCACGAGTACCGCCACGGCACGATCCAGCCGACCCTCACCTCGCTCCCGCAGCGCAACCGGCTCATCCTCGCGAAGCTCGCGGTCGTCCTGTCCACGACCCTCGTCGTCACGCTCGTGTCGATGGCGGTCAACCTCGGCGTGGTGTACGCGGTGTGGGGCGAGGCCCCCGGCCTGTTCGACGACCCCCTCGGGACGTCGCTCATCGGGTACGTCGTCTACATGCTCCTGTACGTCCTCGTCGGCTTCGGCCTGGGCCTGCTGTTCCGCGGCGTGCCCTCGGCGCTGGTCGTCATCTTCCTGATGCCGCTCATCATCGAGAACATGGTCATGGGCCTGTCGATGATCCCGCAGCTCGACTGGCTCGTCCCGGTCGTCAAGTTCCTCCCGTTCTCCGACGGCGCCCGCCTCCTGGAGCTGAGCGCCCCCGGCGACTTCGGCCCCGGCGCCCCGGACTTCGACCTGTTCCCCCGCTGGGGCGCCGGAGGGATCTTCGCCCTCTTCGCGGCCCTCATCCTCGCCTCGGCCTGGACCCTCTTCAAGAAACGCGACGCCTGATCGCAGACACGACCGCGGCCCGTGGCATCCGCCACGGGCCGCGTCTCGTTACCTTGGAATCGTCGTACCCGTCGGCAAGGGTTGTCGCCGGGGGCCCGAAATCCCCGAAACCCCCGGTGCTTGGTGTGCCCGAAAACCGCGAAGCGGCCCCGGGGCGATGCCCCGGGGCCGCTCGCGCGTGTCCGCTACTGCTGCGCTTCGAGTTCGCGGCGCACGAGGTCCGCGGTCTCGATCGAGTTGAGGGCCGCGCCCTTCATGAGGTTGTCGGCGACGACGAAGAACTCCAGGGAGTTCGGGAAGTCGATCGACTGGCGGATGCGCCCGACCTGCGTGCCGCCCCGCCCGACCGAGTCGATCGGCATGGGGAACACCATGTTCTCCGGGTCGTCCACCAGGTCCACGCCCTCAGCGGCCGCGAGCACCCGGTGCGCCTCGGCCACCGTCACCTCGCTCGCGAACGTCGCGTGCACGACCTGCGAGTGCCCGACGGCCACGGGCACGCGCACGCACGTGGACGCGACCTTCAGGTCCGGCAGGCCCAGGATCTTGCGGGACTCGTTGCGGACCTTCAGCTCCTCACTGGTCCACCCGTCCTCGCGCCACCCGCCGACCTTCGGCACCACGTTCAGCGCCAGCGGCGCCCCGAACGGCGCGTTGAACTCCTCGCCGAGCACCAGCCGCAGGTCGTTCCCGGCCGTGCCCACGCCCTCGGCGCCGCCGACCTTCTGGAGCTGCGCATACAGCGCCTCCAGCCCTTCCTTGCCCGAACCCGACGCGGCCTGGTACGACGCCACCGACATCGACACCAGCCCGAACCGCTCGTTCAGCGCCGCGAGCGTCGGGATCAGCGCCAGCGTCGTGCAGTTCGCGTTCGCGATGATCCCCTTCGGACGGTTCGCGGCGTCGCCGGGGTTCGCCTCCCTGCACACCAGCGGCACCTCGGGGTCCATGCGGAAGTACGCGGACTTGTCGATGACGACGACGCCCTTCGCGGCCGCCACCGGCACCCACTCGGCCGACACCTCGTCGGGCAGGTCGAAGTGCGCGATGTCGATCCCGTCGAACACGTCCGGGCCGATCGCCTGCACCGTCAGCACCTCGTCGCCGACCTCCAGCTGCTTCCCGGCGGACCGCGCGGAGGCGATGAGGCGCACCTCGCCCCAGTTGCCGCGCTCCTTCGCGATGAGCCGGCGCATGATCGACCCGACGACGCCCGTGGCGCCGACGATCGCGACGTTCAGCTTGCGCGCCATGCCTACCGCCCCGTCCCCGCGTACACGACGGCCGTCTCATCGCCGCCGAGGTCGAACTTGTCGTGCACCGCGCGCACCGCCGCGTCCAGGTCCGTGTCCCGGCACACCACCGAGATCCGGATCTCCGACGTCGAGATGATCTCGATGTTCACGCCCGCGTCCGCCAGCGCCTGGCAGAAGTTCGCCGTCACGCCCGGATGCGACCGCATCCCCGCGCCGATGAGCGACACCTTCCCGATGTTCTCGTCGTAGATGAGCTTCTCGAACCCGATGGCCCCCTGGTGCTTCTTCAGCGCCTCGGTGCCCTTCGGCCCCGACTCCTTCGGGAGCGTGAACGAGATGTCCGTGTGCCCGTTCCCGGCCGTCGACACGTTCTGCACGATCATGTCGATGTCGATCTCGGCGTCCGCGATGACCTGGAAGATCTGCGCCGCCGCACCCGGCTTGTCGGGCACGCGGGTCACCGTGATCTTGGCTTCGGAGCGGTCGTGCGCCACGCCGCTGATGAGTGCTTGCTCCACGGAAAGATCCTCCATGTAACCCGACACCATCGTGCCGGTCTTGGTCGAGTACGACGAGCGGACGTGCAGCGGGAGCCCGTACCGGCGGGCGTACTCCACCGCCCGCAGGTGCAGGATCTTCGCGCCCGACGCGGCCATCTCCAGCATCTCCTCGAACGTGATCGCGTCGAGCTTCTTCGCATTCGGGACGATCCGCGGATCGGCGGTGAACACCCCGTCCACATCCGAGTAGATCTCGCACACGTCCGCCTCCAGCGCCGCAGCCAGCGCCACCGCCGTCGTGTCCGAGCCGCCCCGGCCCAGCGTCGTGATGTCCTTCGTGTCCTGGCTGACGCCCTGGAACCCGGCGACGATCGTGATGAACCCCTCGTCGAGCGAGGACCGGATCCGCCCGGGAGTGACGTCGATGATCCGGGCCACGCCGTGCGCGGCCGTCGTGATCATCCCCGCCTGCGAACCGGTGAACGACCGCGCCTGGAACCCCAGGTTGTTGATCGCCATCGCCAGCAGCGCCATGGAGATCCGCTCCCCCGCCGTCAGCAGCATGTCGAGCTCGCGCGGCTCGGGGACGGGCGACACCTGCGCGGCGAGGTCGAGCAGCTCGTCCGTGGTGTCCCCCATGGCGGAGACGACGACGACCACGTCGTCGCCCCGCTTTCGCGTGGCCACCACTCGCTCGGCGACGCGCTTGACGCGCTCGGCATTCTCGACCGATGAACCGCCGTACTTCTGCACGACTAGCGCCACGGGTTTCACCTCACTCGCTCATGTCTCGCGTGACATTCTCGGCGCCCCAGAGGGGCGGCCATGTCACCTTAGCTGCGCGTACCGGTGTGTCGCCAGGTCGTTCCGGGTGCCGGGACAGAGAATCGGCCGGTGGGAACGAGATGGACGAACCGGACAGTGGCGGCGCTCACGACGGCTGCGGTGATCGCCGCGGCAGGATGCGGCACCGCCACCGCCGAGCCCGAACCGCACGAGCCCCCGCCGCGACACAGCGCCCAGGCCACCCTCATCGGGCGCGTCACCAGGGCCCTCGACACGACCTTCACCGCCGAGTACACGTGGTCGGAGGGCGGCACCGTCACCATGTGGGCCGCCCAGGACGGGACCTGGCGCGTCGACGTCCCCGACTGGGGCCTCGGCGGCACCGTCGACGTGACCGTCGCCTGGACCACCGGCGGGTTCTTCCAGTGCGCCGCCGGCCGGTGCGTGAAACTCGCCGGCATCACCGGCGAGATCCCCGGCCGCTACGACCCCCGCGTCCAACGCCCCTTCACCGAATGGCTCCCGCTGCTCCTCGACCGGCACATGCCCTTCTCCGTCGCCCAGGACGGCGACTGCTTCACCCTCACCCCCAACACCGTCGTCGTCGACACGCCCATCCCCGGCGGCGAATGGTGCCTCGACGACGACGGCACGATCCTCTCCGTCCAGACCGGCGAGTTCGGCACCCTCGAACTCGAAGGCGAACCCGCCGAAGCCGCCGCCACGGTCGAACTCCCCGGCGACATCGTCGAAGAGGAGCCCTTGAGCGCCAAAGCACCCCCCGAGCCCACACCCACCCCCGACCCGTCCGCGACCCCCACCGGGACGCCCTCACCCGACCCCTCAGCCACCCCCGCCGAAACCCTCAGCCCGTCCCCCGATGAGGCGACATGAGAGTAAGGAAACCGACACGACATGCGGTTTCCGCTGCTGAGCGTGGCACCATGAACGATGGCGACGACGCCGACCGGCCCGAACCGGCGGCCCCGCCAGGGGCGCCGGCGGCGGGCTCGACCGCAACCGAAGGACCGCCCATGAACGCACCCATCGACCGCCACGCCACGACGGCGGTCCCCATCCACCCGCTCCTGGCCACCCGCCACTCCACCCGCGCCCTCGCACCCGACACCGACCTCACCGACGCCCAGATCGCCGCGCTCCTCGAAGCCGCCCGCTGGGCCCCCAGCGCCGGCAACACCCAGCCGTGGCGGTTCCTCCTCGCCAAGCGCGGCACCGGCGAGTTCAAACGCGTCCTCGACTGCCTCAACCCCGGCAACCGCGACTGGGCCGGCCACGCCTCCGCGCTCCTGGTCGCCGTCCGCACCGACGCGAACGCGAGAGGCCCCCTGTCCCACGCCATGTACGACCTCGGGCAGGCCATGGCGCACCTCACGTTCCAGGCCGCCGCCGAGGGCCTCACGGTCCGCCAGATGGGCGGCTTCGACGCGGCGGCGCTGGCCTCGGAGTTCGACCTGGAGGCGCCGCTGGTGCCGACGACGGTGGCGGCGATCGGCGTGGCCGGGGACCCGGCGGACCTGCCGGAGCACGTGGCCGGTCCGGACCGGAAGCTGCGCGAGCGGCTGCCGGTGGAGGACCTGCTCATCGAGCCGTAGGCCGGGCCCGTCCGTCCCGGCGGCCCGGGGCGACGCGTCCCGCATCCGCGCCGCGCCGTCCCACGATCCGGGCATCGGGATCGACCGGCGCCGGTTCCGCGGTGTACGCTCGCGGGGTCATGCGGTACTCGATGCTCCTTATCTGCCGCGGCGGGGCCAACTAGGTCGGCCTCCTCGCCGCGGGTTTTCGCATGCCGGCTGGATCAGTCCCAGGCTCAGACAACCAGCGTCATTCTTCAGGAGCATTCCCGTGACTTCCACGTCTTCCTCCGCGCCGTTCGCCGATCGCGCGAAGCGCTACCAGCCGTACCACTCCCAGTTCAAGGTCGCCCTGCCCGACCGGACCTGGCCCGACAAGGTGGTCGACACGACCCCGATCTGGTGCGCGGTGGACCTGCGCGACGGCAACCAGGCCCTCATCGACCCGATGACGCCCGACCGCAAGAAGAAGATGTTCCAACTGCTGGTCTCCATGGGGTACAAGGAGATCGAGGTGGGCTTCCCGTCGGCCTCCCAGACCGACTTCGACTTCGTGCGGATGCTGATCGAGCAGGACCTCATCCCCGAGGACGTCACGATCCAGGTCCTGACCCAGTGCCGCGAGCACCTCATCGAGCGGACCTTCGAGAGCCTGCGGGGCGCGAAGCAGGCCATCGTCCACTTCTACAACTCGACGTCGGTGCTCCAGCGCCGCGTCGTGTTCGGCCTGGACCGCGACGGCATCACCGACATCGCCACGCAGGGCGCGCGGCTGTGCCTGAAGTACAAGGACATCCACACCCCCGACACAGCGATCCGCTACGAGTACTCCCCCGAGTCGTACACGGGCACGGAGCTGGACTACGCGGTCGAGGTGTGCGCCAAGGTCGCCGAGGTCATCCAGCCGACCCCCGACTGGCCGCTGATCGTGAACCTGCCCGCCACCGTCGAGATGGCCACCCCCAACGTCTACGCGGACTCCATCGAGTGGATGCACCGCAACCTCCCGAACCGCGAGTCCCTGATCCTGTCCGTCCACCCCCACAACGACCGCGGCACCGGCGTCGCCGCCGCCGAACTGGCCGTGCAGGCCGGGGCCGACCGCGTCGAGGGCTGCCTGTTCGGCAACGGCGAGCGCACCGGCAACGTATGCCTGGTGACCCTGGGCATGAACCTGTTCAGCCAGGGCGTGGACCCCCGGATCGACTTCTCCAACATCGACGAGATCAAGCGCGCCGTCGAGTACTGCAACCAGCTGCCCGTCCACGAGCGGCACCCGTACGCGGGCGACCTGGTGTACACGGCGTTCTCCGGCTCGCACCAGGACGCCATCAAGAAGGGCTTCACGCACCTGGAGGCCGACGCGGACGCCGCGGGCGTCGCGATCGACGACTTCACTTGGGGCGTCCCGTACCTGCCGATCGACCCGAAGGACGTGGGCCGCACGTACGAGGCGGTCATCCGCGTGAACTCGCAGTCCGGCAAGGGCGGCGTCGCGTACGTCATGCAGAGCGAGTACGGCTTCGACCTGCCGCGCCGCATGCAGATCGAGTTCAGCCAGGCGATCCAGCGCGCCACCGACGCGTCCGGCAAGGAGATCTCCACCGAGGAGATCCACGAGGTGTTCCGCAGCGAGTACCACCCGGAGTACCAGCCGCGCACCCGCCTGGTCGTGGAGGACCACGACACGACGTACGCCGACGAGAAGCTGAACCTCGACGCCACCATCGTCCTGGACGGCGTCGAGCAGAAGGTCTCCGGCACCGGCAACGGCCCGCTCTCCGCGTTCACCGACGCCCTGTCCACTGTGGGCGTCCACGTCGAGGTCCTCGACTACGCCGAGCACGCCCTGTCCGCGGGCCAGCACGCCCAGGCCGCCTCCTACGTCGAGTGCGCCATCGACGGCCGCACCGTCTGGGGCGCGGGCGTCCACCCGAACATCGTCCTCGCCACCATGCGCGCCGTCGCCAGCGCCTACAACCGCGCCTAGGACTCCGCCGGGCCTCGCGGCCCGGCGAGGTCGCACCTCGGCCGGGACCCGGCCGCCCTGTTGCAACCCGAGACGCCCCACCGGCCGTCCCGCATTCCCGCGCGCCCGAACCAGGAGCGCCGCACCCGGAGAGGCCACAAGCCGACCACCACGAAGCAGCAGCGACCAATACAAGAACCCGCAGGGGCGGACCGCGATGCGGCCCGCCCCTACGGCGTCCCCGGTCAGGAGGCCATGGCCCAAAGCCCGGGATAGGCGGTGACGAGCCCGTCTCGGTCCACCTCGATCTCGGACTGGAAGTCCCCGGACTCGTACCGGTAGCGGTCGTCGGCGAGGCGGGTGTACCGCTGGTCGGCGGCGCTGAAGAGGGGCTCGGGCGCCGGCTGGACGTAGACGATGCGCAGATCGGCCGCGTCCCCTGCGGCGAGGCCGAGGCGGCGGATCGGGAGCGTGTTGGTGAACGGGGTGAGGGCGATGTCGATGTCGGTGCAGCCGTTCAGATCAGGCCGGGCGCGCCCGTCCTCGCTCCAGTTCCCGGCGTCGTCGCGCACGAGGGTCCGGCGCGAGTCGCCGTGGAACTGGACGGACAGGAAACGAGTCTGCCAATCCGCATCGCACTCGACCCGGTAGGCCAGGCGGATCGGGTCCCCCTCCGGTGCGGCCAGGACGACCCCGTCGGCGACGACGCCTTCTGCATCGGCCCGCAAGTCAAGATGCTCACTGCCCGGCCACTGCACCGACTCCCACATGATCTGGCGCCGCAGCACATCACGATAACCATCCATCATCATGGGAGGTTAACACTTCTCACTCTCATCGTAAACCAGTAAAATAATTGAATGGTTAACAACGGCGGCGGCCAAGAGGCCCCTGGAGCGCTCGAAGCAGTGCGAACCCTGCTCAACACCTGGCGCATCCCCAACGACACCCGCCGGGCAGAAGACGAGTTCGACGCCTACGCAAGTGAAGCCCGACTGCCCCAAACCCAACGGCAGACGATCCTGGACCTTCGCGAAGACCTGCGGGCGGCCGTCGAGCACACCGCCGACACCTCCGAAACCCTCAACCACTGGATCACCCACCTCAAGATCCGCCCCCACCTCACCAACGGCGCCATCGAATACAGACCCGATCAGCCGCCGACCCCACTCGCCGCCACCCTCCTCGCGGCCGTCCTAGAGGCGATAGCGGCGAACCGGTGGCACCGGCTCAAAGCCTGCCCCGACTGCCGCTGGGTCTTTTACGACCACAGCCGCAACGGCAGCAAACGCTGGTGCCTCATGACCGCAGGCGGCCCCGACGGCCGCTCCTGCGGCGGCATCGCAAAAGTCCGCGCCCACAGAGAACGCACTCGCACCGCACAATCCACAAGCCCCTGAACTGCGAATCAATAGCCATCCACAGAGTTATCCACAAGTAGCTTCTTCACATTCGACACTCGGCTGCCCCACCTGTTGTAGTAGATAGCAAAAAACGCCATCCGGTATCGGCGGGATGGCGGCGACAGAGGGAATTCGCGAACGTCGCCATACCAAGGCCAGGCGCGGGACACCACCCGCGGCCCTGCCCCCGCCGGTACCAGCCCCCGCGGGGCACACCGCGGGCGGCCGACCACACCAGGTCGGCCGCCCGCAAACAACCGAACAGCGCAGCCCGGGCCCATCACACGTCGACCGCCAGGCGGACCGTGACCGTGTCGCCCTCGTCGACGCCGCCGGCCCGTTTGCGAATGTCGGCCTTCAGCGGCACGATGTAGCCGCCGTCCTTCGGCCACAAGGAGGTGGACCAGGTGACGTCGCCGATCGCGGCGGTCACCGGGACCATGCCCCAGCCATAGCTGACCACGGCCGAGGCGGCCGCCAGTTCGCGGCAGCCGTCCTCGGGGACGGACACGAAGAACCAGGGCGCGGGGCCGCGCCAGTGCCAGATCTCGCCGCTGAACTCCAGTTCCATGCCCCGAGCATACGAACCCGCACCGACACCGGGGCCCGTTCCCGGGCGGGCCGGTGGGGTGCGGGGCTGGGTCCGCCTAGCAGGGATCAGCCGGGGAGGGTAATGCCGAGGAGGCGGGCTCCGGTGGTGGTGCGGGGGCGGAAGGGGTCACCGGGGGTGAGGACGAGGTAGGCGCCGGGGCCAAGGTGGCGGTCGTTGAAGGTGATCTCGCCGAAGAGGATGTAGTAGGTGCGGGCGAGGCCCGGGTGGAGGTCGGATTCGGGCCATTCGATGCCGGGGACGAGGTCGTAGAGCCAGCCGTCGGAGGGGCCCGCGCCGGGGAGGTGGCGGCGGATGACGCCCGGGGCGACCTCGACGGGTTTGACCGCGTCGACCTGGACGGACTGGATGTCGTTGCGCGCCTTGCTCATGGTCCCGTTCATGGTCCGAGTCTGCCCCGTGGCGGGCGGGCGCGACAGTGACAGGATCGTCATCCTGGAGTACTTTCATGCCATGGAGCTCCACCGGGTCGTCGCGCTCGTCCAACCGCCGCAGGCCGAGTTCGAGCTGGCGAGTGCCGCCGAGGTGTTCGGGTTGGACCGGCCGCACCTGCCGAGCCGGTACTCGTTCACCGTGTGCACCGAGCGGCCGGGGATCGTGCCGACGAAGGCGGGTGGGTGCGCGCTCGCGGTGACCGAGGGGCTGGATGCGCTGGAGGCGGCCGACACCGTGCTCGTTCCGGCGTGGGCGAAGAAGGACTCGGAGGCGAGTCCCGCGGTGCTGGAGGCGGTGCGGGCGGCGCATGCGCGCGGAGCGCGGATGGTGGCGATCTGCACGGGGGCGTTCCTGCTCGCGGAGGCGGGGCTGCTGGACGGGCGGCGGGCCACGACGCATTGGCGGTACGCGGGCGAGCTGGCGTCGCGGTACCCGAAGGTCGAAGTGGACTGCGATGCGCTGTACGTGGACCTGGGCGACATCGCGACGAGCGCGGGGACGGCGGCGGGGATCGATCTGTGCCTGCACCTGGTGCGGCGCGACCACGGGGCCGGGCTGGCGGGGCGGATTGCGCGGCACATGGTGATGCCGCCGCATAGAGAGGGCGGGCAGCGGCAGTATGCGGTCGGGGCCGCAGGGGAGCCCTCGGAATCCCTTGGGGCGGTGTTGGAGTGGGCGACCGAGCGACTGCATGAGCCGTTGTCGATCGAGGATTTGGCGGAGAGGGGGCGGGTGTCGGTGCGCACGCTGGCGCGGCGGTTCGACGAGCAGTTGGGGGTCAGCCCCGGCAGATGGCTGCTGGCGCAGCGGATCTCGGCGGCGCAGGCGCTGCTGGAGGACACGGACCTGCCGATCGAGGCCATCGCGGCCCGGGTGGGGTTGTCGTCGGCTCTGAACCTGCGCAGGCGGTTCCGGGACCGGCTCGGGACGACGCCCGCGGCGTACCGGCGGGCGTTCGGCAGGACAATCGGAGCGGGAGCGGGAGCGGCGGAGGGAACGGGAGCCGACGCGGGCATGGGCGGGGCCGCAGCCGGGTGCTGAGCCGCTCGGGGAGCCGAAATGTCGCCTCCGTCTGGTACAACCGAACGATGCCGAACCCTCGCGACCCCATGAGCGCCTTCCGCACCGCGTTCAAACGCAGCGGTGTCGAGCGGCCCACCTATCCGCTCTCCGTGCACGTCCTCCTCATGGTCGTCCTGGCCTCGGCACTCCTCTCGGGCCTGCTGTGGCTGCTCACCAGCGACCTCACCTCCCCGCTCAGCTCGGACCCCGACGACCGCACCACCCTTGAGGTCATCCGCCTGTCCCTCTACGCGATCGCAGGCGTCGGCGGCGTCATCGCCCTCACCGTCTCCTACCGCAAGCAGCGCATCACGGAGGCCACGGAGGTCCGCGAGGCCACCAAACTGTTCAACGAGCGCTTCGCCTCCGCCGCCGACCAGCTCTCCTCCGACCACGCCGCCAACCGCCTCGCCGGCGTCTACGCCATGGCCGCGCTCGCCGACGACTGGGACGCCGGGCGCCAGACCTGCATCAACGTCCTCTGCGCGTACGTGCGGATGCCGTACGAGACGCCGCCGTTCCGCCACGAGCGCGAGGCCGCCAACGACCCGCCCCGGTTCCGCGCGGTCCTGGAGGAGCGGCTCATCCGGCACACCGTCATCAACGTCGTCGGCGGCCGCCTGCGCCGCACGCCGGTGCCGGGCCGCACCTGGCACGAGCACGACTTCGACTTCACCGGAACGAACCTCGACGGCGGGAACCTCAACGACGCCCTGTTCCTCGGCCGCGTCTCGTTCGCGTTCGGGCGCTTCACGGCGGGCACGGTCGACTTCTCGCGCGTCCGCTTCGAAGGCCCCGTGGACTTCACGCGGGCCCGGTTCCTCGGCGCGCGGCTGCGGTTCACCGAGACGCGGTTCGCGGGCCCGGTCCTGCTGTCGGAGATGACGATCGCCGCGGGGCTCCTCGACTTCGGCTCGGCGCACTTCGCCAGGGACGTGGCGTTCGACGGGACCGCGTTCACCGGCGGCCAGGTCCACTTCACGAAGACGGTCTGCGCGTCCCCTGTGGCCGGTGCCGCGCCGCTCCTGGACTTCAACCGCGCCAGCTTCACCGGCACGTCCGTCATCTTCGACCGCCCCGAGATCGACGCCGCGGTCCTCGACTTCTCCCGCGTCGCCGACTGGTCCCACCCGCCGGTGTTCAACCTCGCCGACGACCGCGACGCCCTCCGCCTCCCCGAGGACGGTGCGGACCGGTGACCCGCACGAGCCCGCCGCGCCCGCACGACCTCCTCGGGCTCTTCCCGCAGCTCGACGCCCAGGCGCGCACCGCGATCCGCCTCCACCCCCGCCTCGGGGAGCCCGCGGCCGACACCAGTTCCATCGGCGGCCCGCTGCTGTGGCCCGCCGACGAGCCCTGGCCGGTGTGCTCGCTGGAGCACGAGGACGTCTTCGACGAGCCCTTCGACGGCCCGGTCGAACGCGTCCCCGAGGCGCTGATCCCGGTGGCGCAGTTGTACTACCGGGACGTGCCGGGCCTGCCCTGGCCCGACCGGTTCGACCTCCTCCAGATCCTGTGGTGCCCGCGCGACCACCCGGAGGGCGAGGCCTTGTACAACCCCGAGTTCCAGCTGCGCTGGCGCACTGCGGGTTCGGTGACGGCGCCGCTGGCGTCGGCGCCGGTGCCGCTGGTCTGCAACGAGAACTACGTGCCGAACCGGTGCGTGCTGCATCCGGAGGCGATCACCGAGTACCCGCACCGGGACGCCCAGGCGCCGGGCTGGAAGGCACTGGGGCACGGCGGGGTCTGGGGGATCATCGACCCGTTCCCGGTGGTGTGCGACTGCGGGGAGCTGCAACTGCCGCTGCTGGCGGCCGCGTCGGGCGAGTTCGACGGCGGCACCGGAAGCTGGCAGCCGGTCGAGGAGGCCGGCACCGGCCGGCGGTTCGCCGACCCGGTCGACGTCCTCATCGGCCGCGGGTACACGTTGCAGCTCTACTACTGCCCCGCCGCCGAAGACCACCCGAACCGGGTAGTGATGTGCTGAGCCGCTAGGCGTTCGCGCGCAATGCGGACGCGGGCGCGATCGGGGCGGCGCGGCGGATCATCGCCATGGCGGGGATGTCGGGCGGCAGGGACCGGCAGACGGCGCGCTTCGGGAGGCGCCGCATCGCGGCGATGAGGCCGACCGCCCGGGACGCCGCGAGGATCGCGCCCGGCCAGCAGAACCCCAGGCCGTACAGCGCGCCTTCGCCCATGAGCAGCAGGGTGATCAGGTAGCCCAGGAGGCTCAGGACGAAGACGCCGGCACCCGGCCGGTGGAGGCGCTTCGCGCAGCGGCCGAGCTCGTGCAGGCCGACGAAGTTCAACGGCAGCAGGACGATCGCGGACCCGATGGCCAGGTCGGGTTGTGCACCGCCGAGGGAGATCTCCCGGATGTACAGCGCGATCACCGCGAAGTAGACGACCGAGAGGACGGGGCTGACGGCCGCGATGAACCGGGGCCGAGGGCGCAGGTCGGCGAAGGGGACGAAGTGCGGGCAGTCCTTGGCGCGGTACGGCGCGGGCGGGGCCGCCTGCGGCTCCGGGCAGCGGGCGACCAGCTCCTGGAAGCGCGGCGGCAGGGTCGGATGGCTCCGGCAGGTGCCCCGGTCGTACAGGAGGTTCCCGAGGGCGAGCAGCAATGCGGGGACGGGCAGCGCGAACAGCACCAGGAACATGAGCGGGTACCAGCCGGTCACGTACCCGAGCATCAGGTATCCGGCGGCCCAGGCCGTGATGCCGAGGGCGTGGAGGACCGGGATCCCTCGCGGCGGCCGGTGCAGGCGCGTCCAGATGCGCAGGAGTGCCGCGCCGCCGGGGATCGTCAGGCCCAGGCCGACGAACATGGCCGCGGCGACCGCGGCGTCGAGCATGTCGCCGTCGATGAGGAAGCTGAGTTCGAGCAGGCCGAAGAGTACGGCGAGGCCCTGGAGCAGGGAGTTGAGGACGAAGGCGATCACGGTGGTCGCGAACAGGAGTCGCCCGGCGGGCTTGAGGTCGCGGGCGCGGACGGTGTGGGCGCACGGCGTGTCCGCTTGGGCCGGTCGAGGAGTCGTCCACGCGGTACGGCCGTCGGTCGTCTCGCCGCCGGGCTCGACCGTGACGGGCGGGTCGGCGAGCCGGGACAAGCCGGATTCGTTATCCATTTTGGGGCTTTCAGTGACGCATAGGGCGAGGTCCCGGCCGTGGGGGCGGGTGGGGTGAGGGGAGTTTAGTGGGCGGGTGGCGGGGGCGTCAAGGGTGGCGGAGGTAGCGGGAGCGGGTGGGGAGGGCGGGGTTGGTGTCGCAGGTTTCGCGGGGGTCGAGGACGGTGCGGAGGTAGGCGAGGAGGGCGGCGACGGCGAGGTTGGGGAGGGCGACGGCGGCGGCCCAGGGGAGGGCGGTGGTTTCGCCGAGGAGGTAGAGCGCGGCGGTGGTGAGGAGGGTGCCGGTGATGGTGAGCCAGAGGATGGGGGCTTCGGGGCGGTGGAGGCGGCGCCAGGTGCCGGGGAGGGCGAAGACGCCGATCATGGCGAACATGGAGCCGAGGATGAGGAGGATGCCTTCGGCGAGGGCGCGTTCGGCGAATTCGGCGCCGATGGAGACGAGGAAGCCGCCGGCGAAGAGGGCGGCGAGTTGGAGGAGTCCGGCGAGGAGGGCGGCGAGGAGGCCGAGGGCGGCGAGGGCGCGGCCGCCGGGGGTGAGGTCGCGGAGGCGGACGCGGTGGAGGCAGACGTCGGGGGCCGGTTCGGGTTCAGGTTCGGCGGCTTCGGTTCCGGGGCGGGGGGCGCCGGGTTCGACGGTGATCTCGCCGATCACCGCTTCGGCGGCCTCGGTTTCGGCGGCTGTGGTCTCGTCCGCGGGAGGGTCGGTCTCGGGGCGTGGTTCGGTCGTGGTCTCGGCTGTGGGGGCGGCGGTGTCGGGGCGCGGTTGGTCGGGTTCGTGTTCCATTGGGGCGCTTCCGGTTTCGGAGAGGTGAGGTCCCGGCCCGGGCGGGCCGGGACCTTGCGCATTGTATGGAGGCGCCGGGGAGGGGTTCGTCAGCGGTAGGCGGAGGACTGGAGGGTGTACAGCTCCGCGTAGGCGCCGCCGCGGGCCATGAGGTCGTCGTGGGTGCCGGATTCGGCGACGCGGCCGCCGTCGAGGACGACGATGAGGTCGGCCATGGAGACGGTGGAGAACCTGTGGGAGACGAGGACGGTGACGGTGCCGCGGGCGCGTCCGGCGTGGACTTCTTCGGCGAAGCGCTCGAAGAGGGCGTGCTCGGTCTGGGGGTCGAGGGCGGCGGTCGGCTCGTCGAAGACGACGAGGAGGGGGTCGCGGCGCATGCGGCCGCGGCCGATGGCGAGTTTCTGCCATTGGCCGCCGGAGAGGTCGGTGCCGTCGTCCCAGCGGGCGCCGAGGCGGGTGTCGAGGCCGGAGGGGAGGTCGTCGATGACGTCCTCGGCTCCGGCGCGGGTCATGGCGGCGCGGACGGCGTCGTCGTCGTACCCGTTCTTCAGGTCGCCGATGCCGACGGTCTCGCGGGCGGTGAACTCGAAGCGGGTGAAGTCCTGGTAGGTCGCGCCGATGCGCTCGCGCCACTCGTCGGTCTCGAAGTGGGCGATGTCGGTGCCGTCGACGTCGATGGTGCCGGAGGTCGGCTGGTAGAAACCGGACAGGAGTTTGACGAGGGTGGTCTTTCCGGCGCCGTTCTCGCCGACGAGTGCGACGACTTTCCCGGCGGGGAGGGTGAGGGTGACGTCGTCGAGGGAGGGGCGTTCGGCTTCGGGGTAGGCGAAGGTGACGCCGTCGAGGCGGATGCCGTCGTCGAGGCGGGCCGGGACGGGCAGGGGGACGGCGGGGCCGGCGGACTGCTTCGCGTACTCGCGCAGCCACATCAGGCGGGTGCCGAGCTTGCCGGTGCGGACGAGGAGCGCGGTCTGGATGCCGAGGGCGCCGGCGGCGTTGGCGACCATGCCGATGAGGCTGACGAGGAGGATGACGTCTCCGGCGGTGGCCTCGCCGCGGATCGCGAGGTAGAGGACGATGCCGATGCCGGCGGCCATGCCGACGGCGGAGAGGAGGCCTTCGCCGGTGGCGAGGCGCGCGGCCTTCCACTGGCCGCGGTTGCGTTCGGCGACGACTTCGGCGCCGGTGTCGTGGTGGCGGCGGGCGACTTCGGGGGCGGAGCCGAAGACGCGCAGTTCTTTGCCGGACTCGGCGAGGGTGGCGACTTCGAAGAGGTGGCGGCGGCGGCGTTCGGGTTCGCTGGTGGCCTCTTGGACTTTCACTTCGATGTCCCCGGCGCGTTTGGCGATGGCCATGGCGCCGAGGGAGACGAGCGGGAAGACCAGGAGCAGCGGGTGGACGGCGAGGAGGAGGGCCCCGCCGACGGCGATGGTCACGAGGCCGCGCAGGAACTGGGCGAGCCAGTTGACGGCCCCGCCGAGGAGGCCGCGGTCCTCGCGGATGCGCTGGACCTGGTCGAGGTGGCCGGGGCGCTCGTGGTGGTCGAGGCCCGGCGGGGTGCCCATGAGCTCCATGATCTCGCGGTCGGAGGCGCGGGCGGTGTGGTCGAAGACGAGGAAGACGAGTTTGACGTAGGCGAACACGACCGTCCAGATGAGGGCGACGCCGAGTCCGAGCCCGGCGGCGGCGAGCCAGGCGTCGCGGGTGTGCCCGGCCTGGACGGAGTCGATGATGACCTTGGTGAGGTACACGGTCGTCGGCAGGAGGGCCGCCTGGACGAGGCCGAGGACGATCTGGCCGGCGGCGGCCTTGGGGTGGGCCCTGGCGGTCACGGCGAGGGCGTACTTGAGGCCGCCGAGGTTCTTGCGGATGCGGGTGATCATTCGGACTCCAGGGGCGCGGTGCGGGCGAGGCGGTTGGCCTGCAGGGTGAACGCTTCGGCGTAGCGGCCGTCGAGGGCCATGAGCTCGTCGTGGGAGCCGTCCTCGACGACGCGGCCGCCGTCGAGGACGACGATCCGGTCGGCGCGGCGCACGGTCGAGAACCGGTGGGAGATCACGATGGTGGTGAGCCCGGCGGTGATGTCGAGGAACTGCTCGTACAGCTCGGCTTCGGCGCGGACGTCGAGGGCCGCGGCGGGCTCGTCGAGGATGAGGACCTTCGCGCCCGCCTGCACGGCGAACAGGGCGCGGGCCAGCGCGATGCGCTGCCATTGGCCGCCGGAGAGGTCGGTGCCGCCGCCGTATTCGCTGGAGAGGACGGTGTCGAGTCCTTTGGGGAGGGATTCGATGAGGGTGCGGATGCCCATGGGCTCGCAGGCTTTCCAGATGAGGTCGGTGTCGCCGGCGAGGTGGGGTGCGCCGAACGCGATGTTGTCGCGGACGGTGAGCTGGTAGCGGGTGAAGTCCTGGAAGAGGGCGGAGAGGCGGGTGCGCCATTGGGCGGGGTCGACGTGGGCGAGGTCGGTGCCGTCGGCGGTGATGCGGCCGCCGGTGGGTTCGTAGAGGCCGGCGAGGAGTTTGACGAGGCTGGTCTTGCCGGCGCCGTTGTGGCCGACGATGGCGAGGGAGGAGCCCGCTTGGATGTCGAGGTCGAGTCCTTCGATGACGGGGCGGTCGGCGCCGGGGTAGGCGAAGGCGACGTTCTCGAAGCGGATGGCGTGTTGGGGTGCGGCGGTGGGGAGTTCGGCGGTGGCGGGGTGTTCGTCGGCGGTGAGGCGGGTGTCGAGGTCGAGGATTTTTGGGACGGGGAGGGAGCCGAGGCCGACGAAGGCGGCGGTGTCGTCGAAGGCGGAGAAGTTGAACATGGTGGTGAGGGCGACGAGGTAGACGGAGAGGGCGGCGAAGCCGACGGCGCCGGTGAGTCCGGCGTCGACGAGGGCGAGGCTGGTGGCGGCGGTGAGGATGAGGAGTGCGCCGATGACGCCGACGGCGGTGCGGGCGCGGAGGCGCTGGTGGCGGTGGGCGTAGTCCATGCGGTCGTGCCATTGGCGGTCGTAGCGGTCGAAGAGCCAGCCCATGAGGCCCCAGACGCGGATCTCTTTGGCGGGGCCGGGGGTGATGGCGAGGTCGCGGACGTATTCGGTCTCGCGCATCTCGGTTGATCGCATGTAGACGGTTTTGCCGATGCGGTTGTAGTCGGCCTGCATGGCGATGAAGACGGCGGGCCAGGCGATGAGCCAGGCGAGGCCGATCCAGGTGTTGAAGTGGCACAGGACGATGGAGGCGCCTGCGGCGGCGAGGAATTCGGGTGCGATGGCGGCGAGGCCGCGGACGGCGCGTTCGGGGCGGATGAAGTCGGCGCCGAGTTGGCGGGCGATGCGCAGGAGGGCGAGGACGTCGTCGTCTTCGAGGTGGGCGATGCCGACGGGTCGGGCGACGGCGGCGAGGAGGCGGTCTTGGAGGAGGAGTTCGAGGTCGCGGCCGAGGTTGGCGGCGAGTGCGTTGTGGAAGTTGTTGACGAGGCGTCCGGCGAGGAGTGCGGCGACGCCTGCGGCGAGGAGGAGGTAGGCGGTGCGGGCCTGGGGTGAGCCGGGTCCGGCTTCGGCGGCGGCGGGGACGGCGCCGATGAGGAGGCCGGTGGCGATGGTCATGGCGAGGGGGAGGGCGGCGGTGAGGACGGTGGTGGCGGTGAAGAGGGCGGTGCGGGGGCGGCTGATGCGGGGCAGGAGCCGGACGACGGCGAGGACGGCGCGGGCGGCCTCGAAGCGCGGTTTCAGCGGGGGTGCCATATGAATCCATTCATGACGTCATAATGACTTTGCGATGACACCATATCAGAGTCGCGGTGCGGGCGCAGCCCCGTCGGCCGTCCCGAGCCCCCACCCGCCCGGGGAAAGGTAGGTGCGATATTTCCCGCCGGGTCCGACGAAAACGGGCACCCGGGCCGCCGGTGTCACCCGATCGGGTGGGGCGGGGGCGGCGGGTAGGCTTGGCCCTCGTGTCAGCGCCCAATCTCGTCAACCTCGAAGCCGTCTCGAAGGCCTACCCCGACCAGGTCATCCTCGACGCGGTCTCCCTCGGCATCGCCGCCTCCCAGCGCGTGGGGGTCGTCGGCCGCAACGGCGACGGGAAGTCCACGCTGCTGCGCCTCATCGCGCGCGCCGACGAGCCCGACACGGGCCGCGTCGTGCACACCGGGGGCACCCGGGTGGCGGTGCTGGGCCAGACCGACGGCCTGGACGACGCCAGGACGGTGCGCGAGGAGCTGTTCGGCGGCCTCGACGCGCACGAGTGGGCCTCGGACCCGAAGGTCCGCGAGATCCTCACCGGCCTGTTCGGCGGCCTCGACGCGCCCGTGCTCCCCGAGGGCCTCGACTCGGTCATCGGGGTCCTCTCGGGCGGCGAGCGGCGCCGCACCGACCTGGCGCGGGTCCTCACCGCGGACGCGGACCTGCTGCTGCTCGACGAGCCGACGAACCACCTCGACATCGAGGGGATCGCCTGGCTCGCGAGGTACCTGAACTCGACGCGGGCGGCGATCACCGTGGTGACGCACGACCGGTGGTTCCTGGACGAGATCTGCGACCGGATCTGGGACGTGCAGCGCGGCAGCGTGTTCGAGTACGACGGCGGGTACTCGGCGTACGTGCTGGCGCGGGCCGAGCGGGAGCGGCAGGCGAACGTCGCCGAGGAGAAGCGCCAGAACCTCATGCGCAAGGAGCTCGCGTGGCTGCGCCGGGGCCCGAAGGCGCGCACGTCGAAGGCGAAGTTCCGCGTGGACGCGGCCAACGAGCTCATCGCGAACGAGCCGCCCGCGCGCGACACCGCCGAGCTGGTGTCGTTCGCGACCGGGCGGCTCGGCAAGACCGTGTTCGAGGCCGTGGACGTCACGGTCAAGGCCGGGGAGCAGACGCTCCTGGAGCACCTGGACTGGATCCTGGGCCCGGGCAAGCGGATCGGGCTGCTGGGCGTCAACGGCGCCGGGAAGACCTCGCTGCTGCGCACGCTCGCGCAGGCCGCTGACTGGGACGGCGCCGGCGAGCAGCAGCCGGCGGCCGGGCGGGTCAAGGTGGGCCGCACGGTGAAGCTGGCGTGGCTGACGCAGCACATGGAGGACCTCAACGGGTCGTGGCGGGTCCTGGAGGCGATCGAGCTGGTGGCCAAGCGGGTCCAGTTCGGGAAGAAGGAGATGAGCGCCGGGCAGCTCGCCGAGCGGCTCGGGTTCGTCGGCGGGCGCCAGCGCACGCTGGTGCGGGACCTCTCGGGCGGGCAGCGGCGGCGGCTCCAGCTGGCGCGGCTGCTCATGGCCGAGCCGAACGTGCTGTTCCTCGACGAGCCCACGAACGACCTGGACATCGAGACGCTGACGCAGCTGGAGGACCTGCTCGACGACTGGGCGGGGACGATGGTCGTGGTGAGCCACGACCGGTACTTCACCGAGCGGGTCGCGGACGAGACGTGGGCGCTGCTGGGCGACCGGCGGCTGCGGATGCTGCCGCGGGGCGTCGAGGAGTACCTGGAGCGGCGGGGGGACGCGCCGAAGGCCGAGCGGCCCGCGGCCGCCGTGCAGGCCGCGCCCGCGGCGAAGGCGTCGGGCGCGCAGGACCGGGCCGTGCAGAAGGAGCTGTCCAAACTGGAGCGGCGCCTGGAGAGGGCCGAGGCGGGGATCGCCGGGGTGCACGCGCAGATGGCGGAGTTCGCGACGGACCCGGCGAAGCTGTCTGAGCTGCAAGGGAAGCTGGCGGCGCTCGAAGAGGAGCGGGACGGGATCGAGGAGCGGTGGATGGAGCTCGCGGAGTAGCGGGGCCGCGGCGAACCAAACATCCTACCAGTCCCGGACCCGGTCATACCGGTTGGTAACCGACTCTTCATTCAGTGATTTATGGGGGTCTTCCAGGGTCTTCACTTTATGTTGTGACTTCCCTAACCTCGGTGTGAAAGCCCGAAAGGGCCGGTTCCACCGAACTGTGTGCTCCGCGCGGATGCGTCCCATCTTTTCGCTTCGCGCGGTGAACAACTGAACCGAGAGGGAGTACCCCCCTATGACCGTCTCGCACCGTTCCGTCCGCCGGATATCCGCCGCCGCCATCGCAGGCGCGGCGGCCGTCGGCTCGCTCACCTTCGGCGGCCTGGCCGCCCACGCCGAACCGCTCGGCGAGATCCTCAACGCCGCCTCCCCCGACGTCATCGACGGCGAGTACCTCGTCGTCCTCGACGAGGGCGCCTCGCTCTCCGCGCAGAACAAGAGCATCGAGGGCGGCGGCGCCGACGTCGTCGCCTCCTACGGCGAGGTCGGCGCCTTCCTCGTGGAGTCCACTGAGGAGCAGGCCCGGGAGATCGCCGCGCAGGACGGCGTCGCGTTCGTCGAGCAGAACGCGGTCGTCTCGATCAACGACGTGCAGCCCAACGCGACCTGGGGCATCGACCGGATCGACCAGCTCGACCTGCCGCTCGACGGGAGCTACGAGTACCTCGGCGACGGGACGGGCGTCCACGCGTACATCGTGGACACCGGCATCAACGCCTCGCACAGCGAGTTCACCGGGCGCGTCGGCGCCGGGTACGACTTCGTCCAGAACGACTCGACCCCGCAGGACGGCAACGGGCACGGCACCCACGTCGCCGGCACGGTCGGCGGCACCACGTACGGCGTCGCGAAGAACGTGACCCTGCACGGCGTGCGCGTCCTCGACAACTCCGGCTCCGGCACCACCGCCGGGGTCGTCAACGGCATCAACTGGGTGGCCGCCAACGCCGTCGAGCCCGCCGTCGCGAACATGAGCCTCGGCGGGGGCTACTCCGCGACGCTCAACAACGCCGTCGAGGCCGCCGTGGACGCCGGGGTGACCTTCGCGGTCGCCGCCGGGAACGAGGACCAGGACGCGTGCAACGTGTCCCCCGCCTCCGCGCCCGCCGCGATCACCGTCGCCGCCTCCGACGACACCGACACCCGTGCGTACTTCTCCAACTACGGGTCCTGTGTGGACGTGTTCGCACCGGGCGTGGACATCACCTCCGCGTGGTACTCCTCGAACACCGCGACCAACACCATCTCCGGCACCTCCATGGCCTCCCCGCACGTCGCGGGCGCCGCCGCGGTCTACCTGGGCCTCAACCCGAGCGCGACCACCGACGACGTGGCCGCGTGGATCACCGGCAACGCCGGGGCCGGGCGCGTCTCCGACGTCCAGGGCAGCCCCAACCTCCTGCTGTACACCGGCGACGAGGACGGCGGGGGCGACCCCGAGCCGAGCGACTGCGCCGCCACCAACTCCACCGCGACCGCCATCGCCGACCGCGCCACCGTCAACTCGACGCTGACGCTCGCCTGCGACGGCACCGCCCGCTCCAACAGCACCGTGGCCGTGAACATCACGCACACCTACCGCGGCGACCTCGCCATCAGCCTCATCGCCCCCGACGGCACCGCGTACACGCTGAAGAACTCCTCGTCGAGCGACTCGGCCGACAACGTCATCGCCACCTACACGGTGAACCTGGCGAACGAGACCGCCGCCGGGACCTGGACGCTGCGCATCGTCGACGCCTACGCCGGGGACACCGGCCGCCTCAACTCCTGGACCCTCGAACTCTGATCCGCCCCCCTCACAACTGAATAGCGGGTGACCGCGGCGGACCCTCCCCGTCGGCCGCGACCGCCGGAGACCGCGACCTGGAGCCGTCGCCCCGGCGGGAGCGGACCGGGGCCGCCCGGCACCCGTACGATCCATCGGACCCGGTGTCCGCCCGTCCACCCCGGACGGACGGACGCCGCACCGATCCCCGCACCACCCTGAAAAACCCCCGTCCCGGCGCTGGACTCGCCGGGACCACCCGAAGGGACCGATGTCCAATGTCACCCATCAGAAAGAGGACGGGCGCCGCAGCGGCGCTCGCCGCCGCGACCCTCACCGCCCTCGCGTTCACCGCGACCGCGGCCGAGGCCGCCCCGGAGTACGGCACCATCCTCGGCGACGACGCCGCCGGGGCCATCGCGGGCGAGTACATCGTCGTCCTCGAAGACGACGCGTCGTTCTCGGCCCAGGTCAAGAGCGTCGAAGGCGGCGGCGCCGACGTCGTCGAGACCTACCGGGGCGTCGACGCGTTCCTCGTGGAGTCGACCGAGCTCGAAGCCCGGGAGATCGCCGCGCAGGACGGCGTCGCGTTCGTCGAGCAGAACGCCGCGTTCACCACCCAGGCCACGCAGACCGGCGCGACCTGGGGCATCGACCGCATCGACCAGCGGAACCTCCCGCTGTCGGGCACCTACACCTACAACTACACCGGCGCGGGCGTCCACGCGTACATCGTGGACACCGGCATCAACGCGTCCCACACCCAGTTCAGCGGGCGCGTCGGCAACGGGTACGACTTCATCCAGAACGACTCCACCCCGCAGGACGGCAACGGCCACGGCACCCACGTCGCCGGCACCGTCGGCGGGACCATCCACGGCGTCGCCAAGAACGTCACCCTCCACGGCGTGCGCGTCCTCGACAACTCCGGCTCCGGCACCACCGCCGGGGTCATCAACGGCATCAACTGGGTGCGCACCAACGCCATCAAGCCCGCCGTCGCCAACATGAGCCTCGGCGGGGGCTACTCGGCGTCCCTCAACAACGCCGTCGCCAGCGCGGTCTCCTCCGGCGTCACCTTCGTGGTCGCCGCCGGCAACGAGTCCACCAACGCGTGCAACCGCTCCCCCGCCTCCACGCCCTCGGCCATCACCGTCGGCGCCACCACCTCCACCGACGCCCGCGCCTCCTACTCCAACTACGGGACCTGCGTGGACGTCTTCGCGCCGGGCTCGTCCATCACCTCGGCGTGGTACTCGTCCAACTCCGCGACCAACACCATCTCGGGCACCTCGATGGCCTCCCCGCACGTCGCGGGCGTCGCCGCCCTGTACCTCCAGGCGAACCCGAGCGCGTCCCCGTCCGCGGTGTCGAGCTGGATCACCTCCAACGCCACCACCGGCGTCGTGACCAGCCCCGGCACCGGCAGCCCCAACCGGCTGCTCTACACCTACCTCTAACCGGGTGAGCGGCCCCGCGACAGGCCGCTGACCAGGCGGGCTGAGGCCCTGCGCGCCACCGGCGGGCAGCGCCTCAGCCCGTTCGTCTGTTTCGGACACTTGACGGTAGTTGCCCATTCACTGAACTTTAAATCCGGTACGGACCCTTTACACGATTTGTTCTCTCGTATTAGGCTCACTGCCAGGGTCTGACGGCCCGTCGCACGGCCGCAGCGCCCGGACGGGTGACGCGGACCGGGCCGAGGGGGCCCGGTCCGCGCTTCGCCGGGCCCCGGGGCCCGCACCCCGCTCCCCCCGGAGCACCGGGCCCACCCGAAAACCCTCCCCCCGGGCGGCGCGACCCAAGCACCGCGCCCGCCGGGGACAACCGAAGGAGTTCCTCTTGTCTACGGCAGGAACCAGAAAGCCCCAGCGCCGACACGTGCGCACCGCCGCGGCGATCGCCGCCGCAGCGGTCGCCGCCGGCGGGTCCGCCATCGCCGCCACCTCGTTCGCGAACGCCGAGGAGCCCGCGCAGGCCCACATCATCGGCGCCGACTCCCCCGACGCCATCGACGGCTCCTACATCGTCGTCCTCGAAGACCAGGCCCCCGGCCTCAGCGCCCTCGCCGACGACCTCGGCGTGGACGTCGACATCGAACACACCCTCGACACCGTCAACGGCTACGTCGCCGAGCTGACCGAGTCCGAGGCCCTCGAACTCGCCGCCGACGACGACGTCGCCTACGTCGAGCAGGACCAGCTCGCCCACGTCGCCGAGGTCCAGACCGACCCGCCGTCGTGGGGCCTCGACCGCGTCGACCAGGACGCGCTCCCGCTCGACGCCTCCTACGAGTACACGCAGACCGGCTCCGGCGTCGAGGCGTTCGTGCTCGACACCGGCCTGAACGCGACCCACACCGAGTTCGAAGGGCGCGTCGGCGAAGGCTACGACTTCGTCGACGACGACACCGACCCCGCCGACGGCCACGGCCACGGCACCCACGTCGCCGGGACCATCGGCGGCACCACGTACGGCCTCGCCAAGGACGTCACCATCCGCGCCGTCCGCGTCCTGGACGACAACGGCTCGGGCTCCTACTCCGGGATCATCTCCGGCATCGACTGGGTCGCCCAGAACGCCACCGGCCCGGCCGTCGCCAACATGAGCCTCGGCGGGGGCTTCAGCCAGGCCCTCAACGACGCCATCGCCGCCGCCGTCGACTCCGGCGTCACCTTCGCGATCGCCGCGGGCAACGAGTCCCAGGACGCCTGCAACGTCTCCCCCGGCTCCGAGCCCTCCGCGATCACCGTGGGCGCCACCGACGAGGACGACGCGGCCGCGTCCTTCTCCAACTACGGCGAGTGCGTCGACATCCTCGCCCCCGGCGTGGGCATCACCTCGTCGTGGATCGGCGCCGACGACGCCGAGAACACCATCTCCGGGACCTCCATGGCCACCCCGCACGTCGCGGGCGTCGCCGCCCTGTTCCTGGAGTCCAGCCCGGACGCCACCCCTGACGAGGTCGCCGCCGCCCTCACCGGAGGCGCCGTCCCCGACGCCGTCACCGGCGTCAACGGCAGCCCGAACCTCCTGCTGAACACCGCGTTCCTCCAGTAGCACGGTTTGGGCTAGCAGCCTGAAGTGATGAGAGGGCAGGGCCCGCGCCGCACGGCGCGGGCCCTGCCTGTCGCCTTGCGCCCCTATACCTTCCGGGCGATGCCCGCCATCTGGGTCCGCTCGTACGGCGCCAGGTCCGCGACCGCCCGCACCGGCCGGTCCGGGTCCTCGGGGAACCACCGCGGGATGTACTCCAGGCCCGGCGCGACCATCTCCATGCCCAGGAAGTGGCTCTCCAGCACCGGGACCGGCCGCATCCACCCGTTCCCGAGCGTCTCGATGCACGCCGCCGACAGCGCCGCCTGCGCCGCCTCCCCCGTGTCCGGCCACGAGGAGATCAGCAGGTGGCTGCCGGTCGGCAGGGCGCCCATGAGCGCCGCGATGATGTCGTTCGGGCGCTGCTCGTCGCTGATCTGCATGATCATCCCCACCAGCAGCAGCGCCACCGGCCGGTCGAAGTCCAGGAACGCCCGCAGCTCGGTGCGCGACAGGATGTAGTCCGGGTCGAGCAGGTCCGCCTCGATCACCATGGCGCCCTGCGCGTCCGCGAGCATCATCTCCGCGTGCGCCACCACCATCGGGTCGTGGTCGACGTACGCGACCCGCGCCGCCGGGTTCAGGCCCGCCGCCACCTGGTGCGTGTTCTGCGCCGACGGCAGGCCGCACCCGATGTCGAGGATCTGGTCGATCCCCGCCGTCCGCACCAGGTACTCCACGCCCCGGATCAGCGCGCTCCGGTTCAGCTTCGCGCACTCGCGCGCCTGCGGGATGTGCTGCGCGAACACCTCCGCCGCGGCCCGGTCCACCGCGAGGTTCGTCGTCCCGCCCAGCAGCGCGTCGTACACGCGCGCCGTCGCCGGGACGGAGGTGTCGGTGCCTGGCGGCAGCTCGATGTCGTGGTCGTCGTGCATGGCCGGCCTTCCTGCTCGAAGCAACGGAGGCGCGGGGCCGGGGCCCCGCAGGGGGTCTGCGATCGACGGTACCGGTCCGCGGGCCAGCGCGCCGGACCTGAAGTGCGGCTTGGCCGCTCAGGCGCCGTTGGCCTCGCGCCACTCCTCCCACGTCAGCACGCCCCCGCCGAGCTGGTCGGCCCAGAACGAGCTCCAGGAGGTCCGGCTCGGGCCCGGCTCCCGCGGGGCCGCGGTGTACAGCGGGTAGTCGGCGCGGACCGCGTCCTTGAGCCACCGCTCCAGCTCCTCGAAGCCGCCGAGCGTCCACGAGCGCGCGTGGTAGACCACGCCCGCCCCGCCGGTCTCGGCCTCCGCCAGGCCCGTGAACGGCGGCCACGGGCCCGAACGGGTCCACGTGTTCACCACCGGCATCGCCCCCTCGGGGACCCGGCGGTGGCGGCACGCGTCCACCGCGTCCTCCGCGACCATGAAGTCGAACAGCTCGAACGTCGTGTACACACCGCCCGGCAGCCCGAAGTCGTCGCCGAGCGTCGCGCGCAGGTCCGTGCGCGGCGGGATGTCCATGGACCACACGACCTGGCCGTGCGCGGCCCGCGGCGGCGGGCCGGTGAACGACGCGGCGATCGGGAAGGGCCCCTGGTTGACCGCGTCGTTGTTCACCGGCACGACCGGGTAGGTGCGCCCGTCCACCGGGTTCGCCCACTCCGTGAGGATCTTCGCCGGGTCCGCCGGGTCGGTGTAGAACACGATCTCCCGCGTCAGCAGGTGCAGCAGGTCCGTGCCCGGTTCCCGGTGCAGGCGGCGGATGTTGAAGCCCTCGAAGCCGAACAGCCGCGTCCCGTGCCGCAGGGCCGGGGCCAGCGCGTCCCCGGGGACGTCGGCGTACACCGAGCCCGAGATCCGGTACACCATGTCCTCGCCGTCGGGGCGCCCGAGCAGCCGCAGGTAGGCGCGGCCGAACGCCGACTCCACGAGCCGGTACAGGGGCGCGGGGTGCGTGGGGTCCTCGGACGGCATGGGTCTCCTCGGCGTTCCGGCGGCGCGGGCGGCCTCCAGTGTGGTCGAACCGGGACGGGGTGTCAACGGCACCGCGCCGCCGGTCAGCACGCGCCGGGGAACGACTCCCAGTAGGTCAGGGTCACGGTGGTGTCGTAGTGGGTGGGGGTGCCGCCGGAGGGGTTCTGGTGGACGACCGAGCATTCGGTCTGGCCGTTGCCCGGGTCGTCGGCGACGGTGTCGAGGACGACCGACTCCCAACCGGCCGAGGCGAGTTCGTCGCGGGCGTCGGTGTACCAGATGCCCGTCACGTCCGGGAGGGACGCCGCGCCGGGCTCGACCTGGCCGCCCTCGTCCTCCGTCGGGTCGGTGCCGCTGCCGCCGCCTTCGGGGCCGCCGTCGTCCTCGGACTCGGATGCGGCGGCCTCGGTGGCGGCCTCGGCGGTCTGCGGCTCGGTCGCGGACGCGGACGGGTCGGCCGGGGGCGAGCCGGTGCCGGTGGCGGGCTGGGTGGTGTCCTCCGCTGCGGCGCTGCGGGTCTCGATGACGCCCGTCGCGCCGTCCCCGTTGTCGTCGGCCCGGCTCCACGGCGAGAGCGCGAGCACCACGGCCGCCGCGAGGACCGCGACCGCGGCCGGGGCGGCGAGGAGCAGGCGGCGGCCCCGGCGGCGGGGGGCGGGGGTCGCGGCGGTGACGGGCTCGAACGGCACGGCCCCGGCGGGGGGCGTCCACGGCCCCGCCGCGCCGGGGACTGACAGGACCGGCGAGACCGCTTGGGGCGTCAGCGGATCGGCGACCGCCTCGCGGCACACGCGCGCGAAGTCCTCGGCGGTGGCCCACCGCTGCTCCGGGTCTTTCGCGAGGGCCTGGAGGATCGCGGCGGCGGGCGCGGGCGGGAGGGCCGCGTCCAGCGGCGGGGGCGGCTGGTTCAGGTGCCCGTTGAGGATGGTCCCGGCCGTGTCGCCGGTGAACGGCGGCGTCCCGGACAGGCATTCGTAGGCGACCGCGCCGAGCGAGTAGACGTCGGTCGCGCCGGTGAGCGGGCGGCCTTCGAGCTGCTCGGGGGACGCGTAGTAGAGGGTGCCCATGAGCATGCCCGACTCGGTGATCGTCCCGCGGCCCGGCGAGAGGGCGATGCCGAAGTCGACGAGCACGGCGTGGCCGCCGGGGTCGACGATGATGTTGGCGGGCTTGATGTCCCGGTGGACGATGCCGTGCCCGTGCGCGTGGTGGAGCGCCTCGGCGACCTCGGCGGTCAGGCGCATCGCGTCGGCGTGCGGCAGCGGGCCCCCGCGCAGGCGCTCCGTCAGCGTCGGGCCTTCGATGAGCTCCATGACGAGGTAGGCGAGGGTCCCGCCCTCGCCGTCGGGGGTCTCGCCGTAGTCGTGGAGCGCGGCGATCCCGGGGTGGCGCAGCGAGGCGACGGCCTGCGCCTCGTGCGCGAAGCGGGCCCGCGCGGTCGCGTCGCCCTCCAGGTTCGACTTGAGGACCTTCACGGCGACCGCGCGCCTGAGCCTGGTGTCGCGGGCGTTCCACACCGACCCCATTCCGCCGGAGGCGATCGGGGCGTCGAGTCGGTAGCGGTCGGCGATCATCGATCCGGTCTGCACGGCGGTCCTCGCAAGCGGTGGTGCGGTAGTGGGTCCGGTGATCGTGGCACCGCCCGCCACGCATCGCTCACGCGAACGTCATGACGGGCCTGCCCGACCGGCGTTCCGGGGGCCTGCATGACTGCGCAAGGGGCCGTGGCGGATCGAGAATCGGGGCATCCACTTCCATTCGGAGGAACCATGAACGCACCCCGTCTCCCCCGCCTCAGCCGCCGCGCGCTGCTCGGCTCCGCGGCCGTCGCCGCCGCGGTCGGCCTCCCGTCACCCGCCGGGGCCGCGCCGCGTCCGGACGCGATCGACGCCGAGGTGGACCGGCTCGAAGGCGACCTGGTCGCGTTCCGCCGCGACCTCCACGCCCATCCCGAGGGCCCCGGGGACGAGTCGCGCACCGCGGCCCGGGTCGCCGCGGCGCTGCGGGACGCCGGGCTGTCGGTGACCGCCAGCGTCGGCGGGCACGGCGTCGTGGGCGTCCTGCGCGGGCGCCACCGCGGCCGCACCGTCGCCTACCGGGCCGACATGGACGCCGTCCCTGCCGAGGACCAGATCGGCGGCGGGACCGCGCCGCTGCACCTGTGCGGGCACGACATCCACACCACCGTCGGCGTCGGTGCGGCGCAAGTGCTCTCGCGGCTACGGCACCGGCTGCACGGCGCCGTCGTGTTCGTGTTCCAGCCCGCCGAGGAGACCCTCGAAGGGGCCCGCGCGATGATCGACGCGGGCGTCCTCGCGGCGCACCGGCCCGAGGAGGTCCACGCGCTCCACTGCGGCCCCATGCCCGTCGGCATGCTCGGGATCAACCCCGGCTCGGGGCTGCCGGGGCAGGACCGCGGCACGGTGACGCTGACGGGCGCGGACGCGGCCGGCCGGGCCGCGCGGCTCGCGGCCGACATCGCCGCGCTCGCGACGGTCGCCGTCCCGCAGGACTCGGCGGACCTGGAGCGGCTCATCGCGGACCTCCAGGTGGAGGACGGGCCGCTCGCGGAGTTCGTGTACACGCGGGCGCAGGCCGAGGACGGCACGGTGTCGTTCTCGTCCCGCTGCTGGCCCGAGGACCGGTACACCGAGGTCCGCGCCGGCGTCGACGCTCTCGCGCAGGCGTACGGCGCGAGGGCGGCGTTCCCGGCCGACCCGTTCCCGGCGATGGTCCTCCCGGCCCCGGAGGCCTACGGGCTCAAGCGGTTCCTGGACCGCCGGGACGTCGAGACGGCGGTCGTCCACGCCGCGATCCCCTTCAGCGGCGAGGACTTCGCGCTGTTCCTGGACGAGATCCCCGGCACCTACACGTACCTCGGCGTCCGGTCCCCGGGCGCGGACATCGCGACCTCCTACCCGCACTTCCCGACGTTCGACCCCGACGAGGCGTCGATCGCCCACGGCGTGCGCGCCATGTCCGCGTGGCTGGCCGAGCGGACCTCCTGCTGAGACGCCGCAAGGGCGGCACCGCTATCGCGGTGCCGCCCGTCCTTGATGGTTCAGTGGCTAGGCGAAGAGGTCGAAACCGCCCCAGCCGGAGCCGATCTGGGTGGAGGAGCCGAAGCTCCCCTGGCCGTTCCCCTTGTACATGAACAGCTTCCCGTCCGACTTGCGCCGGGCCACGAGGTCGATGTGGCCGTCGCCGCTGAAGTCGCCCGCCGCGGTGATGTTGTCGAGCGCGCCCCAGCCGCAGCCGATCTTCACGCCGTTCTTGACGCCGCCGGTCGGCTTGCCGCCGTAGAAGTACAGGCAGTCGTCCGAGGTGCGGACCGCGATGATGTCGGCGGTGCCGTCGTGGTCGAGGTCGCCGATCGCGGTGATCTCCTTCATCGCGTTCCAGCCGGTCCCGATCTTGATCCGGGTGCCGACCGTCCCGTTGGCCTTGCCCGGGTAGAGCCACAGCACTCCGGTCGAGGCCTCGCGGGCGATGACGTCCACCTTGAGGTCGCCGTTGTAGTCGTAGGCGGACACGATGGCGCTCATGATGTTCCAGCCGGTGCCGATCCGGATGCGCGCGTCGTAGTCGTAGTCGCCGATGCCGTTGCCCGGGTATACGTACAGGGCCCCGGAGGAGCCGACGCGGCCGATGACGTCCGCAAGGCCGTCGCCGGTGAAGTCGCCCGCGGTCGCGAGCAGGTTCATGCCCGAGAACGTCGTGCCCCACGAGTAGCTCCCGGCGAAGCCGCCGGTCCCGTTGCCGTAGTACGCGAACGTGTTCCCGTCGGACTCGCGCCGCACGATGATGTCGTCGCCGCCGTCCTCGTCGAAGTCGTGCGCGCGGTCGGTGGTGACCATCGGCAGGCTGACGCCGATCCAGCCCGAGGACTGCACCGGCGGCTCCGGCTGGAGGTAGCCGTTCAGCTCGAACGAGTGCCGGTACAGCGCACTGGTCCGGGTGTCGACCGAGAGCAGGTCCACGTACCCGTCGCGGTCGAGGTCACCTGCGCCCGTGACCTGGCGGTAGACGCGGCCCGAGCCGTCGTCCAGGGACGGGGACAGCTCGATCCAGGTCTCGGCCGTGGACGCGAGCACCCAGTAGCCCTTGGTCTGGCTGTCGCGCACCATGAGGTCGTCGGCGCCGTCCTTGTCAACGTCGCCGAGGGAGACGATCGCGTCGATGTAGTTGTAGCCCCAGCCGAACAGGATGCCGGTCCCGAACGTGCCGTCGCCGTTGCCCGGGTAGGCGTACATGCCGCCGTCGGAGTTGCGCACGGCCATGACGTCCATGACGCCGTCGCCGGTGACGTCGGCGGTCGTGAAGACGCCCATGGTGTTCCAGCTCGAACCGGACCGGATTCGGGTCCCGAAGCCGCCGTTCCCGTCACCGGGGTAGGTGTACAGGACGCCGGAGGCGTTGTCGCGCACCAGGAGGTCCGCACGGCCGTCGCTGTTGACCTCCCCGGCCATGACGACGTCGTAGCCGCCCCAGCCGGTGGCGACGGTGACCGCGCCGTCGAACGTCCCGTCGCCGTTGCCGGCGTGCAGGCGCAGCGCGCCGTCGGTCTCGCGCACGGAGATGAAGTCGTCGAACCCGTCGTCGTTGAAGTCGTTGCGCGCCAGCGGGACCGCGGGCATGCCGGAGAGCACGAACCACATGTCGTTGTACGGCACGGCGTCGAGGTTCTCGCTGTACTCGCTCGTGTAGGTCGGGGCGACCTCGAACCGGCCGGGCTCGTTGGCGCCCCCGGTGATCTCGGTGTAGAAGCGGAAGGTCTCGTGGTCGTCCGCGGCGATCGACTGGACGTGGCAGACGAAGTCGAAGCGGTCGAGCAGCGTGTTCTCGGTGCGCGCGTACTCGGCCGCGAGCTCGCTCTCGTCCAGGCACGTCCATGCGGCGTTCCCGCCGGAGTTGAGCTGCGTGAGCTCCGTGCCGTCGGGCAGCCGCCCGCGCAGCACGTACGAGCCGGGCTCGTCCACCGCGAGGTCGGCGGCGTCGGCGGGACCGGCGTTGTGCACGAACAGGCTGACCATCGGCTCGGTGCCGATCGCGGTCCCGACCTGCTCGGTGCCCTCGATGTAGAGGTCGAACTGGTTCGCGGCGGTGACCACGGAGATCGACCCGGCGTCGGCGGTCGCCGACGGGTCGTCCCAGGCCGCGGCCTCGGTGATCCCCAGGAGGTTCGGATGCTCGGGGTCCGTGGGGAGGTCCGGGTACTCGGCGAGTTCCGCCTCGTCGATCGTGGTGACGGTGTACTCGCAGCCGCACACCTCGATCGGCCCGGGCGTCCCGGCGGGGACGGCGTATCCGATCGGGCCGGTCAGCGTGTAGGCGGTGCCGGTCGTGCCGGTGAAGCCCGCGAAGACGCAGTCGACCACGCCGGTCTCGATGGAGGTGCAGTTGTCGTAGGCGACGTCGGTGACCGTGCCGGGCACGGTCGGCGCACTGAACGACACGACGACGGCCGCGGTGCCGGCGGCGAGGTCCTGCTGCTGGAAGAAGACCGGGGTGGCGTTCGCGGTCGTGCCGGCCGCCGCCTCGGTGACGGTGACGTCGCCATGGAGGAACGGCATGTTGTCGTCCTCCTGCGCGGCCACCGGTGCTGCGAATGCGGCTGCGGCCATCAGGCCGACGGCAGCGCCCGCTACCAGGCGCGTGGCAACGCGCCTGAGGGAATCGGGGTTCATCTGGCTCCTTGTTCAATTGGAGGTTGGGGTTCGTGCCAGGGGATGCCGGGGGTCCGACATGGACTACACGCATTCTTTCAGAAATCGGTTGCACCCCGGGTACACCAGCGGACACGCGCAAGGGCGGCCCCGCGATGCGGGGCCGCCCTTGCGGTGGATCGGGTTACGCGGTGACGCGGTCGAGGATGATGGGGCCGCGGTCGGCGGGGCGGGAGCCGACGGACCACCGGCCCGCGAGGGCGTCCTTTGCCGCGGCGAAGCGGTCGGGGGTGTCGGTGTGGAGGCGGAGGACGGGCTCCCCGGCCTTGACGGGCTCGCCCACGGTCTTGAGGATCTCGATGCCCGCGCCGAACTGGACGGGCTGGCCCTGGCGCTCGCGGCCCGCGCCGAGGCGCCAGGCGGCGACGCCGACGGCGTAGGCGTCCATGTCGGCGACGTACCCGTCCGACCCGGCCGTGAGCTCCTCGGTCTCGCGGGCGATCGGCAGGGGCGCGTCGACCTCGCCGCCCTGGGCGCTGATCATCTTGCGCCACTTGTCCATCGCGCGGCCGTCCTTCAACGCGGCGGCGGGGTCCGCGTCGGGCTTGCCCGCGGCGGCGAGCATCTCCTTGGCGAGGGCCACGGTCAGCTCGACCACGTCGGCGGGGCCGCCGCCCGCGAGGACCTCCACGGACTCGCGCACTTCGAGGGCGTTGCCCGCGGTGCGGCCCAGGGGGACCGACATGTCGGTGAGGAGGGCGCGGGTGTCCGTGCCGTGGTCGGCGCCGAGGCGGACCATGGTCTCGGCGAGCTCGCGGGCCTTGGCGAAGTCCTTCATGAAGGCGCCCGAGCCGACCTTGACGTCGAGGACGATCGCGTCGGCCCCCTCGGCGATCTTCTTGCACATGATGGAGGACGCGATCAGCGGAATCGACTCCACAGTGGAGGTGATGTCGCGGAGCGCGTAGAGCTTCTTGTCGGCGGGCGCGAGGTCGCCGGTGGCGGCGCAGATGACCGCGCCGATCTCCTTGAGCTGCTCGATGACCTGGGCCTCGGACATGTCGACCTGGAAGCCGGGGATCGACTCCAACTTGTCGAGCGTGCCGCCGGTGTGGCCGAGGCCGCGGCCCGAGAGCTGCGGGACGGCCACGTCGAAGACCGCCACGAGCGGGGCGAGCGGGAGGGTGATCTTGTCGCCGACGCCGCCCGTGGAGTGCTTGTCGACGCACGGCTTGCCCACGGCCGCCAGGTCGAGCGTGATGCCCGAGCGGATCATCGCGGCGGTCCAGTCGGCGATCTCGCGGGGCTTCGCTCCATTGAGGAAGATCGCCATGGCGAGGGCCGACATCTGCTCGTCGGCCACGTCGCCCTTCGTGTAGGCGTCGATGACCCAGTCGATCTGCGCGGACGAGAGCTCGCCGCCGTCCCTTTTGGTGCGGATGACGTCGACGGCGGTGATCATTGGCTTTCCCTCACTACATATACGGATCTAGTTGGCGGACAGGTGGTCCGGGCCGAACGCACCGGGGAGCAGCGCCCCCACGGTGGTCGTCCCGGACGCCTCGTCCACGAGGCAGTCCGGGCCGCCGTGCTCGAACAGGAGCTGGCGGCACCGTCCGCAGGGGGTGAGGGGCTCCCCCGCGCCGTCGACGCACGCGATCGCGACCAGCCGCCCGCCGCCGGTGGCGGCGAGCTGGGAGACCATGCCGCACTCGGCGCACAGGGTCAGGCCGTACGAGGCGTTCTCGACGTTGCAGCCGGAGACGATCCGGCCGTCGTCGACGAGCCCCGCGACCCCGACCGGGTACTTCGAGTACGGCACGTACGCGTGCGCCATGGCCTCGCGGGCCTTGCCGCGCAGGGTCTCCCAGTCGACGTCCATGCCTATTTGTCCCCCGGGTTGTACGGTACGCCGTCGGCCGCGGGGGCCTTGGCCTTGCCGATGAGGCCCGCCACGACCACCAGCGTGACCGCGTACGGGAGCATCTGGAGGAACTCGCCGGGCACCGAGGACCCGGCGGCGGAGAGGTCGCGGGCGATCTGGGTGGTGAACCCGAAGATCAGGGCCCCGGCGAGCACGCCGAGTGGGTTCCAGCGGCCCACGATCATGACGGCGAGCGCGACGAAGCCGAGCCCGGCGGTCATGTTCTTGTTGAACGCCAGGGAGTTCCCGAGCGTGAACCAGGCGCCGCCGAAGCCCGCGAGGAGGCCCGCGGCCACCACGTTCCAGTAGCGGAGGCGGTTGACGTTGACGCCCATGGAGTCCGCGGCGGCCGGGTGCTCGCCGACGGCGCGGGTGCGCAGGCCCCAGCGGGTCCGGTAGAGCAGGAACCAGACGACGGCGACCATGACGATGCCGACGTACACGAACAGCTTCTGCTGGAACAGGACCGGGCCGATCACGGGGATGTCCGCGAGCGGGCCCCAGGAGATGACCGGGACGGCGAACGCGTCGTTGAAGCCCTCGGCCTTCTTGAGCTGGTCGTACATGAAGCTGGTGAAGCCGAGCGCGAGCAGGTTGAGGATGACGCCGACGACGACCTGGTTGACCTGGTACTTCGTGGCGAGGAGCGCGAGGAGCATGGTCGAGAGCGACCCGGCGACCATCGCGCCGACGAGCCCGGCGTAGATGCTGCCGGTGATGTTCGCGACGAGCACGCCCGTGAAGGCGCCCATGAGGAACTGGCCCTCGATGCCGATGTTGATGACGCCGGAGCGCTCGCAGACGACGCCCGAGAGCGCGCCGAAGATGTACGGCATCGACAGGAACAGGGCCCCGGCGAGGATCGACTCGGCCCGGAAGACCGTGCCCTCCTGGGAGTAGGCCCAGAACAGCAGGGCCAGCACCAGCGCGGCGACACCCGCGGTGGACGCGAGCTTGAACTGGCGCTGCGGCAGGCCCACGAGCATCCAGGCGCCCGCGGCGGCGCACAGGAGGCCGAGGACGAGGACCGCGCCGAAGGTCGGGACGGACCAGGAGGCGTCGGTGAGGGTCTTGTCGAACGCGATGACGGTGCTCTTGCCGCCGAGCCAGGTGAAGGCGACGGCGACGAGCAGGAGCCCCAGGACCGCGTAGACGGTCCCGGCCCTCGCGTGGCGGGCCGGGGCGCGGTCGTCGACCAGCGCGGGCGCGGGCGCGGTGTCCACTGCCATCGGGCTCACCAGCCTTTCGCTTCGAGAGTGACCAGGCCGCCGCGCGGGGTGCGCAGGTGGAGGATCGCCTTGACCAGGGCCGGTGCGGCGATGAACAGCACGATGGTGGCCTGGAGCAGGGTCGAGATGTCGACCGGGACGTCGGGCTGCGCCGAGAGGGCGCCGGCCTTGAGCGCGCCGAACAGGAGCGCGGAGGCGACGATGCCGCCGGGGTTGGCGCGGCCCAGGAGCGCGACGGTGATGCCGCTGAAGCCGTAGTCGAGCGCGGTGTTGGTGGTGATGCCGCCGGAGGAGACGCCGAGCGCGAGCGCGGCGCCGCCGAGTCCGGCGAGGGCGCCCGCGGCGGTCATCGTCGTGGTGTAGGTGGAGCCGATGCGCATGCCCGCGGTGGCGGCGGCGTGCTCGTTGAAGCCGACGGCGCGGATGCGGAACCCGAACGTGGACTTGGAGAGCAGCCACCAGGTGAAGACGGCGGCGGCGAAGCCGATGATCAGGGCGAGGTTGACGCGAAGGCTCGGGTTGAACGAGGACAGGAGCGTCGGGAGCATCGCCGATTCGTCCACGGGCTTGGAGACCAGGTCGGACTTGGTCTCGGAGTGGAGGAAGCTCGTGCCGAGCGCCCACACGAGGAACAGCGCGGCGATGTTGTTGAGCATGATCGAGGAGATGACCTCGTGGGCGCCGGTGGCGGCCTTGAGGACGCCGGGGACGGCGCCGAGGGCGCCGCCGGCGAGGCCGCCCGCGATGATCGCGAGGGGCAGGTGGAGCCAGATCGGCAGGTCGAGGCTGAACCCGACGATGAGGGCGCCCATCATGCCGAAGATGAGCTGGCCCTGGGCGCCGATGTTGAACAGCCCGGCGCGGAACGCGAGGCCGACGGCGAGGCCGGTGAAGATGAGCGGCGTCGCGTAGGTGAGCGTCTCGGACAGGGGCCGCAGGAGGTTCCCGAAGTCGGCCTGCCCGGCCTGGTAGGACTCCAGGGTGTTCAGGTTGAGGATCGCGCCCTCGAAGAGCGCGGTGTAGGAGTCGCGCACGAGGTACCAGGACGCGGCGAGGGCGTCCTGGGGGCGGGCGAAGAAGTAGGAGAACGTGGAGCGGGTGTACTCGTCGGAGACGATGAGGAGGATCGCGCCGATGAGGAACGCCAGGAGCAGCGAGTAGACGGTGACCATGACCGAGTTGGCCTCGGTGAGGTAGCCGCCGAAGACGCGCATGAAGCTCGGTTTCGACTCCGATTCCTCAGCGGGCGCGGGCGGTTCGGCCGGGGCCTCGGTGGTGGTGCTGTCGCTCATCGGTCACCTCCGGCGGCGTCCTCGTCGGTCTGGGTCTGGGTCTCGGGGGCCGCGGAGGCGCCGACCATGAGTCGGCCGATGACCTCGCGGGGGGTGTCGGGGGCGACTTCGCCGACGATGCGGCCGTTGTAGATGACGGCGATGCGGTCGGCGAGGGCGTAGATCTCGTCGAGTTCGGAGGAGATGAGGAGGACCCCGGTCCCGGTGTCGCGCTCGGCGATGAGGCGGGAGTGGATGAACTCGGTGGCGCCGACGTCGACGCCGCGGGTCGGCTGCGCCGCGACGAGGAACCGGCGGGGCCGGGAGAACTCGCGGGCGATGATGACCTTCTGCTGGTTGCCGCCCGACAGCGACGAGGCCGACTCGTCGGGCGACTGGGTGCGGATGTCGAACTCGGCGATGGAGTCCACGGCGCGCTTGTGGACGGCGGCGGTGTCGACGACCCCGCCTTTCGCGTAGGGCGCGTCGCGGTACTGGTTGAGGACGATGTTCTCGGCGACGGAGAACTCCGAGACGAGGCCGTCGCGGCCGCGGTCCTCGGGGATGTAGCCGAGGCCGTCGGCGATGCGCCGGGCCGGGGAGCGGCCGTGGACGTCGTTCCCGTCCACGGCGATGTGGCCCTCGTCGGGCTTGACGAGGCCGAGGATCGCGCGGGCGAGCTCGGTCTGGCCGTTGCCCTCGACGCCCGCGAGGCCGACGATCTCGCCGGCGTGGACGGTCAGTTCGAGTCCGTCGAGGACCTTGACGCCCGCGTCGGAGACGACGGTGAGGTCCTTGACCTCCAGGCGGGGCTCGCCGGGGGCCGCGGGGGTCTTGTCGACCTGGAGCGACACGGCGCGGCCGACCATGGCCGAGGCCATCTCGGACTCGGACGCGGTGGGCTCCAGCTCGGCGACGACCTTGCCGCGGCGGATCACGGTGATCTTGTCCGCGACGGCCTGGACCTCTTTGAGCTTGTGCGAGATGAACAGGATGGAGGTGCCGGACGCGGCGAGGTTCCGCATGATCTGGAGCAGCTCGGTGATCTCGGCGGGCGTGAGCACCGCCGTCGGCTCGTCGAGGATGAGCAGCTCGGTCTTGGGGCCCGAGAGGGCCTTGACGATCTCGACGCGCTGCTGGACGCCGACGGGCAGGTCCTCGCAGACCGCGTCGGGGTCCAGCCGGAGCCCGTACTGCTCCGAGACGTCCAGGACGGCTCTGCGCGCGGCCCTGGCCGAGAGCACTCCCGCACCGCGGGTGTGCTCCCGGCCGAGCTGCACGTTGTCGGCGACGCTGAAGGGACCGACGAGTTTGAAGTGCTGGTGGACCATCCCGATCCCGGCGGCGATGGCGTCGCCCGGACCGGAGAAGGCCATCGGCTCCCCGTCGATGAGGATCTCCCCGCTGGTGGGCTGGAGGATCCCGTAGAGCATGTTCATGAGCGTCGACTTGCCCGCGCCGTTCTCACCGAGGATCGCGTGGATCTGGCCGGGCTCGACCGCGAGGTCGATGTCGTCGTCAGCAGTGAACGAGCCGAACTTCTTCGTCAGGCCCTTCAGTTCGAGTCGCAATGCACGTCCCTCGTGAGATGGAAGCCGGTGTGCGGACCGCTAGGAGGCGGCCGGGCTGGCCGGGGACTCGACGACGAGCGTCCCGTCGATGATCTGCTGCGTCAGGGCCTCGACCTCGGCCTTGGTCTCGTCGGAGACCGCGGCGTCGAAGTCGTGGAACGGGGCGATGCCGACGCCGCCGTTCTCCAGGGTGCCGACGTAGGTGCCGTTCCCGGCGTCCCCGTCGTAGGCGGCCAGGACGGCGTCCTGGACGGCCTGGGCGAGGCCCTTCTCGGCGGAGGTGATGAGCTTCGAGCCGTAGTCGGTGGACTCGAACCCGTCGGTGTCGACCCAGATCGCGTTGACCGCGTCGCCCGCTTCCTCGGCGGCCGTCAGCGCGCCGATGCCGGCGGGGCCGGCGACCGGGAAGAGGATGTCCGCGCCCTGGCTGATGAACGTGTCCGAGGTGGACTTGCCGGCGGCGGCGTCCTCGAAGTTGTTCAGGAACGTGCCGGTCTGCGCGGCCTCGTCCCAGCCCAGGAGCTTGACGTCGGTGCCCTTGTCCTCGTTGTGCTTGGCGATGCCCTCGGCGAAGCCGTCCATGAAGATGGTCACCGGCGGGATCTGCATGCCGCCCCAGGTCGCGACGGTCCCGGTCTGGGTCTGCGCGGCCGCGACGTACCCGGCGAGGAACGCCGACTGCGCGGTGTCGAACTGGATGGAGTACACGTTCGAGGTCTCGACCGGGGCGCCCTCGGCGTCGGACGGCGAGCCGTCGACGATCGCGAAGCCCACGCCCTCGTTCGCCTGCGCGGCGGTGGTGACGTTCGCGGACATGAGCCCGCCGACGCCGACGATGAAGTCGCAGCCGTCGTCGACCGATCCCTGGAGGTTCGGGTCGTAGTCGTCGGTGTTCGAGGACTCCTTGTACTTGACGTCGATGTCGGAGTTCTCGTCCTCAGCGGCCTCCATACCGGCCCAGGCGGACTCGTTGAACGACTTGTCGTCGATGCCGCCCGAGTCGGTCACCATGCAGGCCAGGAACGAGGCGTCAGCGTTGTCGCTCCCGCCGTCAGTGGGTGCGTCGCCGCAAGCGGCAAGAGCGGCAAGGCCAACGGCGGAAAGGCCCGCCACGACCAGCTTGAACGGCTTCACAGCCATCACTGTCTCCTTCGAGGATTCAAGGGGGTAAGTCGATACCCGCCTAATCATGGCCGCACTTGATGGCCTCTGACACTCTCCTTGATGATTTCGTTACCGAAACATCCTATGACTGAGACCAGGAGTGAACTGGTGTTTCGCCCCTAATACAGGCGCATTGCAGCGGCCCGCGTTACGGGCGGGTGAACCAGGGGGCGCGTCTACTGCCAGAAGACCGCGACGCCCGCGGTCACCGCGATGAGCCCGCCGGTGGCCCAGAAGTGCCCGGCGGCGACCTTGTCGCGCTTCTTCCACACCGGGATGGCGATCATGACGGCCAGCAGCAGCGCGAGCAGGAACTTCACACCGAGCTTCGCGTGGTTGGCGTCCCCTGCGGCGGCGACGATCCCGTAGAGCACGATGCCGGTCGCGAGCTGCACCGCGATCCCGTACAGCATCGCCGTGTTGAAGTTGAACCTGCCGGACAGCCACGACACCAGCCAGCCGCCGAAGACCGCGGCGAAGCCCAGGAGGTGGAGGTAGCGCAGCACGAGGTGTACGAAGTCCATGCCGCGGAGTATTCCAGAGTGCGGGAACCGTGACACCGCAGCGTCACCGGTCCCGAAACCGCAGTCACATCGGGGACCGCCGGGCGGCCCCGCGGCCCTTATCCTGGGCTGACCCCCGCCCCTTGAGGAGCCCCCATGTCCGAGGAATCATCCGAGACCGGGCCGAACCCCGAAGTCGCCGAGGTCGCCGTGGTGGACGAGGCCGCGCTTGAGGAGGCCGAGGCCCCTCCCGCGCCCCGCCCGATGCCCGGTGAAGCCGGGATCGCCCTCGCCGGGCTGTGGGTCGTCGCGACCGGCCTGTGCTCGGGCTTCCTGATCAACGCGCTCTACCTCGTCTTCGACCTGGCGGTCATGGGCGACGCCACCGATCTGACCGGCCGCGCCGCGATCAGCTTCGGCGTGTACGGGCTGCTTACCGCCGCGCACGTGGTGGTCGCGCTCAACCTGCGGTGGGGAGCGAACTGGGCGCGGATCGCCGCTTTGGTCCTCCAGTCCGGGGGCATCGCGGCCTGCGTGTACTGGATCGGGGTGGCGTTCACGTCCTGGTCGGTCACCTCCATCACCGTCGCCGGAGGATGCTTCCTGGGGATCGCCCTCTTCGTCGGCCTCATCGCCGCGACGACGACCCGGGCCATGCGGGCCTGGTGCCTGGGCTTGTCGGCGGACCCGGAACCGCACGTCAGCGGATCGCGACTCCTCCGATAGCGCGAGAGAGGGGCCGGGCGAATTGCCCGGCCCCTCTCTCGGTGCGCTCTTCGGAGACTGTGCTCGTAGACGACCGCGCCCTAGGCGACCCGGTGGGCGCCCTGGGCGGCGCGGGCGGTGAAGATCCGCGGGGCCGGGAGGCCCGCCTGGGCGGCGGCGCCGGTGACGGCGTCCTCGATCTTGGCGATCGCGTCGGCCTCGACCAGGGCGATCGCGGAGCCGCCGAAGCCGCCGCCGGTCATGCGGGCGCCGAGGGCGCCCGCGCCCAGGGCCGCGTCCACCGCGCAGTCGAGCTCGACCGAGGAGACCTCGTAGTCGTACCGCAGCGAGGTGTGCGAGGCCGTGAGCAGCTCGCCGATGCCGCGGACGCGGCCCGAGCGGAGGATCTCGGCGGTCTTGAGGGCCCGCTCGTTCTCGGTGACGACGTGGTGCATGCGCCGGTTGAGCCGCTCGTCGTCGAGTTTCGCGTGCTTGGGCGCGTCGCGCAGGGACGCGACGCCGAGCTGGCGGGCGGCCTCCTCGCAGTCGGCGCGGCGCTGGGCGTACTCGCCGTCGGCGTGGCGGTGCGGCGCCTGCGTGTCGACCACGAGCATCGCGAGGCCCTCGGCGGCCAGGTCGAAGGGGACCTGCTCGCGCGAGAGGTCCCGGCAGTCCATGAACATGACGCGCCCGGCCTCGCACAGCAGCGACGCGGACTGGTCGAGGACGCCCGTGGGCGCGCCCACGTACTCGTTCTCGGCCTTCTGCGCGATGCGCGCGGCCTCCGCGCGGTCGATGTCGTGGCCGTACAGGTCCGCCAGGGCGATGAGCACCGCGCACTCGATGGCGGCCGAGGACGACAGGCCGCCGCCGACGGGCACGTCGGAGTGGAGGGCGAGGCGCGTCGGGCCGACCGGGTAGCCGGACTCGTTCAGGGCCCAGGCGGTCCCGGCGAGGTAGGCGGCCCAGCCGTCGACGCCGTCGAGGGAGGCGCTCGTGCGGGTCTCGCCGTCGCCGTAGGTGGAGTGGAAGGACCACTGGTCGGCCCTGGCGGCGGCGACGACGGCGTAGAACGGCAGCGCGAAGGGCATCACGAAGCCGTCGTTGTAGTCGGTGTGCTCGCCGATGAGGTTGACGCGACCGGGCGAGGCCCACAGGCCCTCGGGCTCGGTCCCGTAGGCGTCGCGGAAGGCGGCCGCGGCGGTCCCGGCGAGTTCGAGGGCGTGGTTATCGGCGGGCATGCTGGTAGTACTCCCAGGCGTCGGCGACCATGCGGTCGAGGGTGTCGCGGCTGGGCTTCCAGCCGAGTTCGGTCTTGGCGCGCTCGGAGGAGGCGACGAGTTCGGCGGGGTCTCCGGCGCGGCGGGGGCCGACGGCGACGGGGAAGTCGGTGCCGGTCACCGCTTTGACGGTGGCGACGACCTCTTTGTTGGAGAAGCCGTTGCCGTTGCCGAGGTTGTAGATCTTGTGCTCTCCGGCCGCGGCGGCGCCGAGGGCGAGGAGGTGGGCCTCGGCGAGGTCGGCGACGTGGATGTAGTCGCGGACGCAGGTGCCGTCGGGGGTGGGGTAGTCGTCGCCGAAGATCGCGAAGGACTCCCGGCGCCCGGAGGCGGCGTCGAAGGCGATGGGGATGATGTGGGTCTCGGGCTCGTGGTTCTCGCCGTGCCAGACGCCGCTCCGGTCCTGGTAGGCGCCGACGACGTTGAAGTAGCGCAGGGAGACCGCGGCGAGGCCGTGGGCGGTGGCCTCGGACTGGATGGCCATGTCGGCCGCGAGCTTGGTCGCTCCGTATGTCGAGGTCGGCGCCTTGATCGCGTCTTCCCTGATCGGGACCTCGACCGGGTTGCCGTAGACCGCGGCGGTCGAAGAGAAGACGAGCGTCTTCACATTCGCGTCCCGCATCGCTTCGAGCAGCGCGAACGTCCCGGACGTGTTGTGCTCCCAGTAGATCTCGGGCTTCTCCATCGACTCGCCCGCGGCGATGAGGCCGGCGAAGTGGAGGACTCCGTCGAAGGACTCGTCGAGGACCTCGCTGGCCCACTGAACAGCGGAGGGCACCAGCGTCGCCCCGACAGGGACGCGCACTGCCGCTGCGGGAGGGCAGTCGTCGAGGACGACGACCTCGTGGCCCGCTTCGAGGAGCATGGTGGCGACGATCGAGCCGATGTAGCCGGCGCCGCCGGTCACGAGGTATTTCACAGTGCCTCCTTGAGAATGTTGGCCGAGGTCTCGGGTCCGAGGTCGTGGACCCATCCGCCCATGACGGACTCCGAGGAGGCCAGGAACTTCACGCGCCCGGGGCCGCGGCGGATCGAGACGAGCTCGAAGCGCAGCCGCCCGAGTTCGCGGTCCTCGCCGACCGGGGCCTGGTGCCAGCCGGCCATGTACGGCATCTGCTCGCCAGGGTAGGCGGCGTCGCAGCGTTTGAGGACCTCCAGGTACAGCGGCGCGAACGATTCGATGTACGCCTCGGGCAGCTCGGTGAGGTCGGCGAAGCGCTCGTGCCTGGGGTAGAGGTGGACCTCGAAGGGCCAGCGGGCGGCGTAGGGGGTGAACGCGGTCCAGTGGTCGTTCTCGGCGATGACGCGGGGGCCGCGGCGCTCGGATTCGAGGATGTCGTCGAAGAGGTCGCGGCCGGTGGCGGCGCGGTGGCGGCGGTTCGCTTCGAGGTGCCTGCGGGTCTGCGGGGTGGTGTACGGGTAGCCGTAGATCTGGCCGTGCGGGTGGTGGAGGGTCACGCCGACCTCGACGCCGCGGTTCTCGAAGCAGAAGACCTGCGCGACGTCGCCGCGGGCCTGGAGGGCGGCGGTGCGCTGGGCCTGGGCGCGGACGATGAGGGCGACGCGCTCGGGGCTGAGGTCCACGAGGGAGGAGTCGTGGTCGTCGGAGAAGACGACGACCTCGCAGCGGCCGGAGGCGGGCGCGGAGGTCTCCATCCCGGTGGCCTCCGTCGGGGGGAGCGGGCCGGGCTCGCCGAAGCCGCCGAAGGACGGGAAGCGGTTCTCGAAGACGGCGACCTCGTAGTCGGGGGCGGGGACCTCGGTGAGCTCGTCGCCGTCGGAGGGGCACAGCGGGCAGGCGACGGGGAGGTTGGGGCGGCCGGACCGCCCGGCCGAGACGGCCACCCACTCGTCGCGGAGCACGTCGTACCGGATCTCCCCGGCGCTGACGCGGTCGCCGAGGTCGCGCTTGTCGGCGAACGAGGCGCGCCCGGCGTCCGGCTGCGTGTTGAAGTAGAGGATCTGGCGGCCGTCGGCGAGGCCGCCGGTCTCCACGGAGTACGCGGTCATGGTCTCTTCTCGATGTGGACGGGCGCGAGCACGACCTGGTCGACGTGCTCGCCGAGGATGCGGCGGGCCTCCTCGTCGAGGAGGGAGTCGGTGACGACGACGTCGGCGCTGTCGAGGGACGCGACCGTGGCGATGCCGACGACGTCGAACTTGGTGTGGTCGGCGACGACCACGAGGCGGCGGCCCTTGGCGGCGAGGGTCGCGACGGTCTCGGCTTCGAGGAGGTTGGGGGTGGTGAACCCGGCGCGCGCGGACATGCCGTGGACGCCGAGGAACACGGTGTCGACGTTGACCCGCTCCAGCGAGGCGACGGCGAAGGGCCCGACGAGCGCGTCGGAGGGGGTGCGGACGCCGCCGGTGAGGATGACGGTCTGGTCGGGGCGGCCGGCCCGGTAGAAGACGTCGGCGACGGGCACGGAGTTGGTGACGACGGTGAGGTCGGGGACGTCGGTGAGGCGGTGCGCGAGGGTCCACGTGGTGGTCCCGGCGGAGAGGGCGATGGCCTGGCCGGGGCCGACGAGCGTCGCGGCGGCGTCGGCGATGGCCTGCTTCTCGGGCTCCTGGCGGACCTGCTTGACGGCGAACCCGGGCTCGGAGGTGGAGCCGAAGTCGACAGCTGTCGCGCCGCCGTGGACCTTCGCGACCAGGCCGCGGTCGGCGAGGGTTTCGAGGTCGCGGCGGATGGTCATGTCCGAGACGCCGAACTCCTCGACCAGTTCGGCCACGCGGACCGCCCCGGTCCGGTGCACGCGTTCGGCGATCCGGCTCTGTCGCTGCTGCGCCAGCATCGGCGACTCCCCTTCCCTCAAGATCCAACACAATTAAACATCAGGATCGGCGGGGCCGCAATACCGGGTGGCCGCCGTCTCGGCCCGGATGTCAGAATCGGTCCATGACCACTGCCGACCGCAAGCCCCGCGTCTTCTCAGGGATCCAGCCCACCTCGGACTCGTTCCACCTCGGGAACTACCTGGGGGCGCTGCGGCAGTGGGTGGCGATGCAGGACACCACGGACGCGCTCTACTGCGTCGTCGACCAGCACGCGATCACCGTCGATCACGACCCAAAGGTATTGCACGAGCGCTCACGCGTGAGCGCCGCGCAGCTCCTGGCGCTGGGCCTGGACCCCGAGCGGTGCACGCTGTTCGTGCAGTCCCAGGTCCCCGAGCACGCGATGCTCGCGTGGATCCTCGGCTCCGAGACCGGGTTCGGCGAGGCCAGCCGCATGACCCAGTTCAAGGACAAGTCCGCCAAACAAGAACGCACAACGGTGGGGCTGTTCACCTACCCGATCCTCATGGCCGCCGACATCCTCCTGTACCGGACCGACCAGGTCCCCGTCGGCGAGGACCAGCGCCAGCACCTGGAGCTCACCCGCGACCTCGCGATCCGCTTCAACGGCACGTACGGCGAGACGTTCACCGTCCCCGAGCCGTACATCGTCAAGGCGACCGCGACCATCAAGGACCTCGCCGAGCCCGAGAAGAAGATGTCGAAGTCCTCGGCCTCCCCGCGCGGGTGCCTGTACCTGCTCGACGAGCCGAACCAGATGCGCAAGAAGATCAAGAGCGCCGTCACCGACTCCGAGGCCGAGGTCCGGTTCGACCCCGAGACCAAGCCCGGCGTGTCGAACCTGATGAACATCTACACGGCCCTCGCGGGCACCACGGTCGAGAAGCTCGAAGCGGAGTACGCCGGGCGCGGCTACGGCGACTTCAAGGGCGACCTCGCCGAGGTCGTCGCCGACACGCTCGGACCGGTCGCGGTGCGCACCAAGGAGATCCTCGCCGACAAGGCCGAGCTCGACCGCGTCCTCACGATGGGCGCCGAGAAGGCCCGGCACCTCGCGGTCCGCACGATCGCCAAGACGTACAAGAAGATCGGCTTCTATCCCCCGGTGGCGCTTTAGTGGCCGGAACCGGCGGGAGGACCGTCACGGTGGGGGTGGCGATCCCGGTGCCCCCGCCGTGGGGCGAGGTCCTGGACCGCGCCCGCATCGCCTCCGGCGACCCCCTCGGCGGGATCGTCCCGGCGCACCTGACGCTCCTGGGGCCCACCGAGATCCCGGCAGATTCGCTCGACGCGTTCCGCGCCCACCTCGCGGCCGTCGCGGGCTCCTGCCCGCGCTTCGACCTGCACCTGCGCGGCACCGGCTCGTTCCGGCCGGTCACCGAGGTCGTGTTCGTGGCCGTCGCCGACGGCATCGCGATCTGCGAGCAGCTCGAAGCGGCGATCCGCACCGGCCCGGCCGAGCGCGAGCGCACGTTCCCCTACCACCCGCACGTCACGGTGGCCCAGAACGTCGGCACCCCGGCCCTCGACCACGCCTTCGCGTCCCTCGCGGGCTTCGAGGCGAAGTTCCGCGTCGAGTCCTTCACGCTCTACACCCACCCGAGCCCGGGCGCCTGGACCTTCGAGACCCTCGCGGGGGCCCCGGTCCCCTGGACCCCGAGGGCGGTCTTCCCGCTTCGCGAATGAAACTCGCAATACAATTTGTGTTACACTCGCGGCATGAGCATGTTGAACGTACGCACCGACGAGGCGATGGACATCGCCATCGCCGAGCTGACCGCCGACGGCAAGACCAAGACCGAGGCGGTGCGCGAGGCGCTCCTGCACGCCTATCGCGAGAAGCTCATCAAGCAGGCCAAAGCCGACGCCGACCGAGTCGAGGCGGATCCCGAGGACCGCGCCGAAATCCAGGCGATCATGCGGTACATGGGGGTCGCGTAGTGATCTTCCGCGGGGCGATCTACGAGGTCAAACCCGCGAAGGAGGCCACCGGACACGAACAGCAGGGCCGGCGCTACGGCGTCGTCATCCAGTCCGACGCCTTCGCCACCAGCACCATCACCATCGCGCTCACTTCGACCGGCGCCCATCACACGATCTACCGGCCCGAGATCGAATTCCTCGGCGCGAAGTCCCGAGTCCTCACGGACCAGATCTACTCGGTAGACCATGGAAGACTCGGTGACTTCATGGGCGCCTTGGACTTCGATGAGCTGGACAATCTCAACCGGGCGCTGCTCCTCAAGCTCGGCCTGAGTTGAGCCGATCCGGTCAGAAGTCGAAGAGGTCCTCGAAGACGCTCTTGCGCTTCTTCTTCTTGTAGTGGTAGTCGTCGCCGTGGTGGCGGCGGTCGTCGTAGTGGTCGTCGCGGCGGCGGTCGTCGTACCGCCGGTCGTCGCGGCGGTCCTCGTAGCGGCGGTCGTCGCGGCGGTCGTCGTATCGGGGCTGGTCGCGGGGGGCGGGGCCGGGGGGCGCGACGGCGGCGCCGCGCTGGAAGGCCGACTCGGCGGTCATCAGGTGTTCGAGTTCCCCGCGGTCGAGGAAGATGCCCTTGCATTCGGAGCACTGCTCGACGACGACGCCGTTCCGCTCGTACTGGTGCATCGGGTTCTGACATTTAGGACAGAGCATCTGCATCATGACATCAACCTATCGTGAATCGGCCATGGATGCCCAACCGGAAGCGGGCGCCCCGGCTGTGAGTTCTCACAGCCAGAGCGCCCGCTCACCGCGTGCTAATGGGTGAAGTGGCGCGTTCCGGTCAGGTACATCGTCACGCCCGCCTCCTTCGCGGCGGCGATCACCTCGTCGTCGCGGACGGAGCCGCCCGGCTGGACCACGGCCTTGACGCCCGCGTCCACGAGGATCTGGAGGCCGTCGGGGAACGGGAAGAACGCGTCCGAGGAGGCGACCGAGCCCGCGGCGCGGTCGGCGCCCGCGCGCTCGACGGCGAGCTTCGCGGAGTCCACCCGGTTGACCTGGCCCATGCCCACGCCCACGGAGGCGCCGCCGGAGGCGAGGAGGATCGCGTTCGACTTCACCGAGCGCACCGCGCGCCACGCGAATTCGAGGTCCGCGAGCGTCGCGTCGTCGGCGGGCTCGCCGGTCGCCAGCGTCCAGTTCGCGGGGGCGTCGCCGTCGGCGTCGATGCGGTCGGGGCGCTGGGCGAGCACGCCGCCGGAGATCGGCTTCAGCTCCAGGGCCGCGGGCGCCCATGCAGGGGCCCGCAGCAGCCGCAGGTTCTTCTTCGCGGTGAGGATCGCGAGCGCCTCGTCGGTGAACGAGGGGGCCACGACGACCTCGGTGAAGATCTCCGCGATCTGCGCGGCGGCCTCGGCGTCGACCTCGGCGTTCGCGGCGATGACGCCGCCGAAGGCGCTCAGCGGGTCGCACGCGTGGGCCTTGCGGTGGGCCTCGGCGATCGAGGCGCCGACGGCGATCCCGCACGGGTTGGCGTGCTTGACGACCGCCACCGCGGGCGCGGTGAAGTCGTGCGCGGCGCGCCAGGCGGCGTCGGCGTCGGTGTAGTTGTTGAAGCTCATGGCCTTGCCGTGGAGCTGCTCGGCCTGCGCGAGGCCCGGCGCGCCCGGGACGGCGTACACGGCCGCGTCCTGGTGCGGGTTCTCGCCGTAGCGCAGGTCCGCGAGCTTCGCGGCGGGCAGGGCGAGGAAGTCGCCCAGGCCCTCGGCGGCGGCCTGCTCGGCGAGCCAGGTGGCGACGGCGGCGTCGTAGGTCGCCAGGTGCGCGAACGCCTTGGCGGCCAGGCGGAGCCGCTGCTCGGCGGTGGTGCCCTCCTTGGCGGCGTCGCGGATCCACGAGTAGTCGGCCGGGTCCACGACGACGGCGACGTTGGCGTGGTTCTTGGCGGCGCCGCGGACCATCGAGGGCCCGCCGACGTCGATCTTCTCGACGATGTCGTCGAAGCCCGCGCCGGAGGCCACGGTCTGCTGGAACGGGTACAGGTTCCCCACGAGCAGGTCGAACGCCTCGATGCCGAGGTCGGCGAGCTGCGCGCGGTGGGACTCGCGGCGGACGTCGGCGAGGAGGCCGCCGTGGACCTTCGGGTGGAGGGTCTTGACGCGGTCGTCGAGGATCTCGGGGAACCCGGTCAGGTCCTCGACCTTGGTGACGGGGATGCCGGCCTCGGCGATGCGCGCCGCGGTGGAGCCGGTGGAGACGAGCTCGACGCCGGCGGCGTGGAGGTCGCGGGCGAGGTCGACGACGCCGGTCTTGTCGAAGACGGAGACGAGGGCCCGCTTGATGAGCTTCCGCTCGGACATGAATGCACTGCTCCTGATCGAAGATGACTGCGGCCCAGGCGTTCGACCGCAGTAACAGGTTCAGCAGCGCCGCTCCCCGGTGGTACTCCACCCGTGGCGTCTTCTGAAGGTCCCCCCTCAACAACGAGCTGCCCGGTCCGTGCCACGGGAAACCTCGAAAGACGTCACTCGCCAGTCGCGACCGGCCGAGCGTAACACGCTCTCGGCGGGCTCCCGGGCGGCGACCGTGCGTGACGCCCGCCACCAGTGCCGGGAGGCCAGGGCGCCGAGCAGCGCGCCGAGGGCGTTGAGGAGCACGTCGTCCACGGAGGCGACCCGGCCGGTCCCGAACGCGAGCTGCGCGGCCTCCACGAGCGCGGCCCCCGCCGCGCCGAGCCCGAGGACCGCCCACGGCCCCAGCGGGAACCGGATCGGCAGGAAGAGCCCGGCGAGGAAGAACAGGAGGAGGTTCCCCACGAGCTGCTCCGCGATGGTGCGCGGGTCGGCCGAGGCGAGGTCGATCAGGTCGGCGAAGGGCACCGGTTGCAGGCCGCCGTCGCCGCCGCGGGGCGTGAGCACCAGGAACAGCCACGGCAGCGTGCCGAACACCGCGCCGACCTCGGCGACGGAGTCGCGCCAGGGGTGCGGCCGGCCGAGGCGGGCGCGCAGGGCCGCGAGGGCCCAGGCGAGGAGGAGCCCGAGCGGGACGAGCAGGAGCGAGGCCCAGACGGTGGCGGCCTCCAGCGCGTTGACGGCGAGGGGTGCTTGCATTCGGCGATGCTAGCCGAGGATCACCCTGCGGCCCTGGACCTTCCAGCCGTCGCGCATCATGCGGCCGACCGACTCGACCAGCTGGGCGCGCTCGGCCTCCTTGATGCGCTCGGTCAGGGACTCGACGGTGTCGTCGTCCTCGACGGGGACGGCGCACTGGGCGACGATCGGGCCGGTGTCGACCCCGGAGTCGCAGACGAAGAGGGTCGCGCCCGCGATCTTGACGCCCGCGGCGAGGGCCTCGCCGGGGCCGTTCATGCCCGGGAACGCGGGCAGGAGCGAGTTGTGGGTGTTGACGTAGCGGCCGGGGAACGCGTCGAGGAACCGCGGCCCGCAGAGCTTGAGGAACCCGGCCGAGACCACGAGGTCCGGCTCGTAGGAGGCGACCTCGGCGGTGAGCGCGGCGTCCCACTCGTCGCGGGTGGCGTAGTCCTTGACCTTGTGCACGAACGTGGGGATGCCGAGCTTCGCGGCGCGCTCGGCCCCGAAGGTCCCGTCGCGGTCGGCGCCCACGGCGGCGACCCGCGCGCCGTAGGCGGGGTCGGCGCAGGCGTCGAGGAGGGCCTGGAGGTTCGAGCCGGAGCCCGAGACGAGCACGACGAGATCAGCGGTCACGGGTGAAACGGTAACCCGTCGTCGCGGCCGGGCGCGGGTTCGGGGATGACCACCGTGTCTCTGCGCACGAGCTCGGCTTCGGCGGCGCGGCGGTGGACGGCGAACAGGCGCGCGACCAGCGCCGCGCCCACGAGGCCGATGAGGAACTGGACCCCGGCGACCCCCGCGACGGCGACCGGGTCGGGCCCGAGGTCGGCGAGGAGGTCCTGCCCGGCGGCCCCGCCGGAGAGGTACGCCAGGAGCGCGAGCGCCAGGGCCGCGGTGGCGGCGGCGACGATCGACGCGGTCGTGACGCGCGGCAGCCGCAGGTCCGGGGACCGGTACGTGAGGATCACGCCGAACACGGCCGCGAGCATGAGCGGCAGGCCGACCAGGACCGTCGCGTACTCGGGCAGCGGCGCGGTGGGCACGGCCGCGAACACCGGGAACGCCGGGAGCGGCCCGACCGACACGAGCTCGGTCTGCACGGCCGTCCCCGCGCCGACGGCGAAGCCGGGCCCGGCGAGGTACGCGGCGGCCCACACGGCGAGGTTCGGCAGGTACAGCAGGCTCATGAGCGCCACGATCCACGACGCGTTCCCGTACAGCCCCAAGGTGTCGGCGACGATCGGGCCGCGGACGGCGAACGCCGCGCCCGTGGCGGCCGCGCCGAACGCGAGGAGCGCGCCGGTGGTGATGAGCCCGGTGCGCAGGCCGCGGCGCAGCCACACCGAGGCGGCGTCCCACGGCAGGACCCCGGCCTCGCGGGCGGAGCCGAACGCGGTGGCGGCCACGACCAGCGGCACGGCGTGCAGGAGCGCGGGGAGCATGTCGATCGCGAAGGGCCCGCGGGCGCTGAGCGCGGCGGCCCCGGCGACGAGTCCGGTGTAGAGGATCGAGACGAGCCCGGCGGCGGCGCGCACGGCCGCGGCGTCCCGGCCGCCGATCGCGCGCGTCGTCCCGGCGGCGGCCTTCGCGAGCCGCCAGGCGATGAGGACGGTCAGGGCCAGCGGCGTGACGCTCAGGTGGACCGGTCCGATGTCGACGGGCACGCCGTGCCCGGCGAGCCAGGCCGTTCCGGCCGCGGCCGCGACCACCGAGACCGGGCCCTGGGCCCCGGCCTGCCACCAGCCCGCGATGACGCACACCAGGATCGGCGTGAACACCACGGTCGCGCACCACACGGTCGTCGCCAGCGCGGACGCGAGCAGCGCGCGGGGGCGCTTGGCGCGGGGGCGCGCGCCGGTGTCGAGGACCTCGGTGGGGCGCTCGTTCTCGCTGCGGGGCTGGCGGGGCGGGGCCGAGGCGTCGATGCGCACGGTGTGGCGCTGCGCGGACCCTGTGCTGCCAGGGCGTCGGTTCGGTCGTCGCTCCACGCCGACCAGTCTGTCACAAGGGCGCCGCCCGCAGCGCCTTCCCGGCACCGGCGGACCGGTGCGAGGATGGGTCGAGTTCACAGTGAGGAGACTGGCATGGATGGTCCTGGCGAGTTCTACGCGACGGCCGAGGCGTACGACGTGATCGACGGCGACACGTTCCGGGTGCGGATCGACGGCGAGTCGATCCGGGTGCGCGTGCTGGGCATCAACGCGCCCGAGTCCGGCGGGTTCCGCGAGGAGCAGGACTGGGGCGAGGAGGCGAAGGAGTACGCGCGCAAGAAGCTCGAAGGCCGGATGGTCCACTTGTTCACCGACCCGGGCGCGGAGGTGTTCGACCAGTACGACCGGCTGCTGGCGCACGTGGTGATGGAGAACGGGATCAACTACGCGGTGCTGGCGGTGGCCGACGGGATGGCGGAGGCCTATGTGCTCCGGCACCAGGACCTGACGATCGGCGACACCCTGGAGAAGGCCGAGGACCTCGCGCAGGCGGCGGACCGCGGCATGTGGCAGGACGACTGAGACGGCACGGAACGAGGGACGGCCCCGGCGGGGCCGTCCCTCGTTCGCGTTGCGGCTACAGGGCTTCGGAGGTCTGGCGGTCGGTCTCCTTGGGTTCGCGGCCGTAGAGCCAGGGCTGGACGGCCGCGGCGAGGATGCCGCCGACGAGCGGGGCGACGATGAAGACCCAGACGTGCTCCAGGGGCGCGCCCCCGGCGAACAGGGCCGGGCCGAGCGAGCGGGCCGGGTTGACGGAGGTGCCGGTGAGCGGCAGGCCGACCAGGTGGATGATGACCAGGACCAGGCCGATGGCGGCGCCCGCGGCGGGGGTGGCGCCCTTCTTGCTGGTGACGGCGAGGACGGTGAAGACGAGCAGGAACGTCAGGAGCGCTTCGATGACGATGGCGCCGGTGAGGTTCACGGTGGCGCCGTAGTCGTTGGAGCCGAGCGCGCCGGTCTGGTCGGTGACGTCCCCGGCGGTGGTCATGAACTTCAGGAGCGCGGCGGCGGCGATGCCGCCGGCGAACTGGGCGATCCAGTAGCCGACCGCGGTGGCGGCGTCGACGCGTCCGGTCAGGAGCGCGCCGAGGGTGACGGCGGGGTTGACGTGGGCGCCGGAGATCGGGCCGATCGCGTAGGCGAGTGCGAAGAGGACGAGGCCGAAGGCGAAGGCGACGCCGACGAATCCGATCGCTTCGCCGTCGATGCCGTACACGGCCGCGCCGACGGCGAAGAAGACCAGGCAGAAGGTGCCGACCAGTTCGGCCCAGATCGCGCGCATGACGTCCTCCTCGAAACCGTTTCCTACGTCTGTTCCAGAGGATGGCAGGACTGGGGCGGCTTCGTGAGCGTTTGCGCTATTTGGACTGGGTTGCGGCGGAGGTCAGGCGCGGTCGAGGTAGTGGAGGACGGCGGCGACGCGGCGGTCGGTCTCGTCGTCGGGGGTGAGCCCGAACTTGAGGAAGATGTTGCGGATGTGCTTGTGGACGGCGTTCTCGGTGATGAACAGCCGCTGCGCGATGGCGCCGTTCCCCAGGCCCTCGGCCATGACCGACAGGACCTCCTTCTCGCGGGGCGTGAGGCGCTCGACCGGGTCGTCGGCGCGGCGCTGCGCGAACAGCTGGGCGACGACCTCGGGGTCGATGGCGGTGCCGCCGCCCGCGACGCGGTGCAGGGCCTCGACGAACGCGTCGACGCGGCCGACGCGCTCCTTGAGGAGGTACCCGACGGAGCGGGCGCCGTCGGCGAGGAGGTCGGTGGCGAACGACTGCTCCACATAGGCCGAGAGCACGAGGACCGCGAGGCCGGGGTGGGCGCGGCGGGCCGCGACGGCGGCCTTGATGCCCTCGTCGGTGTGCGTGGGGGGCATGCGGACGTCCACGACCGCGACGTCGGGGCGGTGCTCCTCGACGGCGGCGAGGAACGCGGCCGGGTCCCCCACGGAGGCGACGACGTCGAAGCCCTCCCCGCGCAGCACCAGGTTCAGGCCCTCGCGCAGGAGGGTGTCGTCCTCGGCGATCACGATCCGCACGGCAGCTCCACTCTGATCTCGGTCGGCCCACCGGGTGGGCTGGTCACGGCCGCGGTCCCGTCGAGGGCCTCGACGCGCCGCGTGATGCCCGCCAGGCCCGATCCTGCCCCGGCGTCGGCGCCGCCGCGGCCGTCGTCGACCACGGCCACAGTGAGGGTATTCCCCCGCCGCGTCACCTCCACCGACGCGCTCGTCGCGCGGGAGTGCTTGGCCACGTTCGTGAGCGACTCGGCGACCACGAAGTAGGCGGTGGCCTCGACGCTCGCCGGGCACCGGCCCGGCACGTCCACGGCCACCGTGCAGGGCACGGCGCAGTCGGAGGCCAGCGCGTTCAGGGCCCCGGCGAGCCCGCGGTCCTCCAGGACGGGCGGGAGGATCGACCGCACGACCGCGCGCAGCTCGGCGAGGGCGTCCTCGACGGTGTCCTGGGCGCGGCCGAGGATCTCCACGGCCCGGTCGGGGTCGCGGGGGACCTCGCGCTTGGCGGCGCCGACGAGGACGGCGACGGCGACGATCCGGTTCTGGGCCCCGTCGTGGAGGGCCCGCTCGATGCGGCGCAGCTCGACGGCGTGCGCGTCGAGGGCGGCGGCGCGGGTCGCGGTGAGGCGGGCGACGCGCTCGGACAGGTCGATGTCGGGGTCGGGGCCGAGGAGGTTGACGCCGGCGCGGGCCTGGAGGTCGAGGAGCTTGGGGCCGAACAGGAGCCACAGCGCGAACACGGCGATGCCGGTGGCGAAGCCGAGGGCGGCGGCGGGCGCGGTCTGGGCCTCGATCATGCCCGAGAGGATCTGCTGCTCCGAGGAGGGCGCGAACGCCCACCACAGCGGATAGGTCGCGTCGCGCACGGACACGAACGGCATGTTGATGAGGACCGCCCCGAGGATGAGGCCCCACGTGCCGTGGAGGAACACCCACTGGAGGTCGCGGCGCGCGGACGGGTCGGCGCGCAGTTCGCGCAGGCTCCGCGGGGCCTCGACGTCGGGGCCGGAGTACGGGGACTCGACGTCGTGGCCGAGGCGGTGCAGGCGCCGCCGCTCCAGGCCCGCGAGCGTCCGCACCCACTGCATGGTCGGGTGGACGAGGAACCGCCCGGCGCCCAGCAGCGAGAGGAACCCGACGAGGACGGCGACGGGGATCGTGTAGAGCGCGAGGATGCCGAACCCGGCGCCGACCGCGCCGTACCCGGAGGCGCGCAGGGCCGCGGCGACCACCGAGCCGAGCCCGGCCCTGCCCTCGCCGTCCGGGCGCAGCTGCGCGTCGAACCACGCCCGCACGCGCTCACGCCTGCCGATCGCCATCGCTTCCTCCAAGAACTCGCTTGGAAACGTACCCGCGGCGGGCCCGCGCCGTCGCTACAGCCTGCTGTACAAGCCGGATCGGGCCGGTACTACAGCTGGCTGTACCCGCCCGGCTCCGGTTGTCCCCACCCCTTTTCCGGCAGCTGACCGCATTGGAAACGGACACGGAACGCCATAGCGTCGTCGGTACCAAGGAGACCCCGGAGGCACACCGATGACCACCACCCTCGCCGCTCCCCCGAGCAGGCGCCCCGCGACCGCCGCGCCCGCGCTCGCCCTGAGGGAGATCACGAAGACCTACGACGGCGCGCACACCGTCCTCGACCGCGTCAGCCTCGACGTGCCCGGCGGCGCGCTCATCGCCGTCATGGGCGCCCCCGGCTCGGGCAAGTCCACGCTCGTGCACTGCGCGGCCGGGCTCGACGACCCCACCGGCGGGGAGGTCCGCATCGCCGACCGGCGCATCACGGGCCTGGAGGAGGCGAAGCGGACGCTCCTGCGGCAGGGCCGGGTTGGCTTCGTGTTCCAGTCGTTCAACCTGCTGCCCTCGCTCACGATCGAGGAGAACCTGGCGATGCCGCTGCGCCTGGCGGGCGAGTCCGAGGACCGCGACTGGCTGCGCCACCTCGCGGAGCGCACCGGGATCGACCGGCTCCTCCAGCGCCGCCCCGCCGACCTCGTGCCGGTGCTCCAGCAGCGCGCGGCCGTCGCGCGGGCCTTCGCCTCGCGCCCTGACGTGGTCGTCGCCGACGAGCCCACCGGGGCGCTCGGTCCGGCGGACGCCTCGGAGGTCCTCGACCTCATGCGGTCCCTCGTGGACGAGTGGGCGCCGGGCCTGCTCATGGTCACGCAGGACCCCGCGGCGGCCTCGCGCGCGCACGCGACGTTCGCACTCGAAGGGGCGCGGCTGCGTCCGGTACTGACTTCCACTCGGTAGCAAGGGACACCGCAGGGCCCGCCGTATTCGGCGGGCCCTGCGGTGCGGGTGTTCTCTCAGGCGGCGGTTACGCGGCTTCGACGACCTCGGCGGTGCGGCGCCCCATGAGGGCGGTGGCGCTGGCGAGGAGGCCGACCGCGGCGACCGCGGTCACCAGGTACAGGCCGGGCCGGTACTGGGCGATCGAGGTGGCGGCGCCCCCGGCGATGAGGCCGGTGACGATCGCGAGGACCACGGCGCCGCCGATCTGCCCGGAGGTCTGGACCAGGCCGGAGGCCAGGCCCTGCTCGTCGTCCGAGATGCCCTCGGTGGCCTGGACCATGACCGACGAGAAGCCGATCGCGAAGCCGAGGCCCAGCAGCAGGAACGCGGGCAGGTAGTCGGTGAGGTAGTTCGGCTGGGCCGAGCCGCCGCGGAGGATGAACCACAGGTAGCCGAGGACGAACGCGGCCATCGAGGCGATGATCATCGACTTGGTGCCGTATCGGTCGATGAACTTGCCCGCGAGCGGCGACAGGATCGCCACGATGATCCCGGCGGGGGCCAGCGCGAGGGCCATCTGGATCGGCTCCCACTGGAGCGTGTTCTGGAGGTACAGGGACACGATCGTCTGGAAGCTGATGTAGGACCCGAAGATCGCGAGCGCGGCCAGGTTGGCGCGGACGATCGACTTGACCTTGAAGATGCTCAGGCGCACCAGCGGGTGGGCGACCTTGTTCTCGATGACGAAGAACGCGCCCAGGAGCAGGACCGCGGCCGCGGTCGTGGCGGTGACGAGCGGCGTGAAGCCGGTCTCGGGGACCGTGACGATGGTGTAGACCGCGGCGAGCATGCCGCCGGTCAGGGTCGCGGAGCCGAGGAAGTCGATGTGCCCCTTCTCGCGCTCGTTGTTCTTGGGGACCACGACGAACGCGGCGATGAGGACGCCGACCACGACGATGACGGGCGCGAAGAACGTCAGGCGCCAGTCGACGCTGGTGAGCAGGCCGGAGGCGATGAGGCCCGAGGCGTACCCGGTGGCGCCGAAGACGGTGAAGATCGACAGGGCCTTGTTGCGGTCGTGGCCCTCCTTGAACGTGGTGGTGATGATCGAGAGCGCGGCCGGGGCGGTGAACGCGGCGGCGACGCCCTTGACGATGCGCGAGGCGATGAGCAGGCCCTCGTGCTCGACGAGCCCGCCGATGAGCGAGGCGGCGCCGAAGACGACCAGCGCGGTGAGGAAGACCTGGCGGCGTCCCAGCAGGTCGGCCATGCGTCCGCCCAGCAGGAGCAGGCCGCCGTAGCCGAGGATGTAGCCGTTGACGATCCACTGGAGCGAGGCCGTCTCCAGGCCCAGCTCGGCGCCGATGGACGGGAGCGCGACGCCGACCATGGAGACGTCGAGGGCGTCCAGGAACATCGCGAGGCCGGCCACGAAGAGGACGGCCCACAGCTTTGGACCCCAGCGGCTCGGGGCGTGTGACGGCGTATCGATGCTGGTCGAAGTCGAGGTGGGGAGGGGTTTCGGTTCGGTGATCGTCATGCCGAGAAACTTACATGCACGTGCATTGGATGTCAACACATCAAATGCGTGGACATTAAATGTCTTGACATGGTAATCTCCTGGTCATGGAGGCCGAAGTATCCGAAGACGTGTGCACCCAGTGGTCTGAAACACTCCGCGTGTACCACAACACATCCTGCGAGCTGGAGAACGCGCTCCAGGACGGGCACGACCTTGGACTGAGCGAGTTCGAGGTCCTCAAGATCCTGTCCAGCAAGTGCTGCGACAGCACCGGCAAGGCCAAGATGAAGGACCTCGAAGCCGAGATGTACCTCAGCCAGAGCGCCCTCTCCCGCACGGTCACCCGCCTGGAGAAGGCCGGCCTCGTCACGCGCGCGACCTGCGACTTCGACCGCCGCGCCATGTTCCTCATGCTGACCCCCGCCGGGCAGGAGCGCTACGAGGCCGCGCAGCCCACCTACCGGGGCGTGCTCCGCCGCCACTTCGACTGAGCCGCTTGGCGAACCGCCGCTGAAACGGTTCAAAGGCCTGCCCTGGTCGTCCCGCTTCGGACGGCATACCCCCTTGCGGCGTGACGGTCGGTAAGGTGAGGTGGAGAGCAGTCACAACCGATCCGGCATGGAGAGTGGATGTCATGACTCCCCCAGAGAACGACCGACCCGACGACGAGGACGGCGGCACCTTCAAGCTCAAGCCCGGCGCGCAGCCGCCCGCCGCGGCCCCTGAAGGAGGGGAGGAGGCCGGACTCGACCGCACCATGAAGATCAACCGGGTCGAGGCCCAGCAGGGCACCCCGCCCCCGCCGCCCTCCCCGCTCGGGAACCCGACCGGCCCGTCGGACCCGCCCGCCGCCGAGTACGCGCAGACCACGGTCATGCCGCAGACCGGCTCCCAGACCGGGTTCAACCCGTCCGGGACCCCGCAGGCCCCGCCGCCGAACCCGCTCGGCTCGGGCCAGCTCCCGCAGTCCGCGCCCGGCCAGCAGCCGTACGGCCAGCCGCAGGGCCAGCAGCCCGGCTACCCGCCGCCCCCGCCCCAGGCGGGCTTCCCGCAGCCCCAGGCCGCCGGGCCGCAGGGCCCGGTCCCCGAGGGGATCAAGCGCATCGGCCTCATGGCCCTCATCGGCGCGGGCATCGGCGTCGTCTCCGCGGTGTTCTCCTTCATGAACCCCTACGGGGGCTTCGCCGGGGTCATCGGCCTCCTCGTCGCCGCCGCGCTCGCCTGGTACGGCTGGGCGCTGCCGAAGGGCCAGATCACCTCTGGCGGCCTGCGCCTGACCGGCGTCATCCTCATGATGGTCGGCGCCGGGTTCGGGATCATCGGCGCGCTGTCGAGCCTCGCGGCCATCGCGATCGTCGGCGGCATCATCTTCCTGACGCTCATCCTCAACCTCGCCGCCGCCGGCGCCTACGGCTACGCGTCCTTCATCTACATCAAGGACCAGGAGGTCAAGGCGTACATCAAGGGCGCGCCGACCGCCCCCGCCGGATACCCGCAGCCCGGGTACGGGCAGCAGCCCCCGCCCGGCTACGGCCAGCCCGGCGGCTTCCCGCAGCCCGGCCAGCCGCAGCAGCCGCCGCAGGGCTACGGCCAGCCGCAGGGCCAGCAGCCCGGCGGGTACCCGCCGCCGCCTCCCGGCTACCCGCAGCCGGGCCAGCAGCAGCCGCCGCAGCCGCCCTACGGCCAGTAGGACTTCCAACCCGCACCGGTCGCGACTAAGCTCACTCGTATGAACTGGCCGCGGCGCCGACGATCGCCACGAGCGACGCAGGCGCCGCGGCCTCCGTACGAGGAGGTACAGATGACTGCAACCGGGGCGCCCATCCGCGTCGTCGTCGCCAAGGTCGGGCTCGACGGCCACGACCGCGGAGCGAAGGTCGTGGCCCGCGCGCTGCGCGACGCGGGCATGGAGGTCGTCTACACGGGCCTCCACAACTCCCCCGAGCAGGTCGTCGCCACCGCCCTCGCCGAGGACGCCGACGCGATCGGGCTGAGCATCCTCTCCGGCGCGCATATGACGCTCTTCCCGCGGGTGCTGAAACTCCTCGACGAGAACGACGCGCGCGACATCGTCGTATTCGGCGGCGGCATCATTCCCGACGAGGACGCCGCGCAGTTGCGCGAAGCCGGAGTGGCGCAGATATTCGGCCCCGGCGCCTCGACCCAGGCCATCGCCGAATGGGTGCGCGGCCATGTGCCCTCACCCGATCAGGGCAGCCCCGCGGCCGTCTGAACGGCCCTGAACTGCGGATACGCCCGCCGCAAAAAATTCTTCGAGGAGACCGTAACCGCGCCTGGCGGCCCTCGTTCTTATAAGTGTCGGACGCGATGGCAACACCGCCGAAGACGCATCAGCAGTCGGCCGAAAGGCCGCCGGACAATGACGCAGAGGCTTCACCGGGAGTTCACTCCCGAAGCGTCGTGCAATTGAGCTGTGCCACAAGCTGCCGATGCCCTGTCGATTGAGGGGTGGCGATAGGGCATCGTGCCTAAGGGAATCAAGCCATTGAGGGGTGGGCTTGGTTCCCGCTAAGGGGACCGGACGCCTGAGGGGTGCGTCCGGTCCCCGCCTCTATTCCCCGGGCCGATCCCGCCCGCTCCGCCCCGTTCGCCCCGCCCCGAATGTCGCACCCTCCGGGCACTGTTGAAACCGGGGGCGACTCGATCCCGACACACCCGGCCGCGGGGGCCGCACAACCACCCCGCCGGGACGTGAATCGCCTGCAAGGGCCCGGCAAGCGGCCTCCTGAGCCTGACTCGTCACACCCGCCGCCCGCCCGGGTCTCCGGCGCCTCGCCGCGCGTTACCCTGCGATAACGGGCACCTGTAGCTCTCCCCCGCCTGACCGGACCCGGTTCGCCGAGGCCGCGGCCCGCACCGGGCCATGGCGGGGAGGCCCAGGCCAGTCCGGTCAAGGAAGACTAGCTAGTGGAGCGGACTCTACAGTGGATCTGTACGAATACCAGGGCCGCGCACTGTTCGCCCGGCACGGAGTGCCGGTTCTGGACGGCGGCGTCGCCACCACACCGCAGGAGGCCGTTGCGCTCGCTGAGCGCCTCGGCGACCGTGTGGTCGTCAAAGCGCAGGTGAAGGTCGGCGGCCGCGGGAAGGCCGGCGGCGTCAAGCTCGCCGACACCGTGGACGAGGTCAACACCCACGCCACGAACATCCTCGGCATGGACATCAAGGGCCACACCGTCGAGAAGGTCATGCTCACCGTGACCGCCGACATCGACGAGGAGTACTACTTCTCGTACCTGCTCGACCGCGCGAACCGCACGTTCCTGTGCATCGCGTCGACCGCGGGCGGCATGGAGATCGAAGAGGTCGCCCACACCGCCCCCGAGAAGGTCGTGAAGCTCCCGATCGACGCCGGCGTCGGCGTCACCCCGGAGATCGCCGACGGCATCGTCACCCAGGCGGGCTTCCCCGAGGACCTCCGCGACCAGCTCGTGGACGTGTTCGTGAAGCTCTGGGGCGCCTTCGTCGCCGAGGACGCGACCCTCGTCGAGGTCAACCCGCTCGTGCGCACGCCCGAGGGCCGGGTCCTCGCACTCGACGCGAAGGTCACGCTCGACGAGAACGCGGACTTCCGCCACCCCGACAACGCCGAGTTCGAGGACAAGTCCTCGGTCGACCCGCTGGAGCAGCGCGCCAAGGACTCCGGCCTCAACTACGTGAAGCTCGACGGCTCCGTCGGCATCATCGGCAACGGCGCGGGCCTGGTCATGTCCACCCTCGACGTCGTGTCGTACGCCGGGGAGAACCACGGCGGCGTCAAGCCCGCGAACTTCCTCGACATCGGCGGCGGCGCCTCCGCGGCCGTCATGGCGAACGGCCTCGAAGTGGTCCTGTCGGACCCGCAGGTCAAGGCCGTGTTCGTGAACATCTTCGGCGGGATCACCGCCTGCGACGAGGTCGCCCGCGGCATCCTCGGCGCGCTCCAGACGCTCGCCGACCGCGGCGAGGACGTCACCAAGCCGCTCGTCGCCCGCATCGACGGCAACAACGCGGAGGAGGGTCGCAAGATCCTCGCCGACGCGAACCACCCGCTCATCACCGTGGTCGAGACCATGGACGCCGCGGCCGACAAGGCCGCCGAGCTCGCGAACAAGGGGGCCTAGTCCAATGGCGATCTTCCTCAACGAGAACTCCAAGGTCATCGTCCAGGGCATGACCGGCTCCGAGGGCATGAAGCACACCCGCCGCATGCTCAAGGCCGGCACCGAGATCGTCGGCGGCGTGAACCCGCGCAAGGCCGGCACCAAGGTCGACGTGGACGGCGTGAGCCTCCCGGTGTTCGCCTCCGTGCAGGAGGCCATCAGCGAGACCGGGGCGAACGCCTCCGTCGTGTTCGTGCCCCCGGCCTTCTCCAAGGCCGCCGTGGTCGAGGCGATCGACGCCGAGATCGAGCTGGTCATCGTCATCACCGAGGGCATCCCGGTGCACGACTCCGTGACCTTCTGGAACTACGCCGAGTCCAAGGGCAACAAGACCCGCATCGTGGGCCCCAACTGCCCCGGCATCGCCAGCCCCGGCAAGTCGAACGCGGGCATCACCCCCGCCGACATCACCGGGACCGGCCCCATCGGCCTCGTCTCCAAGTCGGGCACGCTGACCTACCAGCTCATGTACGAGCTGCGCGACATCGGCTTCTCGACCTCCGTCGGCATCGGCGGCGACCCGGTCATCGGGACCACCCACATCGACTGCCTCAAGGCGTTCGAGGAGGACCCCGAGACCAAGGCGATCGTCATGATCGGCGAGATCGGCGGCGACGCCGAGGAGCGCGCGGCCGAGTACATCAAGAACCACGTGACGAAGCCGGTCGTCGGCTACATCGCCGGGTTCACCGCCCCCGAGGGCAAGACGATGGGCCACGCCGGCGCCATCATCTCCGGATCGGCCGGCACCGCCGAGTCGAAGAAGGAGGCCCTTGAGGCCGCGGGCGTCAAGGTCGGCAAGACCCCGAGCGAGACCGCCCGCCTCATGCGCGAGGTCGTCGAAAACCTCTAAGCGGCGCAAAGCGAAAGGGCCGGGCGATTCGCCCGGCCCTTCGTGTTCCTACTCCTCGATCCAGAAGTTGTCGTGCTCGGCGAAGAAGGCCTTGCGCTCGTCGTCGGTGAGTTCGCCGATGGTGAGGAGGCCCTCGAAGTAGTCCTCGCGGGGGGCGCCGGGGTGGAACATGAGGAGCATCGAGGCGGGCTCGCCGGACTCGTTGCGGAAGCCGTGGACGCCGCCTTCGGGGACGTGCACGAAGTCGCCGGGCGTGTGGTCGACCCACTTGGCGCCGTTGTAGATCCGGATCGTGCCGGTGAGGATGTAGAAGGACTCCGAGATGGTGCGGTGGAAGTGCGGGTCGGGGCCGGAGCGGGCGCCGCTCATGTTCCACTGGTAGAGGCCGAACTGGCCGTTCGTGGTCGCGCCGGTCGCCAGGTACCCGGCGTTGCCGCCGTTCGGGTACGCGATGTCGGGCGCCTGCCCGGCGGGCCGGAAGTACGCGCTCGTCTCGCCTTCGTCGCCGAAGTACCGCGGTTCGGGATAGGACATGTCGCTCGCTCTCTCTCGTGGACGGGGCCCGTGTCCGACGCTACCGGGCCGTCCGGCATATTGGTAGCGTTCCTAGCCGAGCGGCTAGGGCTGTGACGCTGAGGAGACGCCATGTCCGAGACCGTGCTCTTTGCGAACGCCGCGGTGCTCGACACCGCCGCGGGGGTGCTCGTGGCCGGGCAGCGGGTGCTGGTGCGCGGCGGGGAGATCGCGGCCGTCGGGTCCGAGGTCGAGGCCGCCGGCGCGAGGGTCGTGGACCTGGGCGGGCGGACCCTCATGCCGGGCCTGATCGACTGCCACGTGCACGTCAACGCCCACACCGCGGACCTGGCGGGGCTGGGCGACCAGTCGCCCGCGTACGTGGCCGTCAAGGCCGCGATCGAGCTGCGGGAGATGCTCCATCGCGGGTTCACGACGGTGCGCGACCCCGGCGGGGCGGACTTCGGCATCCACGACGCCGTGGCCGAGGGGCTCATCGACGGGCCGCGGGTCTTCTTCGGCGGCAAGGCGCTCTCGCAGACCGGCGGGCACGTGGACATGCGCCCGCGCGGGCGCGCGGTCAGCGACGGCCACCACTGCTGCCCCGACCTCGGGCTCGTGTGCGACGGCGTGGACGGCGTGCGCAAGGCCGCCCGCGAGCAGCTGCGCACCGGCGCCCACCACGTCAAGATCATGCTGTCGGGCGGCGTCGCCTCCCCCACCGACCGGATCGACTCGACCCAGTTCTCGATCGAGGAGATCCGCGCGATCGTGGAGGAGGCGGAGGCCGCCAACCGGTACGTCGCCGGGCACGCCTACACCGCGAGGGCCATCAACCGGGGCCTGGAGGCGGGCGTGCGGTCCATCGAGCACGGGAACCTCCTCGACCGGTCCAGCCTCGACCTGTTCCTGGAGCACGACGCGTTCCTGGTGCCCACGCTGGTGACGTACCGGCGCATGTCGATCGAGGGCGCCGACTACGGCCTGTCCCCGGCGAACCTCGCGAAGAACGAGATCGTCCTCGACGCCGGGCTCAAGGCCCTCGAACTCGCGCACGGGGCGGGCGTCAACCTCTGCTACGGCTCGGACCTGCTGGGCGGCATGAGGAAGCACCAGCTCGACGAGTTCGCGATCCGCGGCGCGGTCATCCCGGCGGCCGACGTGATCCGGTCGGCGACCGTGACCGCCGCGCAGCTCCTCGGGGAGGAGGACCGCATCGGGCGCGTCGCCCCCGGGTTCGCCGCGGACCTCCTCGTGGTCGACGGCGACCCGCTCGCCGACATCGGCGTGCTCACCGACCCGGAGGCCAACCTCGACCTGGTCATGCAGGGCGGCAAGGTGAAGGCGGGCGCCCTGGGCTGACCGCCACACGGTGGGAACGCTCCGCAGCGCCCGTTGCAGGGGTTTGCTACGTTCGACTCGCTCCAATTCAGCCCCGGACGCGAGGAGCCTCCTTGAGCAGTTCATCTGAATCCAACGGCATCGCCGAGGCCCTCGGCAAGGCCCTCGCGATCGCGCGCGATGCGCAACGGGCCCAAGAGGAGAGCGGCGCGCAGACCGTCGAGGTCGAGGCCGCCGACGGCATGGTCAGGATCTCGGCGACCACGGCGGGCAAGGTCGCCGTGGACATCGTCGACCCCCGCGCGGTGCGCCTGAGCAAGGAGCAGCTGAGCGAGGAGATCACCGCGGGCGTCAACGCCGCGCTCGACGCCGCCCGCGAGCAGGCCGGCATCCCCGGCGCGATCGACCTCGAAGGGCTCAACGAGAAGGTCGAGGAGCTCCAGCAGCAGTCCGTGCAGCGCCTCAGCTCCTTCATGAACACCCTCACCGAGTCCCACGCGCGGATCGTGCAGACCGCCGCCGACGGCAGGGGCCTGAGCTGATGCCCGACCTCAGCATCGACCCTGACGCCCTCGACCAGAGCGGCCAGCGCATCGAGGGCACCGCGGAGAAGTTCTTCACCGCCATCGACGAGTTCGCCTCCAGCATCGAGGGCGTCACCGCCGCGTGCGGGAGCGACGAGATCGGCGGGCTCATCGAGCAGGCGCACCAGGCGGTCTTCGAGTTCGCCAAGGAGTGCTTCACCGAGGCGGCCCAGTCGATGGCCGACGCGGGGATCGACGTGCGCGACTTCGCGGCCCAGCACCTCGACGCCGACAACGCGGTGTCCCAGGCGTTCGCGCAGATCGCCTCCGAGATCGGGGGCGCCTGATGGCGATCACGCTGCCCTCCGAGCTCGCGAGCCTCCTCGGCATCCTCGGCTACGACTGGCCCCAGTCCAATGAGGACAACCTCATGGACTTCGGGCAGGCGTGGATGGACTTCGGCGGCAAGCTCGGGGACCTGAACGGCGAGTCCGCCGAGAACGCCGCCTCCGCGTGGACCGACCAGGTCGGCAAGGACATCGACGCCTTCAAGACCTGGTGGGAGAGTGAGGACGGCCCCCAGAAGATCATCGGGGACGGCTCCGTCGGCTCCATGATCGCGGGCGTCGGCCTCATCATCTGCGCCGTCATCGTGCTGTGCCTCAAGATCATGGTGATCGTGCAGCTCGTGATCCTCGCCGTGCAGATCGCCATGGCGATCGCCGAGGCCGCCGTGACCTTCGGCGCGTCCCTGCTCCAGGTCCCGATCTTCCAGCAGATCTCCCGGACCGTCGTCGGCAACCTCGTGCAGGAAGCCATATTCAAGCTCATCGACGCATAGGCGCGGCCCGTGGGAACCGGAAAGAAAAGCGGCGGCAAGCTCATCAGCGCCGCGCTGGAGTTCTTCCAGAAGGCGAAGAAGCAGCGCGCCGGGCGCGCGCAGCAGAACAAGATGGACTACGACAAGCTCCAGCACGCGCTCGTCGGCGACGTGCGGCCCGGCCGCCCCTCCGGCTCGGGGTACCACTGGCGGCCCGGCGGCAACGACTTCGACGGCCGCCGGATCAGGCCCGACTCCAAGCGGCCCGTCGGCGACAACGGCGTCTACCAGGCCGACCCCGAGTTCTTCGACGCCGGACCGCCGCCGATCTGGAAGCCCAAGGGCGGCAACGGCGGCACCTCGACGTTCTTCCCCGACTCCTGGACCGGCGAGGACGTCGACAAGAACATCGCCACCGCGTTCCGCAAGAGCCAGCCGCACCCCACCGACCCGAACATGTGGGTCGGAGAGTCCGGCGGCGTCAAGATCAGCGGCTACTATGACGGCAACAACGGCCGCGGGTACACGCACGGCTTCCCATCCGACCAGCAGTAACGAAAGGCACCGCTGAACAATGCGCTTCCGAATGGACGACTACTTCGGCCCGGTCGTGGACGCCGCGCCCGCCGGCCAGGACGTCCTCGCCGCCTGGATCTGCACCGACATCGGCCGGAAGTTCCGCGTGCTCCTCGACGCCCTCGCCATGATCGACGACGTCCGCAGCGGCGGGCAGCCGTTCGAGCAGTGGGACTCCGAGGGCTGGGACGTCGAGTTCGACCCGTCCGGCGTCACTATCCAGGCCGTCTACGGCAACCGCCAGCGCGCGGAGTACGACGTCGAGACCGTCAGGTCCGCGCTGGAGGACTTCTGGCAGTTCATGGTCGAGACCCCCGAGCGCGCCAACGCGCCCCGCACCTACCGGCCCGACCTCCCCGAATGGCAGGAGGGCCTGCTCCAGTGGGAGGCGTCCTGGCAGATCCGCCACCCGTACCGCGGGCGCCTGGGCATCCCGGAGCAAGGGCCCGCTTAGACGGAACACGAAGGCGCGGACCGCATCGCGGTCCGCGCCTTCGTCATGCAGTACTACAGGTCGAAGTGGCAGGCGACCTTGTGGCCGCTCGCCGCCTCGCGCCACTGCGGCTCCTGCTCCGCGCAGATGTCCTGCGCCCACGGGCAGCGGGTGCGGAAGCGGCAGCCCGAGGGCGGGTTCGCCGGGGACGGCAGGTCGCCCTTGAGGATGATGCGCTCGCGGGTGGCCTCCTTCTCCGGATCGGGCTGCGGCACCGCCGAGAGCAGCGCCTTCGTGTACGGGTGGCGGGGGTGCTCGTAGATCGAGGCCGAGTCGGCCTCCTCCACGAGCTTGCCGAGGTACATGACCCCGACCCGGTCCGAGAGGTGCCGGACCACCGCCAGGTCGTGCGCGATCACCAGGTACGTCAGCCCGAACTCGCCCTGGAGCTCGTCGAGCAGGTTCATGACCTGGGCCTGGATCGACACGTCGAGCGCGGAGACCGGCTCGTCGCACACGATCAGGTCGGGCCGCAGCATGAGCGCCCGCGCGATGCCCAGGCGCTGGCGCTGCCCGCCCGAGAACTCGTGCGGGAAGCGCTCCAGCACGGTCTTGGGCAGGCCCACCGCGTCGAGCGTCTCGACGGCGAGCTTGCGGCGCTCGGCCTTCGAGCCGACGCCGTGGACCTTGAGCGGCTCCGCCAGGAGCATGTCCACGTTGTGGCGCGGGTTGAGCGAGCCGAGCGGGTCCTGGAAGACCATCTGCATGCGGGAGCGGAACTTCCGCAGCCGCTCGGGCTTGAGGGTCGTCACCTCGTCGTCGCCGAGGCGCACGCGCCCGGCCGTGGGCTCCTCCAGGCGCAGCACGGCCCGCCCGAAGGTGGTCTTGCCGCAGCCGGACTCGCCCACCAGGCCGTACGTGCCGCCTTGGGAGACTTGCAGACTGACGCCGTCCACGGCGCGCACGTGGCCGACGGTGCGCTCCACGAGCACGCCGCGGCGGATCGGGAAGTGGACCTTCAGGTCCTCGACCTCCAGCAGCGCGGGCTCGGAGCCGGAGGGCTCCTCGGTGCGCTGCGCGGGGACGTGCGGTTCCGCCTGCGGCGCCTCGTCTTGCGGCGCAAGGTCTTCGGTGCTCATGCGACCTCCTCGGCCATGACGCAGCGGTGGGCGTGCGCGGACCCGACGAGCGCGGGCTCGCCCGCGACGCACGCGTCGGCGACGCGGTCGCAGCGGGGCGCGAACGCGCAGCCGTCCTTCCAGCGGATGACGTCGGCGATCGAGCCGCGGATCGGCGTCAGCGGCTCGTGCAGCGGCAGGTCCAGGCGCGGGATCGACCCGAGCAGCCCCACCGTGTACGGGTGCGTGGGCCGCGCGAACAGCTCGCGCACCGGCGCCGACTCGACCACGCGCCCCGAGTAGAGCACGTTCACCTCGTCGCACATGCCCGCGACGACCCCGAGGTCGTGCGTGATCATGAGCAGCGCGGTGCCCTCGTGGTCGACGAGGTCCTTGAGCAGCTCCAGGATCTGCGCCTGGATCGTGACGTCGAGCGCGGTGGTCGGCTCGTCGGCGATGAGCAGGCGCGGGGCGCACGCGACGGCGATCGCGATGAGCACGCGCTGGCGCATGCCGCCGGAGAGCTGGTGCGGGTACTCCTTGAGGCGGCGGACCGGGTCGGGGATGCCGACGCGGTCGAGGAGGCTGGCGGCCTCCTTGTTCGCCTTGTCGCCCTTGAGGCCCCGGTGCCGTTCGAGGACCTCGGTGATCTGCCGTCCGATGGGGACGACCGGGTTGAGGCTCGACAGGGGGTCCTGGAAGACCATGGCGAGGTCCTTGCCGCGGCGGCGGCGCATCGCGGAGGCGGGCAGCGACAGGAGGTCGGTGCCGTCGAAGACGGCCCGGCCGCTGACGTCGGCGCCGCCGCCCTTGCGGCGCCCGCCCCCGGCCGGGACGGCCTGGGGCGCGGCGACGCTCGCCTTCACGGCTCCGGGCGACGCCTCCTCGGCGGCGGCCTGGACCGGCTGGTCCCCCTTGCGGGCCTTGGCGGCCCGGCCCCTGGGGAGGAGGCCCATGACGGCGAGGCTGGTGACGGACTTGCCGCACCCGGACTCGCCGACGAGGCCGACGATCTTCCCCTGCTCCACGGAGAAGGAGACGCCGTCGACGGCGGTGGACGCCCCGAACGCGACCCGCAGGTCCTCTACTTCGAGCAGTGCCACTACTCCTGCCTCCTCAGCCTCGGGTCGAGCGATTCGCGCATGGCCTCGCCGAGGAGGGTGAACCCGAGCGCGGTCACGATGATGGCGACCGCCGGGTAGATGGCGAGCTGCGGTGCCCCAGAGAGGAACCGCTGCGCGTCGGCGAGCATGGTGCCCCATTCGGCGCTGCCGGGGTCGGGGTTGCCCAGGCCCAGGTAGGACAGCGCGGCGGCCTCGATGATCGCGGTGGCGAGCACCAGGGTGGCCTGGACGATGACCGGCCCGAGCGAGTTGGGCAGGATGTGCGAGACGACGATCCGTCCCTTGGGGACGCCCAGGGAGACGGCGGCGAGCACGTAGTCCGAGTGCGCCTGCGCCAGCATCGATCCGCGCAGCAGCCGCGCGAAGATCGGGATCTGCGCGACCCCGACGGCGACCATGACGGTGCTCAGCGACGGGCCCAGGAGGGCCGCGACGCTCAAGGCGAGCAGGAGCATCGGGATGGCGAGGGCCACGTCCACGGTGCGCATGAGGACGGCCTCGACGCGCTCGCCCCAGCGGCCCCCGAAGGTGCCCGCGGCGGCGGCGACCCCGCCGATGACCGCGCCCGCGACGAAGCCGATGAGCGTCGCGACGACGCCCACCAGGAGCGTCTGGCGGGCCCCGACGATCATGCGAGAGAACATGTCCCGGCCCAGGTGGTCCAGGCCGAACCAGTTCTCGGGGCGCGGCCCGGGGAAGATGTTCCGGTTGAGGAACACCTCGCGGCCCCAGGTCTGCGCGGTCGGGTCGTACGGGGCGATCCACGGCCCGAGGACCGCCACGATGACGAACAGGCCGACGATGACGGCGCCGGTGACGGCCATCGGGGAGCGCTTGAGCCTGCGGTACGACTGGCGCAGCAGCGAACCGGTCTGCGCCTCGCGGGCGGAGACGCTCGCCTCGATGAGGCGGTCGAGCTTCTCGATCTTCGCGACGGTCATGACCGCACCCGCACTCTCGGGTCGAGGAGCCCGTACGACAGGTCCACGATCAGGTTGATGGCGACGTAGAACATGGCGATCACGAGGATGAAGCCCATGAGCGCCGGGTAGTCGCGCTCGGTCGTCGCCTGGTACACGAAGGACCCGATGCCGCCGAAGGAGAACACCGACTCGGTGAGCACGGCGCCCGCGAACAGGCTGCCCAGGAGCAGGCCGATGATCGTGGCGATCGGGAGCATGGCGTTGCGCATGACGTGGCGGCCGCGGATCACGGAGGGCTTGAGGCCCTTGGCGTCCGCTGTGCGCACGTAGTCCTCGCCGACGACGTCGAGGACGCTGGCGCGGGTGATGCGGACGATGACCGCGAGCGGGATCGAGGACAGGGCTATCGCGGGCAGCACCAGGTGCAGCACCGCGTCCCAGGCGATGTCGAACTCGCCGGTGATGAGCCCGTCGACGACTCTGAGGCCGGTGACCTCCGTGTAGTCAGCCCCGGCGGAGAGCCGGAACGTCGTGGGCAGCCACCCGAGCTCCTGCGCGAACACCACTTTCAGCATGGCGGCGAGGAAGAAGATCGGGATGCACGTGCCCAGGAGCGAGCCGGAGACGGCGGTGAAGTCCAGCCACGTCCCGCGGCGCCTGGCCGCGAGGTAGCCGAGCGGAATGCCCAGGCCGACGGCGATGATCATCGCGGCCAGGGACAGTTCGATGGTGGCGGGCAGCCGGTCGGCGAGCTCCGTGGCGACGGGCCGCCCGCTCGACAGCGAACTGCCGAAGTCGAAGCGGACGATCCGTCCCAGGAAGTCCCCGTACTGGACCCAGACGGGCTCGTCGAGCCCCAGGGCCGCCCGCAGCGCCTCCCGCTGCTGGTCCGTGGCGTTCTCGGGGAGCAGCCGGTTCTCGGGTCCGCCCGGAAGGGCTTTGAACCACGCGAACAGCAGCAGCGAGAGTCCCAAGAGGGCCACGGCCAGTTGCAGGAGGCGCTTGACGGTGTAACGCAGCATGTTGTGCTAGTCGGTCTTCAGGTCACGAGCCGGCGGTGAAGTAGACCTGCGCGAAGTTCTCCTGCGTCAGCGGGGAGACGTCCGGCGGGTACACGTTGGCGGCGAAGGCGATCGACGGCGGGGAGGACGACAGCGGCAGGCCCGGGAGCTCTTCCATCACGGCCTCGTTGGCGGTCTTCCACAGGTCGACGCGGGTGGCCTCGTCGGGCTCGGTGTTGGCGGCCGCGATCGAGTCGAAGACCTCCTGGTTGTCGAAGCCCCACTCGGTGGACTCGGCGGCGAACCAGGTGCCGAGGAAGTTGTACGGGTCGCTGAAGTCGCCGGTCCAGCCGAGCAGGTACAGCGGGCACTCGCCGGAGCGGGTGGTCGGGATGTACTCGACCCAGGTGATCGGGCGGGCCTCGACGGTGACGCCGGCCGCTTCGAGGTCGGAGGCGATCATGTCGAAGATGTCCTTCGGCGCCGGCATGTACGGGCGCGACACGTCGGTCGGGTAGCAGAACGTCAGCGTCAGGTCCTCCTGGCCGGCCTCGGCGAGCAGGTCCTTGGCCTTGTCGACGTCGTAGTCGTAGGTCTTGACGTCCTCGGAGTAGCCCTCAAGGCTCGGCGGGATGAACTGCGTGGCGACCAGTCCGCCCGGCGGGAGCACGTTGTTGACGATGCGCTCGCGGTCGACGGCGTAGGACAGGGCCTCGCGGACCGCGTGGTCCTCAAGGGGCGCCTGGCCCTGCGTGTACGCGAGGTACAGCAGGTTGAACACGCCGCGGACGGGGACCTGGAAGCCCGCGTCGATGAGCGGCTGCACGTCGGCGGGGGCGGCGAGGTCGTAGCCCTGGATGTCGCCGGCCTCAAGGGCCTGGCGGCGGGCGGTCTCGTCGGAGATGGTGCGGAAGATCAGGGTCTTGACCTTCGCGGCGTCGCCCCAGTACGTGTCGTTGCGCGTCAGGGTGACCTGCTGCTCGCCGTGGTCCCACTCGGTGAGGACGTACGGGCCGGTGCCCGCGAGGGTCCCGGCGGTCTGCGAGTAGTCCGGCAGCGGCGAGTCCGCGGCGGCCAGCTCGACGTCGGCGATCGCCTCAAGGGAGGCGGGGCTGATGATCGAGAAGGAGCTCAGGGAGAACGCGCCCGGGAAGCTGGAGGTGTACTTGCTCAGCGAGATCGTCGCGTCGAGCCCGTCGGCCTCGCAGCCCTGGTAGATCGACTCGGACTCGATGCCCATGGCCGGGTCGTTCTCGGTGAAGCCGCCGAAGATCGCGGAGTAGTAGTAGGTGAAGTTCGGGGACTGGAAGCCGCCCTTGAAGTTCGCCCACCGCTCGAAGTTCGTGCAGACCGCGGCGCCGTCGAGGGCGGTGCCGTCGCTGAAGGTCACGCCCTCACGCAGGTGGAAGGTCCACTCGGTGCCCTCCGGGTTCTGGTCCCACGACTCGGCGAGGCCCGGCACGCTGTCGGTGCAGTCGGTGTCGACGAGGGTCTCGTAGATCTGGCGGGTGACGCGGAAGGTCTCGCCGTCGGAGGCGAGGACCGGGTCCATGCTGGTCGGGTCGCCCGGGGAGCCGAAGACGAACGGCTGCGACTCGTTGGCAGCGGTGTCCGCCTCGGGGGTCCCGTCGGTCCGCTCCGGGCAGGAGAAGTCGAAGTCCTCGGCGGATTCGGCGTCGCCGCCGTCGTCGCCGTCGGAGCCGCAGGCGGCGAGGATGCCCACTGCCATCGCGGCGCTCGCCGCGGCGGCCAGGACGCGCCTGACTGGGGTTGGGGACGTGCGCATAGGTTGTCTCACCCGTCGGTCGTTGGGTATTCGGAGGTACCAAACAGACTAGAACACGGTGAGTTACACCACTGTTAAGCGTTATGTGATCGTGACCGTTCCGCGGGCTATTGTTACCGAATCCCCATCAACCATGCGCAAGTGAAAAACGTTGTCGCACAAGGTGTTTCAAATCGGGTCAAGCGCGGCGCGGCACGGCGCGGGAGGTCCACTCAGTCCATGGTCCGGCGGCCCGAGAAGGCCCGCCCGAGGGTCACTTCGTCGGCGTACTCCAGGTCGCCGCCCACGGGCAGGCCGCTGGCCAGCCTGGTCACCTTGAGCCCCATGGGTTTCAGCAGCATCGCCAGGTAGGTGGCGGTGGCCTCGCCCTCGGTGTTCGGGTCGGTGGCGATGATGAGCTCGGTGGTCTCCCCGGCCTGGAGCCGCACCATGAGCTGGCGGATGCGCAGGTCGTCGGGGCCGATGCCCTCCAACGGGTTGATGGCCCCGCCGAGCACGTGGTACCTGCCGCGGAACTCGCCGGTCCGCTCGATCGCGAGGACGTCCTTCGGCTCCTCGACGACGCAGATGAGCGCCTCCGAGCGGCGCGGGTCGCGGCAGATGCCGCACTGCTCGCCCTCGGTGACGTTGCCGCACGTCTCGCAGAACCGGACCTGGGCCTTCACCCGCTCCAGCGCCGAGGTGAGCCGCTCGACGTCCGCGCTCTCCGACGCCAGCAGGTGGAAGGCCAGCCGCTGCGCACTCTTCGGGCCGATCCCGGGCAGCTGCCCGAGCTCCTCGATGAGGTCGCCCAAAGCCCCGTCGTACAAGGATTCTCCTCCGTGGTTCCGCGTGGTGGGGCCGGGCTACATGCCCGGGAGGCCCATGCCGCCGAGGGCGTCGCCGAGCGGGCCCATCTTCTGGGCCGCGAGGCGCTTCGCGTCGGCGCCGGCGGCCTGGACGGCCGCGACGATGAGGTCTTCGAGGGTCTCGACGTCCTCGGGGTCGACCGCCTGCGGGTCGATCTTGACGGCCTTGAGCTCGCCGTCGCCGGTGACCGTCGCGGAGACGAGCCCGCCGCCCGCGGCCGCGGTGACCTCGCTCTCGGCCAGTTCGGCCTGGGCCTTCAGCATGTCGGCCTGCATCTGCTGGGCCTGCTGGAGCAGCTTCTGCATGTCTCCGCCCGGGAACATGTCCATGTCGTCTCCTCGCCTTCGGTTTCCGGTTCTCCTGGTCTGGCGGTTAGGGCCTGTTCTGCGAATCAGGGCGTGGCGGTATCCGAGTCCGTTCGTTCGCTCGCAAGGCGGAGGTGCCTCCCGATACCGGGGTTGTATCGGGAGGTGCCGACAACGCAGCGAGCGGGCGAACGGGCCGGATAGCGACCGTTCTGATTCGCAGAACAGGCCCTAGCGTAGCCGCACGGGGCGACGGCGGCAGTGGAGCACGCCCGGCCGCGGGCCCGAACACGTCGGACCGGCGGGTCAGCGCGCGATCTGCTTGGCGCCGAACGCGGTGGTGATGAGCTTGATCGCCTGCTCCTCGCTGGTCCCGAAGCCGCCGGGGGCGACCGGGTCGTCGGGGCTGGGCTCGTCGTAGTCGTCCGGCGGGGGCTCCTCGACGGCCTCGGCGACGGGCGCGGCGGCCTGGCGGCCGGGTGCGGCGGCGGGCCGGGACGAGGGCGCGGCGGCCCTAGGCGCCGGGGCCGGCGCCGCTCCCCCCGGGGCTTTTGGGAGGCTCCCCGCCTCCCCCACCTCGCATCGGATCTTCCAGGTGCCGCCGAGGACGTCGCCGAGGACGCCCGCGACGATGCCGTAGGCGGGCTCCTTCTGGAGGTTCTCGGCGTGGAACGCGTGCTTGAAGGTGAGGACCAGCTCGCCCGCGGCGGCGTCGGCGATGGTGGCGTCCTGGAGGAGCGCGGCGGTGGTGCGCTTCTTGTCCTTGACGGCCATCATGATCCGGTCCCACTGGCGGCGCACCGAGGCGGCGGAGGTGCCGCCTCCGGCGGGCTCGGGCTCGTAGACGGGGGCGGGCGGGGGCGCGGTCCACTCCTCGGCGGGGGGCTCCTCCGCGGGCGCGGCGGGCGCGGGCTCGGGCGCCTTCGCCTGCGGCGCTTCGGCTTCCTCCCACGGCGGGACCGCGGCGGGCGCGGGCTCCGGCGCGGCGGGGGCCTCGGCGGGCCTGGCGGGCGCGGGTCGGACCGCGGCGGGCTCGACGGGTGCGGCGACGGGCCGCGCGGGGGCGGCGAGGGCCGCTCCGGCGGCGCGCTGCTCCAGCGTTTCGAGGCGCTGCATGAGCCCGGCCATGGACTCGTCGGAGCCGGGCAGGATCGCGCGCACGCACGCGAGCTCCAGGAGCAGGCGCGGCGCGGTGGCCCCGCGCATCCCCGCGAGCCCGGCGGCGACGACCTCGGCCATGCGCGCGAGCGTCGAGGTGCCCATGCGGGTGGCCTGGCTGGTCATCTTGGCGAGCTGGTCGGCGGGGGCGTCCACGAGGCCGTTCGCGCCCGCGTCGGGGACCTGCGTGAGGACGATGAGGTCGCGCAGTCGCTCCAGGAGGTCCCCGGCGAAGCGGCGGGGGTCGTGGCCGCCCTCCACGACGCGCTCGACCACTTCCATGACGGCCGCGCCGTCGGCGGCGGCGAACGCCTCGCACATCTCGTCCAGGAGCCCGGCGTCGGTGACGCCGAGGAGCCCGGCGGCCCGCTCGTACGTGACCCCTTCGGGCCCGGCCCCGGCGATGAGCTGGTCGAGCACGGAGAGCGTGTCGCGCGCGGAGCCGCCCCCGGCGCGCACGACGAGCGGGAGCACGTCGTCGGCGACGACGGCGCCCTCCTCGTCGCAGAGCTTGCGGCACAGCTCGCGCATCGCGGGCGGCGGGATGAGCCGGAAGGGGTAGTGGTGCGTGCGCGAGCGGATGGTCGGGAGGACCTTGTCCGGCTCGGTGGTCGCGAAGATGAAGAGCACGTACTCCGGCGGCTCCTCGACGAGCTTGAGCAGCGCGTTGAAACCGGCGGCGGTGACCATGTGCGCTTCGTCGATGATGTAGATCTTGAAGCGGGAGTCGACGGGCGCGAAGACGGCGCGTTCGCGCAGCTCGCGGGCGTCGTCCACGCCGCCGTGGCTGGCGGCGTCGATCTCGATGACGTCGACCGAGCCGTGCCCGGCGGCCGAGAGCGCCACGCACGAGCGGCACTCGCCGCACGGCTCGGCGGTGGGCCCCTGGGCGCAGTTGAGGGAGCGGGCGAGGATGCGGGCCGAGGAGGTCTTGCCGCAGCCGCGGGGCCCGGAGAAGAGGTAGGCGTGGTTGAGGCGCCCGGCGGTGATGGCGTTGATGAGGGGTTCGGTGACGTGCTCCTGGCCGACCACTTCCGCGAAGGTCTGCGGCCGGTACTTGCGGTAGAGCGCGAGTGCCACGTTCTCCTCCTGCTGATCGCCCCTCGGCGGCGCCGGTGCGCGGCGCGCCTCAAGCCAGGGTACGGGCTGGGTCCGACGTTCTGCGGCTGACCGGGGGTCTTGGCGCGGGGGTCATATGAGGGCGGCGGCGAGGTCTGGCCCAGAACGGATGAAAGCGGTATCCTCATACAATCGCAAGACATTTAAACGTTTCAATGTAAAGGAGCTCCCCCTTGCGCACTCCCGCTCCGACCCGCCGCGCGCGGCTCGCCCGGTGGCTGGCCGCCGCCATCGCGGCCGTCTGCACCGCGGCCGGGTTCACCGCCCTCGGGGCCGCCCCGGCGGCGGCCGTCGAGACCGGCACCTGGTACCGGATCGTCAACGACTTCTCCGGCCTCGCCGTCAGCATCCAGGACGCCTCCACCGCGACCGGCGCCGCCGCGGTCCTCGCCGCGCCGTCCTCCGCGACCGACCAGCAGTTCCGATTCGTCGACTCCGGCAGCGGCTACTACCGGATCCAGGCCCGGCACTCGAATCAGGTACTCGACGTCTACGCCAAGTCCACCGAGAACGGCGCGAACCTCGTGCAGTGGACCGACAACAACGGCGCCAACCAGCAGTGGCAGGTGAACACCCAATCCGACGGCGCCGTCGAACTCGTCAACCGCAACTCCGGCAAGGCCCTCGACAACTGGGAGTGGGCCACCAGCGCGGGCTCGCGCGTCTCCCAGTACGACCGCAACAACCTCGAATCGCAGCACTGGAAGCTCGTGCCCGTCGCCGCCGCCGGGAACGGCGCGGTCAACGACCCGAACCTCCAGTACTACGGCCGCTGGAACACGACCGACGCGTCGTTCTACACGATGGGCTGGGCCGGCGGCTACGTCGAGGCGGCCTTCACCGGCTCCTCCGTCGGCGTGAAGCTGCGGAACACCATCGACCTGTACTACTCGGTCGACGGCGGCGCCGAGACCTGGCTGCGGGCCGTCTCCGGGAACGTCACGATCCGGACCGGGCTCTCCTCGGGGACCCACACGATCCGCATCGGCTTCCGCGAGAAGGCCGGGTCCTACACCGGCGACCCGGCGTTCGGCGGCCTCATCCTCGCCTCCGGCGGCGCGACCGGCGCGATCAGCCGCCCGGCGAACTTCGTCGAGTTCATCGGCGACTCCATCACCGTGGGCCAGCCCAACGGGAACCGGCCGTTCACGGCCTACCCGTACCTGGTGGGCGACAACCTGAACGCGGGCCACACGCAGGTCGCGCAGGGCGGCGCGTGCCTGGTCAGCACCTCCGACGGGTGCTGGGGGATGATGGATTGGTTCCGCCGCACCTCCATGGCGTCCACTTCGGACGACTGGAGCTTCTCGCGGTACCAGGCCACGGCCGTGGTCATCAACCTGGGCACCAACGACGTCGGGCACGGCGTCTCCACCACGGCGTTCCAGGCCAACTACGTCACCATGCTCGAACGCGTGCGCCAGGCCTACCCGAACGCGCACATCTTCGCGCTCCAGACGTTCCGCGGCCGCTACGTCCCCGAGACCCAGGCCGCCGTCAACGCCCGCATCAGCGCCGGTGACGCGAAGGTCCACTTCGTCGACACGACCGGCTGGCTCCCCGACGCGGGCGACCTCGTCGACTCGGTCCACCCGAGCGACGCCGGCCACCTCAAGATCGCCAACCGGCTCACCCCGATCATCGACCAGTACATCTGACCGGCCGAGGCCGCGGCGCCCGCTCTCCACGGGCGCCGCGGCCTCGACTGCGGCCTCGACTGCGGCCTCGACTGCGGCCGAATCCGATATCCTATAGGAAATAGGATATCGGGATCTATTGCGCGGTCAGGGCCTCAGTCGGCGAGAGCCGCGAGGCCCGCACCGCCGGGTAGAGCCCCGCGACCGCGCCGATGAACAGCGTCGCGGCCACGCCGCCGACGCTCGCCCAGTACGGGACCACCGTCGGCCACTCCCGCACCGCCGCGAACACCGCGGTCACCGCCGTCCCCAGCAGCACCCCGCCGACGCCCCCCAAGGCGCTCAGCAGGAGCGACTCAGCGAGGAACTGCACCCGGATCTGCCCCTTCGTCGCGCCGAGCGACCGGCGCAGGCCGATCTCGCTGCGCCGCTCCAGGACCGAGATGACCATCGTGTTCGCCACCCCGACCCCGCCGACCAGCAGCGCCACCCCGCCCAGGCCCAGCAGCATCCCCGTGAACGCCGTGTCCACCGCGTTCTTCGCGGCCAGCGCGTCCGAGGGACGCGACACCGACGTCTCGTCGGGCGCCTCCGGGTTCGCGGTCGCCGCCAGGACGCCCGCCACCTCCTCCACGTACTGCTCCTCGGCGCGGGCGTACACCGTCGTCGGGTGCCCGTCGAAGCCCAGGTACGCCGCGGCCGCGTCCCACCCGACCAGGACCGCGAGGTCCAGCTCCGGCGCGAGCGCCACGGGTTCGAGGATGCCCACGACGGTGAACCAGCGGCCCCCGACGTACACCTCCACGCCCCCGTCGACCGAGGTGATGCCGAGCTGCTCGGCGGCCGTGGCCCCGAGGACCACCGCCGGGTACCGCGCGGTCGCCTCGTTGAGCCACACGCCGTCCGCGAGCTCCGCGCCGATCGTGTCGAACACGTCGAGCTCGGCGGCGCTGACGGTGATGCCGCCCGAGCGGCCCTCCGGGATGTGGTCGGAGCGGTACACGTTCGCGTCCGAGACGCTCCCGGTCGCCGCCACCGCGTAGACCGGCTCGATCCGCGCGACCATCGCCGTGGCCTCGTACGGCAGGACGCCCTCCTCCCCCGACAGCATCGACGTGCCCGGCTCGACCCGCAGCAGGTTCGTGCCGAGCGCCGCGAGCTGCCGGTCGAGTTCGGCGCGGCTCGACGAGGAGATCCCGACGACCGCGATCATCGCCGCGATGCCGATCGCGATGCCCAGGGCCGAGAGCCAGGCCCGCAGCGGGCGCGTCCGCAGGCCGGTGGCGCCCACGCGGAGGACGTCGCCGGTGTGCATCCGGGCGGGCCGCAGCGCCTTCGCGGGCGGCGGGTCGGCGGGCGTGGCGGGCGGACCGGGCGGCGGAGCGGCGGGCGGTCCCGGCGGCGGACCGCCGTGCCCGGTTCCCGTTGCGGTCGTCGCCATTCAGACCACCTCGCCGTCGCGCATCGCGACCTGCCTGGGGAGCGAGGCGGCGATGTCCTGGTCGTGGGTGATGACCACGACCGTGGTCCCGGCCGCGTGCAGCTCGTGCAGCAGCGCCATCACCCCGGCGCCGGAGACCGAGTCGAGGTTGCCGGTCGGCTCGTCGGCGAGGAGCACCGCGGGGGCGCCGACGATCGCGCGGGCGACGGCCACGCGCTGGCGCTCCCCGCCCGACAGCTCGTTCGGGAGGTGGTCGAGGCGGTGCCCGAGCCCGACCCGTTCGAGCGCCTCGGCGGCGCGGGCGCGCCGGTCGGGGCCGCGGCGGCCCGAGTAGAGGAGCCCGTCGGCGACGTTGTCGAGGACCTGCTGCCCCACGGCGAGGTGGAACTGCTGGAACACGAACCCGATCCTGGTGGCGCGCAGCGCGGAGAGCTGCTTGTCGCGCAGGCTCGCCACGTCGAACCCGTCGATGCGGACCGAGCCCTCGCTGGGCCGGTCGAGCGTGCCGATGAGGTGGAGCATCGTCGACTTGCCCGAGCCGGAGGGGCCGACGATCGCGCACATCTCCCCCGGCTCGATCCGCAGGGAGACGCCGCGCAGGGCCCGGACCCCGCCCGGGTAGGTCTTCGAGACGCCTTCGAGTTCGACCACCGGCCGGGGACCCGTCCCCGCCCCGGCCGCGGCGGCTTCGGCGAGGACGGTCATGAGGGCACCACCACGGACTGGCCCGCTTCGAGCCCTTCGCCGCTGACCTCCACGAAGCCGTCGGCGAACAGGCCGGTGTCGACGGCGACGATCTCGGTGGTCTCGCCGTCCACGACCTCGACGCCGTAGCCGCCTTCGGCGAGGCCCAGGAGGGCTTCGACGGGGACGGCGAGCACGTCTTCGGCGCTGTCGCCGGCGAAGCCGACGTCCACGCTGGCCTGGTCGAGCGCGTCGAAGACCGCGGCGTCGTCGGCGGCGACGGTGACCTCCAGGTAGGTGACGTCCTCGGTCTCGCCGCCGCTCTGCTCCTCGGTCACCGCGGTCTCGGAGCCCGTGACGGTCCCGGTGGCCTCGGTGCCGTCGGGGAGGGTGATGGTGACGGGGTCGCCGACGACCACGAGCTCCTGGTAGTCGAGTTCGACCTCGACGGTGACGACCTTGTCGAGGCCGGTGTAGGTCAGGAGCGTGGAGCCGGGCTGGGCCGCGGCGCCGAGCTGGAGGTCCACGGTGCCGACGCGGACGGCGTCGGGCGCGAACACGATGCGGCCCAGTTCGACCGCGCCGGTCTCGTCGAGGCCGAGGTCCTCCTGCCACTCCTCGACGGCGGCGGCGGTGGCGTCGGTGTACTCGTCGTCCACGGTGAACCCGTCGTAGCCGAGCGCGGCGAGGTTCTCCTCGAACTGCTCGACGTCGGCGCCCTCGGCGCCGGCCTGGAGGGGCCGGTACGCGGGGAGCGCGCCGTACATGAGGACCACGGGCGTGTCGTCCACGCTGTAGAGCCGGTCGCCGCGCTCGATGACGTCGCCTGCGGCGGGCAGGTCGGTGACGGTGCCGCTGAGGAGGCAGCCCAGGTCGAGCGCGTCGCCGTAGCCGAGGTCCCCGGCGATGGCGACGGTCTCGGTGAGGGTGGTCTGCGTGACCTCGGCGGTCTCGGGGGTCTCCTGCGTCGCCTCGGCTTCGGGGGAGGCGAAGAGCGAGCGGAAGTCGACGCCGAGCGCCGCCGCGACCGCCGCGGCCGCGGCCACTGCGATCGCCGCGCCTGCGACGACCTTCCCGGTGCGGCCCCTGCCGCGCCTGCGGCCCGCCATCACTCGTCCCCGCTGTTCGTGGAGCCGCCGGGCCCGCCGGGGGCGAGGTCCTGGCAGGCGGCCTGGGCGTCCTTCATCTCCTGGCCCTGCGGGTCGACGCCGAGCTCGTCGCCGTTCATCATGATGCCGCCGTTGGGCTCGGGGTCGGGGAAGCCGGGGACGCCGTTCTCGCGCATGCACTCCGAGTACGCCAGGAGCGCCTCGTACACCTCGGGGTCCATGGTCGCGTTCTCGTCGGGGCCGGGCATCTGGTCCTCGCAGGCCGCTTCGGCGGCCTTGAAGTCCTCGTCCTCGGGGTCGAGGCCCTCGGGGAGGCTGAGGCCGACGCCGCCGTCGCCGTTCTGCTCGGGGTCGGGGAAGTCGGGGACGCCGTTCTCTCGCATGCACTCCGAGTACGCGAGTGCCTGCTCGAAGCCGTCGAGGTCCTCGCCGTCCCCGCCCTCGGAAGCCGACTCGGAGGCGTCGCCGTCGACGGAGGCCACGCCGCCGTCGTCGGCGTCGTCGCCGCAGGCCGCCGCCGTGAGGGCGGTGAGGCACAGGAGGAGTGCGATGAGGTATCGCCGCATCGGATCGCCTTTCGTGAGTAGTGGCGCGGCCGGGGGCGGGAGGCGCCCCGGCCGCTCCGCCAGTACAGCGAAGGGGGCGTTGCGCGGCCGTAATCCGAAACGGCAATGCCGCGGCAACACCGGACGCGCCAAGATGGGGGCATGAGGATCCTGGTGGTGGAGGACGAGCCGCTGCTGGCGGACGCGGTCGCGGAGTGGCTGCGCGGCGACGCGCACGCCGTGGACGTGGCGGCCGACGGCGGCGCGGCCCTGGAGCGGTTCGCCGTCAACGAGTACGACGTGGTGGTCCTCGACCGGGACCTGCCCGTGGTCCACGGCGACCAGGTGTGCCGCGAGATCGCCGCGGCGGGGGGCGACACGCGCATCCTGATGCTCACGGCCGCTTCGGACGTCGACGACCGCGTCACGGGCCTGTCCCTCGGCGCGGACGACTACCTGCCCAAGCCCTTCGCGTTCCGGGAGCTGGCCGCCCGGGTGGCGGCCCTGGGCCGGCGCACCCGCCGCGCCGCCCCGCCGGTCCTGGCCCGCGCGGACATCACCCTGGACGTCCACCTGCACCAGGTGTTCCGCGGCGGCCGGTACGTCCCGCTGTCGCGCAAGGAGTTCGCGGTCCTCGCGGAGCTGCTGCGCGCCGACGGCGCCCCGGTCTCGGCCGAGCAGCTCCTCGAAAAGGCGTGGGACGAGCACACCGACCCGTTCACGCAGGCCGTGCGCATGACGATCCTAAAGCTGCGCCGCAAACTCGGGGACCCGCCGGTGGTCCTCACCGAACCGGGAGTGGGGTACCGCATCCGATGACACTCACCCTGCGCAACCGCCTCACGCTCGTCTACGGCGTCCTGTTCGTCCTCGGCGGCGTCTTCCTCCTGGCCCTGACCTACAGCCTGGTCGCGAACTCGACCCCGAACCCGGGCACGATCCAGGGCTCCTACCAGGACGCGCCGCCGCCCGGCTCGGGCGGGACCTTGGTCTCCCAGGAGCAGTTCCGCATCCTCCTCACCGAGGACGTCTGGGCCGACGCCCTCGGGGCCATCAGCACCCAGGGGTCCCTCGCGCTCGGCCTGGTCTCGATCGGCTCGATCGCGCTCGGCTGGCTCATCGCCGGGCGGATGCTCCGGCCGCTCTCCCGCGTCACCGACACCGCGGCCCGCATCGCCGAGGCCCCCGCCGCCGGGCAGGGCCTCCACGAGCGCATCCACATCGAAGGCCCCCAGGACGAACTGCGCGAGCTCGCCGAGACCTTCAACCGGATGCTGGAGCGCCTCGACCACTCCTTCGACGGCCAGCGCTCCTTCATCTCCAACGCCTCCCACGAGCTCCGCACGCCCTTGACGGTGACCCGCGCGCTCCTGGAGGTCGCCGTCAACCGCAAGGGCGCCTCCGCGGACGTGCGCCAGCTCGGCGAGACCCTCCTCGAAGTGAACGCCCGCCACGAGCGCCTCATCGACGGCCTGCTGCTGCTCATGCGCTCCGACCGGGAGCTGCGCGAGCGCTCCTACCTCGACCTGGCCGACATCGCCGCCCACGTCGTCGCCCAGACCCCGGCCCCGGGCCTGGCGGTCACCGCCGACTGCGAGGAGGCCCCCGCCCGCGGCGAACCGGTCCTCCTCGAACGCATGGTCCAGAACCTCGTCGAGAACGCCGTCCGCTACAACCTCCCCGAGGACGGCTGGGTCACGGTCGCCACCCGCACCGCCGACGGCCGCGCCGTCGTCGAGGTCGCCAACTCCGGCCCCCTCATCGCCGCCTTCGAGGCCCCCGGCCTCTTCGAGCCCTTCCGCCGCCTCGGCACCGAACGCCTCGCCACCGCCTCCAAAGGCGCCGGCCTCGGCCTCTCCATCGTCCGCGCGGTCGCCGAAGCCCACGGAGGCGAGGCGACCGCGACCCCCCGCCCCGAAGGCGGCCTGGTGGTAACGGTCTCGCTCCCCGCTGCCTGACCCCGAGTACGCGAAAAGACCCCGGCGGGAACCGGGGTCTTTCTGCTTGAGCCGCCTGACGGAATCGAACCGTCGACCTATTCATTACGAGTGAATCGCTCTGCCGACTGAGCTAAGGCGGCCTGGGTCTCCCACACACCCGCCAGAGCCCGCTTATCCTTGCTGCCTTCCGGCCCTGGGGAGGTTCACAAGATGACGCCGCATGGGAGACGGGCGAAAGTCTACCGCACGCGCGCGGCCCCGCCGAACCGGGAGCGGCCGCCGCGGCCCCGATGCAACGCAGGTCACCTCGATCAACCCGGTTGGAGGGCGTTCGCGGCGTCGGGTAAGGTACTCCGCGGAGGATTCGCATAGTGGCCTAGTGCGCACGCTTGGAAAGCGTGTTGAGTGAAAGCTCTCAGGGGTTCGAATCCCCTATCCTCCGCCAAACGGCCGGGTTTCCGAACCCGGCTTTTTTCATGCCCTCGTGTCACTCCTGCCGCCGAACCGCCGGTGGTTCGCCTTGTAAAGCGGCGGTCGCCGAAGCAGATTGTTCGGGGTACCGGCCGCCGGGCCTCGCACCGTCCGGCGGCCATTCGAGGAGGCAGGGAACCAGTGATGCAGACCAATCGAAGGCGCAGGGGACAGAAGCTGATCGCCGCGGGGATCGCGGGGGCCGCCGCGGCGGGGGCGACGGTGTTCGCCGTGCAGTTCGCGTCCGCGGAGGAGGCCGCGCAGGACGCGCAGGCGTGCGTGAGGACGGCGCTGCCGATCCCCGAGGGGCTCGTGTCGACGGGCGTGTCGGGAATGAGCGACGACGGCTCGGTGATCGCGTACTACGCGCTGCCGCTCGACCAGAGCTGGCCCGACGGGCTCGGGGCGTTCCCGCGCCTGTACAGCGACGGCGAGGTGACCGACGTGCCGATGCCCGGGGACCACCCGCGCCTGCACGACGCGAACTCGGCCGCCGAGGCCGCCGGGTACGCGACCGGGTCGAACGGGCGCGACGTGCCGTACCTGTGGAGCGGCGGCGAGCTGACCGCCCTGCCCGTGGGCGAGGACGGCGGCCGGGCGATGGGGATCAACGAGGGCGGCGACGTCGTGGGCCTGAGCCAGACCTTCGACGGCGGCGTGCCGGTCGTGTGGCCCGCCGACGGCTCCGGCCCGGTGGAGCTGCCGCTGCCGGAGGGCGCCAAGAGCGGCGTCGCGCACGACATCGGGGACGACGGCCTGGTCGTGGGCGCGTTCTACGACGAGAACGGGACCGCCACGGCCTACTCGTGGACGGCCGAGGGCGAGGGCGAGGCCCTGCCGGTGCCCGAGGGCGCCGAGGGCGTGTTCGCGATCGCCACGGACCTGAACGGCGACTGGACCTCGGGCCAGCTGTGGGTCGCCGGGGGCGGCGACGCGCCCGCCGGGGTCCGCTGGAACCTCGCCGAGGGCACCGTGGAGCGGACCGGACTGGACCACGAGGTCGCGGTGAGCGCCGACGGCACCGTCGCCGGGTACGTCCCGGGCGAGGTCACCAAGGCCGCGTACCAGGCGGGCGACGCGATCGTGGAGCTGCCGGGCGTGGCCGAGCCCGAGTGGGGCGGCGACAGCGCCGAGGAGATCAGCGCCGACGGGGCGCTCATCGCCGGCGACGTCTACATCGAGACCGACGAGGCGGGCCTGCCGGTCCGCAACGCGGTCGTCTGGGACTGCGCGTAGCCCCGGGACGCGCAACGGGGCGGGACCTTTCGGTCCCGCCCCGCTTCACTGCCTAAAGGCTTAGCCAGCGCCCTCGCCGGCCATGCCGCCGCGCGGGCCCGCTCCGGGGCTCTTGGGCGGCATCGTGCCGGTTCCGGCCCCGGGGCTCTTCGGCGCGCGCTCGCCGGCCAGTTCGGCCGGAGGCGTGTCCGGGATGCCCGCGGGCTTGTCGGCGCCCCTGAAGGTCAGGTTCGTCTTCTCGATGTCCTTCGGGTCGCCGTCGACGTCGACGATGACGATCTGCCCGGGCACGAACTCGTTGAAGAGGATCTTCTCCGAGAGCGTGTCCTCGATCTCGCGCTGGATCGTGCGGCGCAGCGGCCGGGCGCCGAGCACCGGGTCGTAGCCCTTGTGCCCGAGGTACAGCTTCGCGTTGTCCGTCAGCTCCAGGGCCATGTCGCGGTTGGCGAGCTGGTCCTCGATGCGCTTGACCATGAGGTCGACGATCGAGACGATCGCCTCCTGCGTGTGCTTCGGGAACACGATCGTGTCGTCGATGCGGTTGAGGAACTCGGGGCGGAAGTGGTTCTTCAGCTCCTCGTTGACCTTCTCCTTCATCCGCTCGTAGTCGCCGCCCTCGGACGCGTCGGCCTGGAAGCCCAGCGACACGGCCTTGCCGACGTCCCTCGTGCCGAGGTTCGTGGTCAGGATGAGCACCGTGTTCTTGAAGTCGACGATGCGGCCCTGGCCGTCGGTGAGGCGGCCGTCCTCCAGGATCTGGAGGAGCGTGTTGAACACGTCCGGGTGGGCCTTCTCGATCTCGTCGAACAGGACCACGGAGAACGGCTTGCGGCGCACCTTCTCGGTGAGCTGGCCGCCCTCGTCGTACCCGACGTACCCGGGAGGCGCGCCGACGAGGCGCGACACCGTGTACCGGTCGTGGAACTCGGACATGTCGAGCTGGATGAGCGAGTCCTCCGAGCCGAACAGGAACTCCGCGAGGGCCTTCGCCAGCTCGGTCTTACCCACACCGGACGGGCCGGCGAAGATGAACGAGCCGGACGGGCGCTTGGGGTCCTTGAGCCCGGCGCGGGTGCGGCGGATCGCCTTCGAGACGGCCTTGACGGCGTCCTCCTGGCCGATGATCCGCTTGTGGAGCTCGTCCTCCATCTTGAGCAGGCGGGAGGTCTCCTCCTCGGTCAGCTTGTAGACGGGGATGCCCGTCCAGTTCGCGAGGACCTCGGAGATCATCTCCTCGTCGACCTCGGTGACCTGGTCGAGGTCGCCGGCCTTCCACTCCTGCTCGCGCTTGGCGCGCTTCTCGTGCAGGCGCTTCTCGGTGTCGCGCAGGCGCGCGGCGGCCTCGAAGTCCTGCGCGTCGATAGCGGACTCCTTCTGGCGGCGGGTCTCGGCGATCTCCTCGTCGATCTCGCGCAGGTCCGGCGGTGCGGTCATCCGGCGGATGCGCATGCGCGCGCCCGCCTCGTCGATGAGGTCGATCGCCTTGTCCGGCAGGAACCGGTCGGAGATGTAGCGGTCGGCGAGCGTCGCGGCCTGCACCAGGGCGCCGTCCGTGATGGACACGCGGTGGTGGGCCTCGTAGCGGTCGCGCAGGCCCTTGAGGATCTCGATGGTGTGCGCGAGCGACGGCTCGGCCACCTGGATCGGCTGGAAGCGCCGCTCCAGGGCGGCGTCCTTCTCAAGGTACTTGCGGTACTCGTCGAGCGTGGTCGCGCCGATGGTCTGGAGCTCGCCGCGGGCGAGCATCGGCTTGAGGATCGAGGCCGCGTCGATCGCGCCCTCGGCGGCCCCCGCGCCGACGAGCGTGTGGATCTCGTCGATGAAGAGGATGATGTCGCCGCGGGTCTTGATCTCCTTGAGGACCTTCTTGAGCCGCTCCTCGAAGTCGCCGCGGTACCGCGACCCGGCGACGAGCGCGCCGAGGTCGAGCGTGTACAGCTGCTTGTCCTTGAGGGTCTCGGGGACCTCGCCCTTGGTGATCGCCTGCGCGAGGCCCTCGACGGCGGCGGTCTTGCCGACGCCGGGCTCGCCGATGAGCACCGGGTTGTTCTTGGTGCGCCGCGACAGGACCTGCATGACGCGCTCGATCTCGCGCTGGCGCCCGATGACCGGGTCCAGCTTGCCGTCGCGCGCGGCCTGGGTCAGGTTGCGGCCGAACTGGTCGAGCACGAGCGACCCGGACTGCTGCGACTCCTGGGAGGTGCCGCCGGCGGTCGCGCCCGCGGGCTCCTTGCCCTGGTAGCCGGAGAGCAGCTGGAGGACCTGCTGGCGGACCCGGTTGAGGTCCGCGCCGAGCTTGATGAGGACCTGGGCGGCGACGCCCTCGCCCTCGCGGATCAGGCCCAGCAGGATGTGCTCCGTGCCGATGTAGTTGTGGCCGAGCTGGAGCGCCTCGCGCAGGCTCAGCTCCAGGACCTTCTTCGCCCGGGGGGTGAAGGGGATGTGCCCGGAGGGCGCCTGCTGCCCCTGGCCGATGATCTCCTCGACCTGCTGGCGCACGCCTTCCAGGGAGATCCCCAGGCTCTCCAGGGCCTTAGCCGCCACGCCCTCGCCCTCGTGGATGAGGCCGAGCAGGATGTGCTCCGTGCCGATGTAGTTGTGGTTGAGCATCCTGGCCTCTTCTTGAGCCAGGACGACCACGCGTCGGGCACGGTCCGTAAACCGTTCAAACATGCGCTTCTGCTCCTCGCGTCCGCCGCTACTTCGTCGTCGTTACTGGTCGTGGCTTGCAAAACCCTGTGGGTACACCTTATCCCCCGGGTCCGCGGACGGCGGGTGCCACGTGGGTGACAACAAGCGTGCACCCTAAGCCATTCCCCGTGATAACAGGTTCGCTCTGAGCGCAATACCCGCGCCCCCGCGTCCCAATCAATGGCGAGGCCGCACTGCTGCGGGACATGAGAAAACGCCCGCTTCCCGGGCGGGGGAAGCGGGCGGTGCGATCGGGCGCCGGACTACTAGTTGTGCGCGGCGTTGTATTCCTCGACGATGGCGGCCGGAATGCGGCCCCGGGGCGACACGTTCTTGCCGGAGCGGGAGGCCCACTCGCGGATGGCCTTGTTCTGCTCGCGGTCCACGGACTGGCGGCGCGGGGGCGCGACGGCGCCGCGGACCGGCCCGCGCGGGGTGCCGAGCGTGTAGCGGCCCAGTCGGGTGCCCGCCTCCTGGAATTTCTCCAGCGCGTCGCGCAGTTCTTTCGCGTGCGACGCCGACAGGTCGATCTCGTAGGCCTGCCCGTCGATGGCGAATTTGACCGTCTCCTCAGCGGTGCTGCCGTCGATATCGTCGATCAGGATGACCTGTGTCTTCTTCGCCATGGCAAATTCCCCTCGGACCCGGCCCAACAGTGCCTTTTGCTCTTACTAGTGCCAGAGCATATACGAGTCCCTAAGAGAAAGGAAAGAGGGTGGAGCGAAAGATTTGTGAATGGATCGCTACCGCGCCGCTCGCAGCGTGGCAAACCGCTCGGCAAACATCATCGGGAAATGGACCCGGGGGTGGGCGAAAAGGGACCGCATCGGATTCTCCGCAGTCGGCCGCGCAAGCGGCTTCGCGGGTCCCGATGCGGTCCCTTTGCTTTGCTATTCGGGTTTCACCAGCGGGAAGAGGATGGTCTCCCGCACGCCGAGTCCGGTGAGGGCCATAAGGAGCCGGTCGATTCCCATGCCCATGCCGCACAGCGGCGGCATCCCGTACTCCATCGCCCGCAGGAAGTCCTCGTCGACGCCCATGGCCTCGTCGTCGCCCTTCGCGGCCTGCCTGGCCTGGGCCTCCATGCGCTCGCGCTGGATCACCGGGTCGATGAGCTCGGAATAGCCGGTGCCGAGCTCGAAGCCGCGCACGTACAGGTCCCATTTCTCGGTGAGGCCCGGAGTGGTGCGGTGGCCGCGCACGAGCGGGGACGTCTCCTCGGGGTAGTCGTAGACGAACGTCGGCGCGTGCAGGCCGTCGACCACGAGGTGCTCGAACAATTCCTCGGCCAGTTTCCCGGGGCCCCACTTCGGGTCGACGCCGAGTTCGACTTTGTCCGCGTACGCCCGCAGCTCCTCGTAGGGCGTGTCGACCGTCACGGTTTCTCCGAGTGCGTCGGACAGGGACCCGAAGAGCGTGATCTCCGCCCAATCCCCGCCGAAGTCGTAGCTCGACCCGTCCGCGAGTTCGACGGTCTCGGTCCCGAAGACCGATCGCGCCGCGCCTTGAATGAGCGACTTCGTGAGGGCCCCGATCGTGCGGTAGTCGCCGTACGAGCGATAGGCCTCCAGCATCGCGAACTCCGGCGAATGCGTCGAGTCGGCGCCCTCGTTCCGGAAGTTGCGGTTGATCTCGAATACGCGGTCGATGCCGCCGACGACGCACCTTTTCAGATAGAGCTCGGGCGCGATCCGCAGGTACAGGTCGATGTCGTACGCGTTCATGTGCGTCACGAACGGCCGCGCGGTCGCCCCGCCCGGCTGGACCTGCATCATCGGGGTCTCGACCTCGATGAAGCCCTCCCCGTCGAGCTGCTCGCGCAGGGACTTGACGACCTTGGAGCGGTTGCGCGCGTTCGCGCGCGCCTCGGGCCGCACGATGAGGTCGACGTAGCGCTGGCGCACCCGTGTCTCCTCGGCGAGGGCCTTGTGCGCCACCGGGAGCGGGCGCAGGGCCTTGCCGGTGATCTGGAACGAGTCGGCCATGACCGACAGCTCGCCGCGCTTGGACGAGACGACCTCGCCAGTGACGCCGATGTGGTCGCCGATGTCGGCGAGGCGCTTCCACTCGGCGAGGGCCTCCTCGCCGACCTTCCCCTGGGAGAGCATCACCTGGAACTCGGTGCCGTCGCCGTCGCGCAGCCGCGCGAAGGCGAGCTTCCCGGCCAGGCGCACGAAGATCACCCGTCCGGTGGTGGAGACGGTGACTCCCGAGGACTCGCCGTCGGCCAGCCCGTCGAACAGCCCGCGGAGCTCCGCGAGCGTGTGCGTGCGCGGGTAGCCGAGCGCGTACGGCTCCTTGCCTTCCGCGAGGAGGGCGGCGCGCTTCTCGCGCCGGATCTTCATCTGCTCGGGAAGGTCGTCGCCGGTCTCAGTGCTGTCTTGCTCGTGCTCGGTCACGTCTTACAGGGTAAACGCCGCCCCTTGCGGCGGTCGTGCGAGTTTCGCCCCCGCGAGCGCAGGTCACAGCGCGGGGCGCTCGACCGCGAACGCCGGGTAGCCGACGACGCGCTCGGGCGTGCCGGCCGTGTCCGCGGAGGTCGCGAGCGCGAGCTGGCGCGGGCGGCGGCCGGTGGCGTCGGCCCAGGCGAGCGTGCCGCGCAGCGCGAACACGCCGCACGCGTGCTGCGGGGCGATCTCGCGGGGCCGCAGGCTCTTGATCGCCTCGGCGGTGGCGGCGTCGATGCGCTGGGCCGTGGCGAGGTCGTGGTAGTGGGACAGGTCGGTGGAGCAGACCAGGACGGCGTCCTCCCCGGCCTCTTCGAGGAGCGCGGCGATGATCCGCGCGGTGTCGGGGGTCTGGCTCATGCCGCAGGCGACGGGCGTGACCTCGATGTCGTCGCCGAGGGCGACCTGGAGGAACGGGAGCTGCACTTCGAGCGAGTGCTCGGCCTCGTGCGGGAGGCGCGAGGAGCCGACGACGTTCGTGGCGGCGGCGCGGACCTGCCCGAGCGGGGTCTGCCACGCGGTGTAGGGCGCGGCGGCGTGGCCGCGCAGCGGGTAGTGGTGGGACGGTCCGACGAGGACGACGCGCTTGACGCGGCCGCGGTGAGCGGCCAGGCGCGCGTACGCGTGGGCCGCGACGGGCCCGGAGTAGCGGTATCCGGCGTGGGGCACGATGTAGGCGGCCGCGAGCGGTTCGCTCACGGGCCCGGCCGCGTCGATGAGGCGCTGGACGTCGCGGCGGAGCTGCCCGGGGTCGGCCGGGTAGAAGCGGCCGGCGACGGCCGGGGGCCGCACGGTTTCGGATTTCGTCGAAGGCATCGCAGGTCTTCCGGTGGTGGGTTATCGCTGACTGACTGACGGTGCGGCGATGCGGATCGGTTGCCGCTTGGGACCCCAGTCTCCCGCCGGTCCCTCGAAGATGCCGGGAACGCGCGCCCCGCAACGTACGCACTGTCCGCTATCCGACACTGCATACCGGTCAATCCGGTACCAATCACGCACTATGAGGGCTTCGCCACAGTCGTGGCAGACCGTGGTCTGCCCTTCCGGGTCGTGCACGTTGCCGGTGTACACGTACCGCAGGCCCGCGTCGAGCGCGATGCGGCGCGCGCGGCGGAGGGTCGCGGGGGGCGTGGGCGGCACGTCCCGCATCTTGAAGTCCGGGTGGAAGGCCGTGAAGTGCAGGGGCACTTCGGGGCCCAGGTGCTCGGCGATCCACGCCGACTCGGCCGCGATCTCCGCGTCCGAGTCGTTGCGGCCCGGGATCAGCAGCGTCGTGATCTCGGTCCACACGTCGGTCTCGTGCACCAGGTATTCGAGTGTGTCCAGGACCGTCCTCAGTGACGCGAAGGCGATCCGCTTGTAGAAGTCCTCGGTGAAGGCCTTCAGGTCGATGTTGGCGGCGTCCATATGGGAGTACAGCTCCCGGCGGGCCGGGCCGTTGACGTACCCCGCCGACACCGCGACCGCCTTCAGCCCCGCGTCGCGGGCGGCGTCGGCGCAGTCGGCCGCGTACTCCAGGAACACCGTCGGGTCATTGTAGGTGAACGCTATGGAGTTGCACCCCAGGCGTTTCGCGGTGGCGGCGAGCGTCACGGCATCCGCTTGCGAGGAGAGGGTGTCGATCTCACGCGATTTGGAGATGTCCCAGTTCTGGCAGAACCGGCACGCGAGGTTGCACCCGGCCGTGCCGAACGACAGGACCGGCGTGCCGGGCAGGAAGTGGTTGAGCGGCTTCTTCTCGACGGGGTCGATGCAGAACCCGGACGAGCGGCCGTAGGAGGTGAGGACGATCTGGTCGCCCATGCGGGCCCGCACGAAGCACAGCCCGCGCTGGCCCTCCCGCAGGCGGCAGGCCCGCGGGCAGACGGTGCACTCGATGCGCCCGTCGTCCAGGGCGCGGTGGAACTCGGTGCCGACGGTGAACGCGTCGGCGCCTTCCACTCTCGGCCTGGGGGTGAGGGCGGCCATGCCCCAACGGTAGCTCTCGGAGGGTTGCCTTCGCGTTACGGGCAGCGAAAAAGGGCCGCGCAGCCAGTGCGCGGCCCCCTTTCGTACAGCGTCAGTTCAGGCGCTCGACCGGGTTAGTTGAGGCGCTCGCCCGTGGTGGCGTGGAAGACGTGCTCGTGGCCCGGCTCGGGCACCACGTACACGGTCTCGGCCAGGCGCGGGACGTTGACCGACTCGGTGCGGACGACGAAGCGCTCGGTGCCCCCGTTGTAGGCGGCGTGGCCGTACACGTACGCCTCGGAGCCGAGCTCCTCGACGAGGTCGACCTCGATCGGGATGCCGCCCGAGGACTCCGTGCCGAGCTTGCAGTGCTCGGGGCGGATGCCGACGGTGACCTGCTGGTCGCCGCCCTCGGCGGACGCGGCGTCGCGGACCTCGCGCGAGAGCGGGAGGGTCACGTCGCCGAACAGGGCGCCGGCCTCAGTCAGGGACACGGTCTTGAGGTTCATCGCCGGGGAGCCGATGAAGCCCGCGACGAAGGTGTTGCCGGGCTTCTCGTACAGGGTGCGCGGGGTGTCGCACTGCTGGAGGAGGCCGTCCTTCATGACCGCGATCCGGTGGCCCATGGTCATGGCCTCGATCTGGTCGTGGGTGACGTACACGGTCGTGATGCCCAGGCGCTTCTGGAGCGAGGCGATCTGCGAACGGGTCTGCACGCGCAGCTTCGCGTCCAGGTTCGAGAGCGGCTCGTCCATGAGGAACACCTGCGGCTCGCGCACGATCGCGCGGCCCATGGCGACGCGCTGGCGCTGGCCGCCGGAGAGGGCCTTCGGCTTGCGGCCGAGGTAGTCGGAGAGGTCGAGGAGCTTCGCGGCCTCTTCCACGCGCTGCTTGATCTCGGCCTTCGGCATGCGGCGCAGCTTGAGCGCGAACGCCATGTTGTCGAAGACGGACATGTGTGGGTAGAGCGCGTAGTTCTGGAAGACCATCGCGATGTCGCGGGACTTCGGGGGGAGGTTCGACACGTCGGTGTCGTTGATGAAGATCGAGCCCTCGTCGACCTCTTCGAGGCCGGCGAGCATCCGGAGGGAGGTGGACTTCCCGCAGCCCGAGGGGCCGACGAGGACGAGGAATTCGCCGTCCTGGATCTCGATGTTCAGCTTGTCCACCGCGGGCTTCTCGGTGCCCGGGTAGATGCGGGTGGCGCCCGCGTACGTCACTGTGGCCATGATGTTCCCTTTCACTGGCAGGCACGTGCCAGACGATCCGTGGTAAAAGGCGGTTGTCCGCCGCAGGGCGGGAACACCAGGTCCCCGCGCTGGGACGCGCGCAGCGCGGTGCGAGCACCGCGGAGCGTGGTGTGAGCCTAGCCTCGGGTGAATGCCTTTGCCAAGTGGGCTCCGAACGTTTGTCCGGTTTATCGGTGTGCTTTACCGAACCGTTACCCGGCCCGGGCTACTCCACGCGCAGCGCCTGGAGCAGCCGCTCGTCCCCCACGACGTCGCAGATCCCGAACGGCAGCCGCCCCCACAGGGCCAGCGCGATGTCCGAGGCCGAGCCCGCCGCGCGGGCCTGGAGCTCGGTGCGCGCGTCCGGCTGGTCCAGCAGCGCGACCCGGCCCTCGCGCAGGCGCACGAACCACGTCGAGTCGGCGTCCTGCGCGAACAGCTGCACGAGCCCGCTCGCGTCGGGGTGCGCGCCCCGGCGGGCGCCGACGGGGATGAACGCCTCGAACGCCTCGGTCACCGCGTCCGCCGCGAGCGCCACCTGCACGGGCGCGGTCGCCCCGACGGCCATCTGGAGGTCCCACCGGGCCAGCCCGGTCGCGACGGTGGCGCGCCGGTGCAGAACTCGGCCCGCCACTCCACGGGCGCCCACGTCCACGCGGGCGACTCGGGCCCGCGGGCCTCCACGGCGTCGAGGACGGCGGCGAGCGACTGGTCGAACAGGTCCAGGACGGCGGTCCCCGCGGCCTGGGGCCGGGGCGGCTCGGGGACGTCGCGGTCCTCCGAGGGCGGCGCGAACAGGGCGTCCACGGTCCACCGGTAGAGGCGCACGAGGTCCAGGAGGATCCCGGCCACGGTCGTGTCCGGGCGCGAGGGCGCCACCCGGTCGAGCATCCCGGGCTCGCAGACCGACCTCAGGCCCGCGGCCTCGGTCTTCAGTTCGGTGAGGTAGTCGGTGATGCGCAGCTTAGCCATGGTGACCGCCGTTCCTCGTAGCCTGCGAAAAGTCTAGGCTTTCGGGCGTGACACACGCCAGTCCAACGCCTCACGCCGCCGACCGGAATCTCCTCGGCGCGTACACGACCCTGCGCCTGGGCGGCCCCGCCCGCGACCTGGTCGAGGTCGCCTCCTCGGAGGAGGCGGTCGAAGTCCTGCGCGCGGCGCAGGGCCCGACGCTGGTCCTCGCCGGGGGGAGCAACGTCGTCATCGGCGACGAGGGCTTCGACGGCACGGTCGTGGTGCTGCGCGGCGGCGGCGTCGAGGAGCGCGGCGATCGGACCGTGCGGGTCCAGGCCGGCCAGGTGTGGGACGACTTCGTCGCGTGGACCGTCGCCCATGAGCGCTCGGGCGTGGAGTGCCTCAGCGGCATCCCCGGCTCGGTCGGGGCGACCCCCATCCAGAACGTCGGCGCCTACGGCCAGGAGGTCGCCCAGACCATCGAGTCGGTGCGCGTCTGGGACCGCGAGAAGGACGAGATCCGCGACTGGACCCCGGTCGAATGCGGGTTCGCCTACCGCCAGAGCGCCTTCAAGAACAACGACCGCTACTTCGTCATGAGCGTCGACTTCGCCCTGGAGCCCTCGGCGCTGTCGCAGCCGGTCGCCTACGCCGAGCTCGCCAAGCGCCTCGCCGTCGCCATCGGCGACCGCGCCCCCCTCGCCGAGGCCCGCGCCGCGGTCCTCGAACTGCGCCGCGGCAAGGGCATGGTCCTCGACGAGGCCGACCACGACACCTGGAGCGCCGGCTCCTTCTTCACCAACCCCATCGTCGGCCCCCACGTCCTCCACGACATCGCCGCCCGCGCCGGAGGCGAGCCCCCGCACTGGAAGACCGACGACGGCCAGGTCAAGCTCTCCGCCGCCTGGCTCATCGGCGCCGCAGGCTTCGAGAAGGGCCACCGCAGAGGCAACGTCGGCCTCTCCACCAAGCACACCCTCGCCCTGACCAACCGAGGCGGCGCCACGACGGCCGAACTCCTCGCCCTCGCCGCCGAAGTCGCCGACGCCGTCGATGCAAAGTTCGGAGTCCGCCTCCACCCCGAGCCGGTGATGGCGCTCTAGCCTTCGCCAGTCCCGTCCGCTTCACAATATGAATGTACTTTGCATTCATACTTGCTATACTGCATTCATGACGACTCTTAGTGTTCGCGACGTTTCGGAGGACGCGCTGTCCATCCTCCGAGTCCGCGCTGCCGCCAAGCGGCAGTCGCTCCAGGCGTATGTGCGCGATCTGCTTGAGCGCGAGGCGAACGCGCTCAGCATCGAACAAGCGGCGCGGGAGGCCGACCGGCTTGCCGCTCGGGCCAACGTGACGACTGACGACGTTCTCGATGCGATAGAGGAGATGCGGCAGGCCCGGCGGTGATCGTCCTCGACACCTCGGCAATGGTCGAGTTCCTGCTTGTTCGCGACAAAGCCGGCCTCCGGGTCCGACAAGCGGTCTCAGGAAACCCGATCGCCGCGCCGCACGCGGTCGATCTCGAATGCGCGTCGGTGTTTCGCGGCATGGTTCTCGGTGGCAAGCTCCACGCGGGCATCGCCGCAGATGCGATCGATCTGCTCGACCGCATGGACCTTCGCCGATTCGACCACGCGCCGCTGATGCGCCGCGTCTGGGAGCTGCGCAACAACATGTGGCCCTACGACGCGGCCTTCGCTGCGCTCGCAGAATACCTGGACGTCCCTCTGATCACGCTGGACAAGAAGTTCGCCGGAACCCCCGACATCCGATGCGAGGTCCGCAACCTCCGGGACTAGCGGAGGAGGGCCGCCGCCTCCAGGGCCGTGTAGGTGGCGATGATCCTCGCGCCCGCGCGCTTGATCGAGGTGAGCGATTCGAGGATGGCGGCGTCGCGGTCGATCCAGCCGCGTTCGGCGGCGGCCACGAGCTGGGCGTACTCGCCGGAGATGTGGTAGGCCGCGACGGGAACGGGAGACCGTTCGGCGGCGGCCCGGACCACGTCGAGGTACGGGAGGGCGGGCTTGACCATGACGATGTCGGCGCCCTGCTCGATGTCGAGGTCGATCTCCAGGAGCGCTTCGGTGGCGTTCGCGGTGTCCTGCTGGTAGGTGCGGCGGTCCCCTTGGAGCTGGGACTCGACGGCCTCGCGGAACGGGCCGTAGAAGGCGCTGGCGTACTTGGCGGCGTAGGCGAGCAGGCCCGTGTCGGTGTGCCCGGCCGCGTCGAGGGCGGTGCGCACGAAGCCGATCTGGCCGTCCATCATGCCGGAGGCGCCGAGGAGGTCGGCGCCGGACTCGGCGAGGGCGAGGCCCATCTCGGCGTAGCGGTCGAGAGTGGCGTCGTTGTCGACCGAGCCGTCCTCGCGCAGGACGCCGCAGTGGCCGTGGTCGGTGAACTCGTCCAGGCACAGGTCGGGGATGACGACGAGGTCGTCGCCGATCTCCTCGCGGATCGCGCGGGTGGTGCGGTTGAGGATGCCGTCGGGGTCGGTCGCGGCGGAGCCGACGGCGTCGCGCACGGCGGGGACGCCGAAGGGCATGAGCCCGCCGAGCCCGGCGCGCGCGGCCTCGACGGCGAGCTTGCGCACGGAGTCGACGGTGTGCTGGTAGACGCCGGGCATCGTCGCGATCTCGACGGGCTCGTGGAGGCCCTCTTTGACGAAGACGGGGAGCACGAGTTCGTTCGGATGGACGCGGGTCTCGGCGACGAGACGGCGAAGGGCCGCAGTGCGGCGCAGCCTCCGGGGCCGGATGACGGGGTATTCGGAGCTGTGCGGCACTGCGGCCACTTCCCTTCTCGTTTGACGACTCTCTAGCGGAACCTCAGGGCCGTGGGGCCCTGGACCTTCTGGCCGCGGCGGGTCTTGATCGGGCCCTCGGCCAGGCGCTGCTTGAGCTCCGTGGCGTACTCGGCGAGCGCCTCGATGAGGTCGGGCACCGAGGCGTTCTCGGGCTTGGCGTCCACGCGCAGGCCGAACTCGGTCGCGGTGTCCGAGGTGGCCGGGCCGATGCACGCGACGACGGTGCGCTGGTGCGGCTTCCCGGCGATGCCCACCAGGTTGCGCACCGTGGAGGACGAGGTGAACAGGACCGCGTCGAAGCCGCCGGACTTGATGGCGTCGCGGATGTCCGCGGCGGGCGGCGAGGCGCGCACGGTGCGGTAGGCGGTGACGTCGTCGACCTCCCAGCCGCGCTCCGAGAGGCCCTGGACGAGCGTCTCGGTGGCGATGTCGGCGCGGGGCAGGAGCACCCGGCCGACCATGTCGAGGATCGGGTCGTGCGGCGGGAAGACCTCCAGGAGGCCCTCCGAGGACTGCTGCCCGGTCGGCAGGAGCTCGGGCTCGATGCCGAACTCGCGCACAGCGTTCGCGGTGGCCTCGCCGATGCAGGCGATGCGCAGGCCGCCGAAGGCGCGGGCGTCGAGGCCGTGCTCCTTGAACTTCTCCCAGATGGCCTTCACGGAGTTCTGGCTGGTGAAGACGATCCACGCGTAGCGGCCGTCGACGAGGCCCTTGATGGCCCGCTCCATCTGGGCGGGCGTGCGGGGCGGCTCGACGGCGATGGTCGGGACCTCGCACGGGATGGCGCCGTAGGCGCGCAGGCGCTCGGACATGACGCCGGCCTGCTCCTTGGTGCGCGGGATGAGGACCTTCCAGCCGTACAGCGGGCGCCCCTCCCACCACGCGAGCTCGTGGCGGTCGTCGACGCCGGGGCCGATGGTGAGCACGACCTGCCCGGCGTAGCCGAGAGCGGCCTCCACGAACGTGTCCACGGAGGAGGTGGTGGTGTACTCGGTCTCGCCGGTCGCGTCGCCGGTGACGGCCACGGCGGTCTCGCCGGAGACGCCGCCCGCGAGGAGGATGTCCCGCAGGGAGGAGAGGTCGGAGACGTCGGCGGTGACGGTGAGCGAGCCGCGCTTGATGGCGTCGGCGATGACGAGCGGCTCGACGGAGGCGATGTCGTCGATGTCGATGACGGTGCGGATCTCCCCGGGGGGCATGCCCGCGTACACCGCGACGGCCTGCGCGTGGCTCATGCCCGGGATGACCTCGAAGCGGGCCTGCTCGGCCGAGGCGGCCTTGATCTCGGCCTTGGCGAGGCGGTTGGGGTAGGCGTCGCCGACGATGAGGCGGGCGATGTTCTCGCCTTCGCGCGCGGCGGCGGCCATGAGCTTGCCCTGGTCGGACGGGGAGGACTCGATCAGCTTGAGCTTGGCGTCGTCGCCGTTGATCTCCTTGGCGGCCTCGACGAGCGACTGCGGCAGCGACCGGTCGTAGTAGACGCGGTCGGCCTCGCGGATCGCGTCGAGGGCGCGCTTGGTCAGCAGTCCCGGGTCGCCTGGGCCGGTCCCGACGAAACGCACGCGGCCCACCGGCTTACGGGCACTGGTCATGTTCTCTCCATCAGCAATCGTCTGAGATACGTCTACTTCAACAGTTGTGCGGCACCCGCGTCGAGCAGTTCCTCGGCGAGCCGCCTGCCCGCGGCCGCGGCCTGCTCGGCCAGCTCCGGGCCGCCGGTGTCGGCGAGCGCGGCGGTGGTCGAGAGCCGTTCGATGACGGAGCCGTCGACGGCGCCCACGGCGCCGCGCAGATACAGGTCGACTTCGCCGGGATCGGCGCCTTCGGCGACGTCGGCGAGCGAGGCGACGGGAGCGCTGCAACCGGCTTCGAGCCGTTGCAGCAGCGCGCGCTCGGCGGCGACGGCGGCCTGGGAGTACCGGTCGTTGAGCTTAGCCGAGATCAGCGCAGATGTCATGTCGGCTTTGCGGCATTCGACCGCCAATGCACCTTGTGCGGGAGCGGGAAGCATCACCAACGGGTCCAGGTATTCCGTCACTTCGGCCTGGCGGCCGACCCGCTTGAGGCCGGCGGCCGCGAGGATCACCCCGTCGAGGTCCTTGCCGACGCGGCCGATGCGGGTGTCGACGTTCCCGCGGATGGGCACGCACTCGAAGCCGCGCCCCAGGGCGTTGAGCTGGGCGATGCGCCGGGGCGAGCCGGTGCCGATGCGGGCGCCGGGGCCCAGGTCGGAGAGGGTGCGCCCGTCGGAGGCGACGAGGACGTCGCGCGGGTCTTCGCGCGGCGGGACGCCGATGACGAGGTGCTCGGGCTGCGCGGTCGGCAGGTCCTTGTACGAGTGGACCGCGATGTCGATCTCCTCGCGTTCCAGGGCCTCCCGGAGCTGGTTGACGAAGACGCCGACCCCGAGCTCCGCGACGGGCACCGTGGTCCCGTCCCCTGTGGTCTTGATCTCCACGAGTTCGACGTGCTCGCCGGTGAGGCGGCCGATCGCGTCCGCGACCATGCCGCTCTGCGCCAGTGCGAGCTTCGATCCCCTGGTCCCGACTCGGATCACGGGCGTGCTTCCCTTCTCAAGACTGCTGCGTCGCAGCCGTTCCGGTTTCGGACGGGGCGGAGGGGATCGTCCCGAGGGCGTCGGCCACGGGGGCCGACGCGGGGCTGATCTTCAGGGCCTCGCCGAGGTGGTCGCCTTCGGCGGCCGTGAGGACGGCCGCGTCGAGGGCGAAGAGGTCGCGCAGGGCGCGGGCGTAGTCGGGCGCGCCGGGCTGTCCGGCGAGTTCGCGGACGCGCACGGTGGGCTCGTGGAGGAGCCGCTGCACGACGCGGTGGACGGTGCGGGCGACCTCGGAGCGCTGGTCGTCGGTGAAGTCGCCGCGGCGGGCGACGCGGGCGAGCTCGGTGTCGACGATGTCGGCGGCGGCCGAGCGCAGGGCGGCGACGGTGGGGGTGACGGCGTCGGCGCGCAGGCTCTCGTTGAACGCGGCGATCTCCTCGGCGAGGAGGCGCTCGACTTCGGCGAGGGTGTCGGCGGCGGCCCCGGCGGCGTCGGCCCGCTGGATCTCGGCGATGTCGACCACGGTGACGCCGCTCAGGTGCGCGACGTCCTCGGCGACGTCCTTGGGGAGGGCGAGGTCGCAGACGACGAGGGGGCGGGTGCGCCCGGCGAGGTCGGCGGCGCGCAGCACCGGCTCGGGGGAGGACGTGGCGCAGACGAGGAGGTCGGCGCCGGCGGCGAGGCCGGGCAGGTCGCCGTAGTCGGCGGCCTCGGCGCCCCAGACGTCGGCGAGGCGCCGGGCCTTGGCGCGGTCGCGGTTGGCGACGGCGAGGGACTTGACGCCGGCGCGGGCGAGGGTCGCGGTGGCGAGGGAGCCCATGGACCCGGCGCCGACGACGGCGGCGCGGGTCTCGGTGAGGCCGTTGGCGAACCCGGCTCCGGCGAGCGCGCGCTCGGCGAGGTCGAGGGCGGCGGTGACGATGGAGGGCGCGGCGGCGTCCACGTCGGTCTCGGCGTGGATGCGCTTCCCGACGCGCAGGGCCTGCTGGAACAGCTCGTGCAGGTGGCGTCCGACCTGGTCGGCCTCGCGGGCGGTGTCGTAGGCGTCGCGGAGCTGGCCGAGGATCTGGGGCTCGCCGGCGACCATGGAGTCGAGTCCGGCGGCGACGCGGAAGGCGTGGGCGACGGCGTCGGCGCCGTGGCGCACGTACCCGCAGGAGGCGAAGTCGAGGTCGGCTTCGAGCTCGGTGAGGCCCCAGATGCGGTGGAGCTCGTCGACGACCGCGGAGAGCCCGCCGTGGAAGGACGCGGCGACGGCGTAGACCTCGACCCGGTTGCACGTGGAGAGGACGACGGCCTCGCGGACCTCGCCGCCGCGCAGGAGGGCGCGCGCGAGGGCGGCGGCGGCCTCGGGGCCGACCGCCAGCCGTTCCAGTGTCTCGACCGCTGCGCTGCGGTGCGAGATGCCGACAACCAGGAGGTTCACTGCACCGTTCCCGTCTCTAGACGTCTGTTTCCGGCCTGCTGAGCGTCTTGTGGTGTTCGTGGAATGAGAGGATCTGGAGCTCGACGGCCAGGTCGACCTTGCGGACCGCCACTCCCTGGGGGACGGCGAGGACGCACGGGGCGAAGTTGAGAATGCTTGTGACACCAGCATCTACGAGGAGGTCGGCCACGTGTTGGGCGGCCGCGCCGGGTGTGGCGATCACCCCTATGTTGATGCCTTCGTCACGCACGGCCCCGGCGAGGAGCGCCACGTCGCGCACCCGCAGGCCGTCGAGGTCCCTGCCTATGATGCCCGCGTCGGCGTCGAAGAGGCCAACGATGTCGAACCCGCGTTCGGAGAATCCGGGGTAGCGGGCGAGGGCCTGCCCCAGGTGGCCGAGGCCGATGATGGCGACCCGGGAGTCCTTGGTGAGTCCGAGCACACCGGCGATGTGGGTGGCGAGGTTGGCGACGGAGTAGCCGACGCCGCGCATCCCGGAGGCGCCGAGCTGGGAGAGGTCCTTGCGGAGCATCGCGGAGTTGACGCCCGTGGCGGCCGCGAGGGTCTCGGAGGAGACGGTGTCGACGCCGGACTCGGAGAGCGTGCCGAGGGCGCGGAGGTATTCGGGCAGGCGCCTGACGGTCGCGGCGGGGAGGTCGGCCGCCGCCGCAGGCGGGACCGCGGCGGCCCGCTGGCCTGTGCCTTCACCGGTGGTCGTCAATGCTGGAGCTCCAGGTCCGATCCGCGCCGCCGTGCACCGGCGCGCCACTCAGCTTATGAAGTGGGTGTCGCGGGGGGAACGGAGGGGTGAACGGACTCGGCGGCTCGCGGTCGCTGCGCGGTACACCCCCGTATCACCGGGCCAGGCCCGGCTGTACCGAAATTGCAGACGTCCCGGCGAGCCGCCGTCCGCCAGAATTTTGCCCTAAAAGACCGTTGTGGGGCGGTATTTCAGATAATTGTCGGTGTGTCGCCTCACGCGGGAGTCGCGCCGAGGTCCTTGAGCAGCCGCGGGACGTCCACGTCCCAGTAGCCGTGCTCCCTCCCGTCGAGCAGCAGCACCGGGAGCCGGTCGCCGTAGTCGCGCGCGTACGCATCGTCGTCGGCGACGTCCACCTCCGTCCACTCCTCGCCGGTCCGGGCCGCCACCAGGTCGAGCGCCTCGCGCGCCGCGACGCACAGGTGGCATTCCTTTGTAGTCAGCAGCGTCAGCCTGTTCACCCTGCTCCCTCCGTCATTCCAAGAAGTCGGCCCGGATCGCACAGCTTGTGCGACACCCTCCGTCATTCCTCGATCACTATTGAGGCACAACCGGTCCGCGGCCGCGGACCACCGAACGTTTGGGGAGGTAATGGTGGGATTCCGCCCCCGCAACGAAGGGTACGCCGGCGCATCGGGCGCGCGCCGACATCAACCCCCGCACACCCGTCACCGAGCGCGACACGCCGAACGCAAATACGCGTCGCCGACCCCGCGGATTTCTAGACTCAGGCGGGTCAGTCCCTGCGGGATCCGTTCACTCGACTCGGCCCGACGACCCCTCACACGAGGAGGCCACTAGTGCCCGGTATTGCACCGACCTTGGCTGTGGCAAGCCACGACTCGGCAGTGCTCACAGCAGACATCGCCCCTTACTTCAACGCAGGATCGATCAGCTCGCTGCTCGCGCAGCACCCGGCCCCGACCTTCGCCCGGCTGAAGCAGGCCGTGTGGACGGTCCTCAGCCTGGACACCGGCACCGCCGAGCAGCACCAGGTGCGGCCCGGCCGGGGCACCGGGCCCGGCGCGGCCGGAGGCGCCGCGGAGCCGCGCGGCACCGACCAGCACGAGGACCAGGTCGACGGCGACGAGGTCGCCGACCTCGTCGCGCGCGCCCAGGACGGCGACCCGGGCGCCTTCGGCGAGATCTACGACCGGTACAACGACACGGTCTACCGCTACATCTACTTCCGCGTCAACAACGCCCAGCTCGCCGAGGACCTCGCGTCCGAGACGTTCCTGCGGGCGCTGCGGCGCATCTCCAGCTTCAGCTGGCAGGGCAGGGCCTTCGGCGCGTGGCTGGTGACCATCGCGCGGAACCTCGTGGTCGACCACTTCAAGTCCGGCCGGTACCGGCTGGAGATCGTCAAGCCCGACGTCCTCGGCGCCGACGAGAAGGACCACGACCCGAGCACCTCGCCGGAGACCGCCGCACTGGAGAAGCTGACGAACGCGACGCTCCTCACGGCCGTCAAGAAGCTGAACCCCGACCAGCAGGAGTGCATCGTGCTCCGCTTCCTCCAGGGGTTCACCGTCGCCGAGACCGCCCGCACCATGGGCAAGAACGAGGGCGCGGTCAAAGCGCTCCAGTACCGGGCCGTGCGCACGCTCGCCCGGCTCCTCCCCGACGGCTTCCGAGGCTGACGGCCGTCCGATCCCCCACCGCCCTCCCGGCCGCATGCGTCGGGAACCCGACACCACCCGTTCCCAAGGGCTTCGGCCCGCAATCCCGTAATCGACGATCCGCCTCCTCACGGCGGACCGGAACTGCCAGGTCAGGGCTCTTTACCGGCCCGATACCGCCGCGAGACCCTACCGCGACGAGGACGATGTGGTCCGAAACGCAAGGTTCGCGGCGAACCGTAACCTCAGGGGCTACTCGTGCGTTGTTCTCAGTACAGGAGCAGGATCCATGCAGTGAGAGGGGGTGTGCCCGGTGACATTGAACCCTATGGAGCGCCGACGCGCGGAGGATTTCGCGCGGCTGCTTGACTCCCAAGGACCCACCCTCCCTCACTCGCGCCGCAGCGCGGACGCATCGGGTGCGTCGGCAGAGGCACTCGCCGAACTCGTCGGCGTCACCGAGCGGCTCGGAGGGCTGGGCGACCAGCTCGTCAACGCCGCGCGCCCGTCCAGGGACTGGCAGGACGCCACCAGGAGGCGGCTCATGGCCGTCGCCACCGAAGAGGGGATCGGCGTCACCGCCAGGCACCGCGCCAGCGCCGCCGTCCCCGAGACGAGGCGCGCGCCCGTCCTCGACGAGATGTTCCCCCGCCGCCCCCGCGGCGGCAGGCGCATCGCGATCGTCGCGGCACTGCTCACCGGCACCGTCGCCATCTCCGGGGTCTCCGCGGCCTCCGGCGACGCCCTCCCCGGCGAGACCCTCTACAACGTCAAGCGGTCCACCGAGCGGGCGCAGCTCGCCCTCGCCGGCAACGACCTCGGCCGCGCGCAGCTCTACCTGGAGTTCGCGCGCACCCGCATCCAGGAGGCGCAGCTCGTCGCCGACGACGACGCCGCGGCCGCCGACGCGCTCACCGACGCCACGTCGGAGCTGAAGAGCGCCAGCGCGCTCCTCGGCGAGCTCGCGGTCGCGGACGGCGACCCGGCCCCCCTCGACTACCTCGACCTGTTCGCCAACGAGCACCGCTGGGTCCTCGACGACCTCGTCGGCGACCTCGGCGGGGACGCGCGGGACGCGGGCGAGGAGCTCGCGTCGGTCCTGGAGGCCGCGGCCGTCAGGTCCGTCGAGCTGCGCGAAGCCCTCGACTGCACCGAGGCCGGCGGCGGCGCCGACGACCTCGGGCCGATCCCCGGCACCTGCGCGCAGGGCAACGTCGACGCCACCGAGCCCGCCTCGCCCGGGTCCACCGGCGGCACCGCCGACACCGAGGCCGAGCCCTCGGACGGCGACGCCACCGGCGCCGACGGCGGCGCGACCGCCGGGACCGACTCGGCCGAGCAGACCGACGCGCCCGCCTCCGACCCGACGAGCGGCGGGCCCGCCAGCCCCGCCTCCGACCCGACCACCGGCGCCGAGGAGCAGGACGACGTCCTCGGCGAGCTCACCGGGATCATCTCGGACCTGTTCAATTGATCACCCGCCGCTGAAGCAAGGTGCGGAGCAGGGCCGGGGAGCCGCGAGGCGACCCGGCCCTTCCGCGCGCCCCCGACCGGGACCGGAGCGAAGGCCGCATTTCCGCCCACCCGTAGCCGAGGCACGCGACGGGGGCCATACATGAACAAGGCCACACTGGAAATTCACCGGGCTCGCGTCCTCGCGTTACAGGCCGTCTGCCTTGGGCTTGTAGGCTTTCAGGGTGTCAGAGATCGAGGCTTCCTCCAGCGCCTCCGCCACACCCCGTTCCACGGCAGTGCGGGGCGGCGGCGTCGCTCGCACCCAGCCCAACCCCCATTCCGTCGTCGTCGAGCCCGGTGCGCCCGGCGAGGACGAGCTCGCCCACATCCCCTCCGCGGCGTTCTTCGACGTCGACAACACCCTCATGCACGGCGCGTCCACGTACTACCTGGCCCGCGCGCTGGCCCGCCACGGCGTCCTCTCCGGGCGCGACATCCTCGGCTTCGCGTGGAAGCAGGCCCGGTTCAAGTTCCAGGGCGTCGAGCACCACGGGCACATCTCGCAGATCAAGTCCTCGGCGCTCGAACTGGTCGCCGGGTACCCGGTGGACGAGATGCGGGCCCTGTGCGAGGAGGTCGTGGACCGCGACATCTCCCCGCGCATCCTCGCGCCCGTGCGGCGCCTCGCCGAGCGGCACCTCGAAGCCGACCAGGAGGTCTGGCTCGTGACCGCCAGCCCGGTCGAGCTGGCGGGGGTCCTCGCCGCGCGACTGGGCCTGACCGGCGCGCTCGGGACGATCGCCGAGATCGAGAACGGCTGCTACACCGGCCGCCTCGTCGGCGACCTCATGCACGGCCCGGCGAAGGCCGAGGGCATCGCCCAGCTCGCGGCCGAGCGCGGCCTCGACCTGTCCCAGTGCACGGCCTACTCCGACTCGGCGAACGACCTGCCGATGCTGCGGAAGGTCGGCCGCGCCATCGCCGTCAACCCGGACACGCGCCTGGCGCGCCAGGCCCGCCACCACGGCTGGCCGGTCCTGGACTACCGGCGCGGCCGCCGCGCCGCGAAGCTCGCGCTGCCCGCCGCCACGGCCGCGGGCGTGGGCGCGGGCCTGCTCTACCTGTACAAGTCCCGCGAGCGCGACTAGAGCTGGGACGGCGGCTTGGACGGCGCGCAGCGGTTCGCACTCGCCGGGGCGGCGGTGCTCGCGCTCGCGTGGCTCGCGTGGCCCTCGCCCGACCGGCCCGAGACCGCCGCGCCGCCCGCGGCGGCGCCGACGGTGTGGGAGACGTGGGACGCCGAGCCGGTCGACTGGCCCGGGACCGCCGGCGGCCGGGCGTGGACGCCGCTGAAGGTCCTCGACGACGACAGGGCGCTCGCGACGGACGGGGCCGGGAGCCTGCTCTATGTGGAGCTCGACGAGACCGGCGGCGCGGCCGCGACCGTGCTGGCCGAGCCCGGGACGGTCCCCGGGGTCGTGGCCGCCGCGGCGACCGACGAGCGGTTCGCGTGGATCACCTCCGTGCCCGACGCGCAGGGCCGCGTGGCCTCCGAGCTGTGGACGGCGCCGCGCGGCGCCGACGGGAAGCCGGGTGCGGCCGCGCTGCTGACCGCCGACACCGGTGACGTCATCGCGTCCGGTTCGGCGTACGACCTCCAGTTCGCGGCCGAGGGGCTCCACTGGCTCGCCACGGCCCGCTCCGGGACGCTCGTGACCGAGCACCGGTCGGTCCCCGTCGAGGGCGGGGAGGTGGCGGTGACGGGCCACCGGGGCGCGTGGCAGGCCGCGGCGTGGCCGTGGCTGGCGAGCGCCGGGTCCGACTCCCTCGGCGGGGCGCAGCTGGTGCGCACCGACACCGGTGCGGGCGTGAAGGTCTTCTCCGGCGCGGAGGAGCTGACGCTGTGCTCGGCGACGTGGTGCCGCCTCATCGTGAACGCCGAGGACGGGGCCCGCACGGACCTCGTCCGTCCAGACGGGACCGGGAGGGTCACGGTCGCCGAGGGGTTCACGTCGGCGGTGTCCCCCGATGTGGGACTGGTGGACCGCTTCGAGCCGCTCGCCGAGCGGTCGGTGGCCGCGGGCGACGCGACGGAGGTGACGCTGTTCGACCTCGAAGCGGGCGAAGCGTTCCTGGTCGCGTCCAGTGCGGGGCGGGCCGGGGCGGACGCGCGGCGGCTGTGGTGGTCCACGGGCACCGGGGAGCTCCTCGTGTGGCACGTGCTCGACCTCACGGACCTGGCTTAATGCGAGGCGTTCGCGCTCCGGGCGCGGGTAACGTCGAGTCCGTGACCACACCGCAGAGCGCCGGGACCGGGCCGGCCCGCCCGCAGATCATGGGGATCCTCAACATCACCCCCGACTCGTTCTCCGACGGCGGGCGCTATCTCGACTTCGGCGACGCGGTCGCGCACGGCGAGCAGATGGGCGCCGACGGCGCGGACCTGATCGACGTCGGCGGCGAGTCGACGCGCCCGGGCGCGGACCGGGTGGACGCGGCGACCGAGACGTCCCGCGTGGTGGACGTGATCGCGGCGCTGGTCGAACGGGGCCTTGCGGTCTCGATCGACACGACCCGCGCGGCGGTCGCGGCGGCGGCGATCGGGGCGGGCGCGAGCGTCGTGAACGACGTGTCGGGCGGTCTCGCGGACCCGGACATGGCGCGGGTCGTGGCGGACACGGGCGTGCGGTGGGTGCTCATGCACTGGCGGGGGCACTCGGCGGACATGCAGCAGCTCGCGAAGTACGAGAACGTGGTGGCCGACGTGAAGGCCGAGCTGGAGGACCGGGCCGAGGCGGCCCTGGACAACGGCGTGGAGCGGGACCGGCTGATCCTGGACCCGGGGCTCGGGTTCGCGAAGACCGCGGAGCACAACTGGCGGCTGTCGGCGCACCTGGACGAGTTCGTGGCGCTGGGGTACCCGGTGCTGTTCGGGTCGTCGCGGAAGTCGTACCTGGGGCGGCTGCTGGGCGACGAGAGCGGGAAGCCGCGCCCGGTGGGGCAGCGGGAGGCCGCGACGCTGGCGACGTCGGTGCTGGCGTTCGAGGCGGGCGCGTGGGGCGTGCGGGTCCACGACGTGGCGGGGACGGCGGACGCGCGCGCGGTGTGGGAGGCGACCCGGGCGGGCCGTTAGACGGCGCCGTGCGCCTCGTCTCGGAAGTTGGAACTGTTGTTGCCGATTCCGGTCACGCACCCGTAGCATTTCGCTCGTACTTCATCCAGAGCAGCTGAGGGGTCCGGCCCTGCGAAGCTGCGGCAACCACCGACGTCGGTCGGCAGGTGCCAAATCCGGCCCGCCACGAGCGGGAAAGATGAGGGAGGAGCCTTCTCGTATGTCGAATGCCCTTTTCGCCGACAGCCCGGCCAAGGGACTGGTCTGCCGCAACTGCGACGCCACCTACGACCTGGTCGCCCAGCACGCCTGTTGGCAGTGTTTCGGGCCGCTCGAAGTGGACTACGACCTGGACGAGCTCGCGAAGGTGACGCGGGCGCAGATCGAGGCGGGCCCGCAGAACATCTGGCGGTACGCGCCGCTGCTGCCGGTCGGCGTCCACCCCGGGGACCGGGTGAGCCTGAACCCGGGCCTGACCCCGCTCATCGACGCGGAGCACCTGGCGAAGGCCCTCGGCATGAGGAAGCTGTGGGTCAAGGACGACAGCGCGAACCCGACCCACTCGTTCAAGGACCGGGTCGTGTCGACCGCGGTGTCGGCGGCCGTGAAGCTCGGGTTCGACCGGTTCGCGTGCGCGTCCACGGGGAACCTGGCGAACTCGGTGGCGGCGCACGCCGCGCGCGCGGGCGTCCCGTCGATCGTGTTCATCCCCTCGGACCTGGAGCCGGGGAAGATCGTGCAGTCGGCGATCTACGGCGGCGCGCTCGTGGCCGTCGAGGGCTCCTACGACGACGTGAACCGCCTGTGCTCGGAGCTGACGGAGACCGACGACTTCGAGTCGACGGCGTTCGTCAACGTGAACATCCGCCCGTACTACGCGGAGGGCTCCAAGACCCTCGGGTACGAGGTCGCCGAGCAGCTCGGGTGGCGGCTGCCGGAGCAGGTCGTGGTGCCGATGGCCTCGGGCGAGCTGCTGACCAAGATCCACAAGGCGTTCGAGGAGTCCGCGGAGATCGGCCTGACGGCCCCGGGGAAGGTCCGGGTGTTCGGGGCGCAGTCGGCCGGGTGCAGCCCGATCGCCGACGCGTTCGACGCGGGCACCGACGTCATCACCCCGGTGAAGCCCACCGGGATCGCCAAGAGCCTCAACATCGGCGACCCGGCGGCCGGGCCTTACGCGATCGAGGCGTGCCGCTCGACGGGCGGCGGGATGGCGAAGGTCTCCGACGACGAGATCCGCGACGGAGTGAAGCTCCTCGCCGCGACCACCGGCGTGTTCGCTGAAACGGCCGGCGGCGTCGTCGTCGCTACGCTCCGTAAGCTCTTGGAGGCGGGGAGCCTCGACCCGGAGGCGGAGACCGTCATCTACAACACCGGTGAGGGACTGAAGACACTGGACGCGGTGTCGTCCCTGGTGGGGCCGACGCATACCGTGAAGCCGTCGTTGAAAGCGGCGAAGGACGCGGGCATTCTAGTTTCCTGAATGGAGTCAGGAGTTCGGAATCCCTGCTCGTCAAACGCTTTCCGAACTCCTGAAATTATCACTCACAGTGACCGTTGTGAAGTGAAGTGTCGGGTACCCGACAAAAACAAGAGAAGTTCGGGTCTTGACCGTATTCACTGAATGAGCAAGAATTCTTGGTGCGGGAGGCCGCAGACGTCCTGTCGCCACTCACCCGGTTGACTGCGAGTCCTGGGGCTAGAACGTGTCGAGCAGCGCCAGCCGGTGTCAGGAACTGCGGTCTCCCGACCACCCTGCCCCGGTGTTTCCGTCCCGGCATGGGTGTAACCGGATCCCCACTCCCCCAAACCTTCCCCGCATCCGCGGCCGCTAACGGCTTGCCCGCGTCGCACCCCTCTGCCAGGCTCAGGCCATGACGCATTTCGACATCGTCCGGGTGGACCCCTCCGACCACGGGCTCGTCCAGTCCTGGCTCGACGCGCAGGAATCGGTGGAGGAGCACGACTTCCAGGGCCTGAGCCCGTGGCGCCCGCTCGGCCCCCTCGTCGGCCTGGTCGTCCCCGACCCCGACAACCGCCGCGAGCAGTGGGCGGCCGTCTGCGACGGCGAGGTCCTCGGCTACCTCACCCTGGTGCTCTCCGACCGCGACAACACCCACCTCGCGAACTTCTCGGCCGGCGTCCGCCCCGGATCGCGCCGCCGCGGCATCGGCTCGGCCCTGCTGCGGCACGCCGAGGAGCGCGCCGCCGCCGACGGGCGCACCACCGTCTCGACGTGGCTCGCGGTCCCCCACGAGAGCGCCCCCGACGTGCGCGGCGACGGCGGCCCGTTCCTGATCGACAACGGCTACAAGCGGTCCCTCGAAGCGGCCGTGCGCATGTGCGACCTCGACGCGGTCGACGAGGACGAGCTCGACCGGGTCTGGGACGCGGCCTGGGCGAAGGCCGACGGCTTCGAGCTGGTCAGCTTCCACGGCGTCCCGCCCGAACATGTCATCGAGGGCATGGCGTACCTCAACGCCCGCATGTACACCGACATGCCGCTGGGCGACTGGGACCTCCAGGAGGGCCGCATCACCGCCGACACCCTGCGCCTGTGGGAGCGCCAGCGCCTCCAGAAGGGGCAGCTCAACCTCCAGACCGCCGTCGTGCACCGCGAGAGCGGCGAGGTCGCCGGGTTCACCGAGATCCAGGTGACCGCCGGGAACGAGCGGGACTGCCACCAGGGCAACACGATCGTGGACCCGCGCTTCCGCGGGCACCGCCTCGGCACGATCCTCAAGATCGCGAACCAGCGGCGGCTGCGGTCGATGCGCCCGTGGATGCGGCGCGTGTGGACCGGCAACGCCGAGTCGAACTCGCAGATGATCAGCATCAACGAGGCCGTGGGCTACCGCCTCGCGGGGCACGAGACCGTCTTCCAGAAGAAACTGGCCTAGCGGATCAGGTCCTCGTGGATCGCGCGCCGCCGCGCGTGCAGCTCGGCGATCCGCTCGACAGCCGCCGCGTCCCCGCCGCGGGCCGCCTCGCGCAGCGAGTGGATCTCGTCCTCCAGGTCCAGACCCCGGCGGTTGAGCTCGAACAGCGTGCCGCCCACCTCCGGCTCGGGGGTCTCGCGGATGGCCCTGGCCCCTTCGGCGGTGACGCCGAACGGGGCCAGCCTCGCCGCGTCCAGTGCGAAGGCGCGGCGGTGGCCGGCGACCTTGTCCATCCGGTCCGAGCCCTCGCTCTGCATGTGCGACAGGCCGGTGTGGGCGTACAGCCACCACATGGTCTCGCCGTCGAGGTGGCGCACGTTGTAGTTCCAGGGGGCGAGGACCTGCGCGAGCGTGCGGTGGTTGTTGCGGTAGACCGTGCCCGGGTCCCCCGCCCGCTCCAGGAGGCTCAGTCCGATCGAGGGGCTGTGGTGGTAGGCGCGGTGCCCGGCGGCCCGGGACGGCACCCAGTTGCAGCCCAGGACCGGCGAGAGGATCGCGGGCGCGGTGCCGCCCGCCGCCAGGTACGCGGCGGCCTCCTCGTGGAGGCGGCCGGTGAGGCCGCGGTGGATCGCGTCGTCGTCGTCCAGGCGGGTGGTGAGGACCCAGCCCTTTTTGCGGGCCTTCGCCTCCTGGCGGACCCAGGCCGCGAGGTCGGGCACGAAGTCGCGCTTGAGCTCGGTCTCGGCGATCCTGATGTACGGGCGGCCCTCGGCGAGGCCGTCGAGGCGCTTGCGGGCGGCCGGGGGCATGTCCCGGTCGACCCCGATCACCCAGATGAAGTCGCGGTCGGTCTGGGCGTCGAGCGAGGCGAGCGTCAGGTGCTCCATCATGAGCTGGCGGTAGGCGAACCACTGCTCGTCGAACACGCCGATCCCGTGGCGGGTGGCGATGACGTGCAGGAACTCCTTGGACCGCGGGGCGGCGCGGCGCAGGCGGCGCTTGAGAGCGGCCGGGACGAGGGGCGACAGTCGCATGGGCTCACTTCCTCTGGGCGGGAGCGTGACTATGCCGTGAGAACGCCCCGGGGCCGTGGCCGGTTGCTTGCGCAGGGGTGAACTGTCCGCGAACACCCGGTGCTAGGCGGCGAGGCGGCGGCGCCACCACTCCAGGGTCTCGGCCAGCGCCGTGTCGGTGTCGGTCGCCTTGTCCCCGAACGTGTCGGTGAAGTCCGCGGACTCCATGACGTACGGCCCGTCCCACTGATGGCGGGTCTCGGCCATGCCCTTCATGGCGGGCTCGACGGCGCCGACGACGTGGATGAGGAACCACCAGGGCATCGTGGCGACGCGCACGGGGCCGCGGCCGAGGAGGCGGGCCATGGCCTGGATCATCTCGCGCTGGGAGGCGGCCGGGGCGGTGGGGACGTGCCAGGGGCGGCCCCAGGCGCGGTCGTCGCCGCCGAGGCGGATGAGGGCGCGGGCGACGTCGGGGATGTAGGTGAAGGAGTGGGGGGCGTCGCGGTCGCCGAGGACGGTGACGGTGCGCTTGCCCTGGACGACGGGGCGGACGACGCGCTCGCCGAGCATGGCGTCGGCGAGGGCGCCGGGGCCGAAGTAGTCGGAGCCGCGGGCTTCGGTGAAGCGGAGGTCGCCGCTCTCGTGGAGGGCCATGGCGTCGTTCCACATCTTGATGCGGATCTGCCCCTTGTGCCCTGGCGAGCGGAGGGCGGTGCGCTCGGTCATGGGCTCGGTGACGGGGCCGTAGACGTAGAGGTTGCCGGTGTTGACCAGGCCCGCGCCGTGGGCTTTGGCGGCGGCGAGGATGGCGGCGAACATGGGCGGCCACTCGTCGGCCCACTGGTGGTACCCGGCGGGGTTGGCGCAGTTGTAGATGACGTCGGCGCCTTTGGCGGCGGCGGTGAGGGCCTCGGCGTCGCGGGCATCGACCTTGACGTGCTCGATGCCCGGCTGCGAGGGGCCGCCGGAGCGGCTGAGCACGCGCACGCGCTCGCCGCGCTCGGCGAGGAGGCTCGCGACGGTGGAGCCGATCTGGCCTTTGCCGAGGATGACGTGGTCGGTCACTGGAGTTCCCTCTCTCTCATTCGAGAGCACTGCTCTCTGTTGAGAACAACGATCGCACACCCTCGCCGAAAATACAAGAGCACTGCTCTCTTTTTTGAGCACCGCCCTCATCCACAGGACTCGTCCACAGAGTTATCCACAAGTACGAAGTTCGCATTCGACACTCCGCTGCCCCACCTGTTGTAGTAGATAGCAAAAAACGTCATCCGCTGTCGGCGGGATGGCGGCGACAGAGGGGATTCGCGAACGTCGCCATACCGAGACCCGAGCGCGGGAACCCACCCGCGCTCGGGTCCCCGCCGACAGCACCGCTCCGCGGAGCACGCGGGCGGCCGACCTGACGAGGTCGGCCGCCCGCAAGAAGGCATCGATCGGGCGCTCAGCCCTCGCGGTTGGAGGCGTAGTTCTCCAGGTACTCCAGTTGCTCGGGGTCCAGGCTCGGCCGGACCCGCTCCATCGCCTGCTCGACGTGCCCGGCGCTGACGATGCTCGCGTCGAGGGACTCGCGCATGGCCGTCAGGGCGGCCTCCCGGACCAGGGCCGCGCAGTCCGCGGCCGAGTAGAGCCACAGCTCGTCGGCGACGGCGTCGAGGTCCACGTCCTCGGCGAACGGGACGTTCTTCGCGTTGGCGCGCAGGATGTCCGCGCGACCCCGCGCGTCGGGCGGCGGCACGTACACGAGGCGCTCCAGGCGGCCGGGGCGCAGCAGGGCCGGGTCGATCATGTCGGGCCGGTTGGTGGCGCCCACGACGACGACGTCGCGCAGGGCCTCGGCGCCGTCGAGCTCGGTCAGGAGCGCGGCGACCACCCGGTCGGCGGTGCCGCCGTCGGTCCCGGCCCCGCGGACCGGCGCGAGGGCGTCGAGCTCGTCGAAGAACATGAGGGTGGGGCTGGCCTGGCGGGCCCGGCGGAACAGCTCCCGCACGTTCTTCTCCGACTCGCCGACCCACTTGTTCAGCAGCTCGGAGCCCTTGACGCTCATGACGTTCGCGTGGCCCTCCCCCGCGACCGCGCGCACGATGTACGTCTTCCCGCACCCGGGCGGGCCGTACAGGAGGATGCCGCGCGGGGCCTCGATCCCCAGGCGTGTGAACGCGTCCGGGTACGTGAGGGGCCACAGGACCGTCTCGGTAAGGGTCTGCTTCAGGTCCTCCATGCCGCCGACGTCGGCGAGGGTGAGCCCGCCGAGTTCCACGGAGTCCCCGGCGAGGCTGGTGGGCCGCACCGATTCGAGCGCGCCGTCGAAGTCGGCGTTCTGGAGCGCGGTCGCCCCGCCGTCCTTGGCGCGCAGCGCGGCCCGCACGCCCGCCTCGCGGACCATCACCGCGAGGTCGGAGGCGACGTAGCCGGGGGCGCGGTGGGCGACCCCTTCGAGCTTGACGTCCTCGGCGACCTTCATCGAGCGCGTGAAGTACACGAGCAGGTCGCGGCGGGCTTCCGCGTCGGGCATGGGGACGACGACCTCGTGCTCCAGGCGCGAGCGCAGGGCGGCGTCGACGTCCTCGACGCGCGCGGTCGTGCACACCACGGCGTGCTCGCCCGCCTCCGCGAGGACCTCCTCCACGAGGCGGGAGAACATGGTGCCCAACGGGGTCCGGCGCCCCGCGGGCGCCAGGTGCTCGACGCCGCGGACGAGGAGCACCCCGGGGACGGCGAGTGCGGCGACGGCCGAGCGGAGCCGGTCGGCCGCGGCGTTCGCCTCCAGGGCCGCGAGGTCGGAGCCGGAGACCTCGCTGACGCGTGCGCCGACCGCCTCGGCGACGGAGCGGACGATCGTGGCCTTCCCGGCGCCCGAGGGGCCGGAGACGAGCACGCCCAGCGCCATGTCGGTGCCCACCACTTTGAGGACCTCGCGGTGGTTGAAGCCCAGGTCGAGCAGTTCCCGCAGTTCCTCGGCGGGGATCTTCGCGCCCGCGAGCTCGTCGTAGGGGATCGGGGCGACGCCCGGGACCGCCTGCGGCGCAGGCGTGTCGGCGAGGGGCGCGCGGGCCTCGGCGCGGGGCCGGGCCGCGCTCGCGGCCCCGCCGTAGGAGGCGGGCATCCGCTCCCCGGGCGCGCGGCCCGCGGGCAGCGGCAGGTCGGCGGGGAGATCGACGGCGGTGCGGACCTCGCCGACCCACTCCACGCGGGTGTCGGAGGTGATCATCGCGCCGCGGGCCGGATCGGCCTCGACCACGTTGAGCACCATGGTGGTCCAGCCCATGCCGAGCGTGTTGTTGAGGGTCCGGCGGGTCGCGGTGACCGCGTCCCGCGCGGAGGGGCCGAGCTCGATCGGCAGGAGCGAGACGTCGTCGCCCTCGCACACGACCTTCGACAGCAGCGCGAGCCGCAGCGTGTCCGGGTCGACCACGGCGACCGCGGAAGCCGGGCCCGACAGGACGACCCGGTCGGCGGCGGTGAGGGCGATCGGCGCGAGGCGCACGGGGTCGCCGTCGCGGGCCCCGATGTTCCCGAGCGTGAGGTCGTCGGCGTAGAGGGCGCGGCGGGACGCGTACCGGTCGGCTTCGAGGGCGATCGCGGCGGTCGTGCGCCGCCCCGTGATCCCGACGGCGTCGCCGGGGCGCAGGCCCAGGGCGGTGAGGGCCTCGGGGTGGAGGCGGACGATGCCGCGCCGCGCGTCGAGCGCGGCGCGGGCGCGGGTGGCGGTCAGAGTGAGGGTGCCGGTTGTGGTCACGCGGCCCAGCCTATTACGGACCGGGGCCGGTCGGCGACGCTCGCCTCCGGCCCCCGCGGTCGGGGGTGTCGGTTCGCAGTCGCCCCCGGCTGCAAGAGTGCCTGCGGGGTACGACAATGGGACGCGGCAGCGGGACGAGTCGGCCGGTCGGCGCGAACCGCCCGGCCCGGACAGGTCGCGGGGGTGCGGCCTACTCCTCGGCGGGGGTGAGGTCCATGCGGTAGACCGTGGCGCCGTCCTCCACGAGGACCGCGACCGCCGCGCCCTGGTCGGCGAACTCGCGCCACCGCTCGCCCAGCCACGACTCCGCGTCGCCCTGGCTGCCCAGGTCGCTGTCGGGGGTTTCGATGGCGTTGCCGTCGGCGTCTTCGAGCTTCCAGGTCCAAGTCATGGGGCAACAGTACGCGATCGGGCCCCGCGCCGGTTCCGTGAATCCGAGCCGGATTCCGCCGGCCCGGCCGCTCACCAGTCCCAGCGGTCGCTCATCGGCGCGGTCACCGGAGTGCGCTCGACCTGCACCGGCTCCGCCTCCCGGCGGCGGGGCCCGAAGGCCGCGCCGAGCGCGAACAGCGTCCACAAGGGCAGGAGTCCGAGCCACAGCCACGCCGGGGACACCGGCATCGGCGCGAGCGTCACGACCCCCCGGTCGATCGCGTCGAGCACCGCTAGGCCCCCGACGATCACGGTGAACCCGCCGAGGAACCGCACCCCGGCCCGGTACCAGGACCGCCCGGCCAGGAGCCACCCGCCGCCCCACAGGGCCACCGCGAGCGCCTCGTAGTCGGCCCGGCCCGACCACACCGCGAGCACGAACAGCAGCGCCCCGCACCCGGTCGCTATGGCGGAGAACGTCATCGCGCCCGCCCGCGGCGGGTTCGGGGACCTCGCGGCCCCGAGCCACCCGGCGCCCGCGAGGAACAGCAGGACCGCGGCGAACGCGACGGCGGTCTGGAACTCCAGCCGGTCGGTGAAGCGCGCCCCGAGCCAATCGCAGGTCGCCGACGGGTCGTCGCCGTCCCCGAGCCCGCACTCCCAGACCTTCAAGGTGCGCAGCGGGTCTCCGGCGATGCGTGCGACGTCGCCGCCGCAGGCGGGGAGCACCGCGGGGGTGGTGCGGTGCGTGCCGGGCTCGTCGAAGCAGGTCGCGGCGCCGGTCCCGTCCCACCACACGTCGAGGCGGTTGCGGTGCCGGGCGCCGTCCTCGCGGACTCCGTACGTGTTCTCGCTGAACGTGTTCCGGTCGCCGCCGAGCCCCGCGTCCTGTCCGGGGGCGCCCCAGGCGGCGATCCCGGCGGTCTGCTGGTTCCAGATCCGGTTCTCGGTGACGGCGGTGCCGGTGCCGTTCGCGGCGAGGATGCCGACGCCAGAGGGGTAGGTGCGGTCGGGGCACAGGTCGCCGCCGGTCCAGTCGCGTTCGGCCGCATCGGTCTCGCAGGCGGCGGTGCCGAGGAGGGCGTAGTGGTCGGTGTTGTTGCCGTACACGGTGTTGTCGGTGACGGCGATGTCGGCGGCGGGCCCGGAGTCGGCGACGACGAGTCCGGTCGTGTTGTCGTGCAGGCGGTTTCCGACGGCGCTGGCGGTGGTCTCGGTGCCGCGGATCTCGATGCCCGCGCCGTTGCCGGTGGCTTCGCAGCCGATGACGTCGGCGTGCGAGTTCTCGATGAGGACCCCGGCGGTGTCGGCGGCTTCGGCGCGGCAGTCGCGGACCTCGACGCCGGAGGAGTCGGCGACGTGGATGCCGGCGCCGTCGCTCTGGAAGGCGCCCACTTCGTCGAGGGTCGCGGACTCGACGGCGGTGAGCCGCAGGGCGGCGCCGCGGGCCTGGCCGAAGGAGACGCCCTTGACGTAGAGGCCGGAGGCGGCGTGGGCGGTGAGGACGGTGTCGGCGGCGAAGTGCGCGGAGACCTGCACGTCGTCGGGGCTGTCGCCGACGCCCTCGATCTGGAGGTGCTCGGTCTCGACGACGATGGCGGCGTCGACGGTGTAGTGGCCGGGGAGGATCTGGATGCGCGTGTCGGGTTCGGCGGCGGCGACGGCGGCGGGCAGGTCGCGGAAGCCGTCGGCGAGGCAGTCGTCTTGGAGGCGCTCGTTGGCGATGCGCTCGCTGTAGACGACGCCTTCGTTGCGTTCGGCGAAGTCCTCGGCGTCGTCGGTGCACACGAGCAGGAGCGGGCCGTCGTCGCGGTATGCGGGCGCTTCGGGTGCGGGCACGGCGGGGAACGGGTCGGGCTCGTCGAGTCGCGACTCGGTGGCGGTGCCGCCGACGTAGCAGGTGAAGACGAGCACGGCGAGGATGCCGGTCATGAACGCGAGCGCTGCGAGTCGGCGATCGGAGCGGGGCTGGCGGGGTGCGGGGGACACGTGCACAGGTTAGCCGCCGTCGCACACGGTGTGAAGAGCCGCGAATCGGCTGGGGCGCAAACATTTCGGGCGTTAAGAGCTTAGGCCCGTGATGCCGTCCCTAGCCCCCACCCTCCCAGAGGGGGACCGTAGGCGCCAGGTTGGCATGCGGGTCCGACAGAAACGGGCGCCCGAGGCCCCCGTGTCACCCGATCGGGTGCGGTCGCGTGCGCCACTGCCGCAGCGAATGCCGGGTGCGGCCGCCGTGGCGGCATACCGCCCGTGGTTGGGGCGGTATGCCGCTTGCGCAGCGGCTGCGCCGTCTGCACTGGAGGCCAGTACAGAGAAAGGGAGAACCTCTCACTTTACAGTGAGGGGTCCTCCCTTGCGGTACTCAGTCGGCCTGAGCAGCAGTCCCGAAGGGCTGCTTGCTACATCATGCCGCCCATGTCGCCCATGCCGCCGCCGGCGGCGCCGGCGCCTTCCTTCTCCGGGGCGTCGGCGACGACGGCCTCGGTGGTCAGGAACAGGGCGGCGATGGACGCGGCGTTCTGGAGCGCCGAGCGGGTCACCTTGGCCGGGTCGGGGATGCCCGCGGCGAGCATGTCGACGTACTCGCCGGTGTCGGCGTTGAGGCCGTGGCCCTGCGGCAGGCCGCGGACCTTCTCCACCACGACGCCGCCTTCGAGGCCGGCGTTCTCGGCGATCGCGCGGAGCGGCGCGCCGAGCGAGCGGCGGACGATCTCCACACCGGTGGCCTCGTCGCCCTCGGCCTCGACCTTCTCGAACGCGGAGTCGGCCTGGGCGAGCGCGGTGCCGCCGCCGGGGAGGATGCCCTCTTCCACGGCCGCCTTGGCGTTGCGCACGGCGTCTTCGACGCGGTGCTTGCGCTCCTTCAGCTCGACCTCGGTGGCCGCGCCGACCTTGATGACGGCGACGCCGCCGGCCAGGCGCGCGAGGCGCTCCTGGAGCTTCTCGCGGTCGTAGTCGGAGTCGGAGTTCTCGATCTCGGCGCGGATCTGGTTGATCCGGCCCTGGATCGCGTCCTCGTCGCCGCCGCCGTCGACGATGATGGTGTCGTCCTTGGTGATGACGACCTTGCGGGCCTGGCCCAGCAGGGACAGGTCGGTGTTCTCCAGCTTGAGGCCGAGCTCCTCGGAGATGACCTGGCCGCCGGTGAGGATGGCGATGTCGCCGAGCATGGCCTTGCGGCGGTCGCCGAAGCCGGGGGCCTTGACGGCGGCCGACTTGAAGATGCCGCGGATCTTGTTGACCACCAGGGTCGGGAGGGCTTCGCCGTCCACGTCCTCGGCGATGATCAGGAGCGGCTTGCCGGTCTGGGTGACCTTCTCCAGCGTGGGGAGGAGATCCTTGACCGCGGAGATCTTCTGGTTCGCGACGAGGATGTACGGCTCTTCGAGCACGGCCTCCATGCGGTCCTGGTCGGTCACGAAGTAACCGGACAGGTAGCCCTTGTCGAAGCGCATGCCCTCGGTGAGCTCCAGGTCGAGGCCGAAGGTGTTCGACTCCTCGACGGTGATGACGCCTTCCTTGCCGACCTTCTCCATCGCCTCGGCGATGATGGCGCCGACGGTGGTGTCGCCCGCGGAGATGGACGCGGTGTTCGCGATCTGCTCCTCGGTGTCGACCTCCTTGGCGGAGTCCTGGAGGTGCTGCACGACGGCCGCGACGGCCTTCTCGATGCCCTTCTTGATGCCGATCGGGTTGGCGCCGGCGGCGACCGCGCGGAGGCCTTCCTTGACGAGGGCCTGCGCGAGGACGGTCGCGGTGGTGGTGCCGTCGCCCGCGACGTCGTCGGTCTTCTTGGCGACCTCCTTGACGAGCTCGGCGCCGATCTTCTCGTAGGGGTCTTCGAGCTCGATCTCCTTGGCGACGGACACGCCGTCGTTGGTGATCGTGGGGGCGCCCCACTTCTTGTCCAGCACGACGTTGCGGCCCTTGGGGCCGAGGGTCACCTTGACGGCCTCCGCGAGGGTGTTCAAGCCCCGCTCCAGCCCGCGGCGAGCCTCCTCGTCGAATGCGATCATCTTCGCCATGTGGATGGCTTCCTTTCGGATAACGTTCGTGGTCGACGGTGAGGCGGCATACCCGCGACGGTGGGCCCTGGGGCCCGACCACCTCATCGCGTGTTTAGCACTCCCCAGCGGTGAGTGCCAAACCCAGTTGTAGCACTCTCGCCGTGAGAGTGCCAATCCGGGGCACGGAACCAGTGGTGGAAAGCGCGGACGCCGGGGCTCTCACCCCGGCGTCCGCTGCTTCGCGTCGGTTCCTACGGTGTCGGGGAGGGCGATCCGGGGTGGCCGGGCTCGCCGGGGCCGGTGTAGCCGCCGGGGGCCGCCGCGCCCGAGGCCTCGGCCGAGAGGGACGTGGCGGAGACGGACTCGGTGCGCCCGCGCAGCCACGCGTACGTGCACAGGGACGCCGAGAGGACCCAGATCATCGGGGCCAGGAGCAGCAGCGCCATGATCGCCTCGGTGACGACGGTGAGGATCGCGGCGAGCCAGCCCGCGAAGACCGCGTGCCACACGCCCGCGAGCAGCAGCCCGATGATGGCGATGAGGATGTTCGCGGCGATGGCGACGAGCACCACGATGCACAGGCGCCCGAGCGCGGGCCAGAACGCCGAGTGGGTGAGCTGGATCGACCGGGCGTAGGGGCTGCGGCGGGCCTCGAAGACGGCCGCGGGGGCCATGAGGCTGAGCGCGAAGATCGCCCACAGGCCCGGCAGGATGCACAGGACCAGGCCGACGGCGATGGTGACCCAGGCGAGCAGCAGCCACAGGAAGAACCGGCCGCCGCGCTTGAACCCGAAGGAGAACGCCTCGCCGAGGGACAGGAAGCCCCCGGCGGCCTCGGCGGCGGCGGTGCGCACGGCGCCCAGGACGGCCGAGCCGGAGACGTACAGGACCGCGAGCGTCAAGATCAGTCCGATGATCCCGGCGAGGACGCCCGGGGAGTACTCGCGGACGAACGCGCCCCAGTCGGTGACGACCACGTCCTTCTCGGGGGTGCGCACGTTGTTGTTGTAGGCGCCGAGGATCCAGCGCGGCAGGACCACGCCGATGAGGAGGATCAGGCCGACCGTGCGCCAGGAGCGCTGGACGACGTCGAAGGAGGCGTGCCACCAGCCCTCGAACGTGTCGGTGACGAGCGGGTCGCCGCCGGAGAAGCGGCCGGACGGCTCGTCGGTCTGACCGGGGTTCCAGTAAGGATCGTCGCTCATAGGCCGGATCGTAGTCCACGTAAACGCGCATATCAGACAAATGACCGCACCGCATCCGTTCGGGGACGCAGGTTCGCCCGTTCCGGCCGCTTCCGGGCCCGCGAAAGGTTAGCGTCGGCAGGTGTCGGCGCCGGTCGCGCCGGGTACCGGAGAGCGCAGTGCAGCGCCATCGACACGGGGAGGACCGAGATGTCCCATCGCGAGTACCCGGCCGCGAGCCGCGAGAAGACCTTCTTCGGGCATCCGCGCGGCCTCGCCGTCCTGTTCGGGACCGAGATGTGGGAGCGGTTCAGCTTCTACGGCCTCCAGGGCATCCTGCTGACGTTCCTCACCGCGAGCGTCCTCCACAACGGCCTGGGCCTGAGCGACACCGTCGCCGTGCCGATCGCGTCGCTGTACTCCGGCGCGGTGTACCTGACGTCGCTGCCGGGCGGATGGCTCGCCGACCGCGTCCTGGGCGCGCGGCGCGCGGTGCTCATCGGCGGCGTGATCATCATGTGCGGCCACATCTCCATGGCGATCCCGGTGAGCGGGCCGGGCCTGGTGTTCTTCGGCCTGTTCCTGGTCGTGCTCGGCTCGGGCCTGCTCAAGCCGAACATCTCCGTCATGGTCGGGCGCCTCTACGACGGCGACTCGGACGCGCGCCGCGACTCCGGCTTCTCCGTGTTCTACATGGGCATCAACCTCGGCGGGTTCCTCGGCATCCTCGTGACGCCCTACCTCGCCGGGGACGACCGCTGGCACCTGGGCTTCGGCGCCGCCGCCGTCGGCATGGCGCTGGGCCTGCTCTGGTACGTGCGCGGCTGGTCGCGCCTGACGAACACCGGCATCGGGCCCTCGCGGCCCCTCGCCGACGACGAGCGCGGCAAGGTAGTGCGGGTCGTCGTCGTCTCGCTCGTGATCGCGGCCGTGGCGATCGCGATCTGGGCGGCCACCGGGACGCTGACGCTCTCCACGGTGCCCACCGTCGTCACGATCCTGTCGATCGCGGCCGCGGTCTGGTACTTCATCTACATCTTCGGCGAGGCGAAGGACGTGACGGCCGCCGAGAAGGCGGGCCTGCGCGCGTACGTCGGCCTGTTCATCGCCTCCGTCGTGTTCTGGATGCTGTACCTCCAGATGGGCTCGATCCTCACCGCGTTCGCCTCGAACTCCGTGGACCTCGACTCGTGGGGCTTCCACCTGCCCGCGGGCGGCGTGCAGAACTTCAACTCGATCTTCATCCTGGTCTTCTCCCCGATCTTCGGCGCGATCTGGCTCAAGGCCGGGTCGGGCTTCGGCACGGCGTACAAGTTCGCGCTCGGCGTGGGCCTGACGGGCCTGTCGTGGGTGTTCCTCGGGTGGCTCCAGGGCCGCGCCGACTCAGGCATCCTGGTCGCGCTCGGATGGATGGTCGTGGTGTACCTGCTGCTGACGTGGGGCGAGCTGTGCGTCTCCCCCGTGGGCCTGTCGGTGACGACGCAGCTCGCGCCCTCGAACCTCAAGGGCCAGTTGATGGGCGTGTGGTTCCTCGGCCCGGCCGTGGGCACGCCCCTCGGCGGGCAGGCGTACGCGTTCCTGGTGCCGAAGGTCGGCGAGCAGGCGTTCTTCTACATCCTCGCGGGGATCGCGATCCTCACCGCGGTGGTCCTGGCGGTCTTCAGCCCGGCGCTGCACCGGCTCATGGGCCGCGGCGGGCACGGCCCCGACGCCGTCATGGAGACCCCGGCCGAGCCCCGCAAGGACGACTAACGGGGAGGACCGGCCGAGACGGCGGCGGCGGCGCTTAGCGGCGCAGCCACCACTCCCCGGCCTGGGCCATGAAGCGCCGCACCGGGTTCTGCCGCGGCAGCGACGCGGCGCTGGGCCCGGGATGGGACGCGGCGAAGCCCGGTTCGATGAGCCGCGGCTTCAGCGCTTCGACCGGCTTGATCCACGAGTCCGTCTCGGACCCGTCGGGGTCGGCGGCCCAGCGGCGGCCGACCCGGTCGATCCCGATCGGGTAGACCGTCGCCCCTTCGGCGTCGACGCGGATGCGCAGGAAGCACTTCTGGTCGATCACCGACATGCCCGCGAACAGCTCGTTGGCGTTGACGCCCAGGCGGTTCGCGACCACGAGGTAGAGACCCACGAGCCAGGTCCCGGCGAGCCCGGCGAGCGGCAGGTAGACCAGGTACGTCCACAGTGACACGTCGTCGAACTGCTTGATGATCTGCGCGCCCGTCCACGACAGCGCCACCTGCGCGAGCCCGTGCAGGGCCCCGAGCGTGTAGTGCCTGCCGGTGCGGCTGCCCTGCCCGGGGTGCGCGAAGCCCACGCCCGCACCGAGGAGCACCGCCGCCGCGGCCACGGTGGTCCCGGTGCCCTCCAGGATGGACACCGTCGCGATGAGCGAGACCACGGCCATGAGCGCCACGAAGCCCTTGTTCAGCCACGGCAGCCGCGCGAGGATCCCGAACGCGTAGCTCAGCGACTTCGCCTTCGACGGGTACGTCTGGGTGAGGCGGTACTCCCGTTCGGGCGCATCGGGTTCGGGCACCGACTTGCGCGGCGCCGTCAGCGACTCCGGCAGCGTGTGCGTCGGCGACAGGTACGCCCCGCCGCCCCCCGCGCCCACCAGGTGCCGCACACCGTCCACTTCGGAGTAGTGGGCGTAGTGGTGGCGGTCCCCGGTGAGGATGAGCGGCACCCGCCCGCCCCGCGCGGCGATGACGTCCCGGATGAAGTGGTCGATCCGGTCGAACGAGCGCGGGTCCTCCTCGGTCCACAGCCACGAGGGCTGCGCCACGCACAGGATCACCTGGTCGCCCGGCTGCATCCGCTCGGCCGCGCGCTGGAAGTACTCGATCTGGTTCTGGTCCAGGTGCGTGTCGAACTGCGCGTCGAGCGCGAACAGCCACCAGCGGTGCGGCAGGTTCAGCGCGTAGTAGGAGCGCTTCTGGAACGTCCGGTACCCGCCGATCGTGCGGCCCTCGGTGAACTGCCGCGCGAACGCGGTGAGCCCGTCGAACCAGTCGTGGTTCCCCGGGATCGCGTACAGCGCAACCGGACTGCCCGGGTTCGCGGCCTCGTACGGGCCCTTCATCCGCTGCTCGTACTCGACCCAGTCCCCCGCCGGGTACACCTCGTCGCCGCCCATGACGAGCACCGACCCGCGCGGCAGCCGCTCGCCGCCGACGTCCAGTTCGTCCTGGGCCATGAGGTACGCGACCGAGTAGGTGGCGTTGAACCCGTCGCCGATGTCGGCGACGTAGTCGATCCACAGCTCCTCGGCGCCGGAGTGGTCGTAGACCGGCTGCGGGCGGCCCCCGATGATCTCGCGCTTGTCGACGTAGCCGCCGAACACGCGGGCGAGGCCGAAGCGCATGCTCGTGTCGATGAGCGTGCGCGGCGACAGCCAGCGCACGGGCTTCTGGGGGACGAAGCGGAGCTGTTCGGGGGTGAGGTCCTTGGGGCGGTGGGACATAGGTCCCATCATGGCACGGTCTGGGGCAGGGTGGTACCCGTGCGAACCGGTTCGGGTGGCGGTCCGTCGCGGCCTACACTCGCGCCATGACTGAGACCCGCAGTGCCGGCCCCGGCGACATCGACGAGCTCGTCCGGTTCCGGGCGGCCCTGCTCTCGGAGTGGTTCGACACGTCCGATCCGCAGTGGCGTGCGGTGACCGCGGCGACGCTGGCGCGGCGGCTCGCCGAGCCGTCTCCGACGATGCATGCCGTGGTCGTGGATGCGCCGGACGGGTCGGGGCGTCTGGCTTCGTGCGCGGTGGGGACGGTGAGCGAGCGTCTGCCGACTCCGGGGAATCCGTCGGGCTTGTACGGGTGGGTGTTCAATGTGGTCACCGATGACGCGTGGCGGCGGCGGGGGTACGGGCGGGCGTGCATGGACGCGCTGGTGGAGTGGTTCCGCGCCAACGGGGTGGGGACGGTGGAGTTGCTGGCGACGGACAAGGGGCTGGGTCTGTACGAGCAGTTGGGGTTCACGGTCTCCTCGGAGCCCGCGATGCGGCTGTCGACTTGATCCGCCACCAGGTCCACACTGCGAGGGCTCCGAGTACTACGGGTGCGGCGGCGGGTCCCCACCAGGCCCAGTTGGCGGCGGTGAGGGCGCTGGTGAGGGCTGGTTCGGGGGCGTCGGCGCAGGTGCCGATGTCGCCGGTGGGGTCGACGTGGAAGCAGTCGGCTTCGACTGGCGCGCCGTCGCCGACTCCGGCGAGGGCTCCGTAGAGGAGGACCGCTGTGAGGCAGGCGAGGAGCAGGAGTGGGAAGCGCAAGGGCCTCAGTCCTCGACGCTCATCGACGGCGGTTTGAACCACCCTGAGGCTCCGAGTGCGAGGAGCAGCAGGATCGCGAAGGCGAGCGCGGCGAGCACGAGCGCGGGGAGTACGGACCCGATGAGCGCGACGACGGCGAGGCCGATGATGGCGGCGATCCGGGAGCGGGAGACGCGGCCGGTCTCGGCCCGCACGGCGATCGAGTTCCCGACGAGGAACACCACCGGCCCCCCGACCACGGTGATCACGGTCGCAGCCCCGCCGCTCCCGAACGGCTCGGCGACGACGAGCGCCGCTCCGACCACGGTCGCGACAGCCCCGACCCCCATGAGCCCCAACGCCCCGCCACGAGTCCCGCTCCGATACAACCGCCACAGCACCACCACGGTCGCAAGCCCGACCGCCACCCCGACCACAACCCCCACGACCACCCCACCTCCTACCCGCAATGTGGACCCGGCAACTCCTCCGATGCTATCGCTCTGCCCGTGTCCCAGAGCGCTAAAGGAACAGGCAGAAGGGGTGGCCGGCGGGGTCGAGGAGGACTCTGACGTCGGGTTGGGGTTGGTGGGGGGCGAGGCGGGCGCCTTGGTCGGCGGCGTGGGCGACGGCGGTGTCGAGGTCGTCGACGTGGATGTCGAGGTGCTGGGTGGCGTGGGGGCGGCCGGGGCGGGCGGGCCAGACGGGGGGCTGCCAGTGCTGCTCGTACTCGAAGTTGAGGGTGAGGCCCTCGCCGGTGCGGACCTGGGCCCATCCGGCTTCGGCGGGTTCGCCGGCGCGGGGCGGTTCGCTGACGGCGACGGGGACGCCGAGGAGGCGCGCGTAGAAGTCGGCGAGGGCGCGCGGGTCGGGCGCGGTGACGGTGACGGAGGTCAGGGTGAGTCGTGTGCCGCTCATCTGCCGAGAGTATCGCCGCGGACGGCTGGGCTTAACCCGTTCGGGCTATATGCGAATGGCGCCGGATCACGGTCGGCGCCGCGGGTCCCCACCGTGCCGAGCGGCGTCGGGCACGGCCCAAAATGCAAATGCATCTATGAATTCGAAGTGGCGCATGCGGGAATGCGGCGGCTCGCGGCTAAGAAGACGTACGTCAGGCTTAAATGGGGCTCGACCCATCCGACCTCAGTAGACTCGTGGCGCAACGCTTGAACGCGAAAGGTACTACCTTCCGGATCGCGTGGGCGGGCGGCCGTTCTTCTTTCCCTCCCCGCGTTGACAGCGGAACCGGCCCAGGTAATACTCGTAGCGGCGTGCAGACAGCGGTCCACCACGGCAGTCAGGTCTGGCTCCGACAAACCGCAGAGCCGTCTCGGCCGTCCCGATCCGGACGACGGCGTGGGCGCCAGGCATTTTTTGCTTCGAGTTCAGGGTGGTTTCAGATCACGAATGAACGACAGATTTCCCGGCGCGAGCTTCGTGCCCCTGAGAACCGTCCTCGTCGTCGGCCGGACTTACCAGTCCCTGGCAAGGATCGACCTCGATCTGACCCCTCATCTCCAGGGGACCGACATCAAAGTCGAGTACTCCCTACTTCCCGGATCGGATTACTTCGCGGGCGCACTCGCCTGGGGACGCCGCAAGCGGATCGCACCCTTGAAATGGTTCAAGGCCCTCGGTCTCGATCCGGACCTCGTGATCTCTTCCAGTCCGCACAAGGACCTTCATCGTTTCAACTGCCATGTGCTGACACTGCCGCACGGCGCCGGTCACAACCGGTTGCGCAAGGGGATCAACGGGGTCTCGGGGATCTCCCCCAGCCAACACGTCGGCGACAACGGGAAGCTCACCACTTGCATCGCGCTCCCTGGTCCGGAGTCGCTCGCCCAATTGGAGCGCGATTTCCCCGCGGCCGTCCCGCACGCGCAGGTCACGGGGGACGTGTGCATGGAGCGGCTGGAGAAGAGCCGCCATCGCAAGTTCGTGTACCGCGCGCACTACGGCATCGCGCCCGAGCAGCGGCTGATCGTCCTCTCAAGCTCGTTCGGACCGAACTCGCTGGCGGTGCGGCACCTCGACTTCGTCCGGGACCTGCTCGACAGGCTGCCCGACACGTTCAGGGTCGCCGTGGTCGCGCACCCGAACCTGGAGTTCGACAACGGGATCGCGCTGTCGACGCTGCTCGACAAGCAGCGCGCCAACGGACTGATCATGACCGAACCGGAGGAGTGGCGGGACCTGTCCATCGCCGCGGACCTGGTGATCGGCGACATGGGGTCGACGACCTTCTACTCCGCCGCGATCGGCAAGCCCGTGGCGACGCTGCCCGGTATCGGCACTGACGACATCTGCGCGGACTCGCCGCTTCACCGGTTCCGCGAGGCATTGCCCCTCATCGACGAGCACAGGGACTTGGGCCGTCAGTTGGAGGCGCTGATCGACGGGTGGACGCCGCTCGACTTCGACTTCACTCAGGTGCTGGCCAAAGTCGAGTTCAGCACCGCGCAGCGGCTCGCCGAGATCGTGCACGAGCTCCTCGAATTGGAGTCCGCACCGAGAGCGCGGGTGAAACTCATCCCGTCTGGGACGCCGCTTCCGGGAAGCGAGGCCACGGGAGCGTTCTCCGTCGTCTGGGATCTGGACCGAGGCGAAGGTGATCGCCGGTGCTACCCGGCGACGGAGCAATGGAGGCCGGGCTCGCACCGGCTCGCCGAGGGGGGCTGCCTGGACAGCGAGATGACGAGCACCGCTGACGTGATCCGCTTCCACGAGAGGATCCACACCGAGCCCGAGGCGGCTGCGCTGGCGGAGAGCGTCCGGTCGGGCAATCCGCTGGTGGAGAACATCAGCGTGATGATCGACGCCAAGCAGGTGTACATCGATCTGAAAGGCGGGGAGAGGATCAAGGTGCAGGGGGAGCGGCGGGTGCTCGACTGGATCGCCACCGCGATCTGCCTAATGCTGGAGAAGCTGGCGTCGAAGGCGATCGCCGTCGACATCTCCGATGTCTTCGTATATCTCAAGCGCCTGTTCAAGGTACCGCTTGCCTTCGTCCTCGCCTAGGGCGTTGCCGAGCCGCTCAAGGAACCGCGCCTCGTGGACCGCGAGGCCGAGCCGGTGCATCCATCCGATGGCCTTCAGCGCCTCCTCGGTCGCTCCCGGCTCTTCCGCCAGGTCGAGCATGGCCAGCTCGAACCGGACCATCGCCGCGGTCCTCGCGTCCTCTGCCTCGACGAACTTGTCCAGCGCCTTCTCGAAATACCCCCTCGCGCTGAAGGAGTCATCTATGTCCACATGGGCCTGACCGAGGAAGAGCAGCTGCCAGGCTTCGGATCTGGCCCGCCCTCGGGTTCGGGCGTTGGCCAGCGCCGCCTGATAGACCTCCACCGCCTCGTCCGGACGTCCCTGCTTGTGGAGGAGCCTGCCCCGCAGTTCGGTCGCGGTCCCCATGAGCGCCAAGTCGCCTTCGTCCTGCGCGAGTGCGAGCGCCTGGATCAAGACCTCGTCGGCCTCCCCGAAACGCCCTTGGTCGGTGAGCGTCTTGCCGAGCAGCGACAGGATCCGGGACTCGGCGCGCGCGCTGTCGGCCACGACGGCCGCCAGGCGATAGCACCGTTCGGCCTCTTTCGGGTGCGGTGCGTTGGTGTAGAACGCCCACATGGATTCGGCGAGCGACCAGGCTTCGGTCCGCCAGCCGTGCAGGGCCGCGATCCTCATGGCGTTCAGCAGTGCATGGTGGTTCCGTTCGAACCAGTTGAGCGCCTCAGCGCTGTCGGTGAACCCCTGGGTCCGGATGTCGTCGGGGGCGACGCCGAGGCGAAGCCGGTCCCCCATGATGGCCTCGTCTGCAAGCCTTGCGCGCCGGAGGTACCAGCGGAGCGTCTGGTGCATGGCGGTGAACAGTTCCACTGGAAGGCTTCTCGCGCCGCGTGCCCTGTTGGCGTCACGGATGACGAACGGCTCCAGCCGGTATCGTCCCGGATGCGATTCGGAGACGAGCTGTGCGTTTACCAGTTCCTCGAATGCGTCTGAGTGCGCGTCGTCGGGAGTGCGGAATATCGAGAGCATCGACTGCTCGAACTCCTCGCCGGGGAGTGCGCTCAAGTAGTCGGAAAGCCATGCGGCGGAGGGGCTCAAGGCCTTGAAAGTCTCATTCAGGACGCGCTCCGGCGAATACGACGCCAGGACTCCGGTCTCTGATCGGCCGTTGCGGTGGCGTCTCGCTCGCATCAGTCCCGCGAGTCGTCTGACCTTCGCCGGAGACCCTCCGTGGACTTCGACGAGCGCGCCGGATTCCGAGGCTTCGATCCAGGGGCAAAGGCGCTGCAACAGGAGAGCGGCGTCCGCTGGATCGAGTTCGCTGAGTTCGAATTGCTGGAGGTCTGGGTCGTCGAGTCGGTGCTCTGCATTCAACAGGAGGCTCGACTGCCGGGAACTCGGCTGGAACAGCATGGCCTCTTTCGCGCGGTCCACGCCGTCGACCATGACGAGAAGCGTCTTGTCACTGGTGATGGAGCGATAATGACTGAGAAGCGCGCCGAGGGAATCGGACAGGCGGTCGCTCGGTTCGCCGAGTCTCATGAGCACTGATCTCATCGCGGATACAGGTCGCTCGGCTGACAGGTCGATGAAGATCTGGCCGTCGGGGAATCGTTCGCGGAGCAGTTCGGCGATCTTCAGCATCAGCGCGGTCTTACCCGTGCCCGATTGCGCGAAGACCGCCACGGGCGATCGTTCGGGTGCGGTCAGGCGCTCTATGACCGCTTCGAGTACTTCGCTGCGGTCGACCCAGTGACGAGGCGGCAGCGCCGCCTCCATCGGCTTCGGAGGCTTGATGGCCCCCAACTGGACCGAGTAAGCCTGAATAAGGTTCTCGATCCTGGCGTCCTGGAGATGGTTACGGAAGTTGGACTCGTCTGGTATGGCGGTTCACTCCTTCCGACCCAACGTCCTAGCGATCGGCCACGGAACCCTTGACCCTATGATCACATGCCGATACGCAGAGATACCATAGACGTCCCCCGTTTGGTTGGGTTTTGCTGGATCAGAGGCGCGCGCAGAGGCAGGGAGAGGGACTGCCGAGAGGTGGCCGTTCTCGTCGGCCACGCTACAGGCATCATTAGCGGTTGTCCAGAACTCTGTGCCAGGCATCCGGCTCCTCGAATCTCCCCGTCCGGTACCGCGTCCTGGGACCACGTTGTCCCTGGAAGTCATTGCGCTAGAGGGTAAGTGAGTCCAAACACAATACTAGAATCCTACCCGTGGCGTAAAGACCCCTCGCCCCTCGATTCCCCGGCAGCGGCACCGGGTGCCAGCCTGAAGGCACGCGCTACCAGCGAAACTCGCATCGAAGTCGAACTTCCGGAAGATCACCGACAATCACAGGTGATTATTTCAAATATTCCGAGCAGACCGATTGTTCATTTCCTGACTCTTCTCGAATTGGAAGGACTTCATTTACTTTCGTTGGCTCTGGAGTTCATTGCGAGGTTCTCGCCGTAAGTGAAGCGAGTACGACGGACGGACCGGGGACCCTGCGACGGACATTGTTCGCAGGGCCCCGGGTCGGGGCCGGTCATGCGTTGAGGGCGTCGGTGATCTTTCGGGTCATGTCGGCCATGGTGGGGCTGGGTTCGCCGCGGTGGGCGCGGTTGGCGGCGGCGAGGGCGACGGTGATGGTGTGGCGGAAGTTCTCGGCTTCGGCGGGGTCCTGGGCTTCGAGGAGTTTGACCGAATCGGTCAGGGCGGGGAGGACCTGGTCGGCGAGGGCGGCGGAGGTCTTGGCCTGGAGTTTGAAGTCGCGCTGCTTCTCGGCGAGGACGTGGCCGACCGCGCCGGTGGCGGCCGTGAGGGCGAGGGAGCCGTCGGTGGCGACCTTGTGGGCCGATCCGGCGATGCCCGCGTACGACATGAGGGTGACGGCGCCGAAGGCGGCGGTGCGGATGGTGGACTTGTCCTGGGCGGTGAGTTCGACGGTCATGGCGGTGCTCCTGGTCTCGGTGTTGCGGTCGGCGGGCGGGATCTCGACGATAAGCCGGTGGTGGTCGGTATCGGTCGTGTTCCGCTCATGTCCGCAACTATCGGCGCGGCCGCTGACAGGGCGCTGACATGCCGCTGAGCCGCATGAACGCGGGAGCCCCGGCCGCTGTCAGCGGCCGGGGCTCCCGTCATCGAACGGTGTTATGCCTGTTCAAGGGCATTGAGGGCGGCGGCGAGCGCGTCCGCCGCCGCGTCCACCTCGCCCTGGGCGGCGTCCGTGCCGACCGCGGCGGCCGCGTCGCGGGCCGCGGTCAGGGCCGTCCAGGACGCGGGCGTCCAGTCGGCTTCGGCGAGGTCCGCGGCCTCGCCGAGGAGCAGTTCGAGCCCCGTCCGGTCGGCGGTCTTCACGAGGAACTCGACCTCGGCGAGGTTCGTGTTCCCGCTCGGGGCATTCACCCGCAGCGCCCCGTACTCGACGGCCCCGGCGAGGTCGATCGTGTTCCAGCCCGCGCTCGCGCTCGTCGCGGTGGCGAAGGTCGTCCACGTCGCGCCGCCGTCGTTCGAGCCCTGGAACTGGACGCCGACGGCCCGCGAGACGTGGGTCGAGCGCGGGTGGAACCGCACGGCCTCCACGGTGAACGCGGCGTCGCCGCCGGGCAGGACCCGCACCCAGCCGCTGGCGGCCGTGGTGTCGGTGTACGTGGCGGTGTCGCCGTCGAAGAGCGCCCACCCGTTGGCGGCGGCGTCCTTCGTGCCGTCCCAGGAGCCGCTGCTCGCCGCGACCCAGGCCGCGTCCACCGCGGCGGCCTGCGCGGTCGCCGGGGCTTCGAGGAGGCCCCAGGCGTCGAGGAGCCGGCGCGCGAGCGCGGTCCCGTCGGCGCCTTCGGCTTCGGCGGCGGCCTTGACGGCGTCGAGTTCGCGGGTGAACAGGATCGCCGATGCCCGCGAGTGCGCGTCGAGGTCGACGGCTTCGGCCCGGGCGACGATGGCGTCCAGGTCGAGGCCGAGGCTGCCGAAGACGCGCAGTTCCGCGATGTCGATGAGCGCGCCGTTGGACACCCGCAGGTACCGGTGGCCTTCGGTCCCTTCGGCGTCGAGGCCCTGCCAGGACAGGGTCTTGACCGCGGGGTCGGTGAGCCGCGTCCACGATTCGAGGTCGTTCGAGCCCTCCAGGACGAGGTCGGCCATGCGGATCATGCCGTTGTTGTCCTGCCGGGCGAGGAAGTCGGCGCGGTCGAGCGTGAGGCTCGCGCCCTCGCCGAAGTCCCAGATCAGCGTGGACCGCCCGTCCACGACGGGCACGTCGCTGAACGTCGCGGCGTTCCCGTCGAGCATCGCCGCCGAGTGCGGGGCCTTCGCCGTGTCCGGTTCGCCTGCGGCCGTGACGACCTCGGCGGCCGACAGGTCCACGAGGTTCCGCTCGTCGGAGCCGTACAGGACGGTCCCGTCGGTCGAGCCGTGGACCGTCGCGGCGGTGTCGCCGTCGGCCGTGGTGTGGTCGATCGCCAGGTCGAGCGGGCCGCCGCCGTCGAGGTCGCCGAGGACGCCCGTGGCCGTCCAGTTCAGACCGTCCTCTGAGGCGACGGTGAGCGGCTGGCCCACGATCGACGCCGTCACGCCGGTGATCGCGGCCGGGCTGGTGAACGCGACGTCCACCGCATCGCCCGCGGTCACCCTGCCCGCCAGCGCGTCAGGGGACGCGATCGTGGCGGTGGTGATCGTCCCGGGGACCTCGCTGCGTTCACCGTCGATGCGGAACTCGCCGATCGACCAGATGCCCGGGTAGGCCGGGTCGGTCGGGATGCCCGGCTCGTCGAGCTGGACCTTCAGGTACCGGTACGCCTCGCCCGCGTGCTCGGCGACGACCGGGATGGACTCCGTGCGGCTCGTCTCGGTGGTCGGGTGCTCGGTGAGGAGGTCCCAGGTGACGCCGTCGTTCGAGCCGTACACGTTGGTGCCCTGCGAGCGGTTCGGGAACAGCGAGCGGGCCTGGAACGCGAACGACTCGGCCGAGATCCGGTACTGCGTCCCGAAGTCGAGCGTGAACGAGCCCGACCGCAGGTCGCCTGCGTGGGTGGTGTTGTCGCCGTCGGCGAGTGCGGCGACCGCGGCGGCGTTGACCCCGGTGGGGGCCGCGGCGCCGGTGTAGTCGAACGTGCCGTCGGCCAGCAGCGGGTTGAGCGGCACGAGCGCGCTGATCGCGTCGAGCAGGGCGTCCATCGCGGCGTCGAACTCGGCCTGAGTGCCGTGGCGGGCGGCGTCCTTGGCCGCGTCGCGGGCGGTCTCGAACGGCTCGTGCGTGGCGGTGGTGTACTCGGTGCGGCGGTCCGTGCCGTGCTTGACGGCGTTCTCGACGGTCTGCTTCCGGTTGGGGGACACGACGAGTTCGACGGTGCGGGCGGCCACGGACTCGCCGTCGTCGGCCACGACCTGGACCTCGTAGGTGCGGGTCTCGCGCTTGGCGGGCTCCCAGGTGAGGACCCCGGTGGCGGTGTCGAAGTCGGCGCCGCGCGGCAGGCCGTCGGCCGTGTAGGCCACGGTCCCTTCGGTGTCGGAGGCGGACAGGTCGATGGCCGCCTCGTCGCGGGCCGTCAGGAAGTAGGCGTCCTGAGTGGATTCGAAGACGGGCGCGGTGAGGTCGGTGGCGGCGGAGAGGGTCACCGAGTCGAGGTCGACGGTGGTCCCCTCGGCGCCGGTGAGGCGGTAAAAGTTGACGTTCTGGCCGCCCGCGGGGTACGTGACGTATCGCCATTCGCCGCCGGTGTCCGGCAGTTCGAGCGCCGCGAGCGTCCGCGTCGGCGCCTCGTCGGGGTTGAGGCCGGTGGCCTCCTCCTTGTAGAGGACCTCCAGGCCGGCGGGGCCGTCGCTGCGGAAGCGCAGGCCGATGCGGGCGTTCGCGCCGTACATCATGCGCCCGACGACGCTGGTCGTGCCGTCCTCGGTGAGCGAGGCGCGCGCGAACGTCTCGCCGTCCTCGGTGACGAGCCCGGTGCCCGCGTCGAGGGCCAGCGAGGCGTCGGCGAACGACAGCTCCGGGGTCTCGGGGAGCGGCGCGGGCTCGGTCCCGGCGAGGGACTCGGGGAACGCCACCCAGTACTCGGGGTTCTTGTCGCCCGGGGACCAGAAGTTCGCGACGCCCGTGCCGTACCAGTAGTACGGGCCGGTCATGCGGTCGGCGAGCTCGGCGAGGTGCGGGGCCTCGGCGGCGACGTCCACGCCGCGTTCGAGCGCGTACTCGTAGTACAGCTCGTTGACGGGGTTGAACAGGCGCCCGCGGTACGCCTGGGCGATGGTGACGCCCTGGCCGGTCTCGTCGATCCACGGCGTGGGCGCGCCCATCATGAAGCCGTAGAAGACGTTCGCGCCGTCGAGGAGCCGCCGGTCGAGGAAGTCGTAGGCGGACACGGCGTCAGCGGACTCGGAGACGGTCCCGGCGTCCGGATCGACTTTCGTCCCTTGGACTTCGAGCATGCGTGCGAGGCCGGTGAAGTTGTCGATGTTGCACTCGCCGTGCGCCTGGTCGCGGCCCATCTCGCGCATCTGCACGAAGTCGGTGCCGTAGGGGTTGCGCGGGTCGTCGGCGTCGATGCGCGGCAGCAGCGGCGCGAGCGCGCCGTTGTCGTACGCGGTGTCGCCGGAGTTGACGGTGAACCACTCGACGCCGGTGGCGTAGGCGTCGGCGTCGTCGGCGTAGATCGCGGTCGCGATGCGCCCGAACAGGCCGAAGTTGTGCTGGTTCATCCACCGCTCGTTGGAGAACAGGAACGTCTCCACCACGGGGTCGGCGAAGTTCGCGAGCAGGTCCGCGTCGTCCTCGTCGGACCAGGCGACGTCGTAGCCGCCGTACTCGCCGGGGGTGTCGTCGTCCACCGGGTCGGTGGCGCGGATGATCTCGGCGGCCATGAGGAACTGGTAGAGCGGGTGGCCGGTGTGGATGTGGGCGTCCGGGAAGTACGCGTACTTCGTGGGGTCCATGTTCGCCCAGGTCCGCAGGGCCTGGATGGCGTTGCGGCGGTACACCTCGTCGCCGGTGACCGTCCACATGAGCGCCTGGGTGAGCGCGCCGAAGGAGTCGTTGGTCTCGCGGTTGCGCATGCCGACCTGCACGAAGGTGGGGTCGAGCGGCACGTCGGGTTCGGCGGCGGACTTGGAGTTCGACGCCCGGTACGTCGTGGACGCGAAGGCCGTGTCGGCCATCGCGGCGAAGTAGGAGGCCCAGGGCTCCTGGCCGGCGCGGGCCATCTCCTGGGCGCTGCGCAGGTCGTCGGCGGTCAGGCCCACGCCCGGGTGCACGAACCCGGCGTCGGAGACCGTCTCGTTGATCGCCACGACATGGTCGGTGAGGAGGTCGCCGTACTGCGTCGTCTGCGCCTGCGCCTGGGCAGGCAGCGAGAGCAGGCCGAGCCCCGTGGCGAGGGCGGCGCCGGTCGCCAAGAGGCGCAGGCGCTTTCGGTGAGGGACATGCCCCGATGCACGTCTTTCCAATGCACTGTCCTTCCGGATATCAGCATCCATCTATGCGGACGATAGCGGTTGCACGGGCCCGAATCAAGGACATGACAGATAACGGTCTCTGCACAATCGGGCGTTTCCGGGAGAGGCGACTCGACCGGTTACCGAATCGTTATGTCCGAACGACAGCGCTTCTAGCTGGAAGATCAGACCCTAACTACGGGACGACTACGCCGGGGCATGGGGATTCGTCGATGACAGAGGCTCGACAAGCCGTCAAGTGATCCTTAATCTAGAAACCGATATCTATCGAGCCGACAGAAGGACCCCGCGTGGCCGACCGACCGAGGGCGCTGCTCGCCATGAGCCCCGAGTTCCTCCCCCTCCTGTTCCCCGACCCCCTCATGCGCCGCCTGCGCGACGCGCTCGACCTCGACCCGGGCCTGGTCGCCCAGGACTTCGCCGACCCGGCCGTGCAGCCGGTCCTCGCCGAGGCCGAGGTGCTCGTGTCCAGCTGGGGCGTGCCGCGGCTCGACGCCGAGGCCCTCGCGAAGGCGCCGCGGCTGCGGGCCGTGCTCCACGCGGCCGGGACGGTGAAGTCGATCGTCGCCGAGGAGGGCTGGGCGCGGGGCCTGGCGGTCTCCTCGTCCTCGGGCGCGAACGCCCTGCCCGTCGCCGAGTACACGCTCGCCTCGATCCTCATGGCGGGCAAGGGGATCTTCAGCCTGCGCGAGGACTTCCGCACACAGCGGTCGTTCACGCTCGGACACGTCCACCCCGAGGTCGGGAACTTCGGGCGCACCGTCGGCATCGTCGGCGCCTCCAAGATCGGCCGCCGCGTCATCGAACTGCTGCGCCCCTTCGACTTCGACGTCCTCGTCGCCGACCCCTACCTGGACGGGGCCGAGGCCGCCGAGCTCGGCGCGGAGCTGGTGGACCTGGACGCGCTCGTGGCCCGCTGCGACGTCGTCAGCGTCCACGCCCCCGACCTGCCCGAGACCGCGAAGCTCATCAGCGCCGAGCGCCTGGCCGCCATGAAGGACGGCGCCGTCGTCGTCAACACCGCGCGCGGACGCCTGGTCGACACCGACGCGCTCACCGCAGAAGTCGCCGCCGGGCGCCTCTCCGCGGTCATCGACGTCACCCACCCCGAGCCGCTCCCCGCCGAGTCCCCGCTCTACGACCTGCCGAACGCCTTCGTCACCCCGCACGTCGCGGGCTCGCACGGCAACGAGCTGTCCCGCATGGGGCTGTTCATGGTCGAGGAGGCCGAGCGGTGGGCGCGCGGCGAGGACCTGGCCCACCGGGTCGACCCGGCGACACTGTGGCGGCAGGCCTGAGCAACCGATAGAAATCGGTATCTCTCATGAATTTCCAGTAAGACATGGCTAGAGATTGACCGTTCTGCATATCGAATGATACCGTTCTCTATCCCGTGACCAGCAATATCCCTCACCAGTATCAACGTTGATCAAGGAGGCCCCTCATGGCCGAATTCACCCGCCGCCGGCTCCTCGGAGCGGTCGGCGCCGCCGCCGCAGCAGCCACGGTCGGCTCCACCTCCGCCTGCTCCGACAACGCGCGCGGCGCCACCGGCGGCGACTACGACATCCCCACGTTCCAGGCCGCCCCCGAACTGGACGTGCAGCCGTACTTCACCAGTGGGACACCGGGAATGGAGTCGGTCTACACCGAGCCGGTGCAGACCTTCTTCAAGTCCGTGGAGCGCGAGCCCGCCTCCGGCGGCACCGTCACGAGCTTCCAGCTCACGTGGGGCGACCCCTCGACCCCGCTTGAGGACAACCCGTACTGGCAGGAGCTCAACGAGCGCCTCGGCGTCTCGTTCGAGCCGCAGTTCGTGCCCCAGCCGGTGTTCGACCAGAAGTTCGCGACGATGCTCGCCTCCGGCGAGGTCCCCGACCTGGTGTTCGTCAACGACCAGTCCGCAGTGAACCTCCAGGGCATCCGCGACGGCGCCTTCGCCGACCTCTCCGAGACCCTCTCGGGCGACAACATCCTCAAGTGGCCCAACCTGGCCGCGCGCAAGGAGGAGATCTGGAAGGCCAGCCTCAAGGACGGCCGCATCTACCAGATCCCCTCCACCGTCTGGGCGCTCACCAACCTCCCGATCGTGCGCACCGACCTCCTCGGCCAGACCTCGGTCGGCCTCGCGCCCGCCGACGCCGACCAGCTGCTCACCGTCCTCAAGGAAGTGACGGCGCTCGGCACCGGCCCCGGCGGCCAGCAGGTCTACGGCGTCAACAAGTACGAGCCCGTCATGTGGCGGCGCCTGTTCAAGGTCGGCCCCGACTGGCAGCTCGACGCCGACGGGGACCTGGTGCACGCCAGCGAGACCGAGAACTACAAGGCGATGCTCGAATGGCTCGCCCAGGCGTGGGGCGAGGCCGTGTTCGACCCGGTCGCCATGACCACCAACCCCGCCGACATCATCTCCGGCGCGGCCTTCACCTGGGAGGCCGTCGGCGCGATGTTCACCAGCCCGGACGGCCTGGCGCTCAAGGAGCACGACCTGCCCGGCGCGACCTACGACTACTTCGACCTGCCCGGCTTCGACGGCTCCGGTCAGCTCGTGGTCCGCAACATCCCCTACGGCCGCTCCACGTGCGTCTCCGCCAAGGCCGCGGAGGACGAGGAGCAGCTCCACCGCATCCTCGACGTCCTCGACTACCTCTCGGCGCCCTACGGCTCGGAGGAGGCCCTGTTCATCGGCAGCGGCATCGAGGGCCGCCACTTCGACTTCGACGAGAACGGCATCCCGATCCCCGACCCGGAGTACGCGACCGAGCTGGGCGTCCAGTACGTCGGCGTCGTCTCCGGCGACAACTCCTACCGCGGCCACCCGAACCAGGCGCCGTGGGCGGAGTCCTTCTCGCAGGTCATGGAGTCCATGGCGCAGCACTCGATCGACCGGCCGCTGACGGGCCTCGAAGGCGCCTCCGACACGTTCGTCGCCAAGGGCGCGCAGCTCCAGACCCTCTGGGACGACTACGAGCGCGGCGTCGTGACCGGCCGCGAGAGCATCGGCGACCTGGAGTCCTTCGTCTCCAACTACATGTCGCAGGGCGGCACCCAGGTCAAGGACGAGTACACCCGGGCGCTCAAGGACGCGTCCGAGTGAGCGTGAACATCGCCGCAAGCCCCGAGGCCCGCACCGCGCGGGCCCCGGGGCCCACCCCGCCCCGGAAGCCGAAGACCTCACTGCGCCAGCGCATCTGGCGCGAGCGGTGGACCTACACCTTCATCGTCCCCGGCGCGCTGTTCTTCCTGGTGTTCGCGTACGTCCCCATGCTGGGCAACGTGGTCGCGTTCCAGGAGTACACGCCGTTCCGCGGCATCGACGGCTCCCCGTGGGTCGGCTTCGCGAACTTCACCGCGATCTGGGGCGACCCCGAAGTGCTCATGGCGCTGCGCAACACCCTCGTCATCGCGGTGCTGCAACTGGTCTTCGCCTTCCCCGCGCCGATCGCGCTCGCGCTGCTGCTGAACTCGCTGATCTCCGACCGCGTCAAGCGCATGGTCCAGACCGTCGTCTACCTGCCGTACTTCCTGTCGTGGGTCATCGTCATCTCGGTGTGGCAGCAGGTCCTCGGCGGCGGCGGGCTCATCGCGAACCTGTTGGGGGACATGGGGGTGAGCGGGTTCGACGCGATGACGAACGCCGACACCTTCAAGCTCCTCGTCGTCGCGCAGGTGGTGTGGAAGGAATGCGGCTGGGGCACGATCATCTTCTTCGCCGCCATCGCGGGCATCCCCAACGAGCGGTACGAGGCCGCGGCGATCGACGGCGCGACCCCGTGGCAGCGGACCTGGCACATCACGCTCCCGGCGCTCGTCCCGGTCGCGACGCTCCTGCTCATCCTCAACATCGGCTCGATCCTGACGGTCGGCTTCGAGCAACTGCTCCTTCAGCAGCCGATGGTGGGGGCCGAGGCGGCCGAAGTGCTCGACACGTTCGTCTACTTCCGCGGCGTCCTCGGCGGCCAATGGGGCATCGCGACCGCCGCCGGACTCCTCAAGGGAGTCATCGGCACCATCCTGGTCCTGTCCGCCAACAGGATCGCCAAACGCCTCGGCGGAGAGGGGATCTTCTGATGACCGCACTCGCACAGCAGCGCCGCCACGGCGCCCCGTGGATGAGCCCGCCCTCCCCGTGGGTGCGCGCCATCAAGGCCCTGGTCATCGCTTTGATCGTCATCACCATGCTCTACCCGCTGGTGTACGTCATCGCAATGAGCTTCGCCTCCCCGGCCCAGGCCCGCGCCGGAGTCTTCTTCCCGACGGAGTTCTCCCTCGACGCCTACAGGGCGATCTTCAACGGCGGCACGGTCACTCAAGGTCTCCAGAACTCGCTGTTCATCACGGTGGTCGGCACGGTCCTCTCCCTTACCGCGACTTCAATGCTGGCATGGGGCCTAGCGCGAACCCGCCAAGTCCCAGGAGCGAAGGCCGTGCTGATCCTGGTGCTGGCGACGATGTTCTTCAGCGCGGGGATCATCCCCAACTTCATGCTCATCAAGTACCTCGGCCTCCTCGACTCCACCTGGTCCCTGATCATCCCCGGCCTCATCTCGGCCTTCAACATGATCGTCATCAGGAACTTCTTCCAAGGACTCCCCGAGGAGCTCATCGAAGCGGCGCGCATCGACGGCGCGGGCGAATGGCGGATCTTCCTCCAGATCGTCCTCCCACTCTCCAAACCCGTCCTCGCCGTCATGGGCCTGTTCTACGCCGTCGGCTACTGGAACACCTACTTCAACGCCCTCCTCTACATCAACGACTCCGAGAAGTGGCCCATCCAGGTCGTCCTCCAGCAGTACGTCCTCGCCGGCGTCCAAATCCCCGGCGCCACCCTCACCGGCGACGCCCCGCCCCCACCCGGCGTCACCCTCCAGATGGCAGTGATCGTCCTCGCCACCGTCCCCATCCTCATCGTCTACCCGTTCCTCCAGCGCTACTTCACCTCCGGTGTCCTCACCGGAGCCATCAAGGGCTAGACCACCAAGGGGCCGAACACCGTTCGGCCCCTTTCCCCATGCCCTCCCTAAGTACCGCATCTTCGACATTCCCGTAGTAACCTCTAGTAGCCTCCCCACAACCCGCCCTCCCCCACCCGATCCCCAGGAGCCCCCGCATGCCCGACTCCCCCGGCTCCGGCGGCCAATTCGCCGCCGACCTCTACGAGCTCTACGAAGTCGCCCAAAACGACCTGCGCCCCCTCGCCGAGCAGTACAGCGCCCTCTCCTCCAAGGTCGATGAGACCGGCGCATGCAATCTCGACCCGATGCCAACCGGCGGCACCCTGGCGGGAGGGCAGCGTTCACTCCGTTCCGGCTCTGCCCTAGTGGCCCTTCGAGACGACGTTCAATACGCCTTCGCCCGCAGCAGCGAGAACATCGAGGCGGCGGCTGTGACACTCATCGACGTCACCGACAGCTACGCCGATACGGACGACGCGACCCGGGCCGATTTCGACTCCTTCCGAGCCGAGGACTTCCCCACCGGCCAGACGCAACCCCCGCCTCGGCCGCCGGTGTATCCGGAGGCGAGCGATCGCAACGAGCCCACCCCGAGAGACGACTGACCCGGACCACCGAGGAGCCCGAACACGATGGCAGAACGCTACACACTCGATCAACTCGAAGGTCACCTGTCTGAACTGGCCCCCAAGATCAGGGAGCTTCTTGCCCTTGAAATGGCCGTCGCCGATTGGAACGTGCTCACCGCGGCCGGCTCCATCGCCGGTGGTCCGAGCTTCCCGGTCTACTACGAGATCGCGCTTCAGAAAGTCGACGAGGCGTATCCCGGTGGGGGCCTGGACTTCCTCGGCAACCTCCCCGAGCGGACTCGCCGCATCGTCGAAATCGAACCCGAGCCCTTCCGGTCAGCCCAAGCCACCCTTGAGTCCGCCGCGCTGAGCATGGTCGATCTCGAAGGCGCGCCGGGGAACGTTCTGGGAAAAATCGGCAACTGGTACGGGGACGCCGCAGAGGCGTTCGAGGAGTACTTCTCGGCCTACGCTCCGGCGCAGTCGCGCCAAGCGGAACTCTTCGCCTCGGCGATCAACGCGTGCATGTCGCTCGACCTCGCGGTGACCGCTTCCATTGCAGCCGTCAAGAGCCAGATCGAAGGCGCTCTCGAACTCGCGCAGGGCCTCATCGACGGGTACTGGGCTGCACAGGCCGCGCTGACCGTAGCGGTCGGTGTCACCGTGATCGGCCTGGCGACCATGGGATTCGGATTGGCCGCGGCGGCCGGTGCCGCCGCGATCGCGTCCGCGGCAGGCGGCGGCGCGGGGGCTTTGGCATCCGGGGTCTACAGCATCCAGTCGGCCGAGAAGGAGATGTCGGCGAAGAACTTGGATGAGTTCATCGACGAGCTCAACAAGGAACTCACCAATGTAGAGCAGGCACTCGACACCGCCGACGAGGACATCTACACCGCGATCGACGCCGTCCGCAGCGAATGGACCATGCGGCAGATCGAGATTCCCGCACCGCCTGGTGCGGATGAGGTCGATACGGAGTCGTTTCACCATGAATCCTCCATCTAGCCCTGCACCATCACCCCGGGGATGGGCGCCGTGGTCTGTGCGGCGCAAGGCCCTCGCGGTCGGGGTGGTCGTCGTGCTGGCGGTGGTCATCGGCCTGATCCCGTGGCTGATGCGACTGAACCTCGACTACCGGTTCGCGCTGCCGGACACGTGGACCGAATCGTGCCTGGGCAGTGAAGCCGTCGCCGCGGACCTGATCGAATGGGAGGCGGCCCCCGAGGCCCAGCCCGAGGTTCGGACCGGAGGGTCGTCCCACCGGTATCAGTGCGAGTGGCGATGGCGGTCCGAGAGTGGCGGCGGGCAGCTTCTGGCCTTGACGATCGACGTGGACGACGACCGCGCCTATGGCGAACACGACCCGTCGATCGAATCGAGCCTGGGCCTCGGATCAGAGGACTGGTCGGCGGATTCGGACTCGCTCGACGGATGGGAGTACGGCCTCTGCCGTCAAGTCGACACCGGCCTTGGCACGACGCTCTACGAGTGCATCGCCTCCTCCAGCAACCTCAGGCTGACACTCGAAAGCAGGGACCTTCCGGGCGGGAACGGCTTCGAGGACAAGCTTTTCGGACCGGGAGCCGTCTCGGTCGAGGAGCTGACGGTCGAACTCGGGGAGCTGGTGCGGGAGACGTTCAAGCGTTGATGGGGGAAGGGGGCGCCCTTGGGTGAACACGCAGCGGGTGGGGCAGGCCGTACCGGACGTCGGGGGGTGTGCAGGATCGCCCATTTCTGCTGCGGCCCATAGGTTCTGATGATGAGAAGACACACGATTCCCGCCGCGGCCGCGGCGCTCGGCCTAGTAGGCGTGCTCACTGCCGCTCAGGTCGCCCCGGCCGCCGCCGGCCCGCCCCAGGACGATCTCGACGCCGCGGTCCTGGAGGAGCAGCTCGCGGCGTTCGCCGAGCTCACCGGTGGGTCGGCACTGGCCGAGGTCCGTGACGGGGGCGAGTCCTGGAGCGATGCGGCCGGGCTCCGCAGCCTCGAAGACGGTGCGCGCCCCGCGCGGCCCGGTGACCGGGTCCGCATCGGCAGCGTCACCAAGTCGATGGTGGCCGCGATCGTCCTCCAGCTCGACGGCGAAGGGGAACTGGACCTCGACGACCCGATCGGCGACCATCTCCCCGGCCTCCTCCCGTACGAGGAGGACCCGACGATCCGCCAGCTCCTCCAGCACACCGCCGGGGTCCCCGACTGGGTCGCCGTCGCCTACCCCGGCCTGGACGAGGGCGACCTCACCGGGCTCCGCGAGGACTACCAGAACCACTACCGCCCAGAGGAACTGGTCGCCATCGGCACCGGCGAGACGCCGCCGTTCGACCCCGGCGAAGGCTGGTCCTACTCCAACACCGGGTACGTGGTCCTGGGCCTGCTCATCGAGGAGCGCACCGGCCACACCCTCCGCCACGAACTGCGCGAGCGCATCTTCGAGCCCGCCGGCCTCGACGACACCTACCTCCCCCGCCCCGACAGCAACGGCATCCGCGGCGCGCACTCGGTGCCGTACGTCAGCACCGGCGACCCCGACGAGCCGTACTTCGACGTCACCGAAGTGTCGAACTCCCAGCTCGGCGCCTCGGGCGGCGTCGTCTCGACCGTCCACGACGTCAACGACTTCTACACCGCGCTCACCGACGGCACCCTCCTGACGGCCGCGCAGCTCGCCGAGGCCACCCGGTTCATCGACACCGGCACGGGCTTCGACTACGGGCTCGGCCTGGGCGGCGTCCGCCTCGACTGCCCCGGCGCACCCGGGCAGCTCTTCATCGGGCACGTCGGCGACGGCATGGGCCACCAGACCCAGACGTTCCACTCCCTCGACGGCGAGCACCGGATCACGTTGTCGTGGAACATCGACGACAAGCACGGCTACACCGACCCGGCCGCCTTCGGCCAGGCGTTGAACGACCTCCTCACCGCCGGACTGTGCGGCACCGGCACCGGGACAGGCACGGACACCGACGCCTAGCCCGCCGCGACCCCCGCCGACCGACGCCCAAACGCATTTCGCCGCCGTGCCAGGAGGACCCGAAGGTCCTGCGGCACGGCGGCGGGTGGTGCGGTTCGGCGGGAGGGGCTACGCGGCGAGAGCCTCGTTGATCTTGCGGGCCATCTCGGCGAGGGTGGGGCTCGGCGCGCCCTTGTGCGCCCGCTCGGCCGCGTCGATGACGACGCCGATCGTGTTGCGGAAGTTCTCGGCCTCGGCCGGGTCCTGCGCCTCCAGGAGCTTCACGGACTCCGTCAGCGCGGGGAACACCTCGTCGGCGAGGGCCGCGGTGGACTTGCCCTTGAGCTTGGCGCCCTTAGCGGAAGCGACCACGTGGCCGACCGCGCCGGTCGTGGCGTTCAGCGCCAGGGCCGCGTCGGTGGCGACCTTGTGGGCCGACCCGGCGATCCCGGCGGCGGCGAGGAGCGAGACGGTGCCCCAAGCGGCGGTGCGGATGGTGATCTCGTCCTGGGCGGTGATGTTGACGGTCATTTCGTGCTCCTTCAAGCGGTTCGTTTTCTCGGCGGTTCGCCTTGATGAGAGAACTATCGGCCGACCGCCTGACACGCCGCTGACACCGCACTGACAACCCACACGACCTGCAATTTCGCGCCTTGCACCGATCCCATACACTCCAGCGATGGAACTCCCCGGACCGCTGGCGAAATGGGCGCGCAAAGTCGACCGCGCCGAGCACGAGTGGGGACGCCGGGAAGTCGACTCCTGGGCCCGCACCGCCGAGTTCGCCCGCCCCTTCAGCTGGGGCGAAGCCGAGGCCGCCGTGCTCTCCCGCAAGTACGGGCGCCTGCCCGGCTCGACGGTGGCGCGCATGCTCGGCATCGTCGGCTGGACCGCGGTCCTGGTCATCGCGATCCCGCTCGCAGGAGCGCCGCTGATCGGACTCGCCCTTGTCGCGGTCGGCTGCAACGTGAGCGGCGCCGACGCCGCGCAGAGCTGGTTCTCCCTGGCGAACTTCGCCTTCGTGGTCGGGAACCTCTCCGCGTTCTCGATGCTCACCATCTGGTGGGAGACGCGCCGCCGCAGCACCCTCGTGCTGATCGTCAACGCAATCAACGTGATCGGCTCGGCCGGCGCGTTCACGCTGCTCGCCGTCTCCAGCGCGAGCGCGGAGTCCTGGCTCCCGGTCCTGATCCTCGCGTCGGGGCTGATCAGCGCCGTCACGCTGGTGCTCGGCCTCGTCTCGAAACCCGAAGGCCGGAGCCGCAGGCACTCCCGCAAGCCGCCCCGCCGCGGCCCGCGCGGCGACAAGCGCGCCCGCGCCCTGCGGGCCCGGCAGCGGCTCCTGGAGGTCGTGGTGCACCGCGGCCTGGTCAAACTCGATGAGGCCGACCTGATCCGCGTCGGCGAGTTCCCCCTCGGATACTGGTCGGAGCTCGACGGCCTCGACGAGCGCGAATGGCGCCGAGTCCTCGAACGCCGCCACACCGGCTGGCGCGACTTCGGCCCGCAGACCTGACGACCGGCGGACACCAAGGGAGACCGGCGATGCCGAAAGCCGCGGCGATACAGCCCAACGAGTGGGCGACCATCCATCCGAACTTCGAGGGCTTCGACATCGGGAGCCTCAACCGCGTCGTCACCGACTACGCCCACGTCGAACTGACGTTGGCGAAGCGCTGGTACCGCCGCACGGCCCTGGGCCGCGCATGCGCGGTGATCGGGCGGATCTTCACCGTGATCGGACTGATGGCGGGGGTCACGCTGGCGCTGGTGATGCTCACCGGCATCGACGCCGAAGCGCTGCTTCCCATCGCGTACATCGGCTCGGGCCTGGCCTGCGTCGCGGTGCTCGGCTTCCTCGTCCCCTGGGCGCTGACGCCGTACCGGCAGTGGGACCGCACGCTGTGCGGCATCTCGGTGATGATGATGGTGTGCGCGGTGCTGGCGCTCGGAGCAGTCATCGTCCGGGGCACGGCGGACATTCCCCTATGGACGGTAATCGTGCCGATCATCGTGCTGATCCTCGTCACGATCGGTGCAATCGTCGCAGACGTCCGCCTCCGCACCACTGGCAAACCGCCCGCGGTCGACCTCGGCTCGTTGTCGCCGAACGAGCTCGAAGTGCTCTTGAAGGTGCGGCACCGGGCCCTGCGCATTCTGCGCTCGCGCAACATCGTCGCTTACGCCGACTTCCGCGGGTTCGACGAGTCCCCGCTCGACACGCCTCCGGCGGCCGAATCCTAAGCGGGCCAAGCGGGCCGCGCGAAGAGGCCCGGCCGGGAGCCCACCTGCTCCCGACCGGGCCGTTGGGGAGGGCAAGGTCAGTCGGTATCGGGGTTGTCGATGAGCGCCTTGCAGCGCTCCAGGATCCACTCGCACCACGGGTCGCCCAGCCAGGTCGCGGCCCATTCGGGCACGTCCTCCGGGTCGTCGGTGAACCGGCAGCACTCGCGGGCGCCCACGCCGTCATCGACGTCCAGCAGGTACGCGATCATCTTCTGCGCCCGGCCGGGATGGTCGGGCCCGAGCCGATACAGCGTGAACACCGCCGGCCCCCTCCGGAAGTCCCCCAGGTACCCGTCCACGCCGGGCTTCCCGTCGGACCGGAGGTTGTAGGGCCCCTCGTCGCCGCTACCCATCGCAGAACCGCGCCCCGCCCACGATGTGCCTGCCCCGGTAGAACACCCGGAACGCCTGCTCCTCCAACCAGATCTTGTCCTGCGGCTTGAGCCGCGCCCAGTACTGCCCCCAGCTCGCCTTCAGGTCGCCGGAGTTCAGCCCGGAGATGACGAGGACGACGTCCTCGCGCGCTCCGGCGATCACCTGAAACGAGTCGGGCGCGTCCGCACTCGACGCGCGGACCGTATAGCTCCGATAGTCGTCTCGGAACGAGCCCCGCACCAATTCGGCCCCACCAGCCATGCTCGCCCTCCATTCAGGAGTGTCGGATATCCGATCGAACGGCGCCGGAAGGCCGACGCTCGCAAGAACGTTGGCTCGGCCTCCCGGCTTTTCCCACCAGACAGGAGCCGCTTCTGCGACCCCCGTGACTCCAAGTTAGGCGACGTTTCCGCTGGTAGCAACCCGACACGACCTGCTACTTCTTCTCCTGGGGACCCCCGTCAAAAATTTCCCCATAATTTTTTGACGCCCCTTACGGCCCAAATTCCTTGCACCGCAGCCCCTTACTCCAATGCCGCAGGTTTCGCAATAGGACCTCATATGTCATCATGATTGGCCAGCAGCGCCTTTCCCACCAAATGCGGGGTACATCTCATGGTCAAACCGACGCTCTCGAACTGGTACGGCATCCGCGACCTCACTGACTGCATCATCGACAGCGGGAAGTCGGATGCCGAAGTCGCTGAGGCACTGGACTACAGCCAACAGACGATCGGCAACTGGAAGAAGGGCAAGGGCCAGCCCTCAGTCGGCGATGTCCGCGAGATCATCACCCAGTTCGGAGGCGCGGACGAAGAGCGAATCCTGTACGTGCAGAAGGTGGTCCGCACCAAGAAGGCCGACCAGACCGGATTGGAGTTCGATCCGCGGTTCAATGCGATCCTCCTCCAGAAGGGGGAACGCCACTACAACTACGAGTTCACGTGGGAGGTAGATCGAATTCCCGGCCCGTTCCAGACAGATGCCTTCCACTACAAGGTTCTCCAGCCGCTCGAAGAGACCAGCGATGACGTCGCCAGATTCGGGCGCGGATTCAAGGAGCTTCGCCGCACGACCTTGGAACTCCGCGAAGCCCCCTTCCGATCGCAGACCGTCATCGGCGAGTCGGCGCTGCTCTGGCTGCGTGAGCTCGAAGCGGGCGATCGACGCGACCAGCTTGAGCTCTTGCGTGAATGGAATGCCCGGCCGAACTTCGAGATTCGGATCATGGCGAGATCACACACCCTGCGCGGGCACTTCGTGCTGTTCCTCCCCGAAGGGAGCCCGACCGCAGGTCCGGGATTCGTCTTCACCCAGATCCGTGATCGCACATCGTGCATCGAGGAACCAATGCGGGTGAAGTTGTACACTGGGCCGATCGAGCCGAATTGGCATCGTGCAACACCAGTGGAGGAGTACCTCGATGCAGAGCGCGACCGCTTGGCGTAAGAGCACCCGCAGCAGCGGCACCGATAACTCCAACTGTGTGGAGGCCCGTTCCACCGTTGGCGCCTTCCAGGTCCGCGACTCGAAGCTCGGCCAGGCCTCCCCCGTGTTCGACCTCGCGGCTACCGACTTCGTCGGCCTCCTCGACGCCACCCGCCGCGGGTAACGCATCCCGAAATTCCACGAGTAAGGGGCCCATCCTTCCGGATGGGCCCCTTACTCGTGCCTGCTAGATGGCATTGTCCATATAAGACTTGAGGACACGCCGCGACGAGGGGTTGACAAAATCAACAACCACTCCTCATGCTTGCACCGACACGTTCCGTGAACATGTCGCACCAACCGCATAAGGCGTTTGAGAGAAGCGCCGCCCAGTGGCTCACAGCTACCAACTTTGTTCCACCGGGCGGCATGACACAAGGAGAGTTACTTCCGATGTCGTTCACGACAGTACCGCAGTCGACCCTGCCCGAAAACCGCCCGACACCCACCCGGATGACCCTTTCGGGGTATCAATTCCGGACCGCCCCATACGACTCCCAAGACCCCGGCCCGTGGCTCTGGCGAAACTCCCCCACCTACCAGCGCGACACCCGCACAGGCCGCCACCGTCGAGACGAAGCCCCGGACCCGCTCCTCCAGACCCCCAACCACCAGGTCGTCGTGATCCGCGAACTCGCCTGGGCCCGCTTCCTCGAATCCTCGGCCCCGCTCGCCCAAGCCCACATCCCCACCCGCGCCACCCGCGCCCCACTTCGCAAACGCCTCACCCGAGCCCTCCGCATAGCCGCCGCAATCCTCCGCGGCGCCCCATCCCCCACCCCCGCACAATCCCGCTAGCCTTGCTGCATGCGAAAAGGCTGGGCGTGGACGGTATTCGGTGCCTTCGCACTCCACAACCTCGAAGAAGCCCTCACCGCCCCCGCCTTCTTCGAAAGCCTCCCGCCCAGCCTCCCCATCCCATGGCCCTCCGCAGCCGCCTTCCAACTCGCAACCGCGATCGTCACCATCCTCGGCCTCGTCTTGATCCTCTTCGCCATCCGCAGAGACCGCACCTGGCCGGTGACCACCCTCGCCACGATCATGCTCATCAACATCGCCATCCCCCACCTCCCCCTCGCCATCCTCAACGGCGGCTACGCCCCAGGCGTCGCAACCGCCCTCCTCCTCAACCTCCCAATAGACCTCCTCTGGCTCACAAAGTTTCGCAAACCCAAATAACCCCAACCAATCCCCGCGGGTGCGGGGCTTGCCCCGACGAGGACCTGTGGCTGCCGCTGGAGCCGGGCTCATCCCCGCGGGTGCGGGGCTTGCGTGACCTCGTCCTTGGTGCGTCCAGGGGCGTCGGGCTCATCCCCGCGGGTGCGGGGCTTGCGACTCGATGATCATCCGCGCCTCCAACGGCGAGGGCTCATCCCCGCGGGTGCGGGGCTTGCTGTATCGAGTACTGGCCGCTGGAAGACGACGAGGGCTCATCCCCGCTTGTACGGGGCTTGCTGGGTCTGCCTGGGCTCGAAGACCTCCTTGCGGGGCTCATCCCCGCGGGTGCGGAGCTTGCGGCGGGTCGATCGCCATCGAAGAGCAATCCCTGGGCTCATCCCCGCGGGTGCGGGGCTTGCCGCGACCAGATCAGCGGCGCGCCGGAGCCGAGGGGCTCATCCCCGCGGGTGCGGGGCTTGCATGGCGCCCGGCCGCCTTGCAGGACGACATGGAGGCTCATCCCCGCGGGTGCGGGGCTTGCGCTTCCTCATCAGGGGTGCCGGGGCCGCACAGTGCGCAGTTCGATCACTGACCATTGTGGCCTCGTTGGTGATCGGCGATTCTGGCAGGTTGGATTGTCGTCAGCGGCCACTTCTGCCTCCGTACTTTCGGCGCTTCGAGGCACGGCTCCAGCCCGGTTTGAGTTTGCTGCCCGTGGCTGCTCCTCCGCTGGGTCGGCGCATGAGGGTGATGCCGTCGAAGTCGACTGGTTCCCAGTGGTGATCGTGGGTCTCGAAGGTGTATCCCTGCTCGCTTCTGTTCTGGTAGACCATCAGGGCCCGGCCTCCGGTCGATAGTTCGCAGACCTTGGTCCACAAGCGCTCGCGCACTCGTCGGCTCAGTTTGCCGACGAAGACCCCGGCTGCGATCTCCTGCATCCACTGCGTCAGGTGCCCGCGGAGCCCCGCGGGGCAAGCGGTCAGCACGATCACCGTCATCAGAACGGAACCTCGGGCTCGTCTGGAAGCAGAGGGGAGTCGTAGTTCGCACCGCCCGCGACATCGTCGCCCGACTCGTCCCAAAGCCGCACTTCGGCCGTCTGCATCCAGTAGTCCTCGCGGCCATCGCCGTCGAGTTCCATATCCTCCGCGGCCATCAGGTCCCGGATGTCCTTGACACATCGGGCCAGCACCTTCCCGGAACGGAGCGCGTCGCGGACCGCGTGGCGGGTCGCCGCGGAGACGTCGTTCGGGGCCGCGGCGACGACGTCGAAGGCGACGGGGATCGTCACCTCGGCCTTATAAAGGTCGGCGATGTCGTAGACGAACGCCCGCGAGTGCCCCGAGTGAATGAAACCCAGAGCCGGGGATGCGCCCAGAGCCACGGTCACCGCGTGGACCACGCCGTACAGGCACGAGTGCGCCACCGACAGGGCGCGATTGACCGGGTCGCCCGAGTCGAAGTCCGCCGGGTCGTACTTCCTTGCCCCCCAAGGAACTCCGGTGCGCTTCGAGTGCTCCCGGTAGCAGGCCCGCACGCGGGCGCCCTCTCGGCCGCGGAGCTGCTGCATGGTGAGACCGTAGACCTCGTCGTCGTCCGGGAACCGCATCGCGTACATGCGGCGGGCGACGCCGAGGCGCAGCGAACGGTCGCTCACCAGGCGGGCCTGGGCCTCGATCAGGCGGCTTGTCTCGGCGAGCGCCCGGCCGTGGGCGTAGTAGCGGACCCCGAACTCCCCCACCCAGATCACGGTCGAGCCGTTCTCGGCGAGCAGGAGCATCGCCTGATGCGTGACGCGGGTGCCCGGCCCCAGCATCAGTACGCCGAGCGACGCCGCGGGCACGGGCACGACGCCCGCCGCGTCGCTGATCGTGACCGCGTTCGCGTCCCGGCCGAGCGTGCTCCGCTCCGTGTAGAGGAACGACATGCGGTCCTCGACCCGGACCAGGTCCGGCAGCTCCGGAGGAGGCACCCCGGGGATCGAGCCCATCAGCGGCCTCCGAGCGGGGCGAGGGTCAGCAGGCCGCAGCCGTACGCCTTGGCCTTGCCGATGCCGTGGACGAGCGAATGCCGCAGCGCCTCGACGTCACCGATCTCCAGCACGCCTTCATAAGTGACCGCGCGAATCGTCACCTCCCGCCGGTCCTGCGACTTCGTGAACCGCAGCCAGGTGCGGTCGTGCACCGCGACGTTCGGGCCGCCGTCGGCCCCCGCGGGAATGGTGAACCCCCGCCCGGCGCAACGGTCGAGCAGCCATTCGAGCTGCTGGTCCGGGGTCACATGCGGCAGCCACCGCTTCGGGCCCTCAGGCGTCGTGCGCGCGAAGTGCACCGGGTTGGCGGTCAAGCGGAACGCCCAGCGCTGGCCGGTGTCGAGCGAGGCGAGCAGCTTCCCGTACGGCCGGGTGTCCCAGCCGGTGCCGCGGGCGGGCCAACCCGCCTGCTCAACGAGGTGGGTGAGGTCGGGCTCCTCGGGACTGGCGATGTACAGGACCGCGTCGTGGCGGGCGGTCGCGTCGAGCCGCCAGAGGATGCGGCCGCCGTCCCCTTGGAGCCGTTCGGGTTCGGGGAAGCCGTGGAGGACGGCCGCATGGAGCCGGTTCGGGCCGGAGAGCAGGCCACGCGCGCCGCGGCGGGCCGTGTTGAAGCGGAAGCGGGTCAGGTACATGTCAGACCTCGAAGACGGCGAAGGGGTCGTGGCGTCGAAGGCGCGACTCGGGATTATCCACAGTGACGCTGTCGGGTACGACCTGCCGCCATGCGTACCGCCGGTGCCGCGGGTCGAAGCTGACCGGGACGTCCTGGACCGCGTCGCCCTGCTCACCGGGACGCGCGTCCCGCACGACCTCAAGGTCCACGCGCGGCGGGCACCGGTGGCGGTGGTGCCTGGCCGCCAGCCAGGGCTGGGCCGCGATCGCTTGCCCCAAGGGGAGGTCGACCGCGTCGAGGAGGATCTTGTCCGAGGGCGGGCACGAGCGGCGTCCCAGGAACAGCTGGAACCTCGGGCGGCGCAATGCCTCTGCGAGGTCGTCGATCAGGTCGCCGTCGCCTTCGACCGCGGCGAGGAAGACCGCGTCGGTGAGGTAGAAGCGCTCGGCGAGCGTCGCGTTGGCGTCGGGAACGTCGAGCGGACGCGTGGTCTGGAAGTCCCGCAGCAGCGCGCCAGGCTGGTCGATGCGCACGCCGAAGCGCACGTCGAGCAGTTCCGTGAGCGGCTCGGTTCGCCGCACTCCCTTGGCGGCCGCGAGCATCCCGAGGACGCCGCTCTTCGACGGCGCCGCGTCGGTGGCGCGGCGGGTGAAGCGGCTGGAGGTGCCCCAGGACTGCATCGGCCCCGCCAGCCGCAGCCTGAGGGTCTTGCGGCCCATCAGGATCCGCCGAACCGCGCGGCGACGGTGGCCTCGACGCCGTCCAGGAGCCCTTGCAGGTCCACCTGCTCGCCGGTGTCGCCGAGCGCCTTGGTGCGCCCGCCCAGTCGCACCGTCCAAACGTGCAGCGGTGCTTCGTTGTAAGTGCTGTTGACAGCTTCGAGCTGGTTCTTCAGCTCCTCGCATGCGCGCTCGATGCGGCCGTTGGCCTCCGTGATCGGCTGCTCGAACGCGCCCACGAGGTTGATCGCCTGCGAGTCGCGGAGGGTCACCAGGACCGCGTCGGGGAGGGTGCGGTTCGCGAACGTGTTCATCTTCCCCGAGGGCATGGAACGGACGAAGCTGCGCACGAACGCCTTCGCAGCCCGGGCGGTCGCGGCGTCGTCGCCGAGATTCTCGCGGAGCAGGTCCACATCCAGGTTCGCGTACCGGTAGAGCGTCGCGGAATTGAACTCCACCGTGCCGATCATTCCGGCGCCGGTCTCGTCCTGGTCCTCCTTCTCGTCGTCCACAGCGGTGAAGTAGTCGAACTCGGTCTCCACGGGGTGGACGCTGATCGCATGGGCCACTTGGCAGGCGGCGTCCACGTTGAGGGACGCGTCGTCGGCGATCATCCGCCCGAAGAGCGCGACGTCGATGGAGTGGCGGTCGTTCAAGATCGCCTTGACGGCCTTCTTCTCCAGCTTCCCGCCGCTCTCGGACGCGGCGACGATCGCGGCGGCGAGGTTCGCAATCTGGTTGCGGCTGAGGAAGACCAGGTACCCGGACTCCTCGACCTCGTCGCCCTTCTTCTGGATCTTGACCTTGACGCCGCCCTCGTTGAACGCCTTCACGGCCAGGTCGCGGGCCTCCTCGGCTCCGATCTCCGAGGTCGCCTCGACCTGCTCGGCGACGAGCTTCACGATCTGCTTGGTCCGCCAGCCGAGGTCGGCCTGGTCGAGCGTCTCCCGGAAGTCGAGCCGGATCGCCCGCTTCCATGACTGGCTGGAGACGCGCGAACGCCGCATCCCGCCGAACACGGCCGTCTTCGGTGAACCGGTGTCGTCGCGGTTCAAGTTCGCCGGAGGCACGGTCTGGAGGGCGTGCAGTTCGATGATGGTGCGGGGCATGGCTACTCCTGAGAAGTCGAGGGGTCGGCAGTATCAGAGGCGTCGGAGGCGTCGGGATCGGTCGCGGCGGGACGGGCCGGCCCCGCGCTGGCGCGCCAGTACTCGCGTCCCCACAAGGCACGGACGTGGTCGGCCCCCGTCAGGCCGCTGACCAGCGCGGGCCCGCGCTGGAAGAGGCGGAGGTCGTCGGCGAACACCCCGTAGTCGAACCCGATCTTCGCGGCGCGGAGCTGGGTGACCATGTTGCGCACGTGGTAGACGAGCTCGGGATAGGTCGCGGCGGTGCCGACGGCGGCGAAGCGGCGGTGGACGGTCTCGTCGTTGTCGCGGACGGCGGCCAGCCACTGGCATGCGACGGCGAACGTCGTGCCCGGGGTGTGCATGCGCTGCTCCCGCTGGGACTGCTGGTGGATCGCGAAGAGCGTCACGGCGGTGTGGAGCGCCTGCTCCGAGGGGGTCGCGCGCGGATGCTCGGCGCGCTCGGAGCGGAGCTCCGGTTCGATCAGGGCGTCGGGCAGCCAGACCGCATCGAGCCCGGCGGTGCCGGGTTCGGCGTTGACGGCCTGGCGGAGCTGCGCGAGGGCCGCGATCGCGGCGGGCGCCTGCCTGAGGTAGCGCCGCTGGAGGTCGTCTACGACGGACGCGACGTGCCTGCCGAGGGCTTCCGGCTCGCGGGAATGCCTGGGCCGTTTGCGGACGGCGGGTTCGAGAGTGTCGGTCATCGGTCGGTGGCTCCAATGGGGGTGGCGAAGGCGCGCGGGAGGCCTTTGAAGACGTTGCGGCGGAAGCGGTTCTCGGCGATGGCGCTGTTGACCCGGTCGGCGCCCGTGCCGCGCCCCTTCCAGGCGGCTTCGCCGGCGGATCGGACGAGCCGGGCGGCGGCGTCGCGGACCTCGGCCCACACGGCCGCCTGCCATGCGGCGCGGGTCGCGTCGGTGTCGGCGTCCGCGTCGAGGAGGGCGAGCCAGGTCCGGTACCGGGCGCCGAGCGCCGCGTATCCGGCGCTGGCGGCGGCGGTCCCGGCGCCTTCCACGCCGTCGCGGCCGCCCGCTGCACGGGCGAGGTCGCGGGCGAGGGCGGCGAGCGCGCGGACGGCCTTGTCGGCGTCCGCGACGGCGTCGGCGACGGTGGTGGCGAGTTCCGGGCGGGCGGCGTCGAAGACGGCGGCGGCCATGGTCAGGCGGTCGTCGACGAGGTCGGTGACGACCGCTTCCTGGGTGCCGTAGGCGAGGCCGACCGCGTGGTAGTGGACTTTCCGGTCGCGTTCGAGGAGTCCGGTGGCGTGGGCGTGGCCGATCCACCGCGCGATCAGGGGAGGCGCCCACCGCGCTCCCGCGGCGGTGCCCGCCGAGAGGGCGGGGAGGCTCGCGGCGATGCCTCGCCAGAAGGCGCGGTCGGGGTCGTGCCTGCGGGGCAGGTAGACCCGTTCGAGTTTGAGCAGTTTCTCCTGGTTCTCGCTGCGGCGCCATGCGGTCATGGGTTCCGCGGCCCATTGGTCGCGCAGTTCGAGGCGGTCGCCTTGGCAGATGACCGCGCCGGTGACGGACTGCCCGTCGGTGGTGAGGCGGAGGCGGCGGGACTGCCAGGTGTACAGGTCCAGCAGTCCGTTCGGGGCGCCTTCGGGTTCGCGGTGCTCGGGCGCGGGGCCGTGGGGATCGCGTTCCCAGGCGGGCAGGTCGCCGTCGATGGGGGTTCCGGCGGTTTCGAGGAAGTCCAGGGGCATGAGGTTGAGCAGGATGGTCTCGGCGAGGTTGTCGCCTTCGGCGTAGACGCCGCCGAGGCGGCCGAGGGACCCGGGCCCGATCGGGTAGCTCTTGCCGCCTCTGGCGCGGGGGTCGCCGTCCGCGGCGCCTTTGATACCGGAGAGGTCGAATGCCTGGCAGTGGACGAGCCAGCGCGCGGCCTCGGCGAAACTGATGCGTTCGAGGCCTTCTGCGGCGCGGGTGGCGTACTTCGGGTTCCCGGTCGGGACGTCCGCGATGAAGGCGTTCAGGCCTGTCTCGGTCTTCTTGGTGGTGAGGTCGGCGACCTGGTAGAAGGGTGTCTCCGGGTGGAAGAGCTCAAACCGGTCGGCATGCGTGGCGAGGTATCCGGTGACGTGATCGGCGGGGAGGCGCTTCGACTCCCACATTCGGCGCCACTCGTCGCCGTCGGCGGGGCCGTCGGTCGCCGCGTGGACGATCACGAGGAGGAGGCGGAGGATCGGGAGGGCTTGGGTCGGGAGGTCGCCGGTGACACTGCTGTAGTTCGCGGCGCTGCCGATGCAGTCGGTGAGGGAGACCGTCTGGGGCGATCCGTCGAGGCGTCGGACCGCGATCCAGGGGTCGTTGACGAGGTTGAAGCGTGGGGTCACAGTCGGCGCACCCGCAATCCGTCGTGTCGGTCGTAGTCGAGGTGGAAGCCCGCGAGGTCGGTGCCGGCGTCGGGGTCGATGTCGAGGACGAGTTGCCCTTCGAGGTCCCTTGAGGACTGCCAGGCGTCGAGCCAGGGGTGGCGGCGTTCGAGTGCGTCGATGACGTCGGGCGTGGACATCTCGACGGGCAGGTTGAGGGTGGTCGCCGCGATGGCCTTCGCGAGGTCGTCGTCGGGGCAGGTGGTTGTCGGGAGGGCGACGCGGCGGTGGCGTTTGAGCCAGGGCAGGGTCGTGAAGTGGTCGCCGTCGCGGGCGATGAGGAGGACTTCGAGGGTGTCGGCGGGGATGTCGCGGACCATGGCGCGGCCTTCGGGGGATTCTTCGTCTTGGAGGGGGTCGCCGCCGTGCAGCCATCCGAGTATGGGACTGCCTGCGGCAGAAGGCGATTGGATCCGGTAGGTCTTCGCCCGATGGAGTTGGTCGGCCCGCTTCGCCTGCGCCTGGGCCTCGGCGGCCGCGAAGGCCGGGAGCCAGGACTCGGGTCCAATGTCGATGGTGCCATAGGCGGTTTGGACGAGGGGCGCGATATCCCCCGGAAGGATGACCATGCGGCCGCCGTCGAGGTACGGGTGGAGCACTGCGGCGGACCGCAGCAGGGTCCATGCGCCGTACACGCGGACCGATCCCGGGACCGGCTCGGGTGTCTCGGCGTCCCAGTCGACGCCGGTGAGGTAGCAGCGGGCGGGCAGGGTGCGCTCGGGGCGTTCGTGCCGGTGGAGGCGGCCCATGCGCTGGAGGACCAGGTCGGCCGGGGCGAGGTCGGTGACGAGCAGGTCGAAGTCGATGTCGAGGCTCTGCTCGGCGACCTGGCTGGCGACGACGATATGTGTGGCGGGCCGCTTGTGGCCGTTGTCGGGCGGGCCGAACAGGGTGCGCAGCAGCTCGTCCTTGTCGGCCCGGTCGGGTGCGGCGAAACGGGAGTGCGCGACCGTGACGAGTTTGGGCCCGAACGCGTCCCTGAGGTCTTCGGCGGTCTGCTGCACGCGCTTGACGGTGTTGCGGATGACGAGCGCGCAGCCGCCGCCGTCGAGTTCCCTTTGCAGCATCCCGATCAGGGACGCCGGGTCGTCCTTGATCGCGCGGACTTCGACCGCTGTGGCGCGGCCCGAGGACTCGACCGGTGTGATGCGCACGGGGCCTTCGGTTCCGGCCGTGATGACCGCCGGGTAGCCGATGTCGCCGAGCAGCTCGGGATGCAGTTCCGCGGGAGTCGGCGCGGGGCGGCGGCGTCGTCCCGCCGGCGGCCGGGGTCCGTTGCGTCCCTTCTCGTATGCGGCGACGAGTTCGCAGCGGCGCCGGGCGGGGAGGGTCGCGGAGAGGATCACGACGGGGACGCCGTACGAGGCGAGCCATTCCAGTGCGGTGTCGAAGTAGACGCCCATGTAGACGTCGTAGGCGTGGGCCTCGTCGATGATGACGACCTTGCCCGCGAGGTCGAGGTGGCGCATGGCGAGGTGCTTCGCTTTGAGCGCGGCGAACAGGAGCTGGTCGATCGTGCCGACGACGAAGCTGTTGAACATCGTCTTCTTGCGTCCGGCCATCCACCAGTGCGCGATGAGCCGGGCGTCCGGTCCGTGCCCGGCCTCGTCCTGCGCTACGGCGCTCGCGGCTCCGCGATGGAACAACCGGGTGAACCTGGTGTTGGCGAATGCCTTCGCGTGGGCGAGCGCGATGCTGTGGTCGCCCCGCTCAACGCGTCGGTCGGGGAGGCGCCGGGCCCATTCGAGCGTCCGGTCGAACATGGCGTCGGAGGTCGCTCGGGTCGGCAGCGCGATGTAGCAGCCCCCGGCGCCGGACTTCGCCGCCAGCGTCTCGGCAGCGAGCAGTGCGGCCTCCGTCTTTCCCTCCCCCATCGGGGCCTCGATGATCATCAGGCCTGCTCCGGGCGCGGCGGCGGCCTCGGCGAGTGCGGTGCGCTGGACCGGCCTGAGCCGGTAGTGCTTCGGGAGGCCGAACCTGGCGCTCAGCAGGTGCTCGCCGGGTTCGGGCACGACCGCGTTCCAGGGTGCGGTGAGATCGAGTTCGGCGAGCCCGGATCTGATGCGGGCCTGGTCGAAGGCGGTGTCGGTGCGGTACGGGAAGAGCGCCGGGTTGCTCGCGATCCAGTCGGCCATGATGACGAGCCCGGTGAGCAGCACCTGCACCTGTTGGGGGAGCTTCACCTGACGCCAGTCGCCGAGCCGGTCGACCGCACCACTCGACTCGGCGGCCCAGTCGAGGAGGGCGAACTGCGTGCGCCGCCAATGCGGGTGGTCGTGCCTGGACCAGCCGAGCAGGTGGGGGCGGGAGAGGGCGGTCTCGCACTGCATCCCGTCGGGCGGCAATCCGTGGTGGCCGCCCACGACGATGCTGATCTGCTTGGTGCGCTGCGGATCCCAGTTGTGCTGGTCCTCCAGCCATCGATCGAGGATGAGCATCCCGGCGGTGGCGTGGGGCGCCTGGCGCCGGTCGGCCTTCACCTGATCCCGCGCGGTGAGCCCCTCCGCCTCCATGGCCGCGAACAACCACGGCACCTGCATCGCGAATGCCGGTGTGGCCTTCCCGATGTCATGAACGGAGGCGAGCCAGGTGCAGAGCACGGCGGCGTCCTCCTCGCCGCCGGGCATCGCGGCGGCCAGGGTCCGCCGCACCGAGTCAGGCAGGAACCGGTGGAACAGATGACGGGCGACCGCCGCAGTATCGGACAAATGCCGGTGCAACGGCATCCACGCGCCGTCATCGGAATGGGACGACTTGCCCCAACATGTCAGTACGGCACTGTCGAATTCAGACGCATTCCAGGCAATTCTCAACGGGCACCTCACAAGTCAAGGCCACTCGTCAACGTCACTCGCCAAAATTAGATCATGGCAGAGCGGAATAGGGAGCCCTTGGTCGGCAAAGTGATTAAGAGGTTGATTATTATCGACCTCAGTACATGAGTGGTAGTCACGGGGGTGAATGAAGGGACATTTGTTTATGAGCGACCGCTTTGCCCTACTCCTCGTACTTGGAATAATAGCCATAGCAGCAATCAGTGCCCTGGTATCCATACTCATTACCATCAGCATCCTGCAATAGTGATGGTTGCCCTTCGGCCTGACCCGCTTCCGCGGGTATGAGCCGCTCTTAAGCACCTTGTCGATCGAAAGATCGTAGGTGGCCCCGCTTCCGCGGGGATTCCCATAGCTGAGCCTGATGCAATTGCATCAGACTCGGCCCGTTCTTGGCATAACGCAATCAAACCGCGGCCGATCATCCCGTAGGGCCGTAGCCGGCGAGAAAGAGGTCTATGGCGGTTGCGACTGGGGCGGCGGGGGTGTCGGTGGTGTTGGTGTCGGTGAGGAGGAGGCGGTTGAGGGGGGCGCCGATGATGAGCCAGGTGAGTTGGTCGGCGGCGGCGAGGGGGTCGGGGACGGCAAGGCGGCCTTGGTGGTCGAGGGCGCGGAGGGCGTCGGCGAGGGCGCGGATGTTGCGGTCCCAGCTCTCCTCCAGGTAGCTCGCCGCCACGTGGGGCAGGCGCCGGGCCTCGCCGGTGACGAGGCGGCGCATGTTGAGCACGTCGCGGCTGAGGACGCCCGCGCGCATGATCTCGGCCAGGGTGATGAGGTCGGCGCGGGTGTCGGCGCCCGCGACCAGGCGTTCCAGGTGCGGGCGCATGGCGTCGCGGCCCGCCTCGGCCCAGCCGCGGACGACGGCGGCGAACAGCGCGTCCTTGGAGGGGTGCTCGCGGTAGAGCGACGCCTTCGAGATCTGGGCGCGGGCGGCGACGGCGTCCATTGTCGTTCCGGCGTAACCGGATTCGAGGAACACTTCGCGTGCGGCGGCGATGAGGTCGGCCCCGGTCTTGCCGGAGGGGCGGCCGCGGCGGCGGGCGGTGTCGGTCATGCCGTCATTTTAGTACTTGACGGGACTGAAAACAAAGGCTACGTTGATTCAGTACTGGCAAGTACTGAAGGAGTTCGCCATGATCCTCGCCATCGCGGCCGCCACGGTCGCCTCGTTCGTCTGGAGCGCCGCCCTCTACGGCACGCCGCCGGTCGCCGCCTACGTGCAGCGCCACAGCACCCCGCGCCCCGGCATGCCGGTCGCGGCGCAGATGGCGGCCGTCCTCGCCCGCAGCCTCGTCGCCGCGTGCCTGATCGCGGGCCTCATGCACGCGGCCGGATGGAGCGGCCTCGGCGCGGGCGCGCTGCTCGGCCTCGCGCTCGGCGCGCTCCCCACGGCCATCCTCACCGGCGCCGTCGTCCACGAGGGCATCCCGGTCCCGCTCGCTGCGCTCCACTCGCTCGACTGGGTCGTGAAACTGGCCGTGATCGGCGCGCTCGTCGGCGCGCTCGCCTAAGCTGCGAAAACAGAGGAGGAACCATGACCGCAGGACCGCTCGACATCGACTTCACCGCCGCCCTCGGCAAAGTGCGTCCCGGAGACACCTGGACCTGCGTCCAGCTCCCCGACTCCGCCGCCGTGTTCGGCACCCGCGGCCTCGTCAAGGTCGAGGGCACGATCGACGGCGTCCCCTTCCGCGGCGCCTTCATGGCCCTCGGCGACGGCACCCACAAGCTCCCCGTCGCCGCCGCGATCCGCAAGCAGATCGGCAAGACCGACGGCGACGAGGTCGCCGTCCACCTCACCCAGCGCCTGAACTGACGGCCGGGCGAAGTGGTTTCCGGGTGGGCGATGAGTTCCGAGCGGGAGTCTCGTCTACAACAACGACCGCTTGGACCACTATGACCCCGGAGGCATCATGGCCGCTCAGCCCAAAGGACCGCTGACCTACTTCCCCTCGATCGAGAAGACCTACGGCAAGTCGATCGACCAGTGGCTCACCGAGATCGCCGGGAGCGGCATCACCGGGCACAAGGCGCTCGTCGACTGGCTCAAGGCCGAGCACGGACTCGGCCACGGTCACGCGAACGCGCTGGTCGCGTACTACCTCAACCCGGGGAAGTGGCCCGCCTACACCGGGGCCGAGTGAGCCCCGGCGCGGTCAGCCGAAGCGTTCGGTCTTGATCTTGTGGGAGTCGTGGCCCATGGCGACGAGGGCTTTTGCGGCGGTCTCTACGAATCCCGTTGGGCCGCATATGAAGCAGGACGGGTCGAAGCCGGGGGTCCAGCCGTGGGCCTTCAGGTCGGCGAGGGTGATGCGGGACGGCGGGCGGGAGGCGCCTGCGGGGGCGGTCCTCGTGTAGAGGATCGCGGTTTCGAGGCCGTCCTCCGCGGCGGCGAGTTCGTCGGCGTAGATGACGTCGGCCGGGGTGCGGACCGAGTAGATCAGGCGGAACCGGGCTTCGGAGCCTGACAAACGGCGCTGGCGGATCATCGCTTGCAGCGGGACGATCCCCGAGCCGCCCGCCACCAGCAGCACCGGCCTGGTCTCGGTCTCGCGCCAGACGAACCAGCCGCCGATCGGGCCGCGCAGCTCGACGTCGGCGCCGATCGGGAGGTCGTCGCAGAGGTACATGGAGACCTCGCCGTCGTGGACGCGCTGGATCGTGAACTCCACCAGGCCGTCCCGGGCCGGAGCGGACATCGAGTAGGAGCGGACCGCCGTGTAGCCGTCGTCGGCGGTCAGGCGGATGTCGGCGTGCTGGCCCGCGAGGTGGCCCGGCCACTCCGTGGGCGCGAGGACCAGCGTGACGGCCGTGGCGGTCTCGGTGCGGCGCTCGACCAGGCGGGCGCGCTGCCAGAGGCCGGTCAAAACCCCTCCTGGTAGCGCTGCTCGGTCCAGGGGTCGCCGTAGTCGTGGTACCCGGCGCGCTCCCAGAAGCCGGGGCGGTCCTCGGTGTGGAGGGTGAGCCCCGAGACCCATTTGGCGGACTTCCAGAAGTAGAGGTGCGGGACGAGCAGGCGCGCGGGGCCGCCGTGCTCGGCGGGGAGCGGCTTGCCCTCGTACTCGGTGACGACCCAGGCTTTGCCGCCGCGGAGGTCCTGGAGCGGCATGTTCGTCGTGTAGCCGTCGAAGGAGTGGGCGACCGCGAAGACGGCGTCCGTGCCGAGCCCGGACAGGAGCGTGTCGACCGAGACACCCCGCCACCTCGTGTCGAGTTTCGACCATCTCGTGACGCAGTGGATGTCGACCGTGGGCGTCTCGTGCGGGAGCGCCGCGAACTGCGCGCGGTCCCATTCGCGCCGCTCGCCGGTCTCGGCGGTGACGCTGAACGTCCAGGTGGCGGCCGCGACCGAGGGCGTCGGCCCGGCGCTGAGCACCGGGAAGTCCTCCGTGAGGTACTGGCCCGGGGGCACCCGGTCGTCCACGGTGCGCCGCCGTCCGCGGAACCCCGGTGTCAATGCGTTCATGCCGCCTCCCGCCGCAATCCTAGGCCGGGGCGGGAGGCGGCGGCGCGCGATCAGCGCATGGCGTGGACCATGCGGGCGTAGTCGCCGAACGCCTTGTCGATCATGTCGGGGTCGAGGCCGTAGTGGCGGAGGCTGTACTCGTGGCCGCGCTTCATGCCGGGGCGGGCGAGGACGTCGGCGAGGTTCTGCTCGTCGCGGGGGGTGAACTCCATGCCGAGGCGGCGGAAGATCTCCGGGAGCTCCTCGTAGGGGTTGGCGGTGAGCTGGTGGTACGAGACGTCCACGACGCGGTCTCGGGCGAGGGTGGTGCGCACGTCGCGACCGATGTCGACCATGCGCGAGAGCATCCCGAGCCAGTCCTCGCCGATCTGGTACGGGTCGTACTCGCGGTTGCAGATGGCCACGCCGGTCTCCATGAGCGAGCACCAGGAGCCCATGACCGTGTTCGGGTCGCGGTGCGTCCACACGATCTGCGCGTCCGGGAAGACCTTCATGAGGACGCCGAGGTGCTCAAGGTGGTACGGGGACTTGAGGACCCAGCGGCGGCGGGGCGCGCCGAACTGGAGGACCTGGAGCACCGTCTTGTAGTACTGGTAGTCGGCGAGGAAGTCGTGCTCGTCGAGCCAGTTGCGGTACCCGGGCATGCGGAACGTCACGAGCTGGTTGCGGCCGTGGGGAATCGCGAACACGCACTCCTCGGGCGACTCCGGCTCCATCGCGTGGATGTCGGGCAGCACCGGCGAGAAGAAGTGGCCGAAGCGGGCCGAGGCGCGGGCGACGTTGATGCGGCGCTTGCGGATCTTCGGGTCGATGTCGGCGCGGTCGGTGGCCTGGAGCTCCCACATGAGCGGCGCGCGGTTGCCCTCGGGGAAGGCGAGGATCTTGTGCGCCAGCGTGGTCGCCGTGCGGGGCATGCCCGTGACGACGATGGGGCGCTCGATCGGCTCGTCGAGGATTTCCGGGTGCTCGGCCACGAGGCGGCGCACGCGGAAGCGGTTCGTCATGCGGCCCTTGAGGTCGGCGGTGAAACCGGTCCAGCCGAGGGGGGACATGGTGCGGACCTTGGCGACCTGGCGGAGCAGGAACCGGTACCCCTCCAGGAACTCCTCGTCGCCCGCGGCGCTGCCGCCGGAGGCCGCCTCGGCCTGGCGCACGAGCTTGTCGAAGTAGCCGTCCACGTCGGCGGTCTGGCGCCGCATCGAGGACTGCATGGTGGCGTTGATGGGGACGACCAGGCGGGATACGCGTCGCACGGGACGGTCCTTCCGGGGAGGGGACAAGGGGGTCTCGCGCGAATCCTCGCACGCCAAGCGAAGTTGATCAAGGGCGACGATCCACTGAGGCCGTTCTCACCCCGGTGCGAGAACGGCCTCTCCCCTTCAGCGCGAAGGGAGTCCGAAGGATTCGAGGACCGCGCGGAGCTTGTGCCGCCCGCCCATCGACTCCGGTCCGCGCAGGCGCGCCAGGACCCGGTCGGTCCAGTTCCCCTTCAGGCCGTAGCGGGCGTTGTAGGCGGCGAGGCGCTCGTCGTAGACGTCCAGGTGCGCGTCCGCGCCCTCGCCGTACTGCTCCCGGTGGAGCACCGCGGCCTGCGGCAGGCGCGGCTTGACGCCCGCCGCCTCGGCCGGGTCGGGCTCACCCACAGCCAAGCCGAACGCGGCCACGGTGTGCGGCGGGAGCTTCAGCTCCGCGGCGACCTCCTCGGGACGGTTCCTGATGGCGCCCACGAAGACCGAGCCGAGCCCGAGGGACTCCGCGGCGGTCACCGCGTTCTGCGCGGCCAGAGCCGTGTCGATGAATCCGATGAGCGTCGTCTCCAGGTAGTCCGCGGCGTGCACGTCCGTGCCGCGGCGGGCCGCGAGGCGGCGGGCGCGGCCGAGGTCGGCGATCCAGACGAGGAACAGCGGCGCCTGCGCGATGAACGCCTGCTCCCCCGCCAGGTGCGCGAGGCGGGCCCGGCGGCCGGGGTCGCGGACCGCGACCACGCTCCACGGCTGGAGGTTCGAGGAGGTGGGCGCCGACTGCGCCGCGGCCACGAGGGTCGTCAGATCGTCCTCGGTGACCTCGCGCGGCCCGAACCGGCGCACCGAGCGGTGCGCCAGCTGGATCCGCACGGTGTCGTTGACGGCGCCCAGGCGCGCGTCCGGGTCGCCGTACCGCTCGGTGACGGACATGTCAGAGGCCCAGGCCGGTGCCGTGGACGCCGTGCTCGTCGACGACGGCGAGCTCCTCGTCCGTGAGCGCCGGGAAGTCGAGGGCCTGCACGTTGTGGTCGAGCTGCCAGGTCGAGCTGGCGCCGATGAGCGCCGAGGTGACCTCGGGACGCCGCAGGACCCACTGGAGCGCGAGCTGCGCGAGCGACTGCCCGCGCTGCTTCGCGAGGTCGTTCAGGGCCGCCGCGCGGGTGCGGTAGACCTCGTCGATGACGTCGGGCTTGAGGAACGCGCTGTTCTCGGCGCGCGCCCCGGACGGGATGTCCTGGAGGTACTTGTCGGTCAGGAGGCCCTGCGCGAGCGGGGAGTAGACGACGAGCCCGAAGCCGTCGGCCGCGGCGGTGTCGAGGAGGCCGCTGCGCTCGGGGGTGCGGTCGAAGATCGAGTAGCGGGGCTGGTGGACGAGGAGCTGCACGCCTTGCGCGCGAAGGAGCTCCCCGATCTCGTGGGCCTGCTCGGGGCTGTAGTTCGAGACGCCGACGTACAGGGCCTTCCCCTGGCGCACGGCGTCGGCGAGGGCCCCGGCGGTCTCCTCCAGGGGCGTGGTCGGGTCGGCGCGGTGGTGGTAGAAGACGTCCACGTAGTCGGTGCCGAGGTCGCGCAGGCTGTGCTCCAGGGAGTTCAGCAGCGACTTGCGCGAGCCGCCCTTGAGGTAGGGGCTGGGGCCGATCGGGTTGCCCGCCTTGGTGGAGAGCACGAGCTCGTCGCGGTACGGCGCGAGGTCCTTGGCGAGGACGCGGCCGAAGACCTGCTGGGCGGCGCGGTGCGGCGGCCCGTAGCGGTCGGCGTTGTCGATGTGGGTGATGCCGAGGTCGAAGGCGTGCAGGATGATCGAGCGCTGCGTCTCGTAGGGGTGGTCGGTGCCGAACTTCTGCCACAGGCCGAGGGAGAACGCGGGCAGGTCGAGGCCGGAGCGGCCCGCGCGGCGGTAGGCGAGGCGCTCGTAGCGGTCCTCGGCGGCGGCGTGGGTCGTCTCGAATGCGCCGTATGACACGGTGTACGCCCTTTCAACAGTGAGCGGTGACGGGTGGATGGTAGCTCCGCCAGAAACTATACTAGCTTGATAGGAGAACTAGAATTCCCTGCGAGGAGACATATGAGCGCCGAATTCCTCTGGTACATCCCCAACCAGGCCCGCCCCGGGCACCGCGGCGACGACGCCGTGGAGGGCCACAACAGCCTGGACACCCTCACCGGCCACGCCAAGGCCCTGGAGGACCACGGCTGGGGCGGCGCGCTCCTCGGCACGAGCTGGGGCCGGCCCGACACGTTCACCGTCGCCACCGCGCTCGCCGCCAGGACCACCACCTTCAAGCCCCTCATCGCGATCCGCCCCGGCTACTGGCGCCCCGCGAACTTCGCGTCCGCCTCCGCCACCTTGGACCACCTCACCGGCGGCCGCGTCCTCGTCAACATCGTCTCCGGGCAGGACAACCTCGCCGCGTACGGCGACAGCGAGGGCGACCAGGCCCACCGCTACGCCCGCACCAGGGAGTTCATGCAGATCGTGCGGCGCCTCTGGACCGAGGAGCGCGTCACCTACGCGGGCGAGCACTTCTCCGTCACCGACTCTGCGCTGGAGCTGCGGCCCGTCGTCCGCGGCGAGCGAACCCACCCGAAGCTGTACTTCGGGGGCGCTTCCGAAGCGGCCGAACGGGTCGCGGCCGCCGAAGCGGACGTGCAGCTGTTCTGGGGCGAGCCCCTGGACGGCGTGCGCGAGCGCATCGAGCGGCTCAAGAAGCTCAGCGAGGAGGTCGGCCGCGAGCACAAGCCCCTCGAATTCGGGCTGCGCATCACCACGTTCGTGCGCGACACGACCGAGGAGGCGTGGGCCGACGCCGAGGCGAAGGTGGCGACCATGGCCGCCGGGAACCAGGAGTACCTGCGCGACGCCCACCGCCGCACCGCGGTCGGGCAGCAGCGCCTCCTCGACCTCGCCGAGCGCGGCGAGGTCCTCGACGACAACCTCTACACGGCCCCCGGGAAGTTCGGGGGCGGCGGCGCGGGCACCACGTGGCTCGTCGGCTCCGCCGCCGACGTCGCGGCGTCCCTGCGCAAGTACCAGGAGCTCGGCATCACGCACTTCGTGCTCTCCGACACTCCGTACCTCCAGGAGATCAAGCGGCAGGGCGACCAGCTCCTCCCGCTCCTGCGGGACTGACCCCCGGCACGGCGAGGCCGCCGGGCGCGGATGCGCCTGGCGGCCTTCGGTTCGCGGCGGTGCCTACTGCTCGGACTTGCGCTCGCGCGTCTCCTCCACGAGGCGGCGCGCCAGTTCGCGGGCGCGGGCCGACTCGTCGACCAAGCCCGCGACCACGTCGCCGGTCCGCTCGCGCGCCGCGTCAGCGGCCCGCTCGTACGTCTCGATGATCAACGCGGCCTGGTCGACCGGGGCCAGCTTCGCCGCGGGCGGCAGGAACTCGACGTCGACGAGCTTGCCGTCGATGCTCGCGGTCACCGCGACCTCGCCGCCGTCGGAGACGAGGCGGACGCTGGTCGCGTCCACGAGGTGCTTGACGGACGCCGCTTCCCCGCGCAGCACGCCCATCCGACGCTCGAAGTCCCGCATGAAGGCCGCGAGGTCGAACGCCTCGGCCGGTTCCGCATGCTCGGGGGTCTCGCTCACTTGCTCTCCTTGCTCTCACGCGGCCCTTCGGGAACGGAGACCGCTCCCCCGCGAGGTAGTTGGACAATGCTATTGCGCTGCGGGTGAACAGGAGTGGGCCTGCGCATGACGACCACCCCTCCGCCGCGTTCCGGTTTCACAAAACCTTCGCCTTCCGGCGCCGGGCCGCGGTCTTCCATGCCTCCATCACCAGTATCGCCCCGAAGGCGATCCACAGTGGTACGACGAGGACCCAGACGGCCGTGAGGACCCCCACCTGCTCCGGCACGAGCGCGTCCCGCAGCGGTGACGCCAGGAACACCGCGTCCCAGACGCCGCCGAGCAGCAGCGCGACGTACGTGTGGCGCGGCGGGTAGAACTCGCGGTAGCGCTCCATGACCTCGGCCTTGAAGGCCGGATCGTTCCTCCATGCCTCCCAGATGATGAAGAGGCGCTCCTTGCCGAGCGAAGAGGCCAGCACTCCGACCTCGTTGCGGATCACTCTCTCGCGCAGCTCGGCCTCGGTCCGCGGAAGGTCGTCGGGCGGGAGCTGGGTGAACAGCCCCCGCCGCTCGGCGACCTCGGATTGGAGGTCGTCGAGCTTGATGCCCGGGATGGCGAACCCGCGGAAGAACACCGCGGCCACGCCTGCCAGCCAGAAGACGATCCCGCCGACGACCACCCCGAGTTCGACCATGCCGGCCTCAAGACCGGTCATCCGCCGTCCTGCACCGCGCCCGGCGTCCCGCCGAGCAGGCTCTTCAGACCCGTCATCGGGTAGCCGGTGAGCATGTCGCCCAGCGCGTTCCCGAACACATCGGTGTTGTAGGCGCTCGTCATGCCCGGGACGTTGAGCTTGCCCGAACTCCACAGATTGCCCATGACGTCGTACGCGTCCTTGGCGATGTCGCTCTGGTACCCCGACCTGTAGCCGTTCCCCGGGAACGGCAGGTCGTTCTTGATCACACTGGACAGCTGGTCGAACTTCAGGCCCGTGCTCTTCCCGAGGGAGCCGAAGTCGAGCTTGATCTGCTTGGGGGCGGCGAACTTCGAGAAGACGCGGCCGAGGTCGCCGACGATCTCGTTGAGCTTCGTGAAGCGGGTGTTGAGCATCTGCATGGCGTCGCCGAGCTTCGTCAGGTGCTTCATGATCTTTGCGCCGACGCTCATGGCGTCGGCGATGATCCCGCCGATCATCGCCGCGAACGAGCCGCCGAGCGTGATCCACGAGGAGGCCAGGGCCGCGAGGGCGTACATGATCGCGCGCGACACGAAGTCGCAGATCAGCTCCAGGATCAGGCCGCGCGTCACGGCGGTCCAGATCCCCATGACCATCATGTAGCCGCCCATGACGCTCGACGCGGTGCCCGCGCCCTGGATGGCGCTGCCGAAGTCCGCGGTGAGGGTGCGGTACGCCTCGGCGGCGTCGCCCTGCCACTCCGAGAGGCTCGCGACCTCGGTCTGGAGGTCGGCGCCGGCCTGGTCGAGCGCGGCGGCGATGTTGTTCCAGGTGTCCTTGGTGGCGTTGATGGCCCCGGGGTCGCCCGCGACCCACTCCAAAGGCTCCCTGAGGAAGTCGACGTGCTCGATCAGGAATCCGACGCCCGCCATGAGGAACTCCTTGAAGGGGTTCGCCACGAACGCGAGCAGGTCGAGCGCGGCCACGGTCCCGTTGAGCGCGTACTCAAGGCCGGAGTCGGAGTTCAGGAGGTCCTGCGCGCTCGCGAGGGCGCGGGCGCCGTCGAGCTCGCCCATGGGCGGGGCGTCGGCGGTGTCGTTGACGATCAGGTCGTTCACTAGTTCCCCCTGATGTAGACGTTGAAGGTCTCGGCGACCGAGGAGTCGCACTCCTGGTAGGCGTCGCAGGTCGCCTTGACGCGGGTCGTGGTCTCCTGGGCCGCTTCGCGGGCGGACTCGATGAGGTTGGTGGCGATCGCGGCGATGACCGCCGCCACGCCCGCGAACTGGATGTTGACCAGCCCGAAGTCGAGCACGGAGCCGAAGCCCTTGGCCTCGGCGGCGGCGTAGCACTCGGCGACCGGGCCGATCACCTTGGAGTCCACATTGTTCACATGTGTCTCGAACGCGGCCGGGTCCGGGACGTTGAAGCCGTCTCCCATGGTCAGTCCTCCCCTTGCGTGCGGGCGCGCGCCTGGCGCACCAGGTCGTTGTCCTCGCCGAACACGTCTGCCAGCGCGCCGGTGGCGTTGCGTCCGGCCTCCTCGGCCGCCTCGCGGTAGACGGCCTTGATGGTCTCCGCCAGCGATTGGGCGGACATCTGCCTGATCGCGGGGGTCAGGCGCAGCTCCTGGAGGGAGCCGCCGACGGCGACGGTGACTTCGACCTCGCCGTCAGGGGACGCGGCCGTGGCGGAGGCGGTCGCCATGGCCTCGTTGAGGGACGACGCGCGCTCGACCATCGCGGCCATGCGCCCCTGGAAGTCGCGCATATAGCCTTCGGGGTCTTCAAACACGGAGGGCAAGGGTGGGGGCCTTTCACTCTGGGGGAGCGGATCCGGCGACCAACGTACTGCGGTCGGCGGTCCGATTCGGATCTGTTGACGTCTCCTTGGCGACTCTCTGACGGACCCTTGATTCACACAGATTTCATCGCTATTACGTTGCAATGACCTCTGTTTTTGTTGTTTTGCGTCAAGAGGGTGTCAAGACGCGTCAAGACTACCCATGCCGTGCCCGCGCCGCAATCGGCTGGAGCGCAGGCGCATCCAGCGGATCGGGAGGTGAGAGCGGTGAGCGGTAACGCCGCTCGCCGGATGATCACGTCATCTGGAATCGGTGAACACCCGGGGCCGGGGCCGCCGAAGTGCGCCGGTCTAGTCCGCCGCGGCGGCCGCGCGGGCGGCGCCGGGGCCGGTGGCGCGGGCGGTGACGATGCCGTCCCTGACGCGCAGGGCCGCTTCGGTGTCGGCGGCGGTGCCGTCGATCCCGATTGCGGCCGTGAGGGTCCCGTCGTCGAGGACGACGTGCAGGCCCTGCCAGGCGTCGGCCGGGAGGACCGGGCGCAGGCAGGAGGTGAGGTCGGTGAGTCTGAGCCGCAGCAGGTTCCGCGTCTCGTCGTCCGCTGCGACGATGATCACGGTCGCCTGCTCGCCGGGCCCGGTGGAGCGGAGCGCGTCCTCGGCGGCGGCGAGCCGCGCGGTCCCGAGGACCGCGATCACGCCGTCGGCCCCGAGGTCCACGCGCCCGCCGCCCGCGAGGTCGAGCGGGGCGTCGAGGGGCGCGAGGATCTCGCGGCCCGGCTCTGCGGGCGGCGCGGGCGCGGGGTTCCAGGCGTCGTCCAGGTCGAGACGGGCGAGGTGCCCGCAGGCGCGGGCCCGGTCGAGCGGGTCGCCGAAGCCGGGGGCGAGCTCGGCGAGGAGCCCCGAGCCGTTCAGGAGCGTCAGGGCGAGCTCAGCGAGGCGCACGCGGCGGCCGGGGAGGCCCTCGCAGGATTCGAGGCCGACGGCGAGCAGCAGCGCCTCCAGGCGGGCGATCTGCGCGAGCGCGTCGCGCCCCTCCCCGTCGAGGACCCCGGCGAGCGAGCGGAGCCGCAGGCGGCCTCCGGCGGCGCTGTCGCCCGCGAGCGGGAGGCGGTCGAGCCAGGCGCGGGCGAAGCGCGTCAGGGCGTCCTCGGCGCTCTGCGGGGCCGCGGCGTCCTCCGGGACGGCGGCCCACGCAGCGGGGGCCGCCTCCGCGGCCGCGGCCTCGCCGGCCGCGTTCGCTCCGGCGGCGCCCTCTTCGACCATCGCGACGAGAACGGCCAGGTAGAGCGCCCGCTTGCCCGGGAAGTTCGAGTAGACGGCGCCGCGCGTCAGGTCGGCCCGGTCGGCGATCCGGTCGACCTTCGCGCCCGCGTACCCGTGCTCGGTGAACTCGGCCCGTGCGGCGGCCAGGACCGCGGCGCGGGTGCGCGCCTGCTGCTGGACTCGTGTGAGTCTCGCCATGTTTCGCTCCTCCGCCCGACGGCGCTCAGGATACGGCCGCATCCGGATGCCGCGGCCATTTGGACTGCATCCCGGAGGTTTCCCAGGTCGTCCCGCGGGGAATCCTGCCGCACCGAGGAGGAGGCGAGCACATGAGCGCGAAGAAGGACCTGCCGGCCGAGGCCGGAGCCGAGGCGGACGCCATCCGCATGGCCGATCTGACGGCGGACGACGGCGCCGACATCGGTGAGCTGCACGGGAAGGAGCTGCTCGACCCCGACGATTGGGAGCCCCGCCGCGGGGTGAGCCCGGTGGTCGTGGCGCTCGTCGCGGCGGGGGTCGCGGCGGTCGCCGTCGTCGGCCTCAAGATCGCGTACGACCGCCGCAAGTCCGCCAGCGGGTACCGCCGGGCCCTCGATCAGCTGGAGGACGCCCGGGACGCGCTGATATCAGCGGCCTCTGAGCTGCCGGATCGGGGCCGAGAGGTGCTGCACAAGGTGACCCGCCGCTGAGTTGGTGTAGGGTCGGGCAAGCTTCTCAACGCCGCCGGCACGTTGGCAGAGCGGCGTTTCATCACTTCGAACGAATCAGGCGACCAATCTTTTCGATCACGCGGTCCGGAGTCACGACGAATCGGATCACCCTGAGGCACGCGGTTTCACTACCGCGGCCGGTCGCCGCATGCCCCGACCACCACCCCTACACCGACTTCCGCGCCGGCGTCATCGGCGCGGAATTTGGACCGCCCAGGCGGTCCGCCGAACAAGAGGAGAAACACATGGCCACCGGCACTGTGAAATGGTTCAACGGCGACAAGGGCTTCGGCTTCATCGCTCCCGACGACGGCTCTGCGGACGTGTTCGCGCACTTCTCCGCCATCCAGGGGACGGGTCGCCGCGACCTCGAAGAGAACCAGCAGGTCGAGTTCGACATCGAGCAGGGCCAGAAGGGCCCCCAGGCCGCGAACATTCGCGTGCTCTAGGCGAAATGAGGAAGCGGGGCGGTGGCTGCTAGCCACCGCCCCGCTTTCATGCCCTTTCACACGGCCTGCGGCGTCCTGCGCGCCGTGCGGGCCCGGAGGGTGAGGACGCCCCCGACGATCGCGGTGACCGCGCCGAGCTGCTGCACGGCCTGGCCGATCTGGGCGGCGGTCCCGGCGTCCCCGGCGAGGTTCGCGAAGCCGACGCCGCCGGTGAACCCCTCGATCATGAACCCGGCCTGGATGAACGCGCCGAGGACGATCGGGAGGGCGAAGGCCCAGCGGACGCGGGTCCGCACGGCCGCGAAGGCGACGGCGCCGGTGCCGAGCAGGACGATGCCGGGCGGCGGGTAGACGGGGAACTCGATGCCCGCGGCCCAGAGGACCGCGATGCCGGAGGCGCTCGCGAGCAGGCCGGCGACGGCGGCGGTCTCGGGGCGGGTCCAGTGCTGCTTGACGTTCATGTCGGGCTCCTTCAAGAGGTGTCGTATGTCTCCATCGTCGCGGCACCCGACGCGCCCGCGCATCAACGCGGGGACGTAATCGCACCTCAGCGCTGCGGCGTAACCCCGTCGGGAAAAAGTTCCGGGAAATCTGCGGCAGGATGTCGAGAACCGGGGGACGGCACCGTCCCAGGGGTGTCGACGGCGAGGGACGCCGCCGCAGCGAAAGGAAAGTCATGGCCAAGTACCTGTTGCTCAAGCACTACCGCGGCGGACCGCAGCCCCACCCGAACGCCGCCCCGATGATGGACCAGTGGACTCCCGAGGAGATCCAGGCCCACCTCCAGTACATGGACGACTTCGCCGAGAAGCTCCGCGAGCGCGGCGAGTACGTCGACGGGCAGGCGCTGTCGCCCGAGGGCGCGTTCGTCCGCTACGACGGCGAGGGCAGGGCGCCGGTGACGGACGGCCCGTTCGCCGAGACCAAGGACCTCATCGCGGGGTGGATGGTCATCGACGTCGAGTCGAAGGAGCGCGCCTACGAGGCCGCCGCGGAGCTGTCGGCGGCGCCGGGCAAGGACGGGAAGCCGCTCCACGAGTGGCTGGAGGTCCGGCCCTTCTACGGCGTGCCCTCGACCGTCGAGTACCCGTGATCGGTGACCACCTGCTGCGGGACCTCACCCCGCAGGTGCTGAGCGTCCTCGTCCGCCGCGGAGCCGACTTCGCGGAGGCCGAGGACGCCGTCCAGGACGCGCTCCTGGAGGCCCTGCGGCGCTGGGACGGCGACGCCCCCGACGACCCGAAGGGGTGGCTCGTCACCGTCGCGTGGCGCAAGTTCCTCGACGCGCGCCGCTCGGCCTCCGCGCGGGCGCTCCGCGAGGTCGCAGTCCGGCGCGAGCCCGCGCCGGGACCGGCAGGGCAGGCCGACGACACGCTCCTGCTGCTGAGCCGCTGCTGCCACCCGTCGCTGACGCCCGCGTCGGCCATCGCGCTGACGCTCCGCGCGGTCGGGGGCCTCACGACGGCGCAGATCGCGCAGGCGTTCATGGTCCCCGAATCGACGATGGCGCAGCGCATCTCGCGCGCGAAGAAGACCCTCGTCGGCGCGGGGTTCGCCGCGCCCGGGGACGTGCGCGCCGTGCTGCGCGTGCTGTACCTCATGTTCGATCGCGGCTTCGCGGGCGGCGGCGAGGCCGACATCGCCGCGGAGGCGATCCGCCTGACCCGTCAGCTCGCCGCGTCCGTCCCCGGCGACCCCGAGGCCGCGGGGCTCCTGGCGCTCATGCTCCTGCACCACGCGCGCCGGGCCGCCCGCACCGACGCGGCCGGGGAGCTCGTGCCGCTCGCGCTCCAAGACCGGTCCCTGTGGGACGCCGCGATGATCAGTGAGGGCGTGGCGCTGCTCCAGGGCGCGCTCGTGCGGGACCGCTTGGGCGAGTACCAGGTGCAGGCGGCCATCGCGGCGCTGCACGACGACGCCGCGAGCGCCGAGGAGACCGACTGGCCGCAGATCCTGGAGTGGTACGACGAACTCGTGGAACTGGCGCCAGCCAACCCGGTCGTGGCGCTCAACCGGGCCGTCGCGGTCGGGCACGTGGACGGCCCGCTCGCGGGACTGCGCCTGGTCGAATCGCTCGACGCGAACCTGCCGCGCCGCGACGCGGTCGCCGCGTACCTGCACGAGCGGGCCGGGAACCTCGAAGCGGCGGCGCGCTCCTACGCGGCCGCGGCGCGCACCGCGCCCAGCTCGGCCGAGATGACCCACCTGCTCAAGCAGGCGGCACGGCTGAACCGGGCGCGGTCGGACTGAGCCGCTGGAGGCTCCGCCGGATCAGCGGAAGTCGTCGGCGTGGTCGACGGTCCACTGCTCGTAGGTGCGGGCCGGGCGGCCGGTGACGGCTTCGGCGGTGGGGCCGTAGGCGATCGGCTGGGCCGAGGCGAGCATGTCGAGCAGGGACGCGGGCATGAACCGCTCGGCGGCCGCGCGCGGCAGCTCCTCGACCGCGATGTCGCGGCCGATCGCCTTGCCGATCAAGGCGACCTGCTCGCGCTGCGGCAGGTGCCCGGGACCGTCCACGGTGTACTTCCGGCCTTCGTGGCCGCCGCCGAGGAGCGCGGTCGCGGCGACGTCGGCGATGTCGCGCTCGTGGATCGGGTTGACCGGCGCGTCCGGGTAGGGAAGGCGCACCAGGCCTTCGGTCCTGATGGACTCGGCCCACCACAGCGAGTTGGTCGCGAACATGGCCGGGCGCACGAACGTCCACGACAGGTTCGAGGCTTCGAGCGGGCGCTCGACGGCGAGGTGGACCTGCGCGATCGGGTTGTCCTCGGGGCCCAGCGTGGCCGCCGAGGACAGCAGGATCACGTGCTTGACGCCCGCGGCCTCCGCGGCGGGCACGAAGTGCTCGATGCCCTCGTGGGCCGCGTACAGGAAGACCTTCTCGACGCCTTCCAGTGCGGGCGCGAGGGTCTCGGGCGCGGTGAGGTCGAAGCGGGCGGGCAGCGCGCCGCCCGGCAGCTCGACCTCGACCGGGGTGCGGCTGGCCGCGCGGACGGGTGCGCCCGCGAGGATGAGCTGCGCGATGACGTTACGCGCGATGGAACCTCGCGCGCCGGTGACCAGGACGGTCATGGGTGGTCTCCTTCGGTGGTGGTGTCCGCGGCGAGTCGCGCGAGGATGCGCGACAGGGTGTCGCCGTAGCGGGTCTCGAAGTCGGGATCGTCGATGTCGACGCCGAAGAGGCGCCGGGCGGTGGTGCGGAAGACCGCGGGCGCGAAGACCATGCCCATCATGGCGAGCTGCACGGCGGCGGTGTCCAGGTCGGGCGCGAAGTCGCCCTGCTCCTGGCGCTCGCGCATCCGCTCCTGCTCGGCCTCGACGTCGGCCTCGGTCTCCTCCTGCGGGCCGCCCTCGGCGAGGGCCTGCCACAGGACGAGCCGCACGGTGCGCACGTCCGAGAGGTTCTGGCGCAGGTACCAGCGCATGAGCTCCTCGGGCGGGACGCCGGACTCGGCGTGGTCGCGCTCGTGCTCCAGCCAGCCGCGCTGGAGGGCCCGGTACAGGCCCTCCTTGCCGCCGAAGTAGTAGCTGACGAGCTGCTTGTTGACGCCCGCGCGCTCGGCGATGGCGCCGACGCGGGCGCCCTGGTAGCCGTGCGCGGCGAACTCGGTCAGCGCCGCGTCGAGCAGTTTCGCCTTGGTGCGCTCCGCGTCGCGCACGCGCGCCGCGGGCTCGGGCGCGCGCCGCCGGTTCGTCCTGGGTTCCACAGGACGAACCCTACCAGTTAATTATCCGTTTGGTTGATTGGGTCAAACCCGTGGTTGATCAGGACTTCACGCGGTACGTCAGGTGCGTGCCTGACTCGGTCGCCACCGAGGAGACCGGTTCGAGCTTGACGCGGGCGTGGTCGATGCCGCCGAAGAGGGCGTCGCCCGCGCCGAAGAGCACCGGCCGCAGCGTCAGCGAGAACTCGTCGACGAGCCCGGCGTTGAGGAACTGGAGGATCGTCTCGGCGCCGCCGCCGATGCGCACGTCCCGGCCCCCGGCGGCCGCGCGGGCCTGCGCGAGGGCGCTCTCGATCCCGTCGTTGACGAAGTGGAACACGGTGCCGCCCGGGCGCTCCCACGGCTCGCGGACCTGGTGGGTGAGCACGAAGACATGCGTGTGGAACGGGGCGTCCTCGGGCCAGCTCCCCTCGCCGCCGTCGAACATGCGCTTGCCGATGACCGTGGCGCCGGTCCGGTCGAAGGTCGCCTTGAGCGCGTCGTTGTCGGGCCCGGTCTTGCCGCCCGAGCCCATCTTCAGGTTCTCGCGGAAGAACGCCTGCCCCATGGCCCAGCCCTGGAGCTCGGCCCACTGCGACATCCACTGCTTGTACTCGGGGTCGTGGGTGCGGCCCTCGTTCATCGCCTTCATGGCGCCGCCGTCGACCGGGGCGATGTACCCGTCGAGGCTCATGGTCACGCTGAAGAACACCTTGCCGGCCATCAGATCTCGCCTTCCTTCTCGATGTAGGCCGCGAGGCGGCCGAGTGTCTGCTTGCCGCCTTCAATGGCGCCGTACTGCTCGACCACGAGGTCCTTGTGGGCCTTCGACGGGAACACCGTCCGCATCTCCAGGTCCGTCCGCTCGCCGAGGTCGGTGAAGGTGAGGACCTGGTCGAAGCTCTCGGGGTCGTCCTTGAACGTGCCGTGGACGAGGCGGATGCGCTCGGGCGCGGCGATCTCGGTGAACGTGATCCAGTTCGGGAAGTCGGCGCCGTCGGGCCCGTGCATGGTGAAGTCCCAGTCGCCGCCCTCGCGGAACGCGAAGGACCGCGTCGTGGTGGTAAACCCGTCCGGGCCCCACCACCTGGAGAGGTGCCGGACCTCGGTGAACGCCTTGAACACCAGTGCCCTGGGGCCGTTCACCGTGCGGGAGAGCACGATCTCCCGGTCGGTCGTCTGCTCGTCAGTCGCCATCTCGCCCTTCCTCTTCCTTCAGTTCCTGCACGTACTCGTCCAGCCGGTCGAAGCTCGCCTCCCAGAACCGCTCGAAGCCGCCGACCCACTCCTGGACCGGTCGCAGGGCCTCGGCGTTCAGGCAGTACAGGCGCTGCTTGCCGTCGCTGCGCACGCGCACCAGCTCGACCTCCCGCAGGACCCGCAGGTGCTTGGACACCCCGGGCTGCGGCAGGCCGAGCTCGCCCGCGAGCTCGGACACGGCCAGCTCCCGCCCCCTGAGCAGGTCGAGGATGCGCCGGCGCTGGGGCTCGGCGATCGCGTTGAACGCGTCGGAGGTGGTCGCGGCTCGTGCCATGCACCGATCATATACCCATAACGGAATATGTCAAGCGGGTCCGGGTTACTCGCGGGAGGCGACGAGGCGGATCGGCGGCGTGCGGGTCGCCGACAGGGCCGTGACCAGGCTCGTCACCCCGACGACGGCGGCCGAGCCGAGGGCCAGGGCGAGCAGGAGCGGCCATTGGACGGCGAGCGCGCTGATCCCGGCGAGGGTCTCCAGGGCCGCCGCGACGCCGAGCACGGAGGCCGCGGCAGCGAGGGCGCCGAGGAGCACGCCGATGCACACGACGGCCTGGGACTCCAGGAACGCCAGGGCGACCACCTGGCCGCGGGCGAGGCCGGTGACGCGGGCGGCGGCGAACTCGCGGCGCCGGTTCGAGGCGGCGATGACCACGGCGTTGACGATCGCGATCACGGTGTAGAGCATGGTCATCCCGAGCAGCACGATCATCGTGTCGCGGGTGAACCGCTCGTCCGCGGCGGCGGCCGCGTCGGCCCATGACTCCACAGTGGTCACGTCGCCGAACCCGGCGAGGCCCGCGGCGACCGCTTCGGGGTCCGCTCCTGCGTCGAGGCGCACCACGTGCTCCCACGGCCCGGTGCCGCTGGGCGCGAGAGCGATCGGCAGCAGGTACTCCGGTCCGGCGACCGAGGGCGGCAGGATCGCGGCGATCCGCACCTCGAACCGCTCGCCGTCGAGGCGGACGTGCAGCGCGTCGCCGACGCTCCACTCCCGCTCGCGCCCTTCCTTGGGGCTCACGGCGACGGCGTTCCCGGCCAGGTCGGCGAGGTCGCCCGCGACGAGCTTTACCTCGTGCGTCGCAAGGTAGTCGGCCGGGTCGACGGCGAGCCCGTAGTGGGCCTCGGTCCAGGCGGCCCCGGACTCCTCGAAGTCGAGCTCGAAGAGGACCTGCGCCTGCGCGGACGCCGCGGCGACGCCGTCCGCTTCGGCGACACCGGACTCGGCATGGTCGGCGGTGACCACGAGGTCGCCATCCACAGTAGCCAGAGTCTCCTGGCGTCCGGCCTCGCCGACGGTGGCGAGGGTGCCGCCGATGCCCGCGGTGAGCGCGAACAGCACCATGACCGGCGCGGCCGTGGAGGCGCTGCGGCGGGCGTCCGACCGCAGGTTCGACAGCGCGAGTTCGCCTGTGACGCCGCGGAAGACGAGCCCGAGGAGCCGGGCCGCGAGCGGGACGACGAGCGGCGCCAGGGCGCTGAGCCCGATCACCAGCGGCACCGTGACCAGGAACGGCGTGACCTGGATGAACCAGACCGGCAGCGGCGCGGCGCCCGCGGGGAACAGCACGTAGAGGACCACGGCCCCGGCCGTGAAGACCAGGCCGATCGCCCAGCGGGACGCCGTCATGACCTGCGCGGCCTCCGCGCCTTCGCGCAGGGCCTCCTGCGGGCGGATGCGCGCGGCCCGCCGCGACGAGGCGAGGACGCCCAGGACCGCGATGAGCACGCCGGTCCCGAGCGACACCGCGACGACCCACGGCCGCCACTGGGCCGTGAACCCCGTTGGGGCGAAACCGAACCGGTCCAGCATCCACGTCTGGACGCGCATCACCGGCAGGCCGAGGACGGTCCCGAGCGCGGACCCGGCGAGCCCGAGCAGGACCGCCTCCCCGACCAGGAGCGAGCGCACCTGGCCGCGGCTCGCGCCGGTGAGCCGCAGCAGCGCCAGCTCCCGGTGCCGCTGGGCCACGGTGAATCCGAACGTCGAGGCGACGATGAAGACCGCCGTGAACGCGGCCAGCGCGAGCACCATCGACAGGAGCGTCAGGGCCCCGTCGTACGCGCCCTGGAGCGCGAGCGCGTCCTCCGGGGCGAGTCCGGCGGGGATCGGCGCGGTCGCGGCGGCGACGAGCGCGAGGAGCGAGGACTGGACGAGGGCGACGCCGAGGCAGACGGTGACCAGGGCCCCGGCGAAGACCTGCCAGCGGTCGCGGAAGGTGTTCCAGGCGAGGAGGATCATCTAGTCCTCCAAGGCGGCGAGGCGTTCGGCGACCTGGCGGGTCGTGGGGCGTTCGAGGTGTTCGACGATGCGGCCGTCGGAGAGGAGCACGGTCCGGTCGGCGGCCGCGGCGGCGGCCGGGTCGTGGGTGACCATGATCGTGGTCTGCCCACGTTCGTCCACCATGGACCGCATGAGGGCGAGGACGGCGCGGGCGGCCTTGGTGTCGAGGGCGCCGGTCGGCTCGTCGGCGAAGAGCACGGCGGGGCGGGTGACCATGGCGCGGGCGATGGCGACGCGCTGCTGCTGCCCGCCGGAGAGCTCGCGGGGGCGGTGCCTGCGGCGGTCGGCGAGGCCGACGGCGTCGAGCACGGCGCGGACCTCGGCGCGCTCGGGCCTGCGTCCGGCCAGGCGCAGGGGCATGGCGACGTTCTGCTCCGCGGTGAGGGAGGCGATGAGGTTGAACGTCTGGAACGCGAAGCCGATCTCGGTGCGGCGCAGGCGGGTCAGTTCGGCGTCGGTGGCGCCGGTGATGTCGCGGCCGCCGACGCGGACGGTCCCGGAGGTGACGCGTTCGAGCCCGGCGGCGCAGTGCAGGAGCGTGGACTTCCCGGACCCGGAGGGGCCCATGACGGCGGTCCAGGAGCCCGCGGGGAACGCGATGTCGACGCCGTCGAGGGCGCGCACGGCAGTGGGGCCCTTGCCGTAGACGCGGGTGACGCCGGCGAGGGCGACCGGTGGTTCGGTGGTGTGCATGCCGGCAAGGGTGCGGGCGGGGCCTGACACGCCGCTGACACGGCGGCGGGGCCGGTGTCAGCGCAGCGCGCGGATGTCGGCGAAGACCCGCTCGTGCGCGGCGGCGGCCTCGGGCGAGGTGAGGTCCATGCCCTGGATGAACCCGTGGACGAGGCCCGGCTCGCAGCGGTAGGCGACGTCGTTCCCTGCTTCGCGGAGGCGGTCGGCGAAGACGCGGCCCTCGTCGCGCAGGGCGTCGTCCTCGGCGGTGACGATCACGGCGCGCGGGAGGCCGCGCAGGTCGGGCGCGAGCATCGGGCTGTTCGCGGGGTCGGCGCGGCGGACCGGGTCGGGCTCCCACTGAGCGACGGCCCAGGCGAGGAAGTCGGCGTCGAGCCCGAAGCCCGTGCCCTTCTCCTCGACGCTCGGCTGGGAGAGCGTCAGGTCCGTGTTGGGGCACAGGAGGATCTGCGCGTCGGGGACGCGCTCGCCGTTGTCGCGCAGGCGGATGCAGGCCATGGCGGCGAGGAAGCCGCCCGCGGAGTCCCCGGCGACGGCCCAGGGCCGGGCCCAGCGGAGCACGGCGGCGACGTCCTCGATCCCGGCCGGGTTCGGGTGCTCGGGGGCGAGCCGGTAGTCCACGGCGAGCACCTCGACGCCGCACGCGGCGGCGATGCGGCGGCAGGTGCGGTCGTGCGTGTCGAGGTCGCAGACCACCCATGCGCCGCCGTGGACGAACACCAGGACCGGCCGCGGCTCGCCGTGCCCGTACCGGCGCAGCCGCAGCCCGCCGGGGCCGGTGAGGTCCTCCACGTGCGGCAGTTCGGGTCCGGGGGCGCGCCGCCCGCGCCGGGCGGTGATGTCGGCGCGCAGTTCGTCCAGGTCGGGGATCGCCATGGGAGCCATTCTCACACCGCCGCGCCCCACCGGCCACTCCAGCCCCGCGCGCTAGGAGAGGAGGCCGATGCGGAACCCCGCGGCGACGGCGTGCGCGCGGTCGCGGGCGCCGAGCTTGCGGTACAGGTGCCGCGCATGGGTCTTGATGGTGTCCTCGCTGAGGAACAGCAGCCGGCCGATCTCGGCGTTGCTGTGGCCCTCGCTCATGGCCCGCAGCACCTCCATCTCGCGCTCGGTCGGCGCGGCCCCGAACGTCGGCTCGGCCTTCCGCTTGAGGCCCGGCCGCGGCCAGTTCGCGAGCATCGAGCACGCCAGCGCCGACACCAGCTCGTCGGCCTCCGCCCCGGAGCCGAACACGCCGCGGGCGCCCGCGGTGACGGCCTCGGCCGCGAGCTGGGGGCCGCTCACCCCGACGACGATCGTCGCGGTGCGCGGCCAGGTGCGGCGCACTCTGGTGAGGAACGCCGCGCCGTACGAGAGGGCCACGGCCGCATCGAGGATCGCCACTTCTGCGGGCCGCTGCGCCTGCATGGCGAGGGCGTCGTCGCCGGTGCCCGCCGTGCGCACGTTGTGGTCGATGCCGTGCCGGGCGGCGACGGCGGCCATGCGCTGGGTCGCGGCGAACGTGCGGGAGCAGATGAGTACCGAAAGCATGCTTTTCCTGTCGGCCGTGGACGCGCGGTGCGGGCCCGTGGTGGGATCGGAGCTGGTCGGCACGGGCTGCGACCGCATACGGTCCTGCGACTGTGCGTCGTGCCATATAGATTGACGGGTGAGCGCGCTTCCGGTCATTGGCAGGCGGGACAGCGTTTCGGCCGGCGCGTTGTTCCCCGACACAGCCCGCGCGCAGGCGATCCCGGCGGAGGTGACGGTGGAGAGCATCGAATCGACAAGCAGGACAGCAGAAGAGGTCATCCGGCGCATCGGCGGCGGCGTCCCGGCGCTCGCCGAGCTCATCACGGCGCGGATCTTCACGGAGGTCCCGGTGTACGCGGCCGGGGCGATCCCGCGGGAGATGGTGCTCGCCTCGGTGGTGGGCAACGTCGAGGACGCGTTCGACCGGTTGTCCGGCCGCAAGTTCGACCTGGCGATGGCCGTCAAGACCGGCCGCGAGCGCGCGAAGCAGGGCATGCCGCTGGCGGACCTGCTGTCATCGTTCAGGATCGGCTACGACGAGGCGTGGGACGCGATCATCCGGGCGGCCCGCGCCGCGCCCGCGATCGCGGCCGACGACGTGGTCGACCTGTCCCGCAACTGGTTCCACCTGCACAACCTCGTGGGCGACACCATCATCCACGCGTACCGCGAGGAGGCCCAGCACCTCCTACTCACGCGCGAGCGGGAGCGCTCGGCCCTGGTGAACGTGCTGCTCACCAGCGACATCGGCCTGGCGACGGTGGTCGAGGTCGCGGACAAGCTGCGGCTGCCGGTCGAGGGCGAGTTCGTGGTCGTCGCGGCGGCCACCGGCCTCGGCGAGGACCCGATCCCGCGGGTCGGCTCCAGCCTCTCGGCGATCGACGTGGCCTCGGTGTGGCACCTCGCGCAGGACGCGCTGTACGGCGTCCTGTCCCTGGAGAAGCTCACCCGCATGCGCCCGGTCCTCGACGTCCTGGAGCGCCACGCGTCGGGCCCGATCGGCGTCAGTCCGGTCTTCGTGCCGCTGCGCCGCGCCGCCTGGGCCCTGGGCCTGGCGCAGCTCGTGCTGCGCCGCCACCCCGGGACGGCCACGGTCGAGCAGTTCCGCGACAGCCCGATGAACGTCCTCGTCGCGTCCGCCCCCGATGCGGCCCAGGAGACCTCGCGGACCGTCCTCGGCGGCCTCCTCGACCTCGCCCCCGACCGCCGCGACCTCCTCCTGGAGACCTTCAGCGCCTGGATCGAGGCGGGCGGCTCCGCCCAGGCCACCGGCGAGGCCCTCACCTGCCACCCCAACACGATCCGCCACCGCCTCCGCCGCATCGAGGTCGTCACCGGCAAAAACCTCGCCCGCCCCGGCGACATCGCCGAACTCGTCGCCGCCTGCCACGCCTGGACCCAACTCCCGCCCCAGTCCTGGAACCGCTAACGCCGGGCTCCTGCAAACGCCTCGGCCAGTGCGATGACCTGTCCGGGCGGCGCCTGCCGCTGCCGAGAAGACTAAGGGGACCCTGCCGAATCGGCAGGGTCCCCACGGTTCTCGTTGCGGAGGATATGGGATTTGAACCCATGATCGGGTATCACCCGAAACCCGCTTAGCAGGCGGGCGCACTAGGCCACTATGCGAATCCTCCAGTGGCTCGTACGTCAGACGTACGAGCATCGAGCATACCGGTAGGGCGCGAGGGGGGCCAAGCGGGTTGGGGTCGGTCAGAGCCAGCTCACGTGGGGTGCGACCAGGAGGTATCCGACGAAGGCGGCGATGTCGAGGAGGGTGTGGGCGACGACGAGGGGGCCTGTGCGCTTCCACTTGAGGAAGCAGAGGGCGAAGACCGCGCCCATGACGGCGTTGCCGATGAAGCCGCCGAAACCCTGGTAGAGGTGGTAGGTCCCGCGCAGGAGGGAGTGCGCGAGGACGATGGTCACGGGCCGCCAGGCGAGCTGCCGGAGGCGGGTGACGAGGTAGCCGACGCCCACGACCTCCTCGACGATCGCGTTCTTGAGGGCGGCGAGGACGAGGACCGGGACGGCCCACCACACGTCGTTGAGGTTCGCGGCCGCGATCGTCGCGTTCAGGCCCAGGGCGCGGGCGGTGAAGTACAGCGCGAGGCCGGGGATGCCGATGCACGCGGCCAGGCCCGCCCCGCCGAGGAGGTCGAACCAGGGGCGGCGCGCGTCGAAGCCGATGAGGCGGAACGGGTTCCCGCGGTCGAGGCTGAGGAGGTGGAGCGCCAGCGCGACCGGGGCCATGGCGAGGGCGAGGCTGACGAGCTGCTGGGCGAGGTCGTACCAGGGACGCTCGGCCTCGGCCCGCGCAGAGTTCATGGACTGGACGGAGTCGGCGAGGCCGCCGGGCTCGGTGAGGGTGCCGACGATGTCGACGACCGACCAGACGGCGGAGGCGCCGAGGGAGAGCAGGAGCACGATGACGACCTCGCGGCCGATCGTGCGGCGCGGGAGGAGCGGAGGGGCCTCGGTCTGCGACATGCGCACCAGAGTGCCAGAGCCCCGAAAGGGGACACCTAGACGGGACCGGTCGCACCGCGTGTGCGACGCGTCGCCCGGGGTCAGGGGCATGATCGTAGGCGTTAGGCGAGGTGCTGTGAATCTCATCCCACTCGGCGACGCTCACCCTCACGGCACCTCGCCTGCCTACACCCCGTCGCCGCGCCGCGTCTGTCGGTTTATTGACACTAGGCTTGCGGAATCAGGTAAGGTTAGCCAGTCCTTACCTGAGAGGGGTATCCTGATGCGGCTCGCGACTGCGGAAGCCTTCACCGGCGTCCCCGTGCTCGCGCACCCGCCGGTCCCCCACCCGATGCGCGCGCTGCGCGCCGTCGCGGCCCGGGTCGAGCGCGAGAGCGGCTCCCACCCGGTCGCCGGGATCAGGTCCTGGCTCTACGGCGGCCCGGCGGACGGCGCCGTCGAGTTCCCCGCCGCCGAGCTCGCCGCAGGGGAGCGCGTCGAGGAGCTCATGGCGACCGCCGCCGCGCTGTGGGGCGGCTCGCCCCACGCGAACGCGGCCCTGGCGTGGAAGACCTACTGCTACTGGACCCTCGCGCCCGTCGTCCTCGGGTACGTCGCGGCCCGCCGCGTCCCGGTCATGGACGCCGCGAACACCGTCTTCCGCGTAAGCGCCGGCGCCCCGATGTTCTCGGTGCGCCAGGTCCGCCCGCGGTTCCTCGCCCTCCCGCACGACCCGTGCGCGGGCCACCCTGACGTCGAGGTCGTCGCGAACGAGGAGGTCCTGCTGGACCGCTTGCGCGCCACGGCCTTCGACGCCCACCTGGGGCCGGTCCTCGACGCGTTCCTGGCGCGCGTGCGGGTCGGCCGCCGCACGCTCATGGGGTCGCTGGCCTCGGGCCTGTCGTACGCGGTCGCGTCGATGGCCCCGGCGGTGCCGGACGCCGACGAGGTGATCGCGAAGACCCTGCTCGAAGCGTTCGACGTGGCGCATCTGGTGGACGTCGCCACCGGCGAGGACGGCCGCCTCGCGTACCGGCGCCGCACCTGCTGCCTGGCGCTGACCATCGAGGGCGGGCGCACGTGCGCGACCTGCTGCGTCCAGACCGATCGGTGCTAGCCGCCGCGTTTGATAGATTGACGCGTGCCTTCACGGGCTCTGGAGAAGTCGCATAGTGGACTAGTGCAGCGGTCTTGAAAACCGCCGTGGGTGTCAAAGCCCACCGTGGGTTCGAATCCCACCTTCTCCGCCACGGACCGCCCCGCGCGCCGAGGGCATGAAAAAGGACTCAGCACCCCGGCACGGTGCTGAGTCCAGGAATAGAGTAACCCCATGGCGCAACATGCTTCACTTCCGGGTCGGGATATTCACAGAATCGTTACCATGGCGCGTCGCTGCGAGGAGGCCGACGGCATCGCCCCGTTCAACGAGCGGACCACCTTGGCGATGTCGATGAACCCCGACAGGAGTCGCAGGCATTTCGTTGTGCCCCTTAACGACTCGATGGTCGCGTACGCGGGCGCGGAGGTCGTCGGGGACGTCGCGGAGGCCGAGCTGGCGGTGGATCCGGACCACCGGGGCAAGGGGGTGGGCGGTCGCCTGCTCGACGCCGTCGTCGACTGGATCGGGCCCGCCGCGAGCGAGCTGCGGGTGTGGGGCCACGGCGACCTGCCGTCCTCGGCGCGGTTCGCGGAGGCGCGCGGCTTCGACCGGGTGCGGGTGCTGTTCCAGTTCTCGCGGAGCCTCGAAGGGTTCCCCTGGCCCGCGGCCTGGCCCGAGGGCGCGGGGCGGAACTGGCCCGTCGGGGACGCTCCGGCGGCGTCGCTTCCCGCGGGGGTCCGCCTGCGGCCGTTCAGGACCGGGCGGGACGAGGCCGAGTGGCTGCGGGTGAACGCGGCCGCGTTCGCCGACCACCCCGAGCAGGGCCGCTGGACCGCGGCGGATCTGCGTGCGCGCGAGGAGGAGTCCTGGTTCGACCCGGACGGGCTCCTGGTCGCGGAGGACGACGAGGGCATGCTCGGGTTCCACTGGACCAAAGTGGAGGGCGGGGTCGGCGAGGTGTACGTGCTGGGCGTCGACCCGCGCGCGCAGGGCACGGGCCTGGGCCGGACGCTGACGCTGGCCGGGCTCGCCCACCTTGCGGCGCACGGCATCCGGCAGGTGGACCTGTACGCCGACGAGTCGAACACGAAGGCCGTGGGCCTGTACCGCAAGCAGGGCTTCACCGTGGTCCGCACGGACGTGCAGTGGTCGCGGCCCCTGAGCTGGACCCGCCCTTAACGCGCGGGCGAGCGCCCCGGCCGGGTAGCCCTCTTCGCCGGGCAGGACCAGGCGGGCCTCGCCCTCCTGGAGGCTGACGCGCGGCAGGATCGGGCCCATCTCGCGCTGCTCGGCGGCGGCGAAGACCTCGCCGACGGTGGAGTAGCGCGACAGCTCCGCGAGGACCGTGGCCTCGGGCATGGACATCTGGCCGCCGTACTGGCAGACCGCCTGCTCGGGGCCGATCCAGGTGGCGTACTCGGGTTCGCGGACGCGGATGCGCGGCTGGAAGCCCTCGGCGAGGGTCGCCACGTAGATCCATGTGTCGAAGCGGACGGGCTCGTACTCGGGGGTGACCCACCGGGCCCAGGCCCGCTGGAGGGCGACCATCGCGCCGGTCTCCTCCTCGACGGCCCGCACGCCGGTCATGGCGACGTCGGGGTCGTCGGGCTTGTGGCGGCCGCCGGGGAACCCGTAGAGGGAACCGCGGGGGCCGGTGGCGGAGCGCTCGTACCCGGCGTCCACGTCCAGGTGCGCCCAGCGCTCGCGCGCGGTGGCCCCGGGCATGTCGGCGCGGCCGATCGCGGGGAGCCCGAACGGCTCCTTCGCGGCGTGCCGCAGCAGGAACACCCGCAGCGGGGCCTCGCGCAGGAGGACGACGACGGCGGCGCGCTCGGGTTCGGCGGGGGCGCCCTGCTCCTTGAGTCGGGCGAGCGCCCGGGCGGCCGACTCGGAGTCGACCGCCCGGAAGTCCCACTTCCCGAAGCGCTGTACGGACATGCACCTCACGCTAGTCGAAACGGGGGCGGCGCCGGTGCGCAACGGGAGAAACGGGAGCGGGCCGGTCCGAGGGACCGGGCCGCTTCGCGGAAGCGCTAGCCGAGGAACTGGATGGGCAGGTAGAACAGCGCGCCCACCAGTGCGGCGATCGGGAACGTGATGATCCAGGCGATGACGATCGACCGGGCCACGCCCCACCGGACCGCGCGCTTGCCGCCGGTCGAGCCGACGCCCATGATCGCGGAGGTGATGGTGTGCGTGGTGGAGATCGGCGCGCCGAGGAGGAACGTGTTCGCGTAGAGCACGGCGCTGGCGACGGTCTCGGCCGCGAAGCCCTGGGGCGGGCCGAGGTCGATGATGCGGCGGCCCATGGTCTTGATGATGCGCCAGCCGCCCGCGTACGTGCCGGCGGCCATGACGGCGGCGCTGGCGAGGTAGACCCACTCGGGGATGGGGTCGTCGGGGTTGTAGTACCCGCCGACGGTGAGGGCGAGGACGATGATGCCCATGACCTTCGCGGCGTCCTGCATGCCGTGCCCGAGGGACATGGCGGCGGCGGAGACGGTCTGGGCGTGGCGGAAGCCGCGGTTGAGCTTGTCGGGGCGGCCGCGGCGGAAGAGCCAGTAGACGGCGATCATGACCAGGAAGCCGAGCACGAAGCCGACGACCGGCGAGATGATCGTGGGGAGCACGATCTTGTCGACGATGCCGCTCCACAGGACGACCGCGCCGCCGGCCATGGTCGCGCCGACCATGCCGCCGAACAGCGAGTGCGACGACGAGGTCGGCAGGCCGAAGTACCAGGTGATGAAGTTCCAGGTGATGGCGCCGAGGAGGCCGGCGATCACGATGAGGATGCCGTCGATCCCGCCGGGGAGCTCGACGAGGCCGCTGGCGACGGTCGCGGCGACCTTGCCGCCGAGGTGCGCGCCGATGAAGTTGCCGATCGCGGCCATGCCGAGCGCGACGCGCGGGCGCAGCGCCCGGGTCGAGATCGAGGTCGCGATGGCGTTCGCGGAGTCGTGGAAGCCGTTGGTGTAGCCGAAGAGCAGCGCGGCGGCGATGCAGACGACGACGGCGACGAGCACACCGTCCACGCTCAGGACTCCTTGACGTAGACGGACTCGACCACGTTGGACACCGACTCGAACGAGTCGCACGCGGCTTCGAGCTCGTCGCCGACCTCTTTGAGCTTCATGACCGTCAGGGCCTCGTACTCGCCGGAGTACAGGCGGACCAGGAGCATCCGGTAGGCGCGGTCGCCGTCGTTCTCCAGGCGGTTGCACTCCACCCAGAAGTCCTGCATGGTGGCGTTGAGGCCCTTGAGCTTCGGCATGTACTCCACGAGCAGGTCGGCCTGCTGGGAGAGGACGGTGATCTGCTCGATCATCTCGCGCGGCAGGGCCGGGAGGTCGGAGAGGCCGTACAGGTAGACCAGGTTCGCGGCGGCCTCGATGTGGTCGAGGATGTCGTCGAGCTTCCCGGCCAGGTGGTACATGTCGGTGCGGTCCATCGGGGTGACGAACGTGGAGTTCACCTTGTTGAACAGGCGGTGCGTGAGCTGGTCGTTGTCGTGCTCGACGTCGACGAGGCGCTCCGAGATCTTCTGGAAGTCGGGCGCGTCGTCGCCCAGCTCCGAGAGGATCCCGACCCCGCGGCGGATGTTGTCCGCGGCGTCGTTGAAGAAGGCGTAGAACGCGTCGTCCTGAGGCTTCAGCGAGAACCGCACCGGGCACCCCTGCTTTCGGTCGCTTTGACTGTCCTCACTGTACCGATCAGGCAAGGGGACGGCTGGAAATCGTCACGCCGAAGTTAACATCCAGGTGAACGTGACACAAGCTAGCGAAGTTCCCTGTGTGAGACTCCACGAAACCGCTCTAAGCTGGGGTTATACAAGAGTTTTAGTGAAGTTCATGAATTGTTAACCTTCGGCTGCGGCGTCCGCCAGACGGCCCAGCGCCCCCGCCACCGAATCGGACTTCGTCGTGTACCAGAACGGCGGCAGCGAGTCCCGCATGAACTTCCCGTACGAGCGGTTCGTCTGGAGCCGCGAGTCGAGGATCGCCACCACCCCGCGGTCCGAGGTCCGCCGGATCAGCCTGCCCGCGCCCTGCGCGAGCCGGATCGCCGCCGCGGGCACCGACACCTCCGCGAAACCCGAGCGCCCCGCCGCGTCCGCGGCCTCCGAGCGCGCCGCCGTCAGCGGCTCCGTCGGGCGCGGGAACGGGATGCGGTCCACCACCACCAGGCGGCACGTCATGCCCGGCACGTCCACGCCCTGCCACAGCGACATGACCCCGAGCAGGCACGTCGAGTCCTCCTCCTTGAACCGCTTCACCAGCGACCCGAGGGTCTCCTCCCCCTGAAGCAGGATCGAGTAGTCCGTCTTGGCGCGCAGCAGCTCCGCGGCCTCCGCCGCCGCCTTCTTCGAGGAGAACAGGCCCAGCGTCCCGCCGCGGCTCGCCTCCACCAGGCGCAGCAGCTCCTTGCCCGCGTCGTCCGACAGGCCCGACGCGGTCGGACGCGGCAGCGCCGCCGCCACGTACAGGATGCCCTGCTTCGGGTAGTCGAACGGCGAACCCACGTCGAGGGAGGTCCACCCGTGCCCGTCCGCGGGCAGGCCGATGTTCCGCGCGACCGTGTCGAACTTCCCGCCCAGCGTCAGCGTCGCCGACGCCGCGACCACCGTGCGGTCCTCGTACAGCATCGCCGAGAGCAGCCCGCCGACCGACAGCGGCGCCGCCACGAGCACGGGCCCGTTCGGCTCCGCCCAGATCACGTCGTCCCCGGCCGGGCCGATGCACCGGCCCGCCGTCTCCACGGCCTCCACGAGACCGGCCTTCAGCTGCTGGGCGCTCAGCTGCTTCTTCGTCTCCGCGTCCAGCGCGCCGAGATGGGTCGTGGCCTTCACGCACGAGGCGTTGACAAGGTTGAGCGCCTCCGTCAGCGGCGCGGGCAGCTCCCCGGAGAACCGCCGCTCCCCCGCCATGTTCAGCGCGTTCTCCAGCGAGTCCGCGGCCTCCCGGATCTCGTCGGCCACATCGGCGTCGATGAGGCGGCGCCCCCGCTGCGCGAGGAACCGCAGCCGTGCCGGGTGCAGCTCCGCGCGCGCGGCGTTCGTGACCCGGTCGACCAGCTCGTGCGCCTCGTCCACGATGAGCACCTGGTGCTCGGGCAGGACCGACCGCTCGTTCATCATGTCGATCGACAGCAGCGCGTGGTTCGTGACGACGATGTCCGCCTCGTGCGCGCGGGCGCGCGCCAGCTCCGCGAAGCAGTCGGGGCCCTGCGCGCAGTCCTTCGCGCCCGGACACTCGCTCGACGTCGTCGAGCCCTGCTTCCACGCCCGGTCGCTCACCCCCGGGTCGAGGTCGTCGCGGTCCCCGGTCTCGGTGTCGTTCGCCCAGTCGTACAGGCGCTGCACCTGCTTCGCGAACGACGCCTGCTGCCCCGCCCACTTGAGCTGCTCGGTCCCTTCGAGCATCCCCTCGTCCTCTTCCCCGTCGCCCGCGATCTTGCGCTTGCACAGGTAGTTGTGGCGTCCCTTCAGGAGCGCGAACGAGGGCTTGCGGCCCAGGACCGGCGCGACGGCCTCCACCAGGCGCGGCAGGTCCACGGCCACGAGCTGGTGCTGGAGCGCGAGCGTCGCGGTCGACACGACCACGGTCTTGCCGGTGGCCAGCGCCGCGCACAGGTACGCGAGCGACTTGCCCGTCCCGGTGCCCGCCTGCACGAGCAGGTGCTTCCCGGAGTCGACGGCGGTGGCGACGGCCGCGCACATCTCGCGCTGGCCGTCGCGGGACGCGCCGCCGGGGGTGGCCGCGACGGCGGCGTCGAGGATCTTGAGGGCTTCGGCGTCGGCGCTCATCGCTCCCGGGCCGCCCGCTCGCCCGCGTCGATCGGGTCGCCGCCGTCGGCGGCGGCCTCGACGGTCGCGTCGCCGTCCTCCAGGCCGCGGGCCTGGGCTTCGCGGCGCGCGTCGCGGAAGCGGTTGAGCGCCCGGACGGTGCCGTTGACGATCGCCAGGAGCGGCACGGCGACGAGCGCGCCGACGATGCCCCACACGAAGCCGCCCGCGGTGACCGCGAGGACGATCGCGAGCGGGTGGAGCTTGACGGCGCGGCTCATGAGGAACGGCTGGAGCAGGTTCGATTCGAGCTGCTGCACGGCCAGGACGATGCCGAGGACGATGAGCGCGTTGACGAGCCCGTTCTCGGTGCCCACGAGCGCGACGACGACGGCGACCGCGCCCGAGACGGTGGCGCCGATGATCGGGATGAACGCGCCGAGGAACACGAGCGTGGTCAGCGGCAGCCACAGCGGGATGTCGAGGAGCCACAGGCCCAGGCCGATGAAGATCGCGTCGACGGCGGCGACGACCACGACGGTGCGCATGTACTGGACGAGCGTCGACCAGCCCGCGCCGCCCGCGTACCGCAGCGACTCGGTGGCGGGGCGCGGGAGCCAGCCGGTGAGGAAGGTCCAGATGCGGCGGCCGTCGCGGATGAAGAAGTAGGTGGTGAACAGGACCAGGAACAGGCCGGTGACGAAGTTCCCGAGCCCGGAGGCGGTCGAGCCGGCGACGCTGAGGCCGGTCTGGACGATGGTCTCCTGGTTCTCGCCGTACCAGTTGGTGATGTTGGCCTGGACGTCGGCGAGTATCTCCGCGACCTGCGCGCCGTCGAGGCCGTAGGGGCCGGATTCGAGCCAGGCCTGGGCGTCGCGCAGGCCCGTGACGATCGAGTCGTAGAAGTCGGGGACGCCCGCGATGAACTGCTGGATCACGAAGGTGATGACCGAGGAGACGACGGCCAGGCCCGCGACGAGCATGAGGATCGAGGCGAGGGACTTGTTCCAGCCGTGGCGGATCAGCCAGGCCGCGGGGGGCTGGAGCATCGCGGCGAGCAGGAACGAGATGACGACGGGGATGACGACCGTGGTGACCTGGCTGAGCAGGTACAGGATCACGGCGAGCAGCGCGCCGATGATGAGCAGGCGCCACGACCACGCGGCGCCCACGACGAGTCCTGTGGGGACGTACCGGCGCTCGGGGTCGCCGCCGACCGCGGCGGCCGGGTCCTCGGGCGGCAGGTCCGCGCCGCCCCCGCCGACGTCCGGCTCCTCGTCGGCGCGCCCGGCGGCGGCGCGCTCGGCGACCGGGTTGAGGCGCATGCCGATCCACAGCTGTCTGGCACGGGCGGTGGTGCGGCGGAATCGGCTCACGGTGTCTCCAAGGACGGTTCCTCCGGAAGGAGGCGGGTGCAACGTCAACACGTACCGTACCGGTTCGATGCGACTGTCCCCATCCAGCCAGCACCACCGAGACCGGTCTTGCAGGCGCCACCACCCGCCGCTCGCGGTAGGCTCGGGCGCTGTGACCGAAACACCGTTGGACTCGACGACCGGCCTGCCCGTGCGGCTCCTCCACGACCGCCTGCTCGTGCGCGAGGACGCCGACTCCGAGCGCCGCTCGGCCGCCGGGATCGTCATCCCCGCGACCGCCCAGATGGGCCGGCGCCTGCACTGGGCCGCGGCCGTCGGCGTCGGGCCGCTCGTGCGCTCCGTCGAGAACGGCGACCGCGTCCTGTTCGACCCCGAGGACAAGGCCGAGGTCGAGATCCAGGGCCGCACCTACATCCTCCTGCGTGAGCGCGACATCCACGCCGTCGCCGCCAAGCGCGTCGACAACGACGGCACGGGGCTCTACCTCTGATGCGCGTCGCGGTCACCGGCCTCGGCCTCATCGGCGGGTCCGCGGCCCTCGCGCTCGCCGACGCCGGGCACGACGTCCTCGGCCACGACCCCGACCCCGCGGTCCGCGCGGCCGCCGCCGCGCACTTCCCCGTCGCCGCCGACCCGGCCGCGCTCCTCGACGCCGACGTCGCCGTGGTCGCCGCCCCCGTCCGCCACCTCGCCTCCGTCGCCGCGGCCCTCAAGGACTACCGGGGCCTCGTCACCGACACCGCCTCCGTCAAGGCCGACGCCGCCCGCGCCTTCGCCGCCCAGTCGCGCTTCGTCGGCGGGCACCCCATGGCGGGCAAGGAGACCGCGGGTTTCGCCAGCGCCGAGGCGGGCCTGTTCCGCGACCGCGTCTGGGTCCTGTGCCTCGAAGCGGACACCGACCTGGACGACTGGCTGCTGCTCGCGCGCCTGTGGGCCTCGATCGGCGCCCGCGTCGTCCCGGCCCGCGCCGACGACCACGACGCCGCGGCCGCCCGCATCTCGCACCTGGAGCACCTGGTCGCGGCCGCGCTGGTCCTGACCGCCGACGACCCGCTGTCGCGCACGCTCGCGGCCGGGTCGTTCCGCGACGGCACCCGGGTCGCGGCCAGCCCGACCGCGCTGTTCGCCGGGATGGTCGAGGGCAACCACGCGATGCTCCTGGACGCCCTCGACGAGCTGGGCGAGGAGCTCGGGACCGCGCACCAGTACGTCGCCGAGTACCGCCAGGACCCGGACCGGATCGCCGCGTGGTTCGACCGGGCCCGCGCCAGACGCGCGGCCTGGCCGCCCGAGCCCGGGGAGGCCGAGCGGGTCCCCCTGACGCGTGAAGCGCTGCTGGACCTCGGGGCCGCGGGCGGGTGGGTCGAGGGCGTGGAAAGTGAGGTCGCGATCGGGCGGCGGCCTCGCGTACAGTCCACTCCATGAGAAGAATCGATCAGATCGCCGACAAGTACGTCGAGGACTTCATCGCCCTCAGCCCGCTCATGGCGACGGCCATGGGCGTCCCCGGGCACGACCACGAGATCGACGACCTCTCGCCCGCGGGCGCCGCCGCGCAGGCGGCGCTGCTGCGGCAGGGGATCGCCGACCTGGACGCCGCCGAGCCGGTGGACGAGCGCGAGCGGGTCGCCAAGGACGCGATCCTGGAGCGGCTGCGCCTCCAGTTGGAGCGGTACGAGGCGGGCGACGAGTACCTGAGCCTGAACGTGCTGGCGTCCCCCGTGCACGACGTGCGGCAGATCTTCGACCTGATGCCCAAGGACGGGAAGGTCGCGGCGGAGAACATCGCGGCGCGCCTGGCCGCCGTCACCGAGGCGTTCAACCAGTACACCGAGACGCTGCGCGCCGAGGCCGCGGAGGGCCGCGTCGCCGCCAAGCGGCAGGTCCTCGAAGTGGCCACGCACTGCGACAACTGGAACGGCGTCAAGGGGCCCGGCACTGACTTCTGGGCGAACCTGATCAGCTCGGTGACGATCGACGGCGAGCCGATCACGTCGGGGCCGCTGAAGATCGCGCTGGGCAACAGCGCGGCGTGGGCGCGCTCGGCGACCCACAACTTCGCGCGGTTCCTGCGCGAGGAGCTGGCCCCGCAGGCGCCCGAGAAGGACGCGGTCGGCCGCGACCGCTACTCGCGGGCGTCGCGCTACTTCATCGGCGCGGCGATCGACCTTGAGGAGACGTACGCGTGGGGCTGGCAGGAGCTGGCCCGCATCGAGGCGGACATGCGCGCGACGTGCGAGCGCATCAAGCCGGGCGCGTCGATCGAGGAGACCGTGGCGTTCCTGGACCAGGACGGCGAGCAGAACCTCACCGACAAGGAGGTCTTCCGCGACTGGATGCAGGAGCTCGCGGACTCGACGATCGCCGACCTCGCGGACAAGCACTTCGACATCCCGGAGCAGATCCGCACGATCGACTGCAAGATCGCGCCGACCGAGGACGGGGCGATCTACTACACGGGCCCGAGCGAGGACTTCTCGCGTCCGGGCGCGATGTGGTGGTCCGTGCCGGAGGGCCAGAAGCTGTTCGGCAAGTGGCGCGAGAAGTCCACGGTGTACCACGAGGGCGTCCCCGGCCACCACCTCCAGGTCGGCCAGACGATGGCCCGCACGGAGCTGCTCAACCGGTTCCAGCGCCAGATGATGTGGTGCTCGGGCCACGGCGAGGGCTGGGCGCTGTACTCCGAGCGGCTCATGGACGAGCTCGGGTACTACGACGAGGACCCGGCCGGGCGCCTGGGCATGCTCGACGCGCAGTCGTTCCGCGCCGCCCGCGTCATCGTCGACATCGGCCTCCACTGCGAGTTCGCGATCCCCGAGGACAACCCGTTCGGCTGGCGTCCGGGCGAGCAGTGGGACGGCGAGAAGATGTTCGAGTTCATGAAGGCGCACACCCGCACCATCGAGGACGACATGCTCTCGTTCGAGCGCAACCGCTACCTCGGCTGGGCCGGCCAGGCCCCGTCGTACAAGGTCGGCGAGCGCCTGTGGATGCAGGCCCGCGAGGAGTACAAGGGCCGCAAGGGCGCCGAGTTCTCCCTCAAGCAGTTCCACACCGACGCCCTCAACCTCGGCTCGATGGGCCTCGACCCGTTCCGCGAGGCGCTGGCGCGCCTCTAAGCGCCGCTCATCGGCCTCGACCGCGACTCAGTCGTGGTCGAGGCCGAGTTCCATCTCCGGGCTGCCGTACCAGGCGCGGAGGCGGTCGGCGCCGCGGCGCAGGGCGGCGATCTCGGCGGCGGTGAAGCCGCGGACCCGCCACGTCTCGATGGCCACGCGGTCCTTCTTCACGGCGGCCTTCCAGTTCCCGATCACCTGGCCGTCGAGGAGGATCGCGGAGTTGAACCGCGGCCGGTCGGGGAACAGCGCCCGGGGCACCGAGTGGTGCAGCACCAAGTCCTTCGAGTCGGTGTAGGAGCACAGCATCTCGTCGAATCCCTGCACGAAGTCCACGACGGGCCCGCCGTCCTCCGGCTCGGGCCGCTCGCCCTCGTAGTAGAAGACCCGGTCGTCGTAGCGCAGCTCGCGCAGGCCCGAGCCGCCGAGCTTCAGCTCGTCCACGGCGGCCTTCGCGTCGGCCACCTTCAGGGTCGCCCAGCGCGTGAAGTCCTTCACGGTGGCGGGGCCGCGGGAGGCGAAGAACCGCCGCGCGAGCTCCCGGACCGCCTCGTCCTGACCCATGTCGCCCGCGGGGACGCGCTCGTCGAAGTTCGCGTACGTCTGCTTCCCGTCCTTCGGCGTGCCCGAGCACACGGCCCGCGTCAGCTCCGCGTGCTCCAGCAGGTGCGAGAGGCGCGAGCCGGTCGGGTCGGCGACCCCGGCCGTCTTGAGCGCCTCGATGACCTCGTTCCGGTTCAGGTGGCGCCCGCCCGCGGTCGCGGCGGCCAGCGCCTCGGCGGCCTTGTCGAGGGTGTGCGCGTCAAGGCCGAGGCTGCGGTTGTTGGTGCCCATGAGCTGCTTGACCCGGTCGGCGGTCGCGGTCAGCAGCATCCGCAGGTCCTTGGCGGGCACGGTGTGCCAGGTGGGGCGCAGCACGTGGGTCCGCACGACCGCGCCCTGCTCGATGGCCTCGTCGACGGCGGCGGCCCCGGCGTACCCGCGGCCGTCCCCGTCCGGGGCCGCGCGCATCGCGGGGGTGAGCTTCGAGGGCTGGTACTCCTGCGACTGGACGGCGACGAGGTGGTCGAAGGCGTCCAGCGGCGTGGCGAGGCGCTCGCCCCACAGCCGCTGCGAGCGGGCGCGCCAGGCGGCGACGGCGCGCGGGGTGAGGTCTCGGGTGGGTGTCGGCATCCGCTCATGCTAGCGGGAGAAGGCGACATGAGCCCTCCGCCGAACCATGCGCCCCATGCGCCTTGATGGCCGGAATCACGGATGGTTCCTCTGCTCAGACGGGTGGACGCGGTTGCGAGGAGCAAGCACAATTGCGGCATGTCCCTTCCCAACGCGGTCCTCAGGCTCTCCACCGACGTCCTCGCCGACCTCAACGACGACGAGCGCCTCGCCTTCGCGTACGCGCACGGCCCCGCCCTGTCCGGGTTCGGGGAGGACGCCGAGCTCGTGTGCGTGTGGGAGACCGCCGAGGTGCCCGAGGACGCGAGCGCGGAGGCGGTGCACCTCACGGTCAGTCGCTTCCAGAAGCTCCTGGAAGCCCTCGGCCGCGGGGAGGACTGGGAGCACCCCTCCTCGGAGTCCCTCAAGGTCATCGGCGCGTTCGCCGAGGGCACGCTCCTCGCCGACGACTCCGAGCTCGGGTCCAAGGCCCGCGCCGAGGTGACGGAGTTCCCGCAGGCCCTCGCCGACGCGTCCCGTGAAGCGGTCGCGGCCGAGGCCGAGACCCTGGCCGCGCGCCTCGCCGACGCGACCGACCCCTGGGAGACCGCCGAGGCCCTCACCACGGGCCTCCACCGCGCCTACGTGGCCCTCTTCGCCGCGGGCGGCTACTTCTTCCCCGGCCACGCGGGCCGCGCCGAATTCATCGCCCGCTACCTCCTCGGCGACGAGGTCCCCGAGGCCGAGACCGCCGTCTGGGCGGCTGTCGGCACCGACGCCCTCCCCGAGGCCTGGCGAGCCTTCGCCAAGACGGTCCTCGACAACTGCTGACCCCAGATCCTTCTGTTCTGGGTTCAGATCCCGGACGAATGACCCACAGCACACCACCGAACCCGGTTGCAGCCCCGATCCCGGGCCAGGTAAGGTTATGCCCGGCCTGCTCAACCGGGCCAAGCGCCGCTAGCTCAACGGATAGAGCATCTGACTACGGATCAGAAGGTTGGGGGTTCGAATCCCTCGCGGCGCACCACCACAGAAAAAGCCGGGTCATCGACCCGGCTTTCCTGCTATCCGGCGTCATGAGCCTCGGAGCACCACTACCGCCGTGCGCGGCTAACTGAAGGCGGTGGGCAGGCGCGGAGTGTACGGCTCCTCCAGGGCCGCGACCTCGTCATCGGTGAGTTCGAGGTCGACGGCCGCCGCTGCGTCGGCGAGGTGATGGGGCTTCGTGGGGCCCACGATCGGAGCGGTCACCGCGGACTTCCCGAGCACCCAGGAGAGGGCGATCTGCGCCATGGGCACGCCGCGCTCTTCCGCGATCCGGGCCACGGCCTCCACGATCGGGCGGTCGCGCTCGGCGTCATAGCGGGCGGCCATCGGGTCGCGCTCGGAACGTGCCGTTCGCTCACCCCAAGAACGGGCCAAGCGGCCCTTGGCGAGCGGGCTCCACGGGAGGCTGCCGACCCCTTGATCGGCGAGCAGGCCGAACATCTCGCGCTCCTCCTCGCGCTGCATCAGGTTGTACTGATCCTGCATGGAGATGAACCGGGTCCAGCCGTGCACCTCTGCCACGTGCTGCATCTTGGCGAACTGCCAGGCCCACATCGAGGACGCGCCGATGTAGCGGACCTTCCCCGCTCGCACCACGTCGTGCAGTGCCTCCATGGTCTCTTCGACCGGCGTCTCGGGGTCGAAGCGGTGGATCTGGTACAAGTCGACGTAGTCGGTTCCCAACCGCCCCAGGGAGGCGTCGATCTGTTCGAGGATCGCCTTGCGCGACAGCCCTGAGCCGCCTGGACCGTCGTGCATCTTGAAGAACACCTTCGTGGCGAGGACCACGTCCTCGCGGCGGGTGTACTCCTTGATCGCTTTGCCGACCAGTTCCTCCGAGCTGCCGGCCCAGTACATGTTCGCGGTGTCCCAGAAGGTGATCCCCAATTCGACCGCCTGGCGGAACAGCGGCGCCGACTCCTCCGGGCCGAGCGCCCATGCGTCCGAGTCCCGGGGCATCTGGCCGAAGCTCATGCACCCCAGCGCGATCCGGCTGACCTTGAGTCCTGATGCCCCCACACGCGTGTACTCCATGAACCGTCCCCTCTCCCAGGCCGCACCGACCCGATCGGGCCGCACCAGCACGATACCGACCCGCGTCTCGACGTACTGGGGGCGGCTGCAGGCGGGCGTCGAGTCGCGGGTTCGTGCCACGACTCCGCTCGGAACCGCACGATCGCGCTCCGAATCGATAGCGTCACTTGGAGTCCAGGCCGGTGAACCTGGGCCATCCCCGCCCAGCACTGACCAGATCGGACACCCCATGAACAAGTCTTTCGCGGTGCGCCTCGTCGCCGCGCTCGCGATCCCCTCGCTGCTGCTCGCACCGCCCGCCGCCTTCGCCCAGGACGATGCCGATCCCGGCTATCAGACCGCTGAGGAGAGCCTGCGCGAAGACCTCGCGCTCACTGCCGAAGCCCTCGGCTGGACGTTCGAGGAGGCGGAGGCCCAGCACCGGGTCGCCCAGGCACTTGACGGCATCACTTCGGCCATCGTCGCCGAACACCTCGATGTGCTCGTGGGCACGGCCTTGTCGGAGCGCCCCGGCGGCACCCCGACGCTGTACATCAAGGGCGAGGCCGACGAGGTCGTCCTGGAGGCCGTCCGCGCCAGCGGCCAGGAGGTCGTCATCGCCGACGGTCAGCGGTTCTCGTTCCTCGAACTGAGGGAGCGCAACCGGCAGTTGAACCGCGAGCTGGTCGCGCTCGGGTACACGGACCTGTCCAGCGGCGTCGACATCACCACCGGCACGATCAGCGCCGAGGTCGCCGCCCAGCCGGGCCTGCCGACCGATCCGGAGGCGATCGTCCGCGAGCTCTCCGGCGGACTCCAGGACGGCGTCGCACTCGACGTCGTCGGCGACCTCGGCAACACCGTGCAATACACGTACGGCGGCCTGCCCGCGTACGCCGGCGTCAACTTCACCTGCACCACCGGGTGGAGTGTGGTCAACGAGAACGGTGTCGGCGGCACGACCTCAGCCGGGCACTGCCAGGGGCTCACCGGGACCTGGACGTCCGAGACCGGCACCGTCAGCCTCGACTTCCAGGCCCAGCACCGCGGCGCTTGGGGCGACGTGGAGTGGCACACCACGACCGCCCAGATCGACCGGCCGGAGTTCTACTCCTCCGCGAACAAGCGCCGCGACACGCTCTCCATCGAACGGTGGTGGGAGGTCTCGGTCGGCGAGTCCATCTGCGTCTTCGGACGCAAGACCGACGTCCGGCGCTGCTCGATCGGCGTCCAGAACATCTTCTACTCGTGCACCTTGGAGGGCTACCTCACCGAGAGCATGATCCGTATGAAGGACGCCTATACCGTACAGGGCGACTCGGGCGGCGGCTGGTCCTACCAGAACCGCGCCTTCGGGTCCCACGTCGGCCTCTGCGGCGGCAAGAGCGTCTTCACCCTGGCGGACGACCTCGATCACGCGCTCGGCGTGACGGTGCTGCTCAAGGAATAGGCGGCGGCGAGACCGGCCGCGGGCCCGGTGCCCGCGGCCGTTCGCGAAGGCCGAATCCCGTTGTTCTCAAGCGGTGCAGGTGAGCACTGGCGTTCCGGCCGTTCCCGTGTAGGTGCCTTGGAGGCCGAAGGTGGTCTGCTGGCCTGCTCCCAGAGAGGCGTTCGAGGACGGGGCTGTGGCGGTGACGTTCTTGGCGGATTGGGTGAGTTGGGTGCTCCAGGAGTTGTAGACGTGCTCGTCGCCGGCGTAGGTCCACTTGACGGTCCAGCCGTTGAGGGCGGTGGTGCCGGTGTTCTTGACGGTGACGTTGGCTTGGAAGTTGCCGGGCCAGCCGCCGGTGATGGCGTAGGTGGCGGTGCAGGCGCCGGTCTGCGCAGGCGGCGGGGTGGTCGGGGAGGTGGTCTCGCCGGAGCCGTTGCCGTCGGGGACGGGCGGGTTGAGGTGGGGTTCGAGGATGTCGTACTTGGTCTGGTTGACGGTCCACCAGTCGTTGTCGACGAGGCCGCCGGTGTCGCCGGAGTTGGGGTTCCAGGCCCAGAAGGTGAAGGACATGCCGTTCTCGGTCATGTAGTCCATGAGCGCGTTGAGCCACTGCGTGTCGAGGGGGTTCGCCAGCGTGCTCCCGAACTCGCCCACCAGGACCGGCGCCACGTCCTGCTTGTGGAGGTCGCCCCAGAAGTGGTCCCAGACCTCGGGGAGGTTGTTCGGGAAGTCGGGGTCCTCGAACCAGGGCTGGCGGTCGTAGACGGAGATCGCGTAGTCGTGCGCGGAGTAGACGAGCCGGTCCGGCACGTCGAGGCGGACAGGGTTCTGGAGCGCGGCGCTGAGATTGCCGCCCCACCAGGTGCTCTCGTCGTCGGTGGAGGGGTCGTTGTCCCACTCGTTGGTGAGGCCGCCCGAGACGGTGGAGACGCCTTCGACGAGGATCAGCCAGTCGGAGTTGACGTCGAGGATCGCGTTCCCGATGCGCTCGGCCGCCAGGCGCCAGTCGCGGGCCTGGACGCCGCAACCCCAGCAGGAGCCGGTCGCGTTCGGCAGGGTCCCTTCGGCGTGCGGCTCGTTGAACAGGTCCGCGCCGATGACGGTGGGGTTGCCCGCGTACCGCTCGGCGAGCATCGTCCAGTCGTCGATGATGCTCTGCTCGGAGACCTGCGGGGTGTACCAGAGGGCGGTCTGCCCGGCGGCGCTCGGGCGGTGGCGGTCGAGGATGACGCGCATGCCGAGGTCCCCGGCGTGCTCGATGACCTTGTCGAGGATCTCCAACGGGTGCAGGCCGACCAGGTCGGGGTTGGTGTAGTCGTTGACGCTGGTGGCCTCGGCGTCCGGGCGCAGCGAGTCGCCGGTGTAGGGGATGCGCAGGGTGTTGAAGCCGAGTTCGGCCATGCGGTCGAGCTGGCCGCTCCAGGTGGCGGGGGCGTTGGCCCACAGGCCGTGGAACGTGTGGTTGTCGGTCTCCATGCCGAACCAGTTGATCCCGGTGAGCCGCACTTCGGCGCCGGTCTCGTCGACGATGCGGCTGCCGTCCGTGTGGAGGAAGCCGGTGCCGGTGCCTTGCACCTGCGCGAGGGCGGGCGTCGAGGGGAGGCCGAGCACGAACAGGCCCGCCGCGACGAACACGACGAGCGCGCTGAGGACCGCTGCTGTTGCGGCCCTGTGGAATTGACGAAGTGTTCGTGCCGGTGCCATGCCGGGGCTCCTGACGTGAGACTGAATTGGGAGCGATCCCAAATGTATTGCCCCTACATATTGATGCATCTGGATACATCTGTCAAGGAGGGGCTGCGCGGAGGTCGGCTACGCGCTGAGCGGGTAGGGACGCTCGGCCGGGAGCAGGTCGCGGGCGCGGTCCTGGTCCCCGGCGGCGAGGTGGCCCGCGATGCGCCGCGCCAGCGGGGTGACGTCGGCGATGCCGGTGATCCACTCGCCCGTGTACCGGCGCACCGCGTCGCCGGAGAGTCCGATCTGGATCGAGCGGTGGCCGAGGCGGTTCAGGTGGAGGTCGCGTTCGGGGTCCCACTGGACGCGGACCGGGGAGGCCGCGAGGCGGCGCTTCCAGTCGTCGTGGGTCTCGTCGGGGGCCGGAGTGCTGCCGCACGAGTTGGCGAGGGCCCAGGCGAAGCCCTCGCGGGTGATCGAGACGGCGAGGACGCGGGCCTGGCCCGGCTTGGCCGCCCAGCCGCAGCGGTACATCATCCACAGGAACGACGGCTTGATCCACGTCATGCGGTCCTTCTTGAAGGGCGGCACGAACGTCTGCGCGGCGAGCGCGGGATCGGCGATGTGCGCGTCGTACGCCTGGTAGACGGTGATCGTCTCCGCGTCATAGACGGCCCGGATCTGGCGGTCCGGGGTTCGGGGTGTTTCCATACGCTGCATGTTCGCCGCCGTCGGGAGGCGGCGCAACCCGATTAGCCCGGTTCAGGCGAGTCCGAGGCGGGCGCGCTCGGCCTCGATGATGCGCTGCTCCAAGGGGACCGCGTCGTCCTCGCGGGCGGCGACGGCGGTCGCGGTCGCCATGGCGCCGCTTCCCTTGGCGTCGCTGTGGCGGGCGTAGTGCTCGAACAGGATCTCCTTGTGCTCCTGCACTTCCCGGATCCGCTCGTCCACGCCGTCCTTGCCGAGCAGGCGGTGGACCTGGACGCGGCGGGTCTGGCCCATGCGGTGCGCCCGCGCGACGGCCTGCTGCTCGATGCTCGGCTTCCATTGCGGCTCTGCGAGGACCACGACGGACGCGGCCTGGATGTTGAGGCCGACGCCGCCCGCCTCGATCTGCGCGAGGATCACCGCCGGGCCCTCGCGGCGCGCGAACTCGTCGACCATGGCCTGGCGCTTGGGGGCGGCCACTTTGCCCGTGATCGGGCCGATCGCGCGGTCGCCGATGCGCTCGCCGACCGCTTTGAGCACGTCGAGGAAGTAGGAGAACACGATGACCTTCTGGCCCTCCTCGCCCGCGTCCTCCACGAGTTCGGCGAGGCGCTCCAGCTTCGCGGAGCCGGGCACGGCGGAGGAGGCGCGGCGCATGCCCATGAGGTTGCGGCGGCGGACCTGCTCGCGGTACTCGTCCTCGTCCTCGGCGTTGAACTGGACCCACTCCTCGACCTCGATCTTCTCGGGGAGCTCGGTGAGCACGTCTTCCTGGTTGCGCCGCAAGTACACCGGGGCGACGGTCTGGCGGAACGCCTCGGCGCCGACCACGTCGTCGCCCTCGCCGACGCGCTCGGCGAGGTCGGGCCGGAGGTGGCCGATGAGGGACTTGAACTCCTGGACGCGGTTCTCCATCGGCGTGCCGGACAGGAGCACCGCCCGCTTCGAGCGGCCGATGACCGCGCCGACCGCGGTGCTGCGCTTGGCGTTCGGGTTCTTGATGTAGTGGGCCTCGTCGACGATGACGAGCGCGAACTTCGACCGCTGCGGCAGCGATTCGAGCCGGTCGACGGTGTTGAACGTGGTCACCGCGACCCCGCCGCGGCGCAGCCACCTGCGGGCCTCCTCCTCCCGGTCGGGGCCGTGGAGGCTGAAGGCGTCCAGTTGCGTGTGCTTGCGGATCTCGTTGAGCCAGTTCGGGACGACGCTCGCCGGGCAGATGACGAGGGCACGCCGCTGGCCGTTCGCGGCGAGGTGCGCGGCGGCGGCGAGGGCCTGGATGGTCTTGCCGAGGCCCATCTCGTCGCCGATGATCGTCTTGCGCTGGTGGATCGCGTACTTCGCGCCGAACAGCTGGTAGTAGCGCAGGTCGGTGCGCATGAGGGAGCGGTCGAGCGGCAGGGTCTCGATCTCCTGCCGCAGGTCGGCGCCGACGAAGTCCTCGGCGCGCCCGGCGTCCTCGACGTCGGAGCCGGTGAGCCTGGCGAGCTGCGTGTTGACGCTCGCGGCGCGGCGCTCGTAGTCGCGCCACAGCTCGTCGGTGGTCCAGCGTTCAGGCCGGGCGCGGTCGAGGGCGGCGGCGAGGTCCCGTTGCAGCGCTTGGGTCTCGGCGTCGGCGTTGACCTCGGTGAGGACGTCGAGCCGCGCGAGCGTCTCGGCCCGGCGCTTTCGCCGCGAGAAGAGCATCGCGAGCCTGCTGCCAGCGCGGTCGGCCGCGGCGAAGTACGGCATGGCGCGCTCGCGGAAGCGGTGCACGGTCTCCCGCAGGTCGTCCACGGCCGCGGACGCGGTCTGCTCGGCCTGGAGGTGCGCGAGGATGCGGGTGTGGCGCGGGTCGCGCCGCTGCGGGTCGAAGCGGGGCCTGGTGTCGGCGCGGGAGCGCTCGGCGAAGTGCTCGGCGGCGGCCTTGACCTCGTCCACGGTCTGCGCGCCGACCCCCGGGATCGCGAGGAGCTGCTCGCGGGAGTTGGCGAGCACGTCGGCGACGGTGGCGATCCCCGCCTCTTCGAGCTTCGCGAGGCGCAGCCCTTTGGCGGTCTTCTTCAGCTCGCTGACGCGCATCGTCACGAGCTGCCCGGAGACCTCCTCCTGCGCGATGTCCGCGACGTGCCCGCGCACCGCGTTCCGCAGCTGCGCGGGCGCTGAGGCGAGGTTCTCCCACTGCCGCAGCGTTTCTCGGGCGCGCGCGACCTGCGAGCGCGCGTGCTCGCGGAGGGTCCGCTTGTCGTTCGGGGCGGCCATGGGGACTCCTGGGGTCGGGAGGGGACCAATTGTATGGGCCGGGGCGGTGCGCGGCCCTGCCGCGCGGTTGCATCAGCCTGACAGAATCGCCTCATGGACCCCTATTCCTCCTACGACCCCGCCGCAAACCAGAGCCCGAACGGCTCGCCCGCCGGCCCCGGCCCGGGGTACACGCCCGGCTCCGCCCCCAATCCCGGCTACATGCCCGGCCCGGAGACGAGCCGCAACATCGGGTACCCGCCTCCGGGCGCCCAGGGTCCTTACCCGCCTGCTCCGGGCGCCTACCCGCCGCCGCCCGGCCCCGGGCCCTATCCGGGCGGGGACGCCTACCAGGGCGCCTATCCGGGGATGCCGCAGCCGCAATACGCGCCGGTGCCCGTGCCGTCGCAGGGCATCCCGGTCGGCGGGTGGATCGGGATCGCACTCGGGGTCGTGCTGGTGCTCGCGCTGGGGACCTGGGGCATCGTCGTCGGCCTGGACCGCTCCGACACCCCGAGCACCACGGCCACCGACAATAGCGGGGGCGGTGGCGGCGGCGATTCGAGCAACGACTCCTCTTCCGATCCGACCGAGTCGGCCGTTGTGGACCCGGTGGCGGACGCGGTGATCGGCGACTGCTTCTACAACTACGGGGACGAGACCCTCCCCGAACTGGAGACCACCACCTGCGGGGCCGGGGCCTTCGAGACGATCGACATCGTCGAGGGCACCAGCGACCTGACGGCGTGCGACAGCAACACTTTGGTCGACCTCGCGGTCTCCTCCACGGGGGCCACCCGCGTGCTCTGCTTGAGCTACACCGTGATCGCGGGCGACGACGCGTTCCACGCCCAGGTCGGCGAGTGCGTCTACGGCACCTCCACGGCAGGGAGCGCGTGGAACATCATCGAGTGCCAGGACGGCGCGTTCAAGGTCATCGAACGGCTGCAAGGCGAGTCGAGCACGAGCGCCTGCACGGACACGACGTACTACATCTACGGCGTCGGCTACTCCACCGGTTCGACCTATCTGGACACCACGCTGTGCCTCCAGATGATGTACGCCAGCGGCGACATCGGGTACGCCGAGGTCGACGACTGCCTGTCGATGAACTCCGACTACACGTACGCCGAGTTCGTGTCCGACTGCGGCGACGGCAACGCCTACGTCACCGGCCGTACCAACGAGATCGTCGACGGCGAGAGCTGGTGCAACGGCTGGGGCTGGGCCTACGAGGAGGTCCCCGACTTCCCCGAGCTGTCCTTCACGGTCTGCTGGGGCTGGCTGTAATCCGACACCCCGTGCGCGGCCGTCACCCGAGGGCGGCCGCGACGGTCGCGTCGTCCCCGTCGAGCTCCAGCAGGTGCACCACGATGCCCCCGGAGTCGGGCGCGGCAGGCTCCTCGTCGCAGGCGAGGCCCCCGCTGCCGTCGGCGCGGAACGTCAGCGCGCACGAGGGGTGGTCGAGGAACCCGCCGCCCCCGCCGAGCCCCGCGGGGGTGGTCAGGCTGACACGGACGCCGCCGTCCTCGACGGCCGCGTCCACCGTCCACTCGCCGTCCCCTCCGGTGAGGGGGAACTGGACCGACCCCGTGAACGGCACTTCGCACGCGCCGTCGCCGCAGTCCTCGTAGTCGCCGCCGTCCGAGCTTGACTCCTCAGTGGACTCAGACTCGGACGGCGAGGACGACGGCCGCCCGGAGGGATCGGACGCCCCCGGAGTCGCGGCGGCGGCACCGGAATCCGACACCTCGACATCGGTCTCCTCCGCCCCGCCCCCGCAACCGGCCGCCGCCAGCACGGCGACGACCGCGCCGGCCACCATGAAGCGTCTCAGGAAAGGTCGCAAAGGGATCATCCGCCGATTCTAGGTTTCCCCACCGCAATCGCTCCCACCTGGTCCGGCGCCGCCCTTGCACGGACCGACTAGCCTGGCCGATTGTCACCGGCACATGACCCCTTGTGCCGCAACCCCGAACGAAGGGCAGGAGCGCACATGGGCATCCCCGACCCCGAGGCGTCGCGGCAGCACCTCAGCGCGTGGAAGGGCCGGATCGACCGGCTCGCCGCCGACACCCAGGAGATGAGCACCCGGTTCGGCGAGCTCAAAGCGGTGGGGGTCGACCCGGACGGGCTCGTCAGGGTCACCGTCGACTCCAGCGGCAACATGGTCGACGTCCAGCTCAGCGAACGCACCCGCCGCATCGACACCGAGCACACCGGCCAGGCGATCCTCGCGGCCGTGTCCGCCGCGCGGGCGCAGATGGCGGAGGCTTCGGCCGCGATCATCTCCGAGACGCTCGGGTCGGACTCGGCTGCGGGGCAGGCGATCGCGGACCGCGTCCGCTCGCAGCTCATGCCGCGGACCGACGGGGAGGGCTGAGCGCCATGGGGAGCGGATACACCGTCGAGCCCGAGGAGCTGCGCGAGCACGCCAGGTTCCTCGACTCGCTCAAGGAGCGCTTCGACGGGATCATGAACGCCAGCGCGTACATCGAGCAAGACGACGAGGCGTACGGGCTGCTGTGCGGCTGGATCTCCGGTTGTCTGGAAGAGCGGCACCAGCGGCAGGACGAGATCACCTCCTACCTCGGTGAGAACTTCACCATCGCCGCCAACGCGCTGCGCGCGGCGGCGGAGGAGTACGAGGCCAGGGACACCGACTCGCAGACGGCGTTCGCGGAACTGCGTGACCGGATGGGGGCGTAGGCATGTCCGACAATCCGCTCATCGCGCCCGTCCAGTCGACCAACAAGTGGTACACCGGGGCGGGCCCGCTGGACTCGTACTTCGGCATGATCGACGCGTTCAAGTCCGAAGGCTGGGTGGACGACCTGCTCGCCGGTGGCGGGTTCGCACTCGAAGTGGTCGGGTCGGTGCTCGACCCCTTCAGCGCACTGCTGTCGGCGGGCCTGGGCTGGGCCATGGAGTACTTCGAGCCGCTGCGCGAGATGCTCCAGGAACTCACCGGGAAGGCAGACGTCGTTGCGGCCCATGCGCAGACGTGGAGCAACATGTCGACCGAGCTGCTCGCGATCGTCGAGGAGCTGACCACGCACCTCGACGGCGACATGCCGACCTGGACTGGCGACGCGGCCGACTCGTACAAGTCGCTCATGGCCCACAACGTCACGTCCGCCTCCGCGCTGGCGGCGACCGCCGAAGCGATGGCCGCCGCGACCGAGGGCGCCGGGAGCCTGGTCCAGATCACCCACGAGCTGGTGCGCGACCTCATCGCCGAGCTGGTCGGGCACGTCATCGTGTGGGCGGTCGAGGCGATCTTCGTCGTCACGATCCCGGTCATCGCCGCGCAGATCGTCGCGGCCGTCGTCAAGTGGGCCGGCATCATCATGGGCTACGGCATGGCCCTGGTCCAGTCGTTCACCAACCTCAAGACCCTCCTGGGGGTGTGAGCCGATGCGACGCGCCCTGAAACTCCTCCTGCTCCTCGGCGTCGGCCTGCTCACGGCCAGGTCCAAAGGCGGCGACGGCCCGGAAGGTCCTGACGGCAACGACGGTCCCGACGGCGGCGACAGCGGCGAGATCGACCCCCTCACCGGCCGCCCCAAGGACTCCGCCGAACGAGAAGAGCGCCTGAACTTCCAGGGCAAGAACGCCTCCACGGAAATGGCCGAAGTCCACGACACGGCCGATGCCGAATCCAAGGACGGCCGCGGCAGTGAGAGTTCCGAGGACTCCTCTTCAAGCGACGACAACGACTCCACGAACACTCAGCAGGATCCGGACATCGACCGGCTCAATGACCGGATCGACAACGTCAAGGAGCATCTCCAGTACAAGGACCTGGATGCGGCTCGGCGTGAACTGAACGGGGAGGTCGTCGCGACGAAGAGCGACGGCACCCCATGGGACCACGTGCACGAGGTTCGCGACGCGCAGAACGCCTTGATGAACATCATCGACCGCGCGAAGCGCAAGCTCGACGACTCGCGGATGAGCGACGAGGACAAGGCCGCGTACGAAGCGCTGCTCTCCCAGGCGAGCACTATGCTCGACTACTCGGAAGGATTCGTCCCCCGTGGCTGATCGGCCTCGATTCCTCGGATGCGAACGGAAAGGGAACGCATGAACAGGGCAGGAGTCCGCGAGACGCTGGAGGAGCTCACCGGCGAGCGGTGGGCGGTGCCGGGGGACGACGCCACCCGCCTCGTCCGAAAGGCGTACGAGGCGTACACGAAGCCTGCGGCGACCCTGACAGTCGAGGAGCTTCGGCTGCTCATCGGACAGCAGGTCGCACTGGACTGGACCGTCTCGTTCGCGCTCGCGGAACTGGACCGGAACCCGCTTGCCGAAGGGGACATGTACCCCGGTGATCTGCTGAACGCCTGCCTGTCGCTGCCGGTGTCGTACTTCGCAGAGCATTCCGAGACGGCCGAGCAGCTGCGGGCGATCACAGCGGGAATCGACCAGGACGATTGGGATCTCGCATTCGCCGGAAGGCACTCGGACTGGCGCTGAGGACCGCCGCCTCGCCGCTGGAGCTGGGTGAGGGGAAGCGTAGCGGCGCAGTACCGTTGCGCGGGTGGAGGTGTGGCGGGGTGTCGGGATTGGTTGGGATGCGGCACACTGGGGTCGGTCCGGGGCCCGGATCGGGTCCGGATGCTTCCTACCCCCCTAGGAGTTCCTGTGAAGAGACGCAACTTGCTGCGGGCGCTGGCGATCGGCGCGCCGTTGGCGACCGCCGGGGCCGTGGGCGCCGGGATCGCGGCGGCGGACACGGCCAACTTCAAGATCATGGTGACCGAGCAGGTCCAGAACAAGGTCATGGTGTTCGACAAGGACAAGGCCTTCAGCGACGCCAACCGGTACAAGTCGTGGAGCCCGGGCACCGGCGGGTGGTCGAACCTCTCCGACTGCCGCATCCGCGACACGGCCCAGTTCGGAGCCATCGGGCTCGCGGCCGCCTCGGGCGGCAAGGTCGGGATCTGGAACATCACCGACGAGAAGGACCAGGAGCTGAACGACGTGCTCTGGAGCGCCACGCCGGGCGGCAATCCCCATGCGCTGGAGCGCATCCCCAACATCGGGGCGTTCGTCTCGGCTTCTTCCGACGGGTTCCTCACCGTCTACGGGCCCACCAAGATCTCCGACCCCTCCACGCTCGCGAAGGTCCAGACGGTCTCCCTCGCGGGCGCGCACGGCGTCATCTGGGACCCGAACAACAGCCTCCTGTGGGCCGCGGGCGACAAGATCGTGCAGGCCTACACCGTCTCCGGGACGTACCGGAACGTGCGGCTCGCCAAGTCCAGCAAGAAGGTCGCGCTCGCCGGGCTCGGCCACGACCTCCAGGCGGACTTCTCGAACTCCTCGCTCCTCCAGGTCTCCGACTCCTACGGCGTCTACTCGATCAACAAGTCGAGCCTCGCCAAGACCACCCTGCACACCACGACGCGCATCAAGGCGTACGTGAAGATGAAGACCGGCGAGTACTTCTACATGCGCGCCGACAACACCGGCTCCCGCACCTGGGGCAGCCCGACCATCGTGTTCTCGCAGTCCGCCGACCGCACCCGCTCCGGCGCCGAGTTCTACAAGGCCAGGTACTACACCACCGCGTACAACTAGCGGCCCCGATCGCGGCCGGGCGCCACCGCGCCCGGCCGTTTCGCCTACCCGAGGACGACCTCGTCCCCCACGTGCACGACGCCCTCGCTGAGGATCTCCGCGTAGAAGCCGAAGCACGTGGCGCGACCGAAGTCCGGGACGTCGCGGCGGTGGTGCTTCGCGAGGGTCTTCAGCAGCGCGGGGTCGTTCGGGTTGCCGCGGTGGGCGATCGAGGGGATGACGCAGCGCGGCGTGGGCACCAGGACCTGGACGGCGACCTCGCCGACGGTGAGGCGCTGCCCCGGCTCGGGGTCGCCGGGGAGGTCGAGGACCAGGTTGGGGCGGAAGCGGACCGGGTCGACGGCGGCGCCGTGCTCGGCGCTGAGCCGGTCGAGCGCGCCGGTGGTGACGAGATGGAGGGGGCCGAAGTCGAAGAATCGGCCGTCCGCGGCGTCGTGGCGGACGGCGACGACCGCGTCGCCGCCGGACACGGCGTCGGCGGCCCACTCGGGGATCATGCCGGGCTCGTCGGGCCACCAGTGGTGGCGCTTGAGCTGCTGCGGCGCGGTGCGGGTGAGCGTGACGGGGCGCCCGAGCCACTCGGAGACCGCGGCGTCGGCCTCGGGGGTGCCCGCGGCGCCGCTCAGGCCGTTCGGGGCGGTGACCAGGACGCCGTCGCCGTCCGGGTCGTAAGCGGCGTCCACGTCGAGGAGCGCGCCCCACAGGCGCGGCTGCTTGGCGCTGCCGATGGTGCCGTCGGCGTCGACGCACACCCAGGTGCGGTCGCCGTCGAGGCCGTGCTTGCCGATGCGGGCCGCCTCGACGTGCTCGGCGGCGGCGGATTTGAGCGGGTGGCGGCGGATGCCCTTGACGCGGTTCACCGTGGCATCCTATGCCGCGCTACTCCTCGCCGTCCGGGTAGAAGAACAGGACCGGCGACTCCTTGATCGCGCCCGGCAGCGTCGCCGACCACTTCGCGGACCCGTCGTACCCGATGAACGCGGCCGTCGCCCCGTCGCGCGAGACGTACCCGTCGTCGTGGAGCGAGGTGCACGACGCCGACTCCTCGGAGCCGGCCGCCTCCCCCGAGGCGAGGTCGATGACGCGCGTGCCCGACTCGGCGCGGATCGTGAAGCCGCCCTTGAAGGCCCCGTACGGCCCGTACCCGTCCACGACGCACGCGTACCGGCCCGCCGGGTCGGTGTCGACCAGGCCGATCGTGAGCGGCTCGGTGCCGGTGAGGCCCGGGATGTTCACGGTGTCGAGGACGGCGCCGTCGGTGTCGATCCGGTAGAACTCGGTGAGCTGGAGGTCGTGGTAGATCGCCTGGGCGGAGCCGTCCTCGGCGGTGTACCAGCGCACGCGGCAGCCGTCCTCCGGAAGCTCCACTGTGGTCGGGAGCTGGCCCGCGTCCGGTGAGTACCACTCGGTGTCGCCCCAGGCCGCGACCGGCAGCGGGGTCGCGTCGCCCTCGGCCGTGGCGGCGCCCCAGACGGCGGCGCGGTGGACCAGGAGCGCGGAGCCGTCGGGGAGCCAGGCCGGGTCGATGCAGGCGTGGTCCAGCGGATAGGCGGCGGCCGTGGTGATCTCGCCGGTGTCGAGGTCGCCGAAGCGCAGGACCGCGTCGGGGGTGCCGCCCTCGATCCAGGCGGCGGTGCGCTGGCGGGGGTCGATGCTCAAAGAAGCGCGGAGGACGGTGCCGACGTCGCCTTCGGCGTCCCAGGCGCCGCCGAGGTCGAGCACGGGTTCGGCGGCGTCGGAGCCGACGTCCCAGCGGTACAGCCGGTGGTCGTCGCCGAGGCCGTAGAAGACCCCGGCGTCGGCGGCGACGCCCCGGCCGGTGACCGAGTCGGCGTCGCAGGCGGTCGCGAGGAGGGCGAGCGAGGCGAGGGCCGCGGCGGCGGCGAGGGCCTTGGTGCGTCGGTTCATGTCGTCCTCCTTGGTCATCCGGACTTGTACGCTCCGGCGTCCTTGTCGGCCATGCCGTGGCGGCTGATGAGGTCGAGCCAGGCGAGGAAGTTCGCGGACGAGGCGGTCGGGTCGACCTTCTCGGCCCCGAAGCGCTTGCGGAGGGTCGCCAGGCCCTGCTTGGTCTGCGGGCCGAAGTCGCCGTCGATCGCCATGTCGGTGATGCCCGCGAGATCCCTTGCGGCCCATTGAATGATCGTGGTGTCGGTCTGGTAGCCCCAGTCGGCGGCGACGGCCTTGCGGCCGCGGTCGGCGTGGATGTGGTTCCAGTGGGAGCCGTCGGGGTCGTTGTAGCAATGGAGGACGGTCCCGAAGTGCTTGCGGCACACGGCGATCACCGCCAGGTAGCGGCGGCGCAGGTAGCGGCGCTTCTCCTTGCCGTGGACGGCGGTGTCCACGTAATGCCCTGAGCCCCAGTCGAACCGCGTGAAGTCGATGGCCGCGCCGTAGCGGTGGTACCCGGGCTTGCAGACCTTCGTCCCGGCGATGCCGGTCCACCGGTACGGCCAGGGACCTTCGCTGCGGGCGTAGGTCGCGCCGAGGGCGTTGAGGTCGCGCATGACCTTCCCGGCCTGCGTGTGGGTCTCCTGGTGCATGGTGAACGAGGTGACGTTGGGGTGGACGCCGTATCCGCTCTCGCTGAACGCGGTGCGGTAGCGCATCTTCCACGCCGTGTTGTAGAGCCAGTCGCGGGTGATGTCGGGGAGTTCGCAGGCCGAGCGCGCGAACGCCTTGGAGCTGCTGGGGAATGTCACGGTTCCTCCTCGTCGCTACCTGATTCCTCTGATGTGGATGGTGGTGCCGTCGGTCTCCAGCCACAGGCCGCGGCGGCCGGGCACGGCGAGGATCTCGCCGCGGCAGGCGCAGTCGGCGGCGGGGCCGACGGCGGCCTCGGTGCGCTCGTCGTCGGTGAAGCGGGTCTCGGTGACCGCGCCGTCCCGGTCGGAGAAGAGGCTGACGTGGGTGCCGGCGGCGACGGCGGCCATGGGCCGGCCCGCGCCGGGGAAGGACCCTGCGGGGGTGAGGACGAGCCGCGGCGCGCCCGCTTCGGCGAGGCGGGCGGTGGCGGCGGTCTGGGTGCCGTCCCCGTCGGCGACGGCCGCGAAGACGCCGCTGCCGGTCTCGGCGAGGACGGTGCCGTAGCCCTCGCCGAGGTCGTCGGCGAGGACGCCCGCGGTCCAGGTGCGCCCGCCGTCGGCGGTGACGGCGAGGCGGCTGCGCGAGAGCGCGGTCAGGTGCTCGTCGGGGCCGCCCTCGACGGCGACGGCGATGCCGTGCTCCCCCATGGGGGCGATGGCCGTCGCGAGCCCGGCCCCGATGTCCTTCGGGACGGGCAGGTCGGCGTAGTCGCCGTCGGCGTCCTCGATGCGCAGGAGCGCGGGGCGGACGCGGCCGGGCGCGGCCTCCCTTGCGCCGGTGAGCCACAGGACCGCGCCGGTGGCGGCCATCGAGTGGGGCGTGAAGTCGGAGGGCAGGGGCAGCGGGAGCGGCGGGCCGAGGACGCCGGTGACGTCGGCGCCGGGCTCGGCGGCCTCGCCGGGTTCGAGGATGCGCAGGGCGTACCCCGTGTCGAGGGCGTCGGCGGTGAGGACGAGCAGCTCGCCGCCGCGTCCGGTCCAGCCTGCGGCGGCGGCGCGGATCTGCGGCGTCTCGGCGGCGCGGGCGGGCCGGGCGGGCGCGAGGCCCGCGGCCCCGGCGAGCAGCGCGCCGGTGAGGAGGGCGCGGCGGGACAGGCGTGGTGTGGCGCCCGAGGGACCGGTGAATGCCATGGATGCACTATGACCAATGATGCTGCGGCATTCGGGCGAATCGCGAACTTTCATTCCATAGTGGTATTGCGTTCGGGTCGCGCCCGTGTTCAGAGCCAGATGAGCGCGGCGAGGCCCGCGGTCGTGGCGGCGGCCGCGAGGACCGCGCCGGAGGCCGCGAACCGCTTGAGGGGCACGCGGATGCGCTGGTCCTCGGGGACGCCGGGGCGGCGGCCGGTGACCAGGTCGAACCACAGGAGCGTCGCCATGGAGGCCCACGGCAGGACCAGCGGGCCGGTGTTGGTGCCGATGAGCACCGCCAAGAGCGCGTCGGGGTTCCCCTCCGGGATCACCGATTCGACCGCGGCATAGGCGGGCAGGTTGTTGACGAGGTTCGCCAGGGCCGCGCCGGTGAACCCGGCGCGGAGGGCGCCCGCGTCGCCCTCGCCGGTGCCCGCGAGGGCCGAGACGAGGGCGTCGCCGCCGTGGAGCATCAGGGTGGGGACGACGAGGAAGAGCCCGGCGGTGAGGACCAGCAGGCGCCACGGGACGAGCTCCCACGAGAGGAGGTCGCGGCGGCGGCGCAGGCAGTACGCGAGGAGGACGGCCGCGGCGGCGGTGGAGACGAGGGCGATGGGGAGTTCGGCGACGACGGCGAGGACGAAGCCCGCGCACACCGCTGCGGCCGTCCAGAACAGGCGGCGGTCGGCGATCGGGAGCGGCTCGGCGGGGACGGCGTAGCGGTCGAGTTCGCGGTGGCGGCGGCGCCAGTAGCCGAGCCAGAGGCAGAGGGCCGTGACCGCGATGACCGCGAGCTGCGGGGCCCACATGCGGGCGGCGAAGGCGAGGGGGTCGAGGCCGATGCGGTCGGCGGCGAGGAGGTTCGTCAGGTTCGAGACCGGCAGGAGGAGGCTCGCGGTGTTGGCGAGCCAGACGGTGGTCATGGCGAGCGCGAGGGCCGGGGCGCGGGTGGCGGCGGCGAGCGCGAGCATGACGGGGGTGAGCAGCACGATCGTGGTGTCGAGGTTGAGGAAGACCGTGGTTGCGGAGGCGAGGACGACGCAGGCCGCGAACAGCGCGGCGTGGCTGCCGCGCGCGAGGCGGGCGAGGCCGCGGGCGGCGGCGTCGAAGAGCTGCGAGGCCTGCACGATCGCGACCATGACCATGACGGTGCCGAGGAACAGCACGAGCGGCGCGACGCGGGCGAGGCTCGCGAGCGCGTCGCCGTTCGGGAGCGCTCCGGTCGCCCAGCACACCAGCCCGGCCCCGAACACGCCGAGCACGGCGAGGTCGAGCCAGTCGAGGCGGGCGCGCCGCAGGCGCGTCGGGGTTCCGGTCACCGGGCCAATGGTAGGAACCGTTCGGCCCGGCGGCCACGGTCAGTGACCGGGTCGCCGGGCGGCGCGCCCGGGCGGGGAGTCGGGCGTGTTGCGGCGGTTCTGCATATTTCGGGCGCTCGCGGCCGCCCCCGGCTTCGATGGTGCCCGGCGGGTACGACAGTGCCCCGGGTACGACAGTGCGCCGAATACGACAGCACCTCGGGTACGACAGCGCCCCGGATGCGAGACGTCGTCTCGTGTCCGGGGCGGTCGCAGTGCGCGGTTGCTCGTTTCGGAGGCTCAGCCCTTGGTGACCGTGAGCTTGTCGCCGAGGTCGGAGGTGTCGACTTCGACGGTGTCGCCGTCGATGATCTTGCCTTCGAGGAGTTCGCGGGAGAGCGGGTCGCCGATGGAGGTCTGGATGAGTCGGCGCAGGGGCCGGGCGCCGTAGACGGGGTCGAAGCCGCGGTCGGCGAGCCAGGATTTGGCGGCGTCGCTGACGTCGAGGCGCAGGCGGCGGGCCTCCATGCGGCGCTCCAGGTGGCCGAGCTGGACGGTGACGATCGACTTGAGGTGCTCGTGTTCGAGCGCGTGGAAGATGACGATGTCGTCGAGGCGGTTGAGGAACTCGGGCTTGAAGTGGGAGCGGATGGACGCGAGGACCTGGTCGCGCTTGGCGGTGTCCTCCAGGAGCGGGTCGACCAGGGCCGAGGAGCCGAGGTTGGAGGTCATGATGAGGATGACGTTGCGGAAGTCGACGGTGCGGCCCTGGCCGTCGGTGAGGCGGCCGTCGTCGAGGACCTGGAGGAGCGTGTCGAAGACGCGCGGGTGGGCCTTCTCGACCTCGTCGAGGAGCACCACGGAGTAGGGGCGGCGGCGGACGGGCTCGGTGAGCTGGCCGCCCTCCTCGTACCCGACGTACCCGGGCGGGGCGCCGATGAGGCGGGCGACGGAGTGCTGCTCGGTGTACTCGCCCATGTCGATGCGGATCATGGCGCGGTCGTCGTCGAACATGAACTCGGCCAGGGCCTTCGCGAGCTCGGTCTTGCCGACGCCGGTGGGCCCGGCGAAGATGAACGAGCCGGTGGGCCGATTGGGGTCGGACAGGCCGGCGCGGGCGCGGCGCAGGGCGTCGGCGACGACGGTGACCGCTTCGAGCTGGCCCACGACGCGCTCGCCGAGGACTTCCTCGGCGTGGAGGAGCTTGTGGGTCTCGGACTCCTGGAGCCGCCCGGCGGGGATGCCGGTCCAGGAGGCGACGACGTCGGCGATCTCGTCGGCGTCGATCTCCTCTTTGAGCATCGGCTGGTGGGCGGGGTCGGTGTCGGCGGTGGCGAGCTCGGATTCGGCGTCGTGGAGCTGCTGCTCCAGTTCGGGGATGCGCCCGTAGCGCAGCTGCGCGGCCTTCTCCAGGTCGTACTCGCGCTCGGCGCGCTCGGCCTGGGTCTTGAGGTCGTCGAGCTCCTCCTTGATGTCGGAGACCTTGGAGATGCGGCCCTTCTCGGACTCCCACTGCCGCGAGAGCGCGGCGAGGCGCTCGCGCTGGTCGGCGAGTTCGCGCTGGAGGGACGCGAGGCGCTCGGCGGAGGCCGGGTCGTCGGTCTCGTTCTGGAGGGCGGTCTCCTCGATCTCCAGGCGGCGGACGGCGCGCTCGACCTGGTCGATCTCCTCGGGGCGGGAGTCGATCTCGATGCGCAGGCGGGAGGCGGCCTCGTCGACGAGGTCGATGGCCTTGTCGGGGAGCTGGCGGTCCTGGATGTACCGGGCGGAGAGCTGGGCGGCGGCGACGAGGGCGGAGTCGGTGATGCGGACGCCGTGGTGGACCTCGTAGCGCTCCTTGAGGCCGCGGAGGATCGCGACGGTGTCCTCGATGGTGGGCTCGCCGACGTAGACCTGCTGGAAGCGGCGTTCGAGGGCGGCGTCCTTCTCGATGTGCTCGCGGTACTCGTTGAGGGTGGTGGCGCCGATCATGTGGAGCTCGCCGCGGGCGAGGGCGGGCTTGAGCATGTTCCCGGCGTCGAGGGAGCCCTCGGACTTCCCGGCGCCGACCATGGTGTGGAGCTCGTCGATGAACGGGATGATCTCGCCGTCGGAGGACTTGATCTCCTCCATGACGGACTTGAACCGCTCCTCGAACTGGCCGCGGTACTGGGCCCCGGCGATCATGCTGGCGAGGTCGAGGAGGATGACGCGGCGGTTGCGCAGCGACTCGGGGACGTCTCCGGCGACGATGCGCTGGGCGAGGCCCTCGACGATGGCGGTCTTGCCGACGCCGGGCTCGCCGATGAGGACCGGGTTGTTCTTGGTGCGGCGGGACAGGACCTGGATGACGCGGCGGATCTCGGTGTCGCGGCCGATGACCGGGTCCACCTTGCCGGAGCGGGCGGTCTCGGTGAGGTCGACGCCGTACTTCTCCAGGGCCTTGTAGCCCTGCTCGGGGTCGGAGGAGGAGATCTTGCGGTCGCCGCCGCGGAGCGTGGGGAAGGCGCTGATGAGCTTCTTGTCGGTGGCGCCGAGCTCGGCGAGGTGGCGGCCGGTCTCGCCGCCCGCCTGGGCGAGCCCTGCGAGGAGGTGCTCGGTGGAGACGTACTCGTCGCCGTAGTCGGTGGCGATCTTGTCGGCGGCGTTGATGGCGCGCAGGGCGTCTCGGGCCATGGACGGCTCGGAGACCGAGGGCCCGGACGCGGACGGGAGCTCGTCGATGCGCCGCTCGGTCTCGGCCGAGACGGTGCCGGGGGTGACGCCGACGAGCTGGAGGAGGCCGGGCGCGGTGGAGCCGTCGACGGTGAGGAGCGCGTCGAGCACGTGCCAGGGTTCGACGGCGGGGTTGCCGTTCGCGGCGGCGGTGCGCGCGGCCTGGGAGATCACTTCGCGGCTCTTGGTGGTCAGGCGGTTGACGTCCACTGCGGTGTGCCTTCCTCTCGTCGGGTGCCGAGTTGAGTCTACCCGGCTCAAGTTTTCGCGACGGGATGCTGCGCGTTCGCCCTTAGCGAACCACAGAAAAGCCCCGAGCCCGGCGGGCTCGGGGCTTTCGGGTTCCGGGCGCTACTTGCGGGCGCCGGTGAGGCCGAAGATCGACTTGATCTTGGCGAGCAGGCCGGGCTTGGCCTTCTCGGACTCGTCGGTCTCGATGGCGGGCGCCTCCGCCTGGGACGGGACGGCCTTCTCCGGGTCGGCCGCGGCCTCCTCCGGCTCGTCGATCGCCTCGGCGACCGGCGTGTCGGACTCGGTCTTCTCGGCTGCTTCGGCGGTGTCGACAGTGTCGGTCGGCGCCGCCTCCGAGGGCTTCTCGTCCTCGGCGACGGGTTCGAGCTCCTCGACCGGCTCGTCGGCGGGCGCGGTCACGGGCTCGGGCTCGGCTTCGGCGACGGGCTCGGGTTCGGCCTCCGCGACGACGGGCTCGGGCTCGTCGACGACCTCGGGGCCGGCGTCGGGGGCCTCGTCCTCGGCGACGGGCGCCTCGGTCTCGGCCTCCGCGGTCTCCTCGGTCTCGTCCTCGGCTCCGGCGGTGAGGAGCGCGCGGAACTCGGCGACGGTGAGGACCGGGACGCCGGCCTCCTCGGCCTTCTTCACGCGCGCTTCAGTCGTCTTGACGGTGTCGTCGACGACCAGGTGGGTCACGGTCTTGGTGAACTGTTTGGCGAGTGCGACATCAGCGTCGGACTCGGCGATCGCGCGGGCGGTGTCGGCGTCGGGGCCGGTGCCCAAGACGATGATCCGGACCTTATCTCCCGTCTTCGTCGGCACGGGGACCTCCCTTATTTCGTTCGTCTGCGGCTTGCAGGGGCACTGCGGGCTACGCGCCAAGCTTTTGTTGAAAAGCGTACCGGGTGTCCGGGTCGGCGCGGCCCAGCGGCGAGCCTTTATTCGCCGCGGACGCCGCTCCTTTGCTGGAGCGCGCTCTCGATTCCGGCGACGCGGTCCGACAGCAGCGTGATGGCCCCGACGGCCCTCGACATTGGATCGTCGCTCGCGCCGCCGAGGGTCTGCTCGCGGCGGAACGCGTCCTTGACGGCCTCCCAGCGCGCCTCGCGTTCGGCGCTGAGGCGCCCTCGCAGTTCCGCGAGTTTGAGCAGATTCGCCTCCGCGCCGGAGGCGAGCGTCTGCGCCTCGCCCGCGTAGTGGTCGTCGATGACCGCCTCCAGCTCGTCGTCGTTCATGACCGGGACGACGCGCTCGGCGAGCCGGTTCATGTTCCGGTACGAGCCCTGGAGCAGGAACGGCGGCTCGGTGCGGGCGGCCGCGTCGGTGGCGGCGGACGCGATGTACGCGAGGTTGTTGCGCAGCACGGTCTCCTGGATGCGCACGAGCTTGCGCAGCACGGACAGGACCTGGTCGAGCTCGCCCGCCGAGTACGGGTGCGCGAGCGCGTCCGGGGCGGCGGTCGGGTCGCCCTGGGCGAGGCGGATGAGGACCTGCACGTCGGCGCGGCCGCGCCCGGCGAGGGGCGCGGTGACCTTGTTGGAGGTGAGCGCGTTCTCGATGTACGACTGGGCGAAGACCCGGTCGCGCCCGGAGAGGACGTCGCCGAGGTTCCACACGTCGGCGCGGTTGGCGAGCATGTCGGGGATGCGGAACCGCTGCCCGGCCTCGGTGTACGGGTTGCCCGCCATGCACACGGCGAACCGCTTGCCGCGCAGGTCGTAGGTGCGGGTGCGGCCGTTCCAGACGCCCTCCATCTTCCGCTGCGCGTCGCACAGGGAGATGAACTTCTGGAGCAGCTCGGGGTTGGTGTGCTGGATGTCGTCGAGGTACAGCAGGACGTTGGAGCCGCATTCGAGCGCGAAGTTGATCTTCTGGACCTCGGCGCGGGCGGTCGCGTTCGGCGCGTCCGCGGGGTCCACGGAGGTCGTCTCGTGCCCGAGCGCGGGGCCGTTGACCTTGACCAGGAGCATCCCGAGCCGGTCGGCGACGTACTCCATGAGGGTCGTCTTGCCGTACCCGGGCGGGGAGATCAGCATGAGCATGCCCGACTGGTCGGTGCGGCGGCCCTCGCCCGACCCGGCGCCGATCTGCTTGGCGAGGTTCGCGCCGATGAGCGGCAGGTACACGTCGTCGATGAGCTGGTTGCGCACGAACCCGGCCATGGTCTTGGGCTTGAACTCCTCGATGCGCAGCGTGGAGCGGTGCGTCTCGATGAGGTCGGCGCGGCGGCGCTGGTAGGCGCGGTAGCCGGGGAGGACGGTGCGGCGGAACGCGCCCGTGCGGGCCAGGAACTCGTCGAGCCGGACGGGCAGGACGCGGTTCTCGATGCGCGCGTGGGTGCCGAGGAGCCCGGGGACGCGGGCCTCCAGTTCGGCGTCGAGGCCCGCGGACTCGCCGGGGGCGACCAGGAGCGCGAGGGCCTCGGGGAGGTCGGCGGGGTCGAAGCGGTCGCTGTCGGCCTGGGCGCAGAACGCGTCGAGCCAGTTCCAGGCCAGGCCCCAGGCGAGGCCGAGGTCGCCGAGGGCGGCGAGGTCGGCGGCGAGGGCCGTCCACGCGGCGGGCCCGATGTGGTTCTCGAAGGCGGCGAGGAGGGCGCGGGCGCGGCCGGAGGCGGCGAACGCGGTGCCGGAGGCGAGCTGCTCGGCGAGGTACTCGGCGGCCAGGTGCGGGTCGGGCGCGAAGGCGGACCGGCTGCGGGCGGCGAGCCCGGCGGCGGTGAGGAACGCGGCGAGCGCGGCTTCGAGCTCGGCGACGAGGCCGTCCATGACGTCGGCGCGGCCGAAGGCATCGCGGGCGCGGGCGAGCGAGCGGGCCTGCGCGGCCCAGGCCGCCTGGCGCGCTTCGGTGTCGGGGAACCGGCCGTCCGCGTGCGGCGCCCGGTCCTTCGGGGCGTGCCAGAGCAGGCGCGCGAGGGCGCGTTCGGCGGCGGGGTAGCGCAGGAGCCCGGCGCCGCCGTGGAGGCGGAGCACTTCGGCGAGGATCGCGGCGGCGTCGGCGTCGTGGACGCCGCGCTCGTAGCCCTCGTCGTAGCGTTCGGCCGCGGCGGCGGCGACGAACTTGGGGAGGTCGGGCTCGTTCAGGAGCGCGGCGGCGCCGTGCTCGGCGAGGAGGGCCGCGGCGAGGTGCTCGGAGCGGTACACCTCGGCGTTCTCGGAGGGCAGGAACTGCTGCCAGTACGGCTTCGTGTCGCTGAAGCCGGGGTCGTCCACGACGTGGCGGTAGTCGGTGCCGGTGAGGGAGAACGCGAGCGCGTCGCCGGTGGGCACCAGGGTGAGGTCGAGCGGCTGGGTGTTGACGGGGATGCGGTGCTCGCCGAACTTGACGGCGTCGCCGTCGAACAGGTCGATGCGGTCGGTCAGGGCCCGCCCGGCCTCGGCGCGGGCGGCGCTGATGCGGCCCTCGATCTCCTCGGCGCGCACGGTGTCGTCCAGGCCGCGCAGCTCCGCGACCACCTTGCGGAGGCGCTCGACCATCGGGTCGGTCGCGAAGTACGTGTTCACCTCGTCCAGTGAGGACAGTGCGACGGTGCGGCGGGCGACGGCTTCGAGGATGCGGTCGGCGGAGGCGGCGAGCTGCTCGGCCCGGCGGGCGGCCTCGTCCAGGAGGTGCTGCTTGCGGGAGGAGAACGCCTCGTAGACGTCGGTCCGCTTGTCCGCCAACCGAGTGAGGAACTCCTCGAAGTCCGCGAAGCGGGTCTCCAGGTTCTCGATGGTCAGCAGCAGGCGGCCCAGCTGCTCGTCGCACGCGGCGGGCGTGTCGGCGGCGCTGATCGCGGCGGTCACGGACTGCCCCAGGAGCGCGAACTCGGCGGCGAACTCCGCGCGGCCCTCGCCCACGGCGAGTTCGCGGCGGCGGGCGGCGAGCGCGGCGCGGGCGCGGTTGACGGCGGCGAGGACTTCGGAGACGCGCCCGAGGATCGCGGTGCGCACGACGGCGTCGCCGATGTCGAGGTTCGCGACGACCTCGGTGAGCGTCTCCAGGCCCTTCTGGCGGGCGTCGAGGTCGCCGAGGACCGGGTTCGCCTCGGCGACCGTCTCGATGGCCTCGGCTTTGCGCTCCAGGTCGGCGATCTGCTCGTGGTAGGCGGTGAACGCGTCGTCCCGTTCGAGGAACGCGACGGCGCGGCGGCCGGTCGCTGCGAGGGACTCGGCGGTGTCGGCGCTGAGCGCGTCGATCCCGGCGAGGTCGACGTAGCGGACCTCGCGGAGGGTCACCAGGTGCCCTGCGGCGCCGCGCAGCTCGGTGAGGAGCCCGACCCATTCCTCGGCGCTCTTGGGGGTCTCGCCGCGGGCGCGGCGCAGGAGCTTGACGGTGCCGGTGCGCGCCTCGTCGAGGGCCTTCTCGGCCTCGGCGGTGAGCTCGGCGACCGTGGCGTACTCGTCCAGGACCGCCTCGGCGGTGTCCCTGACCTGCCTGAGGGTCTCGTCCAGGCCGTGGAGGCCCGCGTCGCCGAGCCACGGGTAGTCGTCGAGGCAGCGCACGGCCGCGGCGATGAGCGCCTCGAACACGGCCCGCGCGGGCTCCATCTCGCGGACCATGCGCGCCACCGAGAGCGCGTCGGAGACGGCGCGGACGGCCTCGGCGTTGCCGATGCGGTGGATCGGGGTGTCGCCCGACTCCGTCTCGGCCGCATGGGCTTCGGAGCAGAACGGGGTGGCCCACACCTGCATGGGGTGGACGCGGGTGGCCTCGTCGCCGCTGGCGCGGAACGCGACCAGGGTGCCGTCGTCGAACACCGCGTAGCCGTGGACGCTCATCGGCGCCGCGACCTCCTTGCGGATCACGTTGTACGGCAGCAGGAGCGAGCGGCCCTCGGCCTGGTCGTAGAAGACGTAGAGGACGTCCTCGCCGTTGGGCGAGCGGATCACCTTCTTGAACCGCAGGCCGGCCGCCTCGTGCTCGAAGGTCTTGAGGCGGCCCTCGTTGAGGTAGTAGCCGCCGGGGAAGATCAGGCCGTGGTCCTCGGGGAGGCGGCGGCACGCGGCGCCGATCGCGTCGGCGCGGACGACGGTGGCGGTGCGGGTGTTGTAGATCAGGTGCCTGGCGGCGGTCTCCTTGTACGGGAGGATGCGCAGCAGGATCAGGGGTCCGATGCGCGCGTAGGCGATCTCGGCGTCGGCGAGGGACTGGAGGGGCTCGGCGACGGGCTCGGAGTAGACGCCCTCGCCGGAGTCGGTGTTGTCCTCGATCTTGACGGTGAGGTCGCCGTTGATGCACTCCACGAAGATCTCGTCCTCGATGGACACGTGCGGGAAGCGGCCCGTGACGTGGTGCTCGCGGGTGGTCTCGGTCCACTCGAAGTCGTACGGGTCGGGCCAGACGGCGTCGGCCTCGCCGCGCGCGTCGATGTAGTCGGCGCCGCCGTCGGGGCGCAGCTGCCAGCGCAGGACGCGCTGGTCGGCGAGCTGCTCGCCGATCTTGAAGACGGCGAGGAGGCGGGTGTCGACCTCGCGGACCTGGAGGAGCTCGGCGGAGCGGTAGTACCGGTAGATCTCGGTGAAGTCGGCGGTGAACTTGGCGTCGTCGAGGATATGGCCGGGCTCGGCGACGTCGGTGAACGCGAAGTTCCCGTCCTCGCGCCGGAAGTCGTGGAGGGCGAAGACGTCGGCGACGCCGGTCTGCGACTTCAGTCCCATGTGGACGTTGTAGCCGAAGAGGAGGCGGTCCCCGACGCGGGCGATGTCGCGGGGCACGCAGTTGTTCGCGGTGCGGATGCGGGTGGTGCCCAGGAGGGTCAGCTCGGTCGAGCCGAACGCGCCGGTGCGGGCGGCGTTGAGGGCCTCGGCCCGGTCGGCCAGCTCGGCGGCGTACCCGGCGAGGCGGGACGAGAGGACCTCGTACGTGCCGCCGTCGAGGGACGTTGCGGGTGCGGTGTCGGCGGCGGTCTGCTCTGCGGCCATGGGTTCCCCTGGGAGCGTTAGGTGGGCGCGGGCGGGCGCCGGGGTTCGTCTCCGATCGGAGACGAACCCCGGCGTGAAGCGTTACTTCGCGGCGATCTCCAGCGCGGGCTTCTCGGCGACGCCGAGCTCCCGGGCCTTCGACAGGAGCCCGCTCAGGGCGCCTTCGTCGCCGCCGCCGCCCATGAGCTTCAGGAGCGCGGCGGAGACGGTGAGGTTCTTGACGTCCTCGGTGCCGATCCCGGCCAGGGCGCCCTTGAGGTCCTCGGCGAACGACGTGGAGCCGTTCCCCCACGCCGCCACCGCGGTCTGGGCGACCTCGGAGTGGGCGACGAACCCGTCGACGGCCTTGCCGTAGCCGATCGCGCCGACGACCCGGTCGAAGAACTGGGCGTCGCCGCCGACCAGGGAGATGTCGGCCTTCGACAGGCCCGTGGCGATGACGTTCGCCTGCTGCTCGGCGATGGACCGGCGGGCCTCGATCTCGGCGCCGCGCAGCTCCTTCTCCATCTCCAGGCGCAGGCGGTACTCCTCGTGCCCGCGGCTGGCCTCGGACAGCGCGTCCATCGCGGCGGCCTTCTCGGTGAGGCCCGCGGACTCGGCGACGAGCTTCTCGCGCAGGGCGTTCGCCTCGGCGGTGCCCTTCGCGGCGGTCGCGGTCGCCTCGGCCTTGCCGATGGCGGCCTGGGCCTCGGCCTCGGCCTTGCCCTTCGCCTCGGCGGCCTTCGCCTCGGCGAGCCCGCCCTTCTCGATCGCGTCGGCCTCGGCCTCGCGGACCTGGACGTCGGCCAGGCCCGGGGCGGCCGCGATGGCCTGGTCCCCTTCGGCCTGGCGGATCTTCGCGCGCGCTTCGAGCTCGGCGGCCTGCTGCTCGGCCTCGGCCTCGGTGAGGCGCTGGCGGGCGAGGTGCTTGGAGGCGACCTCGGCGGCCTCGGCGCGCTTGATGTCCTTGACGAGGCTCTCCTGCGCCTCGGCCTCGGCGAGGATGATGACCCGCTGGCGCTCGCGCTCGGCCTCCTCGGTGGCGCGCAGGCGCTTGATGCCCTCTTCCTGCTCGGCGACGGTCTTCTCCACGGCGATGCGCTCGCGGATGACGTCGGCGATCTCGCGCTTCTGCGCTTCGAGCTCCTTGTTCGCGGCGATGCGGGCGAGTTCCTCTTCCCGCTCGCGGGCGACGACTTCGAGGACGCGGTCCTTCTCGATGCGCTCGGTCTCGACGGCGAGCACGCGCTCGCGGTTCTTCTCGGCGACGGCGATCTCGCGGAGGCGGTTCTCGTGCTGGATGCCCGTGGCCTCCTCGGTGCGGATGCGCGCGGTCTCGGACTTGAGGCGCTCCTCGGCCTGGACCTTCTGGACCTCGGCGGTCTCGCGGGCGCGGAGCGTGTCGATCTCGCGCTGCTGGCGGATCTCGGCCTCGGTCTGGCGCCGTTCGAGTTCGAGAACCGCCTCGCGGGCCTCGACGTCCTGGCGCTTGATCTCCTTCTCCTCGTTGCGGCGGTGCTCGTTGGTGGTCACCGACTCGCGGGCCGTCAGCTCCGTGATCTTGCGGATGCCCTGGGCGTCGAGGATGTTCTGCGGGTCGAGGTGGTCGAGCGGGGTCTGCTCCAGGTAGTCGATCGCGGCGTCTTCGAGGGAGTACCCGTTGAGGTCGGTGCCGATGACGTTGAGGATGCGGTCGCGGAACTCGTCGCGGTTGGTGTACAGGTCGGTGAAGTCGAGCTGCTTGCCGACGGTCTTGAGCGCCTCGGCGAACTTGGCGTTGAACAGCTCCTGGAGCGTGTCCTGGTCGGAGGCGCGCTTGGTGCCGATGGCGCCCGCGACGTTGATGACGTCCTCGGCGGTCGCGTTGACGCGCACGAAGAACGTGATGGAGATGTCGGCGCGGATGTTGTCCTGGCAGATCAGGCCGTCCTTGCCGGCGCGGTTGATCTCGATCGTCTTGACCGAGATGTCCATGTACTCGGCGCGGTGGATGATCGGCAGGACCAGCGCGGAGGTGAACGACACCTTCCGGGTGCGCAGCTTGGTGACGACGAGCGCCTGGCCGGGGGCGACCTTCCGGTAGAGCCGGATGATCATGAGCAGCAGGCCGAGGAATATGAGCGCGGCGACCACGAGCGTGATCAAGGTAGCCGAGTTGGAGGCGTCCATTCGGTGGGTTCCTAACGAGACTCTTCGAGGGGGCGTGAGTTGCGGGCGTGGCACCACGATAGCCAAGTCCCGCCCCTTGCGGGGTCCGCGAACGCGGGCGCGGCACGATTCGGGGAGGGGCGGAACGCGCGAAGAACCCTTATGCCTCAAGAACGGCGATGTCCGGAGGAAGCGCGACCGGGACGACGAGGAACACCTGGTCGGACTCGTCGTAGTCGAACACCACGACCTTCGAGTGGCGCGCGAACAGGCCGTCGTCGATGCCCTCGGGCTCGTGCGGGGAGCGCCGCACGTTGATGAGGATCACCGCGCCCTCCTCGTCGATGACCTCCGCCTGCCCCGAGTCGAGGGTGACGGTCCCGGTGCGCACGACGCACACCTTCCCGACCAGGTCCGCGTGGTGCGTGGCGGGCGCGTCGTCGAACAGCCGCGCGAGCGGGCGCGTCAGGAGCTTCGCGCCGAGCATCCCCACGCCGAGCCCCGCGACGAGCACGGCCGTCCCCGAAGCGGCCGAGGGGATGAGCACGTCGGCGCTGCGCACCCACGACGTGCCGAGGACCGTGACGATCCACCCCAGCGTGATCCACAGGGACAGCACGACGGTGAACGGGACGGCGCCGAAGCCGAACGCGCCCCAGAACCCCCCGGCCTCGATCTCGGGGTCGGCCCCGACGTCGACGACGTCCACGTCCAGCGCGCCGACGACGACCGACAGCCAGTACAGGACCACGAGGATGAGGCCGAAGGAGAAGACGACCGGAGGGAAGGATAGGGCGATATCCAGGAACTCACTCATGGGGCATGGGTCCTTCTCGGCGAATCCGGAGGACGGCGCGCGGCGCCGCCTCGGCGGCGCACGGGTCGCACCTCGGTTCTACGGGCCGCGCACGCGGGCGTTCCGTGGGCGCGGACAGGGCGGGTCAGGGCACTCGGGTCAGCGAGTTCGGGCTTGCCTCTAGCGTAATGCACGCGCCCGTCCGGGGGAAGGTTGCGCAAAGCGGACGATCGGCCCCGCGGCGCCGCCCGCAGGGGGCCTCGGGGAGCCGTCCCGCGATAAGGTGTGACCGGTTGTACAACTCGTACAGGCCGCCGTCCGGCCGCGCCCGGCGCGGCCGCGAACCGCTTGAAGGGGAGGCCAGGTGCCCGGTTTCCAGACTGCGCTGGCGAACGCGGCGGCGGCCTGCGACGCGGCGGCCGCCCGCGCCTCGCTCGCGGCCGAGCGCCTCGGCGACGCCGCGTTCCAGACCCCTGTGGACCCCGCGCTCCTCGCGGCCGAACGTCAGATATCCGACGCGGCCGCCGCCTCCGCGCAGCAGCTGCGCACCGATCCCGAACTGCTCCACGCCGGCCGCGTCGTCCTCCACGAGGGCCGCACCGTGCCGCTGGTGGTCCCGTTCGGGTCCCGCGGGCACCTCGCGACCTCCGTGGACGCGCGCGTCGAGGGCGTTGCTGCCCTGGTGCGCACCGCGGTCCTCCACGCCGTCGCGACCCGCGACGCGGGCGGGCTGCGGGTCGTCGGGATCGACACCGCGACCCTCGGCGCCTCGTTCGCGCCGCTGCGGCCCCTCGCCGATGCCGGGGTCGTCGAACTCGTCGCGACCGACTCCCGGGCCGCCGCCGACGCGGTCGCGCTCGCCGAATCCCAAGTGGCCGAGCACATCGCGGGCCGCCGCACCGACCGGATGCTCCTGGTCGTGGCCTCACTCGGGGACGCCCCGAAGGCCCTGGTGGAGCGGATCGACGCGCTCGCGCGCTCCGGCCTCGCGCACGGCGTCACCGTCCTGGGCTGCGGCCTCCCGTCGCTCCCGCAGGCCGCCGTCATGCACGCCGTCGGCGACCGCGTCGAGGTGACCAACCCGCCCGCGGCCCCGTTCGGGCGCGGCGACCGCCTCGCCGCCCCCGTGGCCTGGCCCGAGGCCCCCGATCCGTCGTTCGTGGCCGGTGAGGCGGCGCGGCTCGCGGAGCGGCACAAGGACGCCGCGACCCTCACCTTCGCCGACCTGCTCCCCGCGGCCCCCGAGGCCGGGGACCCCGCGAAGGGCCTGGAGGTCCTCATCGGACGCGACGCGGCCGGGGAGGTGCGGCTGCGGTTCGACGACGCGACCCCGCACTGGCTCGTCGGCGGGCGCACCGGCGGCGGCAAGACCGTGCTCCTCCTCGACGTCCTCTACGGGCTCGCGTCCCGGTACGCCCCAACGGACGTGGCACTGTTCCTGCTCGACTTCAAAGAGGGCGTGTCGTTCACGGAGTTCATCCCCACCGAGCGCGACCCGTCCTTCATCCCGCACGCGCGGGCCGTCGGCGTCGAGTCCGACCGCGAGTACGGCCTCGCGGTCCTGAAGACCCTCAACGAGGAGATGACGCGGCGCTCGAACGTCATGAAGCGCTACGGGGTCGCGTCCTTCGCGGGGCTGCGCCAGCACGAGGCGTACCCGCGGATCGTGTGCGTCGCCGACGAGTTCCAAGTGCTCCTCGCCGGGAACGACCGCGTCGCCTCCGAAGCGGTGGCGCTGCTGGAGAACCTGGCGCGCAAGGGCCGCTCGTACGGCGTCCACCTGGTGCTCGCCTCCCAGACGATCTCCGGCATCGAGGCCCTGTGGGCCAAGAAGGACTCGATCTTCGGGCAGTTCCCGATGCGCATCGCCCTCCCCGGCGCGCGCACCGTCCTGGAGCCGAACAACGATGCGGCCGCGCGGATCTCGCTCGGGCAGGTCGTCGTCAACCGCGAGGGCGGCACCGCCGGGGCCGACCGCGTCGCGCGCTTCCCCGACACCGACCCCGAGGCCATGCACCGCCTCCGCGAGCAGCTCGGCCGCGCCCACGCCGGGGTCGGCGCGCCGCGCGTCTTCTACGGCTACCGGCCCGTCCACCTCGCCGACGCCCTCCCCGGCGAGCGCAAGCCGGGCCGCGCGCTCCTCGGCCGCGAAGTGTCCCTGCACCTGGCCGCCGCCGGGGTCGACCTCGACCGCAGGCCCGGCCGCCACCTCGCCGTCCTCGGCTCCGACCCGGTCGGCGGCGAGGCCCTCGAAGCGGCCGTCGAAGCCTTGGCGGGCAACGGGACGCAGGTATGGGGCGTCGACTTCACCGGCCACGCGATCCTGCACCCTATATCCTATAGGATATCGGATTCGGAGTTCGCGGCGAAACTCGCCGACGTCCCCGACGGCACCGTCGTCGCCGCGTGGGGCCTCGACGCCGCCGCCCTCGACGCCAAGGGGCAGAAGGCGCTGCGGGACCTCCTGCGGACCGGGCCCGCCCGCGGCGTCCACCTCCTCGGCTGGTGGCGGAACTTCCGGCGCTTCACCGACGACATCGGCGGCACCGCCGGGCGCGAGGACGTCGCGTGCGCGCTCGTCCTCAACCTCCCCGGTGGCGAGATCATGGGCCACTTCGGCACCCAGTTCCAGCACTGGAGCCCCCGCCCCGGCCGCGCGCTCCTGGTCGACCGGCACGCCGACACCGCGGGCGGGCGCCTCGTCGTCCCGTTCTCCCGCCCCGAGAACCACACGCCCGGCCAGCGCAGCGGCGGCAGCGCGCCGAACGACGCCGCCACCGCCGAGAGGACCCGCCAGTGAGCGCCTTCGACGACTACCTCGCCCAGCTCCGCCGCCTCGACGACGCCCGCCGCACCGCCGCCGAGGCCGCCGCCGCCACGGCCACCCTCACCGAGACGCTCGGCCAGCGCACGCAGCGCCTCGCCGAGCAGGCGGACGCGACCCGCACCGCCGTCGACGAGCTCGCGCGCACCGCCCGCACCGCGCCCCCGCAGCGCGCCGCCGCACCCGCGCCACTCGGCGACCCGCACGCCGAACTCGCCGCCGCCGAGAACGACCTGCGCACGGCGGCGACGGAACTCGAAGAGGCCCGGTTCCTCGCCCACCGGCCGCCGTGGCTCCCCCGCTGGAGGGCCGACGAGCGCAACGGCCTCGTCTACGGCGCCTTCGCGCTCGCGTGCGTCCTCGTGCAGCTCGTCGTGCTGCGCACCGTCAGGGCCGACGACCTCACCGGCGCTATCGTCCTCGGCGCGGTCCTCGTCGCCGCCCCGCTCGCCGCGTTCTGCGCGGGCTGGCTCACCATCGGCGTCGCGTCCCGGCCCCGCATCGGCGACGAGCAGGCGAAGCTCGAACGGAACTTCCGCCTCGGCCTGGTGGTGTGCGGCTCGACGCTGCTGGTCGCGTGCTTCGGGTTCTTCAGCTAGCGGGCACGCCGGTCCTATAGTCGAGTGACCCAAGCATCACACCACGCCCGAGGTGAACCATGGCAGAGCCCGGCAACGCGGACCGGTACGGGTCCGACATCACCCGGTACGACCCCGTCGAGAGCCCCGGCGCGGGCGAGCGGATCGCGAACGACATCCCGCTCGCCAAGCCCGTGTACGGCATCGCGCAGGAGATCGGCGACGCCGTCAACGGCGACTCCTCGCTCGGCGACGCGGCCGGCGGCATCGCCGCCGACCTCGGGATGCTCGCCATGGGCGGGCTCATGGCGATCAAGGACCCCGTCTTCGCGCTCGCGAACGCCGGGCTGACGATCGTCCTCGAACTGGTCACCCCGCTCAACGACCTGCTGGAGATGGTCTCCGGCGACCCCGGCCAGATGGCGCAGCAGCAGGAGGTGTGGGGCCAGGTCCAGGAGGCGCTCACCGCGCTCGGCGAGGAGGTCGGCACCGCCGTCGGCACGAGCATCCCGAACTGGCAGGGCTCGGCGGCCGACGCCGCGTACAACCAGCTCTACGGCCTGTCCGCGGCGATCGGCGCGATGGGCCACGAGGCGGGCGGCATCAAGCAGCTCCTGTCGTGGGCAGAGGTGGTCGCGCAGACCATCTACGACGTCATCAAGTCGATCCTCGCCGAACTCGTGTCGTGGCTGATCATGCGCGGCCTGGTCGCCCTCGCCGCGTCCTCGTTCACGTTCGGCGCGGCCATGGCCGAGTTCATCCTCTCCGGGATGGTGAAGGCGACCCTCGCGATCCAGCGGGCGCTCTCGAAGTTCGCGGCGGCCGGGAAGATCTTCGCGAAGATCGTGCCGCTGCTCCAGAAGTTCTTCCTCCCCGCAGGCAAGCCGCTGTGGAAGGCGGTCCTCATGCGCGGCCTCATCACCGGCGGCATCACGGCCGGGCTCGGCTCGGCCTCGGCCGGGTACCAGGCGGCCACCGCCGACGGGGCCCCGGCGGGGCCGTCCTCGGCCGCGAGCGCCGACGGCCTCACCGTCCAGCTCGACGAACTCGACGCGCTCGCCGCCGAGCTCGACCGGCTCTCCGGGAACGGCGACTCGATCAACTCGGTGGCCTCCGGCGCGGCCTCGGAGGACATGACCTGGGGGCTCACCGGGCTGATGTTCGCGGGCTCCTACAACGGCTCGTGCCAGGAGGCGGCGGCCACGACCGCGCAGATCTCGGGGGCCTGCACGGGCCACGCGCAGCGGCTGCGGGACGTCAAGGACTCCTATTGCAGCGCCGACGAGATCGCGGCGGCCTCGTTCGAGTCGCTGTACAACCAGGTCTGACCGGGGGCGGCAGTGGAGGCGATCGCGCAGTTCTTCCTGGAGACCGTCTTCGGCGCCGCGACGGGCGCGGCCCGGCGGCGCCGGGCGGCGCGGTTCGCCGCGGCGCACGGCCTGCGGACCGGGGACGGGGCAGGCCTCGACGAGCTCGAAGCCCTCGGCGTCCGCTTCAACAAGCCCGCGGCCGAGACCGCGGCCGGGGAGCGCGGCGGCCGGCGCGTCGCCGCGTTCACCAACCCGGGCGTCTGGGACGGCAGGAAGCACGTGGCCTACCGGTTCACGGCCGTGTCGCTGCGCGGGATCGCCTCGGACCTGCTGGTCGCCGACGCCGGTTCGGAGCGGTTCACGAAGCAGTGGTTCGACCCCGAGGCGCGCTGCCTCGCCGTACCGGTCCCCGAGGGCGCGAAGCGGACTGCGGTCGCGGCCGACCCGGCCGGTGCGAGCGCGCTCCTCGGTTCGCTGGCCGACCCGCTCGGGCGGGCGTGGATGGTCCGGGGGAACTGGGTCGTCGGCTGGCGGCGCGGGCACGCGAAGCCCGACGCCGACGCGGCGCTGCTCGCGTTCCTCGGGGCCGCCGCGGACGCGATCGAGCGCCCCTAAGCCTCCTTGCGGCGCTTGAGTAGGTAGACCAGGCCCGCGACCGGGAGGACCAGCGGCACGTACCCGTAGCCGGACCCGAAGTGGGACCACACGGACGGCTCGGGGAACCAGTCCGGGTCCGCGAAGCTCAACGCGCCCACCGCGACCACGCCGACAAGCTCGACGCCGACCGCCGCGAGGGCGGTGCGGGCCGCGCCGCGGACGATCGCGACCGCCGCCACCAGGTAGATCGCGGCGGCGACGGCGCTCAGCGTGAAGCTCAGCGGCGCTTCGGAGAACTTCGTGGCGACCTGGTAGCCCGCGCGGGCGCCCGCCGAGACCGCGAACACGATGTACACCAGGACGATGAGGCGGCCGAAGCCGTCGGCGAGGCGGCGCTGCGCCCCGGGTTCAGCCGACATGGATCTGGTACTCCCAAATCTGGTGGATGCGCAGCAGCAGCGCCGCGACGATGAGCCCCGACGCGGCGACGGTCCCGATCCCCCAGCGGCTGCGGTCGATCGAGCCCCAGAAGCACGCCGCGACCGGCACCAGCAGCGCCGTGACCAGGTACGAGAAGAACAGTCCCGCGCCGCTCCCGGACTCGCCGGGCACGATCGCGATGCCCGCGACGAGCTGCGCCAGCAGGAACGCCTCCAGGACGGCGACGCCCGCGAGGTGGCGCCGCCCCACCCGCTGCGAACGCGCCGTGTCCACGAAGAACCACGCGGCCGTCGCCAGCGCGGCGGCCTGGGCGGCGAGGTAGAGCCATTCGATCACGCACCCGACGCTAATACAGGCCCCCGGAGCCGAATCCGAGGCCGCACCGCGAAGTGGCCGGGGACGTGGCCCGCCGCTTCGGAAGCGGGCCGGTGTCCCCCTCCGCGGCTAGACTTCGCTGCATGGCTGACCTGACCCACGTGGACCCGTCCGGCGCGGCCCGGATGGTCGACGTCTCCGGCAAGGACGTCTCGCAGCGCTCGGCGCTGGCGACCGGGCGGCTGCGCACGACCCCGGAGGTCGTGGCGGCGCTGCGGGCGAACTCCCTCGCGAAGGGCGACGCGCTCGCGACCGCGCGCATCGCGGGGATCATGGCCGCCAAGCGCACCCCTGACCTGGTGCCGCTGTGCCACCCGATCGGGATCAGCGGCGTGAAGGTCGACCTGACGGTGACCGACGAGGGCGTGGACATCGCCGCCCGCGTCAAGACCGCCGACCGCACCGGCGTCGAGATGGAGGCCCTGACGGCCGTGTCCGTGGCGGCGCTGACGCTGGTGGACATGGTCAAGGCCGTCGATCCGGCGGCCGTCATCTCTGATATCCGCGTCGAGGAGAAGCTCGGGGGGAAGACCGGCGCATGGCACAGGTGAACGTGACCGTGGTCGTCGCCTCGAACCGGGCGGCCGACGGGGTTTATCAAGACGAGTCGGGGCCGATCCTCGCCGACGGGTTCCGATCGCAGGGGTTCACCGTGACCGGGCCGGTCGTCGTCCACGACGGCGCCGAGGTCGGCGCGGCCCTGCGCGCGGCGGTCGCCGCGGGCGCGGACCTGGTGGTCACCTCCGGCGGGACCGGGCTCACCAGCCTCGACCTGACGCCGGACCAGACCAGCGAGGTCGTCGACTACGAGGTCCCCGGGATCGCCGAGGCGATCCGTGCGGCCGGGCTCGCGAAGACCCCGCACGCGGCGCTGTCGCGCGGGATCGCGGGCGTCGCCGGGCGCACCCTGATCGTCAACCTGGCCGGGTCGCGGGGCGCCGCGAAGGACGGCCTGGCCGTCCTCACCCGGGCCCTCATCGAGCACGCGGTCGCCCAGCTCCACGATGCCGATCACGACCGCGGCGACCATGGGAGGACAGCATGACCGACCCGATCACCTGGGCCGACGCCCGCGAGACCGCTTGGGCCGCAGGCTATGCCGCGAAACCGGCCCCTGCCGAGCTGTCGTTCGGGGAGGCCGCCGGGTCCGCGCTCGCCGCGCCCCTGACCGCGGTCTCCGACCTGCCCGCGTTCCCGACCTCCGCGGTCGACGGCTGGGCCGTCGCCGGGCCCGCGCCGTGGCGCATCGGCGGCGAGGTCCTCGCCGGGCAGGTCCCCGATGCGCTCGCTCCCGGTGCGGCCGTGAAGATCGCGACCGGCGCGCAGGTCCCCGAGGGCGCCGACAGCCTCATCCGCTTGGAGCACGGCACCGTCGCCGACGGCTACGTCGAAGGCCCCACCGCGCGCGAATGGCGCGAGGCCGGTGAGGAGGCGAGGCAGGGCGAGGAGCTCATGCCCGCGGGCACGCCCGTCACGCCGCCGGTGATCGGCCTGGCCGCCGCCGCGGGCCACCTGACGCTGCCCGCGCACGGGCGCCCGCGCGCCCGCGTCGTCGTCTTCGGCGACGAGCTGCTCACCAGCGGCGTCTCCGGCAAAGGCCGCATCCGCGACGCCCTCGGGCCGATGGTCCCGCACCTCCTCGTCGGCGCCGACGTCCAGGACGGCGTGGGTCCGGTCGAGGACACCCTCGAAGCGCACGTCGCCGCCCTGCGCGAGGCCCTCGCCGGCGCCGACGTCGTCTGCACCACCGGCGGGACCATGGTCGGCCCCGTCGACCACCTGCACGCCGCGCTCGCCGAGATCGGCGCCGAGTACGTGCTCAACACCGTCGCCGTCCGCCCAGGGTTCCCGATGCTCTTGGCGCGCACCGGGGACGGCAAGTTCATCGCCGGGCTCCCCGGCAACCCGCAGTCGGCCGTGATCGCGGTCGTCACGGTCGTCGCGCCGCTCCTGGCGGGCCTGCGCGGCCTGCCGCTGCCGCCGCTGCGCACCGTCGCGCTCGCCGAGGACGTGCCGGGCCGCGGCTCGTTCACGCACCTCGCGCTCGTCGACCCGGCCGGTCGGCGCCTCGCCCACCACGGGTCGGCGATGCTCCGCGGGCTCGCGGGCGCCGCCGGGTTCGCGGTGATCCCCCCTGACGGGGCCGCCGCCGCGGGCAGCACCGTCGCCCTCGCCACCGTCCCCGGAGTGTCGTCATGATCCGCGCCCGAGTCCTGGACGCCCCGCTCGACGTCGCCGAGCACGAGGCGGCCGTCGCTGCCGCCGAGGCGGGCGCGGTCGTCTCCTTCGCCGGGGTGGTCCGCAACCACGACCACGGCCGCGGCGTCCTGTCGCTGTCGTACGAGGGTCACCCGTCGGCGGGCGAGGAGCTGCGGCGCATCGCCGAGGAGGTCGCGGCGCGGCCGGGCGTGCGCGGCGTAGTCGTCTCGCACCGCGTCGGGGACCTGCGCATCGGCGACCCGGCGCTGGTCGCGGCGGTCGCGGCCGAGCACCGCAGGGAGGCGTTCGAGGCGTGCGCCGACCTCGTGGACGCGGTGAAGGCGCGGCTGGCGATCTGGAAGCACCAGTTCTTCGACGACGGCACCGACGAGTGGGTGAACTGCCCCTAGCCCTCGGGGTCGTCCTTCTTGCCGCCCATGGTCTTCACGAGGACCACGCCGAGTCCGACGAACAGGAGCAGGCCGAGGAGGATCGCGCCGAGCGCCGCGCCCGGGTCCGCGTCGCCTTCGGCCGCGGCGAGTGCGGCGTGGATCGTCTGCATTGCGCCATGATGCCACGGGCCCGGCCGGGCGCCGAGGGCGAAGCGGGACGGCGGGGGCGAACCGGCCGGCCGGTGGGTGGAGCGTCACACCGCGCACCCTGGGATACCGATCCAGTCACGGACCGTCACCGTCTTGCAGGGAATTGGCCCGGTTGGAGGAGATAGTACCGCTCACCCTCGTGTTGACGATCGCCGGAAGTTGTGGTGTGCTTACGTCCATGGTTGAACCGATCCGATGGGGAATCCTGGCGACCGGCGGAATCGCATCGACCTTTGTGGAAGATCTTGCCCTCCTCGACGATTGCCGCGTCACCGCTGTGGCCTCTCGATCGGCGGAGCGCGCCGCCGCGTTCGCCAAGAAGTACGACATCCCTCACGCGTGGGACTCCGTCCAGGCGCTCGCCGCCGACGACGAGGTCGACATCGTGTACGTCGCTACGCCCCACTCCCATCACTACCTGCCCACCCTCCGGCTCCTCGAAGCCGGCAAGCACGTCCTGTGCGAGAAGGCCTTCGCGTACAACGCGGCCCAGGCCCGCACCATGTTCGACGTGGCCCGCGAGCACCAGCGGTTCCTCATGGAGGCCATGTGGACCCGCTGCAACCCGGCGATCCGGGAGATGCGCCGGGCCATCCAGGAGGGCATGATCGGGGAGGTCGTGTCCGTCAACGGGAACTTCGCGATCTCCGGCGACATCCCGCCCTCGCACCGGCTCCGCAACCCCGAGCTCGCCGGGGGCGCCCTGCTCGACCTCGGCGTGTACCCGGTGACGCTGGCGCACTTGGCGCTCGGCGTGCCCGAGTCGGTGTCGGCCGTGGCCGTCATGGACGAGGTGACCGGCGTCGACGCGCAGACCGCGATCACGCTCCAGTACCCGAAGGCCGTCGCGCAGCTCATGTGCTCCTACCGCGGCGGGGCCGCGAACGAGGTCACGATCGCGGGCACCGAGGGCCGGATCGAGCTGCGGGACTACGCGTACCGGCCCAGCGGGTACACGCTGGTGCGGTACAACGAGCCGCCGCGCGAGTTCGAGGCCCCGTTCGTGGGCCACGGCTACGTCCACGAGGCGCTCGAAGTGCACCGCGCGCTGCGCCAGGGGCGGCTGGAGTCGACCCTCGTGCCGCCGCAGTCGACCCTTGAGGTCATGGAGATCCTCGACGAGGTGCGATCGGCCATCGGCCTGCGCTACCCCGGCGAGACCCACCCGAAGCAGTCGTAGGGCCCGGCCTTCGGGCCGGACCCCAAGCGCCCCTTAGTACTCGATCGCCTTCTGCGCTTCCGCGCGCTTGGCGACGATCCCGGCGTGCTTCTCGCGCAGCCACGCGACGCGCGCCTCCGCGTTCTCGATCGCGGTGTCCTCGGCCTGCTCGACGAGGATGCCGCGGCTCGCGGCCTCGTCGCGGAAGATCCGGTCCAGGTTCGGCAGGAGCGCCATGACGGGGCCGGTGAAGTACCCGGTCGCGGCCTCCTTCGTGAAGATCCAGCCCTTGTACTCGATCTCGCAGACGACCTGGCGGCGGCCCGCCTCGGGGTCGCGGATCGCGAGGTCGGCGACCATGGCCCACAGGGTGAAGATCGCGGAGGTGGCCTTCTCGGAGACCCAGCCGCGGCCCGGGACGGGCGGCAGGAGCGCCTCGATCGACTCGGTGAACGTGTCGGTCGAGAGCTTCTGGAGGATCCCGTCGAGCGAGCGGGTCCGGATCGCCTTCACCTTGTGCCACTTGGCGGTCCCGCCGTCGAAACCGACCTCCTTGGGGCCGATGTCGATGGTCCCGAAATTGTCGAGCAGGCCCAGGAGCATCCCGGTGCCGGTGGGGGGCTTGTTCCCGGAGGTGATGAGCTTCGCGAGGCTCCACTGCCACTCCTCCTGCACCGGCTGCGCGGGCAGCGGGAGGCGGGCGAGCAACTCCTCGAAGTCGCCCTCCTTGAAGGCGGACTTGGTGTTCGCGGCGAAGTCCACGGCCGCGTCGCGCTTCTGCACGGCGTAGCCGGTGACGCCGTCCACTTTGCCCTTGGCGAATCCCGTTGCGGCGTCGCGCTTCTCGCGGGCGCTCTCCACGCCGACGTCGACGACCATCTTCCCGGCGTCCTGGGCGCGCTGCTTCATCTGCTCCAGGCGGTCCTTCATTCCCATGCCAGCAAGATACCGGGGCGGGGCAACCGGGCGGTGACCCTGCGGCGCCGGGGGGAAGGCCGGGCCGCAGGGGCCTCAGCGGTCGAGGTTGTCGCGGGCGCGGTCGCGCAGGTGGTCGGGCATGTCGCGGTTGATCATGCCCATGACGTCGATCTTGTCGCCGACCAGGGCCTGCGCCATCTGCGCCATCTTCAGGGCGTGCGTGGCGGTGGCCTCCTGGATGAGGGCGGTGATCGTCGGGGCGAGGGACTGGCGCGCGCGCATCGCGTACTCGTCGATCCCGATCTCGGCGACCTTGCCGTCGGCGTCGAGCTTGACGCGGACGCGGCCGTCCTCGGAGAAGACCTCCACGGCCTCGGCGCCGAGCTGCTCGCTGAGCTCGTTGAACTTCGCGAGCATCGACTCGGCCTCGGCCTGCATCTGCTCCAGGCGCCGCATCATCGCTTCGGGGTCGGTCGGGCGTTCGCGGTCGCTCATCGGGACTCCTCGGGGTCGATGGGGGCGAGGCCGCCGCCGCCGAGGTCGTCGGGCGACAGCGGCATGCCCATGATCGCGCCGACGCGCTGCGCGAGGTCGGCCTGCGTGCGCCGGTCGGCGGCCCGGATCGTCTCGACGATGAGCTCGCCGAGCTCGACGCCGGACATCTGGTACGCGCTCATGCGCAGGTCCAGCTCCTTGATGTTGCCGGCGGCGCCGGTCACCACGCGGACCGCGCCGTCCTCGCTGACGGCCTCGCCTTCGAGCTCGACCGCGATGCGCTCGATCTCGCGGGCCTTACGCCGCATGTCCTCGGCCGGATCCTCCGGCATACCGCTCACCTCCCGGGGCAGGCGCGGCCGGTGGGTCGGCCGCGGCATCCCACGATGCTAACGGGAGGCTGCTACCACCTGTCACGGGTGTGAACAGGTTCGTCACTGGCGCGGTTTGGGGGGCTTCGCTATATTGACCAGAGTCCGCACTCCCCCCGTCGATCAGAGGTGTCCCATGGGTGAACCGGTAGGCGTCACGCCCGCCCAGCTCGAAACCGCCGAGCAGCAGCTCCGAGGCCAGCTCCCCGCCGCCCAGCAGCTCCAGGGCAAGGCCGACGACGACGGCCTCGACATGATGGCGTGGGGCGTCCCCGGCCTGTTCTTCTCCCCGGGCTACTACCAGATGCTCGGCGAGCTCCGCGAGATGTTCGAGATGCTCACCGCGGGCCTCGAAGGCCACGCCGGGCGCCTCAAGGACTGCCGCGAGACGTGGGAGACCGCGGACATGAACATCGCGAAGGACTTCAGCCAGTACCACCCCGAGGGCCTCGGCGGCTCCATCCAGTGGGGCGGCTCGACGTTCACCGACGGCGACGGCAACTTCCAGATGTTCGAGACCGCCGAGTCCAAGAAGCAGTCCTACGCCAAGCCGATCTTCGGCGCGATGGACACCGTCGAGAAGATCCAGAAGGTCGGCCGCGCCGAGAACGCCGGCGAGCTCATCGGCGCCGTCGCCGACGTCTCGAACTCCCTGCTCGGGACCCTCAACGACGTCGCCCAGGCGATCACCGACCCGCTCATGTTCCTCATCTCCGCGGGCCTGGACTTCCTCATCTCCCTCATCCAGCCCATCGACGACCTGGTCGGCATGGTCACCGGCAACGGCGAGCGCATGAACCAGGAGATCCAGCGCTGGGACCCGATCAAGGACGCGCTGCCGCCGATCGGCGAGGCCGTCGCGAAGGTCCCCGAGGAGATGCTCACCGGGTGGTCGGGCAAGGACGGCGACGCCGCCCGCGAGAAGATCGCCGAGTTCGCCGAGGCCGTCATCGACGTCGGCGACAAGATCCAGGTCATGCAGGGCCTCCTCCAGGTCACCGAGCTCATCGCGACCCTCATCCGCAAGACCCTCCTCGACATCGCCGGGAAGTGGGCCAGCCAGCAGATCATCACCTGGGCCGCGGCCGGGCCGCTCTCCGCCGTGACCTTCGGCGGCGCCGCCGTCGCCGCGATGATCAACTCGATCCGCTCCGCGATCCAGTCGATCGTCATGGCCATCAAGCGCTACAAGACCGCCGTCGACGCGTTCCTCCAGGCCAACACCATCCTCGGCCGCGTCGTCGAGACCCTCGGCAAGGCCGCCTCCCCGCTCGCCGAGGCCGGGATCAAGTTCGTCGGCGCCACCGGCAACATGGCCGGCGCGGGCGGGCCCTCCGACTCCTCCATCGTCGACGGGCTCAACGGCTAGTGGAGGCCGCCGGGCGCTCCTTCGGTGACCCGCGGGACGTCGACGACGCCCCGCGGGCCGCCTACCGCGACCGCGACGGGTGCCGCCACGAGGCGCCCGGCGCCCCGACCCTCCGCTTCGACACCGTCGAGGACTACCGCGCGGGCCGCTCCGCGCCCGCCGACCCCGGTCCCGGCTCGGGCCTCCTCGACGTCCTCGTGTGCACCGCGGCCACCGCCGACCGCACCGGCGTGCTCCTCCTCGACGGCGCCCCGGTCGCCGCCGGGGACGGCCGCTACCAGGTCGAGGTCGCCCCGGGCGCCCACCGGCTCGACGTCCAAGGGGCCGACGCCGCCAGCGCCGTGTTCACGCTCGCCGCAGGAGAGCGCGTCCACTTCACGACCGGCCAGGGCGTCGCCGTGCGCCACCAGGTCGACTACCGGACCCAGCTCTACCGGGTCCGCGACGCCTCCGACCTGCTCCCGGTCCTCGGCGGCCGCGCCGCGAACGTCTCGGGCGCGGGATGCCTCATCGCCGTCGTCGGCGCGATCGCCGTCGCCTTCGCAATGGTCGCGGTCCCGCTCTCCGACGGCGGCGCCTTCGCCGCGGTCGCGGGCGCGATCGGCGGCGTCGGCGGCCTCGTCCTCATCGGCGGCGCCGTCATGGGCATCCTCGCCACCCGCTCGCTCCACAAGCGCGCCAAGGCCAACCGCCTCGACTCGACCCGCACCGACGGCGGCGCGACCGCCTACCCGTCGCCGGAGGACGCGCGCGGCAAGGTCCAGGGGCTCCTGGTCGTGTTCGACCTGTTCCTGTACCGCCTGTCCCACGGCGCCGACGGCACACTGTCCTATGAGGGCACCGGCGAGGCGCTGGCCCTCGCCCACGCCGACGGCCTGCGAACCTGGATCGACGGCGCCGAGGTGCCGTGCGACTGGTCCGCCTGGCACTACCCGCTTGCCCCTGGGCCGCATGAGTTCCGGGTCGCCTACGGGGACGAGGCCTCGCTTCAGTTCACGGTCGAGGTGCCCGCCCACGGCGACGCAGCGGTGCTCCACGTCCCGGCCCGCGTCTTCCACATCTGGAACGGCACCGCCTTCGAGCCCCTGCCCGCACAACTCGCCCACCGGATCACCAAGCGCGCCAAAACGGCCGTGGGCCGCGCCTACCAGAACAACGCCGACCCTGATGACTGGGTCCCGCCGCGCATCTGGCCCGCCTGACTACTGGTGCCGCCGCCGCAGGTCCACACCGGACCCGTCGGCCAGACTGATCCGCCGGTAGAGCCCGGCGGGCTTGGTGCGCCGCAGGATCGCGGTCTTGCGGTACCGGTGGTCCTCGTCGTACGCGTACCGCTCCCGCGGGATCTCCAGCACCGTCTCAAGCGGGACGGGCCCGTCGATCTTCTTCTCTGTGCCCGTACCGCTCAGGAACTTCGTATAGCACCGTTTGACCGCCACGAACGCCACACGCTGGTCTGAGAGCACCCACCATCCTTTGCGCCGCAGTGCAGGCGTCACGAGTCGACCCATCATCGAGGCCCGGCCATCCCCGTGCAGGACCACCCCGGGTCCTTTGACGCGCTTGGTCTTCCCGCCGCCGCCGACGCTCGCTCCGCTGAGCCCGTCCGCGACGAATGCGAGCACGATCAGCATGACGACGGACCCGACGGTCCACAGCAGCACCAGCCCGATGGTCTTCCCGATGCGCTGAAGCGCCTGGCCGAGCGGCATTCGCGGCCGCGGCAGGCCCTCCATGACGGGAAGCTTCCAGACCGGCGCCCATTCGAGCAGCCGCTCGTCGGGCCGCACCCAGTTCGCATTGAGGACCCACTTGGCGTCGACCTTCAAGTCGACCTTGGGCGGGCGGTTCGCGGTCACTTTCCGTCCAGCTCCCCTTGGAGGTTCCCGAACTGCGACGCGACCTCGCCGTCGGCCGCCTCGTAGTCGGCCGCGCAGCCGCGGAGACTGCTTGCGCTCGTCGTGTGGGCCCCGGAGATGTTGCCGATGATCTCGACCATGCCGTTCCCGGCCTCCTGGTACTTCCCGGCGAACGCGACCCCAGGGAGACCCCAGGTCATCTCGGCGGCGGTGGCCTCGGCCGCCACGGTCTTGATCGCGTCGGTGTTGCCGTTGAGCCCTTCAAGGGCCCCGGCGGTCTGGACCAGCTCGTCGGGGTCGACCGTGACTCCGGCGCCCCCGCCGCGGCTGATCATGCTCCCGCCGTCCCCGCCGCCGCCGAGCGCGCCCCCGGCCAGCGGCAGCGCTCCGAGCCCGCCGGTGAGCGCGGCGGTCACGCCGGCCTTGGCGCCGAGGGCCGCCAGCATCCCGACCCAGTTGCCCAGGCCGCGTTTGAGGACCGGGTTGTCGAGCACGAACTTGCCCATCACTCCGAGGATCGCCTTGAAGATCCGGTTGCATTCGCTGAGCTTCTTGAAGCCGCGGCTGAACATCGAGAACGACTTGTACGCGGCCGAGAGCACGAACGCGGCCATCGAGGCCCCGAACGACCAGGCGCTGTTCATGAGCGCGATGAGGCCGCGCGTGATGAGCCATGCGACCAGCTCCGCGATGATCGACTTGATGACGTCGTAGATCGTCTCGGCCAGCAGCTCCGCCCAGCCGAGCAGCGTCTGCACGCCCGCGGCCTCGTTGGAAGCGGCCATGATCGACGCCTCGATGGCGGTGAGCTGCTCGAACGCGGCGTCCGAGGCGTCACCGGTCCAGGACCTGAGGTTCTCGTTCACCGCGGCGGCGTTCTCCTCCCGCAGCGCCCCGAGCGCGGTCGAGACCTGCCCCCAGACCTCCCCTTGCCGCTTCATCTCCTCGGGATCACCGGAGACCATGTAGAGCAGCTCGTTGAGCGGCTCGACGAGTTCGAGCACGATGCTCAGACCGGCTTGGGCCAGCGCGTAGATGGGGTCCTGGATCGCGAATGCCGCTTCGAGCGCGAGCCCGGCGATGTCCCCGGGGACGGCGGCGGCGGAGGCGAGCCGATCGTCCCCGGTCACCGCGGCGTAGATGTGGTCGGCCATCTTCTGCCCGCTCTTGACGACCGGCACGTCCTCGGCGATGTTGCGCAGCGTCCCGTCGGCTTCCGGGGTCGGGTACTGCGAGATGTCGGAGCCGTACTGCTCGGCGAGGTCGGACATGGCTCGGCTCCTAGAGAGGTCAGAGGTGCGCGTGGACGATCCAAGCTATCGCATCCGCGCCAGGGGCGTTCTGCCCCGGCGTTCGCGGGAAGTGAGGAAACCGGGGCCGGCGGCGGATCGCCACCGGCCCCGGTTCATGGTCTTGCCTTGCTATGCGTACGGGTCCTCGTTCTCGTTGCCGATGCCCCACACGTCTTCGTCTTCGGTGAGCCAGGTGCCGGTCTCGCCGTCCTCGCCGGGCCCGCCGTTCATGCCGCGGCCGCCGCCGGCGCCCATCATGCCGCCGCCCATGCCGCCCTTGCCCATGCCGCCGCCGCCGCGGCCCATGCCTCCGGGCCTGCGTCCGCCGGCGCCGGCGGCGCCTGCGCCGCCCTTCATGCCGCCGCCCGCGCCCATCATGCCCATGCCTCCGGCGCCCATGCCGCCGCCGAGGCCGCCACCCAGACCGCCGCCTGCGCCGCCGCCGGGAAGACCGCCACCGCCGCCGATGCCACCGCCGAGGCCGCCGCCACCGAGACCGCCGCCCAGGCCACCGCCGCCGCCGGCGAGACCACCCGAAGGCAGGTCGTCGGGGTCAGGCGTGCTCGGCGTCCACTGGTTGTCGTCGAGCCCGCCGGGGAGGTCGGACCCGCCGGGCAGATCCGTGCCGCCCGGCATGTCGGTGCCACCGGGGCCGTCCGGCAGGTTCGGCGTCGACGGCGTCACCGGCTTCATGCCGCCCGGAGGCTTCATGTCGCCGAGCCCGGGCGGGGACCCGCCACCGGGGGGCGAACCGCCGTCGAGGCCGCCGGGAGGCTCGGTGTCGCCGTTGTTGAACGCGGTCGGATCCGACTGCTTCGCCTCGGGCTTGATCTCCGAGACCGCCATATTGGTGTTGCTGGTGCGGTCCGTGATGTCCTCGTTGACCTGGGTCGCCTGCGCTTGCAGCTCATCCTGGCCGTCCGTGCCGAGGCTGTCGGTCGCGTCCTTGGCATACTCGTCGGCGCGGGCGCGGGCGAGCTCCTCGCCGCGCATCCCGTCCTCTTCGTATTCCGGGTACTGGTTCGTGTACTCGATGTACGCGTTGTACGTGTTCTCGCGCTCTTCCTGGACCTCGTCGACGATGGTGCTGTCGAACCCGGCCCACTCCATGGCGACCTTGGTCTCGTCGTCCGGGAAGACCTCGCACGCGGGGAAGTACGGCGGCCGGATGTGGATCTTGTGCGAGCACGCCGCGGCGTCTTCGAGGTGGAACTTCGGCGACGGGTAGGGGCACTCGTCCCCGCCCTGCTGCGCGAGGATCTCGTTGGCCTTGTCGGTCAGGTTCTTGACCGCACCGCCGTTGCCGTCGGCGCCGACGATGTCGTCGACGACCTTCTTGCAGTTCTTGATGACCGTCTGGACCTGCTCCTCGAAGGCGTCGTAGTCGTCGCCCTCCCAGTCCGCGGACAGGGTCGTGAGACCGGTTTCGAGGTCAGCGGGAATGTCGAGGAACGTCGTGGAGACGGACTTCCACTTGTCGCTGATGGTGAGGATCGCGTAGTCGTCGGGGCTGCTCGGGCGGAGCGAGGCGACGAGCGACTGAACCGACTCGCCGTTCGGCAGGGCGTAGTCCTGGATCGTGCGCGACGGGCGGATGTTCGCCGTTGCCTGCTCCCCCTTGGGAACAGCCGACATGAGTTTGAGCCAGGCCTCCTCAGACGGGTCCACCGTCTTCGCGGTGCACTCGCTGAGACCGCAGCTGGGGGTCTTCATCAACTCGTTGATCCGGGCCTGGATCGCCGAGTTCGACTTCCCCTCGGCGGCATCGCCGTAGTCTTCTTTCTCGAATTCTTCTGCCATTGCTAGAGCCCGCTCTCTTTCTTAGCGAGGAGGTCCGCGAAGGTCGTCGGCATGTAGTCGCTGAGGACCCAGTCGCTGTAATCCGCGTCGGTGAAGGGGTAGACCGGATCGGCCCCGTCTGCGGCCGCAGGGTCGTTCGTGTAGTCGGTGAACACGTAGAACACGATGTCGCCCGTGCGGACGATGGCGCTGAAGACGAACCGGGTGCTGGAGGTACCGACGTGGTAGTAGCTCTCGTCCCAGTCGCCTTCGATCTCGCCTTCCTGCACGTCCGCGTACTCGGTGCCACCGGTCTCCAGCGCGGTCTTCAGCTGGTCGACGCGCTCACCGAAGTTCTCGGTCGCCTCAGAGTCCGACTCCCACGGGGCCACACCGACATCGATGTTCGCGTCACCGGTGAAGTCCCTGCCCTGCTTGGTGTAGACCGCGACGGTCGCCATGTTGGCGGTGCAGTTGAACGCCTCGCCGTCGACACCGCCCGGGATGTCGCTGGACTGGAGTCCGTTCGCGCCCCAGTCCTGGAGGCCCATGAACTCCTGGAAGGCCGCATTGTCGCCGAGCGCCTCGCAGCCGTCCCACTCGGCCATCACGCCGTACGAGCTGGAACCGGAACTGCCGCCGCCGTCGGGGTTGTTCGTGCCGTTCTCGCCGGGGACCGGGGGTTCGTTGCCGCCGCAGCCGGTCAGCAGGAGACCGGCGGCGCCCGCGACGGCGAGGCCCCGGATCAGGGTCAGGTTTCGGGTCACGTTGATGGATCCTCTCTGTCGGTCGCCCGGTTGCCGGCTGACCACTGTCACAGCTGGTTGTCGAAGTTCTGGTCGCTGACGTCGTCGGTGTCCTCGTGCGTCTTGGCCGAGTCTTCGAGGGTGGTGATGATGCCGTCGAGGGATTCGCGGAGGGCCTGGAGGTTGTTCCAGGTGGTCTCGTGGAATGTCGTGTAGGTCTGCGCGGCCTGCTGGGAGCCGTCCAGCATCCCGAACGCGGGCAGCTTGCCGAGGGGCTGCCCGTTCCGCATCTGGGCGATGATCTCGTCCTCGAGCTTGTCCAACTGAGCCTGGACGGTTCGCTGGTAGGCGCGCAGCGCTTCTGGATCGACCTTCGGCATCGCAATTCCTGTCTGTGAGTTCAGTACCTGCGGTACGGTCCCCCGACGTGCGGTCGGACTCCATCGCGCGAGGACGCGATAGGCACGTGCGGAATCGGGGCGCTGCCTGGCGTCCTTCGGGGGGATTACGCGGGTCTCGGCGGTAAGTTCACGGTTCAGGTTAGCAGGGGTGTGCAAACCGTGCGCCTTTGAACAACAGGGCCATTACGCATTGTGACCGCAGTTCGCAATAGCCAGAAACGGGTCGGAATCAGGCGTAGAGGTCGTCGCCGTCGGTGAGGCGGAGGATGTCGGTGGCGGTCTGCTGGTCGACGACGCCGCCGTTGTCGATGGCGGACTGAAGGCCCGCGCGGAGGCCGTAGAGGGTGCCGCGGAGGTACTGGAGGTTGCGCCAGGTGGTGGCGTGGAAGTCGGCGTACTCGGCGGCGGCGTGCTCGGTCGCGCCGGGCGAGGAGCCGAAGGCGGGGGCCTTCTTCAGGGCGCCGTCGCGCAGGGACGGGACGATGTCGTTCTCCAGCTCGTCGATGAGGTCGCCGAGGAACTGCCGGTAGCGTTCGAGTGCGGCGGGGTCGAAGGCGCGGTTGGCCATTCGGGGCTCCTTGTCTAGGCGTAGGGGTCGTCGTCCTCGTTGACGAAGCCCCACATGTTCGCGTCCTCGACCAGGTCGACGTCGGGTTCGCGCTCCTTGTCGTCCGCGGGCGCGCCGCGCCCGGCGGCGCCCGGGGCGCCCATGACGGGGACGCCGCCGCGGGGTGCGGCGGCGCTCGCGGCGCCCGCGACGGTTCCGGCGGCGGCAGCGCCGAGGACCGCGGCCTCCCTGCCGCCGTTGGAGACCGGGGCCGCCGCGGCGGGGGCGGCGAAGCCGCCGTCGAACGGGGACGCGCCGGTTCCGGTGCCGCCGCTCGCGAGGCCGCCGGTCGTCCCGTCGTCCTCGGCGGGCTCCTGGCCGGCGTCGTCGGCGGGCGGCTCGCCCGCGGGCGGGTCCAGGGACGGGTCCTCGGTGGCGCGGGGGGAGGAGGTCCCGGCGGGCTGGTCCATCGGCGGGGGTTCAAGGTCCATGTAGGCGGGGTCGGCGGCGGCCGGGTAGGGCTTGTCGCTGCGGACGGTCCGCACGGACCGCGCCTCGCCGTCGGTGTCGGCGCCGCGCTGGGCGACGTCCTCGTCGATCTCGGACTGGCGGGCGTCGTAGGCGCCCCAGCTCTGGTCGACGAGGGTCCCGTAGTGCTCGACGGCGTCGACGACGGCCAGCTCCTTGGCCTCCTCGACAGTGAGGCCCTTCGCGGGGTCGAGGCCCTCGCGCTCGATGTTGACGGGGCTGGAGTAGTAGTCGACGTAGTGGACGATCCGCTCGTCGATGTAGTCGATGACCTCGGTGGCGAGCTCGGGTTCGGCGCCGCCGAGGGCGAGGACGTGCTCGGCGTCCTGGCAGGTGTACTCGATGCAGTCGCCGTGCCACCACGCGGGCCGGACGTGGACGGACACCCAGCTGTGCCATTCGCCGTCGATCCAGAACTGCGGTGCGGGGTAGGGGATCTCGCCGGAGTCGCCGCCCTGGATCGCGTACAGGGCGTCCTCGGTCGTCTGGAGGCTCGCGACCGTCGCGTCCACGTCGTCGATGAGGTCCTCGACGAGGTCGCGGGTCTGGCCGCAGGCGGTCTCGAACGCGTCGAAGTCGCTGCCGGACCAGCCTTCGGCGAGGTCGGCGAGGTTGGAGCGGATGCGCTCGGACCAGTCGGCGAGGCGACCGGAGACGTCGTCGGTCCAGGCGCCGCGCAGGCGCGCGAGCGAGTGGGCGTCGGCCTGCGCGGGGCGGACCGCGGCGACGGCGTCCCGGAAGTCGGCCTCGGTCGGGTACGCCATCCCTGACGCCTTGGGGCGCAGGCGGAACAGTTGACGCTCGACGGGGACGGCCGACACGAGCCGCTGCCAGCCCGGTTCCGAGGGGTGCGCGGTCGCGTTGGCGCACGCGGGGTTCGAGCAGCCGGGGCGCACGGCGACGATCGCCTCGTCGGGCTGGGTCTCGATGTCGGGAGCGGGCGCGACGGACCCGAACGCGGGGGCGGCCGCGGCCGGGGCGGCAGGGTCGAGGCCCTGGTACGAGTCGTTGTCGCTCATCGATACTCACCTCGCGAGGGGACGGGTGGCCGGTCCCCCTCACGGTACCAACTGGAGGCCCTGCGTGACAGCACTCAACGGCGCGGGGGCGGGACGGCCGCGGCCGGGGCCGGGACGATGCGGGTCTTAACCGCCGTTCGACCGGCTCGGGGCCGGTGGACCGGTCGGGCGCGTGGTCCTCCCACAGGTCGAGCAGCGAGTCGGGGAGGCCGAGGGCGGGCCCGCCGCTGTCGGGGAGCTGGCCGCCGCCGGGGGTCATGGCGGCGACGTTGGCGCCGTAGACGAGGAATCCGTCGAGCATGTCGGCGAGGCCGGCCTCGGCGATGTCGAGCGGTTCGACGGGGCTGCCCTGGGCCTTCTGGTATCCGAAGGTGATGGCGGTGAGGCCGCCGGCGAGGTCGGCGCAGCCGGCGGAGACGGCGGCGAGGGACGCCTCGAAGCGCTTCATGGAGGCGGCGAGGCCGGTGGCGACGGATTGGGCGCCGGCCATGACCGCGGGGGCGCCGGGGGCGGTGAGGGCGCCCGCGAGTGCGGTGAGGTAGGCGGCGAGGAACGCGTCCATGACGACGGTGCAGGCGGTGAGGAACAGCCAGTAGACGGTGAGCATGACGGCGAACGCGAGGAGCTGGGCGCCGATGAGGAACGCGGTGACGGCGAGCTGCTGGAGCTGGGCTTTGACGCTGGCGGCGGAGGCGCGGAAGGCGTCGGCGTCGGCGCCGCTCCAGTTGCCGTCGTCGACGGTGTCGACCTCGGCTTGGAGGGCGTCGGCGGCGGCGGTGTTCTTCTCGGCCAGGGAGACCCAGGCTCCGGCGGCTTTGAGGACGTCGCCGGGGTTGCACTGGTTGAGGTAGATGCCGGTGGCCATGGACTGGACGGCGGGGCCGAAGACGAGGGCGGGCGGGGCGATGGCGACGGCGCAGGACTTGATGACGCCGTTGTAGTAGGGGGACATCTCCTCCCCTGCGTGGTAGAGGCTCTGGCCGGTGGGCATGCGGCGGCTCCCTCAGTTGCCGCCGAACGCCCGGGCGGAGGCGTCGTCGGCGTCGGTCATGTCCTGGGCGCAGGCGTCGAGGGCGTCGCGCATCCGGCGGAAGCCTTCGGCGGCTCCGGCCATGGACTCGGTGACGGTGGCGGTCGCGAGGGAGTACGCGGCGGCCATCGGGAGGGCGACGGTGGCGTGGAGGCTCCGGTCCACGGCGCTGAGGGCGGGGAGGTCCTCGTTCGCGGATTCGAGGACGGGGACGATGTTGGCGTCGATGCCCTCGCCGAGTCGGCGGACGAACTCGGGGTCGAAGATCCGGGTCATGCGCGTCCTGCCTTCCTCTGGAGTGCCTCGTTGGCCTTGCTGATGCCGTCGAGGATGCGGCCGGTGGCCTCGCCGGCGCGTGCGGCGTCCTCTCCGGCATTGTCGATCGTCGCCGCCACTTGGTCGGGGAGGCCGGCGCGGGCGCGGTCTTCGGCGAGGCGGCGGACCTCGTCGCGGGCGCGGGCGATGAGGCCGGTGAGGGCCTCGCCGAGGCCGTCGATGCCGCGGTCGCGGGCGGCGGGTCCGATCCAGACCCCGGCGACGGCGCGTTCGGAGCTGGAGGTGACGGAGCAGTCGCCTTCGTCGGTGAAGATCTCGGCGGTGAGGACCTCGCGGGCGGGTTCGGCGCGGGCGGTCTGGGCGGCGCGCATGGCGTTGAGGACGCCGTCGAGGCGGTTGGCGATGGCGCGGTCGAACTCGGGGTCGCGGCTGAGGGTGTCGCGGGGGGCCTCGATGCCCAGGCGCCCGCGCACTGCGGCGGCGAAGTCCTCGTAGCCGCCGGTGGCGGCGGCCTGCCGGAGGCCGGTGACGGCGTCGATGCCCGCGGCGAGGTTCCCGTCGGCTTCGGCGCCGGGGCGGGGCAGGGTCCCGGCGAGTTCAACGACGAGCTTGGCGAGGGCGGCGGGCGGCTGGCCGAAGCCGGCGGCGGTGATCTGGACGGTGATGCGGCCGTCGGACACGCGGAGCGTCACGTGCTCGTCGAGGTCGGTGAGGACCCGGTCGGCGTCGGTCACAGTCGCGGCTCGCTTCACTGGAGGTCACTCCGAGGATAGCGAACCGCGCTCACAGTGACCGGGCGCGTTTCGGGCGGCCTGGGGTTCAGGCGGTGCGGTCGGCCCCGGTCTCGGCGTGGCCGTTCTCCAGGGGCCAGACGGTGGCCTCGACGGAGCCGACGAGTTCGAGCGGTCCGACGAGGGAGGCGGTGCGGGCGACGGTGAAGTCGTCGAGGGCGAGGAGGCTGATGCCGCCGCGGCTCTGGGCGACGGCGGCGTAGAACGCGCCGGTGCCCTTGTCCTGGAAGACCCAGCCGGGGCGGGTGTCGGTGGGGATGGTGGGGACGCCGGGGCGGGTCGCGGGGAGGCTCCCGGTGGAGGTGAGGTCGGGCGCGTACGGCGACTGGGGCGCTTGGCGCGGCTCGGGCGCGTACTGGTGCGGCTGGTCCTGCGGGTCGGGTTCCACGGGCGTCTCCGTGTAGTCGGGGATCTGGTAGCGGGTCGGGTCGCCGGAGACCGGGATCGGCGGCGGGGTCGCGTGGTGGTCGGGGACGGCGATGAGGGTGCGCATCTCGATCTTCCCGGCGACGAAGCTGACGAGCCACAGCCCGGCGGCGAGGGCGAGGAGGTCCACGCCCACGGCGAGGAGTACCCGCAGGTTCGCGTTCAAACCGGTGCCGAACTGCGCCAGGGAGAACAGTCCGGCGGCGAGGGCGAAGACGACGAGTCCGGCGAGGGCGCCGGTCATGACGGCGGGGCGGCCGAGGCGGGGGGCGGGGGCGGAGGGCCACTTCTCGGAGGCGCGGACGCCGCCGAGGGCCGCGGCGGAGAGCGCGGCCACCGCGAGACCGGCGACGGCGAAGGCGACGGCCGCGGCGGTGAGCCGGCCGGCGATGTCGTCGATGTAGTCCATGGTGGTCTCCGCGAGGTCGGCGCACGGCCGTGGGGCCGGCGGATCGGGCTGGCCCGTGAGGGCTGTCGGGCTCTATTGTGCGGTGCCGCTTGAGCGTAGGGCACCCGGCTCTCCCAGTTTAGTGTCGGATTGCCGACACGGAGTGATCGCGCCCATCGGATTGATACTTCCCGGCTTATCTGTTTCAGTTGCGGTTGTCCGGTCCCGTGGTCGCTCTTCGAGCCGACGAAGGTGCGTTCCGTCAGGGGTCCGGCATATGATGAGGGCAGACCCCGCAATGGGTTGGGAGACAAGAAACATGAGTGAAAATTGCGTTACGTGAGGTTCTAGTGGCTCGTGTGACGAAAGGATGGGACTGATGACTGTGAGAGAGACACTCTGGACGGTGGCCGCGCACGCCCAAGCCGGCGCCGAGATCAACACGCAGGGGATCATCGGGTTCTTCCTGTCCAAGATCGCCCCGATCCTCCTGGCCATCCTCGGCCTCATCTTCATCGCCCGGGCGAACAAGGGCGAGGTCAGCCGCGTCCTCACCTCGTCCACGATCGCGATCATCGGGATCGCGTTCATCGCGGGCGCGGTGGTCCTGGTCGCCGTCGGCGGCGGCCTGGTCGACGTGCTGTTCAGCCAAGAGGACTAGCATCCCGCATCGCCCCTTAGAGGAAGGCCGGACGGAGGACGCCCATGCGCTTGCGCACCGACGACGACATCTACCGTGCCCGCCTGCTGTACCTCGGCCCCCCCGGGTACACCCTCCCCGTCCACCTCCCGTACGGGCAGTACGGCGCGTTCGCCGCGCTGCTGGCGCTGTTCATGTTCATCCGCTGGGCCTTCACCGGCGACGTCGACCTGTTCCCCGCCATCGAGATCTCCCTCGCCCTCGTGACGACCTCGCTGATCTTCCGCTACGTCGACGCCGACCGGCCCGCGACCACCGTCCTGCGCACCCTGCTCACCGACTGGAAGCACACGCGCGACTCCGGCCACGAGGTCCGCGTCCCGGCGTTCACGACCCGTTCGATCCGCCTGCGGCCCACGCTCGTGGAGCCCGTCCGAACTGAGGAGCGCCTATGAGCGGCGAGGACCGCCGTCAGCCCGTCGCCAAGTTCTCCGCCCCCCGGCCGCCCGCGCCGGTGCGGGACCGGGAGCGGCCGTCCGGCGACCTGGGCGACGACGCGACCGCCCTCGCGGACGCGGTCTTTCGCGGTGAACCCGCGAAGGCGCGCCCCCAGAGCGAGCCGCAGCGACCGCAGGCGCCGCAGGAGCCCCGCCAGCAGTCCCCAGTGGAGTCCGTGCGACACGCGTCGCCACCTGCATCGACGGCACCGCCGTCGACCACTCCTCCACAGGGTCGTACACAGGGTTATCCACAGAATCAGGGAAGTTATCCACAGGGGTATCCACAGCGTTACGCACCGGCTCCCACCAGCGGGAATCCACAGGGTTATCCACAGCGCAACGGAAGTTATCCACAGCAGGGCCCGAGTTATCCACAGGGTGCTGACCAGGGTCACCGGCCCTCCGCCGCAGGTGGCAGAGGTGCGTCCGCGACCCGCCCGCAGGCTCGCCAAACCGGGACACAACGGGTGCCCGGCCAGGACCTCGTCCCGGTCCGGCCTTCCCGCAAGGAAGCCGTCGCCGTCCCAGCCGGGGACGCGAAGCCGACCCGCGTCAAGCCGATCGGCGCGCAGAAGGAGCGCCAGCCGCTCCGGGAGCTGAGTCTCACCGAGATCGCCGGGCACGCCACGTTCACGCCCGCGTCCGTCACCGCCTGGTACAAGCTGCCCGGCGTGCGCTGGTCCTTCCGGCCCGACCTCGAACGCGAGGCGCTCATCGTCGCCATCGCCGAGCAGTACGCGGGCCTCGCGGGCATGCGCGTCCACCTGCGCCGCACCACCCGGCCGTTCCCGGCCGACCAGTGGGCCCGCACCGTCGACAAGCACACCGCGCGGCCGCTGCGCACCGTCCCGGGCGGCACGAGCTGGGCCGACCACCTCGTGGCCGCCCAGCGCCACCTCCAGCAGCTCTCCCACGCCGAGGGCGAGACGTTCCTCGGCATCACGTTCTCCCGGCGCGGCGCGTTCGACCAGGTCGGCGAGAAGGTCGGCCGCATGTTCGGCCGCGGCACCAAGCTCTCCGAGCGCGAGAAGATCGAGAAGCGCTCCCTCCAGTTCGACGAGGTCCTCGGGTCCTTCGGCGTGCGCGCCCGCCGCGCCACCACCGCCGAGCTCGAATGGCTCGTCTACCGGTCCGTCGCCCTCGGCATGGAGCCGCCGCGCCTGCTCTCGGGCTCCGACGACGACTGGGAGCCCGGCGACGTCCTCGCCCTCACCGAGTCGATCGAGCGGTACCGCAGCCCCTACGGGTCCACGGTGAAGCTCGTCAATCGCCTCACCGGCGAGGAGAAGCACACCGCGGTCCTCACCGTCGGCCGCATGGAGGAGCTGGAGATTCCCCAGCGCCACGAGCCGTGGCTGCACTTCCACGAGCGCTGCCCCTGGCCCGTCGAGCTGTCCAGCCGCATCGACATCCTCGGCGCGGGCGAGGCGTTCCGCGACCTCGACCACCGGCTCCGCCTCATCCGGAGCCAGCAGCGCGACTACGACGAGCACGCCATGGACGCCCCGCCGGAGCTCCAGCGCCTCGCCGAGCGCGCGCTCGGCGTCGGCGACGAGATGACCACCGGCCTGCCCATCGACGCCGCGCGCGCCCACGGCTGGCACCGCCTCGCCGTCACCGCCGACACGAAGGAGGAGTGCCTGGAGCGCGCCCGCACGCTCATGCAGATGTACCAGCGGGACATGCGCATCAGCCTCCAGCACCCGAAGAACCAGGACTGGCTCGCCCGCGAGTTCATCCCCGGCGAGCCGGTCGCCCAGACCGGGTACGTCCGCCGCATGCCCGTCAAACTCATGTCCGCGGCCATGCCGCAGGCCGCGTCCGTCGTCGGCGACCGCCGCGGCGACCTCATCGGACGGACCGCGGGCACCTCCCGCAGCCCCGTCTTCCTCGACCTGCACTTCGCCACCGAGGTCCGCGAGAAGTCCGGCCTGTCCGTGTTCGTCGCCGAGCCCGGCGGCGGCAAGTCCACGCTCATGGGCGCCATCGGCTACCTCGCGGCCCGCCGAGGCGTCCAGGTCACGCTCCTGGACCCCTCGGGGCCCCTCGCGAAGCTCTGCGAGATGCCCGAGCTCAAGCCGTTCTCGCGCGTGCTCAACCTGACCGGCTCCGAGTACGGGACGCTCGCGCCCTACGCGCTCATCCCGTCCCCGCGCCGCGAGCACTACGCCGACTCGCCCGACGGGCAGCGCGAGTACGACATCGCCGTCTCCAACGCCCGCTCCGAGCGGCGCATGCTCGTCCAGGACATCTGCTCGATGCTCCTGCCGCCGCAGGTCCAGCGCGAGGCGAGCACCGCCCGCCTCCTGCGCCACGCCGCCCGCCACGTCCCCGCCGAGGAGGACTCGGCCCTCGAAGACCTCGTCGAGTCCCTCCAGGACGCCGAGGACCACGTCACCGGCGACGGCGCCGAACTCGCCGCGCTCCTGCTCGACACCGCCGAGATGCCGCTCGCGAAACTGTTCTTCGGCACGCCCGACAAGGGCGTCCTGGAGGACGACACCGCGCTCACCGTCATCACCATGTCCGGGCTGCGCCTGCCCGACCTCGGCATCGAACGCGAGTACTGGTCCGCCGAGGAGGCCCTGGCGCTGCCGATGCTCCACACCGCGCACCGCCTCGCCGTCCGCCGCGCCTACGGCGGCGACATGCACCGCCGCAAGCTCGTCGGTCTCGACGAAGCCCACTTCATGGAGGGCTGGAAGTCCGGCCGCTCGTTCCTGGTGCGCCTCGCCCGCGACTCCCGCAAATGGAACCTCGCGGCGCTCGTCGCCTCCCAGAACCCGAAGGACATCCTCGGACTCGACGTCCAGAACCTCGTCTCGACCGTGTTCGTCGGCCGCATCGCCGAGGACGCGACGATCGCCGAGGAGGCCCTCAAGCTGCTGCGCGTGCCCACCGGGGTCGGGTACGAGTCGGTCCTCGCGTCCCTCTCCGAAGTGGACGCCTCGGAGACCCGCAAGCTCCCCTACCGCGAGTTCGTCATGCGCGACGTCGACGGCCGCGTCCAGCGCATCCGCGCCGACTTCGGCTGGGTCCGCGGCCTCCTCGACTACCTGAACACCACCCCCGGGGAGGACCAGTGACCGACCCCTCCGCCCACGACCTCGCCCCTCCCGCCCGCGCCTGGCGGCGCGCCGGGGGCCGGGCCGCCCGCATCCTCGTCGCGCTGGCCGCGGCGCTGGGCGCCCTGGTGCTGACGCCGGGGACGGCCGGGGCGCAGGGGGACGAGGGGTGCTCGGACTACGAGTGGCACACGTACTGGTCCCAGTGCATCGAGGAACTCCCCGACGCCCAGGAGCTCCCGTGCGAGGCGGCACCCCAACCCGCCTCGCCCGACTCCGGCATGGCCGGCTGGTTCGCCGAGCCCTCCAACCTCGACAAGAGCGAGGGCATCGGCACCTACAGCGCCTACGGCTACGCCGGATACCAGCTGCCCATGTACGGCTCCCAGCAGATGAGCGTGGGCGGCCAATGCGTGGAATCGGTCTCGATCCCCAACGGCGCCGACACCGCGAACGCCCTCGCCAACATGGAGTTCAACCTGTCGGTCGCCACCGTCGGCGCCGCGAACTCGATGCGCCAGGCCGCGTGGGAGCCCGACACCATGTGGGGCTGGTCGAACCGCTTCATGGAGCAAGGCACCGAAGTCCTCTACCGCCAGATCTTCACCGTCTTCGGCGCCGTCACGGTCGGCCTCATCGGCCTGTACCTGCTGTGGCGCTCTCGCCAGGCGGACATGAACAACGCGGTCACCACTGTGGCGTGGGCTGTTCTCATCCTGGTCCTGGTCACGGCCGTCGTACGTTGGCCGGTAAAAGCCGCGGAGTACACCGACAAGGCGCTGACCATCGGCATGGACCTCAGCACGGTCCTCATCGCCGATGACACCGCCGACGGCTGCGCCCGCATCCCCGGTGTCGACCAGGACCGCTACGACGAGCTCAAAGAGCTCAACGGCGACGACTTCTGCATCGACACCCGTTCGGCCGCCGTCACCGCCTCCGACACCGTCTCCGGCCAGGTGCTGTACCAGAACTGGCTGCGGACGATGCTCGGCCAGAGCGAAGAGGTCAAGTTCCGCGAGCGCAACGGCGAGGTCGTCGAGGACGAAGAGGGCAACCCCGTCGTCACCGAGTCGAACACCGCCTACAAGTACGGCCCGGCGCTGTTCGCAGCCCAGGCGCTGTCATGGCAGGAGAACGAAGAAGCCGAGGACCCCGGTACCCGGAACGACCTCATCGCCGAGAAGCAGGAACTCTGGCAGGGCCTGGTCGCGCAGATCCAGACCGAGGACCCCGAGGCCTACGCGAACATCAGCGGCCAGCGCGCCTGGGAGCGGACCGGCACCGGCCTGCTCGCGCTGCTGACCGCGATCTTCTTCTCGCTGTTCGACCTCACCGCGTCGATCCTCATCATCCTGGGCTTCATGATCGTGCGGTTCGCGATCGTGGCCCTGCCGATCATCGGCACCATCGCGCTGCTCCGCCCCGCGGGCGGCCCGTTCAAGCGACTGGTGAACACGGTCCTGGGCGCGATCATCAACGTTGCGATCTTCTCCCTCGCGGCGGTCATCTACATATGGGCGTCGAGCCGCATCCTCCAGACCGCCATGCCCGTGTGGCTGCAAGTGGTCATGATCGGGCTTCTCGGCGTCGCCGCCTGGCTGCTCCTCAGACCGGGCAGACGCATCGCGGGCCTGGTCGGCGGCAGCGGCCCGGCCGACGCGTTCCTCGGCCGCCGCGTCAGCGGCTCGGACCAGAGCGCCGAGCGCGAACGCGAGCTGGAGCGCGCCCGGCAGCGCCGGGACGACGCCCGCCCCGAGGAGACCTCGGATACCGTGCGCCCCAATCCGCGCGGCAAGCCGAGCGACTCGCTGCCCGAGCAGCAGAGCACCCCGGACAAGTCCGCGAGCTCGACGAGCGGATCGGGATCGAGCACGTCCTCCGGGGGCGGCGCCTCCGGTGGTGGAGAGGTCTACCGGCCTGCGAGAAGGGAATGACGGATGAACCGCGCCCTCCGGATCATCTTCTCCCGCTACGGGATCGTCGTCATCATCCTCGTCCTGGTGCTCGGGGTGATCGCGCTGGCGAACCGCCGCCAGGACACGCCGCTCGACGGCACGAACGGTGCGGACGGCGCTGAAGGGGAGGCCACTTCTGAGGCGGTGACCGCGGACGACGGGTTCGCGACCGACGAGTGCGAAGAGGACGGCTGCTTCACCGACGAGGAGCTCCCGCAGGAGGCGGTGGACCGTGCCGTCGAGTTCGCCGAGGCCTGGCTGAACCCGAACGGGTACGGCTCGCAGGGCTGGCTCGACTCGATCCGGCCGCTGCTGACCGATGACACCGCCGCCCTGATGGAGGGCGTCGACCCCGAGACGGTCCCGGCGACGGAGGTCGCCGGGGAGGCGGTGCCCGACGGCTCGAAGGTCGCGATCCCGCTCGACACGGGGACGTTGACGCTGACGATGGTCGAGGTCGGCGGCGGCGACTGGCTGGTGTCGGCGATCGACTGGGAGCAGTCATGAGCGTCGCGAGCGAGGAGAGCACCGCAAAGGAGCGGTCCGAGGACCCCCTGGCGCCGCGGGTGCCGAAGCGGCTGCGGCCGCTCATGTGGACGCTCACGGTCCTGACCGTGTGCTGCCTGGGCGCCGTGGTGTCGATCGTGCAGCTCCTGTCGGATCAGTCGAACGACGAGGACGGCAATGCGATCGCCGCCGGCTGCGGGACGACGTCGGTCGATGTGAACGGGGAGTTCCCGGAGATCGGGCCGTACAGCTCCGAGCAGATCGGGAACGCGGCGATCATCATCGCGGTCGGCCAGGACCTGGAGGTCCCGGTGCGCGGCTGGGTCATCGCGGTGGCGACGGCGATGCAGGAGTCGCGGCTGACGAACCTGGGGCACCTGGGCGACCGGAACGACCACGACTCGCAGGGCCTGTTCCAGCAGCGTCCGTCGTCGGGCTGGGGGACGCCGGAGCAGGTCACCGATCCCGTGTACGCGTCCACGAAATTCTACGAGAAGCTCGTGACGATCGACGGCTGGGAGACGATGCCGCTGACCCAGGCGGCGCAGTCGGTCCAGATCTCGGCGTTCCCGAACGCCTATGCGAAGCACGAGCCGATCGCGACGGAGATCGTGAACACGCTGACCGGCGGCGGCGCGAGCGTCTCGGCGGTGAGCACGCAGCTCGGCACGTGCGCGCAGCCGGGCGAGCTGTCGGCGGCGGGCTGGATGGCGCCGGTGGAGGGCCCGATCAACTCAGGCTTCCAGACCCCGGAGCGCCCGACCCACAACGGGGTCGACATCGGCGCGCCGCGCGGTGCGACGATCGTGGCGGCGTCGAGCGGGACCGTCATCACCTCGGAGTGCAACGCCAGCCTGTACGGCGAGCCGTACTCGTGTGACGTGGACGGCTCCCCCGAGGTGGCCGGCTGCGGCTGGTACGTCAACATCCTCCACGCGGGCGACTACCTGACCCGCTACTGCCACATGGGTTCGGCCCCTCTGGTCAAGGAGGGCGACGTGGTCCAGGCGGGCCAGATCCTCGGCTACGTCGGCTCCTCGGGCCGCTCCAGCGGCCCCCACCTGCATTTCGAGACCCACTTGAACGCCGACCGCAGCGCAGCGGGCGCAGTGGACCCGATCGCGTTCATGAACCAGATGGGCGCCCCGCTGAAGTGAGGTCAGTCGGCGGCGTTCATGAGGGCGTCGCCGCCGTCGAGTGAGGCGACGCAGTCGCCTTCGACGGCGATCTGGAACGTGAAGCTCTCCTGGTTCAGTTCGCCTTGGAGGACGATCTCGGTCTCGAAGGCGCCGACGCCGTCGGCGGGCGAGATGCCGTTGAGGTACCCGGTCGTCGCCCCGTTGACGGCGACCCATTCGGCGATGGCGTCGTCGAGGTCCTGGGCGGTGATCCCGGTGAACGCGCTGCACTGCATGGCTTCGGCGGTCGCCGGGTTCCGGTCCGCGACGACAGCGCGGAGGAAGTCGGTGGCGACCTCCTGGAAGTCGACTTCAGGGCTCGCGCCTTCGTCGGGGCTCGCGGTCGGCACCTCGGGTCCGGGCTGGTTCGCGTCGGACACGCAGTAGGTGCCGCCGTGTTCCTGCACGGTCACCACGAACTCCTCATGGCGTTGCGTGCCTTCGGAGACGTAGGAGACGGTTCCGGCGATGGCGATGCCGTCGGAGGTGGGGACCGGGTCGCCGGTCTCGACGTCGACTCGGGTGATGCCGCCGAGTTCGTCGGCGTAGGACTGGCGGATCGCATCGAGGTCGCCAGGGGCGAGTTCGGGTTCCGCGCCGTCGCAGAGCACGGCCTCTGCACGATCAAGGTCTTCACTGGCTCCGTAGCGAAGGTATCGCCAGGCCGCGTTGCTTGCGGAGCTTGCGGTCTCGTCTCTAGGGTCCTGGTTCTCCTCGTTCCCGCTGGCGGCGAACGCGGGGGCGATCCAGGCGCCGAGTGCCAGCACCAGGGCCCAGGTGCCGGCCATAGTCGCGACGCGGGGCCATTTGCGGGGCGGGTCGGCGTAGGCCGCGGTTTCGGGGTCGTCGGCGGGGATGACGCGGTAGCGCTTGCCGGTGGTGTCGGCGACCGTGGCGGGCCGGGAGGTGCGGGCGCGCCGGATGGTGCGGCGGATCAGACCCTTTCGCATGGGGACAGCCTATGGGACGGGGCCCACCGGGCTCAACCGGAAGCGGTGGTGGGTTCGGGGCCCGGGACGGGTCCGGGGCGCTGGCGAGGGACCCGGTGAAGTGCATGTCCGCCATAGACTTGTGGCATGAGCCACCCTCCGATGCAGCGCGGTGAGACTGCGGCCGAAGTCGAAGTCGTTCCGGGGCAGCGGGACGGCGCCGGGCCGGAAGGGGGCCCGATCCGGTTCGAGCTGGTGGCGAGGTCGCCGGAGGTGCAGGGCCTGATCGAGGCGCATCTGCGGGAGCGGTGCGGGGTGGACACGCAGGCGGTGCGGGACTGCTTCATCTGGAACGGCCTCCAGTCGGAGGTCGACCCGGGCGGGGAGCTCGATGTGGAGGACGTGTTCCTGTATCGGGCCGGGGAGGTGTTCGGGACGCAGGCCGCGCGCACGCCGACGGCCGTCGACCGGGCGCTGCTGTGCCTGTGGGTGCACCACAGTTCGGTCCGGGCCTGGAACCACACGTACCGCGTGGACCTGCTCATGAAGTGCATGCTGCGGTTCCGCGGGATCGTGCGCCGCCACTGGAGCCTCGACGGCGACGAGGCGCCCGAGGTGGAACTGGCGCTGCGCCTGTGCGAGCTGGTCCGGTCGGAGATCGAGCTGGAAGACTGCCTGAAGACCGGGTCGCAACTGCGCTATTCGGAGGCGCTGGACATGGTGATCGGGTCGTGCACGGGCCTGCTGCACGACGCGGAGGAGGACGAGGGCCCGGTGGGCCGGTACGTGCGCGGGGAGGTCGCGGTGCGCCGCGAGTACCACCTGATGCTGCGTCGCCTGCACCGCGCGCTGGTCGCGCAGTCGGCGGGCAAGGAGAAGGACCGGCTGGAAGTCCGCAAGGAGCTGCGGGTCCTGGTGAACACGTGGCCGTTCTCGTCCGTCGAACTGTCGAAGATGAACGCGCACCGGCAGGCCCTGGAGCGGCTGCGCGAGGCCCACGCGGACCGGCGGAAGCAGTGGATGCGCATCGACGAGGGCCGCATCGTGTACCTGTTCCCGTTCGGCGTCAACGGGATCGACTACGAGACGGTCCGGGTCCGCCTGAAGCGGGCGTTCGAGGAGGGCGCGGGGCCGGTGCGGCCGTCGGCGGCGATCGACCATTTCACGTACCACGCGGACATCTGGGAGCCGCGGCTCGAACGCGCCAAGCGGTTCGACGGCCTGGAGCTGATCCTCCCGAAGGTGCGGCTCGTGGTCGACGGGGACACGGTCGAGGAGCTGAACGCGGCGCTGCGATTCTCCCCCATGGGCGTCCACTCGCTGCGCCTGGAGCGATCCGTGGAGGACCTGTACCCGAGCGGCCTGCACGCGGCGATGTTCCGGGCGGCCCGGGAGCACGGGACGGTCGAGGTGTCGTGCGAGGGCACGGACCGGACGTGGGACCGCTTGGCGCGCTTCGCGAGGGACCTGATCCTGCGGCAGCTGCCCGAGGCGCTCGCGCCGCGCAAGGGGGAGCCGGAGGGGCCGGTGGGCATCCACAGGGGCCGTTCGCACGTGCTGGTGCGGGTGCTGCGGGCGAGCGAGCGGGGCCGGGAGTTCGAGCCGCCGAGCGGGGACGAGGACCGGCCGCTGGTGCAGGACGGGAACCGGCTGCTGGAGCTGGTGGGATCGTCGGTGCTGCTGCATTCGGCTCCGGACGCGAAGGAGTCGCTGTGGGACTGGATCCGCTTGGCGGACGACCACTCCCGCAAGATCTGGAACCAGCGCAACGAGGGCGACCTGCTGATCTCGACGGAGAACACGACGGTGATCGCGGCGCTGGACGCCCCCAACTTCATCTCGGGGGACTTGGAGGCGATCGCGGAGTTCACGGTGTGCCTGGGCGGGATGATGGCGGCCTGGAACCACCAGCTGGACGCGTACCGGGCGGGCGTCTCGGAGATCATCGCCGGGTACAGCCGGCCGGGCGCGGACCGGGCCGCGCAAGTGGAGGCGATGAAGGCGAAGCGGATGCAGATGCTGGAGTTCGAGGGGGAGACGCGGCAGGTGATCGCGCTGCTGCACTCGCCGGGGCTGCTGCGGTCGCCGTCGAACACGGCGGAGCTGCGCAGGCTGCTGGCGGTGAAGGGCGTGGACGAGCAGTTGGCGAGTTTCAGCGAGCGCCTGAACGAGGTGATGGCGGACCAGTCGGAGGCGACGCTCCAGCGCTGGGAGGTGGACCGGCAGCAGCGGGTGCGCGATTCGCTGACGGCGGCGGTGTCGGCGCTGTCGGTGTGCGCGGCGATCAGCATCTGGCAGGCGGCGGGGTTCTGGACGCCGGCCGGGTGGGGTGCGGCGACGGTGGTCGTGGCGGCGTGGGCGGCGGTGTACGTGTCGGCGCGGTGGGTGTCGTACCAGGGCGGCCCGTGGTCGACGGTGCGGTTCCTGGCGGGGCTGCCGGTGCGGGGCCTGGTGCGGGCGCGCACGGCCTTCGCGCGGGCGCGGATGCGGCGCATCGCCCGCCCGTAGGGGCCCGCCGGTGGGAGACTCCGGGGCATGGGGTTCTCGACGGTGGAGCGGACGGCGCCGGACGCGCTGTTCACGGCGGTGTACCGGGATCTGTTCGAGCATGCGTTCCCGCCGGAGGAGCTCGACGGTGAGGACGTGCTCGCCGCGGCCTTGGAGCGCGGGTCCGCGAATCTGTTCGCGGTGGTCGACGATGCGGGGACGCCGGTGGCGGCCGCGTTCGGCGAGTGGTCGGCGGCCTCGCGCGTCCAGCTGCTCACGTACCTGGCGGTGGGTCCGGCGGCGCGGGGCGGCGGGATCGGCGGTCGGCTGCTGCGGGACGCGGTGAACGTGTGGAGCGTGCGCCGGAACCCGTGCATCGTGGTCGCCGAGATCGAGGACCCTGGCGCGCCCGCGCACGACGCGCACGGGGATCCGCGGCGGCGCCTGGCGTTCTACGAGGCCGCGGGCGCGCGGGTCCTCGACGTCCCGTACTTCCAGCCGGGCATTGGCGGCCCGGACCGCCGCGTCCACGGGATGCTCCTCCTCGTCCTGCACGCCGCACCGGAGTTCACCATCGGCGACGCCGTCGCGGGGGCGCCGCTGCGCGCGTTCGTGGAGGAGTACCTGGCCGAGGTCGAAGGCGCGGTCGGGAGCGACGGGAACGCGCGGGCGCTGCTGGACGCGTTCGACCGCCCCGGCGGGGTCCCCGCGGGCAAGTGGCGCGCGCAGCAGTGAACGCGCCGTCCTCCATTCGGTAGTGAACGCGCCGTTCACCGCTGTGCAGTGAACGGCCCGTTCACTTTCTGGCGTGCTCCAGGTACCGCATGAGGTTCGACGCGGACTGCTCCAGGCTCCCGTCGCCGCCGATGACGGCCCGCAGGTCGCCCGGATCGCACGGCCGCCGGTCGGCGAGGCGCGCGATGTCGAGGAAGTGCGGGGCGGTCCCAGTGCGCCGGTACGCGGCGAGCTTGTGGTGCCCGTCGATGAGGAACGCCGCGCAGTCCTGCTCGTCGCCGGGCGGCTCGGACCGCAGCAGCACCGCGAGCGGCCGCTCGCCGCCCGCGATCGCGGCCGCGTACTCGGTGACGGTGTCCTCCCCGGGGGGCGGCCACACGTCGGTGGGGATGACCGCGGTCCCCTCGGTGCCGATCGGCTCGTACGGGTACCACCACGCGGACCGGTTCTCCCCGAACGGCTCGATGTGCACGTTCGCGTCGGGCCAGCGCCGCACCCCGTACGCGCCGGGCGCGAGGAGTTTCAGGATGGGGGCAGCGAGGTCGACGGGGTCGGTGTCGCTGGCGGGGCCGCGGAGGCGTTCGCGCATGTCGCGCAGGCTCTCGCGGTGCCGTGCGTCGCGGGTGCGGATCGCGAACCGGTCGATGGACCCGGACCCGGTGTATCCCTCGACGATGAGCGGCCTCCAGCCGACGCGCAGGGCGCTGGCGCCGTCGTGCCCGCCGACGGCGAGGGTCCCGTCGCCGTCGTCGACCTCGACGACGTCGTACCCGAGCGACCGGGCCAGTCGCATGATCATGTCGCGTCTCCGTCCTGCCGCGTTCCCGGGCGGCGGCCCTGCCGTCCGGCCCGCGCCCACCCTAGTACCCCGAAACCGGTCGGCCGAAAACCGTTTCGCGCGCTTCGGTGCGGATTCTCGGGGACCCCGCGGGAGCGACCGGGCGCTTACACTCGGTGCCATCCCCTTTCTGGAGGTCCGACCCGTGGCCGTTCCCCCGCAGTATCCCGTGTACCCGTACCCGCCGGGCCCCTACGCGTACCCGTACGGGGGGCCGCCGCGGCGGCCGGGCCTGACGACGACGGCCGTGGTCCTCATGTGGGTCCAGGTGGGCCTGGGCCTGCTCGGGGGCATCGGGACGGCGGTGACGCTGACGGCGGGCCGGGACGTGTTCGAGGACTTCTATCCGGGGCTGGCGGCGTGGGTCCCGCTGGTGCTGCTGGTCTCGGCGGTGCAGGCGCTGGGGTTCGCGGCGCTGCGCGGGCTGTTCGCGGTCGGGATCATGGACCGCCGCGCGTCGGCGCGGCGGGGCGCGTTCGCGGTGGAGGGCGTGTCGATCGCGTTCCAGATCGCGTGGCAGGCCGTGTTCTTGGCGGCGCTGCGCCCGGCGGGCGGGGGCGTGGGCGTGAACATCCAGTTCGACTGCACGGGCATCGTCCTGTCGGTGCTGATCCTGTGCTTCCTCGGTGCGACGAAGTCGGCGCGGTGGTGCGACCGGTGACGGAAACGGCGTTGCCGGCGGTGGCGCGCGCGTCCTATGGTGGGGCCCGAAAGTGAGGGTTGCTCCGTGACCAAGTTGAACCAGATCATCGCGATCGAGAAGAGCGTCAAGGCGAAGGCCGCCCGCTCCCTCGGCGACGCCGGGCGCGAGCTCGCGAAGGCGCCGCTGCTGTCGGGCATCTCCCGGACGTACCAGCCGAAGGACGAGGAGGGCGAGCAGCTGCCGCCGGAGTCCACGAAGGTGCAGCGCCGCGTGGAGGAGCAGCTCCGCGAGGTGTCCGCGGCGATGACGCGCCTGTTCGACGTGACGGCCACGAAGGACCGCACGAACGCGCTCGCGACGGCGGACATCACCGTGGACGGGGAGGTCCTCGTCGCGGACGTCCCGGTCACGTACCTGCTGTTCCTGGAGAAGCAGCTCGCGGAGCTCCAGTCGTTCGTGAAGGCCCTGCCGGTCCTGGACGCGGCCGAGTCGTGGACGTTCAACGAGGCCGCGGACTGCTTCGCGACGGACCCGGTGCGGACGGTCCGCACGAAGAAGGTCCCGCGCAACCACGTGAAGGCCGAGGCGACGGAGGAGCACCCGGCGCAGGTCGAGGTGTACTACGAGGACATCCCGGTCGGGTACTGGACGACGGTGAAGTTCTCCGGCTCGGCCCCCGCCAAGCGCGTCGCGCAGTTGACCGAGCGCCTGGAGAAGCTCCAGGTGGCCGTCAAGTTCGCGCGCGAGGAGGCCAACGGGACCGAGGTCGTCGACGAGTCCGTCGGCGCGAAGGTCTTCGGCTACCTGCTGGGCGGGTAGGACACAGACCCCCCTGCTTTGAGCGGCAGGGGTGGCGCGCGAGCGCCGAACCACGCTGAAACTGAGGTTTAGTCGCAATACTGCGCGGTGACAGGTGGGGGTTCGATTCCCTCCCCTCCGGCTCGACCGGCCGTGAGGGTGGCCCAATTGGTAGAGGCGCACCGCGAAGATTCAGATTCTCGCTCCAGTGTCAGCATTCGCCACGCCGCACGACTCCGCGAGCGGTCCCCTGGGACACAGGTGTTGAAGGTTCGAATCCTTCCCGCCGCACCACTTGCGGCGGTAGCTCAATGGAAGAGCACTGTGCTAGCAGCAGACTCAACGGCTGCCGTACGGAGCGTCGCGGCCACTACGTGGCACATCGCGGCCCGGTGTCGAGGTCAACGACCCGGGCCGCACCTATGCCCCTTCGGTGCTCTCGGAGCGGCGCCGGCTCGATGGCGCGCCCGGCGCCGCTCCGTCTCCGGGGAGAGAAGGGTGAAGCCTCAGTCGTCGGCGGTCTCGCCGGCAGCGCTCTCCTGGCCCGGTCCCTGCCCGCCGCCGGGCATGCCGCCGCCCTGCGGGAGCTCGTCGGCGCACGCCTGCGTGGCGGCCGCCCAGTCGTCCTCGTCGACGCCGTCGGGCGCCGCGAACCCGCCGCCGCCGAAGCCGCCCGAGGGCATGTCGGTGGGCATGTCGGTCCCGAAGTCCGAGGGCAGGTCCGTGGGCATGTCCGACGGCATGCCGGTGGGCATCCCGCCGTCGCCGCCGGGCATGGCGCCGCCCTCGCCGAACGGGGTCCAGTCGTCGGGGAGGTCGACGCCCTGCCCCTCAAGGCACGCCGTGTACGCCGCGAACTGGCTATCCGACGACGAGGACGCCTCGTCGCCCGCGTCCGCGTCGTCGTCGCCGCACGCGGCCAGCGCGAACGCGGCGAGGCCCGCGGCGCAGCCGATCCGCACGGCCCGGGAAAGCATCGGTCTCATGGGAAGCGAGCCTCGCGGCCGAACCTCGACGGCGGCTCAAAACCGGGTCAGCGGACGCTCCTGAAACCCCCGTGGACCGGCCGCCCCGACCCGCCCGGTAGGGCCCGCCCTACCGGCGAAATGCCTGCTCGCAGGCTCGAAGGAACGCCCGCTGCGGCCGAGAATTGAAGGCATGAACAAGACCTTCAAGCAGCTCGGCGCCGACTCCGCGTACCTGCTCTCCGCGTTCCCGATCGCACTGCCCGCGTTCGTCATCACCGTCACCGGCTTCGCCGCCGGCGTCGGCACCGCCGTCGTCTGGGCGGGCGTCCCGATCCTCGCCGCGACCCTCCTCGCCATGCGCGGCCTCGCCGCCGCCGGCCGCGCCCAGCTCGAAGGGGTCCTCGGCAGCCCCGTCGAGCGCCCGCACTACCGCCGCGCCCCCGAGGGCGCCTCCCCGCTGCGCCGCTTCCTGACCCCCCTCGCCGACGGCCAGTCGTGGCTCAACCTCCTGTGGGGCGTGGTGAACTTCCCGCTCGCCATCGCCGGGTTCGTCGTGGCCCTCGCCTGGTGGGCCGCCACCGTCGCGTCCCTCGCGTACCCGCTGTACGCCTGGGCGATCCGCCGCGCCACCGGGGACGGCGACGGCCTCGAACACGCGACCCGCTGGCTCGGCTGGGGCGACTCCTACCTCGCCGTCTCGGCCCTCGCGGTCGCCGGCGGCCTGGTCATGGCCCTGCTCCTGCCCCTGGTCCTGCGCGGCTTCGCCCTCACGCAGGCGGGCCTGTCCCGCGGCCTGCTCGCGTCCCTGACCGACGCCGACGCCCCGCACGGCCCCGCGCGCTCGGCGCTCGCCGACGCCGAGGTCACCCGCGTCCAGGAGCGCCTCTCCACCGTCTGACCCTCCACTGCGCACACCGAAGGGGCGGCCGCCCACCGAGCGGCCGCCCCCGCCGCGCGCCCGGTGATAGGTTGGGCCGCATGGCACCGCAAGGGCACCACCACGGACACGACGGCGACGGCGGCGACGCGGTGTTCGACTTCGCGGAGGCCGCACCCCGGTTCCGGGCCCGCGCCGACGCCGAGACCCCCCGGTACCGCCGCCTCGCCGCCGCCCTCACCGGCCCCGGCACCCGCACCGCCGCCGACATCGGCTGCGGCGCCGCCAGCATGGCGTTCGCCCTCGCCGAGACCCTCCCCGGCGTCCACGTGACCGCCGTCGACGCCGAACCGGCCATGCTCGACCTCGTCCGCGAACGCGCCGCCGAACGCGGCACCCCCATGCCGACCGCCCTCGCCTCCATCGACGACCCCGACGCGCTCGCCGCCCTCCCCCGCGTCGACTTCGCCTGGGCCGGACACGTCGTCCACCACGCCGCCGACCCCCAAGCGGCCCTGCGGAACCTCGCCGCGCTCCTCAACCCCGGCGGGCGCCTCGCCATCGGCGAAGGCGGCACCGCGCCCCAGTTCCTCCCCGCGAACCTCGGCACCGGCCGCCCCGGCCTGGAACTGCGCCTCATCGAAGCGGGCGCCCGCCGCCTCGCCGACGAACTCGCCGCCCACGGCGGCACGCCCCTCCCCTACGGCTGGAACCTCGCCCTCGAACACGCCGGACTCGTCAACGTCCACACCGTGAACGACCTCGTCGCCAAACCCGCCCCGCTCGCCGGAGCCGACCTCGACCACGCCCTCGACTCCCTCGCCGCCAGGGTCGAATGGTTCACGCACCACCTCGACGACGCCGACCGCGACACGTGGGCGCGCCTGCTCGACCGCGACGGCCCCGACTGGCTCGGCCACCGCCGCGACCTCCACCACCTCGCCATCGACACCGTCTACACGGCCGAGAAGCCCGCGTAGGTCACTCCTCCGAGTCGAGCGTCCCCGACTCGATCTCCAACTGGAACAGCCGGTCCAGGGCCGCGAGCCCGTACACGTCCTCCACGCCCTCCGCGCACGCGAAATCGCTCAGCAGGTCGAACCCGTCGCCCACCCCGAGCCGCCCGAGCCGGTACGCGGCCTCGATCCGCCCCGCCCAGTGGAAGCACGAGTCGACCGCGAGCACCGAGTACGCCTCCACGCCCGCGTCCGGGTCGACACCGTGCATCGCCTCCGCCGCGTCGATCCCCAAGTGGTGGTCCATGAGCGACTCGACGCCCTTGACGATGCGCCACAGCGCCTCCCGGGCGTCCTCGCGACTGTCGTCGGCGAGCTGCTCCGCGCAGATGATCCGCAGCCGCGACGTCACCAGCGGCGCGTTCGCGAGGTGCCGCAGCGCCATCGCCGCGGCGTCGCGGTTGACGCGGCGCAGCGCGTGGGCCGCGGAGTGGCGCACGTACTCGCTGACGCCGTCGTCGGTGACCAGCTGCATGAGGGCGATCGCGGCGGGGCTTGCGGCGCTGTCGGCGAGGGCGCTGGCGGCGTCGAGGCGGTACTTGTCGTCGACGCCGGGGTCGGTGGCGATCGCTTCGAGGGCTTCGACGGCGTCGTCGAGGTTGAAGCGGCCCATGTGCTCGGCGGCTTCGAGGCGCACTTCGACGTCGACTTCGGTGGCGACGGCGACGGGCGAGAGGCGCAGGGCCATGGCTTCGCCGCCGAGGTCGACGAGGTCCTGGATGAGCTGGATGCGCAGGTCGGCGTCCACGGATTCGTCTTTGATGGACGCGACGAGGTTGGTCATGGCGCGGTCGCGGCGCTCTGCGTGCCCGTCGACGGCGGGGGCGCCGGCGCGCTCGGGGTCCCAGAAGCCCTGGCGGGGCGGTGCGGCGGGGGCGGGGCCGACGGCGGTGCGGGCGAGGTGGCGGCGGCGCTGCCAGACTCCGGTGGCCCAGGTGGCGGCGATGGCCGGGCAGAGGAGGCCGTAGCCCCAGATCCGGTCGATCTCCAGGAGCTCGACCACCGGGACGGGGGCGAGGACGGAGGAGAACCTGAGCGTCCAGAGCCCCATTGCTGCGTTCGCCATACGTTGAACCTCGGGTAGAAGCGGTGTTCTGTGCTGCCTGAACTTCTCGGTACGGCGCCGTGCGGGGCCCTGGTGAGGGGCCCGGACCGCAGAGGGCCGGGGCATAAAGCGTAGTCCTCGCGGGGCCCGCGCGGTCGCACAGGGTGTGCGACGGCGGAAACGGCGCGGCGGGGCCGTTCCGGGGCGCCCGGTATGCGGGACTGTTGCCGTATTGCGGCCCGGACCTGCGCTTTCGCGGGTGCCACATTCTCGCCCGGGGCCTGTACGATCGGTAGCACGCGGGTGGAACCCATCCCTCCGCGGCCCGGCCCCAGCCCCTGAGCAGACGAGGCGTGTTAGAGCTATGACGTATCCGCCCCCCGGCGGCGAGAACCCGCAGTACCAGTTGCAGCCCGAGCCGCAGCAGCCGAGCGACCCCTACTCGCAGGGGTACAGCACGCCTCCGCCTCCCACGAACTACTACCAGCAGCAGCCGGGCTACTCGCAGCCGCAGATGCAGCCCCCGCCGGGGCAGCCGCAGTACACGCAGCCCCCGATGGGCACGCCGCCGATGGGCGTCCAGGCGGGCTACCCGTCGGCCCCGGGCTCGGTCCTGCCGCCGCCGATCCCGCCCGCGAAGCAGGGCGGGAACCTCGGCGTGATCCTCGGGGTCGTGGTCGGCCTGGTCGTGGTCCTCGGCGTGGCCGCGGTCCTGCTCATCCCGAAGCTCACCGGCGACGACGACGACCCGCAGGCGGGCGGCGGCGACCCGGAGACCAGCGCCTCCGACGAGCCCGAGCCCTCGGAGGAGCCGTCCGAGGAGGCCTCCGAGGAGCCCACCGACGACGGCGGCGACTCCGGGGCCACCCTGGACGGGTGGGGCACCCCGGTCAACTCCGACGACTTCGAGGCGAACTCGCCGGAGGGCGCGGCCCTGACGTACCGCCTCGCGTCGGACACCGACGACGACGCGGCGCTCCAGTCCGTGGTGTGCGCGAGCCCGAGCGACAACATGCAGTTCGACGTGGACTGGGAGCTGGAGTACGAGGGCGGCAACTTCGGGTTCCTGCTGTGGAGCATGTCGAAGGAGGTCAGCGGCGCGACGCAGGTCTGGGTCGGCTGGACCATGGACGACCTCCCGCCGGACACCCAGGACGACCTGGACTCCGGGTACACCTTCACGGCGGTCGAGGAGAGCGGCGCCTGGAAGCTCTGCGACGTCGAGTACTGACGCCGGAGCACTGAACGACGACGGTGCGGGAGGGGCCTTCAGGTCCCTCCCGCACCGTTTCACGTTGCGGCGCAACGACTCAGAGCACGGTCCCGGGCGATCGGCGAAATCGGCGACCCCGCCGCGGCCGCGGGGTTGGTACGGTGCGACTGGACCCCCGCCACCCTCGAACGGAGCCGCCATGCGGACCTTCACCCGCCGCCTCGCACTCGCCTCCACCGCCGTGATCGCCGGGACGGCGATCGCCTTCGCCGCCGGCTCGCCGGCGCAGGCCGGTGCCTCCGAGTGCTTCACCCACCTCGTCTCCAACGGCTACTCCCTCACGGCCGCAAGGAAGACCGCCTGCGTCACCGCGGGCGCGCAGACCTACCCGAAGGGCTACGACGCCTGTGTGAAGTCCCTCGCGGGCACCGGCGTGGCCCGGGGCGTCGCCGAGGGCGCGTGCCGCCGCGCCGGACAGTGAGCGAGCGGGCCCGGACCGCGAATCCGGGCCCGCTGAAGTTATCCACAGGCCCTGACCAGGCGTCGAAAACCCCGCCGCAGGTTATCCACAGGCGGAGAAGAAAAATGTGGACGCTCTGCGACCAGTCGGCGACCGTTGAGACATGACGCAGATACGGACGTACCGCACCGCAGCTCCCGCAATGACCGATTCGCCGCTCGAAGGCGACCTGCTCGCCGCCGGGGAGGACCTCCTCCTGCGGTTTGAGACGGTGTTCGAGTCGGACTTCAGCCAGGTGGCGACGGGCCGCACCGCGGCCTGGATCCACGGGTTCGACGTGCTCCCGCCGGGCGCCGACCAGCGCGAGTGGCCGGTCGAGTCCTCGGCCGATCCGGTGCTGGCGGAGATCACGGTGGTCGACGGCCTCCCGGTGACCACGCTCGCGCGGACCCTGGTGGACTGCGCGGCCGACCTGCCGCGGCTCGAAGCGGTGGCCGCCGCCGACCAGTTCCTGCGGGCGGGTATCGAGGTGCACCGCCTGGCGGGCGCGCTCGAACCGCTGCACGGGGAGCGGCTGCGCCGTGCGAACGCGACGCTCCTGGCCGCGGACCCGCGCGCCGAGTCGCCCATGGAGTCGTGGACCCGCTGCCTCATCGCCGACGCGGGCCTCCCGGCGCCGGTCCCGCAACTGCGGGTCCGCGGCCCGAACGGCCGGTCGCGCTTCCTCGACCTGGGCTGGGACCGGTGGCGGATCGGGGTCGAGTACGACGGCATGGCGACCCACTTCGGCCTCGCCGCCGAGACCGGCGACCGGCGCCGCCACCACCTCCTCCAGAACCTCGGCTGGGAGGTCGAGGTCCTCACCGCCACCGACGTCATGGAGCACCCCCGCCCGTGGCTGATCCGACTCCGCGACCTCCTCCTGCGCAAGGGCTGGGACCCCAGCGCCAACGACCTCCACGACATCAACGCCCGCATCGAGGAGGTGTCCCTGGCCCTCAGGTGAGCCGATGACGACACGAGGCCGGGCGGCGCCGGCGCCACAGGGGTGGGCGGGGATCGGGGGGCGGGGTGGGTGGGGGGGAGGGGGGAGGCCCCCCGGGGGGCGGGAGGCGAAAACGGGGGCGGGGCCGCGGGCGGCGGCGGGCTAGGATCGGTGCGAGCATTGTTCAATTCAGGCGGGGAGCGCACGTGGCCGACGGGACCTTCGGCGGGTTCGCGCGCCCGGCGGAGCCGACGCCGCAGGAGATCACCGAGTGGGCGCTCGACCCGTACTCCACCGCCCCCGAGGGGCGGCAGTGGGACCTCACCCTCGCCACCGACGAGCTCGCCGACACCTGGCTGGAGCTCGCGGGCGACCCGACCTGCCCGAAGCGCTCGTTCGCGCTCCACGTGCTCTACATCTACGCGGGCGACGCGGTCCGCACGAAGTTCCGGGTCCACCCCCGCAAACGCGTCGACCGGCTCCTGGAGAAGGCATCCGAGTCGCGGGACCAGTATGTTGGACTATGGGCAGCCAACACCCGAGCGCTGATCCGCCAACCGGACCTGTTCGACTACCACGAATGGTGCAACGGCGGGCTGGTGCGACGGCCGCGGCGGCTCGACCCCGGCCCGAAGAGAAGATGAGAAGCCATGGCACCGCCTGAGAAGAGCGCCCTCCGATGAACCGGCCCGACCCCAACCTGCGCATGTCGAACGCCGACCGCGAAGCCGTCATCGCCCGCCTCCACGCGGCCACCGAAGAGGGCCGCCTCGACCTCCACGAGTTCGCCGAGCGGTCCGGCAAGGCGTACGAGGCCCGCACGTTCGCCGAGGTGGAGCACCTCCTCGCCGACCTCCCCGAGACCGCCGGGGGCCTCGCCGTCCCCGCCTCGCCGCGCCCCGCCCCCGGCGCGCCCGCCGAGCTGCGCCTCACCCCGAAGGCCTCGTCCTTGGAGCGCAAGGGCGACTGGGTCGTCCCGGCTCGGCTCGTCGTCGACGCGAAGGCGTCGTCGGTGAAGCTCGACTGCCGCCACGCGGTGATCCGCACCGGCGAGGTCGAGATCGACGTCAACCTCATCGCGTCCTCGCTCGAAGTGGTCCTCCCCAGGGGCGCCTACGCGACGGACGACAATACGGACGTCATGGCGAGCTCGGTGAGCAATCACGCCCCCTACAAGGGAGGTTCGGGTATTCGCTTCACGTTCTCGGGGAAGGCGAAGGCCAGTTCCGTGACCTTCCGCTACGAGCGCCGATTCCTCTGGTGGCGTTGGTAGGCCGCTCCCGGCGGGATATGGAATTCAGTGAATACAAGGACGCCGCAACGTCCTTTGTAACGGCCCCATAACAGTCATGCCTGATCCCGGCATTCCCCTCATACGAGGGTTTACACCGAACCTTCCTCGCAATAGGCTCGTTTCCGTGCGCCGCGGCCACGGCAAGTGACCTTGCGGTGGAGGACCAGTCACCCTCCGCGGTGCGCGCCCCCCTTGAGAGGAGCTCATCGCATGGGATCTCCGTCCCCCAGTAAGACAAGGCGCGTCGCCAGACGCGCCAGAGCAGGAACCAGGGCGGCCGTCGCGGCCGCCGCGGTCCCCGTGGTGGTCGCCGCGCTCACCACCGCGGCCGCGGGCCCGGCCGCGGCCGAGTCCGCGCTGCCCGAGGTCTTCCCGCAGTACTTCAAGGAGGCCGCGGCCCCGATCGTCTACGAGGACGGCTACTACGTCGTCCAACTGGCCGACGACCCCATCGCCACCTACGAGGGCGGCGTCTCCGGCCTCGACGCGACGGCCCCCGCCGACGGCGGCACGATCGACTTCGCGGCCGACGCCGTCGAGGAGTACGCGGGCTTCCTCGCCGAGGAGCGCGCCGACGTCATCGCCGAGTACGACGTGGACGCCCTCACCCAGTACGACACGGTCCTCAACGGCTTCGGCGCCCACCTCACCGCAGCCGAGGCCGAGGAGCTCGCCGCGAGCGACGACGTCCTCGCGGTCATCCCCGACGTGATCTACCAGCCGACCGGCGCCATCGACGCGACCGGCTTCCTCGACGTCTCCGGCAAGGACGGCGCCTGGGAGGAGCAGTTCGGCTCCGCGAAGCACGCGGGCGAGGGCGTCATCGTCGGCGTCCTCGACACCGGCATCTGGCCCGAGAACCCCGCCCTGGCGCCGCTCTCCGAGCCCCGCCCCGACCAGGCGACCATCGACGCCAAGTGGAACGGCGAGTGCGAGACCGGCGAGGACGAGGACCCCGCCGGGAACATCGAGTGCAACAACAAGCTCATCGGCGCCCGCTGGTTCGACGCGCGCGGCGTCTCCGCCGCGAGCTACGCGTCGCCGCGCGACTCCGACGGCCACGGCACCCACACCGCGACCACGGCCGCCGGCAACTACAAGACCAAGGTCAAGATCGACGGCGAGAACCTCGGGACGTTCTCCGGCATCGCGCCGGCCGCCCGCCTCGCCGCCTACAAGGTCTGCTGGGGCGGCTGCTCCGGCCTGGACCTGGTCGCGGGCATCGAGGCCGCCGTCGCCGACGGCGTCGACGTCATCAACTTCTCGATCGGCTCGACCGGCACCCCCGAGTTCGTCGACTCGGTGTCGATCGCGTTCTTCAACGCCGCCGCGGCGGGCGTGTTCGTGGCGGCCAGCGCCGGCAACGACGGCCCGACGTCCACGGTGGACCACCAGGAGCCGTGGGTGACCACGGTGGCGGCGTCCTCGCACGACAAGACGTTCCGCACGGAGCTGGAGTACGGCCGCACCGAGGTCGAGGCCGCGGGCATGGTCGGCGAGGCCGAGTGGCGGGTGCGCCTGGCGGAGGACGTGGCGCTGGACGGGGCCGATCCGGCCGCGGCGGCGACGTGCGACGCGGGCACGCTGGACGCGGAGCTGGTCGCGGGCAAGGCGGTCGTGTGCGTGCGCGGGAACCTGTTCTCGGACAACGCGGACTACATCGCGTCGCTGGGCGGGAAGGCGCTCATCGTGGTGGACCAGTACGAGCGGGGTCCGGCGAGTGTCGTGACGTCGCAGGCGGTCCCGGTGCTGCACCTGTCGTACGAGGACGGGCAGGACTTCTCCGAGTGGGTGGGCTCGCGCTCGAACCCGAAGGTGGAGGTCGAGGGCTCTGAGCTGGAGGACAAGAACGCGCCGGTGATGGCGGACTTCTCGTCGAACGGTCCGGCGCTGGCGGCGGGTCAGAACCTGCTGAAGCCGGACATCACGGCTCCGGGTATGGAGGTCGTCGCGGGTGTGACGCCTGACAACCACGCGGGCAATGATTTCGGGACGAACCAGGGCACGTCGATGGCGAGTCCGCACATCGCGGGTCTGGCGGCGCTGCTGGCGTCGGAGAACCCGGGCTGGTCGCCGATGGCGATCAAGTCGGCGATCATGACGACGGCGTACCAGACCGACCAGGCGGGGGACCCGATCCAGCGGGCCGGTGAGGACGCGACGCCGTTCGACTTCGGTGCGGGCCATGCCGACGGTGCGGCGATGTTCGATCCGGGCCTGGTGTACGAGTCGTCGCCGGTGGAGTGGATCCAGTACATCTGCGGCACGCCGGAGGCGTACAAGATCCAGTCGAACTGCGATGCGCTGGGTTCGATGGACCCGTCGCAGTTGAACTACCCGTCGATCACGGTCGCGGAGTTGACCGGGGTCTACGAGGTGTCGCGCACGGTGACGAACGCGTCGGACAAGAAGTCGACGTACAAGGCGGAGATCACGGCGCCCGCGGGCTTCGAGGTCGAGGTCGACAAGTCGCGGATCACGCTGCGGCCGGGCGAGTCGGCGACGTACACGTTGACGATCACGCGCACTGACGCGTCGTTCGGCGACTGGGCGTTCGGCGACATCACGTGGACGGAGACGAAGGGCAACCGGACGGTCCACGAGGTGCGTTCGCCGATCACGGTGAAGCCGTCGCAGTTGGCGGCGGCGGACGAGCTGTCGCTGTCGGGCGCTTCGGGTTCGCAGGACCTGTCGGGCCTGTCGGGCTTCGACGGGACGCTGGGCGCGTCGGTGTCGGGGCTGGTGGCGTCGGAGGTGTCGACGTCGACGCTGACGGACCCGGACGCGTCGTCGTTCCCGACGGACGCTCCCGCGGTGAATTCGCATGTGGCGTCGTTCGAGTTCGCGACGCCCGCGGATGCGGCGCTGGTGCGGTTCGCGACGTTCGAGTCGGAGCATCCGACGGGGACGGACCTGGACGTGTTCGTGTACTTGAAGGAGGGCGACGAGTTGACGCTGGTCGGCTACTCGGCTTCGGGCGGCTCGAACGAGACGGTGACGCTGCCGGGCGGCTACACGTTCGTGGTGTTCGTGGACGAGTGGGCGGGTCCGTCGCCGCTTGAGGCGCGCCTGCATTCGTGGGTGGTGCCGGGCGGCGACGAGGGGAACCTCGCGGTGTCGCCGGGCGAGCAGGCCGTGGAGACGGGCGGGGCGTACGCGCTGTCGCTGTCGTGGTCGGGTCTGGACGCGGGTTCGCGCTACCTCGGGACGCTGAACTATGCGGCGGACGGGGAGGCGATCGACGCGACGGTCGTGGGGATCACGACTTGAGTGCGTTGAGCGCCTGAGTATCTGAGATGAAGCGGCGCCCCGGGGGCTCCTTTCCGTGCTGGTGCAAGGCGGTTCGGCTAGGCGTAGGGGTCTTCTTCGGCGTCGCGGATGATGCCCCAGATCTCCTCGTCTTCTTCGAGCCAGTCCTTGTGCTCGCCTTCGGCTTCCTGGTCGCCGCCCATGCCGCGGCCTCCCATGCCGCCGCCGGCGCCCATCATGCCGCCCATGCCGCCGCCGGTGCCGCCGAGGCCCGCGGCGGTGTTGCCGAGGGCGCCGGCGCCGGTCGCGGAGGCCGCGCCGACGGGGAACGATCCGCCGCTGCCGAGGGTGGCGCCGTCGAGGCCGCCGCCGCCGGAGGCGAGGCCGCCGCTGATGCCGCCGCCGCCTCCGCCGCCGGGGGGTTCGAGGCCGTCGCCCCCGGCGGGCGTGCCGCTCTCCAGGCCGCCGCTGCCGCCGTCGAGGCCCCCGTAGGAGTCCGAGAGCATGTCGGAGGAGTCGCGGAACGTGGAGGGGCTGGACGGGTACGCCTCGGGCTGGAAGGTGGAGGCCGACTCCTCGGCGTTCTCCCAGCGGTTGACGACGTCCTCGTTCGCGATCTGGGAGCGCGAGTTGTAGTCGTCGATCCCGGCGTTGACGTCGGCGGTGATGTTCTGGTTGGCGTCGGCCTGCGCCCAGGAGCGCGCCTGCTCCTCGGTGATGGGCGGTTCGTCGTTCTTGTGCTTGCGCATGTAGTAGTCGGTCTGGTTCTCGACGTAGTCGTTCACTTCGGACACGTAGTCCTTCTCGAACCCGCCGAGTTCCAACAGCGCGCCGATGAGGCCGCCGTCGTTGTCGCATCCGGCGGTGACGTCGCACCATCCGGAGCGGAACGGCGGGCGCACGTGGACGAGCGGGTCGGTGAACATGGACTCCATGTCGGAGATCCAGTACAGCGGCGCGGGGTAGGGGAGCTCCCCGGAGTCGCCGCCCTGGAGGCCGAAGAACTCGTCGGCCTTCTGCTCCAGGAGTCCGACGGCGCCGGTGGTGGCGTCGCCGATGTCGTCGCACACGGAGGCGCAGTTGGCGAGGACGATCTCGACCTGTTCGGCGAACGCGTCGAAGTCGGTGCCCTTCCACGTCTCCGAGAGCGAGCGCAGCGCCGATTTGAGGGTCGGCGCGATCCCGTTGGTCGGGTCGGTGTCGAAGTCGTTCTTGAACGTCTGCCAGTGCTCGCTGACGATGCGCAGCGCGTACTTGTCGGGGTCGTCGGGGCGGACCTCGGCGACGAGGTTGCGGATGGCCTCCTGGCTCGGCGCGGGGGTGCCCTTGGTCTCGACGGTGAGCATCTGGACCTGTCCGGCGATGGGGATGGCGGAGACGAGTTTGATCCAGGCCGCTTCGGCCTCGTTGACGCCGTTCTGGCAGTTGGCGTAGCCGCACGGCTGGCCGGAGAGGAACAGCGCGTCGGCGTCGCGGCGCTGGTACTCGACGACGGTGGAGTCGTCGGGCGCGTTGTTCTCGTATTCTTCGCGGCGTCCGCGCGGGTGGCCGTCGCGGTCGCGGCTGGCGCGGTCGTCGTCGTCGCTGTCGCGGTCGTCGTCGCGGTCGTCCTCGTCGCGCCCGTCGGTCTCCTCGTCGGTGCGGTCTTCTTCGGTGCGGTCCTCGTCGTCGCGGCCGGTGTCGCCGCTGGTCTGGGTCTCAGGCATGTCGGTCAGTCCTTGCTTCGCGACAGGTGGGCGGCCGACGACGCGTCGGTCTCGGCGGCGCGCTCGGCGACGCCGTCGACCGTGGCGATGATGCCGGCCAGATCGGATCGGAGGTCCTGGAGGTTGGACCAGGTCTGGCGGTGGAAGTCGCGGTACATCTCACGGGCGGTCTGGCCGGAGTCGAGGAGGCCGAAGCCGGGCTCCACGCCGAGTTCATTGCCGTGCCGCAGCCGTTCGATCAGTGTTTCGAGGAAATCCAAGCGGCCCTGCGCGGCCTCGCGGAACTCGGCGAGGGCGTCGGGGTCGACGGAGCGATCGGACACGGGGTCACACTCCAAGGGGGGCGAGGGTTTGAGTCCAAAGCGACCTCAATTCTATCCACCGAGTGCCACCCCACGGGTACTCTCTGTTGCCGGAATTGTCCGGTTAGGACGCTTCTCGGACGTTCTTTTATTCGGTTAATATTCCTGTTTGGCACGACTCCGGGAGACCGTTCACCCGATCGAGCGGAAATGCTCACGGCCGCATCAGGTTCGAGCACAACTCCTGGACCGGTGGGAACTCCTGCCCCACTGTCAACTGTGGAAACTAAAAGAAACGGCGGCCCCGCTGTGCGGAACCGCCTCTCCCGTCGCTGACGTGGACGGGGAACGAATGGAAGGCGACCGTTACGCGTCGACCCGCTCGGGGAGCGGCTCCGACTCGCGGAGGTTCTCCGGCGGCGGCGCCACGAACTTGTAGCCGACCTGGCGCACCGTCCCGATCATCGACTCGTACTCCGAGCCGAGCTTCGCGCGCAGCCGCCGCACGTGGACGTCCACGGTGCGGGTGCCGCCGAAGTAGTCGTAGCCCCACACCTCCCGCAGGAGCTGCTCGCGGGTGAACACGCGCCCGGGGTGCTGGGCGAGGAACCGCAGCAGCTCGAACTCCTTGTACGTCAGGTCGAGCGGGGCGCCCTTGAGCTTCGCGGCGTACGTGTCCGGGTCGACCGTGAGGTCCCCGGCGCGGATGACCGCGGGCCCGGCGGCCGTGGCCGCGTTGGGCTTCCCGGTGGTCAGGCGCAGGCGCGCCTCGACCTCCGCGGGGCCGGCCGAGGCGAGGAGGAAGTCGTCCACGCCCCAGTCGGCCTGGAGCGCGGCCAGTCCCGCCTCGGTGACGATCGCCAGGAGCGGGACGGTCAGGCCGGTGGCCTGGAGGACGCGGCAGGTGGCGCGGGCGTCGGCGAGGTCGGACCGGGCGTCGACCATGACCGCGTCCGGGCTCGGGCCGCTCAGCAGCGCCCGCACGTCCCGGCCCGCGTACCGCGCGCGGTGCGGCAGCAGCTCCAGGGACGGCAGGATCGATTCAGGGGACTCCGGCACGGGGTTGGAAGTGAGGATCAGGATTTCCAAGGCAGTCCTCCGCTGGTAGGTGAGCACACGCGAATATCGCTCTTCCCGGCTTCGGCGACGGGTGGGCTTACATGCGGTAGGTGGAGTCCTGTCCGAGTGTAAACGGTCACCCGCCGAATGACCAGCGTCACCACCGCGTCACTTCACTATGCGGGACGCGCCCCGGCGAGGCGGCGGCAAACCGCCGTTCACCCCGCCGACACGCGCCGCACACGGACCGGGCCGCCCCGTCACCCGCGGGGATGGCGTCCCCGACACCGGGACGGACCGCCCATCGAAGGTGAACGGTGCACAAGGGCGTTGCCGTAGGCTGTGTCCGTGTCGTACAGCCGACCCGACGAGACCTGGGGCCACGAACCCCCCGAGGCGGCCCGGCCCGCCGAGGGCCCCGCCTGGGGCGAGACGTACCCCGAGGAGCCGCCCGCGGCCGCGCCCGGCCGCAAGGCCGCGCCGTCCCGGAAGGCGCAGGCCCGCAAAGCCTCCTCCCGCCGCCCCTCCCCCCGCCGCGCCCCGGGCGCCGACACCGGCGCCTACCGGGCCGCCGGGGCCGACGGCCGCGAGGACCACACCCTGCCCCCGCCCACCCCGCACCTGCTCCACCGCCTCCCCGCGATCGCCGTCGTCATCGTCGTCGCCGCCGGGCTCGTCCTCGGCGCGCAGATGGAGCGGCCCGTCTACGCCGCCGGGATCGCGGTCCTCCAGATCGCCGCCGTCGTCCTCCTGACGTGGGTCCGGCGCATCGAGGGCGCCTGGATCACGATCGCGGTCGCGTCCCTCCTCGCCGTCGCCGCCGACTGGGTCGCCGTCACGTGGACGCCCGTGTCGCTCCTGCCGGTCACCGTGCTCCTCGCGCTCGCGTTCGGCGCGGCCGTCGCCGGGCAGCTCGCGCGCCGCACCCACGAGGGCTTCACCGAGAGCCTCGGGTTCACGATGCTCCTGTGCGTCGCCGTGTGCGGGTACGCCTGCTACATCGCCCTGTCCCGCCTGGGATCGGCGCCGCCCGCGATGTACTCCGCGGTCGTCGCCGCCGGGACCGCGGTCCTCGCCGCCCGCGCCGTCGACCTCGTCATGCCCGACCCGCGCATCAACCGCCAGGTCACCCGCGGCGCCTTCGGGATCGTCATCGGCACCATGTGCGGCACCGCGTCCGCCGCCTACGCCGGGCTCGTCATCGAGGGCCCCGACCCCGAGCACGCCGCGATCGGCGGGCTCCTCGTCGCGCTCATCGCGGTCCTGTCGGACCTCGCGTGCGGCTACATGTCGGCGTCGCGGCGCATCGACGGCGCCGGGACCGCCCCGAACCCCGTGGTCAGCGCCGCGGGCCCGCTCCTGGCGTTCGCCGTCACGGGCCCCGTGGTGTACCTCCTCAGCGCCTACTACATGATCGACTGACGCACACCCCTCGCGCCGCACGCACCCCGCGACTCCCTGGAGCCCCCTGGTGAAGATCCTCCGCCGCCTCCTCATCACCCTCGTCATCGCCGCCGCGCTCCTCGCCCTCGGCGACCGGGTCGCGAACGCGGTCGCCGAGCGGCGCATCGCGACCGAGGTCGCGGCCACCGCCGCCGACCACGGCGCCTACTCCGAGCGGCGCCCCGACGTGACCATCCACGGCTGGCCCTTCGCCACCCAGGCGTGGACCGGCGACTTCGAGCGCATCGACATCACCCTCAAGGACGTCGGCGCGAACGGCCTGGTCTTCCCCGAACTCGCCATGACCGCCCGCGACGTCACCGCCGACTGGCGCGAGCTCAGCGACGGCGGCGACGCCGTCGCCGGGACCCTCGACGTCGAGGGCACCATCTCCATCGACTCCATCGAGGCGCTCCTGGCCGAGCAGACCGGCTGGGACCTGGAGATCGACCGCGACGGCAACGCGACCCTCACCACCACCGAGGAGCTCGGCGGCGTCAGCGTCGACCTCCAGGCCACCGGCAGCATCGAGGTCGGCGACGACGCCATCAGCTTCACGCCCGACGCCGTCGAGTCCCTCACACAGGGCCTCCCCCAGGCCGTCCAGCCCCTCGTCGACCAGTTCGCGTCCCAGCTCACCTCCACCGTCCAGCTCCCCGAACTGCCCTACGGGATCACCCTCGCCGAGATCTCCTTCGAAGGCGACGCCGTCGCCATCGCCGCCTCCGCCGAGGACGTCGTCCTCACCTGACCGGTGACCGCCCCCTCGCGTTCGGTTCCATTCGGGGTCCGCATCGCGAGAACGGCGGTGGATTCGGCCCGGGAAGTCTGCTAGCGTTCTGCCCATGCGCAAGCCGATGCTCACGAAGCGGCGCGCGATCGACTACTGCATGATCGCGGCCACGCTCTGTCGAATGCCTTAGGCGACTCGCCCGGCCCCGGAGGCCGAAGGCAGTCGCCGCATTGCGGCCCAGCGTGCGTGACATCCAAGAGCAAGGCTTGCATCCCCAGGTTCCCTGAACGCGCTTTTCCGCGCGGCCGGAACCGGTCTCGATCCCAGGACTGACGATCCCCTGGATCACCCTGCTCGCCGTCTCCAGCGGCTTCTCCGCACCGCCCGCCGGGCCACTCGCGAACTCGGAACAGCCGGATACCGAAACCAAGCCTTTCTACGTTCAGGAGAGAACAGCCATGGCCCGTGAAGACGTGCTGGTGACCGCCGATTGGGCGGAAGCGAACCTCGACACCCCCGGAGTGGTGTTCGTCGAAGTCGACGAGGACACCTCCGCCTACGACAGCGGCCACATCAAGGGCGCGGTCAAGATCGACTGGAAGGACGACCTCCAGGACGCCGTCCGCCGCGACTTCGTCAACCAGGAGCAGTTCTCGCAGCTCCTCTCCGAGCGCGGGATCGCCAACGACGACACCGTCGTCCTCTACGGCGGCAACAACAACTGGTTCGCGGCCTACGCGTACTGGTACTTCAAGCTCTACGGCCACGAGTCCGTGAAGCTCCTCGACGGCGGCCGCAAGAAGTGGGAGCTCGACGCCCGCGAGGTCGTCACCGAGGTGCCGGGGCGCGAGGCCACCGAGTACGTCGCCAAGCCCCTCGACTGGGACCTGCGCGCCAAGCGCGACGAGGTCGAGGCCGCCATCGGCGTCAAGAACCTCATCGACGTCCGCTCCCCCGACGAGTACGCCGGCCGCCTCCTGGCCCCGGCCCACCTCCCGCAGGAGCAGTCCCAGCGCGCCGGCCACATCCCCACCGCGCTCAGCGTCCCGTGGTCCAAGGCCGCGAACGAGGACGGCACCTTCAAGTCCGAGGCCGAGCTCCGCGAGCTCTACGTCGGCGAGGCCGGCCTCGACGAGTCGAAGTCGACCATCGCCTATTGCCGCATCGGCGAGCGCTCCAGCCACACCTGGTTCGCGCTCCGCGAGCTCCTCGGCTACACCGACGTCAAGAACTACGACGGCTCCTGGACCGAGTACGGCTCCCTCGTCGGCGTCCCGATCGCGCTGGGCGACGAGCCCGGCACCAAGTAGCACCGGCGACGGTACGGAAAGGAACCTCCATGTCTGACAGCTGCGCTGCACCCGACCAGGACCTGGCCCTGCCGGCGTCCGTGGACCTCGAAAAGGAGACCGTGCTCAGCGGCACGGTCGTCAACGACGAGGGCGAACTGGTCCAGGGCGCCTACGTGCGCCTCCTCGACGGCACCGGCGAGTTCACCGCCGAGGTCGTCACCGGCGAGGGCGGCCAGTTCCGCTTCTTCGCCGCCCCCGGCAAGTGGACGCTCCGCGCGCTCTCGCGCTACGGCGACGCCACCGGCGAGATCGAGGCCGCCCGCGGCGTCAACGAGACCAAGCTCGCCGTCAGCCGCTAGAACCGACCGGGGCGATTCAGCTCGTATCCCAGTCAGGAAGGGCCCGGACACACTCGTGTCCGGGCCCTTTTCATGCGCCGCAGTGACAGCGGCGGACCCTACTGCTTCTGGAGGTCCCGGTAGCGGGCCGTCTTCGTCTCCGGGTCGTAGAACCCCGCCGGGGTGCGGAGGATGACGTTGACGCGGTTCCACGCGTTGATCTGCGCGCACATCGCCACCAGGGCGGCGATCTGCTCGTCGTCGTAGTGCTCGCGCACCGCCGCCCACGTCCCGTCGCTCACGCCGTGCGGGTTGTCGGCGATGCGCGCCGACTCCTCCGCGAGCGCCAGCGCGGCCCGCTCGGCGGCGGTGAACACGGGCGCCTCGCGCCAGACGGCGACGAGGTTGAAGTCCTCGGCGCTCTCCCCGGCGTGGACGGCGTCCTTGAAGTGCATGTCGGTGCAGTACCCGCAGCCGTTGATCTGGCTGGCGCGCAGCTTCATCAGCTCCATGGTGCGGAAGGGGACGGCGGTGGCGGTGTGGAACAGCATCTCGTTGGCGAGCATGTTCTTGTAGTAGGACTTGGCGAACTGGGTGTCGGTGAAGGCGAGTCGGGCTTCCATGGCGGTTCCTCTCTGCGCGGCCTAGCGGGGCCGGTGGACTTCGTGGATTCCGGTGAGCTTGTCGGGGTTGCGGACCATGTCGACGGCGACGATGCGGCCGTCGGCGATGCCGAGGAGGGTGATGCCGCCGACCTCGCCGCCGGTGACGGTGAGGAGCGCGGGGCCGCCGTTGACGGTGGTGACCTGGTGGTGGAAGTCGTCGTAGCGGGCGGTGACGCCGGTGAGGAAGCGGGCGACCTTCTCGGCGCCGCGGACGGGTTTGCGGGCGGCGCGGACGACGCCGCCGCCGTCGGAGGTGAGGACGGCGTCGGGGTCGAGAAGGGCGGTGAGGCCGTCGATGTCGCCGGAGGTGACGGCGCGGGAGAACGCCTCGACGACGTGCCGGTGCTCGTCGGGGTCGACGTCGAAGCGGGGTTTGCGGGCCTCGACGTGGTCGCGGGCGCGGCTGGCGAGTTTGCGGCAGGCGGGAGCGCTGCGGCCGAGGGCGGCGGCGACCTCGTCGAAGGTGAGGCCGAAGACGTCGTGGAGGACGAACGCGGCGCGTTCGGCGGGGCTGAGGGTTTCGAGGACGACGAGCATGGCCCAGGAGAGGGAGTCGGCGAGGCTGACGCTGTCGGCGGGGTCGGGGGCGGTCGCGACGGGTTCGGGCAGCCAGGGGCCCACGTAGGCCTCGCGGCGGACGCGTGCGGAGCGCAGGACGTCGAGGGCGAGGCGGGAGGTGGTGGTGACGAGCCAGCCGGTGAGGTCGTCGATGGCGGCGGTGTCGGTGCGCTGCAGCCGCATCCAGGCGTCCTGGACGACGTCCTCGGCTTCGCTGACGGAGCCGAGGAGTCCGTACGCGACGCCGACGAGGCGGGGGCGCAGCTCTTGGAACAGCGCGGTCTCGCCGCGTGCGGCCTCGGATTCCGGTCGGTTCATGCGGGGAGGACGGGGCATGGTTCAAGAGTGTGACACCGGATCGCTGATTGTGACGGTTGTCTCGCTGATCGGGTAGGGCAGACTGTGTCCCGTGTTCTCGAACGTCTCGGCGCGCTGGCGCCGCCGCCTGCGCGCCGCGGTCGCGGTGTGGGCGCTGCTGCTGCTCGCGGCCGCGTTCGCGGGGACGCGGGCGACGGTCCGCGAGCAGGTGGACGCCGCCGAGGCGCGCGCGGTCATGGACGCGGCGCTGGGGGAGGCGGCCGCGGCGGTGACGGGCGCGGCGGTCCTCGCGGCGGGCCCGCTGGGCGTGGAGGAGTGCGACGTGACGCCGGTGCGGCCGGGCCTGTCGCTGTCGCGGACGCTCCAGGTGTCGGGGGCGACGGTCGCGCAGGTGGAGGCGCTGGCGGAGCGGTTCGGCCTGGAGCGGTCCTCGAACACGGCGGCGGCCGTGTGGTCGGGGGAGGCCGAGGGCTACATCGGCCTGCGGGTGACCGCGGAGGTCCCCGATCCTCCGGGGGGCCGCTGGTCGGACCCGGTGCAGGTCCAGGCGGTCACGGGCTGCCGTCCCCTGGACGGCGGCGGCGTGGCGTCGTTCGCGCCGGACCCGCCCGCGAGCGCGACGCCCGAGTGGTCGTGGGGCGCGGTGCCCTGCCCGGGCGGCGAGGAGCTGTCGTCGTGGACGGAGGCGGTCGAGGCCGAGCCGCTGAGGGTCCACGAGACCACGGGCGGCTGCACCTGACGCGCGGCTCGGCGGCGGGCTACTTGTCGATGTCGCCGACGACGAAGAACATGGACCCGAGGATGGCGATCATGTCGGGGATGAGGCACCCGGTCATGAGGGTGGCGAGGGCCTGCACGTTCGCGTAGGACGCGGTGCGGAGCTTGAGCCGGTAGGGGGTCTTCTCGCCGCGGCTGACGAGGTAGTAGCCGTTGGCGCCCAGGGGGTTCTCGGTCCACACGTAGGTCTCGCCGGCGGGGGGCCTGAAGATCTTCGGGAGCTTCGTGTTGACGGGGCCCCGGGTGGTGACGGCGCGGCCGAGGCAGAAGCGGGCGAGTTCGATGGAGGCGCCGACCTGGTCCATGAGGCAGATGAACCGGGCGTAGCAGTCGCCTTCGGTGCGGGTCACGACGGGCACGTCGAGTTCGCCGTACCCGAGGTAGGGCTCGTCGCGGCGCAGGTCGAAGTCGAGGCCGGAGGCGCGGGCGACGGGCCCGGTGACGCCGAACGCGGCGGCGGTGGCGGCGTCGAGGACGCCGACGCCCTTGGTGCGGGCGGCGAAGATCTCGTTGTGCCGCAGGAGCTTGTCGAGGCGGGCCATGCCGGTCTCGACGTCGTCGACGGCGCGGCGGGCGCGGTCCTCCCAGCCGTCGGGCACGTCCTGCTTGAGGCCGCCGACGCAGTTGTACATGTAGTGGACGCGGCCGCCGCTGGCCTCCTCCATGACCGCCTGGATGCGCTCGCGTTCGGTGAACGCGTAGAACATCGGGGTGATCGCGCCGATCTCCAGCGGGTAGGACCCGAGGAACATGAGGTGGTTGAGGATGCGGTTCATCTCGGCGAGCGCCATGCGCAGCCACACGGCCCGCTCGGGGACCTCGATCCCGGCGAGGCGCTCGGCGGCGAGGGCCACTCCGAGTTCGGAGGAGAACGCCGACAGCCAGTCGTGCCGGTTGGCCAGCAGCATGATCTGCCGGAAGTCGCGCACCTCGTAGAGCTTCTCGGCGCCGCGGTGCATGTAGCCGACGATCGGCTCGCATTCGGTGACGCGCTCGCCGTCGACCCGCAGCTTGAGCCGGAGCACCCCGTGCGTGGAGGGGTGCTGCGGGCCGATGTTGAGCACCATGTCGGTCGTCTCGGTGGCGGCGCCCACGCCGACGATCAGCTCTTCGCTCACCCCCTCATCGTTCCAGTTTCCTCCCGGTTCGGGAAGAGGAGCCATGGCAAAGCTCGCGTGCCATAGGTTGGCATGGCACCGTGTTGCCGGGCCCTGGCATCCTAGACGGAGCATCCGACATTGGAGGTGTGGCCGAATGGACCGCGATCAGATGCGCGCCTCGGAGAGCGACCGGCAGGTCGTCATGGAGCGCCTGCGTCAGGCGGTGGAGGAGGGCCGCCTGGACGTGCCGGAGTACCAGGACCGGGTGGACGCGGCGATGCGCGCCCGCGTCTACTCCGAGCTGGACGTCCTCATCTCCGACCTGCGGCAGCTCCCCCCGCCCGGGTTCGCGGAGGCGTCGATGGAGCCGACCCGCGAGATGCGCCCCGAGTCCCTGTCGAAGGCGAACCAGCAGCTTCGCGACGGCGCCGAGGAGCGCTCGAACAAGTGGAAGATCGCGGGCGTGGCCGTGGCGATCGCCGCGGTCGCCTGCCTGGTCATCTTCATCCTCTCCCCGCAGCTGTTCCTGTACATCGCGATCGGCGTCCTGGTCGTCCTGGTCCTCTTCGTGGTCGCGGCCTTCTCCGGCATGTTCTGACCCCGACCTGTAGGACACGCACGCGAAAAGGGGCGGCCGGTCGAAACGGCCGCCCCTTCGCTCGATGTCCGCTAGAGCGGTTCGACGTCGCAGTTGGCGAGGGTGCCCTGGCGCAGGACGTCAAGGGCCCGTTGGGAGACGACGAGGCTGCCGTTGCGGGAGGCCCCGAAGTCGTCGCTCTCGGCGGTGCCGGTGAGCTGGAGCCACTGCCACTTGGGCAGGTCGACGGGGCCGCCCGCGAGCTCCTCGGCGTCCTCGCCGAGGATCACCTCGGCGTCGGCGAGGCGGTAGCCGGACAGGCCCGCCGCGCCGATGAGGCCGGCCAGGTGCTCCGTGACGACGAAGCAGGGGGTCGACTCCAGGATCTCGTCGCCGAGCCAGTCCTGGATCACGTACTGGAGCCTGGTCACGACGGGCGGGTGCACGTCGGTGTCCATGACCGTGTCCTCGCCGAGTTCCCCGGCGACCTCGGGCTCCAGAAGGTAGTAGCTCATTGGCGCATCCTAACTTAGGGGACGGACGGATTGAAGTTCGTGCCGAGCTTGAGGTCGACCTTCGTCGCGTGGTCGAGGATCTGCTGGCGGGTGGCGTTCGGGTAGTCCTTGTAGAACTGGTTCCATTCCTTGCGGATCTGGCTGAGGTGGACGCGACTGTTCACCTGGCCCTTGGGGATGCCGCGGAGGTTTTCGAGCGAGTGCAGCTCCGCGGCGGAGAAGCGGCCCTTGTACCTGCGCAGGACCTGCTGCTCGACGGCGTGGTGGACGACCACTTTGCCTTTGAGCTTCGGGTGCTTCTTGAAGAACGTGCCCTTGTAGTCGTTGCTGAGCGAGCGGCCGACCTTCGCGCGCCATTTGGAGCGGGTCGACTTCTGCGCGGTGCTCTTGACCGTTTTCTTGACCCAGCTGCCGCCGCCTTTCCCCGTGCGGAAGAAATGCGTGTTGCTGATGAGTCCGGAGATGATCTTGGCGCCTTTGGCGGTGGTCTTCCGCGCGGCGCGGGTGCGTGTCCTAACCATTGAGCACCGACTCGATGGCCATGTCCAGCAGCATGTCGATGAGCTTGGAGGTGATCATCTTGAAGATGGGGATCTCCAGCAGCGACGCCCCGAACGTCACCACGGCGGTGGCGATGGCCTGCGCGATCTGGATCGCGAGCGTCACGAGCTGGACGATCATCTGCATCTTGAGGGCGAGCACGACGCCCGCGGCGATCATGAGGCCGATGCTGATGATGTTGGAGGGCTCGCCGATGTCCGCGATGTTGCGGACGGCTGACTCGCCGTCCTCCCATTCGGACTTGAACGCGGCGATGTCCTCGCTGATGTTGTTGTCGGTGACGGTCTTCGCGGCGGCTTCGAGCTTGTCGATCGCGCCGCCGATCTGATCGGCGAGATCGGTCCAGGTGTCGCCGAGGTTGAAGAGCTTCTCCTCGTCTGGCTCGGGCCAGTCGTAGCCGAGCATGCTGAGGAGGCTTCTCAGCTCGGAGGGCAGTTGCAAACCCACTGAGGGCTCCTTAGAGAGGGGACACTGCGCAGTGCCCGTGGTACGGAGCGTTATGAAGGAGTTGATGCGGGCCGGTGCCGGCGGCCGTTGGGGGAGAAGGAGAGTGAGAGGGTGGAAGTCGGGGGGTCGGGGATCGGGCGGGGCCCTGGGGTCAGTCCCTGCCCAGCGCCGCGAGGAGCTCCTTGAAGAGCCGTTCGACCTCGGCGTCGTTGTCCTCGTGGGCGTCGGCCATCTCGCGGAGGTTCTTGGCGTAGTCGCCGAGGTCCTCGATGTTGGTCGAGATGCACTCGGTGATGGCCTCCATGCAGACCTGGTGGGCCAGGTCGAGCAGGCTGCCGATCATGTCCCCGCCGAACGAGTCCGCCAGTCCCTCCACTGAGGATTTGAACTGGTCGAAGAGTCCCTGCACGGTCTCGGTCGCGGCGTCGAGCTGCTGCGCGCCTTCGCGGATCGATTCGAGGTCGAGCTTGACGACCATGTCAGCTCCCTCCCTGGAGTTTCTGCATGACCGCGCTGATCTGCGCGGTCATGTCGCGCATCTGGCGCACGCCCTGCTCCTGGATCTGGGCGACGGCCGTGCCGATCGCCTCCAGGTCCGGGGTCGGGACGTCGGCCGTGAGCGCCTCCGTGCGGGCGTCGAGTGCGGCGTTGACGACCTTGGCGATCTCCACTTCGAGGAACTCGGTGCCCTCCTTGAGGACCCGCTCCTCCAGGAAGCGGAACCTCTCGACGCGGCCGTTCGCGCCGAGGGTCACTTGGATGCGCCCGTCCGCCGCCTCGGCGGTGACGGGCTGGACCGGCTGGCCCTGCTGCTGTCTGACTTCGTCGAGCGCCGAGCGGGCTTCCGCCAGCTGCTGGGCGATCGCGTCCTCACCGAACATGCCGCCTCCGGGGGTCTTAGTGGACTCGGTGTGGCCTTCAGCATAGACCGGGCCCGCCACAAACGGGTCCCCTGAAAGTGCCGCCCCACCAGGGGATTCGACAAGCTTGTTTACAGAGTGTCAGGAGTTCGCTTCGCCCGCTTTGGGACCGGTTCCGGCGCGCTTCAGGCCGTGCCGCCCCGGAGCGCGGCGGTCTTGGCGGGGTCGGGGAGGTAGTCGAAGTGGTCGTCGCGCACGCACCGCAGCCACCCGTCGCGCACGTGGAGGCGCGCGACCTGGACGGCGGAGCGGCGCCCGCCGCCGGGGTGCGTGAAGTAGTAGAGGTACGCCTCGTCGGGGCCCTGCGTCAGCGCCATCGCGTGGTGCCCGAGCGCCTCGTCGAACGCGCGGCGGCCTGGCCCGGCGAGCAGCGGGACCGGCTGGCGGTGCCAGTGCTCCAGGTCGGTGGAGCGGTGCACGAGCAGGCCCGACCAGCCGTCGGTGACCATCCAGTAGACGCCGCCGAGCGCGAACACCGTGGGCCCCTCCTGGCTCTGGCCCGTGACGGCGGGACCGGCAGGGGCCCAGGCGAAGAGGTCGTCGGAGTCGGCGGTGTAGACGTGGCTCCCGCGCCGCTCGTCCTTGAACCACATGCGCCACCGCCCGTCGGGGAGGCGGTGGACCGTCGCGTCGATGACGCGCTCGGAGTCGAGGTCGAGCGTGGACTCGTACGCCCAGGCGGCGAGGTCGCCGGAGGTGTAGTGGCGGATCTCGGCGGGGCCGGACCAGTCCTCGCGGACGCCTTCGAGATAGGTGACGTACATGTGCCAGCGCCCGTCGTGGCGCAGGACCTCGGGGGCCCACCAGGTGTCGCGGTCGCCGCCGCCGGGACCGGCGGCGGTCCCCGCGTAGGTCCACTCGCGCCCGTCGGGGCTCGTGGCGTGCCCGATGTCGGTGCCGTGGACCCAGGCGACGCCGCTGTCGTTGCCGATCGCGTCGGACTGGTTGGCGCGGCGCTGGGTGTAGAACAGGTGCCAGAGCCCGCCCGCGGGGTCGTGGACGACGGTGGGGTCGGTGGGCCCGTCGAAGACCGGGTCGGTGAACAGCGGCGCGGGGGCGCGGAGGTCGTCGGGGTTCGAGGCAGGACCGGTCGTCATGGTTCCTCCGGGGGTGTCGGCGGCCGCTCGGCCGGACCTGGCTGACTGCTTGAAACATAGCGAAAGAAAGCGTTTGCCGCAACCCGATTCCCACTGCCCCGGAACCACCTCTGTGCGCAAAATGCGCCCGAAAGAGTGATCCGGTACCGTTGTTCGCATGGACCTCAACGCGGACCTGGGGGAAGGTTTCGGCCGCTGGGAGCTCACCGACGACGCCGCACTGCTGCGGATCGTCACGAGCGCGAATGTCGCATGCGGTTTCCACGCCGGGGACCCGGCCACGCTCCGGCGGGTGTGCGAGCTGGCCGCCGCGGCCGGGGTGCGGATCGGGGCGCAGGTGTCCTACCGCGACCTCGCCGGGTTCGGCCGCCGCGAGATGGACGTCCCGCCCGCCGAGCTGGCCGCCGAGGTCGCCTACCAGATCGGGGCGCTGCGGGTCTTCGCCGAGGCCGCCGGGTCGCGCGTCGCCTACGTCAAACCCCATGGGGCCCTGTACCACCGGGCCGGACGCGACCCGGTCCAGGCCGCGGCCGTCGCCGAGGGCGCGCGCCTCGCGGGGGTGGGCCTGGTGCTGACGCAGCGGGGAAGCGAGCTCGACCGCGCCGCGACCGCGGCGGGCCTGCGGGTCGCGGGCGAGGCGTTCGCCGACCGCGGCTACCGCAGCGACGGCCGCCTGGTCCCGCGCGGCGAGCCGGGGGCGCTCCTCGCGCCCCGCGACGCCGTCGCGCAAGCGCTCGGCCTCGCCGCGGACGGCGAGGTCACCGCGGCCGACGGCACCCGCACTACCGTTGCCGCCGAATCGATCTGCGTGCACGGCGACGGGCCCGACGCGGTCGCGGTCGCCGCCGCGATCAGGGCCGCACTGGACGAACGAGGCATCGACGTGGAGGCATTCTCGTGAGCACACCGCCCGCCGCCCACCGGCTCAGGCCCCTCCCGGCCGGACCGAGGGGCATCCTGATCGACTGCGGCACCACAGCCGCCGCCCGCGCCTGCTACCGGTCGCTCCAGAGCCGCCGCATGTCGGGCCTCCTGGAGGCCGAGGACCTCGTCCCGGGGGCGACCACCGTCCTCGTCGACGGCGTCGACGAGCCCGAGCTCCTCGCCGCCGAGCTGCCGGGCTGGCCGCTCGGCGACGAGCCCGAGGCCGCGGGCGAGGCCGTGGAGATCCCCGTCTGCTACGACGGCCCCGACCTCGAAGCCGTTGCGGCCCTGTGGGGCGTGCGGGCCGACGAGGTCGCCGACATCCACTCGGGGATCGAGTACGAGGCGGCGTTCTGCGGCTTCTCCCCCGGCTTCGCGTACCTCGAAGGGCTCCCCGAGCGCTACCGCGTGCCGCGCCGCGAGAGTCCGCGCACGCGGGTCCCGGCGGGCTCGCTCGGCATCGCCGGGCCCTACACGGGCGTGTACCCGCGCACCAGCCCCGGCGGCTGGCAGCTCATCGCGACGATGACGAACCCGGGCCGGTTGTGGAACGAGCACCGCGAACCGGCGGCGCTCCTGGTCCCCGGCACGCGCGTGCGATTCGCGGCGGTGCGGGTATGAGCCACATCGAGATCCTGCGCGCGGGCGTCCTCACCACCTGCCAGGACGCGGGCAGGCCCGGCTGGGGCCACCTCGCGGTCCCGCCCTCCGGCGCCGCCGACCGTCCTTCCTGGAGGCTCGCGAACCAGCTGGCGGGCAACCCGACCGGGGCGTGCGCCCTGGAGACGACCCTGAACGGCGCCACCGTGAGGGCCCACCGCGCCGTCACCGTCGTGGTCGGCGGCGCGCCCTGCGCGGTCACGGTCGACGGCCGCCCCGAGGCGTGGGGCCAGCCCGTGAAGCTGCGGGCCGGGTCGGTCCTCGACGCCGGGCCCGCCGAGGTCGGCGTCCGCTCCTACCTCGCGTTCTCCGGTGGGCTGCACCCGAAGTCGAGCCTCGGATCGCACTCCACGTGCCTGCTCTCGGGCCTGGGCCCCGCCCCGCTGAAGGACGGCGACACGATCCCCCTCGGCCCGGCCCCGGCCCACCCGCCGCTGCCGACCCAGTGGCCCGCGCCGTGGGCGGGCATCGGCGACGAGTTCGTCATGAAGCTCCACTTGGGACCACGCCTGGAGTGGTTCCGCCCCGAGGCGGTCGCGGAGCTGACCCGCGGCGTCTGGACGGTCTCGGAGCACTCCAACCGCATCGGCCTGCGCCTGGAGGGCCCGGCCCTCAAGCGCGCCGACGCGTCCCTGGAGCTCCCGAGCGAGGGCATCGCCGCGGGCGCGCTCCAGGTCCCCCCGAACGGCCAGCCGATCCTCTTCGGCGCCGACCACCCCACGACCGGCGGCTACCCGGTCATCGGCGTCGTCGGCCCCGAAGCCCAGGCCGCGGCCGCCCAGGCCCGGCCGGGCTCGCGCATCCGCTTCGTCCCGATCCCCATGCCCCACTGGAGCAAGCGCGCCTGAGTCCGACTCGCATCGCCTCCCCCGATCGGGCGGATTCCGCGCCCCGCGGACCCGCCGGGGCCGTTTTCTGTCGGACCCTCCGGCAATGATCGGCCCCAGACTCGCTTTCCCCTCTGGGTGGGTGGGGGCTAGGGACGGCTTATACAGCCTTCAGCTTTTCATGCGCGCCGGCGATCTCGCCCTGCGCGGCCGTTCGGCGCAGGAGGAGGGTGCCCCGGTCGTGCGGGAGGTGCTCGGGGGCGAGGTCGGGGTAGGCGTCGGTCCAGCGGGCGGCGATGGCGCGCTCGTCGGGGCGGTCGGCGTCGTCGAGGACGACGAGGGCGTCCTTCGCGAGGCGCTCGGCGAGGACCGGGAGCGCCGGGTAGCGGGCCTGGGGGCCGGTCGGGCCGGGCGGCCCGTCGACCAGGAGGATGTCGATCTCGCCGCGGGGCAACAGGTCCGGGTCGTACCAGCGCCAGCGCTCGCCGCCGAGGTCGACGTCCGTCAGGGGCGCGTCGACGACCTTGCCCCAGCCGCCGAGGTTGCGCGCGTCGAGTTCGGCGCGGGTCCGCGCGGCGTAGTGCGGGTCGTGTTCGAGGGCGGTGACCTGCCCGGCGCCGAGGGAGCGGGCGACGAGGGCGAGCACGACGGTGCTGGTGCCGGAACCGCATTCGAGGACGCGGGCGCCGCCGCGGGCGGCGACCTCTTCGGCGAGGTACCGGGTCAGCTCGGGTCCGGCGGCCCAGTCGCGCATGCGCGGCAGCGGACCGGCGGGCCCGGTGAGGCGGTAGAGCGCCATGAGGTCCTCGAACTGGGCGTACGTGGTGCGCGCGCTCGTCTTGAGGGCCTTGCGGTTCGCCCGCGTCTCGGTTTCGAGGGCGTCGAGGCGCCGTTCGATGCCCGCTTGGGTCTCGCGGACGCCTTCGACGGCGTCGCCGAGGCGTTTGAGCCGTTCGGTGATCTCGACGAGCAGCATCCGGTCGGACGGTCCCATGGCACGGCCCCTTTCGCGGGCATTCGGCGCATTGGCCCCACCCTAATGAAGTTCTGTGTCCTGCGCCAGCGGCTCCCTCCTCCCGGGTCGGCGGTTCGCGGCCTCAGTCGCCGAGTGCGCGGCTGAAGTCGGCGATGAGGTCGTCGGCGGCCTCGATGCCGGTGGAGAAGCGGACGAGGTCGTCGTGGATGCCTTCGGCGGCGCGCTCTTCGGGGCTCATTCCGGCGTGGCTGGTGACGGCGGGCCGGGTGATGAGGGATTCGACGCCGCCGAGGCTGGGGGCGACGTAGGGGAGGCGGAGCGCTTTGAGGAGCGCTTCGGCGGCGGGGACGCCGCCTGCGGGGCGGAAGGAGAACACGGACCCGTAGCCGTCGAAGAGGGCGCTGGCGCGGGCGTGGTCGGGGTGGGTGTCGAGGCCGGGGTGGTTGACCTGTGCGATGGCGTTGTGGCCCTCCAGGAACCGGGCGAGCGCGAGGGCATTGGCGCCCTGCTGGCGGACGCGGAGGGCGAGGGTCTTGAGGCCGCGGGCGAGGAGGAATCCGGCGTGGGGGTCGAGGCTGCCGCCGTAGAGGTTGAGGACGTGGCGGACGGCGCCGACGTGCTCGGCGCTGCCGGTGACGACGCCCGCGACGAGGTCGGAGTGGCCGTTGAGGGCCTTGGTCGCGGAGTGGCAGACGAGGTCGAATCCGATGCTGTGGGGCCGGAAGACGACGGGCGTGGCGAAGGTGTTGTCGATGATGCTGGTGAGGCGGTGCTCGCGGCTGAACGCGGCGATGCCTTCGAGGTCGGCGACGCGGGCGAGCGGGTTGCTGATGGTCTCGACGAGGAATGCCTTGGTGCGGGGCCGGAGGGCCTCGGTCCAGGCGTCGCGGTCCTCGGGGTCGACGAAGTCCACGGTCCAGCCGAGGCGCGGGGCCTGCTCGGTGAGGAAGTGGTGGGTGCCGCCGTAGAAGGCGCCCGCGGCGATGAGGTGGTCTCCGGCGCCGAGGGTGGCGAGGAGGGTGGTGGTGATGGCGGCCATGCCGGAGGCGGTGGCGAGGGCGGTCTCGGCGCCTTCGAGGGCGGCGAGCTTGCGGTGGAGGTACTCCTGGGAGGGGTTGGTGTTGAGGCGGATGTACTGGAGTTCGTCGTAGGCCTGGCCGGGGACGGTCTCGAAGACGGTGCCCTGGTAGATGGGGTGGACGACCGATCCGCCGTGGGCGGGCCGGGGTTCGGCGGCGTGGACGGCGAGGGTGTCGATGGCGGCTGCTGCGTCGTGTTCGCTCATGCCGCAACGGTATGGCGGGCGGGGTCGGGCCGCATCTGTCTTTCGACCGGAATCGGGGCCCGGAATCCCTGACTTTCGTCGGGGGTGGTTCCGGACGTTCGTCTAGCGGCGTTCCTGGTCGAGGCTGGCAAGGTAGGCGTTGTACACCTCGTGGGGGTCGTCCTCCGGATGGCCGCTGGCGGCGGCGCGGTCGGCCATCCGGTCGAGCCGGCGCCCTTCCCGCTCCTCGGAGCGGGCCCACTGTCCGATGAGGACCACGATGATGATGAGGCTGGGGATCTCCCCGAAGCCCCAGGCGATCCCGCCTCCGGCGCGCTGGTCGGCGAGGAGGTCGGTGACCCAGGGGACGGCGATCTGGGTGTACCAGCCGTCGGCGATGAGCGTCGTCCCCATCATCAGGGTCACGCCGAAGATGGCGTGGAAGACGATCGACACGAAGTAGAGGAGGACCTTGGCGGGGTAGGAGAGCGGCCGGGGCTTGGGGTCGGGGCCGATGACGACCCAGAAGAAGAGGCTCCCGGCGGCGAGGAAGTGCGCGGTCATGAACAGGTGCCCGAAGTGGGACCGCATGGCCCACTCGAACATCCCGGTGAAGTACATGAGGTACAGGCTCGTCAGGTAGACGAGGAGGGCGATGAGCGGGCGGGAGACGAAGCTCGACCAGCGGCTGTGGAGCGCCGCGAGGAGCCATTCGCGCGGGCCCCCGGCGCGGTCCGGTTTGAGGGCGCGCAGCGCGAGGGTCACGGGCGCGGCGAGCACGAGCAGGATCGGCGCGAGCATGTTGAGCGCCATGTGCTGCACCATGTGCGCGCTGAACAGGACCATGCCGTACTTGCCGAGGCCGGTGGAGGTGGTGAGCACAATTACCGCCCAGCCGCCGACCCACAGGGCGGTGCGGTACCAGGCCCACGTGTCGCCGCGGCGGCGCAGGCGCACGACCCCGGCGATGTAGAACCCGGTCGCGGCGAGCGCGGCGGCGCAGAACAGGACCGACGGGTACCAGTCGGTGAGGATGCGCGCGAGCGTGAGCGGCTCGGGCGTGGGGAAGCCGAGGAGGGCCGTGTTCGGGTCGGGGAGCTCCTCGGCCGGGGGCGGGGTGACCGACAGGGAGGAGGCGAGGCCGAACGCGATCGCCATGAGCGCCAGCTCGACGGCGGCGAGCCGGTGGAACGCGCGGCGGCTGCCCGCTTCGACGGCGGGGAGGGTCCTGCGCCGGTGGGCCCAGCCGAGGACGCCGCCGACGGCGAGGACCGCGAGCTTCGCGAGCGCGATGCGCCCGTACGCGGACTCCCACAGGTCGGTGAACGCGACGTTCGCGACGAACACGATGAGCCCGGAGGCGGCGACCGCCGGGTACGCGAAGGCCGCGGCGAAGGAGTACCGGCGGGCGGCGACCGCGGGGTCCTTGCGGGCGATGAACAGCGCGAACAGGCCCCCGGCCCAGAACGCGGCGGCGACGATGTGGATGAGCAGCCCGTCCACGGCGATCTGGTGGTTGCCGTTGGACGCGGAGTGCCCGGTGAACACCGGCGGCACGGCGGCGGCGAGCGCCAGGGCCGCGGCGAGGGCCGCGCCGGGGATCGTGAACGCGCGCGCCGCGGCGACGGCGGCCGCGCCCGCGAGGAGCACGGTCAGCCCGAGGGCCCGCCCCTGCTCGTACTGCGCGATGTAGGACCACAGACCCGGGAGGGTGACTTCCGAGAGGGGCCGCGCGAACGTGTTCGCGAAGTCCACGGGGAGGCTGACGAGCGCGACGGCCGCCCACAGCCCGGAGGCGGCGGCGCCCACGCGCAGCCACCGCCACGGCTGCGCGGCGAGCCTGCTCCGCGCGTCGGCGCGGCCGGGCAGGAAGCACGCGGCGGCGACGGTGCAGCCGACGGCGGCGAGCATCGCCAGGTCGTACGCGTATTTGAGGAGCCCGGCGGCCCACGTGACGGCGGGGTCGGCGGCCGAGAGCCCGGGGATCTCCTCGACGTCCACGGCCCCGCCGAGGTCGAGGGCGATCACCGCGGCGAGCAGCCCGGCCAGGGCCGCCGCGGCGACCGCGAGGGCCCGCAGCCCCCGGCGCCGCGACGCGCGCAGCCCGCTTCGGGGACCGCCGCCGCCAACAGGTATGGTGTCGGCGGTGTTTTGGCTGGTCTCGGTCGATGCGGTCACGTAGCCCAGCATGGCTGATTGTTCCAGCTCACGCCCCACCGGGTGGGGTCAGATATCTCCGGCGACTCCCCCGGCCAACCCTGCGGGCGGCGACCCGCCATGTCGGGGTCATAAGGCACGATCACGGGGCGCCGTCCAAGTAGCCTTGCCAGTCGCAGCGACGGGGGCGGAGCCGTATTTTCTATGGTGGATCGCGATGGGAATCATCGAAAGACGCGGTGAGATCATGAACCTGCTCCAGGGAGGCGGCGGCGTGCTGGGCAACATGCACTTCACGTTGGACGGCTCGGACGACCCGTCCAACGTGCTGAACCTCATGGCACTGGACGCGTACGTGAGCGGCTCGCAGCCGCATGCGGTGGTCCGGGCGCTCGACATGGTCGCGGACGACGTCGACCTGATCCCCGAGGGCGGGGTGCTCGTCCGGTCGATCTCGGGGACCTCGTTCCTCCAGCTGGTGACCGGGGACGGCTGGACGCTGCGCACGCAGCGCTGGCGCGACGGCTCGGGCCAGGCGGTGGTCACGGCCGTGACCCGCGAGCGCGCCGAGGAGATCGCCGCGTACGTCACCGACCGGACCGGCTCGGTCGAGGAGGTCGGCGAGGACAAGGTCGACATGGGCTTCTGGTACCGGTCGGCGCGCGGCCCGTTCCGCTCGACCCGGTCGATCAGCGCCCCGCGCTGGCCCGAGATCGAGCGCAACTACTCCTCCAGCGCCGGTTCGGCACTGGGCAAGCTCATGGCGACGCAGTCCTCGGACGTGACGGGCCGCCTCGTGCTCTTCCACGGCCCGCCCGGCACGGGCAAGACGACGGCGCTGCGGGCGCTCGCCCGCGAGTGGGCGCCGTGGTGCCAGGTGGACACGGTCCTCGACCCGGAGGCGTTCTTCGCGGACCCGTCCTACCTGATGGAGGTCATCATCGGGTCGGAGATGGACCTCGCGATCGAGACGGACCTCGCCCCGGGCGAGCCGCGCCGCGAGCACTGGCGGCTCATGGTCCTGGAGGACTGCGACGAGCTCATCCGCGGCGAGGCGAAGGAGGCGTCGGGGCAGTCGCTCGCGCGCCTGCTGAACCTGACCGACGGCCTGCTCGGCCAGGGCCGCGAGATCATGGTGGCGATCACCACGAACGAGCGCCTCGACCGCCTCCATCCGGCCGTGGTCAGGCCCGGCCGCTGCCTCGCGCAGATCGAGGTCGGCGAGCTGTCGACGCTCGAATCCAGCGACTGGCTCGGCGGCGCCCAGGTCCGCGAGCCGATGACCCTCGCGGAGCTGTACGCGCGCCGCGGCGGCACGAGCCCGAACCGCACCGAGCACCAGGTCCCGCAGCAGCAGGTCGGACAGTACCTCTAGGCACCGACAATGCCGGAGAACATGCCGCGGAAGTCCGCGTCGGTGAACTCCGAGGCGAGGCTCATGCTCGACCCCGACCACGACAGGTAGACCGTCTCGAACGTGTTGTCCATGGTGTCGGGGCAGGCGTCCCCGATCTCGCGGGTGTAGTCGGCGACGAGCTCGCCGGTGCGCAGCTCGTACGCCTTGATCGTGAACAGGTGCGCGAAGAACCACACGTCGACGGTCCCGGAGGACCCCGAGTACCGGCAGAACTCCTGGAACTCCCCGACCTCCGCGTCGACGCAGACGGCCAGTTCGGTGCCGTCCGCGGACGTGCCCAGCCACGAGTCGGGGAACCCGCGCCCGCCCGCGCCCCAGCCGCCGCCGACGATCTGCATCGGGTGCGGCCCGCGGCCGCTGTAGGCGGGCGCGCCCGCGTAGGCGACCGGGTCCGCGCAGTACGTCCCCGACGCGAGCACCCCGTCCGCGGCCTCGCCCGCGAGCTCGTGCTCCGGGTACTCGGCGAGGAACTCCCGGAAGAGGACCACGGCGCCCTCGCCGTCGCCCTCCTCGGCGCGCTCCTGGGCGCACCCGAGCACACGGGCCGGGACGAGGTCCGCGCCGTCCGCGACCGGCCCGGTGAGTTCCGCTGCGTCCCAGTCCTGCGCGGCGATCCACTCGTCGCCCGCGTACCCCTTGCAGACGGGCATCCCGGCGAGGTCCGCCACGAACGCCTCCGCCACCTCCCGCACCGCCCCCGCCTGGCCCGGCGTCTCGCGGAGCACGGCCTCCAGTTGCGCGAACGCGTTCTCCACGTCCACCAGGTCGAGCACGGCCCCCTCGGCGGCCGCCGCGAGCAGCAGCGACGCCCGCTCGACCCCCGCGCCGTCCCACAGCGCGCCCGGGTGCTCCATGTACTCGCCCACGCCCTCTGCGGCCTCGCCGGGCTCCTCGCCAAGGGCCGCAAGGAGGATGCCGCACGCCTCCCGCTCCTCCTCGGCGCGCAGCGCGATCGGCCCGAACGCGACCCGGTGCACCGCGTCGAGGTCGTCGAGGGCCGCGACGGCCCCGCCGCAGTCCCCCGCGGCCTGCGCGCCCTCGGCGTCGTGGACGATCCACCACGCGTCGATCCGGAACCAGCCCAAGGAGAGCAGCACCAGGGCCGCGGCGGTGCCCGCGAAGAACCGCAGGCGCCGCACCGCGTCCGAGGGGTCCACGAGCGGGGACGGCAGGACGCGGCGCGTCAGCCACCACGCGTGCGCGATCATCGCCAGCCCCCACACCGGGAGCAGGTACCTCCACAGGGGATTCTCGGTCTGGACGGCCGCCGACCACGTCAGGAACCCGGTGCCGCACAGCGCCACCGCGGCCAGGACCGGTCGCCGCATGAGCATGTACCCGACGCCGAGCATCGTCGCGTTGCCCGCGACCGCGGCCATCGGGTCGGCGTCGCGGGGAGTCGGCCTCGGCGGCGGCGCGGCAGGCGGGACGGCCTGCGGCACGATCGGAAAGGGGTACATGCGGCACTCCTCGGGCCCTCGGGAACCCCAGTGCAGCACGGGAGCCCCGGGACCGGTCCCGCCCGCGCGCGCCTACCGTCGGCGCATGCGATCCACCGCCCGCACCGCCACCGTCCGCACCGCCACCGCCCTCCTCGCCGCCGCGGCCCTGGCCGTCTGCGGCGCGCAGCCCGCCGACGACCCGGCCGCAGACGCCACGACCCGGGACCCCGCGACCGGGGCCGAGACCACCGCGTCAGCGCCGGCCGAGCCCGAACTCGCCGCCGCCGACGGCGACGACTACACGGCCTGCGCCGACGGCGCCTGCGAAGTGGCCGTGGCCGAACCGGTCGCAATCACCGTCGGCGCGCCAGGCGAGACCCTGCCGTTCGAGGTCACCGCGGTGACCGGCGAAGGCATCGAGTTCTCGATCGCAGGCGGCGGCTCGTCCGTCGGCGGCTCGGTCAACGGCGTCTGCGAGCTCACCGCCGTCGGCACCTCGTTCCAGTCCCGGTGCGTCGGCGACATCGCCGAACTCGACGACACCGCCCCGGCCGCGGGCGAACTGCTCGTGCAGCTCCTCGGCATGGACGCCGACGGCGCCGCGGTCCTGCGCTTCACCCTGGGATGAACTCCCGCACGGGGGCGGACGGCGGGGGCGGGCGATGTGGGGTCGCCCGCCCGCCGTCCGGTCACTCCTTCTCGGCCTCGGCGTCGCGCGCCGCGAACACGTCCTTGGCGGCGGTCACCGCGTTGATCGCCGCGGGGAACCCCGCGTACACCGCGATCTGCGTGAGCGCCTCGACGACCTCCGCCCGCGTGCAGCCCGCGTTCAGCGCGCCGTTGATGTGGAACCGCAGCTGCGGCTCCGCGTTGCCCAGCGCCGCAAGGGCGCCGAGCGTCACCAGCTGCCGGTCGCGCGGCTCCAGCACCGGGTTCGAGTAGACCTCGCCGTACCCGAACTCGACGATGTACCGGCCCAGCTCGGGGGCGATGTCCGCGAGGGAGGAGACGACCTGCGGGTCGGCTTCCCCCGAGACGAACTGAAGCGCCTTCAGCCCGCGCTCGTAGTGCTGCTCCATCAGAGTTGGCCCTCCACTGTCCTGACTATTCAGTCGCGTGAGGCTTTCCGCTTGCCCCACAAGGCCAATCCTGCTGCAACGAGCAGCATCGCCGCAAGCGTCCACGCGAGCGCGGCGAACCCGTGCGGCGCGACGGCCCGCGCCGCCAGCGGCCCCGCGGTCGCCCCGACGTAGAAGCTGAACATCGCCACGGAGGTCGCCGCGGCCCGGTGCTCCCCGCCGGCCTCGGCCGCGGTCTGGTTCATGGCCGGGCCGACGATCCCGATGCCGAGCACCAGGAGCGCCAGCAGGAACGCGAGGGCCACGACCTGCCCGCCCGCGAACGCCGCCCCGACCATCGCGAGCCCGGCGACGGCGGTCCCGAGCAGCAGGTGCGTCGTCCGCTCCAGCCGCGCGAGCGGCACGGCGATGAACGGCAGCGCGATCATCACCGGGAGCGCGCTGGCGCGCAGGGCGAGCAGTTCGGCGTTGCCGGAGACGACGCCGGTCAGCTCGATCCCGGTGTACGCGGCGACCATGGCGCCCATGGCGAGTGCGGCCGCGCCGAACATGGGCACGAGGCGCCCGATCCGCAGCACCCGCGGAATGGCCGCGTAGCTGCGGGCGAGGCTCGCGCCGGGCCGCGGCTCGTCGGGCGTCATGATCCGGAAGGCCGCGAGCGCGGCGACGGCGAAGAGGACCGCGGACCCGGCGAACACCCACCGCCAGTCGGCGGAGCGCACGACGGCCTGGGCGGCGAGCTGGCCGATCACGGTGGCGGACAGGAACGCGGTGATGATGGAGGTGACGGCGACCGCGCGCCGGGCGGGGTCGATCCTGGTGGTGGCGTAGGCGGTCATCGCGGGCGGGATGGCGCCGACGGCGAGCCCTTGGAGGACGCGCAGGGGGATCGCGACGGCCAGCGAGGGCGCCAGACCGGTCAAGAGGGTGACCACTCCGGCGGCGATCAATCCGGTGACCAGGACGCGGCGCTGCCCGAAGCGGTCGGCCATGGGCCCGAAGAGCACGAATCCGGCGGCGTAGCCGAACGCGAAGGCGCTGATGATCCAGGTCATCGCGCCGATCCCGGCGTCCCAGGACGCCTCCATCTGCGCGAACATCGGTATGGGGGTGTACATCTGGCCGGTCGCGAGGAGCGCGGCGAAGGCGAAGACCGGCACGGCGGTGCGCGCCGGGGTGAAGCCGGTCCGGGGGCGTCCGGGCGGGCCCGCGGGCACGTACCGGGCGGATGACGCGGTGGTGGTTGCTGTCATGCGGGCAAATGTAGGCCCGCCCGCGCGTCTATGTCAACCAAATAGTTGGTTTATCTTCTGGTAATCTGGCCCTCATGCCGACCGCAGACACCAGGCACGAGGCCAAGCGCTCCGACGCCACCCGCGCCGCCCTCCTGTGCGCCGCCCGCGAGGAGTTCGCCGAGCGCGGCCTGGCGGGCGCGCGCGTCGACCGCATCGCCGAGGCCGCGGGCGTCAACAAGGAGCGCATCTACGGGATCTTCGGCTCGAAGGACAAGCTCTTCGACGCCGTCCTCATCCACGCCCTCCAGGAGTTCACCGACGTCGTGGACCCCCTCTGGAAGGACGGCCGCGTCGGCCCGTTCGTGGTCCGCCTCTACGACTACCACCGCGAGCACCCCCAGCTCCTGCGCCTGCTCACCTGGGAGGGCCTCGACCGCGGCGAGGACGCCCACGACATCGACGGCTGGCGCGCCGCCCACTACGAGCGCAAGCTCGACGCCGCGATGGCCCAGTTCGCCACCGACGACGCCTTCCGCGCGGGCCTGATCACCCTCCTCATCTGCGGGGTCCCCAACTGGCTCAACCTGGTCCCGCAGCTGCGCCGCCTCATGCTCGGCGAGCGCTCGAACGACGCCGACGCGATCAAAGCCCTCCTCGTCCCGTTCGCCGAGCACGCCGCCCTCGCCTTCGCCGACCCGGCCGCCGCACCCGAGGCGGCGGAGGGCGAATCGGAGGACGAAGGGAAGGACGACGCGGAGGACGAGGTCGCCGCCGCCGCCGAGCGCCTGCGCCGCGCCCAGGCCGAGGCCGACGCCGCCCGCGAGCACCTCGGCGCGGCCCTGCGCCGCGCCAACACCGCAGGTGCCAGCGCCAACCGTCTCGCGAAGCAGGTCGCCGGGACCGTGTCCCGCCCAGTGGTACTCCGTCTCCTGAACGAGTGAATTTCCACCGGTCCGGTGAGCGTTTCACACGCCTCCCCTGACCGCTCCCGCCGTTAGGCTCAGGCCCGGTTCCCCCGCCGATCCTGACCATCGAGCACCCCAGGGGGACAAGTGCATCTCAGGACTCCGGGCCGCAGGGCCCGCCGCCTCTCGCTGGCGGGCGCGGTGACGCTCACCGCGGCCGCCGCCGCGACGGCCATCGCCTTCAACGCCGCGGGCACCGGCCCGACCGCGATGGCCGCCGCGGTCGCCATCGACCCGCTCGCGCCCGCGCTGAACTTCAACACGTTCGTGGAGGACCGGACCACCCTCGTCTCGACCGAGTCCGAGGGCCCCATGGCGACCGGCGGCGACCTGGTCATCAAGGGCTCCTACAACGTCGACATCCACGGCGAGGCGACCTTCACGGCCCCCGGGGACGCGCGGCCGTCCGCGCTCGTCGTCGGCGGCAAGATCGACTACTCGCAGGACCCGGCGACCTCGGTCGTGCGGGTCGAGGGCGACGGGTACGTGAAGGTCGGCGACATGACGGGCACCGACGTCGTCAACAACGACGTCAACGGCGCGGTCGTGAACACCCGCCTGACGGCCCAGGGCGCGGGCTACGACTCGACGCCGCGCATCGAGCTCACGACCCGCCAGCCGGAGGCGTCGGTGGGCCCGGCGAGCCCGATCGACTTCGACGCGGCGTTCGCGCAGCTGCGCGCCAACGCGAACGACCTGTACGTGTGCGAGGCCCACGAGATCGAGATGCACACCCCCGACGGCACGGCCGTCCCCAAGGGCGGGGTGGCCCCGGGGGACCAGATCCGCATCACACTGGAGCCCGGTGTCACCAACATCCTCAATGTGACCGGCGAGGATCTGAACAACATGTCCGAGCTGACCTTCTCCGCCCAGCCGTCGGCCGACACGCCGCTGCTGATCAATGTGGACACCTCCGGGACGGGCGGCGAGCTCGACTGGGACGTCCCGAACCAGGCGGGCGCGGGCGGCGGCAACGGCGCCCCCTACATCCTCTGGAACTTCAAGGACACCACCCGCCTGGACATCGTCTCGGGCGACACCGTCGAGGGCAGCATCCTCGCCCCTGACGCCGACTTCCGGGACGTGAGCCCCGAGAACGTCGAGGGCCAGGTCATCGCGAAGAACGCCCTCTTCGGCGACGTCGGCGAGAACGGCGGCGAGGTCCACTACTTCCCGTTCCGCGCGCAGCTCGAATGCGAGTCCGACGAGCCCACGCCGAGCGCCACGACCGACGGCCCGACCACCGAGGCGCCCACCACCGACGGCCCCACGGACTGCCCGTCGGTGAGCCCGAGCGAGTCGACCGGGACGCCGAGCGAGGAGCCCTCGACCGACGCGCCGACCTCCGACGCGCCCACGACCGACGGCCCGACGACGGCGGTCCCGAGCGCCTCCGAGTCGCCGTCCGGCGGCGCCGACGAGACGACCGGCGACTGCGTCCCGCTCGCCACTACCGGCTCCTCGCTGGGCCCGGTCGTGTTCGGCGCGGTCGCGCTCGTCGTCGTCGGCGCCGGAGTGGTGGCCGCGGCCTCGATGCGCCGCAGGGGCAGGCAGAACTGATGGCGGACCGCGCCCCGATCGACCGCGCCGGAGCCCACGCGTGGACGGCCCTCGTGCTGACCGCGCTGGCCGGCGCGGTCGACGGGGCGGGGTTCCTCAGCCTGGGGCAGCAGTTCGTCGCGAACCAGACCGGGAACGCCGTGCTCCTGGCGGTCTCCCTGTCCGGGGAGCTGACGGGCCGCAGCGACTACCTCTCCGCAGTCGGTCCACTGTGCTCACTGGGCGGTTTCTCGGCCGGCGCGGTCCTCGCGTCGCTGGCGACCCGCAGGCACGTCCTCACCAGCTTCGGCGTCCCCGCGCTCCTCGTCGCCGAGGTCGTCTTCCTGGCCCTGGCCGGACTCGCGGGCCGCTTCGAGGTCGCGATCGCCTTGGCGGCGTTCGCGATGGGCGTCCAGAGCATCCACGCGGCCCGCATCGGACTCGCCGGGGTTACGACCACGGTCCTCACCGGAACCCTGATCGCCTTGTCGGTCAACCTGTCCGGCAACCGCGAGGACCTCCGCTCGGCCCGCCTCCAGGCGGGCGTCTGGGCGGTCTACCTCCTCGGCGCGGGCCTCGGCTCGGTGCTCGCCCACGAGGTCTCGTTCAGCGCCGTCTGCTGGTCGGCCGCCGCGGTCGCGGCCCTCATGGCGCTCGCGGGCTTCATCGAGGACCGCTTCCAGAAGCCCTGAGCCCCAGCGGGTCACGGCCCGGCCGCCGCTACGTCAGGCCCGGCGCGTCAAGCACCTGGGTCTGCTCCATCGCCTTGAGGTACCGGTCCTCCTGCATCCGCCGCGGCACGTCCTCGGGGTCGACCTCCTCGACGCGCTCCTGAAGCCAGTACAGGTTCCCGAGCGGGTCGAGCACGCGCGCCACCCGGTCGCCCCACGCCTGCACGTCGGTCAGCGGCGTCGCCACGGTCCCGCCCGCGTCGACCACCCGCTGGATCGTGGCGGCGGCGTCCTCCACGTAGAAGCGCAGGAGCGCGGGGGTGGCGACCTTGAACGGCGTGTCGAACATCATCACGACCGAGTCGCCGATCCGCACCTCGGCGTGCCCGATCTTCCCGGGCGGGTTCTCGACGCGCCCCAGCTCCTCGGCATCGAATGCGGCCGTGAGGAATTCGAGGAGCGCTACGGTGTCGGCGGTGACGATCCACGGCGTGACCGTGCCGTACCCGGCGGGGACGGTGTCGGGCTTGGAGTTCATGGGATTCCCTCTCTGCGTCGCTGAAGACTCGCCTCAGCATATCAGAACGGAATCATATGTTCCACGAACTCCTCTCCTCAGGCCGCCAACGTCCGCTCCGTCTCCCGCGCCACGCCCGCCAGGTCCCCGGCCGCGGCCTCCCACGCCGGGAACTCGAACCCGAACCCGGCCGCCTCCAGGCGGGCCGGGACGACGCGGCGGCTCTTGAGCAGCAGCTCCGTGTCCGTCCGCAGCGCCAGCGCCCCCAGCTCGGCCATCCACCGCGTCGCCGGGAGCCCGAACCGCACGCCGCGGGCCCGCCGCAGGATGCGCATGAAGTCCTTGTGCCGCAGGGGATGCGGCGCGCACACGTTCACCGCCCCGTCGAGGTCCGATCGCTCCAGCAGGAACGCCACGGCCCGCACGAAGTCGGCCTCGTGGATCCACGACACGAACTGCCGCCCGCCCGCGACGGGCCCGCCGAGCCCGCACCGCACCATCCGCGAGAGCACGTCGAACACCGACCCGCGCTCGGGGCTCATCACCATCGCCGTCCGCATCGAGACCTTCCGCGTCGCGGGCGTGTCCGCCTCGTCGAGCGCCGCCTCCCAGGCCCGCGCGATCGCGACGCTCTCGGCCCAGTACGCGGGCGCGCCGGGCTCGCCGCCGCCGATGACGCCGGTCGCCTCGTCGTTGGGCCGCCCCTGGGTGTGGGCGTAGATCGTGGCGGTCCCGGCCTGGAGCCACACCGCGGGCGGCCGCGCCGCGGCCGCGATCGCCCGCCCCACCACGCGGGTCGAGTCGACGCGCGAAGCCGCCATCTCGTCGAGGTGCTCCCGCGTGTACCGGCAACTGACGCTGCGCCCGGCGAGGTTGATCACGGCGTCGGCGCCGTCGACCGCGTCCGCCCAGGGCCCGAGCGTGCGCCCGTCCCAGTGGAGGTGGTTCGGCCGCACCGGGTTCCGGGTGAGGACCGTGACGCGGTGGCCTGCCGCGAGGAGGCCGCGTTCAAGGACGGCGCCGAGGTTGCCGGTGCCTCCGGGGATGACGATCTTCATGGGGGTTCCTCCTTATCCCCCAACGATACCCCGATACTTGAACACGTTCAATTATGATCTTGACGCTAGCGCGATCGACCCGCCCGGCGTACCCTGCCGCGCGCCCGTGCCACTCCTCGGACACCGCCTCGCGAATGGACGCTCGCGCTCCGGATCGTGCATCCTATAGGATATAGGATATAGGATTCCGCCCCCTCGTCCCGGATCGGCCGTTTCAGTCCCCGGCCCTTCCCGCCATGGCACGATCCGACCTGGACAGGGAACGCGTAAGGGAACTCCAACGGGAAGGTGCAATCCATGCCGCGGATCACGACCTCGCAGAACACGAAGTCGCGCAACCGGAACGCCGGGGCCCGCAGGGCCCGCAAGTCGAACCGGGCCACGAAGGCGCTGGTCACCGGCGCCATCGCCGCCACCACGATCGCCGCGGGGGCCGCGATCGTCGCCACGGTCAGGAGCCGCCGCCGCCCGGTCGTGGGCAGCGTGAGCCGGAACAAGTTCGACCGCTGGTTCGACACGCTCGACATCGACGGCAACGACTACATCGCCGAGGAGAACCTGCGCCAGGCCGCCGACCGCGTGCTCGGTGCGCGCGGCGTCCCGGTGGACAGCCCGATGGGCCTGGAACTGCGCGAGGCCACGCAGCGCCTGTGGACTGAGTTCATCGCCCCGGCCGCGGTGGACGACAAAGCCCGAGTCACCCGTCGCGAACTGCGCAACGCGCTCGCCGAGCACATGCTCGCCGACCGCATCACGGCTGCCGCCAAGCTCGCCTCGATCGCCGACGCCTACTTCACGATCGCCGACGAGGACGGCGACGGCCTCATCAGCTCCGGCGAGTTCGTCCACCTCCTTCGCAATTGGAACGGGGTCGACTATATAGAGAGCCACCGACTCTTCGAGTTCCTCGACGCAGACCACGACAACCGCATCTCGCCCGACGAATGGCGCCGAACGATCTTCAGCTTCTTCCTCGGCAGCGAGCGCAACCACCCGGCGAACGACCTGATGGGCAAGCTCGGCAGCCCGATCCTCGCCCCGGCCGACTTCTGACCGGCGATCCTACATCCTATTTCCTATAGGATATAGGATCTACGAAGGCGAGCGGGCCGGCCGATGCTCCACCAAGCATCGGCCGGCCCTTTTCATGCCCGGGTCGGGAGGCCTGGGGGTTCCCCCGGACCTCGGGCGGCTTGCGGAGGCCGAAGGCCCCTTACCGGTTCCGCGGCCGTTTGATGAGCCCGAAGGCCCGCTGCAAGATCCACTCGCACCACTGGTCGCCCTCCCAGGCGCCGTACCACTCCGGCACCGGATCGGACGCGTCGAGAATCCGACAGATCACCCGCGGCCCCGCCCCGTCGTTGCACTCGATCCGGTACTCCGGCGGCGCCAGCGGATGCGCCCCCTTCGTCTCCCGGTAAACCGCGAACACCGCAGGCCCCCTGGCGAAGTCGCCGAGCCACCCGTCCTCGTCCGGGTGGACCCCCTCCTCATCAGCCGTCACAGAACCGCACCCCGATCCCGTGCCCGGTGTAGAACACCTTGAACGCGGCGTCCTCGAACCACACCTTCCACTCCGGAGTGCAGGCCCGCCACTTCGCGCCCCACGTCGCATGCAGGTGCCCCGTGTTCAGCCCGGACACGATCAACACGATGTCCGCGTGCCCCTCGCCCGTGTACACCTGGAACGAGTCCGGCGCAACGGAACTCGACGCCCGCACCGTGAACTCGCCCCGCCCGTCACTGAACCCCCCGCGCTCCAACGCCTCTCGCCCCGACTCACCCGGTCTCGGTCTGCTCATCGCATCCTCCATTCCCGCGATGCACCGAATGTAGGCCGCCCACAAGCCCCTGACCAGTAGCTTCACCTCCCGAGTTCTGAATGACGACGGAACAATGACGATTCCTGAATGACGAAAACTGACAGATGTTTGCCGATCGACAACGGAGTGTCATCATGAGACGTCGAATGGTCATCACTCCGATGAAGGAGGCACCGCGTGCCTGAGTCCAAGCTCGCCAAGTGGTTCCCGGGCCGAGTCGTCTCGCTCGGGCGGAAGACGAAGCGCCTGACTCAGACGGATGTCGCGAACTTCCTCGGCAAGAACTACCAGACGATCGCGAAGATGGAGCAGGGTCGATCCTGCCCCTCGGTCGGCGACTGCTACGCGCTCGCGGACCTGCTCGAACTCAGCGACGAGTTGCGCGACTACATGATCGACATCGCCCGCAACGAAGCGCAGAGCAACTTCCGAGCAGACCAGCGCTTCAATGCGATCTGCCTCCAGTACGCCGAGATGTACAACGGCGTGATCTGCAAGTGGGATCCGCTGTACATCCCGGGCATCGCGCAGACCCGCGCCTACCACTTCAAGTTCCTGCGGATGGCCGAAGGCTCCACCGATCAGCAGCTCAATCGCGGTTGGAAGTTCAAGCTGGAGCGGCTCAAGGCGTTGCTGGCCCGCACCGACAATCCGCGGGTCGTGATCCTCATCAGCGAGACCGCGCTTCTGAACTTGCGGTTCCTCCCAGAGGCCGACCGCATCGAGCAGCTCAAGCGGCTCCAATACCTTGACTCGCTTCCGAACTGGGAGATCAGGATCGTCCCGGCGGTGCACCTGGAACACGGCGGTGCATTTGACATCTACCGCGCAGGTGAGGCCGAGTTCGGCGGCCCGGATTTCGTGTACACCGAGGTGCTGGACGACAGCTGGTGCATCGAGGAAATCCCTCGCATCGAGCGATACGATGAGCGATGGAAGTTCCTCCTGGGAAAATCGATCGCGCTGAAGGAGCACCTCGATGACCGACGTGACAGCTTGGCGGAAGAGCACCCGCAGCGGGAGTGACAACAACACCAGCTGCGTTGAGCTTCGTCGGGCCTGGCGCAAGAGTTCTCGCAGCGGCAGCGACAACAACACCAACTGCGTAGAACTGATGGCCTGCAACGACTCAGACGCCATGCACATCCGGGATTCCAAGCTGGGCAACGAGTCTCCGGTCTTCGACCTTGCAGTCTCGGACTTCAAGAGCCTCCTGCGGGCCGCGCGCTGATAGGGCTGCCCCCAACAAAATCCATATAAGACTTCGCGACACACCGTCACATGGGGTTGACAATCCCGTGGGCGGTGTTCATTCTTTACACCGTCCATAAAAAACGCCGCCCAGTGGCAACTTAGCTACCAACTACGACCACCGGGCGGCTTCCAACAAGAAAGCAGAGCTTCCTATGTCGTGTTCGACGATACCGCAGCCGACTGCACCCAAAAACCGTCCGACACAGCTCACAACCCACCCATCCGGGTACATCCTCCGCACCGCCCCTTACGACGCCTTCGACCCCGGCCCCTGGCCCTGGCACCCCACCAACACCTACCACCGCGACACCCGCACCGGCCGCCACCGCCGCTACGAAGCCCCCGACTCCTTCCCCCTCTTCCGCGAACGAGCCTGGGACCGCTTCCTCCAAGCCTCCGAACCCCTGGCAGCAGCCCACACCACCGGCCGCCCCCGCCCAACCAAACGCGGCCCAATCACCACAGCAATCCACCGCCTCGCCCAGCGCCTCCGCGGGACTCGGTGAACCCCCGCCAAGCGCCCGGCCGCAGTATCATCCTTGGGCCCCTTCTCCCCCTCCAGGAGTGCCCCTCGCATGTATGCGCTGCAATTCGTCGCGACCGTTCTGGTTGCCACGACCGGCTTGTTCCTGCTGCACCTGTTGCTGTTCTGCGCACTCGGCTGGCTGTTCAGCATCCTGATCGAGGTGATCGACGAGCGATGGGCGAGGTGCCTCGCGGAGCGGGGCCCGCTCGTGACGGCCAAGTACATGTTCCGTGCAGCCCGAATGGAGCAGAACCGGGGCGGCCGGGGGCTCAAAACCGTGTCGGCGCTGATCCACAACGCGTTCGGAATCCCGTTCTTGCTCCTGTCGTCGCTCGCGGTCGCAGGGGCGGGGGTGTACCTCGTGCTGTTCGCGGTCGGGTCGTACACCGACACGTCGCCGCTCAGCGGCGACCTGGGTTCCTTCGCGCTCCTTCTCTGCCTCTTCGCGGTCGACCTGTGGAGCCCTCTGGGGTTCATGCGGCCGTTCAAGTGGATGTACTCGGACCGGCGGGCCTGGTACTTCTGGGCCCCGCCGCTCCCGTTGCCCGCAGCGCACATCGACGCGCAGAGCCGTTTTCAGGCGGCGAAGGCGGTCTACCGTCTTCACCTCTTCTCCAGAGTCGGGCTGCTGTCGGCGGCATTGGCGGCGTTCCTGGTCGCAACCGAGGTCCTGCTGTCGCCCGGCCCCGCCAGGGAGAACGAGCGCGCTTTCCTCATGCTGCTGCTCGGCATCGCAACCTCGGCCGGATGCGTATGGGCCTTCGACCGGGTGCTCCGTTCGCGGGTACGGCGGTGGTACGCGCTCGACCGGGTCTCGGAGTTCCTGGCGTCGCTGCCCGACAAGCGCGCGAAGCACCCCGCGGCCGACGCTTCCGGAAAGCGGCGCAGGGCATTGCAGTCCGTCGCCGTTGCCGCGGAACGCCAGGCCCGGCACCTCCAGGCCGGGGCGGGCCCGGGGGTGGAGCACCCGACCGCGCTGCTGCTGCGGTTGAGCGTGGCGCATCTGCGGGAGCACCTGTCGGGCCACGACTCCATGCTGGCCTCGGTCCCGCCCGAGGTCGAGGAGACCTTGTCCCGCATGGCGATCGTCCTCGCGGGCACGGCCGACACCGCCTACCTCGCCGAAACCGAGCAGCGCCTCCACCGCTTCCGCGACGAATCCCGCCCAGAGCACACCCCCGCCCGCGCCCCCCGCCTCTCCGCGGGCATCGACCTCACCGACCGAGCCACCGGCCTCTTCGTCAAGATCGCCCTCGTCGGACTCCTCCTGTGGCTCCTGCTCTCCCAGCAGGTCGCGGTCAAAGACCTGGTCCAGATGCTCCCCTAACCGCACACCTCGAACTCCTCGAACTCGAACTCCCCGAGGTACTCGTCCCACTCCTCCCGGGTCAACCCCCGATCGGTCCGCTCGCACACTGTCTGGTAGGGGTCCGTGAGGAACGAGAGGTCGTGAACGACGAGCCGCTGCACATTCAGTCCGATCAGGTTCCAGGAATCGGACCGGAATCCGGCGAAGTCACCAGCCCTTTCGAAGAAGACTTGGCGGACGACCTGGTCACGTTCGAGGTCCCAAACGCTCAGACCCAGGTCGTCACTGAGTACTAGGAATTTGCCATCCGGCGAGAACGCAATACCCGCGGTGGCCGGAACCGCCTCGGCAGACCGGCTTTCACCGGTTTCCAGGTCCCAAAGCCTCGGTCCGGCGTTCCCGTTCGCGGCAAGATATCGACCGTTGGCACTGAAAGTGAGGTTGTAGAGGCTGCTGTCTCCGCTTGCGAGCGTGTCTATCGTGCGCCCATCCGTGCTGCTCCTGAATTTGACCTCGCCAGATGCCTCGGCAGTAACCACTGCCGTCCCATCCGGGCTGAACGCAAGTGCGCTGATGTCCTCGCTCGACTTGGCCGCCGACAAGATCGCCTCCCCTGAGGAGCGGTCCCAGATCCACAACTCGTCGGTCTGGATTACGGAGGTGTCATCGATACGAACCACCGCTGCAAGCCGCGCCCCGTCTGGACTGAGCGCGATCTGCTCAAAGAGCTTGCCGTGTCCATCCGGCGCAGGTAGTCGCGCACCGGTATCTGCCTCCCACAACTGGACAGCGCTCTGCCCGTTGACGAGACCCTTCCCACCGGCGACACTTCCGTTTGCGCTGAGGTGGATCGGTGTGAACACCGTGGCATCCCCTTCATCGTCGAGCTGCCTGAGGAGCGTGTCCGGGAAGTCCCAGACGGCAGTGCCATCGAGGCTGTGCAAGACGACTCGATCGGAGGCTGCGGCAGTGGTGACGCTCTCCACGGACTCGGGTCGAGAGCCCGTGGTGGCCGGGCTGGTAAGGTTCCACACTTGTATGCCCGCGCTGGTAGCGGCGGCGGCAGTGTGCCCCTCGGGGAAGAGCACCAGCCGCTTCACATCGGTCTCAGGGAGCGAGGTGAAGGACCAGGAATCAGTCTCGGCGTCCCAGACAGACAACCCGCCCGAGTCGTAGTTCGCGATCCCACTGCCATCGGGCGCGATGGCGTAAGTGGCGCTCCACTGCGCCGACTCGATCGGTTCCCACTGTCCTTCCTGAGGTCTCGACATGCATTGTTGTTCAAAGCAGCCCAGCATCTCGTTCGAGGACTCAGGGCTCACCCACATCTGATCGATCCACGAGCTCGGGGGAACCTGCACTTCGGATAGCTCGTCGGTCGCCAGGTTCCATTCGCGCAGACCTGCATCGATTCCGGATACGAGGAGCGAATCCCCGTCATTCGTGAAGGCCAAGGCACTGATGTCCTCCGTTGAAGGAAGCTCAGTCACCATTCCTTGTGTCGGAAGCTCCCATAGTTCGACCGCACCCTTGGCGAGGACCGCAAACTTCTTGCCATCAGGGCTGAACGCCAGATCACCCTCGGCGAGCGTGATGAACCCTGCGACCTGTTCTGCGGTTGCGGTGTCCCAGATGATGATTCCGGACTCGGTAGCTGCTGCGAGCATTCGACCGTCCAGGCTGAATTCCAGCGCGCTGGCGTTCAGGAGGTAGAGACCGTCCGAAGCGAGATGCACGGAGGTCCAATTCTCGGTGTTCCACAGCTCGATCGAGCCGCCGAAGCCGATAGAGGCTGCCCATGCCCCGTCCGGGCTGACTGCGAGGTCGATGATGCTGTCGAGGGTGTCGGTGGTGACCAGGCCGGTGGAGGTGTCGTTCGCGGAGCGGATGAGGGCTTCGTAGGCGTCGTCGGTTTCGCTGAGGTTCCAGGCGGCGGCCGCGAGGAGTCGGGCTTGTTCGCCGTCGGTGCCGAGGAGGGCGATGCTGTCGGCCGCGAGGCGTTGGGAGACGGCTCGGTTGCGTTCGTCGGTGAGTTCGCCGTTCTGGAAGATGGTGTAGAGGCCGATGAGCATGGCGATGACGGCGAGTGCCGAGAGCGTGGCGAGGCGGATGCGGCGGTCGCGGTCGGCGCGTCGCGCGTTGGCCCGCGACTGCTGGAGGAACTCGGCGGCGTCCTTGGTCGGCGCGAGTCGCAATGCCGCCCAGCGCGGTTCGCCGTCTGTCGCGATCGCGGCGAGGCTGGCGGCCGAGTAGAGGTCGCCAGTGCCCTGCTTCCGTTGGTCCGCGGCGGCTTCGAGGCGGGTGAGGAGGATGCGGGCGGTGAGGTCGGGTTCCATCCATTTCTTGAGGCGGTCCCACTGCTCCAGGAGAATGTCGTGGGCTATCTGTACGGTTGCGGCGTCTGCGACCAGCAGGCGGGCGTCGAGGAAGGTTCGGGCGACCGCTCGCTCCGCATCCGTGAGGGAGTCGGCCGCGACTTCGGTGCGGACGAGCCGATCCGCCGATTCGGCGCCGACCAGGCGGCGGAAGAGGTGCTGGGAGGTGATGCGTTCGGATTCGGTGAGGGTGTTGTAGGCCGCCTCTGCGGCGGTGGTGACCGCGCGGTGGACGCCGCCGATGGCGAGGTACTCGGCTTCGGTGAGGCGGCGGTCGGCTCGGCCGTGGTTCCAGAGGAGCAGCATCGTCTGCGACATGAGCGGGAGCGCCGCGCCCGGTGACCTCGGGGTGTCCTTGGTGCCGAAGAGGTCTTCGAGGAGGGTGGCGACGACCCGGTCGTCGATGCGGACGCCCGCGGCGGCCGCGGGGAGGGTGATGGCTTGGCGCATCTGGTCGCGGGTCATGGGGCCGACCCTGAACAGGCGGTGCTGCGCGGTGTCGCGGAGCGAGGGGACCGCCATGCAGTCGTCGATGTGGTCGCTGCGGATGCCGAGGACGGTGAAGGCGCCCGGGCTCTTCGCGATCGACTCCAGCGCCCGCAGGAAGAGAGTTCTTTCCTCCTCGTTCGCGAGGGTGAAGAGCTCTTCGGCCTGGTCGAGGAGGATGAGGAGGCGTTCGGGGCGGGCGCCGTCAGGGCCGTTGCGGCGCTCCTCGACTCGGGCGGCGGCGGCCTCGGGGCCGGTGCGGAGGGACTGCTCGGTGGTGGTCGAGTCGGGGCCGCCGTGCTTGGCGAGTTCCGCCGCCAGCGCGGTGAGGGGCCGTTCGCCGGGGCGTTCGAGGAGCACCGTGCGCCAGGGGCCCTGCCTCGGGTCCTCCCGGAAGAGGCCGTGCTCGACCGCGGGCGCGAACCCCGCGCGCAGCAGGGAGGACTTGCCGACTCCTGAAGGGCCCGTGACGATCATGGACCCGCCGGGCACGAAGGCTTCGGCCGCGGCCACGAGCTGCGCGAGGGTGGCGGTGCGGCCGAAGAAGATCGGGGCGTCGCTGGTCGTGAACGGTTGCAGCCCGAGGTAGGGGTTGCCGTCCCAGCGGGTCGTGCCGTGCTCGGCGCCGGGGGTCGCGGCCACGTACTGCACGAACTGGAACAACTGGACGAGCACGCCCAGGGTCTCCTGCGCGGTGTCGCGGACCGTGGTCTGGAGGCTGAGGCTCGCGGCGTGGTCGCGGCACAGGTCCAGGATGCGGGCGCCCTGCTCCAGGAGGAGCCGGTGGTTCTCCTCGCTGAGCCCGGCGAGGTGCTCGAACTCGGCGCGCACGGCTTCGAGGAGTTCGCTGTCGTCGTCGCGGGCGGCCTCCCCGATCACGATGGTGAAGGCGCCGGTCTGCTCCAGCAGGGCCGCCAGGGCCCGCCGCACCTCGGCCGTGTCGGGCGAATCCGATTGCAGCACTTCGCTGAACGCCTCGGCCAGCGCGGCCTCCGCGGCGGGGGCGTCCCGGCCCTTGAGCCGGGCGAGCCGGTCGCCGATGAACTCGCTGACGGCGTTCCCGCCCACGGACCCCAGCAGCGCGAGGGCGGCGGTGAGGGTGAGGCCGGCGCCGGCCGCGGCGGCGATCACGGGCGCGCAGGCGCTCGCGCAGATCAGCGCGGTCAGGGTCGGGTGGGCGGCCTTGTGGAGGGAGGCGCGCAGGCGGGCCATCGAGCCGGAGACGCCCTCGCGCATCGAGGCGAGGAAGGCGGTTCGGTCCGGGGCGTTCGCATCGGGGTCTGGAGTGTTGTTGTTGTGGGCGTTTTCATCGGGGGTGGATGAAGACATATGGCCGACCATAGCGGAAATCGGGAGACCGGGGTGTCCCGGCGTTGTGGCGGCGGGGTCACTTCCGCGGGCGTCGACGGGCCGGAATCGTCGGTGGGGTGGCGTAGCCTGCCGAGGTCGATGGAGGAGGCGCCGGGTGAAGTTCAGGAAGATCGACGACAAGCTGGTGATGCGCAAGCCGCTGGTCGAGGAGGAGCGGCTGCGGCCGCTCGACGAGGCGCTCGACTACGACTTCGAGTGGAGCGAGCGCCTGATCGAGGGCGCGGACTGGACCGGCGGGCACGGCGACGGGAGCCTTGAGGGCTCGGTGATCCGGAACAGCGACCTGTCCGGGGCGGTGCTCTCGCCGTTCGAGGTGGTCGATGTGGCCGTCGACCACGCGGTTTTGTCGAACGCCCGCTGGGAGCAGGCGACGGCCCGCCGGGTGGAGATCACCGAGAGCCAGCTTGTGGGCTGGCAGGCGCAGTTCACGCTCGTCCAGGACCTCTACGTCGCCGACTCGCGGGCGGACTTCGCGGGCGTCTCGATCGGCACCGCGAAGGGCCCGGTCGTGTTCGAGCGCTGCCGGTTCACGAACGCGACGTTCCTCGGGGACCTCTCGAAGGCGGTCTTCATCGACTGCTCCTTCCCCGGCGCGGATTTCTCACGCGTCGCCAACGCCAAGGGCTGCGACCTCCGCCGCTCCGACCTCGGCCGGATCACCGGCCTGATGAGCCTCAAAGGCGCCCTCATCACCCCCGACCAGGCCGTGGAGATCGCCGGAGAACTCGCCACGGCAGCGGGCTTCAAACTCGCCTGACCCGCGTGCTCGCCAGGCCCGGTCGGTCAGCCCCCGTCGAGGGTGTCGTAGAGGTCGTCGGGGTCGATCTGGGCGCGGTACTTGAACATGAGGGAGAGCGGTTCGCCGAAGGAGCCGAGCGTGTCGGACGGGTCGACGGCGAACTTGGGCTCGGGCCACTGCTCGGCGATCACGGCCGCAGGCTTGCCGTTGACTTCGAGGAGCCAGGTGGCGCGCCCGCCGATGATGAGCGGAAGGTACCGGCGCTGGCGGAAGTAGGCGACGGCCTCGGCGATCGTGCTCGCCTCGGGCAGGTCGACGGTCTCGGTGTGCGGGTAGACGTCGTCGCCCATGGCGACGCTCGACCGGTCCACGTTGACGTTCATGGCGTCCTCCTCGGTTCGGGCCCGCTCATCCTCCCACCTGCGGCCGCGGCTAGTCGAGTTCCTCGAAGGTCCCGGAGTGGACTTCGCCGGTGCGGCCGCCGTGGTCGGCGAAGGACCAGAAGCCGGTGATCGTGCGGTCGTGGAAGTTCATGACGTGGGTGACCGCGGTGCCGGTGACCTCGTTCCATCCGAGCAGGTAGACCTTGGGCGAGACCTCCGCGACGTGCAGGTCCACCGTCCCCGAGGCGCTCTCGGAGGCACCGTCGATCTCCGCGTACTGGAGCCTGTTGCCCTCGGCCGCATAGATGTTGTGCAGCACCACGCCGTTGTCGAGCCGGACCACGAACGTCTTGCCCGCGAACGCGAAATCACTCATAGCAAACCTCCTGTCGATCCCCTGCGAACCGACCTCCAACCTAAGATCCGGCCCGCCCCTCCATCCCCGGTTTCCCGATTCCCCCTCCCCCAATCGCGGTGCGCCGCCGCTGGCTGCCGGTGGCGGCTTCAGCGGCCAGCGGCGGCGGGGTCTCTCGGATTCGGTCACATGGCGGGCTCCAGGGATTCCAGGAGGGTCGGCGGGGCCAGGCACTCCTTGATCGCTTGGTCGGCGAGTTCGATGCGGTTGCGAAACTCCAGGTCGGGAGTCTCGGCCAGGTCGGCGAGGGTGGTCTGCCTCCGGTTGAGGGAGCGTTCGAGCCAGGCCCGCCATTTCGGGTCGGACTCGGCCTTGGCGACCGTGGCGGGCCGCCAGACCGGCATCGGCGCGCCCGAGACCGCGAACCGCGGGTTCGGTTTCAGCGCTTCAGGTCCGGGCAGGAAATCCCGAATCGCCGCCTCGGTCCAGCCGCGCGAGCGGAGCATCGGCTTGGTCAGCCAGACCGACTTGTCGCCCATGCGGACATACTGCGGTCGGCCTGTCTGCGGTTCCGGCGATGCGGGCGGATCGGGCTGCGGAGTTGAGTCTGGCGGCGGAACCGGCGGGGAGGAGAGCGGCGGCGGGATCGCGTCGGCGAGCGGGCCCTCCCGTTTCCGGGTCGGCGGGCGACTGCCCGCACTGGGCCGCTTCGGCTTTCGCGCGGGTCCCGTGGCCGCAGCCGGTTCGGCGACCGGGGCCGCTCCAGGTATCGGCGACACCGCCGCTTCCGGCGCTCCCTCGGCCGGTGGGAAGCGGTGCTGCGTGAGGGTCTCGACCAGCCATCTCGTGAAGTGCTCGCGGAGGAGGTCGATGGGGATCGTCTCGAACTGGAGCGCCTGCGCGAGCGCTTCGGGGCCGGGCGGCGCAGTCGCGGGCGCCGGCGGGTCGGTGTCGAGGCTCGTGTGGATCTGGGGGCTGCTGGATGAGGTCGTCATGGTCATCGCACCGTCCGATCGTTTGTCGCGGCGGACCCGGAGGTCCGGCGCGGTATTCAATTGCTCACTCGAAGCTATCGACGGGGTCCGACAGTTTCCGACCCGCTGTCCACGATCGGGTGATATGTGATGGCGTTCACGGGCGGGAGCGTCAAGAGAACGTCAAGACGGACCGGGCCGACTTCGGCGTCGCTCAGGCGGGCAGGGCACACTACCCGTATGCGCGTACTCCTTCTCGGCTCCTTCGACCTCCGCGACGACAAGGACCAGCCCCTCGACCTCGCCGGGGCGCGGCTCCGCGCGCTCGTCGCGCGGCTCGCCTTCGAGGCCGGGCGGGAGGTCTCCGCAGACACGCTCATCGACGCGATCTGGGAGGACGACGCGACCTCCACGAACGCCCTCCAGGCCCTCGTCTCCCGCGTGCGCCGCGCCATCGGCGCCGACAAGGTCGTCCGCGGCGCCGCCGGGTACAAGCTCGACGTCGAACCCGGGAACGTCGACCTCGTCCGCTTCGAGCGCCTCGCCGAGACCGGCAGGCGCAGCGGCGACCTCAACGCGCTCAAGGAAGCCGAAGGACTCTGGCGCGGCCCCGCCCTCGCCGACCTCCTCGACTACCGGTTCGCCCAGAACGAGGCCGTCAGGCTCGAACGCCTCCGCACCGAGACCACCCGAGAGCGCCTCGCCCTCGAAATCGCCACCGGCACCGACGTCCTCGCCGAACTCGAACCCCTCGCCGCCGCCCACGCCCTCGACGAGCGCTGGCAGGCCCTCCACATGCGCGCCCTCTACGCGACCGGCCGCCCCGCCGAGGCCCTCGACGTGTACGAGCAGACCCGCGAGCGCCTCGCCGACGAACTCGGCGCCGACCCCTCCTCCGAACTCGCCGACCTGCACCTCCAGATCCTGCGCCAGTCCGCCGCGCCCGTGCAGAAGCCCGCGCGCCGCTCCAACCTCAAGTCGCTGCTGACGAGCTTCGTCGGACGCGAAGACGACCTCGCCGCCCTCGCCGACGCCGTCGGCAGCGCGCGCCTGGTCACCGTCACCGGGCCCGGCGGCGCGGGGAAGACCCGCCTCGCGGTCGAGACCGCCGCGAAGATCGCCGCCGAAGGCGGTGCGCCCGATGGGGTCTGGCTCGTGGAGCTCGCCTCGACCACCGACGGGAACGACGTCGCGCCCGCCGTGCTCCGCGCCATCGGCGCGCGCGAGGCGGGCTTGCTGGAGCCGTCCGCGCACGACGCCGCCTCCCGCCTGGAGGAGTACTTCGGCGGGCAGGACGCCCTGATCGTCCTCGACAACTGCGAGCACCAGCTCGACGCCGTCGCCGATCTCGCCGCGCGCCTCCTCGGCGCGTGCCCGGGGCTGCGCATCCTCGCGACCAGCCGCGAAGCGGTCGCGATCGGCGGGGAGCGACTGTTCCCGATCCCGCCCCTGCCGCTGTCCACTGAAGACCCCGCGTCGAGCCCCGCGGTGCGGCTGTTCGTGGAGCGGGCCGCGGCCGTCAAGCCGGACTTCAAGCTCGACGCGGCGAACATCGATGCGGTCGTGGAGATCTGCCGCCGACTCGACGGCCTGCCGCTCGCCGTCGAACTCGCCGCCGCCCGCATGAGGGCGCTCGACGCGGCGCAGATCGCGTCCAGACTGGACGACCGGTTCGCGCTCCTCGCCGGTGCCGATCGGACCGCGCCCGCCCGGCACCGCACCCTCAGCGCCGTCATCGCCTGGAGCTGGGACCTGCTCTCAGATGACGAACGCGCCCTTGCCATGCGGCTGTGCGTCAACCCCGCCGGGGTCGCCCTGGAACGGGTCGAGGACCTCGACGCGCTCGCCGGGCTCGTAGACAAGTCCCTAGTGGACCGGGACGGCGAGCGGTACCGGATGCTGGAGACCATCCGCTCCTACGCCGTCGCGCGCCTGGAGGAGAGCGGCGACGCCGAGCGCGTCGCCGACGAGATGGCCGTGTACTGCGTCGAACTCGTGGAGCGTTCCGACGCCGAACTGCGCACCGCCGCCCAGCTCGACGCCATGGCCCGCCTGAACGCCGAGCACGGCAACCTCGTCGCCGTCATCGGCCGCGCCGCAGCCACCGCCGACATCGAGACCGGCTTGCGCATGGTCGCCGCCATGTTCTGGTACTGGCACCTCCTCGGCAGCCACACCGAGTTCCGCACCTGGACCGACCTCGTGCTGGCCGTCCCCGCCGACATCCCCGAGCCGCTCCAGCCCGCCGCCCTCATCCTCGAAGGCGTCGCCGCCGTCGAGCTCGGCGGTTACGCCGCAGGCCAAGAGGCCGTCAGCAAGGGCGTCCAGCTCGGCCAGGCGCTCCCCGAGGACGCCCCGGGACGGTTCCTCGTCTCCATGGGCGCCGCGTACCTGCCCGACGCGCCCGACATCGAGGGCCGGAACCTGCACGGCTGGGAACTCGGCACGGCCCTGCTCATCGCCGCCGCGACCGGCAGCATCCTCACCGGACTCGAAGGGGCCGCGCCGATCGACCGCGCCGAGGCGATCTTCGCCGAACTCGGGGAACGCTGGGGCCTCGCGTCCGCCCTGCGCGTCAAGAGCGAGCGCCTCGGCTGGCAGGGCGACATGGAAGGCGCCGAACTGGCCCTTGTGGAGGCCGCCCGGCTCCTGGACGAACTCGGGACGCGCGGCGACGCGAGCGAGGCGTACGCCGAACTCGCATACTGCCTGGCCCGCAACGGATCGATCCCGCGCGCCTGGGAGGCGATCGGACGCGCCACCGCCCTCGCCGACGCCGCCCGCGAACCGCTCAGCCAGGCGTACGTGCGGTGGTTCCGCCTCCCGGTGCTCGTCGCCGAGGGCCGGTACGACGAGGCCGTCGCCGAACTGCCCGCCGCGCAGAGCGCCCTCGACGGGGCGCCGAGCCTCGGCGAGCGCATGCGCGTCATGAGCGCCGCCATCCAAGATCTTGTTGCGCTGCTGCGGGACGAGCCGTCGCCGCGCGCGATCGCGGGACTGCCGCAGTCGCAGGTCGAGGGCGCGGGCGCCGCTGACCTGGCGATGGCGGCCCGCGTGTCCGCGGCGAACGCGCTCGCCGAAGGCGATGCGGCCCTTGCGGCCCGGAGGCTCGGCTTCGGCCGCGCCCTCCTGGGCATCGACGACGGCCGCGGCTACGACGCCGCACTACGCACCGAGGTGCGGACCCGTGACGCGCTGGGCGACAAGGCGTTCCGGGAGGCGTACGACGCCGGGGTGGCTCTGGGGAGGGACGACGCCTTCGCGGAGCTGACCGGCGCCGCTGGCTGACCGGCGCCGCGGGCCGACCGGCACTGTCGGCCGACCGGCGTGGCGGGTTGGGCGGCACTGCGGTCCGACCGGCACCGCAGGCTAACTGGCGCTGCGGGTTGATCGGCGCCGAGGCCCGCCGTCCCGGTCGGCCCGGCAGGCCGAGCAACACCTCGGGTTGAGCGCCGGGTCAGGGTTTGTCGAGCTCGGCGGCGATCATCGCTTGCAGCGCTTCGCGTCCATGGGTGCCGAGCGCTGTGCCGAGCGCGGCCGCGAGGCGCTCGAACGGGTCGTCGAGCGGCAGCGCCTCCAAGCGCTGCGCGAGTTCGGGAACCGTCCACGCATCGCCGTCCTTGCTGACGTGCTCGCCGGGCGTCCATCCGCGGATCGCGCTCACGGTGCCGCCCCGCACGGAGAGGAACTGCCCCGTCAGCGGGCACGCGGCACTGACCAGATAGGACACGAGAGGCGCGACGACCGCCGGGTCCTTCGGGTCCGGCCCGTCCTCGGGCGGGGCCTGGTCCATGCCCGGCACCTGGAGGGTCAGGCGGGTGCGGACCATGGAGGGGACGATGCAGTTGACGCGCACGCCCAGGCGCCCCAGCTCCAGGGCGTGGACGGTGGTCATGGCCGCGACCGCCGCGTTGGCCGCCGCGTAGTTCGACTGGCCCGGCAGGGGGTTGTACAGCCCTGAGCCCGAGGCGGTGTTGACGATCGCGCGGTCGGCCGTCGCGCCCGCGTCGGACTCCCGCCGCCAGTGCGCGGCGGCCCAGTGGCTCACCGCGAACGCGCCCTTGAGCTTCACGGCCACCACGCCGTCGAACTCGGCTTCGGTGAGCCGTTCGAGTCCTTTGTTGACTTCGGTGGCGGCGTTGTTGACCACGGCGTGCAGGTCGCCGAACGCCTCGACGGCCCGCTCGACCATCCTCCCGGCGTCGTCCCAGTCGGTGACGCTGCCGGTGTCGGCGACGGCCCGGCCGCCGAGGGCGTGAATCTCCGCGACGACGGCCGCGGCGACGCTCTCGTCCCCGCCGTGACCGTCGATCGACACGCCCGGGTCGTTCACGACGACGTTCGCGCCGAGCGAGGCGAGATGCAGCGCCTCCGCCCGCCCGATGCCCCTGCCCGCGCCGGTGACCAGCACCGTCCGCCCTGTCAGCTCGCCCATGACTGCACTCCTTCTCGGTGTCGCGCCTCGGATCGAGGCGCTCAGTGGCCCGAGCCTATCAGTATACCGAGTGCATTAATATACCTAGAGTATTAGTATTCGCGATGCACTATGCTGGGCCGGTGGTGGAGGAACTCGGGCGCCGCGAGCGCAAGAAGCAGCAGACCAGGCGCACCCTGATCGAGACGGCCGCGCGGCTGTTCAACGAGCGCGGGTACGACGCGACGGGCGTCGCGGACATCGCCGAGGCCGCCGACGTCACGAAGCGCACGTTCTTCCTGCACTTCCCCACCAAGGAGGACGTGCTCCTGAGCGACGGGCCCGCGCGGATCGAGCTGGCGCTGCGGGTGATCGGGGAGCGGGCGCCGGAGGCGCCGATGCGCGAGGTCCTCGCCGCGGCGGTGCACGCGATGATCGCCGACACCGCCTCCGCCGACCTGCCGAACGGCATGGCCGCCATGCGGGCCCGGCTCATGGTCGAGTCGCCGACGGTCCAGGCGCGCATCCTCCGCAGCGTCTTCACGGGGCAGGCCCGCATCGCCGAGGCGATGCGGGCGGCTTATCCGGAGGCGCTGGACCGGACGAGCGCGGCGGGCGTCGTGGGGGCCGTCGTCGGCGCCGTGTGCGCCGCCGCGATCGTCAGCCTCCAGGACGGCGAGGACGCGGAGGCCGCCTCGGCGGCGATGCGGCGGGCCGCCGCGATCGCGCTGCGCGCGGTCGACGCGCTCGGGACCGAGGCGGCCTGACCCTGCCGCGGGACTCCGGGTCTCCGGTTCCCGTTGGGGCGGTTCAGGCCCCGTACTTGACGGTGACGGTGCCGACGCCGCTGGTCACGTTGATGACGTAGTCGGCCTCGATGCTCGGGTCGGTCGCGACGCGGATGTCGCGGTCGCCGACGCCGCCGTCGATCTGCACGTCGAAGGTGGTGCCGTCGTCGGGGACGGTGATGACCACGTCCCCGGCGCCCGCGTCGACGGTGATGTCGCCGAGGACCTCGTCGAACTCCAGGTCCACGTCGCCGACGCCGCTCGACACGGTGACCCCGGTGGAGCGCAGGTCGGCGCCGTCGATGGAGCCGATGCCCGCGACCACGTCGATGTCGCCGTCGAGGCCGTCGAGGCGGATGTCGCCCACGCCGGTCTCGGCCGAGGCGTCGGTGCCCGCGGGCAGGGCGAGCGTGTAGTTCGTCTGGCACTGGTCGACGTCGAGGCCGAGGACGTTGCCGTCGTCGCACTCGCCGTGGACGAGGAGCGTGGTGCCGCTCCACTCCTCGGTCGTGTCGGGCTCGGTGCCGCGCCAGGCGGCGTCCAGGCGGAAGTCGAGCACGGTGCCGTCGGCGGCGTCGAGCTGCACGTCCCCGACGTCGGCGGTGACGTCGACGGCGCTCACGGCGCGGTCGAACTCCTCGGTGCGCGAGTCGTCGCGGTCCTCCGCGGAGACGACCCAGGACCAGGCGCCGTAGAAGGCGAACCCGGTGACGAGGGCGGCGCCGGTGATGGAGCCGCCGACGATCCACCACACCTTGCGGGCGGGGTAGACGGGCTGGTCGGGGGTGTCGGGCGAGCCGGCGGCGGGCTTGGTCGGGGTGTCGATCATGACCGGTCCTTCGTGTTGCCTTGCAGGAACTTGAGAATGGCGAGCACGCGGCGGTTGCCGCTGTCGGTGGGCGGGAGCCCGAGCTTCGCGAAGATCGAGTTGATGTGCTTGCTGACGGCCCCTTCGGAGAGGAACAGGACCCCCGCGATCCCGGCGTTCGAGCGGCCTTCCGCCATGTGCGACAGCACTTCCCGCTCGCGCGGCGTCAGCCGGTCGAGCTCGTCGCCCTCGCGGCGGACCAGGAGCTGCGAGATCACCTCCGGGTCGAGCGCGGTGCCGCCGTCGGCGACCCGGCGCAGCGAGTCCAGGAACTCCTCGACGTCCGCGACGCGGTCCTTCAGCAGGTAGCCGATGCCGCGCATCTGGCCGGTGAGCAGCTCGACCGCGTACCGCTCCTCCACGTACTGGGAGAGCATGAGGATCGCCAGGTCCGGGTAGCGGCGGCGCAGGACCAGCGCGGCGCGCACGCCCTCGTCGCTCTGGTCGGGCGGCATCCGCACGTCGGCCACGACCAGGTCGGGGCGGTCGCGCTCGACCGAGCGGAGCAGCGACTCGGCGTCGCCGACGGTGTCGATGACCTCGATCCCGCCGATCTCCATGAGCCTGGCGAGGCCTTCCCGGAGGAGGACCGAGTCTTCGGCGATCACGACGCGCATGGCAGCTCCGCTTCGATGGTGGTGGGCCCGCCGAGCGGGCTGGTCAGCTTGAACGTCCCGTCGATCGACTTGACGCGATCTGACAGTCCCTTGAGGCCGGTGCCGTTCTCGGCGTCGGCGCCGCCGCGGCCGTCGTCGATCACCCTGAGCCGCAGCGTTTCTCCTTCGAGGGTCACCTCGACGGCGGCGTGCTCGGCGCCCGAGTGGCGCGCGGTGTTGGTGAGCGCCTCGGAGATCACGAAGTAGGCCACGGCCTCCACGTCGCGGGCGACGCGCCGCTCCATGTCCACCTTGAGCCGCACCGGGATCGGCGACCTCGCGGCGACCGCCGACAGCGCGGCGTCCAGGCCCCGGTCCTCCAGGACCGCGGGGTGCAGGCCGCGCACGAGGTCGCGCAGGTCGGTGAGCACCTGCTTCGCCTCCTCGTGGGCGTCGGCGAGCGCGCGCTTGCCGTCATCGGGGAGGTCGGTGAGGGTGGCGCGGGCGATGCCGAGGTTCATGGCGAGGGAGGTGAGGCGCTGCTGCGCGCCGTCGTGGAGGTTCCGCTCGATGCGGCGGCGCTCGGCGTCCGCGGCATCCACAGTAGAGTGACGGCTCTCCGTCAGGTTCGTCACCCGCGCTTCGAGGACCTGGGCGCGGGTGGTGCCCACGAGGAGCTGGCGGGCGAAGAGCGCGTCGAGCTCCGAGAGCCCGCGCGTGATCCACGGGGCCGCGAGCAGGAGGATCACGCCGCCGAGGAACATCCCCAGGTGCCGGGCCTCCAGGCCCGAGGCGAGGCCGAAGACCGGCGAGGCGATCATCGCGGGCGCGATCGTCCACACGGTCAGGGCGATCATCCCCGCGATGAACCCGTACACGCCCGCGATGACGTGGTACGAGAACTGGCGCCAGGTCTTCGCGGAGCCGACCACGCCGATGAGGGACCGCGGCGTGAACGTCACTGGCGCCGACTGGTCCTTGGGCCAGACGATCCCGAGGTAGGCGGTGTGGCGGGCGCGCTGCACGACGGTGAGCGCGGCGCTGACGAGGAGGGTCGCGGCGAGCGCGATCGCCGGGATGACGAGGGTGACGAAACCTGCTGCGGCGGTGGCGAACAGCACCCCGATGACGATCCCGCCGAGCGTGCCGATCACCGACCCGGTCACCAGGTGTACGAGGGCGAGCCACGTCCGGCCGTCCCACAGCCCCCGCACGATCACGCGGGGCGCTCGGCGCCACGGGAGCGCCTGCGGCATTGCGATGTCCATGCCTAAAACCCTAAGCAGACCCGCAGCTCCCGGCATTGCCGCAGGCGCCCGACTCCGTGGTGAACTTTCCTCTACCCCTCACTCGCAGCCGACGCCGTCGCCGTCCCTGTCGAGGCCGGATCGGTAGCCCGGGTCGCCGCGGTGGATGGGGTCGGCTCCTGCGGCGCGGACGGCGTCGCAGTTCTCGTAGTAGACGGAGCTGGAGTCGTCGCCGTCGTCGCTGCCGCCACCGGAATCGCCGCCGGAATCCGAGCCGCCGCCCGAGGAGGAGTCTTCGCAGCCGATCCCGTCGCCGTCCCGGTCGAGGCCGGATCGGTAGCCGGGGTCACCCTCGCGGACCGGCGCGGCGCCCGCCGCGCGGGCGGCATCGCAGTTCTCGTAGTAGACCTCTTCGGCCTCCTCAGTGGTCGGCTCCGGTTCAGGTTCGGGAGCGGCCGAGCTGGGCTCCTCGGTCAGTCCCCAGAAGGTCGGGCCTTCGGTGGTCGGCGCTGTGGAGACTGATTCGCTCTCGGTGGCGACTTCCGTCGGCGTCTCCGGTTCGTCGCCGTTGCCTACCATCGAACCGAGCGTGCTCGCGCAGCAGAGCATCAACGCCGTTCCGGAAATCGCCAAGGCGACGATCTGCGGCGTCGACGGGTTGGACCAAGTGCCTTTCCGGCCTTTCACGGGACCTTGGGCGCTGGGGGTGGACATGTTGCCTCCCAGGGGATCGGAGGGTGCGCCGGGGTAGGGAGAGGCTATGCCTGTTGAGCGTTCAATGAAATCCGCTGAGCGGTTGATCGATCACTGGCCGTAAGGGCTCCCTCGTTCGTGTGAACGGCGAGCCCGCCGGACGGCGTCCGAGTGGTACCGGGGGCCCATTGCGGGGTGGAGGATTCCACTTCAGGCCCATTGGGGTGGGCCGGGGTGGTCGTAGGTTCGGCGGAGCTGCCGCCGTGAGGCGTGCAGGACCGGTCCTTTCGATTGGAGCGCAAGTCCAATGGCCACCTTCCTCTACCGGCTCGGCAGGGGGTCCATGCGTCTGCGATGGCTCGTCCTCGCCGTGTGGGTCCTCGTCGCCGCGGGCGCCGGCGTCGCCGCGAGCGCACTGCAAGAAGAGACCGAAGCCGAGTTCGTGCTCCCGGGCACCGAGTCGCAGGAGGCGTTCGACCTCCTGGACGAGCGGTTCCCGCAGATGAGCGCCGACGGCGGCGCTGCGCGGATCGTGTTCGCCTCCGAGGACGGCGAGCCGCTCACGGCCGAGGCCAACGCCGCCGCCATCGCGGCCCTGACCGCCGCCATGGAGGACTCCCCGCAGGTCGCGACCGTGGTCAGCCCCCTCGCGACCGCACCCGACGGCACCCCGATCGGCATGCTGTCGGCCGAGGACCAGACCATCGGCGTCCTCCAGGTGACCTACGCCGCCCCGGCGAAGGAGCTCGACGACGCCACGGTCGACTACCTGGACGACGCCGTCGCGGCCGCCGACGCCGAAGCCGAGGGCCTCCAGATCGAGGTCGGCGGCGACGTCCTCAAGGAGTCCGGCGGCCCGCCCGCCACCGAGATCATCGGCGTCGGCGTCGCGCTGATCGTCCTGGTGCTCACGTTCGGCGCGTTCATGTCGGCGGGCCTGCCGATCCTCACCGCGCTCCTGGGCGTCGTGCTCACCACGTTCGGCATCGCGGCCGCCACCGCGTTCCTCGACGTCAACGACTCGACCGGCATCCTCGCGGTCATGATCGGCCTGGCCGTGGGCATCGACTACGCCCTGTTCATCCTCTCGCGCTACCGGTCCGAGCTCGCGCAGGACGGCCGCGTCGAGGACCCCGACGCCCGCTCCGAGGCGATGGGCCGCGCCGTCGGCACCGCCGGCTCGGCCGTGGTCTTCGCGGGCCTGACGGTGATCATCGCGCTGCTGGGCCTCGCGGTCGTGAACATCCCGTTCCTGACGCAGATGGCCGCCGCCGCGGCCGTCGCCGTCGCGCTCGCCGTCGTCATCGCCGTGACCCTCCTCCCGGCCCTCGGCGGCCTCCTCGGCAAGCGCGTGTTCGCCGGCCGCCAGCGCCGCCGCATCGCCGAAGGCGCGCACGAGTCGAAGCCGAACCGCGGCAGGCGCTGGGCCGCGTTCGTGACCCGCCGCCCGGTCCTGGTCGGCCTCGTCGGCGCGGTCGGGCTCGGCATCGTCGCGATCCCCGCCGCCGACCTGGAGCTGAGCATGTCCACCGGGCCAGCCTCGGACACGACCGCTGGCCGGGCCGCCGCGCTCATCGAGGAGGGTTTCGGGGACGGCTACAACGGGCGGCTCCTGGTCGTCGGCGACCTCGACGGCGCCGATGCGGCCACGGCCGCCGCCGACGCCGCCGCCGCGCTCGACGGCATCGACGGGATCGCGTCGGTCGGGCAGGCCGTCCCGAACGAGGCGGGCGACACCGTCCTCATCGCCGTCACCCCCGAGACCGGGCCCGCCGACGCCGCCACCACTGACTTGGTGCACGCCATCCGCGACGCGCTCGCGGGCGACCCGGGCGCGGACTGGTCGGTGACCGGCGCGACGGCGATGAGCATCGACATCTCCGAGACGCTCAGCGACGCTCTCGTCCCGTACCTGGCGCTCGTGGTCGTCCTCGCGGCGCTCATCCTGATGCTGGTGTTCCGCTCGGTCCTGGTGCCGCTCATGGCGACGCTCGGGTTCGTGCTCAGCGTCGGCGCGGCGCTCGGCGCGCTGGTCGCGGTGTTCCAGTGGGGCTGGGGCGCGGGCCTGTTCGGGGTGGAGGACCCGGGGCCGATCATGTCGATGATGCCGGTGCTGATGATCGGCCTCGTGTTCGGCCTGGCGATGGACTACCAGATCTTCCTGGTGACGCGGGTCCGCGAGGCGTACGTGCGCGGCGCGAGCCCGCGGCAGGCGATCGTCGAGGGCTACGGGCACTCCTCGCGGGTGGTCGTGGCGGCGGCGCTCATCATGGTCTCGGTGTTCGGGGCGTTCATCCTCGCCGACCAGGCGTTCATCGCGTCGATGGGCTTCGGTTTGACGATGGCCGTGGTGTTCGACGCGGTCGTGGTCCGCATGGCGGTGATCCCGGCGGTCATGGCGCTCACCGGGCGCGGCTCGTGGTGGATGCCGAAGTGGCTGGACCGCATCCTGCCGGACGTGGACGTCGAAGGCGAGCGCCTCCAGGAGCGGCTCGCCGGGGAGGGCGCGGGCGGCACCGGCGGCGAAGCGGCGCTCGTCGACGCGGCGCGCTGATTTCGCGGACAATGAAGGCCATGAGTCCCGAACCCGCGGCCGACCCGCTGCTGGACCGCGCCGTGCGGCTCCGGCGGCGGGCCCGCGGGTTCGACCGGCGGCACCCGCGGGTCCTGGACGCGGCGGTCGTCGCGGCCGTCGCCCTCGTCGCCGTGTCGGACCTGCTGTTCGGCGAGAGCGCGCCGGACGCGGACCGCGGCGGCGTCCCGGCGTTCGTGCCGTACGCGTGCGCCGTCGCGATGGCGCTCGCGCTGTGGTGGCGGCGCCGCCACCCGGCCGCGGTGTTCTTCGCGCTCACCGTGTTCGTGGTCGCGCAGTCGGCGTCCGGTCTGTGGCTGCCGGCGCGCGTGAGCATCATATTCGCGTTCTGCACCCTGTTCGCGTTCTACACGCTCGCCTCGATCGGCCCGCTGCGCCTGTTCGCCTGGGGCGCAGTGCTGATCGGCGCGGGGATGCTCCTGATGGTGCTCGTGTTCGAGGACATGTCGCAGCCGCTGCTGAGCCTGGTCCTCATCCTGGGCACGGTCACCGCCGCGGGCGCGCTGGGCCTGACCGCGCGCATCCACCGCATGTACACCGCGGCCCTCGAAGACCGCGCCAGGCGCATGGAGGTCGAGCGCGACCAGCGCGAGCGGCTCATCGCCGCGGCCGAGCGCACGCGCATCGCCCGGGAGATGCACGACATCCTGGGCCACAACCTGTCCGTGATGGTCACGCTCGCCGACGGGGCCGCGACGCTCGCGGACCGGCGCGGCGAGGAGTCGGCCCCGACGCTGCGGATGCTCGGCGAGACCGGACGCGAGGCGATGGACGAGCTGCGGCGGGTCCTCGGCGTCCTGCACGCGGAGGACCGCGACCCGCGCTCGCTCAGTCCGCAGCCGGGCGTGGGGGACCTGGACGCGCTGCTCGACCGGGTGCGCGCCGCCGGGCTGGTCGTCACCTGCCGCACCTCGGGCCGCCTCGACCTGCTCGGGCCGGGCGTGCAGCTGACGGTCTACCGGATCATCCAGGAGGCCCTGACGAACACCATCAAGCACGCGGGGGGCCCGGCCGCCGCCGCGGTGACGCTGACGGTCGACCACAGCAGAGTCCACATCAGAGTCCTCGACACCGGCGGCGAACCCGTCGTCCGCAATGGACGCCGCGAGCCGGGCCGCGGGCTCATCGGCATCCGCGAGCGGGCCGCCCTGTACGGCGGCACGGCCACCATCGGCCCCAACGGAAGCGGCAGCGGCTGGACCGTGGACGTGGTCCTCGACCCGGCCACCGCCCCGCCCGGAACAGGAGCGTCCCAGTGATCACCGTGCTCGTCGCCGACGACCAGCCCATGCAGCGCCTCGGCCTCGGGATGCTGTTGCAGGGCACCGAGGGCCTGGAGATGATCGGCGAGGCCGCGAGCGGCGCCGAGGCCGTGCGCGCGGCCGCGAGCCTGCGGCCCGACGTGGCGCTCATGGACATCCGCATGCCCGGCATGGACGGCCTCGAAGCGACCCGCCGCATCGTCGCCTCCGGCGGGCGCACCAGGATCATCATCCTCACCACGTTCGACCTCGACGAGTACGCCCACGACGGCCTCCGCGCGGGCGCGAGCGGCTTCCTCCTCAAGGACGCCCGCCCCGAGGAGCTCGTGGCGGGCATCTGGGCCGTCGCCTCCGGGGACGCCGTGGTCGCCCCCAGCCTCACCCGGCGCCTCCTCGACGCCTATGCGCACCAAGTGCTCTCGCCGCCCGCCGAGCCCGCCGACGACCCGCGCCTGCGCGCCCTCAGCGACCGCGAGCGCGAGGTGCTCGTCCTGGTCGGCCGGGGCCTGTCGAACACCGAGATCGCCGAGCGGCTCGTCCTCACCGAGTCCACCGTCAAGAAGCACGTCGGCCGGGTCCTCGCCAAGATCGGCGCCCGCGACCGCGTCCACGCCGTCATCACCGCCTACGACGCGGGCCTGGTCGCCCCCAAGCCGTGAGCACAGATCAGGCCGGGAGTCGAAACTCCCGGCCTGAACCGTGTGGTCGGGTTGACAGGATTTGAACCTGCGACCCCCTCGTCCCGAACGAGGTGCGCTACCAAGCTGCGCCACAACCCGATGTTCTGTTTTCGCGCACACGCTGGGCGGATGCGTCGTTTGGAAATGCTACCCGAACCCGGGCGGGGCCGTCGAACGGGGTCGGGGGCGCGGGGCCCGGTCACATCCGGGCCCCGGCCCCGCGGCTAGAAGACCTTCGGGACGAACGTCAGGAGGCTCGCCTCCGGGGCGCACGCGAACCGCACCGGCGCGTACGGGCTGGTGCCCAGGCCCGCCGAGACGTGCAGCCACATGTCCTCCCACGGGTGCAGGCCCTTCACGCGCTCGCGGTCGATGCCGCAGTTGGTGACGAGCGCGCCGTACCCGGGCACGCAGACCTGGCCGCCGTGTGTGTGGCCCGCGGCGACGAAGTCGTAGCCGTCGGCCTCGAACGCGTCGAGGACGCGCGGCTCGGGCGAGTGGGTGAGGCCGATCGACAGGTCGGCGCTGGAGGGGACGGGCCCGGCGACCAGCTCGTAGTCGTCGAGGTCGAAGTGCGGGTCGTCGACGCCCGCGAAGTGGACGTTCATGCCCGACACGACCTTGTCGGCGGCGGCGTTGTTCAGGTCGAGCCACCCGCCGTCGACGAGGACCTTCCGCAGCTCCTCGGTCGGCAGCGGCTCGCCGTACCGGTGCTCGTGGTTGCGGTTGAAGTACTGGAGCGGGTTCTTGAACACCGGCGCGTAGTAGTCGTTCGAGCCGAACACGAACGCGCCCGGCGCCTTGAGCAGCGGCCGGAGGGTCTTGGCGACCAGGTCGACCGCGTCCGGGTGCGACAGGTTGTCGCCGGTGAGGAGCACCAGGTCCGGGTCGAGCGCCGACAGGGACGCGACCCAGTGGGCCTTGCGCACCTGGCCGGGCGTCATGTGGAGGTCGGAGATGTGCAGGACCCGGATAGGCTCGGCACCTTCGGGAAGCGCGGGCACCGCGAAGTGCCTGAGCGTGTACTGGACGCGTTCGTATAGCGACGCGTACGCGAGGGCCAGCGCCCCCGCGCCGACCCCGATCCCGGCTGCTGCGGCAAGTCCACGGCTGATCTTCATACCCCCAACGGTAGATTGTCGAGATATGAGCGAGCTAAAGACCCAGTTGGAAACGGATATGCGAGCCGCCCTCAAGGCGAAGGACAAGGTGACACTGGGCACGCTCCGCATGATCATCACGGCAATTCGGAACGAAGAGGTCGCCGGGAAGAGCAAGCGCGAACTCGACGACGCCGAGATCGTGAAGGTGCTGGTCAAGCAGGCGAAGCAGCGGCGCGAGGCGGCGGACGCGTTCCGCGCCGGGGGCCGGGAGGAGTCCGCGGACAACGAGCTCGCGGAGGAGGCCGTCATCAAGCGGTACCTGCCGACGGAGCTCACTGAGGCGGAAGTCACTGAACTGGTGCGCGCGGCGATCATCGAGGGCGGGTTCTCGGGGCCGAAGGACATGGGCAAGGTCATGAAGGCGATCGGCCCGAAGACGGCCGGGCGCGCGGACGGGAAGCTCGTCGCGGGCATCGTCAAGGACGCGCTCGCGCAGTGACGCGGCCGGGCCGTGTCGCTGCGCACGGCTATCGTTGAGGGTCGGGCCCGAAGCACTTTTCAACACCTTGAGGAATCCATGTCCAGCCACATCTCGGCGGAGGCCGCGCGCCGCCGCACGTTCGCGGTGATCTCCCACCCCGACGCCGGCAAGTCGACGATCACCGAGGCCCTGGCGCTGCACGGCCGCGCCATCTCGACCGCGGGCGCCGTCCACGGCAAGGGCGACCGCAAGGGCGTGGTGTCCGACTGGATGTCCATGGAGCAGGACCGCGGCATCTCGATCACCTCGGCGGCCCTCCAGTTCGAGTACCGCGGCTGCGTCGTCAACCTCCTCGACACCCCCGGCCACGCCGACTTCTCCGAGGACACCTACCGGGTCCTCACCGCCGTCGACGCCGCCGTGATGCTCCTGGACGCCGCGAAGGGCCTGGAGCCACAGACGCTGAAGCTGTTCGAGGTGTGCCGGGCGCGGCGCATCCCCGTGATCACGTTCGTGAACAAGTGGGACCGGCCCGCGAAGGACGCGCTCGAACTCATCGAGGAGATCGAGACGCGCATCGGCATCAAGCCCACGCCCGTGACGTGGCCCGTGGGCGTCGGCGGCGAGTTCCGCGGCGTCATCGAGCGGATCGGGTTCGGCCCGTGGCGCGACGGTCGCCGCGAGACGGGCCCGCAGGTCCCAGGCATGGTCCGGTACGAGCGGTCTCCGGGCGGGGAGCGGTCGGCGATCGCCGAGCAGCTCGGCGCCGAGGAGGCCGCCGCGCAGTTCGGGGCCGAGTACGAACGCGCCCAGGAGGAGTCGGAGCTGCTGAGCGAGGTCGAGGCGGACTTCGACCAGAAGACGTTCGAGGCCGGGCAGACCACGCCGACGCTGTTCGGCGCCGCGCTCGTCCACTTCGGGGTCGGGCAGCTCCTCGACCTGCTCGTGGACATCGCGCCCTCGCCGTTCTCGCGCGAGGACGCCAAAGGCGAGCCGCGCGAGCTGGAGACCGGGTTCTCCGGGTTCGTGTTCAAGTCGCAGGCGAACATGAACGCCTCGCACCGCGACCAGCTCGCGTTCATCCGCGTCTGCTCGGGCCGGTTCGAGCGCGGCATGCAGGTGACGCAGGCGCAGGGCGGGCGCACCATGTCCACGAAGTACGCGCAGACCCTGTTCGGGTCGGCGCGCGACACCGTGGACGAGGCGTGGCCCGGCGACATCGTGGGCCTCGTCAACGCCACCGGCCTGTCGGTGGGCGACACGATCTACCAGGGCAAGGCCGTCGAGTACCCGCCGCTGCCGGCGTTCGCGCCCGAGCACTTCGGGGCGCTCCAGATGCACGACACCTCGAAGGCCAAGCGGTTCCGGCGCGGCATCGCGCAGCTCGACGCCGAAGGGGTCGTGCAGGTCCTGTACTCCGAGCGGCGCGGCGAGGCCACGCCCGTGCTCGCCGCGGTCGGGCCCCTCCAGTTCGAGGTGACCACGGCCCGGCTCCAGGCCGAGTTCGACGTCCCCGCCACGATCAGCAACCTGCCGTACCAGCTCGCGCGCCTCACCGACGCCGAGGGCGCGGCCCGGCTGCGCACCGCCCCGGGCGTCGAGGTGTTCTCGCGGCCCCGCGACGGCGCGTTCCTCGTGGCGCTGCCGAACAAGTACCGCATCCAGACCATCCAGAACGACTACCCGGGCATCGTCCTGGAGCCGCTCCTGGCCGGGGGCCAGGGCTGATGGCGCGCCTGCTCACCTCGGGCGACATCCGCACGCTCTCGCGCGGCCTCGGCATCACCCCCACCAAGAAGTGGGGCCAGAACTTCGTCGTGGACGCGAACACGGTGCGCCGCATCGCCGCCGCCGCGAAGCTCGACGCCGACGACGTCGTCATGGAGGTCGGCCCCGGCCTCGGCTCGCTCACCCTGGCCCTCATCGAGACCGCCCGCAAAGTGATCGCCGTGGAGATCGACCCGAAGCTGGCGCTCGCGCTGCCCACGACGGTGGCGCACCGGGCGCCCGAGGAGCACCAGCGGCTCGTCGTCGTCGAGACCGACGCCGCCCGCATCGACCCCGCGCAGCTCCCCGAGCCGCCGACGGCGCTGGTCGCGAACCTGCCGTACAACGTGGCCGTGCCCGTCGTGCTCCACGCCCTGGAGCACTTCCCGACCCTGCGCAAGGGCCTCGTCATGGTCCAGGCGGAGGTCGGCGACCGGCTCACCGCCTCGCCCGGGTCGAAGATCTACGGCTCCCCGAGCGTGAAGATGGCCTGGTACGCCAAGGCGAAGCGGGCCGGTTCGGTGTCGGCAAACGTGTTCTGGCCGGTGCCCAACGTCGCCAGCGCGCTCGTCGCGTTCGAGCGCATCCAGAGCCCCGACGCGAACCGCGTCGAGGTGTTCGGCGCCGTGGACGCCGCGTTCGGGCAGCGGCGCAAGATGCTGCGCCAGTCGCTGAAGGCGTGGGCGGGCGAGGACGTGGACGCGGTGCTGGAGCGCTCGGGGATCGAACCCACGAGGCGGGGTGAGTCGTTGGACATAGCGGAGTTCATCGCCCTCGCCGACGCCAAGGAGGCGCTGGGCGGGACCAGTCGGACCTGAGGAGGCCTGAATGACCGGACAGACCGCGCCGGCCGCACCGCCGGTCGGCGTTGCCGTCGACGTCCCCGCCAAGATCAACCCGCACCTGGGCGTCGGGGACGCCCGCGCCGACGGCTACCACGCGCTGTCCACGGTGTACCAGGCGATCTCGCTGCACGACACCGTGACCGCGGAGCGGCGCGGCGAGCCGGGCATCGAGATCACGATCTCCGGCGAGGGCGCCGGGGAGCTGCCCACGGACGAGGGGAACCTCGCGTACAAGGCCGCGAAGCTCATCGCCCTGTACGCCGGGATCGAACCGGACGTCAAGCTGCACTTGAACAAGCGCATCCCCGTCGCCGGGGGCCTCGCGGGGGGCTCCGCGGACGCGGCCGGTGCGCTGATCGCCTGCTCGCGGCTGTGGGACGTCGAGATCGGCGACGCCGAGCTGCACCGCCTCGCGGCGGGTCTGGGCTCCGACGTCCCGTTCTGCCTCAAGGGCGGCACGGCGATCGGCACGGGCCGCGGCGAGGAGCTGACCCCGGTGGCCGCCAAGGGGACGTGGCACTGGGTCGTGGCGACCACGGACACGCAGATCTCGACCCCCGAGTGCTACAAGGAGGTCGACCGCCTCCGCGAGGACGGCATCGGCCGCTTTTCCTCCGATGTGGACCAGATCGTACGGGCCTTCGAGACCGGCGCCGACGCCGACTCCCTGGCCCGCCTCCTCGTCAACGACATGGAGGCCGCGGCGGTGAGCCTGCGCCCGCAGCTCGCCTCCCTCATGCACGGCGGCCTCGAAGAGGGGGCCCTGACCGCCCACGTCTCCGGCTCCGGTCCCACCGTCCTCTTCCTCGCCGACGACGTCAAACACGCCGTCGCCCTCGCCCGCCGCATCAGAATGCGCGGCGGAGCCCGAAGCGTCCACCTGGCCCACGGCCCGGTCCCGGGCCCGGCCGCCTGAGGTCTCCTCTCGCCGCGGCGTCCTGTCGGTGGCCCTTGATAATTTGGGTTGTCCGGGGGCGCCGCCGTCGGACATTTCCGGAATTCCGGTTATGTCAGGCGTTGCGGTCCCAGATCATCCGGAGTCCGTGGAGGGTGAGGTTGGGCTCGTAGTGGGTGACGGTCTCGCACTGCTCGATGACTACCGGGGCGAGGCCGCCGGTGGCGACGACCGCCGCGACCGAGCCGCCGAGTTCGGCGGTGATGCGGCGGACCAGGCCGTCGACCTGGGCGGCGGTGCCGTAGACCATGCCGGACTGGAGGCACTCGACGGTGTTCTTGCCGATGACGCTGCGCGGCTTGACGAGCGGGATCTTCAGCAGGTTCGCGGCCCGCGAGGCGAGGGCGTCGATGGAGATCTCGATGCCCGGTGCGAAGGCGCCGCCGAGGAAGTCGCCGGTCTCGGAGATCACGTCGATGTTCGTGGACGTTCCGAAGTCGACGGTGATGCACGGCCCGCCGTAGAGGTGGAACGCCGCGTACGTGTTCGCGATGCGGTCGGGCCCGGCCTCGCGCGGGTTGTCGATGCTCAGGCGCACACCGGTCTTGACGCCCGGGGCGATCTGCACGAGGCGTGCGTGCGGGTAGTACCGCTGCGCCATCTTCGCGACCTCCGCGCCCTGCTGGGGCACCGTGGAGGACAGCGCGATGCCCGAGAGGTCCACGCCGTCGCCGTCGAGGAGGGCCCGGAACGTCAGGCCCAGCTCGTCGGCGGTGGCGTGCGGGTCGGTGCGAATCCGCCACGAGTGCTTGAGGGTCTCCCCGTCGAACACGGCGAGCACCGTGTTCGTGTTCCCGATGTCCACGCACAGCAGCACGGGTCTACTCCTCGAAGTCCAGGCCGATGTCCAGAATGGGCGACGAATGCGTCAGCGCGCCCACGGAGATGTAGTCGACGCCGGTGGCGGCGTAGTCGACCGCGGTGTCGAGGGTGATCGTGCCGGTCGCCTCCAGCTCGGCGCGCTCGCCGACGGCCTCGACGACCTCGGCGAGCTCCTTGGGGCTCATGTTGTCGCACAGGAGGAACACGGCACCGGCGGCGACCGCTTCGAGGGCCTCCTCGATGGTCTCGACCTCGACCTGGACGTCCACATCGGGCTCGGCGGAGCGGACCGCGTTGAACGCCTCGGTGATCGAGCCCGCGGCCTCCTTGTGGTTGTCCTTGATCATGGCGACGTCGTACAGGCCCATGCGCTTGTTGTCGCCGCCCCCGGCGCGCACCGCGTACTTCTCGAACGCGCGCAGGCCCGGCGTGGTCTTGCGGGTGTCGAGGACGGTGGTGTGCCAGTCGGCGAGGACGTCGGCGAAGCGGCGGGTGTGGGTGGCGACGCCGCTGATGCGGCACAGCAGGTTCAGGGCGGTGCGCTCGGCGGCGAGGAGCGAGCGGGTGGGGCCGGTGACGCGGGCGAGGACCTGCCCGGCGCGGATGCGCGCGCCTTCCTTGGCGAGGTACTGGAACTCGACGTCCCCGGGCATGGCGTGGAAGACCGCGTGGGCGACCGGGAGCCCCGCGAGGAGCCCGTCGGCGCGGGCGGTGACGGCGACGGTGGAGGTGTGCTCGGGGCCGAAGATCGACTCGGAGGTCACGTCGCGGCGTTCGTGGGAGAGGTCCTCGTCCAGGTAGTCCTGGACGGCGACGTACACGTCCTCGGGGTCGAGGCGGCAGGCGAGCAGCCGCTCGTCCAGTCCGGCCCCGCCGGGGACTTCGGCGAATCTGCTCATCTGATGGGCTCCCAGGTGGTTTCGAGCTCCCCGTCGGAGCTGATGGACAGTGCGAGGTGGCCGAGCCAGGCGTCGGCGGCGTCGGGGTGGTCCTCGCGCCAGTGGCTGCCCCGGGTCTCGCGGCGCCGGTGCGCCGCGGCCGTGACGGCGGCCGCCACGGTCAAGAGGTTCGTGGCCTCCCATGTGGCCGGTCGCGGACGTCCGGACACATTGTCCCCCAGTGCGGTGAGCGACGCCGCGGTGGCCTCCAGTGACGACTCGGAGCGGAGCACGCCCGCGCCCTTCGTCATCGCTTCCTGGAGGGGCGCACGGGAGGTCGTGGAGCACACGGTGCCCTCGCCCTCGGGCAGCTCGGGGACGCCGGGGCTCGGCTTGCGCTCGGCGAGGTCGTCGGCGATGCGCTGCGCGAACACGAGCGCTTCGAGCAGGGAGTTAGAGGCGAGCCGGTTCGCGCCGTGCAGGCCCGTGCAGGCGGCCTCCCCGGCGGCGTACAGGCCGGGGACGCTGGTGCGCCCGTACAGGTCGGTGCGCACGCCCCCGGAGGAGTAGTGGGCGGCGGGCGCGACGGGGATCAGGTCGGCCACGGGGTCGACGCCGATCGCGCGGCACGAGGCGGTGATCGTGGGGAAGCGGTGCTCCAGCATGTCGCGGCCGAGGTGGCGGGCGTCGAGCCACATGTGCGGCTTGCCTTCGGCGATCATGCGGTTGGTGATGGCCTTGGCGACGACGTCGCGGGGCGCGAGCTCGGCGAGCTCGTGGCGGCCGATCATGAACCGGTCGCCGGTGAAGTCGCGGAGGTACGCGCCCTCGCCACGCAGCGCCTCGGAGATGAGCGGCTGCTGGTCGGCGCGGACCCGGTCCGGGCCCTGGCCTGCGGTGAGACTGGACTGTCGGTCCCCGGGGATACCGTCGGTCCCGAGTTCGGAGCCTCCGGCCGCGGTGCCGCCGCCGGGGCCGGAGGCGCCGGGCAGACCGCGCAGGCCGTCGCCCGCGACGCCTGCGACGTACAGGGACGTCGGGTGGAACTGGACGAACTCCAGGTCGGTCACGGTCGCACCGGCCCGCAGCGCCAGCGCCACGCCGTCGCCGATGGACACGGAGGGGTTGGTGGTCGACTGGAAGATCTGACCGAGGCCGCCGGTGGCGAGCACGACCGCGCGGGCCTCGACGCCGCCGACGCCGTGCTCGACGCCCTCGCCTAGGACGTGGAGGCTCACCCCGGCCGCGTGGCCGCGGGCGTCGGTGAGCAGGTCGAGGACCATGGCGTTCTCGATGATGCGGATCCACGGGTCGCGCAGGACCGCGGCGTGGAGTGCGCGCTGGATCTCGGCGCCGGTGGCGTCGCCGCCGGCGTGGACGATGCGGCGGGCGCGGTGGCCGCCTTCGCGGGCGAGCTGGAGTGAGCCGTCGGGGTCGCGGTCGAACTCGGTGCCGAGGTGGATGAGGTCGGCGATGCGTTCGGGGCCTTCGGTGACGGTGACGTCGACGGCCGCAGGGTCGCAGAGGCCGACGCCGGCGATCTGGGTGTCGCGGGCGTGCGCGGCGGGGGTGTCGTGCGGGTCGAGCACGGCGGCGACGCCGCCCTGCGCCCAGCGGGTGGAGCCGTCGTCGATGTGGACCTTGGTGACGACGGTGACGTGGAATCCGGCCTGGCGCAGGTTGAGCGCGCAGGTGAGTCCGGCGACGCCGGAGCCGATGACGCACACGTCGGTGGTCTCGGTCCAGGACGGCGCGGCGGCGCGCAGCCGCCGCGGCAGGCGGGGCAGGTGCGGGAGCGCCCCGGCCTCCGGCCCTGTGAACACGGGTGGCACGTGCCGTCGCCCTTCTAGCCGGGTCGCCCCGGTCGCCCGGGGACCCGCTCGGTGTGCGCGCCGACCGGCGCGCGGTTCGGATCAACTGTGCCCTCACCGGGCGCCTCCGCGCCAGCAGACGTGACGATCGCGTCACACGAAGGCCCGGGAAGGTGAAGGATGCGCAGGTTCACGGCCGCCCCCGCTTTCAAGCGTGCCCGAGGGGTCCGACAGGAGAGCCGTGCCAGCGGCCCGGGGTCGGGCGCGGCCGCGCGGCGGGCGGGAATGTGAAGGGTTCGCGGGTTCGCTGGCGCCCCCGCTTTCAAGCGTGCCCGAAGGGTCCGACAGGGGGGCCGTGGTGCGGTTCGGGAGCCTCGCGGGCGGAGGCGGGGCGCGGTTCGGGCGTCGTGGGGACGGGGCCGGGCCCGGCTTGGACCGCGGTGTGCGGTGGGGGCCGGGCCCGGGTCGGTCGTGGTCACGGGTGGGGTCAGCCGCGGGCGGAGGCGCGCTGGACGAAGTCGGCGAGGTCGGCCGACTGGGCCAGGCGGGAGGGCTCGTGGACGTACATCATGTGGCCGGCCGGGTAGGTCTTCGTCTCGACGTTCGCGCGGGCGTCGAGCGGGATCTCCAGGTGGTCGAGGGTGTACTCGATGGCCTCGACGGGGACGCCGCCGTCGTAGCGGCCCATGGCGACGTGGACCTTCATGTACGGGTTGAGGCGCATGGCGTTGCCGAGCTTGCCGATGACGTCGACGGCCTCGCCCTCGAACTCCTTGTACGACCACGGGTGCACGGCGCGCGAGAGGCGCTCGTAGACGTGCTCGTTCTCGTATTCGAGCTCGGTGCGCACGTAGTGCTGGAGCGCGGCCGTGTACGGCCCGTCGGTGCCGATGAGGAACGGGTCGTACGGCATCTTCTCGTACGTGTAGTGGTCGGCGGGCCCGGTGAAGCGGGTGTCGAGGCGGCCGGTGACGAGGCGCTTGTGGCGCAGCAGCTCCGCGTAGAAGCGGGTGTGCTCCAGGCGCAGGTTCGCGGCGTCGACGTAGTCCTCGGAGACGCCGGCGAGCGAGGCGACCTTGGCGACGGCGGCGGCGCGCTCGGCGGGGTCGAGGTTCTGGCCCTTGGCGAGGACGGCGCGGTACTCGTCGGCGTAGGCGCGGGCCTCGGCGACCAGGTCGTCGAGCTCGCGGTCCGGGTGCAGGCCGTGGTAGTGCGCGGTGGCCGCGTACATCGGCAGGAACAGCGGGCCCGGCAGGTCGGAGCGGCTGGTGTGGAACAGCGTCTCCATGTTGAACGCCGGGGCGATGAACATGACGCCGTTGAGCGCCAGGCCGAACCGGGTCAGGAGGTACTCGGCGATGCCCGCGCCGCGGGTGCCGCCGTAGGACTCGCCGATGAGGAACTTCGGGGAGAGCCAGCGGTTGTTCCGCGTGGTCCACAGGCGGATGATCTCGCTGACGGACTCGATGTCCTTGGTGAACCCGTGGTAGTCGCGGGGGTTGCCGCCCTCGACGGCGCGCGACCAGCCGGTGGAGATCGGGTCGATGAACACCAGGTCGGTGTGGCGCAGGAGGGTCTCCTCGTTGTCGAGGAGGCCGTACGGGGGCGGGGTGAGGTTCCCGGCGTCGCCGGAGTCGACGCGGCGCGGGCCGAGGAGGCCCATGTGCAGCCAGATCGAGGAGGAACCGGGGCCGCCGTTGAAGGCGAAGGTGACCGGCCGCTCGGTGACGTCGGCGTCGTCGAGGGTGTAGTACGTGATGGAGACCTCGGCCTTGGGCTTGCGGCCGTTGAACTTGTCGTCCTCGGTGACCTCCTCGTGGAACACGATGCGTCCGGTGGTCGCCGTGTACGCGAGGTCGCCCAGGGTGTGGCGGGTGGTCTTCAGGTCGTCGACGGGGTCGGGCTTGTCGGCCTTCTTGTCCTCGGCGGCGGGCGCGGTCTCGTTCTTCGGTTCTTCGCTCATGAGTCTGTAACTTACCGCCCGGCTAGTGGCGACGCCACCGCGTTGCCCGCCGTCCCGGGCGCCGGGTGGGCCTTGTCGGCGTTGACCTCGATGATCTCGTTGCGCTCGTTGACGTGAACGACCGTGGGCGTGAACGCCCGCGCCTCCGCGTCCTCCAACTGCGCGTATGAGATGAGGATCACAAGGTCTCCGGGGGCGACGAGGCGGGCGGCGGCCCCGTTGATGCCGATCACGCCCGAGCCGCGCTCCCCGGCGATCGTGTACGTCTCCAGGCGCGCGCCGTTGGTGATGTCGACGATGGCGACCATCTCGCCGTCGAGGATGTCGGCGGCGTCGAGCAGGTCCGCGTCCACGGTGACCGACCCGACGTAGTGCAGGTCGGCCTGGGTGACGGTGGCGCGGTGGATCTTCGACTTGAACATGGTGCGGATCATCGGGCGTCTCCTACATTCACGGGGGCGTTGTCGATCAGGCGGGTCGTGCCCGCCTTCGCGGCGATGAGGATCCTCGCCGGGCCCCGGTCGGGGGCCTCGCCGAGGTCGTTCGCCCGGACGGCGACGTAGTCGACGTCCAGGCCGGGCTCGGCCGCCAGGACCGCGAGGGCGGCGGCGAGCGGGTCGGGGGAGGCCTGGGCGGCCCCGATCGCGCGGGGGATCGCGAGGGCGGCGGCGCGCTCGGCCGCCGACAGGAACACGTTGCGGCTCGACCGGGCCAGGCCGTCGGCCTCGCGATCGGTCGGGACGGCGACCACCTCGATCCCCATGTCGAGGTCGCGCACCATGCGCCGGACCATCGCGAGCTGCTGGAAGTCCTTCTCCCCGAACATGGCCGCATCCGGACGCGTCAGGTGGAACAGCTTCGACACGACGGTGAGCACGCCGGTGAAGAACCCGGGCCGGGACGCCCCTTCGAGCAGCTCCCCGTCCGGCCCCGCGTGCACCGTCGTCAGGCCCTCGCGGCCCTCCGGGTACATCTCGGCGACGCTCGGCGCGAACACCAGGTCGACGCCCTCGGCCTCGCAGACCGCCAGGTCCGCGTCGAGGGTCCGCGGGTACTTGTCGAGGTCCTCGTTCGGGCGGAACTGGAGCGGGTTCACGAAGATCGTGACGATCACCGAGTCAGCGGATTCCCTGGCGCGCTTGAAGTTCGCGCGGTGGCCCTCGTGGAGCGCCCCCATCGTGGGGACGACCGCGACGCGCCCGCGCAGGGCCGCGCGGGCCTTCGCCAGGTCGGCTTTGGTGTGGACGACCGCCGTCATGGCGTCTCCTCCTTGTCGGGGTGGGCGAGCACGTCGAGCAGGCCCTCGGCGTCGGCGCTCCGCAGGCGCCCCGAGTCCAGGGCGCGCTCGGCGGTGCGCCGGGCCATGGCCCGGTAGGTCCCGGCGATGCCGGTGCCCGCGAGGGCCTTCAGGTGCTTGGCGACCGTGCCCGCGTCGCCGCGCGACACCGGCCCGGTCAGGGCCGCGTCGCCGTGGCGCAGGGCGTTGTCGAGGGACGCCGACACGAGCGGCTCCATGAGCCGCTCCGGGTTCGCGACGCCGATGGCCCGCAACTGGTCCGCGGCGTCGTTCACGAGCGTCATCAGGTGGTTCGCGGCGTACACCAGCGCCGCGTGGTACCGGGCCCGGTCCGCCTCGTCCACGTGCTCGGGCTCCCCGCCCATCTCCAGGACCAGCGCCTCGCCCACGAAGCGGGCCTCGGCCTCGCCCGTGACGGCCCACGAGATCCCGTTCAGGCGCTCCAGGTCCTCGTCGCGGCCCGTGAACGTCATCGCCGGGGCCAGCGCCACGGTGAGCGCCCCCGCGTCGCGGGCGGGCCGCAGCGCCTCGGCGCCCAGCGCGCCCGAGGTGTGGACCCAGATCTGGCCGGGCCGCACGGGCAGGGACGCCACGAGGGGCGCGATCGCGTCGTCGGGGACGGCGACGAGCACGAGCTCGGCGGCGGCGACCACGTCGGGGGGAGGGAGGATCTCGGCGCCCGGCAGATGCCTGGCGGCGCGCTTGCGCGAGTCCTCGGATACGGCGGAGGCGGCCACCACGCGGTGGCCGGCGCGGGTGAGGGCCGCCCCGACGACGGAGCCGACCCGGCCCGCGGAGACGACGCCGACCGCGAGCCGTGAGGCCGGTCGCTGCGACGCGCCGCTGCGCTGCTGATCCATGATGCTGATCCAGTCCTTCGGAAGGTACCGGTCATTGCTTACGCGTTAATTGTGCGTCTCCGCGACGGCAACGCCAGTCCGGGAGCCCCCGAGTGGCCATTCTCACTGCGGGCCTACTGTTCGGTGCATGGCCGGATTCGAGCGCTGGAGTGCCGCGATGGACCGCGCCCTCTACGGCCCCGGCGGGTTCTACCGGCGCGAACTGCCCGCCCATCACTTCGCGACCAGCGCCCAGACCCGCGCGTTCGCCGCCGCCGTCGCGCGGCTCGCGGCCCGGACCTTCGAGCGCCTCGGGCGGCCCGACGCGTTCGCGGTCGTGGACGTCGGCGCGGGCGGGGGCGACCTCCTCGCCCACCTCGCCGCGCTCCTGCCCGAGCGGATCGCGCTCACCGCCGTCGAGCTGCGCCCCCGCCCCCGCGGCCTCCCCCCGCGCGTCGCGTGGCTCCCCGAGCCCCCCGGGCGCGTCACCGGGCTCCTCGTCGCCTGCGAGCTGCTCGACAACGTCCCCTGCGACGTCGCCGTCGTCGACGGGGCGGGCGAGCGCCGGTACGAGGAGGTCGACCCGTCCGGGGCCGTGCGGCCCGGCGGCCCGCTCGAACCCGCCGACGACGCGTGGCTCGACCGGTGGTGGCCCATCGGGGCCCCCGGGGACCGCGCCGAGATCGGCCGCCCCCGCGACGAGGCGTGGCGGGCCCTCACCGGCCGCCTCGACCGCGGCACGGCCCTCGCGGTCGACTACGGCCACACCGGGGACCGCCGCCCGCCCGCGGGCACCCTCACCGGCTTCAAAGACGGCCGCGACACCGCGCCCGTGCCCGACGGGACCTGCGACCTCACCGCGCATGTCGCCGTGGACGCCCTCGGCGGCGACCGGTGCGAGCGCCAGCGCGAGGCCCTCCGCGGCCTCGGCGTCACCGCCGCCCGCCCGCCCCTGGACCTCGCCCGCCGCTCGCCCGTCGAGTACGCGACGGCGCTCGCGCTGGCGGGCGAGTCGGCCCGGCTCACCGACCCGGCGGGCCTGGGCGCGCACTGGTGGGTGCGCGCGGAGCGGTGATCAGACGGGCGCGGCGGCCCGGTAGGCGGTGGGGCTCTTGCCCTTCCGGCGTTTGAAGGCGTTGCTGAAGCCGAACTGGTCGGCGTAGCCGACGGTGCGGGCGATCTGGGCGACGGTGAGGTCGGGGTCGGCGAGGAGCTCTTCGGCGAGCTCCATGCGCCGCTCCGTCAGGTACGTCAGGGGCGGGGCGCCCATGACCTCGGTGAAGCGCTTGGCGAGGAGGGCCCGTGAGACGCCGGCCTGGAGGGCGAGGGCGGCGACGGTCCAGGGGGCGGCGGGGCGGGTGTGGATGGCCTCCAGGGCGGGCCCGGCGACGGGGTCGGCGAAGCCGCGGTACCAGCCGGGGGCGCCGTCGGCCTGCTCGTCGAACCAGGTGCGGAGGGTGCAGACCAGGCCCCAGTCGAAGAGGCGGTCGATGTACGCCTGGGTGCCGGGCTTGCGGGACGCGAGGTCGGAGGCGCACACGGCGAGGAGGCCGGCGGTCTCGGCGTCGTCGTCGACGACGATGACCGGCGGGAGGGCGCGCAGGAGCCGCTCGTGGCGGCGGCCGGTGGCCCGGTAGGCGCCCACGAACAGGTCGGTGGCGGGGCCGTCCCCGGCGGGCGGGGCGGCCTCGTAGGCGCACGCCTCGGGGTCGAAGCAGGTGAGCCAGTAGTCGAGGTGCGGGCGCTCCACGGACGCGGCGTCGTCGGCCATGCGGAACGGCTCGTGGCCGCGCACGATCGCGGTCTGGCCCTCCCGCACCGGGACGCTGGCGCCGTCGGCGAGGAGGAGCACGCCGCCGCCGCGGGCGACGGTGACCATGGTGAGCGGGGCCCGGTCGTCGAACCGGACCACCCAGGGGGCCTTGAGGAGCGCGTCGCCGAGGATCGCGCCCTCGGCGCGGATGCCGCCGAGGAGTTCGCTGAGCGGGTCCATCCCGCAATGGTAGGAGGGGTTCCGGGGGATCACACCCGGGCGAGCAGCCATCCGATCCCGGCGATGAGCGCGATCAGTCCGAACGCGACGTAGATGGCCAGCTCGACCCAGTCGCTGGCGGACAATCGCCGCCAGAAGCCCTTGGGGGTCCGCTCCGGACCGTTGCTGTCGGGGGTGTCGTTCATCGCTCCAGCGTATTCAGGTCCCGCGGGCCGCGGCCACCGCCGCAAACGCTTTGACGGGCGGAGCACGTCCGACCACAATCGCGGGATGGGATTCGCAGACCTCTCAGGCGTGGGATACGTGCTCGGCGACGGCCGGACGCTGTTCTCGGACGTGTCGTTCCGTGTCGGCGAGGGCGCGAAGGTCGCGCTCGTCGGAGCGAACGGGACGGGGAAGACGACGCTGCTGCGGATCGTCACCGGCGACCTGTCGGCGGACTCCGGGACGGTCGCCCACGCGGGCGGCCTGGGCGTGATGCGCCAGCTCGTGGGCATGCGCGAGGGTGAGCGGCCCCTCGGGGACCTGGCCGCCGAGCTGGGGCCGCCGCGGCTGCGCGAGGTGTGGCGGCGCCGCCGTGCCGCGGAGGCGCGCATGGCGGGCGGCGCCGAGCGGGACCAGCTCGCGTACGCGCAGGCCCTCGCCGACTGGGGCGAGGCGGGCGGGTACGAGTTCGAGGTCGTGTGCGACACGGTCGCCGTGTCGGTCCTGGGTCTGCCGTGGACGGAGGTCGAGGCGCGGCCGCTGCGCACGCTCTCGGGCGGGGAGCAGAAGCGGTTCGCGCTGCACCTGCTGCTCCAGGGCCGCGATGAGGTGCTCGTGCTCGACGAGCCGGACAACTTCCTCGACGTGCCCGCCAAACGCGAACTGGAGCAGGCGATCCGGGAGTCGGAGAAGTCGATCCTGTTCGTCTCGCACGACCGGGAGGTCCTCGCCAACGCCGCCGACCGGATCGTGACGCTCGAAGCGGGCACGGCGTGGACGCACGGCGGCGGGTTCGGGACCTGGCACGAGGCGCGGGCGGCCCGCCACGAGCGGTTCGAGGAGCTGCGCCGCCGCTGGGACGAGGAGCACCACAAGCTGCGCGAGCTGATGCTCATGTACAAGAACAAGGCGGCCTTCAACTCCGACATGGCCTCCCGGTACCGGGCCGCGCAGACGCGGCTGCGGAAGTTCGAGGAGGCCGGGCCGCCGCCCGAGCCCCCGCGCGACCAGGACATCCGCGTGAAGCTCGAAGGCGGGCGCACCGGCAGGCGGGCGGTCGTGTGCGAGGGGCTGGAGCTGGAGGACCTGACGTTCCCGTTCGACCTGGAGGTCTGGTACGGCGACCGCGTCGCGGTCCTGGGCGCCAACGGCACCGGCAAGAGCCACTTCCTGCGGCTGCTCGCCCGCGGCGGCACCGACCCCGAAGGAGGCGTGGTCGCGGCGCTGGAGCCGGTGCGGCACAACGGGACCGCGCGGCTCGGGGCGCGCGTCCGTCCGGGGCACTTCTCGCAGACGCACGAGCACCCGGAGTTCACGGGCCGCACGCTGCGCCAGATCCTGTGGGACGGCGACCGGGACCGGCCCTCGCTGGAGCGGTCGAAGGCGATGAGCGCCCTGTCGCGCTACGAGCTCGCGCTCCAGTCCGAACAGGACTTCGGGACGCTCTCGGGCGGGCAGCAGGCCCGGTTCATGGTGCTGCTGCTGGAGCTGTCGGGCGCGACGTGCCTGCTCCTGGACGAGCCGACGGACAACCTCGACCTCGCCAGCGCCGAGGCGCTCGAAGCGGGCCTGAAGTCCTTCGAGGGCACCGTCATCGCGGTGACGCACGACCGCTGGTTCACGCGCGGCTTCGACCGGTTCGTGGTGTTCCAGCGCGACGGCGAGGTCGTCGAGTCGGACGAGCCCGTCTGGGACGTGCGCTGAAGCCGCTGCGCCGCTGAAAAGGCGCGACCGGGATCGTACTGGTGGACGACGGTCCCGGCCGCGCCGTCTGCGACGGGCTCGGCCCGGGGTCCCCACCAGGGAGGAGCCTATGGCCGATCGCGCCGGGGCGCAACGGGTCCGCCGCTGTTGTCCTTGATCCGACAGTGCGCCGCAACGGCAGCGCGCCGGTCATGCAGTGCAGTGGACGGCGGCGCCTACGGCAGTTCGAGGAGCGCCTCGACGTACTGGGCGACGCCGTCGTCGTTGTTGCCCGCGGGGGCGATCTCGCTGGCCGCGGCCTGCACCCACGGGTGCCCGTTGGGCATCGCGACCGAGTGCCCGGCGGCGCGCATCATCGACAGGTCGTTGGTGGCGTCGCCGAAGACGAGCACGTCGGACCAGTCGATGCCGAACTTGTCGAGCACGACCTGGATCCCGGCGGCCTTGGTGACCCCCACGGGGCACACTTCGAGCATCCCCACGCCCGACTCGGTGACCGTGACCAGGTCCTCGTCGATGACGTCCTGCGCCGCGACCAGCAGCTCGGGGCCGGTGTGGTGGTCGGACACGAAGTAGCCCTTGACCATCGGGCCGGTGAACGCGACGTCGCGGGGCGCGGTCTCCAGGCGCACCGCGGGCCACGGCCAGTCGGGCATCGGGTCGCCGGTGAGCGGCCGGTCCGGGTCGGCCGGCTCGGCGAGGGCCCGCACGGGGCCCACCTCGGCCTCGATGAGCCGCAGGGCCTCGTGGAGGATCTCCCCGTCCACGGACCGGTCGGCGAGCTGCACGACCGTGTCGTCGTAGCGGCACTCGTACACGAACGCGCCCTGGCCGAGGACGAGGAAGTCCGCGGAGGGCACGTCGTTGCGGCACATGTCGAGCAGCCGCGGGCCGCGGCCGGTGGCGCCCACCAGGATCACCCCGGAGGCGGCGAGCCGCTTGAGCGCCGACATCGTTCTGGGGGAGACGGACTCGTCCGAGCGGACCACCGTCCCGTCGAGGTCCGTCGCGACGAGCTTCGGGAGCCGGGCCAGTTGGATCATGCGTCCTCCTCGGTAGTCTCGACCCGCTGCCGCGAATCTCTCGTTCGTCGAACTCCCGCCGGGCTCAGGGGAACCAGCGGGACAGCACCTTCGCGACGCCGTCCTCCCACACCGAGGGCGCGACCTCGTCCGCGGCGGCCCGCACGTCGGGGTCCGCCTGCGCCATAGCGACGGCGTGACCGGCCCACGCGAACATGGTCAGGTCGTTGTGGGCGTCGCCGAAGACCACGGTGTCGGCCGATGATACGCCGTAGCGCTCCGCGATGCGGGCGATGCCGGTCGCCTTGGTCACGCCCGGGGGTCCGATGTCGACCCAGCCGTTGTAGCCCACTTCCACGTGGTACGCGAGCGGGTCGAGCCCGGCGCCGTCGGCGAGGCGCATCGCGTGCGGGCAGCGGGTGGCGCTGCCGTACTTGTTGTCGGAGGCGACGCGGGCGACGATCCGGGCCGCCGGGCGGTCCAGGAGGTCGTCGAGGTCGATGACCCCGGCCCACTTCGCGTGGAAGTCGCGCTTGAAGCCCTTGGTGTGCCACCAGCCGTCGAGGCCGTGCGCGACCGCGAACTCCACCGCCCCGTCGGCCGCCATGAACGCCTCGACCGCCGACCGCACGTCCACGACCGCCTCGTAGGAGACCTCGCCGCGGCCCAGGTCGAACTCGGCGGCGCCGTGGTTCGAGGACGCGAACCCCTCGTCCAGTCCCAGGTCGGATGCGGTGCGGACCGTGCCCCACAGGGCCCGGCCGGTGACCACCGCGACCGGCACGCCCGCCGCCCTGACCCGCCCGATCGCCTCGATCACCGCGCGGGAAGGGGTCGTGAGCTGCTCGTCGTGGTAGTCGACGACCGTGCCGTCGAGGTCCACGGCGACGAGCTTCGGGGGCTGATCTCTTCGCGAAGGGTCCGGGGCGATGTCTGACACGCCTCAACGGTAGCCCCACCCCGGTGAACGGCGGGGTGTCGAGCGGCTGAACTCACGTGGCCGCCCTCATGAAAGCTGCAATCACACCAAACACCCTCATCACTGGCGGAAGGGGCATACCGTGCGTACATGTCCGACATCACGATCGAACGCGTCTACGACTACCGCCGGGACCCGCAGCGGGCCGGGACGGTGTTCCTGGTCGACCGGCTGTGGCCGCGCGGGGTCAGCAAGGAGGACCTCGACGGCGTCGAGTGGGCCCAGGACGCCGCGCCCTCCCCGAACCTCCGCATCTGGTTCGGCCACACGGCCGACCGCTTCGAGGAGTTCACCGGCCGCTACCGCAGCGAACTCGACGGCCACCCCGAGCGCGCCCAGCCGCTCCTCGACGCCGCCCGCCAAGGGCCCGTCACGCTCCTCTACGCCGCCAAGGACCCCGAGGTCAACCACGCCCTCGTCCTCAAGTCCTGGCTCGACGAGCAGCTCTCCGAGTAACGACGACAGCGAGACGGCCCGCCGACCTCCGGGTCGGCGGGCCGCTCCATGCTCCGGTGCTACTTCTTCGGCTCGATGACGTCCTTGCCCAGGAACGGCCGCAGCGCCTTCGGCACCGACACTGAACCGTCGGGCAGCTGGTGGTTCTCCAGGATCGCCACGATCCACCGCGTCGTCGCGAGCGTCCCGTTCAGCGTCGCCGCGACCGCGTTGCGGCCCTGCTCGTCCCGGTACTTCACGTTCAGGCGCCGCGCCTGGAACGTCGTGCAGTTCGACGTCGAGGTCAGCTCCCGGTACCGCCCCTGCGTCGGCACCCACGCCTCGCAGTCGAACTTCCGCGACGCCGACGTCCCCAGGTCCCCCGCGGCCACGTCGATGACCCGGTACGGCAGCTCCATCTTCTGGAGCATCGCCTCCTCGTACGACAGGAGCTTCTCGTGCTCCGCCTCCGCGTCCTCCGGGCGGCAGTACGAGAACATCTCGACCTTGTCGAACTGGTGGACCCGGATGATGCCCTTGGTGTCCTTCCCGTACGAGCCCGCCTCGCGCCGGAAGCACGACGACCAGCCCGCGTACCGCACCGGCCGCGTCAGCTCGCCCAGGTTCTCCCCCGAGTGGTACGCCGCCAGCGGCACCTCCGAGGTGCCCACGAGGTACTGCTCGTCGCGCTCCAGGTAGTAGATCTCGTCGGCGTGCTCGCCGAGGAAGCCCGTGCCCTCCATGGCGTCCGGGCGCACCAGCACCGGCGGGATCATCGGCGTGAAGCCCGTCTCCACCGCCTGCGCCATCGCCAGGTTCAGCATCGCCAGCTGGAGCAGCGCCCCGTCGCCGGTCAGGTAGTAGAACCGCGAGCCCGAGACCTTCGCGCCCCGCTCGGTGTCGAGCAGGCCCAGCGCCGTCCCGATCTCCAGGTGGTCCTTCGGGTCCTCGATCCTCGTGCGCTCGCCGACCTCGCGCAGCACCACGTAGTCGTCCTCGCCGCCGGGCGGCGCGGCCTCCGCGACCAGGTTCGGGATGGCCTTCCCGGCCGCGTCGAACGCCGCGGCCGTCTCCGTCACGCGCGCCTCGGCCTCCTTGACCTCCGCGGCCAGGGACTTCGTGCGTTCGAGCAGCGCCTGCTTCTCGTCGGCGGCGGCGCCGGCGATCCGCTTCCCCAGGCCCTTCTGGTCGGCCCGGAGCGTCTCGAAGGACTGGAGCGCACTGCGGTGCTCGGCGTCGGCGGAGAGCAGGGCGTCGACGGCGTCCGGGGACGCGCCCCGCTTGCGCTGGCTGTCGCGGTAGGCGTCAGGGTGCTCTCGCAGTGCTCGCAGATCAATCACGTCCACAGATTACCGGCCGGGCCGCGGGCCGCCCCAGCGCATATTGTGGGCGTGTGGCGGTAGATATGGACGAGGCGGACTTCGAGGCGGCGGTGTCGGACGCGCTCGACGCGGTCCCCGCCGAGCTGATGGCGATGCTCGACAACGTGGTGATCCTGGTCGACGACGAACCCGAGGGCGCCGACAAGGAGCTGCTCGGGCTCTACCAGGGCACGGCCCTGACCGACCGCGGCTGGGAGTACGGCGGGGTCCTGCCCGACACGATCACGATCTACCGCGGCCCGACCCTGCGCATGTGCGCCACCCCCGAGGAGGTCGTGGACGAGGTCGCCGTGACCGTGGTCCACGAGATCGCGCACCACTTCGGAATCGAGGAGGAGCGCCTCCACGAGCTCGGCTGGGGCTGACCGGCCCGGAGCGCGTTTTCAGGGCATCACAAGCCGCTGTTCGGTCGCGAGTCCCGCCCAACCGCTGGGCCCCCGGTTCAAAAACCGTGCCACAGGGGTCCGACAGTGCGCTCGCATCCGCGGATGATTCACGATTGCGGGTTCGCAAATGCGAGCGCTTGTCAACACAGGCGTCGCATCCGCGAGGCTATGCTCGTACGGTGACGACGTTCCGCATCGGGGAGGCCGCAGAACTGCTCGGGGTCTCCGCCGACACCCTCCGCCGCTGGATCGACGCCGGGCGGCTCGCCGCCGCGCGCGACGAGCACGGGCACCGGGCGATCACCGGCGCCGACCTGGCCGCGTTCGCCCGCGCCCGGGCCGCCGACCCGGGCGGCAACGGGACCTCCTCAGCCCGCAACCGCCTGCGCGGCATCGTCACCGCGATCGTCAAGGACCAGGTCATGGCCCAGGTCGACCTCCAGGTCGGACCGTTCCGGGTCGTGTCCCTCATGAGCCGCGAGGCCGTGGACGACCTCGGCCTCGAAGTCGGCTCCCTCGCGACCGCGGTCGTCAAGTCCACCAACGTCGTCGTCGAAGCCTGACGCCGCCGAGACCCGGGAGCCCCATGCGCCGCACCAGACCCGCCCTCGCCCTCACCGCCGCCCTCGCGCTCGCCGCCCTCGCCGCCTGCGGCAGCGGGGACGACGCCGACACCGGCGACGCCGAGCCGACCACGCTCACCGTCCTCGCCGCCGCCTCCCTCACCGAGGCGTTCACCGAGATCGGCGAGCAGTTCGAGGCCGAGCACGACGGCGTGACCGTCGAGTTCGGCTTCGCCGCCTCCTCCGACCTCGCCGCGCAGATCACCGAGGGCGCGCCCGCCGACGTGTTCGCCTCCGCCGACCAGAAGAACATGGACAAGGTGATCGAGGCCGACGCCGCGGTCGACCCGCAGGTGTTCGCCCTCAACCAGCTCGTCATCGCCGTCCCCGAGGGCAACCCCGAGGGCGTCGCGGGCCTCGCCGACCTCGCGGGCCTCGACTTCGCCGCCTGCGCCGAGGAGGTCCCCTGCGGGGCCGCCGCCCAGACCGCCGTCGCCGCCTCCGGCGCCGACCTCACGCCCGTGACCTTCGAGGCCGACGTCAAGTCCACGCTCCAGAAGCTCACCCTCGGCGAAGTGGACGCCGCGCTCGTCTACCGCACCGACGCCATCGCCGCGGGCGACGAGGTCGACGCCGTCGAGTTCCCCGAGTCCGCCGAGGCCGTGAACTCCTACCCCGTGACGGCCCTCGCCGACGCCGCCGCGCCCGACCTGGCCGCAGAGTTCACCGAGTACGTCCTCGGCGACGACGCCTGGGCCGTCCTCGAAGCCGCCGGATTCCAGCGGCCGTGAACACCTGACGATGGGGAACGCCATGCCCGCCAAGCGCACCCGCAGGCGCCGCCGCGTCCCGGCCGCGCTCCTCGCGCCCGCCGCGGTCGGCCTGGCGTTCCTCATCCTCCCGCTCGCGGGCCTCCTCGCCCGCGCCCCCTGGACCGAGCTGCCCGCGCGCCTCGCCGAACCCGCGATGCTCGACGCCCTGCGGCTGTCCCTGGTCACCGCCACCCTCGCCACCGCCCTGTCGCTCCTGTTCGGCGTCCCCATCGCGTGGCTCCTCGCCCGCGGCGACTTCCCCGGCCGCAGCCTCCTGCGCGCGCTCGTGACGGTGCCGCTGGTGCTCCCGCCGGTCGTCGGCGGCGTCGCGCTGCTGCTCGTGTTCGGGCGCAGCGGCGTCGTCGGGTCCTGGCTGCACGAGCGGTTCGACGTCACGATCCCGTTCTCCACGACCGCGGTCGTCCTCGCCATGACGTTCGTGTCCATGCCCTTCCTCGTCGTCTCCGTCGAAGGGGCGCTCCGCGGCGCGGACGTGCGCTTCGAGGAGGCCGCCGCGACCCTCGGCGCGGGCCGGTGGACCGTGTTCACGCACGTGACGCTCCCGATGATCGCCCCGGGCGTCCTCGCCGGGGCGGTCCTGTGCTGGGCCCGCGCCCTCGGCGAGTTCGGGGCCACGATCACGTTCGCCGGGAACTTCCCCGGCCGCACCCAGACCATGCCCCTCGCCGTCTACCTGGCGCTGCAATCGGACCTGGAGGCCGCGATCGTGCTCAGCCTGATCCTGCTCGCGGTGTCCGTGGCGGTGCTCGCGTCGCTGCGCGACCGCTGGACGGCCGTCGCATGAGCGGCCTCGACGCGCACCTGGTGGTCGACCGCGGGGCCTTCCGCCTCGACCTGCGCCTGACGGCCGCCCCCGGCGAGACCGTGGCCCTCCTCGGCCCCAACGGGGCCGGGAAGACCACCGCGCTGCGGGCCCTCGCGGGCCTGGAGGCGCTCTCCGGCGGCCACATCGACCTCGACGGCGCGCGACTGGACGACCCGACGGGCACGGCGCGCTGGGTCCCGCCCGAGCACCGCCGCATCGGCGTCGTCTTCCAGGACTACCTGCTGTTCCCGCACCTGAGCGCCGCCGACAACATCGCGTTCGGACCCAGGCGCCGCGGCCTCGGCCGCGCCGAGTCGCGGGCCCTCGCCGCGGACTGGCTCGACCGGGTCGGCCTGGGGGACTTCGGGAAGCGCCGCCCCGGGCAGCTCTCGGGCGGCCAGGCCCAGCGCGTCGCCCTCGCGCGGGCCCTCGCCACCGACCCGGCGCTGCTGCTCCTGGACGAGCCGCTCGCGGCCCTCGACGCGCGCACCCGCCTCGACACGCGCGCCGAACTCCACCGCCATCTCGGCGGCCTCGCGGGCCCCGCGGTCCTCGTCACCCACGACCCGGTGGACGCGCTCATGCTCGCCGACCGCCTCGTCGTCGTCGAGGACGGCCGCGCCGTCCAGGAGGGCGACGGCGAGTCGATCACCGCCCGCCCCCGCACCGACTACATCGCCCGCCTCGTCGGCCTGAACCTCTACCGCGGCACGGCGACCGGCCGGACCGTGGCCCTCTCCTCCGGCGAAACGCTCGCCACCGCCGAGGCCCTCGACGGCGACGCGTTCGCCGCGTTCGCGCCCAGCGCCGTCGCCCTGTACCGCTCGCGCCCCGACGGCAGCCCGCGCAACACCTGGCGCGCGGTCGTCGCCGGGGTCCACCGCCACGGCGACCACCTGCGCGTCCAGCTCGACGGCCCCCTGAAGGCCGCCGCCGACGTCACCCCGGCCGCCGCCGCGCAGCTGGGCCTCGAACCGGGCCAGGAGGTCTGGGCCGCGGTCAAGGCCGCCGAGATCCGCGCCTACCCGGCCTGAACGGCGGCGAGGGCCGGAGGCACGCACTGCCTCCGGCCCTCTGTCTCCCGTTTCCCTGGAGCTGTTCACCGCCCCCGCAACGGGTGCGGCGCTCACGCGGCCGCGCCCGCCAGCACCCGCTCGGGGGCCGCCTCCGCGGCGGCGGGGGCGCCGTCGCGGCGGGCGGCGCGGCGGATGACGGGCAGGCAGGCGAGGACGATCGCGATGGACACCAGGCCGACCGCGACGAACGCGGTCTGCACGTCCATGAACGTGGACATCGCGCCGCCGAGGAGGAAGCCGATGAGCTGGGCGGCGTTGACGCGGCCGTTCACGGCGGCGTTGGCCCGGCCCCGGAAGGCCTCCGGGACGCGGCGGGCGATCGCGATGCCGAGGGCCGAGTTCTCCCCGGCGTTGAAGACGCCGCCGATGAGGTTGAGCGGCACCATGAGCAGGACCGTGGCGAGCGGGACGCCCTGGCCGATGCAGACCAGGCCGACCCCCGCGAGGCAGGCCATGAGCATCCAGGCGAGCTGCACGTCGCGGTCGAGGCGGCGGATCAGGGCGGCGGCGATCCAGGCCCCCGCGACCATGCCGACGGTCCAGCAGGACTTGATGAGGCCGTACATCGACTCGGTGGCGTCGTAGACCTCGCGGACGAGGAAGACGCTGAGGACGTTGACGGCGCACATCGCGGCGATGACGGCGCTGAGGCCGAAGACCATCGCGGTGAGCAGCCGGTCCCCGCCCAGGCGCCACGGCGCGGCGGCGGTCGCGGCCTGCGCAGTGAGGTCGCGGCGCAGGCCGCCGCGGCGGGTGCGGATGTCGAGGCAGAACAGGACTCGCAGGAGCGCGAACCCGGCGGCGAGCATGAGGGCCGCGCCCGCGGAGTGGCTGCCGATGACGAACCCGGCGAGGGCCGGTCCGGCGGCAAGGCCGGTGAGCGTGCCGGTCTGGACCATGGCGACGGCGTGCGGGAGGTCCTTCGGCCTGGCCATGACCGTGACCAGGGCGCTGACAACCGGCTGGTTCACCGCGGTGCCGCAGGCGTTCAGGATGACCAGCAGGTACAGGGCGATCAGGTTGTCGGTGAAGGCCATCGGGACGATCGCGGCGGCCTGGAGGAGCCCGGAGAGGGCCATGAGGGTGCGGCTGTCGAAGCGGTCGGCGAGGCGGCCGGTGACGGGCGAGAGGACCACGAGCGGGAGGGTCGCGCAGATGATGAGCGCGGCGATGGCCATGCCGCCGTAGCCGTCGGTCTGGAGGCGGAGGGTGAGGGCGAAGTCGGCCGTGAACATGGCCGTGCCGGCGAGGAAGGCGCAGGCGGCGGAGGTGTAGACGTCGGACCAGCGGGTCCCGTCGGTGAAGGATGTGAAAGACATATTTCGAAGATACACTTTCACACCGGGTTGCGAAAGAGGTTTTTCAGATTTTTCGAAGTAGTTCTTTCACGACTTTCGGTGACGGCCCGCCGCCGGGCGGCGCGGGCCGCCCGGCCGCCGGTCAGGACTGCGGGAACACGCGGAACAGGTAGTTGAAGACGACCGTGCCGTCGTCCGGGTTCGGCCCCTGCTCCGAGCGTCGGCGCGAGCGCTCCGCGTACTCGCCTTCGAGCTCGTGGAAGCGCTGGATGTACTCCTTCGACTCCTCCAGCGTCAGGCGCAGCCGCCCCTGCGAGGCCACGGTGGCGTCGCGCAGCTCCCGGGTCGCCTCCAGGCGGCGGTCCATCCACCGCTCGTAGTTCTGCTCCTGCCGGTCGGTGAACATCTGGCCCATGGTCCGCTCGACCACGCGGTCGGCGGGCGAGGCGTCGTCCTCCGCCGAGATCGAGAAGCTGTCGAGCGCGAGCCGCCACACCCGCTCGCGCGCGTCGCCGCGGCTGGGCGCCTCCTCGATGAACCCGGCCTTCGCGAGGGTCCGCAGGTGGTAGCTCATGGCGCTCGGGGTCATCCCGGCGACCTCGGCGATCTCGGTGGCGGTGGCCCCGTCGAAGCCCTCGACCCGGCGGGTGCCGAGGAAGTCGAACACGGCCATGCGGGCGGGGTGGGCGAGGGCCTTCATGCGCTCGGGGTCGCTGATGCGCACCTGGTTCGGGAACCGCTTCCCCCGCACCGGGTCCGGGGGCGTCGGCGGCACGGGCGGCACCGGGATCCCGGGCGGGAAGGGGATCGCCGGAGGGATCGGGACCATCGGCGGTCCTTCGTCGCGATGCGAAGGAGATGTTTCAGACATGCCCCAAGTCAACCACGCCGCGGCGGCGGGCGCACCCAGGACCGCGCAGGACCCGCCGTCAGGCCCCGCCGCCGGAGCTGGCGGCCGCCGCCGACGCGGCGTCCTTGTGGCTGACGGCCTTGCGCACGGCCTCGCCCACCCACGAGTCGCCGCCCATGGCCTTGAGCTCCTTGCGGGAGGGCCGGGACGCGCGGTCGGGGAACGCGGCGGCGTCGACGCGAATGGCGCTGACCAGGGACAGCAGGGCCTTCGTGCGGTCGTCGAAGGCGCGCCCGGAGCGGGCGGCGGCGTTGATGCGGGCGCGCGCGTCGGCCTTCGCGTTCGGGTCCTGCGGGAAGTACCGGTTGACCGGGAACAGGCCGAGGGCCTTGCCCCGCTCGTGGCGCAGGACGCCGCGCGCGACCAGGTCGTCGAGGACGGTCCGCTTGAGGCCCTTGGCGGTCCGCTCGACCGCGACGCGGGCGATGCGGGGCTTGTCGGCGCCGATCGCGGCGAGCCCGGCGTCCGCGAGCGGGTCGCCGGTGGGCGCAGGGTCGAGGACGCGGACCCTGCCGCCCTCGACGCCGACGCGTCCGGCGAGCGCGAGCTCGTAGAGGACCGCGCCCGCGAGTCCGAGGTCGAGGTGGCCGCCGGACCGGTCGCGGCCGGTGGTGTCGTCGTGGGCGAGGAGCGCGAGCTCCTCGGGCAGTGAGGCCATGCCCCCAGACTAGGCGCGCGGGCCCTGACGCGGGGTTCTCGGGAGCGGAGCCGCGCTCAGGCCGCGCCCCCCGAGCGCAGGCGCTCCAGCCAGGCCGCGGCGTCGGCGAAGTCGCCGTCCGAGAGCCCCTCGGGGTGCGGCACGGGCCGGTCGGAGTGGTCCCGCGGGTAGGACCCGAGGTACCGGACGTCGGCGCAGATGCGGCGCAGCCCGGTGAGGGCCTCGCCCATGCGCGCGTCGGCGAGGTGCCCGGTGCAGTCGAGGAAGAACGCGTACCGGCCCAGGCCCTCGCCGGTGGGGCGCGACTCGATGCGGGTGAGGTTGATCCCGCGGATCGCCAGCTCGGTGAGCACGGCCAGGAGCGCGCCGACCCGGTCGTGGTCGATGGAGACGACGAGGGAGGTGATGTCGTTGCCGGTGGGCTCGGGCGGGGCGGCGGGCCGCACGACGTGCACGAAGCGCGTCTCGGCGCCGGAGCTGTCGCCGATGTCGAAGGCCTGCACGGGGAGTCCGGCGGCCTCGGCGGTGAAGGGCGCGCACACGCAGGCGTCGAACTCGCCGTCGGCGACGCGCTGGGCGGCCTGGGCGGTCGAGAGCGCCTGGTGGACGGCGGCGTTCGGCAGCTCGCGGCGCAGGTACCCGCGGGTCTGCGCGATGGCGTGCGGGTGGGAGGCGACGGTGGCGACCTCGGCGAGGGGCTTCGCGGAGGCGAGCACGAACGTGACGGGGAGGACGACCTCCCCGGCGATGACGAGCGGGTCGCCGCCCACGAGCTCGTCGACGGTGAGGGTGACGGTGCCCTCCTGGGAGTTCTCGATCGGCACGAACCCGGCGGCGACGTCGCCGCGGCGGACCGCGTCGAGGATCTCGGGGATCGAGGGCATCGGCACGGTGGCCGCGCCCTTGGCGGCGGGCAGCCGGCGGAGCGCGGCTTCGGTGAAGGTCCCGCGCGGTCCCAGATAGGCGAACTCCATGGGCCAACGCTATCGCGGCCGCGAGCAGCGCGTCCGGCCCGTCGCGGCGGGCCGCGTTGAGACCGCGGTCTCAACGGCCACCCTCCTCCCGGAGGCCCTCCGCGGTCACGTATGCTTGTCGAGCCCAAGCGGAATTCCGCGGTGGTGAGCCGGAGAAAACGGAGTGCGACACCTGTTGCCGCATGCCAGGATCGACGTGCGCCCCCATCGTCTAGTGGCCTAGGACGCCGCCCTTTCAAGGCGGTAACACGGGTTCGAATCCCGTTGGGGGTACAGCCCAGACGCGGCGCCGGTCACTCGGACGCGGATGGTATAAATGAAGAGGTCTTGCGACCTTGCAGATTCGGAAGAATCGACCAAGGTCCCGTAGAGCAGCTAGGAGTGCTCGCCACCCTGTCAAGGTGGAGGTCGCGGGTTCAAATCCCGTCGGGACCGCAGTGAGGGAAAGGCCCGCCGACTCGTCGGCGGTCCTTCTTCGTGCGCTCAGTAGGAGGGCGGGTCCTCGGGTTCGGCGCGGTCGGGGACCGGGTCGCCCGGGCCGGGGCGGTCCTCGTCGTCCCCGGCGCCGAAGTCGGGCTCCTCGGCGGCGAGCTCGTCGGCGAGCGGGGCGCCGCGGCGCTCCTCGTCGGCGGTCATGCCCCACCGGTCGGCCTCGCTGTAGTCGCGGGCGTCGAGGATGTCGTCCTCGACCTCCTCGCCCTCCTCCTCGCCGTCGTCGATGTAGCCGTACGGGTCGCCCTCATTGACGTCGTCGCTCACGGCGCCTCCCTTCCGCTTGGCGTTGCGCTCCGGCGCCCAGTGTTCCCCGGGACGGCCGTCTCTGCACGCGTTCGCGCGAGACGGCCGCGGACGCGCTGCCAGCGCGACTCCTCAGTGGTCACGGACCGTGATCCCGTGATCATGAGCGGATTTCAAAGCGCGTTCACCGCGAGTTCATTTTCTTCGTTAACCTTGTGATGTATGACGAATAGTGACCCTGTTCCCCTCGTTGACGCCGGTTTGCCGCCCGACCGGTTCCTCGACCGCGAGGAGAGCTGGCTGCGGTTCAACGGCCGCGTCCTGCGCCTGGCGCAGTCGCCCGAGCTGCCGCTGCTCGAACGGGTCCGGTTCCTCTCGATCTTCTCCAACAACCTCGACGAGTTCTTCATGGTCCGCGTCGCCGGGCTCATGCGCCGCCTCGCCACGGGCCTGCCCGTGCGCACCTCCTCGGGCCGCTCCCCGCACGCGCTCCTGGGCCGCATCGCCGGGCTCGCGCACCAGTTGAGCATCGAGCACGCCGAGTACTTCCGGGACGAGATCGCGCCGCTGCTGGCCAAGGAGGACATCGCGATCGTCCGCTGGGCCGACCTGGAGGACACCGAGCGCGCCCGCATGCAGGAGCTGTTCCGCACCCGCGTGTACCCGGTGCTCACGCCCCTGGTGGTGGACCCGGCGCACCCGTTCCCGTACATCTCCGGGCAGTCCCTCAACCTGGCCGTGCAGGTCCGCGACCCGCGCAACGGGACCACCCGGTTCGCGCGCGTGAAGGTCCCGCCGCTGCTGCCGCGGTTCATCGCCGTCGCCCCGGGCCGGTTCGCCCCGCTTGAGGACGTCATCGCCGCGAACCTGGCGCAGCTGTTCCCCGGCATGGACGTCCTCGCGCACCACACGTTCCGGGTCACCCGCAACCAGGACCTGGAGATCGACGAGGACATCACCGAGAACCTCCTCCAGACCCTGGAGCGCGAGCTCCTGCGCCGCCGCTTCGGCCCCGTGGTGCGCCTCGAAGTGGAGGACACCATCGACCCGCGCGTGCTCGACCGCCTCACCGCGGAGCTGGGCGTGGACGACGAGGTGGTCTACCGCCTGCCGGGGCCGCTGGACCTCGCCGGGCTCGACGCGATCGCGAACATCGACCGGGCCGACCTGAAGTACCCGCGGTTCCGCCCCTCCGAGCAGGTGCTCCCGCCCGAGGCCGACCTGTTCGCCGTGATGCGCGACCGCGACGTGCTCCTGCACCACCCCTACGACTCGTTCACCGCCTCGGTCGAGCGGCTCATCGAGGAGGCCGCGGCCGACCCGAAGGTCCTCGCCATCAAGCAGACGCTCTACCGCACGTCCGGGAAGTCCCCGATCGTGGACGCGCTCATCAGCGCCGCCGCCGCCGGGAAGCAGGTCGTGGTGGTCGTGGAGATCAAGGCCCGCTTCGACGAGCAGGCGAACATCGACTGGGCGCAGAAGCTGGAGCGCGCGGGCTGCCACGTCATGTACGGGATAGTGGGCCTCAAGACGCACTGCAAGCTGTCGCTGGTGGTCCGCCAGGAGGCCGACGGGACGCTCCTGCGGTACACGCACGTGGGCACCGGGAACTACCACCCGACCACGGCCCGCCTCTACGAGGACTTCGGGCTCCTCACCACCGACCCCGAGGTGGGCGAGGACGTCAACGCCGTGTTCAACCACCTCACCGGCTACTCGCGGGACGTCGACTACCACCGGCTCCTCGCCGCCCCGCACTCGCTGCGCCCCGGGCTCATCGAGCGCATCGAGCGCGAGATCGAGAACCACAAGGCGGGCCTGCCCGCGCGCCTGCGGTTCAAGTGCAACTCGCTGACCGACGAGGGGATCGTGGACGCGCTGTACCGGGCGTCCCAGGCGGGCGTCCCGGTCGACCTGCTCCTGCGCGGCATCTGCGTGCTCCGCCCGGGCGTGCCCGGCCTGTCCGAGAACATCCGCGTCCGCAGCGTGCTGGGCCGTTTCCTCGAACACTCCCGGGTGTACGTGTTCGAGAACGGCGGCGACCCGGAAGTATGGTTGGGCAGCGCGGACCTCATGCACCGCAACCTCGACCGCAGGGTGGAGGTGCTGGTGCGGGTCCACGGCGACGCCCATCGCGCGCAGCTGACCTCGCTCCTCGACCGCGGCATGGACGACGGGACGCGGACCTGGAGGCTCGGCCCGCTGGGCCTGTGGTCCCGCCCGCGGGGCGGGGCGGACCTCCAGGAACAACTCATGCAGGAGCACCGTTGATGCAACCCGAGATCCTCGCGGCAGGCGCCGTGCTCTGGCGCCAGGGCGAGGACGGCCCGGAGCTGGCCCTCATCCACCGTCCCAAGTACGGCGACTGGACGTTCCCGAAGGGCAAGCTCAAGCGCGGCGAGCACCTCCTCGCCGCCGCCCAGCGCGAGGTCTTCGAGGAGACCGGCATCCGCCCGGTCCTCGGCCGCCCGCTCGCGCCCTCCTTCTACGACAAGGAGGGGAGGCTCAAGCGCGTCGACTACTGGTGCGCGACGCCCGCCGCCGACGCGGAGGCCGTGGACGAGGCCGTGGACCCGCGCGAGGTGGACGACCTGGAGTGGATCCCGCTCGACCGGGTCGCCGACCGCCTCACCTACGAGCGCGACCGGCCGGTGCTGGAGGACTTCTCCCGCGAGATCGCGCGCGAGACCGTCCCGATCGTGTTCGTGCGCCACGCCGTCGCGATGTCGAAGGCCGACTGGTTCGACCAGGACGAGCTGCGGCCGCTGAACCAGCGCGGCCGCGAGCGCGCCCAGCAGCTCGAAGTGCTGCTCGCGGCGTTCCCGGCGGGCGCGGCGTACTCCTCGTCGAGCGCGCGCTGCCTGGAGACGCTGCTGCCGTACTGCGCCGCCGAGGGCGTCGCGGTCACGGGCCTGCCCGAGTTCACGATCGGGACCCTCAAGCCCGCCAAGGCCACCGCGCGCCTGGACGAGATCATCGAGTCCGGCAGGCCCGCGGTGGTGTGCGGGCACGGCGAGCACATCGACGAGATGATCGCCTACACGAGCGGTCGCCTCGGCACCCCCGTCCCCGTGGGGCCCTTGGAGAAGGGCGAGTTCGTGGTGTTCCACACCGCGGGCGGGCGGCTCGTCGCCACCGAGCACCACGACTAGAGCGCAGCGCGATGGGGCGGGACCGATGCGGTCCCGCCCCTTCGTCGTTCGCCTAGCGGGCCAGGCGGATCGTGTCGATGTAGACGCCTCCGGCGCGGTACACCAGGTACAGGTCCTGGATTCCCTCGGCGCCTTCGAGGTCGGCGCCCGCCGCGGCGAAGTCCTGGAGGCCGGCGGTCTTCGGGACGGCGACCTCGGCGAGGAGCGGGCCGTCCGCGTCCCCGGCGCGCACTTCGACGACGGGGTCCGCGAGGTCGGCCCAGTCGGCGGCCGTGGTCGCGGTGCGCAGCTCGATCCGCTTCGCGCCGTTCAGGTCCACGCGGGTGAACCCGACGTGGTCGCCGGGGCGGCGCGAGGCCGTGGAGTGGTACCCGCCCTCGCGCTTGAGCGTGTTCAGCTTGGAGACCTCCCAGTACGTGACGCCCTGCGCGATGGTGGCCTTCTCCCACACGTTCGCGCCCTGCGACAGGTCGAGCGGCGCGATGGTCTCGCCCTCGATGCGGACCTGCGCCTCGGGGCCCTCGCTGTCGGTCCCGACGCCGAACAGGTAGTCGCCGGTCTCCACGATCCGCTTGCCGCCCACGACGTCCCACACGAACAGGTGCCGCGGGTCGACCTCGATCGCGACGCGCCGGGTCTCGCCCGGGGCGATGTCGCGGGCGCGGGTGAAGCCCGCGAGGCGCGTCCCGGGGACGCGGTCGCCGTAGGCGGACGCCGCGATGCTCGCGAACAGGAGCACCACCTCGTCCGAGGTGCGGTCGCCGGTGTTCGTGACGTCGACCTCGGCGGTGAACGGCTCGTCGGCGTCCACCGCGGTCGGGACGCGGAGCGGGCCGTACGCGAAGCGGGTGTAGCTCAGGCCGTGGCCGAAGCCGTAGACCGGCTCGGCCTTCGAGTACTGGTAGGTGAGTCCGGCGCTGATGACGTCGTATTCGAGCATGTCGACCTCGCCGACGCGGTACGGCTCGCGGCGCGGGCCCGCCTTCGGGAGCGAGGACGTGTCGGCGAGCCAGGTCGAGGTGAGCCGCCCGGCGGGCGAGTGGTCGCCGCTGATCGCGTCGGCCAGCGCGGGCCCGAGGGCCTGCCCGGCGTGGGCGGTGTAGAGGATCGCGGCCACGTTCGGGTCGGCGGCGATGTCGCCGATCGCCAAGGGGTAGGCCGAGACCACGACGACGACGGTGCGGCCGGGCTTGGCGGCGGCGACCTCGCGGACCAGGTCCGCCTGGCGCGGCGCGAGGTCGAGGCCGGGCCGGTCGAAGCACTCGCGGGCGTTGACCATCGGGTGGTTCCCGACGAACACGACCGCCCAGTCCGCTTCGGCCGCGAGGGCCGCGGCGGCTTCGGGGCCGCTCTCGACGAGGGTCTCGGTGAGGAGCGGCTCGGCCGGGCCCTTGACGAGCGGCAGGGTGCCGTCCTGGGCGAGGCGCGGGTGGAAGGGGCCGTCGGCTTCGGCGGGCACGTGGTTGACGCCGAACAGCTCGACCGCGCCGTCCGCCGCGCCGTCGCCGCGGCGGTAGTGGAGGTTCTGGTGGGTGAACCAGGCGTCGCCGTCCTCCATGACGTCGGTGAGGGCTTCGAGGCGCGGGCCGCCCCCGCCGGAGGCGCCGGCCTGGTTCTCGAAGGTGGCCGGGCCGTCGGCGCGCTGGAGGAGGTTCGCCTGCACGAACCTCCCGGTGGCGGTGTGGCGGAACATGTGCTGCTCGTGGGCCCAGTCCCAGGCCTCGAAGGTCTCGGTGGCGCCGAGGCCTTCGGCGCGGGCGGCGAGGGCCCCGTCCTCGGCGACGGTGACGTACCGGCCGCCGGCCTGCCAGGCGACGGTGTCGTTGCCGCTGTGGTGGGTCACCTGCGCGAAGCGCTCGCGGAGGGCCTGGAGGGGGCTGGGGCGGCGCTCGGCGGGGACGGTGGGGCTGTAGAAGTCGCGGAGGTTGAGGTCGGCGAGCGGGCCGAGGACGGCGAGGCTCGCGGTCTCGGGGATCGGCAGCGCGGCCGACTCGTTCTTGAGGAGCACGAGCTGCTCGCGGGCGGCCCGGCGGGCGAGGGCGAGGTGCTCGGGCCGGTCCTGCGGGTGCGGGTCGGCCGGGATGCGGTTGTACTCGCAGGCGTCGCCGTCGAGCCTGCCGGTGCGGACGAGGAAGCGGAGCCAGTCGCGCACCGCCCGGTCCACATGGGACATGGTGACGCCGAGGACGCCGCGGCGCACGGCCTCGCCCGCGTTCGGCACGAACGGCAGTTCGGAGCCGTCGTGGAAGTGGCTGACCCCGGCGAGGAGCATGAGCGCGGAGGCGTAGACGCCGTTCTCGGCCTCGTCGATGTCGAGGCCCTGCTCGGCGGCGAGGGCGGTCGGGTAGGGCACGTCGCCGCGCGGGTCGACCTGCCAGGTGTCCCACGGCTCGCCCTTGGTGGTGTGCAGGTTGACGCCGTCCCAGCCGTCGGGGAGGAAGAAGAACTCGCCGTCCTCGGCCCATTCGGCCCGCAGGACCTGCAAGAGCGGCGAGATGATCGAGGGCACGCCGTTGACGTTGTTGTACGCGGTCATCGCGCCCATGACCGCGCCCGCCTCGACGGGCATCCGGTAGGGCACGGCCTGGTACTCGTGGAGGGCGCGCACGCCCATGGACGAGGAGCTCTGCGCGCGGTGCCACTCGTGGTCGTAGCCGAGGAAGTGCTTCATCTGCGTGAAGGTCTTGACGTACACGGGGTGGCGCCCGCGCAGGCCCCAGGCGTAGGCGGTGGTCATGGCGCCGACGTGGAGGGGGTCCTCGCCGAAGCCCTCCTCGAAGCGGCCGGCGAGCGGGTTGGAGCGGATGTCGGCGACGGGCCCGAACGAGGCGTACACGTGGGCGTCGCGGGCGCGCACCTCGTGGGCGACGGCCGCGCCGACCGCCTCCAGCAGCTCGGTGTCCCAGGTCGCGCCGAGGCCGATGGCCTGCGGGAAGAACGTGGCGTCGGGCTTCTTGCCGGAGCTGTGCAGCACCTCGTTGAACGCGTTCCCGAAGGCCGGGAGGACGGTGCCGTCGGCGAGGACGGTCTCCGGGATGCCGTTGAGGCAGGCGAGCTTCTGCTCGTCGCTCAGGAGGACGAGGAGGGCTTCGACGCGCTCGGCGACGGGCCTGGTCGGGTCGAGGTGGGCGGGAGCGCTCATGCGGGTCCGATCGGTCGGCGTCAGTACCCCACGACATTACGACGTACGACCGAACAAATTCAAGGGGGTTGCGAGCGCGGGCCCTGACGCGGCCGTACGGTTCGTTACGATTCCTGTCATGAGCCCCGGCCCCCAAGGAACCTCGCTCGGCGTCGACTTCGGCACCTCGCACACCATCGCGGTGGTGCGCCGCGCCGACGGGAGCGTGCGCCCGCTGCTGTTCGACGGCGCGCCGCTGATGCCCTCGGCGGTGTGCGCCGACGGCGACGGCGGCCTGCTCGTGGGCAGGGACGCCGTCCACGCGGGCCGCAGGCACCCCGAGCGGTTCGAGCCGAACCCGAAGCGGCTCATCGACCTGCCCTCCACGCTCCTGGGCGAGCGGGAGTTCCCCGTCGCCGACCTCATCGCCGCCGTCCTCGACGCGGTCGCCGACGAATGCCGCCGGGTCGTCGGCCGCCCCGCGCAGGTGACGCTCACGTTCCCCGCCGAGTGGGGCCCGGCCCGCCGCCACGTCCTGGAGGACGCCGCCGCCCGCTCCGGGCTCGGCCGGGTCCGCATGGTGCCCGAGCCGGTGGCCGCGGCGACCTACTACGCCCAGGCCCTGAAGCACCGGGCCGCCGTCGGCTCCTCGATCGTCGTCTACGACCTCGGCGCGGGCACGTTCGACGCGAGCGTGGTGCGCCGCACCGAGCACGGCTTCGAGACCGTCGCCCTCGACGGCCGCGGCGACCTCGGCGGCCTCGACATCGACGCCGCGCTCATCGAGCACCTCGGCTCCGTCTACGGCGACCGCGACGGCTGGAAGCGCCTCGTGAACCCCGCCACCGTCGAGGAGCGCCGCCACTTCCGCGAGTTCCAGGAGGAGGTGCGCGGCGCGAAGGAGCGCCTCTCGCGCCACCAGCAGTCGGACATCGCGATCCCCCTCCTCGACGTCGAGGCGCACCTGACGCGCACCGAGCTGGAGCAGCTCGCCCGCCCGCACCTGGAGCAGACGATCCGCGTCACGCAGGCGGTGATCCGGGCCGCGGGCCTGGACCTCGCCGACTCCGCGGGCGTGTTCCTCGTCGGCGGCGCGAGCCGCATGCCCCTGGTCGCGACCATGCTCCACCGCGAGCTCGGCGTCGCCCCCACGGTCCTCGACCAGCCGGAGGTCGTCGTCGCCGAGGGCTCGGTCCTGTGGTCGGGCCCCGACACCTCGACCCTCTCGCTCCAACGCCCCTACACGCCCCCGGCGCCGCCCGCCCCGGCCCCGCACACCCCGCAGACCGCCGTCTCGTTCGCGCCGCACACGCCCCACTCGTACCGCCAGGACAGCCCGCCGCGGACGGCCCCGGTCCCGCAATCCCCTCCCGCGCAGGCCCCGCAGGCCCTCCCCCCGCGCACCGCCCAGCCCGTCACGCCGCCCGTGACGGTCTCCGGCGGCGACCCCGAGCCCCCCGAGACCGACGCCGACCGGCTGCGCCGCAAGAAGATCGGCCGCCGCCTCCTCGCCGGGTTCATCGCCGTCGACCTGCTCATCGTCGCCGGTCTCGCCTGGTACTTCAACCGCGACGACGGCTTCGAGGGCGAATACGACGCCGACGGCGCCGCGACCGCGTTCGAGCCCTACTGGGACACCGAGGAGGCGGGCACGCTCCTCTTCCAGATCACCGGCGCCCACGCCGACCGCGTCCAGTCGCTCGCGGCCGCGGAGGACGTGGACGGCACCAGCCTGTTCTCCGCGGGCGACGACGGCGTGATCCGCCAGTGGGACATGGGCTCCGGCGAGATGATCGACGAATACGACCTCGGCACCGGCGTCCAGGCCCTGTGGCCCGTGTTCGCCTCGAACGGCGACGAGTACGTCGTGGCCATGGGCACCGGCACCGTCCCCTACGTGTGGACGCCCGACACCGGCGACTTCACCGAGACCCTCCTCCCGGAGATGGTCGCCGAAGGCGCCGAGAACCTGTACAACCGCGTCGGGACCGTCGAGTACCACCCCACGCTCGGGATGCTCAACGACGACGAGTACGAGCTGTTCGACCTCCAGAACCAGATCACGCGCTCGCGCTTCGACCTCCCCGACGGGTACGGCTACCCGCGGTTCTACACCACGTTCGAGGGCACCTCGATGAACATCGTCGCCGTCACCGGCGACCAGACCGTCGACGTCATCGACGGCGGCACCGGGGACCCCATGGGCCTGAACATGTCCGACGAGTACATGGACGGCGTCGTCACCGAGGCGTTCGGCGTCGTCTACGACTTCGGGACCCCGTACGCGATGCTCTACGGCGACGACGGCTACCTGCACTTCTGGGACCTCGAAGGCCAGACGCCCGCGCTCTCCCCGCTCGCGTACGAGAGCACGGAGGACGAGTTCCACACCGAGATGGTGGACATGGACCTCGGCGGCGGCGACTACCCCGAGCAGTCCCTCCTGTACATCAACGAGAACGACGAGGCCCGCGCCGTCGCGATCGGCACCGGCGAGACGGTCGACTTCGCGTCCGACGACGCCGGCACGCCCCTGAAACTCGTGGACGTCACCGTCGACGGCGTGCAGTACGCCGTCACCGGCGACGACCAAGGCAACATTCAATTCTGGAGTCTGGGACTGTGATCATCCTGGTCGTCGCGGCCGTCGTCGTCGCCGCCGCAACCGCATACGCCATCTGGGCCGGGGGCAAGGAGCACCGGATCGAGACCACCGCGCACCTCGACGCGCGCGCGAACGAGGTGTGGGCGGTCCTCACCGACTTCCCCGCCTACGGCGAGTGGAACCCGTTCATCACCGCGATCTCGGGCCTCCTCGCCGAGGACGAGCGCCTCGAAGCGGTCTTCTTGCAGGGCAACGGGAAGTCGATGACGTTCCGGCCGCGCGTGCTGCGCGTCTCCCCCGCCCGCCAGATCCGCTGGCTCGGGAGGCTCGGCCCCGGCGGGCTGTTCGACGGCGAGCACTACCTCGTGCTCGAACCGCAGCAGGACGGGACCACCGTCCTCACCCACGGCGAGCGGTTCACCGGCATCCTGGTGCCGCTCATGGCGGGCACCCTCGGCGACACCGAGCGCGGCTTCACGTCGATGAACGAGGCGCTCGCCGCCCGCCTCCGGGAGAAGCCCGGGGACCGGGACTGAAGACGGGGCTTCGCGCCGCGGCCCTGGGGGACCGCGGCGCGAGTCGTGTGTTCAGTAGTGGCGGGGCCGCTCCTGGCCGGTGCGTCCCCTGCGGTGCGGGGTCCTAGAGGACGCCCGCGCCGGCCAGCTCGGTCACGCCGGAGACCGCGTCGGAGGCCGTGTCCGCAACACCTTCGGAGGTGGTGTTGCCGACCAGGCCGCCGGTGAGGCCGCCCACGACCGGGGCGCCGCTGACGACGCCGCCGACCGTGTCGAGACCGGGGACGGGGAGGGCCTCTTCGTTGAGGTCCACGTCCGCGGCCTCCATGTCGCCCTGGTCCAGGCCCTTGTGGCTGTCGTGGCCGTCGTGCCCGCCGGGGATCTCGGCCTCGGAGCCGCCGTCGCACGAGGCGGTGGCCACACCGAGGATCGCGATGGCGTTGCCGCACACGTTGATCGGCGCCTGGATCGGAGCGAACACCTGGTTCCCGTTGCCGAGGCCCACGTTGTCCTGGGTGGTCAGGTGGCCCGCGCCGCCGAAGTCGGCGTCCGCGCCGCCCTCGCAGCCCGCGTCGGACACGCCGCCGATGGCGACCGCGTTGCCGCAGGCGTTGATCGGGGCCTGGATCGGCGCGAGGAGCTGGTTGCCCGAGAGGGCGCCCCAGTTGCGCTGGGTGGTGGTGTTGCCCGACTCGGTCGCGTGCCCCGACTCGGCGACGACGGCGCTGGAGCCGCCGTCGGACCCGGCGCCCGAGTGCCCGCCGACCGCGGCGGCGATGCCGCTGACGTCGACCGGGACCTGGACGGGGGCGAACGCCTGGTTGCCGTTCGCCAGACCGGTGTTGTTCTGGGTGGTCAGGTGGCCCGCGCCGCCGAACTCGGCGTCCGCGCCGCCCTCGCAGCCGGCGTCGGCGGTGCCGAGGACGGCCGCGGCGACGCCGCAGATGTTGACGGGCACCTGGATCGGGGCCACGACCTGGTTGCCGGAGACGGCCCCGACGTTGCCTTGCGTGGTCGTGTCAGGCCCGGTGGCGTGCGCGGTGCCGGCGCCGGCGACGAGGACCGCCCCGACGGCGACGAGTCCGGTCTGCGCGGTCTTGCGAGCCCATGAGTTAGTCACGAAGTCTCACCTTTCAGGGAAATGGTTGTTGCTGTCTCATCACGTCCCCCGTGAAGCTCCGTGGCTCCGATGGCTTGTGCGCGTCCGGAGGCGGGCTGGGTCCCACCTGTCGGACAGGGTGCTATCGAAACCGGGAGAGTTGTGCGGTCGGCGGGCCGTCCGGTGCGGCGGTCCGCGGGCAGGCTCGCGCGGCCTCGGCGGTGCACCGCCTCAGCGCGTTCGCTCATGTCGCGGACTTCCGCGGGCCGGACGGGCCCGTCGTCCGGGTCGGGCCGGGCGCGGCGGGCGCCTGGCCGTCGTGGTGCGGCGCCCTAGAAGGGCAGCGGGACCGGGAGGCCGCCGCCGAGGCCGCCGAGCAGGTCGTCGACCGGCAGTGCGTCGAGCGGACCGCCCTGGGGCTCCTCGTCCTTCTTCTGGTCCTGGCCGCCCTTGGCCGGGTTCTCGGCGGGCTGGTCGGTCTTCGCCTCGGCGTCGGGGCCCGAGGGCACCAGCATGTTGAGGCCGGGGACCGCGGAGACCGCGGAGAGGCCGGGAACCTGCTGGGTCACGCCCGAGGCCATCCCGGTGACCTGGTCGGGAGAGACCGGGAGCCCCCCGAGGGCCTCCGGAGTCGCCGCGACGAGGTCGCCAGCGGACTCCTCGACGCCGGTGTCGGCGGCCTGAGCGGCCGTCCCCGCGAGCAGCAGAGCCCCCGTGGCGAGGCCCCCGACGAGGCCCGCCGTACGCACAGTGCGCATCTTCATCTGCTTGTTTGCCTTTCTTCGTACCGCCCTGGTCCGGCGGCTGGGGAAGCAGCACGGACGGACCGCGGAGCGGTGCAAGATCGCTGAATTGTCGGTTCACCAGCGGCTGATGGCGGCGGCGCCGGTAGCGGCGCCCGCACCTGCGACCCCCAGCCGCGACCGCACCGGCTGGATCTCCGGCGGATCGGGGACCGCGCTCGCTGTCCAAGGGCCGGTGACACTCCGGCCCGGCCGCATCGCGTGCGGCCACCCTGCATAACTGGAGAGGCGGGGGCGCGGTTACGCCCAGACGCGAAGAAATTCAAAAAAGATGCGATGTTGCGCACCCGAAATATGAGGATGACGCATATGCCCGACTCGGGTCTTTCACGGGGACGCGGAACGGCCCTCCGCCCGAAGGCGAAGGGCCGCAAAGGAAAAGACGTGATCCTTGCTACTGCACCCGGCGCAGGATCATCGTGTCCGAGTGGCCGCCGCCGTTGTTCTGGTCCTCGCCGCCGCCGCCCCGCCTGTTGCGGATCAGCTTGATGCTGCGCGACACCACGAACCACAGGAACAGGACCCCGATGATGCCGACCACGATCTTGCTCAGCAGGCCCGAGTACTCGGCGAGGATCGGCTCGATCGCGGGGCCGAACGCGAAGCCCAGGCCGATCCAGATCCCGTTCCACACCACCGAGCCGATGAGCGTGTAGCCCGTGAACTTCCAGAACGGCATCTTCTCGATGCCCGCCGGGACCGAGATCGCGCTGCGCACCAGGGGGAGGCAGCGCCCGGCCAGCACGGCGACACCGCCCCACCTGGCGAAGACCTTCTCCGAGCGCTCGAAGTCCTTGAGCTCCAGGAGCGGCAGCTTCTCGAACAGCCAGCGCGTGCGCTCGCGCCCGAAGAAGTAGCCGACGTAGTAGAGGATGTACGCGCCGGCCATGGAGCCGAGCGCGGCGAAGAACATGGCGAGCCAGAAGTTCATCTTGTCCTGGTAGGCGAGGAAGCCCGCCACCGGGAGGATCAGCTCGGAGGGGATCGGGGGGAAGACGGACTCGATCGCGAGCGCGAGGCCCACGCCCACCTCACCGAATCTGGTGATCAGGTCGAGCACCCATCCGATGATGCCGTCGTACTCGTCGGCGTGGGTGACGTCTCCCGTGGAGGCGGCCAGTGCCAGTGTTTCGCTGAGCATGTTGGTCACGCCGCCAGCGTAACGGGCTCGCGTTCGAGCCCGCCTCGGTCATCGGACCGAGGCCCCGGGGCCGCGCGGCCGACCCGCGCGGGGCGTTTCGCGAGCGGCGTTCGGCCAGGTGTCGCACGGCGTGCGGGGCCGGGCCATACTTAGTGGTAATTCCGCGCTTCTTACGGCTCCGCGCCCGGACAGCGCTCGGCTATCGCAGGTTGAGGGGGCTTCGATGAGTCGCACGGTCGGGCCGTACAACGATGTCGCGACCGCGCGCGTCGAAGGGGCCTACGAGCTGTGCGAGGGCAGCGACGAGGGCGGCCGCCCCGTCCAGATCCTCACCCTCGGCTCCACCTCCTCCAAGGACCCGGCCCGCCGCGGCCTCCTCTCCGACACCGTGGCCTGGGCGTACGCGACCGCCGGGCCCGAGGACGCGCCGATCCTCGTGGCCGACCTCGAAGCCGAGCAGCCGTACGTGGTGGTCCTGAAGGACCCGCGGCTGCGCGGCGCCGACCGGATCATGGACCGCCTGCTCGCGCTCGGGCCCGCCACGGGGCCGCTCCCGGTGGGGCCCGCGGCCGCCGCGCAGCGGGCCGGGCACCAGCTGGCGGCGGCGCGGCGCTCGGCCGCCCCGGCCGCGCCCGCCGGGCCCGCGTCGGGGAGCCCCCGCGGGGCCGCGGGCTTCGCGGGCTCGCCGCCGCCGATGTCGCCGCCGGTGGTCATCATCGCGCCGCCGAAGAAGCGCTCGCAGCTCGTGCCGATCCTGGTGGGGATCGGGTCGGTCGTGGTGATCCTCGCGCTCGTCGTCGGCGTGTGGGTCCTCCTGTCGGGCGGGGACGACCCGTCGGACTCCTCGGCCGAGCCCTCGGACACCACCACGGCGGCGGGCGAGGCGACCGGGGCCCCGTCGGAGGCCGCCGAGGACGGGGCGCCGGAGAACGAGGTGCCGCAGTGGGACCCGGAGGCGCCGCAGGAGCGCGTCGGCGGCACGCTGTTCGAGGAGGGCCAGGGGACCCGGACGGTGGCGTACGCGGGCTGGCCGTTCGCGTTCCGCGTCCCGGAGGGCTTCTCGTGCAGCGAGTCCGGGCAGAGCGCGGTGTGCACGGCGGACGCCGGGGACTCGAAGATCACGGTGGGCTGGGAGGCGTGCGCGGGGAGCTGCCCGACGGCGGCGCGCGACGCGATGCGGGAGGCGCTGCCGTACCAGCCGCTGCAGGAGTTCCAGAACGGCGACATCGGGGTCTCGGAGCGCACCCAGGTGTCGGGCCGGTGGCGGGGCGCGCTGAGCGTGTTCACCGACACCGGGGACGGGGTGTTCCACGCGTGGTCGAGCGTGGACGTGGCGGACTTCCGCTCCGACGAGTGCTGGCAGGTGTTCAACGACGTGCTGAACCAGGCGACGGCGAAGGCCGCCTAGCGCCCCTGCCGCTCGGCGCTACCGCTCGTCCCAGGCCGCGAGAGCCGCGGTGATGATGTCCGTGGAGGTCGGCGAGGGCTGCGGGATGCCGAGCGTGAGCCCGTGCTGCGCGAGGAGGTCGGAGTACTGCTGGCTGCTGTAGGACCGCAGGAGGTTCTGCGCGGCCTCGCGCTCGTCCTCGCCGGTCCCGGCGGCGATGTACATGGGGTACTCGAACTGGGCGACCTGCGTGGCGCCCGTGGGGGCCTGGAGCTGGTCGGCCTCGGCGGCGTTGTGGGCGGCCACCTCGGGGGCGGACATGACGGCCGCGCCGTCGCCGCCTTCGGCGGTGTACTCGTCCACGCCGAAGATGATGATCCACATGAGGCTCGCGGCGTGCCGGCGCGGGTCCTGCAGGGCCACTTCGGTCTCGTCGGGGAGGACCTGGTCGGTGGCGGCGCCTTCGGGGAGGGCGAGGCCGACGGCGCTGGAGGCCGTGGACTCCTGGAGGACCTCCCACTGCTCCGCGAGGCCCGCCTCCGGGAGGTTGCGCCACAGGCCGGTCTCGGGGATCCACACGTCGGCGCCGGTGTCCGCGACGGCGTTCCCGGCGACGGGTGTGACGGTGATGTCGGCGCACACGTCGGAGCCGCGGGAGGGGGCGCCGCCGCCGGCGGCGATGAAGTCGTCGAGGACCGCGGCGATCTCGGGCGCGGCCGCGACCTGGAGCTCCACCTCCGTCCCGCAGGACTGGACGTGGGCGATGGCGGCGTTGAGCGTGTAGGCGGTCACCGGCGCGAAGACGGCCAGCAGCGCCGCGCCTCCGAGGAGGCGGCGTCCCTCTTTCGAGAGGCGCCCTCGCTTGCGGTGCACACCGGTCATGTGACGAGTGTATGACCTGGGGCAAACGCCGTCGAGGTCGCGTTTTTCAGTTATCCCAAGGGGACCGAGCGTTACGGCACGTCACGGACGCCCCGGGCCGAGCCGGTTCCGGGCGGTTCGCCCCGGTCCCGGTCGGCCCCGGCGTCCGCTGGGGGTCACCGGCGGCGCGGGCGCCGCTTCGGCGGCGTCAGCAGGTCGGCGACGATCCGCATCGTCTCGGGGACGAGGCGGAAGTAGGCCCACACCCCGCGCTTGTCGCGCTGGACGACCCCCGCCTCGGCGAGGATGCGCAGGTGGTGGGAGACGGTGGGCTGGGAGAGCCCGAGCGGTTCGGTCAGCTCGGCGACGCACGCCTCCTGCTCGGGAGCCGCTTGGATGAGGCTGATGAGCTGGAGGCGGTTCGGATCGGCGAGTGCTTTGAGGACACCCGCGATGCGCTCCGCGTCGGACTTGGAGAGCGTTTCGCCGCTGACCGGCGAGACTGGCGTCTCGGCCTCGACGGTGACTCGCACCATGATCGTGTTCCTTCCGGATTGGTTCCAGTCGGAACCGGATTCGGCCGCACTGCCATTAATCCAGTTCCAACCCTGAATATGCCCCCGCGGTGTGGCCGGGCGGTAACGACGACGCTTCCGGCTCGCAAAGGCTTTCGGTTCCGCTGGACCGCGAATCGGGCTGCACCAGGCCCGGTCCGGATCCAACGCCGAGATTACGCCTGCACTGCCGACGGGGCCACCGCCGACACTTGATCATTTCGCAGGCCGCAGGGACGGCTATTGAGTTGAGGCCGCACTACCAGGAGTTATATCTAAATCTCCCTATGTTCAAGCGGTTGCCGATTTCACGGTGAGAGCGGATTCACCCCGGTCGATCGATCGACATCCCAACATATAGAACAGCTCTGATTCTTGATGTTAGCGCGCACCGGCAAGAAATGCGGCCCGCCTGCGTTTCCACTCGGTTACATCGACTTGAGAAAGCCCACATTTGGGGACAACACGAAGGGCGGGGCCGATCGGCCCCGCCCTGCTCGCCGCGATTCAGGCCCGCGGCGGGGCCGTCGAGTCGCGCTCGATGAGCTCGGCGTCCACCGACAGCTCCTCGGGGTAGTCCTCCTCCTCCACGAGCGCGGCCTCCAGGGCCTGCACGCCCATGTCGTGGAGCGGCAGCGCCACCGTCGTCAGCGACGGCGTGAGGTCGCGCACGATCGGGATGTCGTCGAACCCGGCCACCGACACCTGCTCGGGGATCGCCACGCCGCCCTCGCGCAGGGCCGTGCACAGGCCCGTCGCCTGCACGTCGGAGGTCACGAACACCGCGGTCGGGAGCCGCTCGCCGTCGAGGAGCCGCCGCCCCGCCTGGTACCCGCCGTCCCGGGTGAACTCGGCCGGGACGTGCACGACCTCGGCGTCCTCGGGCAGCGCCGACAGGAACCCCTCGCGCCGCTCGCGCACCACCTGGAGCTGCTCGGGCCCGGCGACCACCGCGAACCGGCGGTGCCCCAGCTCCGACAGGTGCCGCGCCAGACCGGCCGCGCCCTCGCGGTTCGCGGGCCGCACGACCCGGCCCGGCAGGCCCGGCTGGCCCACCGAGACCACGGTCGCGCCCAGTTCCAGCAGGTCCGACAGGTGTTCGGAGAGGCGCTGCTCCGCGGCCTTGTCGGTGGTCCGCGAGCCCGCGACGATCACCGCGCGCGGCCGGTAGCCGCGCAGCGAGTCGAGGTGCTGCACCTCGGAGTCGGGGTCGATGCCGGTGTCGGCGATGAGGACGCGCACGTTCCGGCGGGCCGCCTCGGCGAGGACGCCGCCCGCGATCTGCCCGAAGTACGGGTCGGTGACGTCGTGGAGCAGCAGGGCCACGGTCTGCGAGGTCGCGCGCGCGAGCACCTGCGCGCCGACGTTGGGGGCGTACCGCAACCGTCGCGCCGCCTCGCGGACCCGCTCGCTGAGCTGGTCGCTCACCCGGTGCGGTGAGCCGTTGAGCACGCGGGAGGCGGTGGCCACCGAGACGCCGGCGGCTCGGGCGACGTCGGCCAGACGGGCCGGTTGTTTGCGTTCCATCTCGCTGAGGCTACTCATCTGCGGAAAGCGCTGCTCAAGCGGTCCGGAGGCGCCGGTCCCTCCACACTCGCCAGACCACGTACGCAACTGCGGCAACACCGACGCCCGCCGCCGCGACCTTGAGCGGACTGGGCCCCGACAGCTGCGGGCGCAGGGCCACGGGGCGCCGGAACGTCAGCTGCGGCCACCCCTCCTCCTGCGCGAGGCGCCGCAGCCCGCGGTCGGGGTTGACCGCGCGCGGGAAGCCCACGGCGCGGAGCATCGGCTCGTCGGTGATGGAGTCGGAGTAGGCGAACGACGCGCCCAGGTCGATCCCGCGCTCGGCCGCGAACAGCCGCATGGCCTCGGCCTTCGCCGGGCCCGCGGCGTAGAAGTCGATCTCGCCGGTGTACCGGCCGTCGGGGCCGACGACCATGCGCGAGGCGATCACGTCGGTGGCCCCGAGCATCCGCCCGATCGGCGCGACCATCTCCTCCCCGGAGGCGCTGACCAGGACCACGGCGCGCCCGGCGGAGCGGTGCGCCTCGATGAGCGCGGCGGCCTCGGCGTACACGGCGGGCGCGATGAGCTCGTCGAGCGTCTCCTCCACGATCGCCTTGACCTCGTGCGCGGGCCAGCCGCGGGAGAGCTCGGCGACCGAGTCGCGGGTGCGCGCCATCTGCGCCTCGTCGGCGGAGCCGCCGAGGCGGAAGAGGAGGTGGGAGTAGGCGACCTTGAGGACGTCGCGGCGCGCGAGGAGCCCGCCCTGGTAGAGCGGGCGGGAGAAGGCGAGGCTGCTCGCCTTGGCGATGATCGTCTTGTCGAGGTCGAAGAAGACCGCGCCGCCCTGCGACCGGGCCGGCGCCGGGGCCGGTTCGAGCGCGAGTGCCGGTGAGCCGTCGCGGTGCGCCGCTGCGTTCATGCCGCAAGTGTAAACAGCGCGGCAAACCCCTTTCGGCCACTTGTCGCACCGCTCCCGGGACGTGTCGGCCCGCCGGGCACGGCGAGAGCCGCCCGGCCGCCGGGGTTGGGCCCCCGGTTCGCAATGGTGCCCGAAGGGTCCGACATCGCACCGGGCCCGGCCGCGGCCCTCGGCGTTTCCGGGCACGGCACCGGCCCGCCGGGGCCCTGGGGTTGGGCCCCCGGTCTGCAATCGTGCCAGGGGGGTCCGACAGCGGGCCGGGGCGGCGCTTCGAACGGCGGGTTGTCGGGAGCGGGCCGTAAGCTGGGCGCCATGCCGAAGAGCCAGCGAATCGCGTACGCCTGCGGGGCGTGCGGGGCACGGGTCCCCAAATGGGTGGGGCAGTGCCCCGAGTGCGGCGAGTGGGGCTCCATGGAGGAGACCGCCGCTCCGCCGCGGCAGGCCGCCGGGCCCGCCGGTGCGGCGTCGGCCGTGCGGCGGCCCGCGATGCCCGCGCTGAAGATCGGCACCGTCTCCGCCGAGCAGGCCGCGAGCCTGCCCACCGGGATCGGCGAGTTCGACCGCGTCATGGGCGGCGGCATCGTCCCCGGCGGCGTCACCCTCATCTCCGGCGAGCCCGGCGTCGGCAAGTCCACACTGCTCCTCGAAGTCGCCCACCGCTTCGGGGAGGCCGGGTACGGGCGCGCGCTCGTCGCCACCGGCGAGGAGTCCGCCTCCCAGGTCCGCCGCCGCGCCGACCGCACCGGGTGCCTCTCCGAGGAGCTGTACCTGGCCGCCGAGACCGACCTCGGCGCGGTCCTCGGGCACATCGAGGACGTCAAGCCCGGCCTCCTCGTCCTCGACTCCGTGCAGACCGTCATCGCCCCCGACACCGACGGCGTCCCCGGCGGCGTCACCCAGGTCAAGGCCGTCGCCACCGCGATCACCCAGGAGGCCAAGGCCCGCAACATGGCCGTGATCCTCGTCGGCCACGTCACCAAGGACGGCGGCATCGCCGGGCCGCGCGCCCTGGAGCACCTGGTCGACACCGTCGTCCACTTCGAGGGCGACCGGCACTCGATGCTGCGGCTGCTGCGCGGCGTCAAGAACCGGTTCGGCCCCTCCGACGAGGTCGGCTGCTTCGAGATGACCGAGGACGGCATCGTCTCCCTCGCCGACCCCTCGGGCCTGTTCCTCGACGACGCGCCCGCCGAGCCCACGCCCGGCACCTGCGTCACCGTCACCATGGAGGGCCGCCGCGCCGTGCCGGTGGAAGTGCAGGCGCTCGTGGGGAAGTCGGTCAAGGACGGCGCGATCCCGCGCCACACCGTCTCCGGGCTCGACCAGGCGCGGCTGAACATGATCCTCGCGGTGCTCACCCGCCGCGGCGGCATGCGCCTGCTCGACCGGGAGGTCTACGCGACCACGATCGGCGGCATCCGCGTCCGCGAGCCCGCCTCGGACCTCGCGCTCGCGCTGGCGCTGGTGAGCGCCGAGCAGGAGATCGCGGTGAGCGCCGACCTGGTCGCGATCGGCGAGGTGAGCCTCACGGGCCAGGTGCGCCGCACGGTGAACGCCGACCGCCGCGTCTCCGAGGCCGCGCGACTGGGCTTCAAGACCGCGATCGTCCCGAAGGGCTCGGTCTCCGAGCGCCACCGCATCGAGGTCGTCGAGGTCGAGACCATCAACGACGCCAAGCAGGCCGCCGCCCGCACCTGGGCCCGCCGCGGCTGACCGCCGCGGACTGTCGGACCCCCCTGGCACCATTGCGAACCGGGGGCCCACCCCCGGGGAATCGGGCGGTGCGCGGGCTGCCCTACGACGGGCCGGGCCGGAGGGGCCGGCTCGCCACGTCCTCGACCTGCTCGGCGAGGAGGCCGCGCTTCTCGGTGAGGGCCGCGATCTGCTCATCAAGGCGGGAGAGGCCGCTGTCGAGGATCTCGCGGGAGTGGTCGCAGTGGCGCATCCCCTTCTCGCACAGGCAGGGCATGAGCTCGCGGATGGCGCGGGTCGTCAGTCCGGCGTCGAGGAAGGCCCGGATCTGCTCGACCGCGGCGGGGGCGTCGTCGGCGTAGGACCGGTAGCCGTTCGCGTCGCGTTGCGGCACAAGGAGCTCCTGCTCCTCGTAGTAGCGCAGCAGCCGGGCGCTCACCCCGGTGCGCCGCGACAGGTCGCCGATCAGCATCGTGGCCTCCATCACTTTCATTGGACCTTCACACTGGTGTGAAGCCATAACGTCCCGGACATGACGAACATTTCCGCGAATCCCATCGTCCTCGACACCCGGGTCTCCGGCACCGGCCCCGGCATCGTCCTCGCCCACGGCGCAACCGGCAGCATCGACGCGAACTTCGGGCCGCTCATCCCGCTCCTCGCCGAGGCCCACACCGTCACCGCCTCCGACTACCCGGCCGACGACACGCACCTCGAACTCGACGCCCTCGCCGACGCGCTCGTCGCCGACGCCGCCACCGAGCGGTTCGCGCTCATCGGCTTCTCCCTCGGCACCGCCGTCGCCGTCCGGGCCGCCGTCCGCCACCCCGACCGCGTGGCGGGACTGGTCCTCGCCGCCGGAATCGCCAAGGCCGACAACCGGACCCGGCTGGCCCTCGACATCTGGGACGCGTTCCTGGAGCGCGGCGACCGGGAGTCCTTCGCGCGGTTCGCGCTCCACGCGGCCTTCAGCCCCGCGTTCACCAACGGCCTCCCGCCGCAGGAGGTCGCCGCGGCCCTCGCCGGGATCGCGGGCCGCGAGCCGGGCGGGGCCGCCGCCCAGCTCGACCTGATCCGGCGCGTCGACACCACCGCCGACCTCGCCGCGGTCGCCGTCCCCACGCTCGTCGTCGCCGCGACCGGGGACCTGCTGGTGGACCCCGCCAACCACCGGTTCCTCGCCGCACACCTCCCCGGGGCCGAGTACGCCGAACTCGAATCCGGCCACGTGCTCATGGCCGAGAAGACGCAGGAGTGGCACCGGCTCGTGCTCGACTTCCTTGAGCGCCACGGCCTCTAGAGGCCGTCAGAGGCCGAGCTTGGCGAGTTCCGTCCGGGACGCCACGCCGAGCTTCGGGTACGCCTTGTACAGGTGGTACCCGGCGGTGCGGGGGCTCAGGTACAGGTGCTCGCCGATCTCGCGGTTGCTCAGGCCCGCGGCCGCGAGGCGGACCACTTGCAGCTCTTGGGGAGTGAGCCTCCGGGCGAGGTCGGGGGCCGCCTCGACGGGGCCCGCGTCGCCCGCGGCGCGCAGTTCGCGGCGGACCCGCTCGGTCCACGGCTCGGCCCCGAGGCGCTCGAACACCGCCGCTGCCGAACGGAGCCGCGACTTGGCCTCGTTGACGCGCCGCGCGCGCCGCAGCCACTCGCCGTAGAGGAGGTCGGTGCGGGCGGCCTCGAACGGGAACGCGTTCCCGGCCAGCTCGGCGGCCCGGTGCAGGCCCGCCGCCCGCTCGTAGTGGGCCCCCGCCTCCGCGTCCGCGGCGAGGAGGCCGAGGCAGCGCTCCACGAGCGCCGCGAAGTGGTCCTGTCCGTCGGCCGCGGCCCACTCGGCGAACCAGTCGAACGCCTTCGCCGTCCGCCCGGGCTCGCCCGCGCGGACGGCGGCCTCGACGGCCACCGGCACGTACCCGAGGGCGTCGCCGGGAGCCGCGGAGTCGAGGTGCGCGGCGAGCCGGTCGAGGGCCTCCTCGTTGCGGCCCATGGAGAAGTCGAGGAGCGCGGTGGCGACGTCGATGGGGACGAGGTTGTTCCCGGGCGAGTCGCGCACGGCCGCGTCGACGAGCTCCCGCGTCAGGTCGGCGTCGCCGCGCAGCGCCGCGACCGGCGCGAGGACGTACGCGCGGGCCTTCACGGGCCCGATGCGCTGGCCCAGTTCGACCGAGAGGTCCACGGCGTTGGCGGCGAGCGCCTCGGCGTCGTTCCAGCGGCCGCGGTGGAACTCGGTGAGCGCGTTCAGGGTCAGCAGCCGCGGGAGGGCCCCGGCCGCGCCGGACTCGCGGGCGGCGCGCACGGCGCCCGCCGCGGTCCGCTCGGCGGCGGCGATGTCGCCGACGAGGGTCTGCCACCAGGCGATCATGGCGCGGTTCTCGGGGCTGACGGCCTCGCCGAACCCGACGTGGATCGCGATGAGCCGCCGCAGGGCCGCGACGGCCTCGGTGACGGTGATCGTGCAGGACCGGTTGAACCCGGCGGTGGCCGCGGCGAGGTCGCGGACCCACGGGGAGTGGTCGATCGCGAGGCGCTCGGCGTGCTCGGCGGCGACCTCCGCGCGCGAGAAGTCCCCTGCCTGCCAGGCGAGTTCGACGGCGCGGAACAGCGGGTACCCGGCGGCCTCGGGCTGCGCGGCCGTGTAGTGGTCGGCGGCCTCCATGTAGAGGCGGTAGGACTCGCTCACGTCGTTGTCCCAGGCGGCGACCATCGCGGCGATGAGGGTCGCGCGGGCGTGGACGGCCCGGTCCCCGGTGGCCCGCCCGATCCTGAACGTCAGCTCGCGGGCCTTGGGGCCGTTGCCCGCCGCGGCGGCGGCCTCGGCGGCGCGCAGGAGCCTGCGGCCCCGTTCGGGCCCTTCGGGGGTGAACGCGGCGGCGCGCTCGAACGTGGCGTACTCGACGCCGTGCCCGCCGCACGTGGAGGCGCACTCGGCGGACGCTTCGAGGGCGGCGGCGATGGCCTCGTCGGGCCCGGTCGCGGCGGCCGCGAGGTGGAAGGGCCGCCGGTGGTCGGCCGGGTCCATGACGTCGGCCATGACCTGGTGGGCTTCGAGCCGCCGGTACACGGGCGCGCCCTGGTACGCGGCGGAGCGGATGAGCGGGTGCCCGAACGCGAACCGCCCGCTCTGGAACCGGACCAGGTCGTCGGCCTCGGCGGGCGCGAGGTCGGTGAGCTGCGCGCCGAGCTTCGCGGCGGCGTCGAGCACGAGCGCGGGGTCGGCGGTCTCGTCGGCGGCGATGAGCAGCAGGAGCGTCCGCGTGGCCTCCGGGAGCCGGTCGATGCGGTCGCCGAACACCTGCGTGAGCCGGGTCGTGGTGGACCGCGCGCCGGTCCAGTCGACGGCCGACCGCGTGTCCGGTTCGACCGCGGGCAGCTCCAGCAGCGCCAGCGGGTTCCCCTCGGCGGTGCGCAGGACGCGGGCGCGCGCGTCCGCGGGCAGGCCCGACAGCCGCGCCGAGGCCAGGGCCCCGGCGGACGCGTCGTCCAAGGGCCCCAGGCGCATCTCGTCGAGGCCCGGCGTGGGGAAGTCGGGCGCGTACCCCTCGCGCACGGCGAGGACCATCGCGACCGGTTCGGCCGCGAGGCGCCTGGCGATGAACAGCAGGACGGCCGCGGAGTCCGGGTCGAGCCAGTGCGCGTCGTCCACCACGCACAGCACCGGGCGGTCGGCCGCCGCGGCGGCGAGGAGGCTCAGCGCGGCGAGGCCGACGGTGAACCGCAGGTCCCCGGGCGGCGCGGCCTTCTCGGGGACCGCTTCGAGGCCGAGGGTCCGCGAGAGCACGCACGCGTGGTGCTCGGGGATCGATTCGAGGTGCCCGGCCAGCGGCAGCAGGAGCGCCTGGAGGCCCGCGAAGGACCACGAGTGCTCCGACTCGACGCCGGTGCAGCGCAGCACGGTGAAGTCCGCGGCGGCCTCGGCGGCCGCGGCCGCGAGGCTCGACTTGCCGATCCCGGCCTCGCCGCGCACGACCAGCGCCGAGCCGGTGCCCGCGCGGGCCCGGTCGAGGCGGTCGGCGAGGGCGGCGGTCTCCGTGTCGCGTCCGTACAGCACGGTTCCAACGGTACCGCCGCCCGCCCGGTTCGCCCCTGGCGCGGCCACTGGGCGGTCATGTCCGGTCCGGTCCGGGACGGGCCCTAGAACGGGCTCGGCAGGGGGGTCGCGGCGCGCGCGTTCGCAAGCGCCCGCGCCCACCAGTGCAGCTCGTCGAGGAGGCTCTTCGCCGCGGGCTCGGACTCGTCGAACTTGGTGAACTCGCCGCGCTCGTCGAAGTGCTGGTAGAACCGCGGGAACGCGATGGTGTTGCGGATGGTCATGGTCCGCAGCTCCGGGAAGATCTGGCGCAGGTGCTGGGCGGCGTTCTGCCCGCCGGTGACCTTGCCGCCGTAGGTGACCATGGCGACGGGCTTGGCCGCCCACTCGTTCATGTAGTAGTCCACGGCGTGCTTGAGGGCCGCGGGGATCGACATGTTGTACTCGCCCGAGACGACCACGAACGCGTCGGCGCGGTCGAGGCGCTCGGCGAGCGCGGCCACGGCCGCGGACGGGTCGCTGGGGGTGGACCACATGTCGTGCTCGGCGAGGTGCTGCGGCAGGTCGGCGTCGAGCAGGTCGATGAGGTCCACGTCGAATCCGCCGTGCTCGGCGGCGACGCCCGCGATCCAGTTCGCGGGGGCGGGGGCCCAGCGGCTCTCGCGGGTCGATCCGATGATGACGCCCAGGTTCAGCTTGTCGTTCACGGTTCCTCCGGTCTCGTGTGCTTCCCGGACGAAGCTACGGACGGACCGACGGGGGCCACATCCGTCGAGCGACTGGCCGCCGACTGGAACCGCACGCGGAGCAGGGCCGCACCGGCGGGGGCATGCCCGCCGGCCGGGTACGGTCGGCCCCGGTGCGGCGGTGACCGCACCGTTTCCGGTCGCATGACGGATGCCCGGCCGGTCGGCCGGTCAATACGGTGGCGGCCATGACCACTGCAACGCAAGCGGCCCCGGAGGCCGCCACCCGGTGGGGGGCGATCCTCGCCGTCGGCTTCTCCCAGCTCGTCGTCGCGGGCGCGATGTCGAGCATCGCCGTCGCCCTCCCGCTCATCCGCACCGAGTTCGGCGTGTCCGAGGCCGCCACCGCCTGGGTGCTCCTCGCCTACGCCCTCCCCGTCGGGGCGGTCGCGATCGCCGCGGGCCGCCTCGCCGACCGCGCGGACCTGCGCGCCGTCGCCGTGTTCTCCATGGCGGCCTTGACCGTCGCGTCGGTCGCGGCGGCGCTGGCGCCCTCGTTCGGGCTGCTCCTGGCCGCGCGGGCGGTCGGCGGGCTCCTCGGCGGGCTGCTGTTCGGGATGACGGGGCGGATCGTCGTCACCTCGTCCTCGCCCGAGCACCGCGGCCGGGCCATGTCGGCGATCGCGCTGATGATGACGGTGGGCGGCATGGGCATGGTCGGCGCGGGCGGGTTCGTCGTCGCCGCGTTCGACTGGCAGGGCCTGTTCTGGGTGTTCGCCGCGATGGGCGCGGCCGCGGTGGCGGCCGTGGCGGTCGCGGTGCCCTCCAACGGGACCGGGCTGCCGCGCCCCGACCGGGCGCTCCTGGTCGACACGGCCACCTCGGGCGGCGCGATCGCGTCGTTCCTGCTGGCGTTCGAGTACGTGGACACCGCGCCGTGGATCGCGGCGGGCGCGTTCGCGCTCAGCGTGCTCCTGGCGACCGCGTGGGTGCGCCAGCCGTCGTCGGCCCCCACGGTGGGGCTGCTGCGGTCGCCGCAGCTGGGCGGGGCGCTGCTGAGCCTCACGCTCCTGTCGGGGGTGACGGGCCTGCTCAACTTCAGCCTCCCGTACCTGCTCACCGACGTGCAGGGCGCGCGCCCGGAGCTGGTGTCGACGGTGATGCTCGCGTTCATCGGCGGCGTCGCGGCCATGACGCCCGTCGCGGGCTGGCTCGCCGACCGGTACGGGCCCGGCCGGGTGTCGCTGGCCGGCGCGGTCCTCGTGGTGGCCGCGGTCGGCCCGCTCATCGCCGTCGGCGAGGACTCGACACTCCTGGGCCTGGGCGCGCGGATCGGCCTGCTGGGCCTGGCGTACGGCGTGTTCAACAGCCCGATGAACACGTACCTGCTGAACTCGGCCCCGCCCGAGCAGTCGGGCACGGCGGGCGCGTTCATGGCGACGACCCGCACCATCGGGTCCTCGCTCGGCCCGGTCCTGGCGGCCCTCGCGTGGGGCCTCGGCGCGACCGCGGTCGACGGCTACCAGCTCTCGGCGTGGGTCGTCGCGGCGATGCTCGTCGCCGGGGCGCTCCTCCAGGCCACCACGAAGCCGTGGCGGACCCCAAGGGCCGCTTAGAGGTCGAGCTTGGCGAGCTCCGTGCGGGAGGAGACGCCGAGCTTCGGGTACGCGTTGTACAGGTGGTAGCCCACCGTCCTGGGGCTGACGAACAGCTGCTCGCCGATCTGGCGGTTCGTCAGCCCGTCGGCGGCCAGGCGCACCACCTGGAGCTCCTGCGGCGTCAGCAGCTCGGCGAGGTCCGGTTTGGACTCGACGGCGGTCGAGTCGCCCGCGGCCCGCAGCTCCCCCTGGGCCCGCTGGGTCCAGGGGGCGGCGCCGAGCCGCTCGAAGACCTCCGTGGCCTCGCGCAGGTGCGCGCGGGCCTCGTTGATCCGCCGGACCCGGCGCAGCCACTCGCCGTAGACGAGCTCGGTGCGGGCCCGCTCGAACGGGTCGATGTCGTCGGCGCGGTGCAGCTCCACGGCCCGCGCGAAGTGCGTCCCCGCCTCCGCCTCGGTCGCCATGAGCGCCCGGCACCGCTCCACGAGCGCCTCCCAGTAGGAGCGGCCCGTCGCGTCGGCCCAGTCGGCGAACCAGTCGAACGCCTCCTTGACCTCCGCGAGCCGCCCGGCCCGGAACGCGGCCTCCACGAGCGTCGGGACCTGCGTGAGCACCTCCATGGGGGTGAGCCCCTCGGCGATGCGCAGCAGCCGGTCGAACGCCGCCTCGTACCGGCCCAGCCCCAGTTCGAGCAGGCCCAGCGCGGTGTCGGCGGGGATCACGGAGTCCTCGGGGGCGTCCTCGATCGCGGCGGCCACCAGCTCGCGGCAGCGCCGCTCCTCCCCGCGGATCGCCGCGATCGGCAGCAGCACCCAGATGCGGCCCTGCATGAGCGCCCGGCGGTCGTTCTGCTCGTGCGCCAGCTCGATCGCGCTCGTCGCCGACGCCTGCGCGTCCGCGTACCGCCCGTAGTGGAACTGGGTCTGCGCCTGCACCAGGAGGGCCTGCACGAGCGGGCTCATCGCCCCGCGCTCGCGGCACCACCGCACCTGCTCGGCCGCCGCCTGGTGCGCGGCGGGCACGTCGCCCGCGAGGAACCGCCAGCGCGCCGCCAGGACCTGGTCGAACGCCTGGAAGTCCTCGTGCAGCGGCTGGTAGTAGTCGTAGAGGGACCGCAGCGCGTCCACGGCCTCCCCGGCGGTGTCGCCGGGCTGGCGGTTGAGCCCGGCGGCGGCGCGCGCGAGGCGCCGCACCCACGCGTTGTTCGAGCCGCCGTACTTCGAGGCGAGCCCGGACGCGTACTTCACCTTCGCGAAGTCCCCGGTCTCCCAGGCGTTCCAGACGCCGCGCAGCAGCGGGTAGCCGGTGTTCTCGTGGCCGGTGGCCGCGTAGTGCTCGGCCGACTCCATCCACACGTCGAAGCCCTTGGAGTGGCCTGCCCAGGAGAGGATCGTGGCGCGGATGAGCGCGGTGCGGGCGAGGAGCACGTGGTCGTCGGTGAGCCGCTCGGCGTCCTCGGCGAGCTCGACGGCCTTGCCGGTCATGCCCGCGGCGTACGCGCACTGCGCGGCCTCGACGAGGCGGCGGGCGCGGCGGTGCGGGTCGGGCGTGAAGCTCGCGGCCCGTTCGAGCGCGGCCATCTCGGCGACGCAGCCGCCGCGCTCGGCCTCGTAGGACGCGATCGCTTCGAGGGCGGCGGCGGCCTTCTCGTCCAGGCCGGTGGTCGCGGCGGCCAGGTGGCGGGCGGCGCGGATGTCGCCGTCGCCGAACGCCTCCGAGAGGGCCCGGTGGGCCTCGATGCGGCGGGCGCGCGGCGCCGAGTGGTAGGCGGTGGAGCGGATCAGGGGGTGCACGAACTCGATGCGGCCCCGATGGTACCGCAGCAGGTCGTCCACTTCGGCCGGTTCGAGGTCGGCGAGGCTGGAGCCCATGCGGGCCGCGGCCTCCGCTATCACCGCGGTCTCGCCGGTCTCCTCGGCGGCGGCCAGGAGCATGATCGTGCGCGTGCGGTCGGGGAGCGCGATGATGCGCTCGGTGAACGCCTGCTTGATGCGGGAGGTCGTGGAGTAGCGGCTGTTCGAGGTGTCGGCGCGCAGCAGCGACTCCTCGTTGTCGGCGGCCGGCAGCTCCAGGAGCGCCAGCGGGTTCCCCTCCGACATCCGCAGGATCCAGTCGCGGCTGGTGAACGGGATCTCGTCGGCGCGCATGTCGAGGATCGCCTGCGACGCGGGCAGGTCCAGCGGCCCGAGGGTGAGCTCGGGGATGCCGGGCGCGGGGAAGTCGGGCGCGAACCCGTCCCGCACGACCAGGACCATCCCGATCGACTCGGTCGACAGGCGCCGCGCCGCGAACAGCAGCGCGTTCGTGGAGTCGCGGTCGAGCCAGTGCGCGTCGTCGATGACCACGTACACCGGCTGCTTCGCGGACGCGTCCACGAGCAGGTTCAGCAGCGCCAGCCCCACCTGGAGCGAGTGGGCCCTGCCCGTGCCGTCGGCCATGCCCAGGGCCGTGCGCAGCGCGTCGGCCTGCGCGGCGGGCAGCCGGTCGAGGCGGTGCAGCAGCGGGTGGAGCAGCATCTGGAGCCCCGCGTACGACCACGTGTGCTCGGCCTCCACGCCCAGGGTGCGCAGGACCGTGAAGCCCTCGGCGCGGGGGATGACGGCGTCGACGATCGCGGACTTGCCGATGCCGGGCTCGCCGCGGACGACGAGCGCGCCGCCGTGGCCCACCCGGGCGCCGTCCAGGAGCGCCTGGATCGAGTCGAGCTCCCGGTCGCGCCCGTAGAGGACGGCGCGCTGCGCGGGCGCGGGCGATTCCCCGTACGCCGCCTGGCTCTCGCGCAGGGGCTGCGGTGCGGGGCCGTATGCAGGCGGCAAAGGGGACTCCATCCTCAGGACGACCGGGGACGCTTCCAGCGTATCCGCGCCCGGACCCCGGTCGCATCTGTCATTCGACTGGGGTGGGCGGCCCCTGCGGGGACCGGGTCCGCGGACCGGTCGCCGGGCCCGGTCGTTCGACTGGGGCGCAGGCGCTTCGGCGCGCCTACGGTCGAGCCATGACCGCAACCGTGGAGACCCCCGCACCGGCCCGGCGCCGCTCGGCGCCCCGCCGCTGGGCGACCGCGCTGTGGGCGGCGTACGCCCAGGCCGTCGCGTTCGCCTCGGGCGCGGTGACCGCCTTCCTCGCCGCCGACGCCGCCGCGCAGTTCCATGCCGCGGCGGGGACGCGGCTGTGGCCGCTGGGGGCGTTCGCGATCGGCTTCACGCTCGCCGCGTGCACGACCGGGCGGACCGGCCCGCTCGGCCGGGCCCGCGCGGTCGGCGGCGCCGGCGCCGGCGCCCTCGCCCTGTTGGCACTGGCGGCGGCGCTGGCGCCGGGCTTCGCGTTCGCGGTGGCCGCGTGCGGCCTGCTCGGCGTCGCGGCGGGCACGGTCGTGGCGGTCTCGGGGCGGGTGCTCGCGGCGGTCGAGGTCGGCGACGGCTCGGCCTCGGTGGCCCTGTCGGCGGCGGCCCTGCTCGCGGGGGTCGCGGCGGGGGTCCTGGCCCTGCTCGCGCTGCCGCTGTACGGATGGCGCGGGGTGTTCGGCCTGCTCGTGGTCGCGGCGGTGCTCGCTGCCTGGAAGTTCGCGGAGCATGTGCCGAACGACACCTAGTGTTAGCGAAATGTGACGTGAGGTTCGCCCGAGTTGCGTGTTGGCTCTGAGGTTCCGGTGTCACGATGAGGACGTCCGGGTATTCGGAGGTTTTACCCGGCACGCGGACACCGGCCGTCCTGTGGCGGTGTCCGAGAAGAAGGCCCCGGGGAGGTTCGAGACCCCGGGGCCTTCGCTCTGCCGCCGGGCGCACCTCCGGCGGCAGGTCAGCGGGTTAGGCCGGCGTGGTGATCCAGATCGCGGCCTCCTTCCAGCCGCTGGCGGAGTCCCAGATCAGCGTCCAGCTGACCTGGTTGTCCTCCTGGAAGTTCTTGGCGCAGATCGCCCACGCCTTCGCGGAGCCCAGGTTGTGGTAGCAGTAGCCGGACCGTCCGGCCTCGGTGTCGCGCCACTTGATGCCGACGCCGTAGCCGTCGGCGGCCCGGTCGTCGACCCAGAACGTGTCGCCGTCCGGTTCGAAGCAGCCCTGGACCTGGGCGTAGGTGTAGCCGTAGGCGGACATGCAGTCTTTGTAGTCCCCGTCGCCGGGCCAGTCGGCGTCGACGGCGTAGTTCACCTCGGCGGCCGCGGCGGGCGAGGCCGCCAGGACCAGGAAGCCGAGGACCGCCGAGAGCATGCTCAGGGCGGCGATGACGCGTTGGCGCATCGGTTCTCCTTGTGTTGCAGGTGCGCACCCGCAGGACAGCGGTTGCCTACAGAAGACGCTGCCCGGACGCCGCAGGTTGCCTTGCGGCCGTGAGGTTCTCGCTACGGTTTCGGGGAGAGCCTGGTGCGCGGGCCGGCGCGGAGGACGCCGGATTCGAGGGGGCGGCCGACGATCTCCTGGGCGAGCTCGGCCGTGCTGATGAGCGCGTCCAGGTCCACGCCGGTGTCCACGCCCATGTCGTGGAGCATGTGCACGACCTCCTCGGTGGCGACGTTCCCGGAGGCGCCGGGCGCGAAGGGGCAGCCGCCGATGCCGCCGACGCTCGCGTCGAACTCGGTGACGCCCCGGTCGAGGGCCGTGAGCAGGTTCGCGAGCGCGGTGCCGCGGGTGTCGTGGAAGTGCATGAGCATCGGCAGGCCGGTGGAGACGGCGTCGAGGAGGTCGGTGACGCGCCGCGGCGTGCCCATGCCGGTGGTGTCGCCGAACGCGACGCGCCCGGCGCCCGCGGCCTCGGCGGCCTCGGCGATCCGGGCCACCTGGCCCGGGTCGACGTCGCCCTCGAAGGGGCAGCCGAAGCTCGTCGCGATGATGACCTCGACGGCCGCGAGGTGCTCCTTGGCGACCGCGCAGATGTCCGGCAGTTCCGCGAGCGACTCGGCCACGGAGCGGCCGATGTTGGCCCGGTTGTGGGTCTCGGACGCGGAGACGACGACCTCGACGGCCGTGAACCCGGCGTCCAGGGCCCGCTCGACGCCGCGCCGGTTCGGGGCGAGCGCGGAGTAGCGGATGCCGGGGTGCTTCTCGACCGCGGCCCACACCTCGGCGGCGTCGGCCATCTGCGGGACGGCCTTCGGGCTCACGAACGAGACGGCCTCGATGCGGGAGAGGCCGGTGCGGGCGAGCGCGTCGATGAGGCGGATCTTGCCGGCGGCGGGCACCGGCGGCTCGTTCTGGAGCCCGTCGCGCGGGGCGACCTCCCTGAGCGTGACCCGATCGGGCTGGTGCATGTGCCGCCTCCGTCCGTCGTTGGACCTTTTACCCGCCCATGCTATCCCGCGGGGCGGGACGTCAGCCGGGGTCGAGCGCGCGCAGGGCCGCGGCCCGCAGGAGCGCGGCGGTCTCGTCGGCGGAGACCTCCTGGCCCAGCGAGAGGTACGGCGTGGAGTTCATGAGGCCGAACGCGCCGTGCGCGAGGACGCGCGCCTGCTCGGGCTTGAGGCCCTCGCGCAGGCGGCACAGGACGCCCACCCACTCCTCGACGTACACGCGCTGGAGCTTGCGGACCTCGCGGCGCGGCTCCTCGGGGAGCCGGTCGAGCTCGTGGAGGTGGAGGATGACGATCTCGGGCGAGTCGATGACGACTTCGAGGTGGAAGTCCACGAGCGCTTCGAGCGCGGCCTGCGGGTCCTCGGAGTGCACGGACGCCCAGTGGCGCCCGCCCGCAAGGAGGCGCTCGGAGACGGGGATGAGGGCGTCGGCGAGCATCTGCTCCTTGCCGCCCTTGAAGTGGTGGTAGAGGGCCGGGCCGGTGATGGACGCGGCCGCGCCGATGTCGTCCATCGACACGCCGTGGTAGCCGTGCTTCGCCAGCAGCTTGACCGCGACGTCGAGGATCTCGCGGCGGCGCTTGGACCCGCCCCGTCCGCCTGCTGTTTGCTTTTCCACCCAGATGAGGTTACTCGGGCGTACTCCTGCGAGCAGGGAGCAAAAGCCCACTTTCGGCGGGACGCGGCCCCCGGAACGCGGACCGGCCGCACCCCCCGTGCACGGGATGCGGCCGATCGTGGAGCAGCGTGTCGAGCTGCGCTCATGTCGCGGTGCGGGAGACCGGACACATGGACTCCCGCCGCGGACGTCAGCGGGTGTTCGGGTCCATCCCCTGGCCCGCCGCGCCCGGGTCGCCCATCGCGGGCGCGCCGGTCGGCGGCGTCGGCTCCTGGACCTGCGTGTTCGCCTCGGCGCCGTACCGGTCCGAGGAGTACGTGGTGGACATCGAGGCGGTCGCGTCGTGCGTGCCGCGCTCCTGCATGTCGTCCTTCATGCGCCCGGCCTCGGTCTCGGCGCTGGAGAGCATCCGTTCCCAGCGCTCGCGCATCGGCGCGACGAGGCCGCCGCCGACGCCGACGATGGTCACGCCCGCGATGATCGACAGGACGGTCCACATGATCGGCGTGGTCACCGTCGTGGCGATGCCGACCTGGCCGAACGCGGCCACGGCGCCGAAGAAGATGATCGCGACCTGGCAGATCCGCGCCACGGTCCGCCCGTAGCTCGTGTTCTCCAGGGTCCCGTCGACGAGCTTGAACACCGCGTTGGCGATCGCGAAGGCGACCACGACGATGACGAGCGCGACGAACAGGAGCGGCAGCCAGCCCACGAGTTGGTTGAGGAGCGTCGACACCGGGTTGGTCCCGAACGCCCCGAACGCCAGCTGCAGCGTGAACAGCAGCAGCATGAAGTACACGACCCGCCCGAGCAGGTCGCTCAGCTCGAACTTGCCGGTGAAGCGGCGCAGCCCCGAGCGCTCGCCGACCCGGTCGAGGCCGACCCGGTTGAGGAGTTTCCCGACCAGGCGCCCGATCCACTTCGAGATGAACCAGCCGACGACGAGGATTGCGATGAATGCCAGCGCCCGCGGCAGAAACGCGATGACGCTGTCCATCATGTTCTGGAAGCTCTGCGTGAAGTTCATACCCCGACCGTAGGCCGGATAGCACCCGTATTCAGGAGTTTCGCTCGATTGCCGCCTGATCCGGGCGCGGAGCGGCTACGTGGGCCAGGTGCGCCAGTGCATCCACGACTTGGACGGGGTGGGTCCGCGCTGGTCCTGGTAGCGGGAGAAGTTCGCGCCCTGCCCGTAGGGCTTCTCTGCGGGGCTGGAGAGCCCGAACAGGCACAGCTGCCCGATCTTCATGCCCGGCCACAGCGTGATCGGCAGGTTCGCGACGTTCGACAGCTCCAGGGTGACGTGCCCGGAGAAGCCCGGGTCGATGAACCCGGCGGTGGAGTGGGTGAGCAGGCCGAGGCGCCCGAGGCTGGACTTGCCTTCGAGGCGGGCGGCGAGGTCCGCGGGGAGGGTGATCACTTCGAGGGTGGAGGCGAGGACGAACTCGCTCGGGTGGAGCACGAACGGCTCGTCGTCGGCGACCTCCACGGGGGAGGTCAGCTCGTCCTGCTGCCGGGCGGGGTCGATGTGCGTGTACTTCTGGTTGTTAAAGACCCGGAAGCGGCGGTCGAGGCGCACGTCGATGCTGGAGGGCTGCACGAGCTCCTCGTCGAACGGGTCGATGCCGAGGCGGCCCGATTTGACGGCATCGAGGATGTCGCGATCGCTAAGCAGCATGCGCCCAGGCTAACGGGACCGCAGCGTGGGCGTCACTCAGGTTCCGGGGGCAAGGCGTAGGCCACCGTGCCCAGGTCGGTGAGCGTCCAGCCGTCGGGGACGAGCTCGGCGCACCGGTCGAGGTCCTCGGCGCACACGATCGCGTCCACCGAGCCCGGGTCGGGCGGGTCCTGGCCGGGGACGACCGATTCGAGGGCGAGGATCTCGGTGCCCTCGGGCAGGAGGACCCACCACGGGTACTCCCACGAGTCGTTGCCCTGCACGACCCCCACCGTCTCCGGTTCGACCGCCGAGACCGCGTCGGCGGCGGCCTCGTACTGGGGGAGCCATTCGAGCCGCCGCACGAACCGCTCCTCCATGTCGGTGAGGCTGAAGACCGACCACGCGCCGGTGAGCCGCCGCGGGTACCCGTAGGCCACCGTCAGGAGCCCGGCGACGGACGCGAGGGACGCGAACGCAGCGATGAGGGCCACGGCGGCGCGGCGCCGCCTCCGGTCGCCGAGGGTGCGGGCGACGCCCTTGACCATGGCGGCGGCGAGGAGTCCGGCCGCGGGGGCGGCGAGCACGACGAGGAAGACGACGAGGCGGTTGACCCACGGCTGCCAGGACACGGTGCAGGCGACGCCCAGAAATGCGACCGCGAGCGCGGCGGCGTAGGCGCGGCGCAGCCGCGGGCCCTTCACCGCGAACCACGCGAGCCCGGCGAGGGACGCGAGGCCGGTGAGCGGGAAGGCCGCGCGGTCCTCGTCGGGGTACCAGGCGGGGACGGGGAACTCGCTGGCGCCGAACGTGATCCGCGGGTCGTTGACGTCCACGCCGAGGAGGTTCGCGAGCCCGTTGATGGCGCCGGCCGTCGCGTCGGAGAGGAAGAACAGGGGCGTGTCGAGGCCGGTCTGGGCGATGCGGAGCGCGTTGACCAGCAGCAGCCGCGGGTCGGCGGTCTGCACGCCGATGGACTCGCGGAGCACCGGCGGCCCGAGGGGGCTGCCGAAGGCCTCCTGCATGCGCCACAGGAACGGCCCGGCGATGGCGAGCGCGAGCGCGATGACGGCGAGCGAGGCGAGGACGGTGCGGCCGCGGGAGGTCCAGGCGCGGGACGCGTCGGCGCGCGAGCAGCGGCCGGGGCTGCGCCCGCACAGGCACGGGCGGCGGCGGTGCCCGTCGCGCACGAGCCGCCCGATCCCCCAGATGAGCAGGAGCGGCGCGGCGGCGAGGAGCCCGGTGGTCTTGGTGACGGCGATGAGCCCGAGCGCGAGCCCCAGGTAGAGGGCGTCCGGGGCGGGCGCGGCGGCCCGCAGCGCGCTCCCGTCGGCGTCCCCCGGGCGCGTGAACTCGTCGAGGACGACGGTGGCGAGGGCCGCGACCCACGCGGCGGCGATGAGGTCGACCTGGGTGCTGGTGGCCTGGAGCAGCACCTCGGGGGTGGTGGCGAGGACGAAGACGGTGGCGAGCTGCGCCGTCGGGCCGCCGCCGAGCTGCGCGGTGATCCGGGAGGCGGCCAGGAGCGCGCCGACCCCGGCGAGGAGCTGGAGGAGGTTGTACGCGCCGTCGCCGCCGGAGAGGAGCCGCAGGTGCGCGAGGAGGTACTCGGCGCCGGGCCCGAGGTCGACCTGGCGGTGGATCGCGGTGGGGTAGACGGCGACCGAGGCGTTCTGGACCCAGTGCTCGATGCGCGGCAGGTGGTAGGTCTGCGAGTCGAAGTTGTTGGGGGAGGATGCGATCGCGAGGACGGCGGCGCTGACGGCGAGGATCGCGACGACGCAGCCGAGCGCCCACTGCCAGGCGGGGGCCGCGGCGGCGGCGCTCTTGGTGCGCCGCCAGGTGCGGCGGGTGGCGCCGCGGCGGGACCGCAGCTCCTCCTTGAGGACGTCGAGGGACTGGACGGGCCCGGCGTCGACGTCCTTCACGCAGCGGACGACGACCGCGGCGGCGATGGCGACGGTGGCGCCGATCCACGCGGCCGCCACGGTGGCCGGGGTGAGCGCGTGCCACACCGAGGCGGCCTCGACGACCGCGATCGCGAAGGCGCCCAGCAGGAGCGCCGCCCGGATCACCGCCAGGCGGGCCGGGGCGAGCACGGCCCCGTCGCGGGGGCGGAGGGCGTAGGCGAGCGCCGGAAGCAGGGCGAGGAGCCACAGGACGAGCAGCACCGCTCCATTCAACACGACCGGTCCGGCGGATGCCGCCCTGGCGGCAGCGCGTTATGGTTGTGCAATCGTGTTCGGACGCGAGGGGATGGAGCAGCAAGATGCTGTTGTCGGTACTCGTCCCGGTTTTCAATGAGGAACGCCTCGCCGCAGGGACGCTGAAAGAGCTGCTCGCGGTGGACTTCCCCTGCGAGACCGAGATCGTCGTCGTGGACGACGGCTCGCGCGACCGCTCCTGGGAAGTACTCCAGTCCTTTGAGGACAATTCGCGGGTGAAGCTGATCCGCCACGACCGCAACAAGGGCAAGGGCGCGGCCATCCGCACCGCCGCGAAGGCGGCCTCGGGCGCGAACATCGTGGTGTTCGACGCCGACGGCGAGTACGACGCGGCGGACCTCCCCCGGCTCCTCGCACCGGTCCTCGAAGGCAAGGCCGAGGTCGTGTACGGTTCGCGGTCGTTCGGGTCCCATTCGGCGTACTCGTTCTGGTACGTCATGGGCAACAAGGGGATCACCCTCGCCGCGAACATCCTCTTCAACTCGTACATCTCGGACCTGGAGACCTGCTACAAGCTCCTGCCGCGCCAGATGTACCTGGACCTGAACATCCGCTCCGGCGGCTTCGGCATGGAGGCCGAGCTGACCGCGAAGCTCCTCAAGCGCGGCATCCGGCCCTACGAGGTCCCGATCTCGTACACCGCGCGCAGCCGCGAGGAGGGCAAGAAGATCACCTGGACCGACGGCGTCCAGGCCCTGTGGCTCCTCGGCCGCGAACGCGTCCGCCGCTCCGGCCGCCCCGGCATCGGCCGCTAGACCGGGCTCAATCCAGGCCCTGCCGGTCCAGGATCACCACGTCCAGCCGCCGGGGCCCGTGCACCCCCTCGACGCGCTGGAGCTCGATGTCGCTGGTCGCCGACGGCCCCGAGATCCACGTCTGCGGCGCGGCCGGGTCCAGCCGCGGCAGCGCCTCCGCCAGGTGCCCCCAGATCTGGTCCCGGCGCACCACGACCACGTGATGGTCCGGCACGAGCGTGAGCGCCCGGCGGCCCTGGGCCGCCCCGGCGTCGAGCATGATCGTCCCCGAGACCGCAACGGCCGCAGCGCAGCCGGTGAGCACCGCGTCCATGCCGTCGAGCTCCGCGGTGGTCAGCCCGCGGTCCTCCGCGAACTCGGCCGGGCCGAGCCGCCACGCCGCCGGCAGGTCCGCCGGGACCGCGACGCGCGCCGCCCCGTCGAGCGCCGCCGCGATCGCCTCCACGCCGTAGTGCACGTTCGCCTTGTAGTCCACGAGCCGGTCGACGAGCGTCGCGACCACGTCGGTCCCGGGGTCGAGCGACCGCCGGTACTCGCGCGGCACCGGCGGGGCCGCCGACGCATCCGCCAGGGCACGCCGCATCCGCTCCAGGATCTCGTCCCTCGCGCTCACCGGCCGCGCTCCTTCCACCAGTCCCGGAAGGACTCCTGCGGCGGCACCGGCAGATCCCGGCTCACCGTCCACTTCGATACCGGCCACGGCATTCTTCTCACGAACCCCTTGCGCCGCCACGGCATCGACCCGATCCGGGCGGCCCTGAGCGCGGCCCGCCACAGGCGCGGGCGGGCCATGACGGCCTCCGCGGCGCCCATCGCGGCCTTCTCGGCGGCGGCGTGCGGGCCCCGCTGGCGCAGGTGCACCAGCACCTCGGGGATGTTGATCTTCACCGGGCAGACCTCGTAGCAGGCCCCGCACAGGCTGGAGGCGTACGGCAGGTCGTCGTGGCGGCCCGGCTCCAGCTGCGGCGCGAGGATCGCGCCGATCGGGCCCGGGTAGACGTGCCCGTAGGCGTGCCCGCCGGTCCGCTCGTACACCGGGCACACGTTCAGGCAGGCCGAGCAGCGGATGCACGAGAGCGCCTGGCGGCCCACCTCGTCGGCCAGGACACCGGTGCGGCCGTTGTCGAGCAGGATCACGTGCACGTCCTGCGGCCCGTCGCCCTCGCGGACCCCGGTCCACACCGACGTGTAGGGGTTCATGCGCTCGCCCGTGGACGAGCGCGGCAGGAGCTGCATGAACACCTCCAGGTCTCTGAAGCTCGGCAGGAGCTTCTCGACGCCGACGATGCTCACGAGCGTGTCCGGCATCGTCAGGCACATGCGGCCGTTGCCCTCCGACTCCACGACCACGAGCGACCCGGTCTCGGCCACCGCGAAGTTCGCGCCCGAGATCGCCGCCGTGGACGACAGGAAGCGGCGGCGCAAGTGCAGCCGCGCGGCCTCCGCCAGCGCGGCCGGATCGTCCGTGAGACCGTCCGGGGCGTCGCCCATCCGCTGATCGAAGATGTCGCGGATCTGCGTGCGGTTGTAGTGGATCGCGGGCACGAGGATGTGGCTCGGCCGGTCCTCGGCGAGCTGCACGATGAGCTCGGCGAGGTCGGTCTCGAACGCCTTGAGGCCCACGGCCTCGAAGTGCTCGTTGAGCTCGATCTCCTGCGTCGCCATGGACTTGACCTTGACGACCTCCTCGGCGCCCGCCTCGCGCACGATCCGCGCGGCGATCTCGTTGGCCTCCTTGGCGTCCCGCGCCCAGTGGACCTTCGCGCCCGCCGCGGTGGCGTTGCGCTCGAACTCGACGGCGAGTTCGGGGAGGCGCCGCTGCACGTCGGCCTTCACGGCGGCGGCGGTGTCGCGCAGGCGCTCCCAGTCGTCGAGCTCCCCGGCGACCTTGGCGCGCTTGGCGCGGATCGTCCCGGTGGCGTGGGCGAGGTTGGCGCGCAGCTGCGGCATGCCGAGGGCGACCTTGGCGGCCTTGGGGAACGGCGCGTCGGCGGGGATGAGCGAGGCGGCGGGCACGATCTCGCTCATGCGGTGCCCGCGAGGATCTCGGCGTAGTGGATCGGCTTCGGGCCGCCGCTCCTGGAGATGCCGCCGCCGATGTGCGTCAGGCACGAGTTGTCGGCGGCCGCGAGGTACTCGGCGCCGGTGGCGGCCGCGTTGCGGCACTTGTCGGCGAGCATCGCGGAGGACACCTCCGAGTTCTTGAGCGCGAAGGTCCCGCCGAAGCCGCAGCACTGGTCGGCGGCGGGCAGGTCCACGAGCTCGATGCCGCCGACGTTGCGCAGGAGGCGGAGCGGCTTGTCGCCCAGGCCGAGCGCGCGGGTGCCGTGGCAGGTCGGGTGGTAGGTGACCGAGTGGGGGAAGTGCGCGCCGACGTCCTCGACCCCGGCGACGTCGACCAGGAACTCCGAGAGCTCGTGCACGCGCCGCCCGATGCCGGACCCGGTCAGGTGCGGGTACTGGTCGCGGGCCATCGCGGCGCACGAGCCGGAGGGGGTGACGATCGCGTCGTAGCCGCCGAAGACCTCGTCGAAGGCGCGGGCGAGCCGGGCCGCGTCGTCCCGGTACCCGGAGTTGGCGTGCATCTGGCCGCAGCAGGTCTGCGCGGCGGGGAAGTCGACCTCGTAGCCGAGGCGCTCCAGGACGCGCACGACGGCCTTCGGCGCCTCGGGGAAGAGCGCGTCGTTGACGCAGGTGATGAACAGCGCTACGCGCGCCATCGCGCGGTCACCCCTTCTCTGCTGCTTCGCGTCTCTGCCTACTTCTTCGCTTGCTTCTTCGCGTCCGCCTGCTCGTCCGCGGTGAAGGCGGCGGCGTGCCGCACCCGCGAGAGTTCGAGGTGGCGGCGCATCGCCGCTTCGGCGGCAAGCGGTTGCTGGGCAATGATAGCCTCCGCGACCGCGAGGTGCTCGGCCTCGGTCTCGCTGATCGACTCCGGCGTCAGGTACGCCCGGTGGAGGTGCAGGTGCGCGTCGAGGCGGCGGATCGCCTTGGCGAGGACGCCGCTGCCGCTGTGCTGCGCGACCGAGGCGTGGAACTTCGCGTCCGCCTGGGTGAACGCCAGCTGGCTCAGCTTCGCGTCGGAGTGGTACTCGGGGGTCCGCGCCAGGGCGCGGAGCGCCTTCCCGTCGCCGGTCATGTGGGCCTGGCCGACGCGGCCCGCCGCCCGGCTCGCGGCGAGCGGCTCCATGAGCAGCCGCAGGTCGAACAGGTCGTTGAACTCCTCGGTCGTGAGGAGCGCCGTCACCGTGTACCCGCTCAGCGGCCGCCGCTCGACCAGGCCCTCGGCCTCCAGGCGGGCCAGCGCCTCGCGCAGCGGCGTCTGCGAGATCGCCATCTGCCTGGCGAGGCCGTCGATGCTGAGCTTCGCCCCCGGCGGCAGCACGCTCTGCATGATGCGCGAGTTCAGCTCGTCGTACGTCTTGTCCGCGAGGGTCTGCCGCCGCGGTAGCACCTGTACTTCTCCCATATCGTAGATCCTATAGGATATAGGCGACACCCCGCGGATACGCGCCGCGGCCCCGCGAAGCGGCCGTCCGGACGCGGATCCGATATCCTATAGGATATACGTTTGGAGACCTCGTGAGCGCTCACCACTCCGCGCCGCCGGTTCGGCGGCTGGGTTCCACCGATGTCACCGTCACCGCCGTCGGGCTCGGCTGCGCCCCCCTCGGCGGCCTGTTCGCCCCCGTCGACCCGGCGGACGCCACCGCCACCGTCGACGCCGCGTGGGACGGCGGAATCCGCCACTTCGACACCGCGCCCCACTACGGCGCCGGCCTCTCCGAGCAGCGCCTCGGCGCCGCCCTCGCCCCCCGCGGCCGCGACGGCTACACGCTCTCCACCAAGCTCGGCCGGGTCCTGGTCGACCACGACGGGCAGTGGGACCTGTGGGCCGAGCCCAACGGCAAGCGCGCCGAGTTCGACTTCTCCTACCGCGGCGCGTTCGCGTCCTACCGCGGCTCCCTGGAGCGGCTCGGCCTGGGCCGCATCGACATCGGCCTCATCCACGACGCCGACGACCACCGCGGCGAGGCCGTCGCGGGCACCTACCGGGCCCTCGCCGAACTGCGCGCGAGCGGCGAGGTCGGCGCGGTCGGCCTCGGCATGAACTCCACCGACGCCGCCGCCGAGATCATCGAGGCGACCGAACTCGACGTCGCGCTCGTCGCCGGGCGGTACACGCTCCTCGACCAGTCCGCGCTCGACCGGCTCTACCCGCTGTGCCTCGACCGCGGCGTCTCCGTGATCGCCGCGGGCGTCTTCAACTCCGGCATCCTCGCCGACCCGAAGCCCGGCGCCACCTTCAACTACGCCGCGGCCGACCCGCGCATGGTCGCGAAGGCCCAGGCGATCGCCGCGGTCTGCGACCGGCACGGCACGCCGCTGCGGGCCGCCGCGCTCCAGTTCGCGGCCGCCCACCCCGCCGTCGCGTCGATCCTCGTCGGCGCGCGCAACCCCTCCGAGGTCGACGACGCCCTCGCCATGTACGCACACCCGATCCCCGGCGCGCTGTGGCACGACCTCAAGGCCGCCGGGCTCCTGGCCGAGGAGGCACCCGTCCCATGACGGCCCCGCTCGTCATCGATGCGCACCACCACGTCTGGACCGCCGACTACCCGTGGCTCGCGAGCCGCCCCGAGTTCGCGCCGATCCGGCGCGACTACGGCGTGGCCGACCTGCGGGCCAACCTGAAGGCCGCCGGGGTCGACCGGACCGTCCTCGTCGAGGCCGACTGGGGGCACCCGTCCGAGACCGTCGAGTTCCTGCACCTCGCCGGGGCCACCGAGGAGATCGCCGGGGTCGTCGGCTTCGCCGACCTCACCGACCCCGGCCTCGGGAACACCTTGGCGCGCTACGGGAGCCACCCGCGGGCCCGGTACCTCGTGGGCCTGCGGTACCAGGTCCAGGGCCGCCCCGAAGCGGACTTCCTCGCCAGGCCCGAGGCGGTCCAGGCGTTCAAGACCGTCGCCCAGCACGTGAGGACGTTCGACCTCGTCGTCCGCGCCGACCAGCTCCCCGCCGCCGCCGAGGCCGCCGCCGCGGTCCCCGACCTGCACTTCGTCCTCGACCACCTCGGCAAGCCGCAGGTGCGCGAGGGGGACGCCGGGCTCCGCGCCTGGCGGGAGGCCGTCACGCCGCTCGCCAAGCGCCCCAACGTGTCCGCGAAGCTCTCCGGCCTGGTCACCGAGGCCGACTGGCACCGGTGGAAGCCCGCCGACCTGCGCCCGTTCGTGCAGACCGCGCTCGAACTGTTCGGCCCCGACCGGCTCATGTTCGGGTCCGACTGGCCCGTCTGCGAACTGGCCGCCACCTACACCCGCGTCAAGGACGCCCTCACCGAGGTCCTCGGCCGCACCGACCCCGACGTCTTCGGCGGCACCGCCGCCAAGGTCTACCAGCTAGGAGCGTTATGAAGTACCTGCGCATCGGACTGCCCGGCTACGAGACCCCCGTGGCGCTGCACGAGGGCAAGTACTACGACCTCTCAGCCGCCGCGGTCGACATCGACGGCGACTTCCTCAACGCCGGCGGCATCGCCACCACCGCCGGGTTCCCCGAGATCGACATCGAGGACGCGCGCATCGCCCCGCCGATCGCCAAGCCGAACGCGATCGTGTGCATCGGCATGAACTACGCCGCGCACTGCGCCGAGTCCGGCGCCGAGCCCCCGGCCGAGCCCGTCGTGTTCTACAAGCACCCCAACACGATCGTCGGCCCCCACGACGACGTCGAGATCCCCCGGGCGTCCACCCGGACCGACTGGGAGGTCGAACTCGGCGTGGTGCTCGCCAAGCGGGCGTCCTATCTGGAGTCCGAGGAGGAGGCGCTCGGCTGCATCGCCGGGTTCGTCGTCGCCAACGACCTGTCCGAGCGCGAGTTCCAGATCGAGCGCTCCGGCGGCCAGTTCTCCAAGGGCAAGGCGTGCCCCACGTTCACGCCGCTGGGCCCGTGGCTGGTCACCCCCGACGAGATCGAGGACGTGCAGGCACTGCGCCTGTGGTCCAAGGTGAACGGCGAGGCCCGCCAGGACTCCAGCTCCAAGGACATGATCTTCTCCGTCGCGAGGATCATCCACCACATGTCGCAGTTCATGGCCTTCGACGCCGGGGACCTCCTGCTCACCGGCACCCCCGAGGGCGTCGCGCTCTCCGGCCGCTTCCCCTACCTCAAGGCCGGGGACACCGTCGAGGTCGGCATCGAGGGCCTGGGCTCCACGAGGAACCCGACGGTGCAGGCGTGACCATCACGGCCGTGGACGTCGTGGACGTCCGCTTCCCCACCTCGCGCAGCCTCGACGGCTCCGACGCGATGAACCCCGACCCCGACTACTCGGCCGCGTACGTGGTGCTCCACGCCGACGACGGCCTTGAGGGCCACGGGTTCACGTTCACGATCGGGCGCGGCAACGACCTGTGCTGCGCCGCGATCGAGACGCTCAGCGAGTTCGTCGTGGGCGCCGACGTCCACGGCCCCGCCGACCTCGGCGACCTGTACCGGCGCCTCACGCACGACTCGCAGATCCGGTGGCTCGGACCGGAGAAGGGCGTCATGCACCTCGCCGCCGCGGCCCTGGTGAACGCCGCCTGGGACCTCGCCGCGCGCCGCGCGGGGCTCCCGCTGTGGAAGTACCTGTCCTCGCTCACCCCCGAGGAGATCGTGGAGTGCGTCGACTGGCGGTACCTCTCGGACGCGCTCACTCCCGAAGCGGCCCTGGGGATCCTGCGCGCCGCCGAGCCCGGCAAGGCCGAGCGGATCGCCGAGGTCGAGCGCGAGGGCTACCCCGCGTACACCACCTCGCCCGGCTGGCTCGGGTACGACGACGAGAAGGTCGTGCGCCTCGCCCGCGAGGCGGTCGCCCAGGGCTACAGGCAGATCAAGCTGAAAGTGGGCGCCGACCTGGAGGACGACCGCCGCCGCTTCGCCGCGGCCCGCGCCGCCGTCGGGCCGGGCATCAGGATCGCGGTGGACGCGAACCAGCGGTGGGACGTCGACCAGGCCGTGGAGTGGACGAAGGCGCTCGCCGAGTTCGACCCGTGGTGGATCGAGGAGCCCACGAGCCCCGACGACGTCCTGGGCCACGCCGCGATCCGCAAGCGCCTGGCGCCCGTCAAGGTCGCCACCGGCGAGCACGTCCACAACCGGGTCATGTTCAAGCAGCTCCTCCAGGCGGGCGCGATCGACTTCCTCCAGATGGACGCCGCGCGCGTCGCCGGGGTCAACGAGAACCTGGCGATCCTGCTGCTGGCCAAGCAGTTCGGCGTCCCGGTGTGCCCGCACGCGGGCGGGGTGGGCCTGTGCGAGCTGGTCTGCCACCTCTCGATGTTCGACTACACGTCGGTGAGCGCCTCGATGGACGACCGGGTCATCGAGTACGTGGACCACCTCCACGAGCACTTCACCGCGCCCGCGGTCGTCCGGGGCGGCCGCTACGCCGCCCCGACCGCGCCGGGGTTCTCCGCCGAGATGCGGCGCGAGAGCCTCCAGCGCTTCGCCTACCCGAACGGTCCTGAATGGAGGGATAACGCATGAGCGGTTTCGCAGGCCTCACCGTCGTGGTCTCCGGCGGCTCCTCCGGCATCGGCGCGGCCGCGGCCGACGCCTTCGCCGAGCGCGGCGCGAACGTCGCGGTCCTCGACCTGAACGAGAGCCCCGGCCACTGGTCGCGCAAGTGCGACGTCGCCGACGACAACCAGGTCCGCCTGGCCGTCGCCGCGACCGCCGAGCACTTCGGCCGCATCGACGTGCTCGTCAACAACGCCGGGATCGGCGCGGTCGGCACCGTCGAGGAGAACTCCGACAAGCAGTGGTTCCGCGTCCTGGACGTGAACGTCCTGGGCATGGTGCGCCTCGCCCGCGCCTGCCTCCCGCACCTGCGCGAGTCGCCCTCGCCCGCGATCGTGAACACCTCCTCGATCGTCGCCACCACCGGGCTGGTCAACCGGGCCCTGTACTCGGCGTCCAAGGGCGCCGTCCAGTCGCTCACCCTGGCGATGGCCGCCGACCATGTGGGCGAGGGCATCCGCGTCAACTGCGTCAACCCCGGCACCGCCGACACCCCGTGGGTCCAGCGCCTCCTCGACCAGTCCGACGACCCGGCCGCCGAGCGGGCCCGCCTCGAAGCGCGCCAGCCCACCGGCCGCCTGGTCACCGCCGCGGAGGTCGCGAACGCGATCGTCTACCTCGCCGACCCCGCCAACAAGGCCCTCACCGGCACCAGCCTCGCTGTCGACGGCGGCACCGCCGGACTGCGCATCGTCAAGGGCTAGCGCGCCCGGGCACGGGACACGGAGGACGCCGCGGCGCGGGATACCCGCCGCGGCGCCGCCGTCCTGCGATGCTGTGACCTCCCGACCACCACCGAAGGGGGCCCGGCCATGACCGAGGACATGCTCACCGCGAAGATCGCGCACGGCTTCGACCACCTGGACGCCGACGGCGACGGACGCCTGGACCAGCACGACCACATCGAGCTCGGCCGCCGCACCGCCGCCGAGCTCGGACACGCCCCCGGCTCGCCCGAGGAGTCCTGGATCGTCTCGGCGTACATGGACATCTGGAACGGCCTCCACCGCCCCCACCTCGCCGACGGCGCCGAGGCGATCGACAAGGCCACGTTCATCGCCTCCACCCGCAGCCTCGCCGACGACCCGGCCGCCGCCGAGGCCACCGTGGGCCACCTCGCCCGCACCTTCCACGCCATCGCCGACGCCGACGCGAGCGGCGACGTCGGCCCCGACGAGTTCGCCTCGTTCTCCCGCGCGCACTTCCCCAACCTCGCCGCCGACGAGATCGACAAGGCGTTCGCGCACCTCGACCGCGACGGCGACGGCTCCCTCTCCATCGACGAGTTCGTGCGCGCCGTCGTCGAGTACTGGTCCAGCACCGACCCCGAGGCCCCCGGGAACTGGTTCATGGGCCGCCCGGTCTACGAGCGCTGACCCGACGCTCCCGATCCGGCCCGCACCGGGGTCGCCGATAGGGTGAGGGTATGGACGGTGCTTCATATCTGCGGTGCTTCCGGCGCGAGATGGACGCGTTCCGCAAGTGCGTCGCCGAGGGCGACCTCGGCGCGGCCATCGCCTACCGCGAGGAGTTCGCCGAACCGGTGGACCTCGCCGGACTCGCGCGCGCCGTAGGGCACTCGAACCTGTTCACCGCCGCGTGCGTGACCGAGTGGACCGGCGGCGACACTCCTCCCGACGGGGCGCCGCCGCTGGCCCCGCAGGACCGCGGCGAGCTGCTGCGGTGGCTCGAAGGCACCGCCGAGCTCCTCGTCATGTCCCTCGACGTGGACCCGGCGACCCCCGCGTGGGGCCACTTCACGCCCCCGAACGCCGGGTACTGGCAGCGGTCGATCGCCGTGGAGACCATGCTGCACCGCTGGGACGCCCAGCAGACCGTGGACGCGCCCGCGCCGCTCGACCCGGTGCTCGCCGCCGCGGGCGTCGCCGAGGTGCTCGACGTGCTGGCGCCCAAGATGGTCGGCGTCGGCAAGGCCTGGCCGCCGGACGCGTGCGTCAAGTTCACCGCCGCCGACACCGGCGACTGGTGGATCTACGGTCCCGGCGACCCGGTCGCCGAGGTCACCGGGGACGCCGGGGACCTCCTGCTCATGCTGTGGGGCCGCCTCGCCAAGGACGACCCGTCCCTGGAGTGGGACGGCGACCGGTCCACCGCGCTCTCGGTCCTCAAGGGGCCGTTGACGTACTGACCGCGCCCGCGCGGAACCCGGCGATCATCAGCTCGAACCAGCGGTCGCGCATCGCGGGCGGCTGGTCCACCGGCACGGTGATGAAGAAGAGGTAGCAGTCCTCGATCCCCAGGTCGGGGCGGACGGTGCCCTCGGCCTTCGCCGCCTCCAGCAGCCGCGCCATCGCGGCCTCGCCGCGGCGGCGCTCCTCGGCCTCGTGGACGTCCGCGCCGAGCGAGCGGGCCGCGGCCTTCATCGCGAGGTTCCCCGCGGCGTCCTCCATGACGATGCGCGCGAAGGCGGTGAACTCGGCGATGGCGCTCGCGCCCGCGTCGATCCGGTCGGCGGCGTCCTCGGCGGCCTTCGTCAAGGCGCCGAAGCACTCCGCGAGGACGGCGACGACGAGGTCCCGCTTGGTGGGGAAGTGGCGGTAGAGGGTGCCGACGGCGACGCCCGCGTCCTCGGCGATGGCCTCCATGGGGACCTCGGGGCCGCGGGCCATGATCTGGCGGGTCGCGGCCTCCGTGATCCGCCCGCGGTTGCGCGCCGCGTCGGCGCGCAGCGGCCGGTCCTCGCCCATGCGGTCTCCTCTCCCCGCCGGACATCATAGTCCGCCTGCGGATTTGCAATAACCTGAATCATGGTTCATCATATGATGAATCAGGATTCATTTTACCGGAGCGAAGGGCTGGACGATGACGCACGACTGGAGCACCGCCGACATCCCCGACCAGTCCGGACGGGTCTTCCTCGTCACGGGCGCGAACTCAGGACTCGGACTGGAGACCGCGCGGGCCCTCGCCCGGCGCGGCGCGCGGGTCGTCATGACCGTGCGCAACACCGCCGCGGGCGAGGCCGCGGCCGAGGCGATCCGCGCCGAGGTCCCGGGCGCGGACCTGGAGGTGCGCCGCCTCGACCTCGCCGACCTCGACTCGGTGCGCGCCTTCGCCGAGGGCTTCGACTCCCCGATCGACGTGCTCGTCAACAACGCCGGGATCATGGCCCCGCCGTTCTCGCTGAGCCCGCAGGGCCACGAGATCCAGTTCGCCACCAACCACCTCGGGCACTTCGCGCTCACCGGGCTCCTGCTCGACCGTCTCGCGAGCCCGGACCCGCGCGTGGTCACCGTCTCCTCGCTCGCGCACGGCCACGGCCGCATCTTCTTCGACGACCCGGTGGGCGAGCGCCGCCGCAGCCCCGTGGCCTACTACTCGCAGTCGAAGCTCGCGAACCTCCTCTTCGGACTCGAACTCGACCGGCGCCTGCGCGCGGCGTCGAGCCCGGTGACGAGCCTCATGGCGCACCCCGGGTTCTCCTCGACCGGCCTGCTGCGCAGCATGAACGCGCAGTGGCGGTTCATCGCGAACCTCCTCGTCCCGTTCACGACGCAGTCCCCGGCGGCGGGCGCCCTGCCGCAGCTGCGCGCCGCGACGGCCCCGGACGCCGAGGGCGGCCAGTACTTCGGGCCCGACGGGAAGAAGGAGCGCACGGGCGCACCGGTCCCGGTGCGCGCCAGCGCCGAGGCGCACGACACGGCGACGGCGCGGCGACTGTGGGACGTCTCGGAGGAGCTGACGGGCGTCCGCTTCCCGCTCCCCGCAACCACATAGGCAAACCCTTTCGAGAGTCGCGCCCCCACAACCTGAGTCAGACTCCCGTAGAGTGGACCCGGTCCTCTCTATGGTGGGTATGGAGGCTCGATGCCGGCGCGCGAAATCGGAGCCGTAATCGTCAGTTCACTCAGGCCGAAGGCCGACCCCGGGTCCCCTGAAGATCGGGTCGCTCTGGAGTTCGACGCTGCGCTGACCGAAGCGAAGAACGCGCTCGAAGCGGTGCTCGACCAGCAAGTCGAGTGGTTCGATCTCCAGGACGACGAGGATGTGCGTTACCTCGCGGATCTACCGAAGTACATTTCCGATTCAGCGCAGTTGAAGGTCGTCCTCCTTTTCGGCCACGGAGAGAAGAAGGGGGATGGATTCCATCACCTCATCCCACCATCTGGAATTACCGACTTTCGCACCTCCGTTCAATCTATAACCGAAGCGGCCCAGAGTATCTGCGAAGGCAGGGAGGACCGCGAACTACTGTTGGTGATCGACCTGTGCCAAGCCGGCGCGGCGATCGACCGCTTGTCGATCCAGCAGCTCAGCCACGTCTGGATCGCTGCGGCCTCCTCTCCTGACCGCGCCGCCGAGGACGGCCGGTTCACTCGAGCCTTCACCGCCGTACTAAACGACATCCGCGAACGACGGATCGGCACCGACGGCGGGAGCTCGTATCTGTCGATGAGCACCTTCCGCAATGCTCTGGCCGCCAAGCTGAACGAGTTCGGTATGGAACCGGGTCACTACGGCCAGGAGCCGCTGCTCGTCGGAAAGTTCTCAAATGCGCTCGACCCGCCGTCCATGATCTTCCCCAATCCCAGCTACGACCCAGCGGTCGCCCAGCGGAGACGAGAACAGGTCAAGATCGAGTCGGGGCTCCACGAGTACCTTGATGACGGTCTCGACGCTCCACATTTCGATAGCCGCGTCGGCAGATGCTTCGCCGGGCGGCGGTGGATCATCGACCTCCTTGGCAAGTGGCTGCGTACCCCTGTGCACCAGTCGAACCTGCAGATCGTGACCGGTTCGGGCGGCTCAGGCAAATCGGCTGTCATGGGTGCGCTGGTCCTCGCCCACCACCCGCAACTCCGGGCAGTGTCCGAATACGCCGATACCGGCAACCGGCTCCGACTGCTGTATCCGGGTGCTCTCGACCGGCTCCCTGAGAGGGCACCGTTCGCAGCCGTCCACGCCCGTCAGCTTCGCATCAACGAGATCACCACCTCCATCGCAAGGCAGCTCGCGGCACAGGGCCACCTCACCCTTTCGCCGTCCGAAGCGAGCCCCGGCCGGCTGGCCGCAGCTATTGCCGCGATGCCCATCCCGCCGACAATCGTCTTCGACGCCTTCGACGAGTCGATCGAGCCACAGCTCATCACCGATTCGCTCCTGCATACACTCCTGCGCCCGCCCGGTCGGCCGAGCCGTGGACCAATCTGCCGAATCATCATCGCGAGCCGCAAGGAGAACTCGTCCCAGCGGCAGATCCTCAACCGGCTGCGAGCGACCGCGACGGGACCAGCCACCCTCGACCTCGATGATGTCCACCGTGACGAGCTCCGGAGCGACATCACCGAGTTTCTGCGACTAGCGCTCGCAGTGCCTGACCGCACTGCCGTCAACCGTGCCTCCGAGCAGATCGCCGAAGCACTCGTCCCGTTCGAGGACGCTGGCCTCTCCGCTCCAAAACCCGAATTCGGCGAGTTCCTCACTGCCGCGCTCTATGTCAAGCACCTCGAGCGCATGACCCCTGAGGTGGGCTTCACACGAGCAATGCAGTGCATCCCGCGCACTCTCCCGGAGCTGCTCGAGCTGTCGTTGAGCGAGGAGCCGAACTCCGCACGCGCGTCGGAACTCCGCTCGATCCTCGCCGCCCTCGCCCATGCCCGCGGCGCCGGCATGCCCGCCTCCATTGCGGGCATGCTCGCATGCAAGGTCTTCGGCGGCACCGATTCACTCAGCGTGTGGGACCTGCTAGCCAGAGGAACCGGGTTGAAGGCGTTCGTGCGCACGAATATCGACATGGAGAGCGGCGAGACCCTGTACCGGCTCTTCCACCAGTCGCTCGCCGACCACATGCTGACCCATCCCCGGGTCGCGCCGATGATGGAGACACACAGATGAGTGCCGATCCCGAGGACATGAAAGCCGTCGCACGCGCGCTCATCGATAGCGGGGCCCGAAGCGGGTGGGTGAACGCGAACGCCTACCTCAAGCGCCATACCGCCGACCACGCGGTGGACGCAGAACTGCTCGACGACCTCGTCTGGGAACGTGACTACTTGCCGAACGCCGAACCGCGGCACCTCATCCCGCATCTGCGGAAGCTGCGGCTCCCCGAGAACCAGCAAATCGCCAGTGCCTACAAGTACGCTGCCGCGGTCCACCAGGAGCCCGGAGCATTCACGAAGCGGTCGCAGCTGCTCCGAAGAGACCTGATCCGCATCGGGGCCTTCCACCATATGGTCTCGCCTGTGGGGTCCTGGGACCTGCACTGGTCCCAAGGCACCGACCTTGCCACGGCGAAGCTTGGGGCGCTGACCGGCCATTCCGGAAGCGTGCAGACCCTCGATCTCGCGGTGATCGACGGTCGAGCGATGGCCATCACCGGGAGTGATGACACGACGGTCCGCGTGTGGGACTCGATGAAGGGCCTTCAGGTCGGTCCAACACTCACCGGCCACGAAAGTCCTGTCACGTCGGTTTCCCTGTGTCGCCGTACGGTCGGGCCGCCCATGGCGGTCTCCGGCGATGCGGAGGGAACAGTCCTCCTGTGGGACTTGAGGACTAACGAGCAGTCCGGACCCGCCTTGAGGGCACACCGCGGTGCCGTCACCGCCGTCGCCCTCGGCCTCTTCCGAGGCGGCCCAGCTGTCGTTAGCGGAGGAGCCGATGGCACACTCCGCCTGTGGCGCCTCCCCGCCAGACCATCCTCCGTTGAGCTGCTGGCCGACTGGGGCTGCCCAATCCTCTCGATTCAGTACTTCCGTGCGTGGATCTACCGCGCGGCCTGCCGCGTCAACGACCGCACGGTCAGGGTCGTGAAACTGGAGGGGTATCCGAAATCCAAGCCCCAGCTGCTGGTACACGACGGCGTCGTCAGTGCCGTGGCGATCGGAGGCGCCCATAAGACTTCGATTGCGGTCACCGGAGGTGAGGACCGAACCGCCCGTGTCTGGGACCTCTCCGAACCCGATGCCCGTCTGGCGAAGATCCTTTACACCCGACATCGCGCCCCTATCAACGCGGTCGCCATCGGCAGATCAGGGAGCCGCTCCGCAGTACTCACCGGAAGCCAAGACGAGGAGGTACGCATCTGGAGCCTAGAGAAGTCCTCAAGGCAGAGCCTCGTCCTCGCCGACCACACCAGACCGGTCCGGGCCATCGCGATGCTTGACCATCGGAACGACACAATCGCGGTCACCGGCAGCGACGACGGAACCGCCCATGTCTGGGACCTCGGCGCCGCCGCGAGACGCGCCAGCGTCCTCACCGGGCACGCCGACCAGATCAATGCGATCGTGTTCGGCGGCTTGAGCACCGGTCCGGTCGCGATCACGGCGGGCAGGGACCTCGTGGTCCGCGTGTGGCACCTCGACCAACCCACCATGGTCGGCCACGTCCTCACCTCGGACCGGGAGCTGGGAAACTGGGTGCGCGCACTCGCCTTCGGCAAGCTTCTCGACCGGCCCGTCGCACTCATCGCCGGATCGAACCGCGATGTCACAGCGTGGTTCCTGGACGACACGAGAGATCCGGGCATCCAGTTCAAAGGCAAGACGGCGGGCCTGACCGCGATCGTCATCAATCGGCTGCGCGCCCGCCCGGTCGCGGTCTCCGGCGGCGATGACGGCAAGATCCGAATCTGGGACCTGAAGTTTGGCGTGCAGCTGGGGAAGGAACTCCCCGGTCACCAGAAGCGCATCAACGCGCTGGCGGTCGATCAACTCGGCGACCGATCGATAGCGGTGACAGCGAGCCTCGATGCGACCCTCCGTGTCTGGGACCTTAAGAAGCGCAAACAGATCGGGGCGGCGCTTATCGGGCACCAAGGATCGGTGCGCGCGGTCACAATCGATCACCTCGACAGTCGGACCATCGCGGTCTCCGGCGGCGACGACGGCACGGTCCGAGTCTGGGACCTCGACGAAGGCAGACAATTCGGGCTGACGCTCACCGGCCACACCGCTGCCGTCACCGCCGTCGGCGTACACCACCTCAACGGCCGCTTCATCGGGTTTTCCACAAGCCTCGACCGGACAGTACGCATCTGGGATCTCGAGAACCATTCCCTGATCGAGACGCTCCCATTGCCGCATCCGTGTACGGCGGCGGCAAGTGGGGCACCGGGCCAGATCATCGTCGGATGCGACACCGGAGAAATCCTGGTATACCGGCACATCGACATGTTCGGGGAGACGAAGTGATCCGGATCGTCGGCGTCCACGGCATCCGCAATTACGAGAGCAGGGCTGCATCCCCGCTCGCGGCCGCTTTGGCCAAGGCCGGCGAATGGCGGGCGGCACTACTCGGGTCACCGAGCTGCCCCCTGTCCTCAGGAGACTTCGAGTTGGACGTCGCCTATTACGCCCACCTTCTCGTCCAGCCGGGCAGGCAGGGCTCGTCGCAGCTCGATAAGGATGCCGCCGAGCTCTGGCAGCGCTTCGTCTCGGACTACTTGCCGCCCAACCCTCAAGGGACACTCCGAAGTACATTGCACACCGCCAGCGCACGGCTCGCGCGCGCGTTCGGGCAGAACGAGAAGTTGACGGTTGCGCTGCTGGAGCGCTTCTTCCGTGAGGTCGCGGTGTTCCTGCGGACGGACGGGGACTTCTCTCCGAAAGCGGAGGTTCTGAAGACCGTCGGGACCGCCGTCCAGGGCGCCGACGTCGTCGTGGCGCACTCGCTCGGGTCGATCGTAGCCTACGAGGCGCTGTGGAAGCACCGAGTAGAGCTGCCGCTACTCGTCACCATCGGTTCTCCGCTCGCTATGCCGATGGTCTTCCCTCGCCTGACGCCCGAGCCGATCGACGGGTTCGGGGAGCGGCCGGCCGGGGTGCACCGGTGGGTCAACATCGCCGATCCGGAGGACTTCGTGGCGATGCCGCGTGGTGGAATCGCCGACCGGTTCAAGGGCCTGGACGAAGACCGACTCGACGTCAACGGTTCGTTCGACCGTCACGATCTCTTCGCATATCTGCGGTGCCGGGAGCTCGGCAATGCCCTCGCGCCGCTGGCGCGGCCATGACGAAGGCCCCTCGTTTCGAGGTGGCATGACGGGCGCTGAGGGCGGTGTCGAAACGTGACCGGTATCGCTGAGTATCGGTGCAGCTCATCGGTGTTGCGTCGCAAACCACACCATATATACCGACCTGATAACAAATTCGGTCCAGTTCGGGTGTGGCGGCATCAAAATTCACTTTGACCGGCGAACATCCGTATATGTCTTCTGAATCGAACCGGTCGACTACCGCGCGCAGGAGCGACAACATCACCGACCGCGGCGTCACCGTCTCCGACGGCGCCCTGGTGCGGCAGATCATCACGCCCCTGCGCCGGTACATCCCCGTGGGCTGGTTCGACTGGGAACCCTACGGGAAGCGGCCGAAGAGCTGGTGGCCCGACCTCCTCATGTTCCTGGCGTTCCTGGGTCTGGCGTTCTTCGTGTCGTACCCGTCGTGGCTGGTGCGCCTCGACTGGGAGGTGCGGCTGTGGGCGGTGGACGCGAACGACGTGGAGTGGCTGCGGGACCTGGCGAAGGCGGGCGCCGAGTTCGGGCAGGCCCGCACGGTCGCGACGGTGACGCTGCTCATCGCGATCTGGTGCGCCCTGCGGTCCCGGTCGATCCGGCCGCTGCTGATGTACGTGCTGTCGTTCATCACGCTGGCGAGCATCCTGGGCATGAAGCACCTGCTGGGGCGGCCCCTGTCGCAGCACCCGTTCGCGCTCCAGGAGGTCTCGCCGGAGGGGCCGCTGCTGTTCACGTACCACCCGGAGGGCGGCGGCGGCATCCCGGACGCGACGGCGTTCCCCTCGGGGCACGCGGTGAACTCGATCCTGCTGTTCGGGCTGATCGTGATGCTCGTGGGCGGCATCCTGCCGCGGTGGGCGCGGCTGGCGCTCCTGATCGCGCCGCCGGTGATCGTGTTCTCCTCGCAGGTGTTCCTGGGGCAGCACTGGCTGTCGGACGAGCCGGCGGGGTTCCTGCTGGGGCTCATCATCATCCGCTGCGCCAAGCGCGTGCCGTGGGCGACGATCCCGCTGGGGCCGGTCGCGGTGTTCGACCCGGCGACGCGCCGGACGATCCTCATCTCGGTGCTCTTGATCCTCGGCGTCATGCTGACGCCGACGCTGCACCTGATCCCGGCGCTGATCTCGGCGGCGGTGCTGCCGACGCTGGGCCTGCTGTGGCTGTGGCTGAGCATCAAGGCGAAGCAGCACCGCGAGGCCGCCCTGGCGGCGGCCGAGGAGGCGGAGGGGCCGGGTCCCGACGGGGACCCGGAGATCCCTAGCCAGCCGTCAGATAGTCACCGGAGAGTTTGACGCCGGAGCCTTCGCCGGTGACCTCGCCGATCGTCCACGCCTCGACGTGGCGGGCGGTGAGGACGGCGAGGGACCGGTCGACCTGGTCGGGCGCGACGATGGCGACCATGCCGACGCCCATGTTGAAGGTCCGCTCCATCTCTTCGAGGGAGACGCCGCCGGTGCGCTGGACGACGTCGAACACGGGGTTCGGCGTCCAGGTGCCGCGGTCGACCTCGATCTGGAGGCCCTCGGGGAGGGACCGGACGAGGTTCCCGGCGAGCCCGCCGCCGGTGATGTGCGCGAACGCGTGGACGTCGCACTCCTTGGCGAGTTCGAGGCAGTCCTTGGCGTAGATGTGCGTGGGGGTGAGCAGCTCCTCGCCGAGGGTCCGCTGGTTGCGCTCGGCGGTGGCGAACTCGGGGATGACGGCGCCGAGGTCGAGGCCGCCCACGCCGAACAGGGCCTGGCGCACGAGCGAGAAGCCGTTGGAGTGGAGGCCGGAGGCGCGCATGGCGATGGCGACGTCGCCGGGCTTGACGCGGTCGGGGCCGAGCAGCTCGTCGGCCTCGACGACGCCGACGCCGGTGGCGGAGATGTCGTAGTCGTCGGGCTTCATGACCCCGGGGTGCTCGGCGATCTCGCCGCCGATGAGGGAGCACCCGGCGTAGCGGCAGCCGTCGGCGATCCCGGCGCCGATGTCGGCGATCTTCTCGGGCACGACCTGCCCGGTGGCGATGTAGTCGAGGAGGAACAGCGGCTCGGCGCCGCACACGACGAGGTCGTCGACGACCATCGCGACGAGGTCGATGCCGACGGTGTCGTGGATGTCGAGCTTCTGCGCGATGACGAGCTTGGTGCCGACGCCGTCGGTGGAGGAGGCCAGCAGCGGCTTCTTGTACTTGTCGGTGTCGAGCGCGAACAGGCCGGCGAACCCGCCGATCCCGCCGACGACCTCGGGGCGGACGGTCCGCTTGATGAGCGGCTTGAGGGCGTCGACGGCCCGGTCCCCGGCGTCGATGTCGACGCCCGCGGACTGGTAGGAGATCGTCTTCTGAGTGGTGGTGCCGCTGCTCACGCTGTGGTCCCTTCCCGCACTTGCGTGCTCGCTTCGGTGGATCGAGGTGTCGGTGCCTGGGGTGGATGAGACGCGGAGGACGGGGGCTGCGGTTCCATCAGGTGCTTGCCGATGAGGTCGGCGGCGGGCAGCTCGATCGGGTAGTTCCCGTCGAAGCAGGCCATGCAGAGGCGGGACGCGGGCTGCTCGGTGGCGCGGACGAGGCCGTCCATGGAGACGTAGCCGAGGGAGTCGGCGCCGATCTGGGCGCGGATGCCGTCGACGTCGAGCGACCCGGCGATGAGCTCGGCGCGGGTGGCGAAGTCGATGCCGTAGAAGCACGGCCACTTCACGGGGGGCGCGGAGATGCGGATGTGGACCTCGACGGCGCCGGCCTCGCGGAGCATCCGCACGAGCGCCCGCTGCGTGTTGCCGCGGACGATCGTGTCGTCGACGACGACGAGGCGCTTGCCCTTGATCTGGTCGATCAGGGGGTTGAGCTTGAGGCGGATGCCGAGCTGGCGCAGGGACTGCGAGGGCTGGATGAACGTGCGGCCCACGTACTGGTTCTTGGTGAAGCCCTGGCTGTAGGGGATGCCGGACTCCTCGGCGTACCCGATCGCGGCGGGGATGCCCGACTCGGGGACGCCGATGACGAGGTCGGCGTCGACGGGGAACTCGCGGGCGAGCGTGCGGCCGACCTCGACGCGGGTGGCGTAGACGTTGCGCCCGGCGAGCTTCGTGTCGGGGCGCGCGAGGTACACGTACTCGAACAGGCAGCCCTTGGGCTCGGGGTTCGCGAACCGCGTGGAGCGCAGGCCGTGCTCGTCGACGGTGATGAGCTCGCCGGGCTCGACCTCGCGCACGAAGTGCGCGCCGATGGTGTCGAGGGCGGCGGTCTCGGAGGCGACGGCCCACCCGGTGGCGAGGCGGCCGAGGACGAGCGGGTGGACGCCCTGCGGGTCGCGGGCGGCGTACAGGGTGTTCTCGTCCATGAAGACGAGGCAGAACGCGCCGCGCAGCTGCGGGAGGACCCGCTCGGCCGCGGCGGCGACGGACTCGTCGGGGCGCGCGGCGAGGAGCGCGGTGATGAGGTGCGTGTCGGAGGTGGTGGTCCCCATGTCGATGCCGAGGTGGTCCACCTCCTTGAGGAGGTCGGCGGTGTTCACGAGGTTGCCGTTGTGCGCCAGGGCGATCGCGGTGCCGGTGGAGGTGGACCGGATCGTCGGCTGGGCGTTCTCCCAGGTGGGGGCGCCGGTGGTGGAGTACCGGGCGTGGCCGATGGCGAGGTGGCCTTGGAGGGGCGCGAGGGTGGACTCGTCGAAGACCTGGGCGACGAGCCCGAGGTCCTTGTAGACGACGGTGCGCGCGCCGTCGGAGACGGCGATGCCCGCGGCCTCCTGGCCGCGGTGCTGGAGCGCGTAGAGCCCGAAGTAGGTGAGTTTGGAGACCTCTTCCCCTGGGGCCCAGATGCCGACGACGCCGCAGGCGTCGCGGGGGCCGGGATTGTCGGGATCGAGTTCCGTGGTGAGAAAACCGTCACCTCGGGCCACTGCTAACTCCTCGGTCGGCTGGCAGAATCGCCGCCCGGTTCGCCCGAGCCGCAGGTGCCAGTCTATCGGACCTGCGGCGCGGCGCCACCGTCCAACGAGCGCGGGTGTGTGCCGTGCCCCTCCCCGACTAGGTGAAACTCCTCGCATTTCCGCCCACCGGGGCCGGTTTCACCGGCCGCGGCAAGCGGAGCGCCGCGGCGGCGGCGTGCAGGGCGGAACACGCGCCGCCCGGAGGGCGGGTGGGCGGGCCAGTAGTAGTTCCATCCCAAGCCCCCACCCACCCCGGGGAACATAGCGGCCAGCATCGCGCGGGGGTCCGACGAGAACCGGCTCCCGCGGCGCCCGTGTCACCCGATCGGGTCAGCGGTCGTGATGCAGCGCACCGGCGGAGTGCCGGGCGCGAATGCGGCGCGCCGTATCGGGCGGCTACCAGGAGCGGGGCCGGTCGTCCCATTCGCCCCAGCTGCGGCGCTCGGTGCGGCGCGAGTCGGGGTCGTCGGGGTCGCGGTCCGGCTCGGCGCCGTAGGAGGGCGCCGAGGGCTGGGACTGGTTGCCGTACTGGGGCATCGGGCGGGTGCCCGCGGGCGGGGCCGAGGGCTCCGACGGGGCGTACGGGTCGCGGCGCATGGACTGGCCGTACCCGGTGGGCTCCTGCGGGGCGCTCGGCGCGCCGTGCGCGCCGTACTGCGGCTGGCTCGGTCCGCCCTGGCCGCCGCCGAATCCCGGCGGCTGGCTGGGCTGGCCGTAGCCCGCTGGCGGCTGGCTGGGCTGCCCGTAGGCGGGCGGCTGGCCGGGCGGCTGGCCGTAGCCCGCCGGGGGCTGGCCGTGGCCCTGCGGCTGGCTCGGCTGGGCCGGGCCGCCGCCGAAGTTCTGCGAGCCGGGCCCGTACTGCGGGGCGCTCGGCGCGCTCGGGCCGCCGTGGCGGGGCTCCGAGGGCGGCACGAGGCCCGGGTTCTGCGGCTCGAACATGCCGCCGCCCGAAGGCGGCGGGGTCGGCGCCGAGTAGGGCCGGGTCGCGCCCGGGTCGGAGAACGCGCCGGTCGGCGAGGCCCCCGGGTGCGGGCGGGTGGCGCCCGGGTCGGAGAACGCGCCCGTCGGCGACGGGTGGGGGCGCGTCGCGCCCGGGTCCGCGCCGAACGCCCCGGTGGGCGAGGGGTGCGGGCGGGTGGCCGCGTCGGCGCCGAACGACCCGTGCGGGGCCGACGGCGGGTTCGACAGGTTCGCCTGCGGCATGATCTGCGTCGCGTCGGAGGCGTCGAACGCGCCCGGGGTCTTCACGACCGGGAGGATCGTCGTCCCGTCGGGGCCGACCGGCCCGGCCGGGGGCGGCGGGGCGCCGAAGCCGCCCTGCGGCATGACCTGCGTGGAGTCGCTGCCGCCGCCGTACGCGGGACCGAACTGCGTCGGCGCGGCGCTGTCGACGAGGCCGCCGGGGTGGATCATCGTCGGCGCGTCGGAGCCGGGCGCGGGCCCGGCCTGGTAGACGCCGGGCGACCCGACCTGGGCGGCGGTGGGCTGGTGGTCGGGCGGGCCGTCGGGGGCGAAGCTCTCGCCGTCGTCGTCGTCCTTGTCCTTGCCGCCGCGCAGCAGGAACACGATGCCGACGATGCCGCCGACCACCAGGAGCGCGCCGATGATGATGAGGACGAGGAGCGTGCCGGAGATGCCGCCGCCCTCCTCTTCCTGCTGCGTCTCGGTGGGCGGGGGCTCGGCCTCGGTGGTCGGCGCGGCCTCGGAGGTCGTCTCCTCGACCTCGGCCTGCGCGAGCGTCACGTTGAGGTTGAAGCTCCCGGTCTCGACCGTGAGGTCCTCGGTCTTCTCCTCGAAGCCCTCTTTGCTGATGGTGAGGGTCATGTCCCCCGGGGCGATCGAGTTCCCGCCGTCGCCGGTGAACTTGAACGAGCCGTCGCCGCCGGTCTCCTCCTCGCGCTCCTGGCCGTCGCCGTCGGAGAGGACGACCTTCGCGCCCTCGACCGGGTCGCCGTTCGAGGTGACCTTGCCGGTGATCTCGCTGACCGTGGAGCCCGACCCGACGACCGCGACGCCCGCGTCAGCGGTCGCCTGCCCGCCGTAGTCGGCCTTGAACGTGCCGTTGGCCTGCTGGCCGTTGGGGAGGTCGGAGTCCATCTCGGTGGTGACGGTGAAGGAGACGGTGCGCTGGCCGTTCGGCTCGACCTGGGCGCACTTGACCTTGTCGCCGTCCTCGCGGCTGCACATGCCGGCGCCGCCGTCGTTGTCGATGGCGGAGATGTAGTCGTTCAGGCCCTCGACGTCGGCGCGGATCGTGATGTCCTTGGGCGACACGGGGTCGAGGTTCTGGACCGTGACGGAGATGACCGTGGCCTGGCCGCCGATGCTGATCTGCGCCGGTTCGGGCCCGTAGCTGATCCAGCCGTTGACGGTGTTCGGCTGCGCCACCGCGGCCTGGGGGAGGGCGAGCAGCCCGACCAGCAGGACGCCGGCCACCGCGGCGAGGCCGGCCAGGCGCGAGGCCAGAGCACCCCGTCGCCTGCGCGGGGACCGCGGGGAGCTACCCTGGGTCCCGCTCCGTGCGTCCGCTACGGTCATCTACATCCCCTCCTGGGCATGTGCTTTCGGCGCCGACCCGCGGAGCTCGCTGCGGGCAGGCACGACGAACCCACGGAAGCGGGCCGTCGTCGCCACTATGCCTGGTCTCATTTCGGTCACGGGACCGGGGTGCGGACGGCGCCGCGGGCGACAGTTCGGCGGCGGTCATCGCCGTTCGGCAACGTGCCGTAACGGGCAGTCTAACGTGACAGGGAGGTCTCCCCGTGGACGCTGTGGCCGACGCCATCGCGGCGCTCGACAACGACGAGGCCCCCGGCAAGGACGTCCTCAAGGCCGCGGTGCGCGAGCTCCTGCGCGCCCTGGCCGCCAAAGCCCCAGGCCACTCCGTGGAGGTGCGGGTCCCTCCGTACGGCGCGGTGCAGTGCGTCGAGGGCCCCCGGCACCGGCGCGGCACGCCCCCCAACGTCGTCGAATGCCACCCGGTCGTGTTCGTCGAGCTCGCAACAGGGCGCCTCGCGTTCGCCGATGCCGTCGCCTCCGGGCGCGTCGCCGCCTCCGGCCAGCGCGCCGACCTCACCGACGTCCTGCCGCTCACCGGCCCCCACGGCGAGGACCTCGAAGCTGGGGCGTAGCCCGCTTCAGCTCCCCTTCAGCTACCCCCCGCTACGGTTGAAACCGGGGGCCCTCTCCCAGGCGATGTCCTCCCCGTCAGCGTGCGCCGCAGCACGGACGCCCCGGCGCTGCGCGCCGGGGCGTCCGTGGTCGTGCGGTGTGTCCTTACTCTCCCAGTCGCGCGCCGATGCGGCCCTTCCAGGCCGCGTCGATGTCCTCGCGGGAGATGTCGAAGTGGTCGCGCAGGTGCAGGCCGTCGGTGTTCGCGTCGGCCACGCCCAGGGGCGTGATCGGCAGGCCGCGGGACTCGCAGGCGCTGCGCACCGCGAGCTCCTGGCCGCGCGGGATGACGACGAGGACCCGCCCGGACGACTCCGAGAACAGGTACGTGAACGGGTCGGCGCCCTCGGGCAGGAGGATCTGCGCGCCCATGCGCGAGAACGAGATCGCCTCGACCAGCGCCTGCGCGAGCCCGCCCTGGGACAGGTCGTGCGCGGCCGCGAGCTGCTCGGTCTCGGCCAGGCGCGAGAGCAGGTCGGCGAGCTTCATCTCGTGGTCCAGGTCGACCTTCGGCGGCACGCCGCCGAGGTGCCCGTGCTTCACCGACGCCCATTCCGAGCCCGAGAGCTCCTCGCTCGTGGTGCCGACGAGGGCGATGGTGTCGCCGGTGCGGCCCAGGCCGAGCGGGATGCGCCGGGCCACGTCCTCGATGACGCCGAGCACGCCGATGACGGGCGTCGGGTGGATCGCCTCGCGGCCGGTCTGGTTGTAGAACGAGACGTTGCCGCCGGTGACGGGGATGCCGAGCTTCTGGCATCCGTCGGCGATGCCGGTGACGGCCCGCTCGAACTGCCACATGACGTGCGGGTCCTCGGGGGACCCGAAGTTGAGGCAGTCGGAGACGGCGATCGGGGTGGCGCCGGTGACGGCGACGTTCCGGTACGCCTCGGCGAGCGCGAGCTGCGCCCCGTGGTACGGGTCGAGGCGCGCGAAGCGCCCGTTCCCGTCGAGGGAGATCGCGATGCCGACGCCGGTGCGCTCGTCGAGGCGGACCACGCCCGCGTCGTGCGGCGTCCCGAGGACGGTGTTCCCGAACACCGACGAGTCGTACTGCTCGGTGATCCAGGACTTGTCGCACAGGTTGGGGCTGGCGGCCATGTCGAGGACGGTCTGGCGGATCTCCTCGTCGGTGGTCGGCCGCGGGAGGGTCTCGGCGCGGTCGACGGCGATGAGGCCGAGGTCGTTCGGCTCGGCGAGGGGCCGGTGGTAGACCGGGCCCTCGTCGGCGAGGGACTTCGGCGGGACGTCGACGACGGTCTGGCCGTGGAAGTCCACGACGAGGCGGCCGGTGTCGGTGACGGTGCCGATCGCGGTGGCCAGGAGCCCCCAGCGGTGGGCGCGCGCGAGCACTTCCTCGGCCTTGGCCGGGTCGACGATGAGGAGCATCCGCTCCTGCGACTCGGACGCGAGGATGTCGTGCGGCTCCATGCCCTCGGCGCGCAGCGGCACCAGTTCGAGGTCGACGTGCATGCCGCCGTCGCCGGCGGCCGCGGTCTCGCTCAGGGCGCAGGTGAGCCCGGCGCCGCCGAGGTCCTGGACGCCGACGACCAGCTGGGCGTCGAACAGCTCCAGGCACACCTCGATGAGGAGCTTCTCGGTGAACGGGTCGCCGACCTGCACGGACGGGCGGGCGTCGTCCTCGCCGGACTCGGAGAACGTCGCGGAGGCGAGGACGGACACGCCGCCGATGCCGTCGCGGCCGGTCTTCGCGCCGAGGAGGATCACGACGTTCCCGGTGCCGGAGGCCTGCATCGACTGGAGGCGCGAGCGGGGCATGACGCCGACGCTGAGCGCGTTGACGAGCGGGTTGCCCTGGTAGCACGGGTCGAAGTAGGTCTCGCCGCCGATGTTCGGCAGGCCCACGCAGTTGCCGTAGTGGCCGATGCCGTCGACGACGCCCGGGAGGACCCGGGCGGTGTCGGGGTGGTCGATGGCGCCGAAGCGCAGCGAGTCCATGACGGCGATCGGGCGGGCGCCCATCGCGATGATGTCGCGGATGATGCCGCCGACGCCGGTGGCCGCGCCCTGCTTGGGCTCGACGTACGACGGGTGGTTGTGCGACTCGACCTTGAACGTCACCGCGATGTTGTCATCGATGGCGACGACCCCGGCGTTCTCGCCGATCCCGGCGAGGAGGCGCGGGGTCCGCGGGTTCTTCTCGCCGAACTGGCGCAGGTGCACCTTGCTCGACTTGTACGAGCAGTGCTCGGACCACATGATCGAGTACATGGCGAGCTCGGACTGGGTGGGGCGGCGCCCGAGGATCTCGCGGATCCGCTGGTACTCGTCCTCTTTCAGGCCCAGTTCGGCCCACGGCTGCTTCTCGTCGGAGGTCGCCGAGGCGACTCCCACGGTGTCCACTGCCACGTAGTTGCTCATCGGCTCGCTCCCTCGCTGAGGTGGGCCAGGACGGAGGCGACGACGCCGAGGCCGTCGGTCGACGGCCCGGTCAGCGCCTCCACGGCGTGCTCGGGGTGGGGCATGAGGCCGACGACGTTCCCGGCCTCGTTCGCCACCCCGGCGATGTCGCGCATCGAGCCGTTCGGGTTGTCGAGGTACCGGAAGACGACCCTGCCGTCGGCCTCCAGCCGGTCGAGGGTCGCCTCGTCGGCGACGTACCGGCCTTCGCCGTGCTTGGCGGGGAGGACGATCTCGGCGCCGGGCGCGAACGCGCCGCTCCAGGCGGTCCGGGTCGTCTCCACGCGCAGGCGCGCGGGCCGGTTGCGGTAGCGCAGGTGGGCGTTGCGCACCAGCGCGCCGGGCAGCAGGTGCGACTCGCACAGGACCTGGAAGCCGTTGCAGACGCCGAGGACGGGCATCCCCTGGGCGGCGGCGGCCTTCACGGTGTCCATCACCTGGCTGAAGCGGGCGATCGCGCCGCAGCGCAGCGCGTCGCCGTACGAGAACCCGCCGGGCAGGAACACGGCGTCCACGCCGTGGATCTGGGCGTCGTCGTGCCACAGCGCCACCGGCTCGCCCCCGGCCAGGTACACCGCGCGGGCGGCGTCCCGGTCGTCGAGGGAGCCGGGGAACGTGACGACCCCGACGCGCGCGCTCATGCGCCCTCGATCGAGATCGCGAAGTTCTCGATCACGGGGTTGGCGAGGAGCTGGTCGGCGATGACGCGCGACTGCTCCTCGACGTTCCGGGCGTTCTCGTCGAACTCGATCTCGACGCGCTTGCCGATCCGCACCGACGCCACGTCGGTGACGCCGAGACGGGGCAGCGCCCCGAGGACGGCCTCGCCCTGGGGGTCGAGGATTTCGGACTTCAGCATCACGTCGACCACTACACGGGCCACGGTCGCACTCCTGTCGGTCACATGGACGGAACAGGACCAGCATATTCACGGGCACTGACCTGGGCCAGCGCCGCGTTACGGGGACGGTGCCAGGTCACAACCCGTCAGAGGATGGAACCGGGGCGGTACGCGGCCGCCTCGGGGTGCGCTTTCGCCGCCTGCGCCACTCTTTCGGTGACACGGTCGACCTGATCGCCTGCGGCGCCGGTGAATTCACCCGTATTCGCGACGAGCGCGGCGAGTCCGGCCCGGTCGAGGGGGAGCCGCGGGTCGGCGGCGAGGCGGTCGAAGAGGTCGTTCTCGCGCTGGCCGTCCTCGCGCATGGCGCGGGCGACGGCGACGGCGTGCTCCTTGATGGCCTCGTGGGCGTCTTCGCGGCCGGCGCCCTGCCTGAGGGCCTCCATGAGGACTTTCGTGGAGGTCAGGAAGGGGAGGTACCGGTCGAGTTCGGCGCCGATGACGGCGGGGTAGGCCCCGAAGTTGTCGAGGACGGTGAGGAACGTCTCATAGAGCCCGTCGACGGCGTAGAACAGGTCGGGGAGGGCGACGCGGCGCACGACCGAGCAGGACACGTCGCCTTCGTTCCACTGGTCGCCGGCGAGTTCGCCGAGCATGGCGGCGTAGCCGCGGGCGACGACGGCGAGGCCGTTGACGCGCTCGGAGGAGCGGGTGTTCATCTTGTGGGGCATGGCGGAGGAGCCGACCTGGCCGGGCATGAAGCCCTCGGTGGCGAGTTCGGCGCCGGCCATGAGCCGGATGGTGACGGCGGCGGAGGAGGGGGCGGCGACGGCCTGGACGAGCGCGGTGCCGACCTCGTAGTCGAGGGACCGGGGGTAGACCTGTCCGACGGAGTCCATGACGCGCTCGAATCCGAGGTGGGCGGCGATGCGCTGCTCCAGTTCGGCGAGTTTCGCGGTGTCGCCGCCGAAGAGGTCGAGCATGTCCTGGGCGGTGCCGACGGGGCCTTTGACGCCGCGCAGCGGGTACCGCTTGAGGAGGTCGTCGATGCGGTCGTGGGCGGCGAGGAGCTCTTCGGCCCAGGTCGCGAAGCGCTTCCCGAGGGTGGTGGCCTGGGCGGGGACGTTGTGGCTGCGTCCGGCCATGACGAGGCCGCGGTACTGCTGGGCGCGGGCGGCGAGGCGCACGAGCGCGGCGACGATGCGGCCCTGGACGAGTTCGAGGGACTGGCGGACCTGCATCTGCTCGACGTTCTCGGTGAGGTCGCGGCTGGTCATGCCCTTGTGGATGTGCTGGTGGCCGGCGAGGTCGGAGAACTCCTCGATGCGGGCTTTGACGTCGTGCTTGGTGACGCGCTCGCGCTCGGCGATGGAGGCGAGGTCGACGGTGTCGAGGACGCGCTCGTAGTCGGCGACGACGCCGTCGGGGACGGTGACGCCGAGGTCGTGCTGCGCCTGGAGGACGGCGATCCAGAGGTGCCGCTCGGCCTTGATCTTCCCGACGGGGTCCCAGATGTCGCGCATCGGCGCGGAGGCATAACGCTCGGCGAGCACATTCGCAGTCACGGGGCAATGATGACACTGCGCACGCCGGGTCGGCGGGGACCGGCCCGCGGGAGTAACGGGCGCCGCCCGCAGGGCGGGTGGGCGGGGTAGTGGTAGTTCCATCCCTAGCCCCCACCCACCCCGGGGAAGATAGGCGCCATCTTCCCGGCCGGGTCCGACAGGATCGGGCCCCGGCGCCGCCCGTGTCGCCCGATCGGGGGACGGGTCCGTAATGCGGGCCACTCGGCGTGGCGGTTAACCAGCACGTATCCACCCCGTAAACTGGCCGGGTGCGAGTACTCCTGATCGGCTCCGGCGGCCGCGAGCACGCCCTCGCGGCGGCCCTGGCCGCGGACGCTTCCGTCACCAAGCTCATCTGCGCCCCCGGGAACCCCGGCATGGCCGCGCTCGGCGAGTGCGTGCCGGTGAACCAGACCGACCCCGCCGCGGTGGCGTCCCTGGCGGTGACCTCCGCCGCCGACCTCGTGATCGTGGGCCCGGAGGCCCCGCTCGTCGCGGGCGTCGCCGACGCGGTCCGCGCGAAGGGCATCCCCGTGTACGGCCCGAACGGCGAGGCCGCCCGCATCGAGGGCTCGAAGGCCTTCGCGAAGGAGGTCATGGCCGCCGCGGGCGTCCCGACCGCCGCCGCGCGCGCCTGCCGCACCCGCGAGGAGGCCGAGGCCGCGCTCGACGAGTTCGGCGCGCCCTACGTCGTCAAGGACGACGGCCTCGCCGCCGGCAAGGGCGTCGTCGTCACCGAGGACCGCGAGCAGGCGCTCGCCCATGCTCTCGACTGCGAACGCGTCGTCATCGAGGAGTACCTCGACGGCCCCGAGGTGTCCCTGTTCGTCATCGCCGACGGCACCAGCGCGAAGCCGCTGCTGCCCGCGCAGGACTTCAAGCGCATCGGCGACGGCGGGACCGGCCCGAACACCGGCGGCATGGGCGCGTACACGCCGCTGCCGTGGGCCCCGGACGACCTGGTCGCCGAGGTCATGGAGCGCGTCGCCGAGCCGACCCTCGCCGAGCTCGCCGGGCGCGGCATCCCGTTCGTCGGGACCCTGTACTGCGGCCTCGCGCTGACCTCGAAGGGCCTCAAGGTCGTCGAGTTCAACGCCCGCTTCGGCGACCCGGAGATCCAGGCGGTCCTCGCGCTCCTGGAGACCCCCCTCGGGGAGCTCCTGTACGCGGCCGCCACCGGCAAGCTCGCCGACTTCGGCTCCCTGTGGTGGCGCGAGGGCGCCGCCGTGTGCGTCGTCGTCGCCAACGAGGGCTACCCGGGCACCACGGTCACCGGCCGCCCCCTCTTCGGCGCCGACACCGAGGGCGTCCTCCACGCGGGCACCGCCCTCGACGCCTCCGGCCAGCTCATCGCCACCGGCGGCCGCGTCCTCGGCTGCGTCGGCACCGGCCGCTCCGTCGCCGAGGCCCGCCAAGAGGCCTACGCCCTCACCGAAGGCGTCAAACTCGAAGGCGGCTACTACCGCAAGGACATCGCCGCGAACATCTAGCCCCGCAGCGAAAAGGCCGCGACCCCCCAGGGGCCGCGGCCTTCCGCGCGTCTAGGCGGCGAGGGGGGCCCGGGAGGTCGGGCAGGACATGCATCTGGGGCCTCCTCGGCCGGAGCCGAGTTCGGAGCCGGGGATGGTGAGGACCTTGACGCCGGCGCGTTCGAGGCGGGCGTTGGTGACGGTGTTGCGCTCGTAGGCGACCGCGACGCCGGGGGCGAGGGCGAGGGTGTTGTTGCCGTCGTCCCACTGCTCGCGCTCGGCGGTGACCACGTCGCGCTCGCCGGTGTGGATGGTCTCGATCGCGTCGACGCCGACGGCCTCGGCGGCGGCGTCAAGGAAGCGGCGGGGGCCGTCGATGGCGATGCGGTCGCCGTCGGGGGTGATCGTGTACGACTCCAGGCGCTGCGCGGCGGGCGCGTAGATGACCATCCGGTCGCGGTCGACCATGGTGCACACCGTGTCCAGGTGCATCGTGGCGCGGCGCTGCGCGATCGGGACGGCCAGGACCGTGCGGATCGTGCCCCGCTCGAAGACCTTGCGCGCCAGGCGCTCCACGCCCGCGGGGGTGGTGCGCTCGCCGACGCCGACGGCCAGCACACCCGGCGCGAGCGCGAGGACGTCGCCGCCCTCCAGGTGCTCCAGCGACGGGTCGTACAGCTTCGGGACGTCGGCGAACCGCGGGTGGTGGTGGTAGACGATGCCCGTCAGCGTCGTCTCGCGGCGTCGCGCGGGCATCGCCAGGCTGGTGACGGCCACGGCGTCGCCGATCCACACCGACGAGTCGCGTGTGAACATCGTGTTGGGGAGCGGGTCGATGACGAACTCCACGGCCCGCATCATCCGGTGCCGCAGGCTGCTCGACGGCCCGAACTCCTCTTTCGTCAAGCCCTCCACCAGGACCGACGCGAGCCGCTCGGGGTCCAGGCCCGACAGGAACGCCGCGAGCTCGCGCCCCAGCGTCTGCCCCAGCCGCGGGTCGGCCGCGACGCCGACGGTGACCGCCTCGCGAGCCTCCTCCAGTTCGAGGCACTCCCGGAGCAGCGCACTCAGGTACAGGACCTCCACGCCGTGCTCGGTGAGGACCCCCGCGAACCGGTCGTGCTCCTCCTGGGCGCGCTCGACCCACGGGATGCCGTCGAACAGCAGCGCGCCGTTGTTGCGCGGCGTCAGGCGCCGCAGCTCTCCCCCGGGGCGGTGGAGCATGACGCTGCGCAGGCGCCCCACTTCCGAGTCGACTCCGTACGCGGGCGCGGCATCTGCACTCATGACCCGAGGGTAGACGCGCCGGGGACGAAGATCAACTTTTCTCAGTTAACATGGACAGACTGAGCGTAACCACTACCCCCGGGGCGCCCAATTGACGCAACTCGAACTGGTCATCCCGCTCCGCGGCGCCGCGCCCGGACGCGATGGCAGGAGACTCGACGCGGCGCTGTCCACGTGGCGCACCGCGGTCGCGGCGAGCGCCGACGCGTGCCTGCTGCTCGCGGCCGACACGCGCGTCGTCGCGACCTCGCGCCCCGCCAGGCAGATCCTCGGGCTCGGGCCCGACATCGACATCGTCATGCCCCGCTTCCTCGACGCGGGCCTGCGGTTCCTGGACTTCACGGCCGGGGCGCACCCGCTCGTGGACGCCGAGCTCGCCCGGCTCGCGCCCGTCCAGGCGCTCCAGACCGACGCCCTCGAACGCAGCCTCATGCGCATCGAGCGCCGCGGCGTCCACCGCACGTTCGACGTGACGGCCTCGCCGCTGCACTCGCCGCCGCGCCTCGACGCGATCGGGGCGCTGGCGTTCCTCACCCCGATCGGACCTGCGTGAGAAGCGAAGGCCCGCTTACGGGTTGAGGTCGTAGACCACGGCCGTGTCGGTGCGCTCGACGTCGACGCCGAACGGGTCGGCCTCGGTGTCCAGGCCCGAGCCGGGCAGGACCACGACGGTCTCGATCCCCGCGTCGCGCAGCGCCGCAACGGAGTCGTCGCTCGGGAAGCTCTCGGCCATCGACTTGATGCCCGCCTGCTCGTCGGGGGTGAACGCGGCGACGCCGTTGGCGGTCTCCACGAACCCGTCGGTGCTCCAGTACTGGACCTTCGTGTCCCCGCCGCCCATGGGCAGGAACAGCACCGGGCCCTCCAGCGAGGCCATGTCGACCGGCGCGTCCGGGACCTGCGTGTACGGCGCGGCCGTGAGGCCCTCCCACAGGACCAGCACGATCGGGAGGAACAGCAGCGCGTGGACCCGCCTGGGGGCCTTCACCTTCAGGCGCTTGTCGACGCGGGCGCGGTGCGCCACGTCGTCGGCCTCGTCGGCGATCCGGGTGATCGTGCCCGCGGCGAGGACCGCGAGGATCAGCGTCAGGTAGATGACCAGGCGGCCCGGCGTGCGGATCGCCTCCCAGCCGGGCGCGTACTCGTACAGCGGCGCCCACGCCCACGACCCGTGGTCGAGGAAGTTGGGGCCCATGGCGATCGCGAAGACCGCGAAGCCGCCCAGGGCCAGCCAGAACCGCTGCCAGCCCGTCCAGCACGACCACACCAGGCCCGCGATCGCCAAGGCCGCGAGGGTGAATCCGACGAGGAGCGCCTGCTCGGGCGCCCACGTCAGGTCCGCGCGCGCGGCCTCGTGCGCCGCGCCCCACACGCGCGACTCCTCCGGGGCGATGATGAACGACTGCCACGTGGGGCTGAACCACGAGATGTAGTCGACGTCGCGGATCGACTCGGGGTAGGCGCGGGCGACCACGGCGTGCTTGTCGGCGATCCACAGGACCCCGAGGCTGAACACGACGCCGCCGACGCCGTCCGCCGCGAGCGTCTGCCACTTCAGGCGCGGGCGCATGATGAGCCAGTTCAGGCCCACGACCACGCCGACGCCCAGCAGCAGGTACACGAACGGGATGCCGAGCCCGGCGCCGATCGAGAACTGCCACAGGGCGGTCAGCCACCCGGCGACGATCCATCCCGGCCGCTGCTTCTCCGCTTTGAAGCCGTGCCGCAGGGACCAGCCGTGCCCGCGCGCGAGCATCGCCAGCGCGAGCGCGATCCCGCCGCACGACAGGACCTGGAGGTGCCCGGCCTGCCCGAGTTTCCAAGGGGCGTAGGCGAACGCGGCGGCGGCGACGGCCGAGCCGGCGACGCGGGCGCCGAGCTGGCGCAGGAGCGCGTACGCGCCGAGGAACGCGAGGGCGAACGAGGCGATGTAGAGGACGTTGTAGACGACGAGGGCGCTGGCGGGGCCGGTGGCGAAGAGCGCGAACGGCGCGTAGCCGAGGAGGGTGTCGGTGAACAGGTAGGCGTCGGTGAGGGGCCAGAAGCTGTTGGTGTCCCAGATCCCGGCGGGGTTGTCGCGCAGGGCGTGGCCGACCCAGCCGAGGATGTAGGTGAGGAGCAGCGGGTCGCCGGTGTCGTGGGGGATGACGTCGTCGAGGTCTTTGGCGAGGGGCCAGGTCATGGCGACGGCGAGGAAGGCGCTGAAGAGCGCGGCGAGGGTCCATTCGCTGCGGGCGGCGCGCGCGGCGAGCCGCCCGGCGGCGCGCAGGCGCCCGGGGGGCGGGCCGGGTGCGGCGGCGGAGGTCTCGCCGGAGGCGAAGCGCTGCCAGCGCTCGTGCTCGCCGGTGCTCGGGCCGTCGGACGCGGCGTCCTCGGCCTTCGGCTCGTTCTCGGCCGCGACCTGGACGCCGTCCTCGGGCTCGCGCCCCGGGTCCGAGTCGGTGGAGTCGGGTTCGGTGATCACCATGGGGTTCCCGCGGTCTCGCTGGGTGCTGTCCCGGCACATCCTACGGACGGTCGCGGGCCCGTGCCCGACCGCATGAGGGCGGTCCGCGAATCGGGGGCGGGCGGGGCCGTCACCTTTCGGCCGCCCGGTCGTTGAAAGGGGTTGAGACCTGATTCCCGCGGTGGACCCGGGTCCGCACGACACAGACGGCATCGCGGTTGGAGAGACGCAGGCATGGGAAGACACAAGACGAAGCTCGGTCAGCAGTCCCGGGCCCAGACGCGTCCTCCGCTGCCGTACCCGGTGAACGACGGCCGGATCAACCCGGTGGTCCAGGCGGCGATGGACCGGCGTTCGCAGCGGCGGCGCTCGCGTCTGGCGGCGCTGTCGGCGGCGGCGGTGATCGCGGCGGGCGGTGCGGCCGGGGTGAGCATGGCGACGGCCGACGAGCCGGAGGCGGGCACCGGGAGCGAGATCGTCTTCAGCGGCGACTGCGGCACGCTGGGTCTGCTGTCGGCGTCGTCGATCCCCGACGCGTCGGAGCTGACGGTCGAGCAGGGCTCGCAGGTGCAGTACACGAACGAGCTGGGCGCGAACGCCGAGCTGCACGTGGGCGACGAGGTGTACGACATCGCGAACGGCTCGTCGCAGGTGTTCGAGATGAACCGCTCGGCCGAGGTCGCGATGGTCCCCTCGTGCCACGGCCTGTTCGCCGAGTACGACTCCGCGCAGGTCCACGTCGTCGAGGCGCAGTCCGAGGAGCAGCCCGGCGGGAACGGCGAGTCGGGCGAGGAGGAGCCGGATTCGCACACGCTGCCCGCTCCGGCCGAGGACGGCGCTGACGAGAGCGGCGCCGACGAGGACGCGCCCGCGGGCGGCGACGCCGCGGGGCGGCAGGGCCCGGAGGACGAGGCGCCTGCGGCCGACGAGTCGGCGGCCCCGGTCGAGGACGAGGTGAACGCGTTCGGCGAGCCGGGCGCGGAGGACGGGGCGTTCGACCCGGCCGCGGAGGACGAGGTCGTCGCGGTCGACCCGAAGGCCGTGGCGGACGGCGCGAACGGGCTGCTGGCCCTGGTCGCGATCATCTGCCTGGTGGGGGTGGCCGCCGCGGTGGCGCGCACCCTGTTGAAGCAGCGGGCGGCGGTATGAGCACCGCCGTCCGGATGAAGGCCCCGGCGCCGCAGTCGGCCGCCGCAGCGGGTCCCGCCCACGGCTCTCCGGCTTGGACCGGGGGGCGGGTGCGGAACCGCCGCGAGCGGCAGCGGGCGGCCCGGTGTTTCACCGGCCCCGAGCCGGCCCGCCGCACGCGGCGGCCGGAGCCCGCGAAGGCGCCGCCTTCCGGGCAGTCGAGGCGCGGCACGGTGGAGTCTCCGTGAGGCACTGCGGCTCGGGCACTCGATGATGGTCATTTCCTCCCCAGGTCCCACACCGATCGCCCGGACCAGTGCCTCACGGCCCCGCCGGAGTACGCACATGTGAACACGCACGGAGCAGCGCCCGCAGGTCTCGGCGGGCGCTTCGTCGTCCCGTGTCCGCTTCCGGTGGGGCCGATGGGTCTCCAGTGACGAGGGACGCTGGTCGTTGCGGGTGCGGCGAGGGACCATTGGGGGTCAGGCCCCTGCGGCCGGGCGCACGCACCGATGCGCAACCGTTACGGGTCTGGGGATCGGCCCCGCTTGTGTGCGCGATGGTCGCTGCTTTAGCGTGGGCCGCAGCAATTCGTCCGCGTCCCCCGCCCTTTTGAAGAGTCAGGTTCCCAGCTGTGACCTCCAAACACGCCTCATCGCGGCGGCTCTGGCCCTACCTCGCCGTCCCGGGTCTCGCCGTGCTCGTCGCGGCCGTGGTGTTCATTGTCGGCTCCGGCCGCGACGACGGCGGCTCGGGCGGCTCCTCCGACGAGTCCCTGCCGGGCTCGCAGGCCGACGACCTGTCGAGCTCCTCGCTCCAGCCGTCGGACGAGGAGCTGCGGGAGGCCGCGCAGGTGCAGCTCCAGTCGCAGCTCGACGAGGCGGTGGCCGCGTTCCTCGCGGAGGAGGACGACGAGAACTTCTACGCGGCGGTGGCCGTGGACGACGGCGAGTTCCGCCTCGACTACGACGGCGAGGTGCAGTACGACACGGCGTCGGTGGTGAAGGTCGAGATCCTCTCGATGATGCTCAAGGAGTACGGGACGCTCGACCAGGTCCCCGGCTGGCTGCTGGACCGCGCCGAGCTGATGATCCGCGAGTCGGACAACGACGCGACGAACGACGTGCTGTACGGCGGGACGTTCGACGACGGGCATGCGGCGATCGCCCAGGCGCACATCGACTTCGGCCTGGAGCACACGAACCCGAACGAGACCGAGCAGTGGGGGAAGACCCAGACGACGGCGCTCGACCAGCTGCGGGTCCTGGAGATCGCGCTGTACGAGGACGCGGGGGTCCTGGACGCCGAGCAGACCGAGTACGCGCGCTCCCTCATGGGCGACCTCGCGGACTTCCAGCAGTGGGGCGTGTCCGCGGCGGCGGCCGACGGCGAGACCGTGTGGATGAAGAACGGCTGGGACACCCGCGACGCGATGGGCGGGGAGTGGGTCGTCAACTCCATCGGCGTGGTCGCCGGGGACACCGACGCGCCCATCGAGATCGCGATCCTCACCGGCGGCTCGTCCTCCCAGGAGGAGGGCATCGAGCGGGTCGAGGCGCTCGCCGAGATCGTCCGGACCGTCGTCGACACGGACCCGTACGCCTGATCCGGAAACCCTATATCCTATAGGATATAGGATGCACGATCCGGGGCGGATTCCGCGGCGGGCGGTAGGCGACAATCGCTGCATGAGCGAACTCGTTGACGCGCTGACCGCGGCGGGCCTGGCGCCCGTGACCGACTCGGACGTGCTGGCAGCCCACTCGGTGGACCACGCCGGGCTCGTCCCGGCCGGGCGCGCGGCCGCGCTGGTGCGGGCGCGCTCGACCGCGGAGGTGAGCGCGGCGGTGGCGGTGTGCGCGGAGCTCGGGGCGCCGGTGGTCCCGCAGGGGGCCCGGACCGGGCTCGCGGGCGCGGCGACCGCGGTCGACGGGGCGCTGCTCCTGGACGTCTCGGGCATGGACCGGATTCTGGAGATCGACCCGGTGGACCGGCTCGCGGTCGTCCAGCCGGGGGTCCTCAACGCCGCGATCTCCACGGCCGCAAGCGAGTTCGGGCTGCGGTACAGCCCCGACCCGGGGTCGTGGCAGATCTCCACGATCGGCGGGAACATCGCGACCGCGGCGGGCGGCATGTGCTGCGTCAAGTACGGGACGACCCCGGAGTACGTGCTGGGCCTGGAGGTCGTGCTCGCCTCGGGCGAGGTGATGCGGTGCGGGCGGCGCACCGCGAAGGGCGTCGCCGGGTACGACCTGGTGCGCCTGTTCTGCGGTTCCGAAGGGACCCTCGGGATCATCACCGAGGCGACGGTGAAGCTCGCGCCGGTCCCGGCGCAGCGGCTCACGCTCGCGGCGGTGTTCGGCACGACCGCCGACGCGGGCCGCGCGGTCACCGCGATCATGGCCGAGGGGAAGCAGCCGAGCCTGCTCGAACTCATCGACAACGTCCACCTGCGGGCCCTCGAAGCGCTGCGCCCCATGGGACTGCCGACCGAGGCCGCGGCGCTGCTGCTCGTGGCCGCCGACGCCGACCCGGACGCGGAGCTCGCCGCGATCGAGGCGCTGTGCACCGAGGCCGGGGCGAGCGAGGTGTACCGGGCGACCGACGCCGAGGAGGCCGACGCGCTGCTCGAATCGCGACGCAGCGCCTACCACGCCATGGAGAAGCTGGGGACGGTCCTGGTCGACGACGTCGCGGTCCCGCGGGCCCGGCTCGCCGAGGCCCTCGACGGGGTGCAGGCCGCGGCCGAGCGGCACGGCGTCGTCATCGGCGTCATCGCCCATGCGGGGGACGGGAACCTGCATCCGAACATCATCGTCCACCCGGAGGTCCCCGGCTCGCTCGAAGCGGGCCGGGCGGCGTTCGACGAGATCCTGGAGATGGCGCTCGCCATGGGCGGCACCATCACCGGGGAGCACGGGGTGGGAATGCTCAAGCGCGAGTGGCTGGAACGGGAGGTCGACCCGGTGAACCTGGCGGTGCAGCGGCGGTTGAAAGCGGCGCTCGACCCGCTCGGCATCCTCAATCCGGGGAAGGTTCTCGGCTGACCGGCCGGACCGAATGCGGGCGGCGTTGCCGCAGGCGGCACCGCCTTTTCACGCGAGTGTGTTTGGCGCCGATGCGGTTTCGTGTCGGTCCTGTGACACGGTAATGGGGCCGCAGCGCTTGCCCATTCGCTGCGGCCCCGATAAAGTGGAGGAGCTCCACTTTTCATTGGCACCGGTAGGGCTGTGCCCGATTGCCCTTACCGGCTTAGTGCCCCCGGATGTTCCGTGCCTCCCGGAAGACTGCCCATGTCCCTCCGATTGGCTTGTCGGCGTGACCGGAACACTCATTACTATGAGGACCGTCTCTGAACGGGACCTGTGGCGAGCCTGGGAAGAACCTGGGAAACGATGCCGAACCGTTACGAAGGCACTTCGAATCCCGCGAGTTTGTCCAGCTCAGCGGTGATGTCCGGGCGCTGCGCGACCGCTTCGCCGTCGATCTGAGTGATGAAGGCCACACCTCGGACGGAGGAGCTGAGCCACGCCGCCTCGGCGTTCTTCAAGTCCCCCACCGAGATCAGCTTCTCGCCGGTCTTCAGGCCCGCCTTCGGGGCCTGCTCCAGCAGGTACGCGCTCGTGGTGCCGGGCAGGATGCCCGCGGAGGTCGGCGTGGTGAAGACCGTGTCGCCTTCGAGCCACAACAGCGAGGACGTGGGGCCTTCGAGCGCGAACCCGTCCGCGGACACCCACAGGGCGTCGTCCGCGCCCTGGGTCTTCGCCCAGCGGGTCACCGCCATCATCGACGCGTACGACAGCGCCTTCACGCCGCCTAGAAGCCACGGGGCGTCGCCCCGCGCATCGGCATTCACCCCCAGGGTCGCCGTGGCGATCCGCAGGCCGTCGCGGCGCGGCAGGATGCGCTCGCGCGGCACCGGGTCCACGGTCGCGTAGACGGTGGGCGGGCCGCCGGCCTCGCGGCCGCGGGTCGCGACCAGGCGCAAAGCGCCCTCCCCCTCGGCGCGCTCGCGCCACGCCACGAGCGCCTGCTCGGCCAACTCGGCCAGCTCGGCCTTCGCGGGCAGCTCGAACTCCATGCGGCGCGCGGAGTTCGCCATCCGGTCGAGGTGCTCGGAGAGCAGGAACGCGGCGCCGCCGCGGACGTTGATCGTCTCGAAGACGCCGTCGCCCCGGAGGACCCCGAGGTCGTCGGCGCACAGGAGCGGCGCGTCGGAGTCGACGACGCCGCGGTGCAGTACTGCGGTTACTAGTGCCATCCGCTCATTGTGCTCCCCGCCGGGGAGCGATCCGGCGAGCGCCCGGCGCAGTACCATGCAGTCATGCCCACCGAAGCCGAGGCCGAGACCGAACTGGCGGCGGTGCTGCGCTCCAAGGGCCTGCGCATGACCGCGCAGCGCCAGCTCGTCCTGGAGGCGGTCCGCGCGCTCGGGCACGCGACCCCCGAGCGCATCCACGAGCGCATCCGCGGCCAGGTCGAAGGCGTGAACATCACCACCGTCTACCGCACCCTGGACCTCCTCGAAGAGCTCCAGCTCGTCTCGCACACCCACCTCTCCCACGGCGCCCCCACCTACCACCTGTCCGGCGACCGCGGCCACGCCCACCTGGTGTGCCACCGCTGCGGCCGGATCACCGAAGTCGACCCGTCGAAGTTCGCAGGCGTGCGCAGGGAGGTCGCCGACGCCACCGGATTCGTCATGGACGTCGGCCACGTCGCCCTGTTCGGGACCTGCGCCGACTGCCTGGAGAAGCACGCATGACCACGATCGGACCGTCCCCGCTCCTCGCCGCCCCCGGCGCCGTCGCCACCGCCGACGGCCGCACCGCCTGGCACTACGGCGGGCCGCTCAAGGAGCAGAAGGCGGCCATGGAGACCGGCGCGCTCTTCGACCGCTCCGACCGCGACGTCCTCTCCGTCACCGGCGCGGACCGCCTCACCTGGCTCCACTCCCTCTCCACCCAGCAGCTCACCGCCCTCAAGCCGCACCAGGGCACCGAGACGCTCATCCTCTCCCCGACCGGCCGCGTCGAGCACCACGCGAACGTCTACGACGACGGCGCCACCACCTGGCTCGACACCGAGCCCGGCCGCGGCGAACCGCTCCTGAAGTACCTGGAGCTCATGAAGTTCCGCACCGAGGTCGACATCAGGGACGAGTCCGCCGACTGGGCCCTGTTCACCTTCACCGGCATCGCCCGCGCCGAAGACGACGCGCCCGTCGTCCAGCCCGTGCCCGTCGCCAAGTTCGCGTCCAAGGACCTCCTCGCCGTCCCCACCTCCGTCTACCCCGGCGGCCCCTTCCGGGAGACCGACGGCTGGACCCGCCGCACCGACGCCCTCGGCGTCCCCACCTTCGACGTCCTCGTCCGCCGCGGGCAGCTCGCCGAAGCCGCCGAAGGCGCGGAGACCCTCGCCGGGACCTGGGCCTGGAACGCCCTCCGGGTCGCCGCGAAGCTCCCCGCGTTCGGCGCCGACACCGACGAGAAGACCGTCCCCCACGAGGTCCCGCACTGGCTCGCCGCCGCCGTCCACCTCGACAAGGGCTGCTACCGCGGCCAGGAGACCGTCGCGAAGGTCCACCACCTCGGCCAGCCGCCCCGGCGCCTCGTCATGCTCCACCTCGACGGCACCGACGAGCACCCGCCCGCCCACGGCACCCCGATCACCTTGGACGGCAAGGAAGTCGGCTACATCGGCACCGCCGTCCAGCACTACGAGCTCGGCCAGATCGCGCTCGCCGAGGTGAAACGGTCGGCCGTCGCGAACCAGGACGTGCGCCTCATCACGGGCGATCAGGCCGCGAGCCTCTAGCCGCCCGGCTAGCCTCGCAGTATGAGTGCTTCGTACCGAGGCGGCGAACCCGTCGCCCAAGTCGTCAGGTCCGGATTCGCCGAGAGCTTCCACCGGGGCAGCGTGGCCGTGACCGACCCCGCGGGAAGCCTCGCCGCCGCGATCGGCGACGCCGCCTCCCCCGTGTTCCCCCGCTCCTCCAACAAGCCCATGCAGGCCCTCGCGATGCTCCGCGCCGGCTGGGAGCCCGGCACCGAGGCCGACCTCGCCATCGCCGCCGCCAGCCACCGCGGCGAACCGTTCCACGTCGAACGCGTCCGCTCCGTCCTCGCGCACGCCGGCCTCACCGAGGACGACCTCCAGTGCCCGCCCGACCTCCCCGGCAACCCCGACGCCCGCAACGCCGTCGTCGCCGCCGACGGGCCCGAGCCCAAGCGCGTCTACATGAACTGCTCCGGCAAGCACGCCGGGATGCTCGCCGCCTGCGCCGCCGCCGGATGGGACACCGCGACCTACCGCGACCCCGAGCACCCCCTCCAGCGCCTCATCGTCGCCACGGTCGAAGACCTCACCGGCGAGGCCGTCGAGCACGTCGGCGTCGACGGCTGCGGCGCCCCCGTCCTCGCCGTCTCCCTCCACGGCATCGCCCGCGCCTTCGCCCGCCTCGTCGAAGCCCCCGAAGGCACCGACGAGCGCCGCGTCGCCGACGCCATGCGCGCCAACCCCCGCCTCATCGACGGCACCCGCGGACCCGACCAGCGCTCCATGACCGCCGTCCCCGGCCTCCTCGCCAAAGGCGGCGCCGAAGGCTTCCATGTCGTCGCCGCGCCTGGCGTCGGCGCCGTGGCCGTCAAGATCGACGACGGCGCCGGACGCGCCTCCATGCCCGTCGCCCTCCGCGCCCTCACCGCCATCGCCGGACTCGACGTCCCGCAGGCCGCCAAACCCGAGATCGACGCCCTCTCCGGGCCCGAGATCCTCGGCGGCGGCAAGCCGGTCGGCCGCGTCCGCACCCTCCTCTAGTGGCCCCGGCCTCAACGGAGGCAATACCCCGTTGAGCGGGACTCGCCGCGCAGGGTACTATCGTCGCGTTGCAAGTCCCGACACGCGCGAGTGGCGGAATGGCAGACGCGCTGGCTTCAGGTGCCAGTGTCCGCAAGGACGTGGGGGTTCAAGTCCCCCCTCGCGCACAGGCAAAGGCCCGATGGTTTCGACCACGGGCCTTTTCGCTATCCACGGCCTGGATGGCGAGCGGGAACACCTTCCGGGGCTTCCGCGTTAGGCTCGAAGCAAGGGAACGGAACCACCATCGACACGACTGTGGGGTCAATGCGACCATGAGCGACGCGAACACCGAGCCGGACCGAGACGAGCGGGAGAACGAGGACGACCTCCTCATCGTCGACGCCGAAGGCAACCCGGTCGCCACCGCCAAATCCGCCGCGCACGCCGACTCCGAGGACGAGGACGGCGACCCCTACGAGACCGACCCGACCCGGCTCGTCAGCGAGCCCGCCAAGGTCATGCGCGTCGGCTCCATGATCAAGCAGCTCCTCGAAGAGGTCCGCGCCGCCGAACTCGACGAGAAGGGCCGCCAGCGCCTCCGCGACATCCACGCCCGCTCCATAGCCGAACTGGAGACCGGACTCGCCCCCGAGCTCCGCGACGAGCTGGAGCGCCTGTCGCTGCCGTTCGGGCAGGACGAGATCCCCACCGAGGCGGAGCTGCGCATCGCGCAGGCCCAGCTCGTGGGGTGGCTCGAAGGGCTGTTCCACGGCATCCAGGCGGCGCTGGTCGCGCAGCAGATGGCCGCGCGGCTCCAGCTCGACCAGATGCGCGGCGGGGAGCTCAAGGCCCTGCCCGCCGGGAGCGACCTCCCGCCGCAGCTGAGGGCGGTCATGGCCGAGCGCGCCGCGCGCGGTGACGACCGCGACCACCCTCCTGGCCAGTACCTGTAGCGGCGCCGAATGCCATAGACTCGGCCCTGCCTTCCCGGCGGGGCCGTCGTCGTCTTCGGGCGCGGCCCTCGGGAACGACGGCTCGCGGGTTTCGCCTCCGGCGGTTCGCGAGCCATAATTGTGCCGACCCGTCCCTAGGGTGAGACCACTGGAGAGCTGAGCACGGTGCTGTACAGGACGCTGCAATGGACGGCCGCGCCGGCCGTCAAACTGATCTACAGGCCGTGGATCGACGGGAAAGAGAACATCCCGGAGACCGGGCCGGTGATCCTGGCGTCGAACCACCTCTCCGTGGCCGACCACTACTTCCTGGGCCTGACGACGAAGCGGCACATCGCGACCATGGCGAAGATCGAGTACTTCACCGGCGCGGGCGTCAAGGGCAAGATCATCTCCTCCACGGTCAAGGCCCTCGGGCAGGTCGCGGTGGACCGCTCGGGCGGGCGCAAGAGCGCCTCGGCCCTGGAGCCGTCCCTCGAAGTGCTCGAAGAGGGCCGCGTGTTCGCGATCTTCCCGGAGGGGACCCGCTCGCCCGACGGGCGGCTATACCGCGGCAAGCCCGGGGTGGCGCGCCTGGCGCTGGCGTCGGGGGCGCCGGTGGTGCCGGTGGGGCTGATCGGGACGGAGAAGGTCCTGCCGATCGGGGAGTCGCGGCCGCGGGTCGCGCCGGTGGGCGTGCGCGTGGGGCGGCCGCTGGACTTCACGCGGTACAAGGGCATGGAGAACGACCGGGTGGTGATCCGCGCGGTGACCGACGAGGTCATGGACGCGATCCGGCGGCTCACGGGCCAGGAGTACGTCGACAAGTACGCGAAGCGCAACAGCCCCGGGAAAGAGAACGACGAGTAGTCGTTCCTTCCTTAGGGCGTCGTCGCGGCGTCGGTGGGGGTCGGGGTCCCGGTCGGCAGACCGGTGGGCAGCGCGGTCGGCGCGCCGGTGGTGAGTTCGCCCACGGTGTCGGGGCCGCTGGGGAGGTCCGCGAGCTCGGTGACGGTGACCGACCAGACCTCGACGGGCACGGACGGGGGGCCGTCCGACTCGACGGTCTCGGAGAGCGCCGCGATGTCGTCGAGGACCTCGAAGCCGTCGACGATCCCGCCGATGACGCTCACGCCCGCGGTCGGCACGGCCGCGCCGCGGATGAGCGCGAACGCCGAGCCCGCGCGGCCGCGGTCGTCGGTGACGAGCGCGAGGACGTCGGCGACGTCGTTGCCCGCCATGCCGGTCTCGGCCTGGAACCGCCAGCCCGGGCCGTAGGAGTCATCGGACTCGGGGTCGGCGCCGGGGGAGCCGCAGCGCAGGACCGCGGTCGGGTCGACCGCCTGCGTGGTGAGCCGGTCGCATTCGTGGTTGGCGTAGAACCCGGCCTCGGCGAGGTGCGTGAACGCGTCCACGCCGCACGGCGCGAGGTCGCCCCACAGCATGACGGCGATCTCCCCGTAGTTGGTCTGGACAACCGCGAGCGACCGCTCCGGCGGGGCCGCGGGGTCGAGCGGGTCGGCGCCGCTCCCGGCGTCCTCGGCCTCGGTCACGTTGCAGCGCGCGGAGATCACCTCGCCGGTGTCGCCGCCTTCGCCGCCGCCGTCGCGGAACGCGAGCCAGGCGACCCCGGCGATCGAGCCGGCGGTGAGGACCACCGCGCCGAGCCCGGCGAGGCCGCGCTTCCACCCCGAGCCGCGCTCCCAGGGGGGCGTGGACTTGAAGGGGCTGGAGGCTACCGGCTCGTGCTCGGTCGCGGCTGGGGTCCCGTCTGCGGGGCGGCTGGGCTCCATGACTCAGCATCGTACGGGGCGTCGTCTCGGGCGAGGTAGGCGTATCCGACGCAGATCAGGCCGTAGGAGACGGCCACGCCGACGAGGGTCCCGGGCGCGTAGCCGTCGGTGGGGACGACGAGCGCGGCGGCGAACAGGCCCGCGAGGTACCCGACGTTGTAGACGGTGTCGTTGACGCTGAACACGCGCCCGCGGTAGGCGTCCTCGACGCCGCGCTGGATGCTCGTGTCGACGGTGATCTTCACGCCCTGCGAGGCGATGTTGATGAGCAGGACCGCGACGGCGAACATGACCGGCCGCATGGTCCCGGCGAGGGCCGCGGCGACGACCGCGCACAGGGCCATGAGGACCACGACCCAGTTCTTGGGGCCCCACACGCGGGTCGCGCGGGGGGTGACGATCGCGGCGGCGAGGACGCCGACGTTCCCGAGGACCGCCAGGACCAGCAGCCAGGAGATCGTGGTGGTGCGGGCCGGGTCGGACTCGACGTCCCAGAAGAAGCCCATGAACAGGGCGATCGCGATGATGAACACGATGCCGTACAGGAACCGGTGCAGCCCTTGGACGGCCATCGCGAGGGCGGGTCCGCGGCGCGTCCCCAGGTGCTTGAAGCCGGCGACCATCCCGGCGGTGGTGGCGGCGACGCCCTTCCACAGGCCGCCCGCGGGCGACTCGTCCTCGGCGGGGCCCAGGCCGGAGCGCTTGAACGCGGCCCAGATGAGGCACGCGGAGACGAGGTAGCCGCAGCCCGCGGCGAGCGCGAGCATCGAGTAGGAGACGCCGGAGTCGATGAGCTTCGCGACGCCGGTGGTGGCGAGGCCGAGGCCGTAGGCGAGCGCGCCGAGCGTGGAGGCGAGGGAGTTGGCGGTGACGAGGTCCTGGGGCGGGACGACCTGCGGGTGGGCGGCGCCGAGCCCGGCGAGGACGAACCGGTTGGCGGCGAGGACGACCATGGCGCACAGCACCCACGACCAGTTGAAGCCGCCGGGGAGGGTCAGGCAGATGACGATCATGAGGGCGGCGCGCACGAGGTTCGCGCCGCCGATGAGGTTGCGGCGGCTGAACCGGTCGAGGACGGTGCCGACGTAGGGGCCGAGCAGCGAGTACGGGCCGAGGAGGAGCGCGACGGCGGCGGCGTACCGGAACGGGTCGCCCGCGTCGCCGAGCGCGGGGTTGAAGAACACCGAGAGCGCCAGGGACGCCTGGAACATGCCGTCGGCGGCCTGGGAGGTGAGGCGCACCGCCAGCAGGTGCCGGAAACGGCGGTTGCCGGCGAGGTTGCGGACGTGCCCGTCGGTGCGCATCGTCCGAGGATAACTCCGGGGATTGCCAAGGGGGACCCCGATTTTGGAATCGGGGTCCCCCTTGGGGAGGCGTTCGCGGTGCTTAGAGCCCTGCGATGAAGTTCTCGACGGAGATGCGGGCCTCTTCGTCGGAGAACTGCTTGGCCGGGGACTTCATGAAGTACGAGGAGGCCGACTCGACGGGGCCGCCGTGGCCGCGGTCCATCGCGATCTTCGCGGCGCGCACCGCGTCGATGATGACGCCCGCGGAGTTCGGGGAGTCCCACACTTCGAGCTTCAGCTCCGCGTTGAGCGGCACGTCGCCGAAGGTGGTGCCCTCCAGGCGGATGTACGCCCACTTGCGGTCGGTCAGCCACGGCACGTGGTCCGAGGGGCCGATGTGGACGTCGGCGCCGAGCATCTCGTGCGGGATCTGGGACGTCACGGCCTGCGTCTTCGAGATCTTCTTGGACTTCAGGCGGGTCCGCTCCAGCATGTTCATGAAGTCCATGTTGCCGCCGAAGTTCAGCTGGTACGTGCGGTCCAGGCGCACGCCGCGGTCCTCGAACAGCTTCGCGAGCACGCGGTGCACGATGGTCGCGCCCACCTGCGACTTGATGTCGTCGCCGACGATGGGGACGCCGGCGTCGGTGAACTTCTGGGCCCATTCGGGGTCGGAGGCGATGAACACGGGGAGGGCGTTGACGAACGCGCAGCCCGCGTCGATCGAGGCCTGCGCGTAGAACTTCGCGGCGGTCTCGGAGCCGACCGGCAGGTAGCAGACGACGACGTCGGCCTTGGTCTCCTTGAGGACCGCGACCACGTCGACGGGCGCCTCGGACGACTCGGTGACCATCTCCGTGTAGTACTGGCCCAGGCCGTCGTGCGTCGGGCCGCGCAGGACCTGGACGCCGGTCGGGGGGACCTCGGCGAACTGGATGGTGTTGTTCTCCGAGGCGTTGATCGCGCTGGAGAGGTCCTGGCCGACCTTCTTCGCGTCGACATCGAATGCGGCGACGAACTCGATGTCGTTGACGTGGTAGTCGCCGAACTGGACGTGCATGAGGCCGGGCACCCGGTCCTCGGGAGCGGCGTCGCGGTAGTACTCGACTCCTTGGACCAGCGAAGAGGCGCAGTTGCCCACGCCGACAATGGCTACGCGCAGCTTACCCATCGCGCATGCCTCCTTTGTCTTGTTTATTTGGGTCTCCGGCGCTCGCAGCCGGATCGGGTGTTCCCTGTTCCGGAAGGGCGCTGGGCCCTCCCGTCCCGGCGACGGGATCGCCGAAGTCGTGGTGCTGCCGGGGGCGGCGGCCCTCCTCGGAGGCGATGAGCTCGTTGAGCCACCGCACCTCGCGCTCGGCCGTCTCCAGGCCGTGGCGCTGGAGTTCGAGCCCGTAGGCGTCGAGCCGCTCGGCGGTGCGGGCGAGCGCCTCGCGGATCCGCTCGCGGCGCTCCTCGACGCGGCGCCGGCGCGCTTCGAGGATGCGCAGGCGGGTGGCCGGGTCGGTGCGGGAGAAGAACGCGAAGTGGACGCCGAACAGGGCCTCGTCCGCGGACTCGGGGCCCGCGTCGGCCATGAGCTGGGCGAAGTGCTCCTTGCCCTCGGGTGTGAGCCGGTAGACCTTTCGGGCCCTTCGGCCACTGAGCAGGGGTTTCTCTGCCGCGGCGCGGGTGGCGAGGGTCTTCTCGGATGTGACGCCCGCCGGAGTCTCCTCGACGATGAGCCCGCGCAGGCGCATTCTTTTGAGGGTCGGGTAGAGCGATCCGTAGCTGAACGCCGCCCTGATGGCCCCCAGCAGGGCCAGCAGCCGTTTGCGCAGCTCGTAGCCGTGCATCGGGGATTCATGCAAGAGCCCCAGAATGGCCAGCTCCAACATCGGTCCCTCCTCTCACACGGCGATCTAACTGAGCGATGTATCGGACCGATACATCAGGATAACCTTAGCGGCAGGTGCAAATCACGTCAAGCGACGGGTCCGCGCCCTGTTCAGAGGCACTTCGATCCGATAGGCTCGTGCGCACGACGCGGTCTAGCGGAGTCCTCCCAGATTCGGTGTGCGAGACTGCGAGACGACCGGCCACCCCCCATGCCGGAAGTAGACCTTTGCGAACGCCGGTCCCGCCGGAGCGCCCCCCGGGGCGCCACCCTTCCGGCGCGCACCGGGCCGACCGGCAAGCCCCGCTGGGGTTACACAGCACGTGGATGGTTGAGCATGAGCGACAACGGTTACCGCCCACCGCCGCCCGACGAGGGGCGGCCGCAGGGCCGGGCCTCCGGGCAGGCGCGCGGCTACGGCGCCGCCCCCGGCGGCGGTCCCCGCGAACCCGACTACGGGTGGGGCGGCGGACGCCAGCAGGGCTCCCCCCCGCAGGGCCACGGCCAGCAGCCTCCGCGCCGTCCGCAGCAGGGCTACGGCACGCCGCCCGCGGGCCAGGCCCCCGTCGGCCGCGGCTCCGCGTCGGTCGGCGGCGCGCGCCCCACCGGCTCGGCCTCGGTCGGCTCCGCCCGGCCCACCGGCTCGGCCTCGGTCGGCGGCTCCGGCCGCGCCTCGGTCGGCTCCGCGTCCGTGGGGGGCTCGGGCCGCGCGTCCGTGGGCTCCGCTTCGGTCGGGTCGGCCTCCGTCGGCTCCGCGTCCGTGGGCGCCGCCCGCATCAACCTCGACGAGGCCGACGCCCGCACCGGCCGCGCCGGGAACGGCGGCCGCCGCCGCGCCGGGAACGGCCCTCTGAACAAGGACGACCTCGAAGGCGCCAAGAAGAAGCGCAAACGCCTGGGCCGCAAGATGTTCGCGGCCCTCATCGCGATGGGCATCCTGTTCGTCGCCAGCGTGACGATCGTCGCCACCTACTTCTTCCAAAACACCCCCGACCTCCAGAACGTCTTCCGCAAGGGCGAGTCCTCCGCCTTCTTCTATGCGGACGGCACCCAGGCCGGCGCCTACGGCGACACCCTCCGCCTCCAGATCGACCCGGGCCAGGCCCCCGAGACCGTGACCGACTCGCTCGTGGCCCTTGAGGACCGCAAGTTCTGGGACCACGGCGGCGTCGACTACATCCGCACCATGGGCGCCCTGGTCAACAACCTCACCGGCGGCGACACCCAGGGCGCCTCGACCATCACCCAGCAGTACGCGGGCATGGTCCTCGACGCGCGCGACGAGATCTCGTACGACCGCAAGGCCCGCGAGGCGGCCCTGGCGATCAAGATGGAGTCCGAGTACGACAAGGACGAGATCATCACGGCCTACCTCAACATGGCCTACTTCGGCCGAGGGGCCTACGGCATCAAGGCCGCCGCGAAGAACTACTTCGACACCGAGCTCGACCAGCTCACCTACGGCCAGGCCGCCTACATCGTCATGCAGGTCAAGTCGCCCAACGGCTACTACGACCCGTACTACACCGACAGCTACGACGAGGGCGCGGCGAAGGCCCGCTGGGAGTTCACCATGGACGCCCTGCTGGAGACCGGCCAGATCAAGCAGGCCGACCGCGACGCGGCGACCTACCAGGACGTCATCGACAGCACGGACACCGACTTCAACGCGTCCGGGTCCTGGGGCGGCAACACCGACGTCGGCTTCATCATCAACGAGCTCGACGGGTACGTCTTCGACGAGCTCTACGAGCGCTACGGCATCACCAAGGACATGCTCAAGGGCGCCGAGGAGAGCGGCGCCGACGGCGGCTACTCGATCACGCTCACCATCGACCCGAAGGTGCAGACCTCGCTCAAGAGCACCGGCTCCCGCGGCGCCATCGCCGTGAAGACCGACGGCGACGGCAACCCCGTCGACAAGGACGGCAACGTCGTCACCGACGTCAACCAGGCCGAGCGCGACCTCACCGAGGACGGGTACGCCCAGTTCGTCAACGACAACGACGACGCCGCCCTCAAGGACTACGACGAGTACATGATGACGGCGATGGTCGCGATCGACCCGGACACGGGCGCGATCCTCGGCTACTACGGCGGCGACGACGGCTTCGGCGTCGACAAGGCCGGCGCGGAGTCCCCGCACCCGCCGTCCTCGACGTTCAAGATGGTCACCGCCGCCACCGCGATGGAGGAGGGCGACTCGGTCGACTCCTGGTTCAACGCCTCCTCGCCGCGCGAGTTCGAGTCGCTGACGCTCGACGACGTCGAAGAGTGCATCGGCGGCGGCACCTACCCGGACTGCACGCTGCGCAACGGCAGCCAGAACTCCAAGGTCGAGATGACGCTGACCGACTCGGTCCGCGAGTCGAAGAACACCCCGATGTACTCGATCGCGGAGGAGTACGGCGCGAGCACCATCCTCGACTACGCCGACCAGATGGGCCTGTCGGTCATGAACCAGGCCCGGTCCATCGAGGACGACAACGGCGAGATGCACGACGTCAGCATCAACTACCACATGACCGACAGCGGCACCTACACCCAGCACGGGACCGCGGTCGACTCCAGCAACAACCCGATCGTCGACGCCTCCGGCAACTGGGACGTCAACGCGGGCATCCAGGTCGACGCCGACTGCAACCCGATCGTGAACACCGAGGGTCGGTTCCTCTACGAGGAGAACCCGACCGAGTGCACCATCGGCGGCAAGGGCAACACCGACCCGTTCTACAACCACATCGCGTTCGGCCAGTACCCGACGAGCGTGCGCGACATGGCCTCGATCTACGCGACCATCGCCAACAACGGCGTCTACAACGAGTCGCACTTCGTCGCCAAGGTCGAGTACAAGGGCGAGGAGGTCCAGCCGACCAACGAGCTGACCCTCGACCAGCAGGTCATCGACGAGGCCGTCGCCCGCAACCTCCAGTGGATCGGCTCCGAGATCGGCGGTTCGTCCGACGTCGACCAGCTCCCCCGCGACTACTTCGGCAAGACCGGGACCTGGGAGGCCGGCGGCAAGGACAAGGACGGGAACGACTACCCGGACTCGTACAACGCGCACGCGTGGTACGTCGGGGCGATCCCGCAGCTGTCCATCGCCGCCTGGGTCGGGAACGTGACCTCCGAGTCCGACCCGATCGCCGACATCAACGGCGACCCGAACAACGTGTTCGGCTCCAACACCGCCTACCCGGTGTGGTTCACCGCGATGAGCCGCATCCTCGACGCCGAGGAGTGGGAGGTCGTCGACTGGGACGGCAAGGTCGAGGACCAGGGCAACGCCCAGAGCTGGGACATCGAGAAGGCCGGGGGCCCGATCGACGGCGGCGCGTTCTGCTCCAAGAACGCCGACGACCCGCTCTGCGCCGGACAGGCCGACGAGCAGGCCCAGGAGGACTGCGAAGCGGACGGCGGCACCTGGGACGGCGAGGCCTGCCAGCCCGGTGAGGAAGACGGCGATCCGGGCACGGACGATCCGACGACCGATCCCACCGGCGAGGAGTCCACGGGCGAGGAGTGCGGCGGCTGGCTCCAGCCGACCTGCCCCGAAGAGGAACCGAGCACGCCGACCGAGGAGGGCTCGACCAGCGAGCCCGACGAGGGCCGGGGCGGTTAGCTAGCGAGCCGGGGACGACCCTCGGCCAGTATCGGAGCGACGGGGGGATGGGCCACAATAAGGCCCATGCCGCCGTCTGCATCCGCACCGGGCCCAGCCCCGGACCACGCGCCGAACGATGCGCCGCCCCCCTCCGGGATCGAGCGCCCCGCCGGGGACCCCCCGGCCGCACCCACCCTCACCGACCGGGTCGCCCGGTTCGCCTCCGGCCTCATCGGCGGGCCGTTCGGCGAGCACGCCGCCGACCCGCCCCGCCGCACGTTCTGGATCCCGATCCGGGTCATCCTCCTCACCGGACTGATCGCGTTCGCGGTCAACTGGCTCCAGAAGTACCCGTGCTCGGCGGGCGGCTGGGTGGACTGGCAGCAGTACACCGGCGCCTGCTACACCGACATCCGCGCGCTGTGGGGTGCGGAGAGGCTCAACGAGGGCGCCGTCCCCTACCAGGACCACCCGGTCGAATACCCGGTACTGACCGGATGGTTCATGGGTGTGCTCGGGCAGATCGCCTACCGGATCGGCTCGGTCGCGAACACCGACGGCGGCCCGATCTTCTGGCACCTCAACGCGGTCGTGCTGTTCGTCTGCGGCGCCGCCGCCATCGCGGTCCTGCACCGCATCCGCCGCGACAACCGCCGCACCGACATCCCCGGCCCCAACCCGGACCCGGCGCTCGTCCACTCCCGGCCCTCGCGGCCGTGGGACGCGATGATGCTCGCCGCCGCGCCGGTCGTCCTCGTGACCGCCACCGTCAACTGGGACCTGTTCGCCGTCGCCCTGTCGATGCCGTTCTTCCTGTACTGGCAGCGCGGCCGCCCCGTCATGGCCGGGCTGTTCCTCGGCCTCGCCGTGGCCGCGAAGTTCTACGCGCTCCTGTTCATCGGCCCGCTCCTCATCCTGGCGCTGCGGCAGAAGAAGCTCCTGCCTGCGCTCCAGGCGTCGGCGACCGCGGCAGTCGTGTGGGCCCTCATCAACGGGCCCGTCGCGTACCTGTGGCCCGAGTCGTGGATGCGGTTCTTCGAGCTGAACTCGGAGCGGCCCGTCGACTGGGGCACCGGCTGGTACGTGCTCCGCGGGGTCACCGGCTGGGAGCGGCTCTGGGACTCCGAGTTCGTCAACGACATGTACCTGGGCCTGTTCGCCCTGTCCTGCCTGGGGATCGCCGCGCTCGGGTACTTCGCGCAGCGCCGGACCGCGGGCGGGGACTTCGGGCTCAAGACGCCCTCGACCGAGGACGTGGTGCCGCGCCTGGCGCAGCTGTGCTTCCTCGTGGTCGCGACGTTCCTGCTGTTCGGGAAGGTCTGGTCGCAGCAGTACGTGCTGTGGCTGCTGCCGCTGGCGGTGCTCGCCCGCCCCAAGTGGGGCTTCTTCCTGGTGTGGCAGGCCGCGGAGCTGTTCTACTTCTTCTCGTTCTACGGCAAGATGCTCCAGGTGTCGGCCGAGGACGGCCGGGGCATCCCCGAGGGCCTGTTCCTCGCCGCCGCGGCCTCGCGGTGGCTCGCCGTGGCGGTCATGTGCGCCCTCGTGGTGCAGGAGATCCTCATCCCGCGTCTGGACGCGGTGCGATCCCTTCCGAAGCGGCCCAGTCGAGGAGCGCCGCTTCAGCGTCCTCGCGGGGAAGCGGCCCCCGCTCCAGCCGCAGCTCCTTGAGGAACGCCCAGGCCCGGCCCACCTCGGGGCCGGGCTTCAGGCCCAGCAGCGCCATGATGGCGTTCCCGTCGAGGTCGGGGCGGACCGCGCGCAGGTCCTCCTCGGCCCGGATGCGGGCGATGCGGTCCTCGAACGCGTCGTAGTCGCGGCGCAGCCGCTCCGCCTTGCGGCGGTTGCGGGTCGTGCAGTCGGAGCGCACGAGCACGTGGAGCCGGTCGAGCTGGTCGCCCGCGTCGGTGACGTACCGGCGCACCGCCGAGTCGGTCCAGCCGCCCGCCTCGTCGTCGGCGTACCCGTAGAAGCGCAGGTGCAGCGAGATGAGCAGCGACACGGCCTGGATCTCGGCCTTGGGGAACTTCAGCTCCCGCATCCGCCTGCGCGCCAGGCGGGCCCCGGCGACGTCGTGGTGGTGGAAGGTGACGCCGCCGGCGGGCGCGACGTCCTTCGTCTCGGGCTTGCCGATGTCGTGGAGCAGGGCCGCGAGCCGCATGAGCAGGTCGGGGCCGTCGTCCTCCAGCGCGATGGCGTTGCGCAGCACCTGGAGCGAGTGCTCGTAGACGTCCTTGTGCTGGGCGTGCTCGTCGATCTCCATGCGCAGCGCGGGCAGCTCCGGCAGGAACTGCTCCGCCAGGCCCGTGTCGACGAGGATGCGCAGGCCCACGACCGGGTCGGGCGCGAGCATGAGCTTCACGAACTCGTCGCGGACGCGCTCGGCGGTGATGCGCGACAGCTCCCCCGCCATGCGGCGCATGGCGTCGAGCGTGTCCGGTTCGATCGCGAAGCCGAGCTGCGCGGCGAAGCGGGCGGCGCGCAGCATCCGCAGCGGGTCGTCGGCGAACGAGGACTCGGGGGACGCGGGCGTGCGGATCGTGCGGCGCGCGATGTCGGCGATGCCGCCGAACGGGTCGGCGAAGACGTGCCCGGGGACGGAGACGGCCATGGCGTTGACGGTGAAGTCGCGCCGCTCCAGGTCGTCTTCGAGGCGGTCGCCGTAGCGGACGACGGGGTTGCGGCCGACGCGGTCGTAGGCGTCGGCGCGGAACGTCGTCACCTCGACCTGCTCGCCGCGGAACATGCCCCCGACGGTCCCGAAGTCGGCGCCGGTGGTCCACACGGTGGAGCAGTGCGCGCGCAGGATCGCCTCGGTCGCGTCCGGGCGGGCGTCGGTGGTGAAGTCGAGGTCGCTCACGGCCCGGCGGAGCACCGCGTCGCGGACCGGGCCGCCGACCAGGTGCAGCTCATGGCCCTCCCGCTCGAACAGCCGACCCAGTTCATCGGCTATCGGCGGGACCGTGATTTCCTTACCGCTACTGTTGTCAGACATCGCCGGGCAAGCTTAGCGGAGAGTGCGAGAATGGCCGAACCTAGCGCGAGGCCGGGCCCCGGCCCGGACTACTCGCCGTCTGGCCCCGCCCCGGGCCGCCACCCCCACGCGAACCAGCAGTACGCGCGCCCCCTCACCGGCAACGGCTACGTCCCCGCGGGCCCGCCCGCCCCCGCGCCGCAGCAGCCGGTGCAGCCGCCGCAGCCGAAGGGCCGGAACGTGGTCCGCTCCAGCCTCCTCATGGGCGCCGGGTCCCTCGTCTCGCGCATCACCGGGTTCGGGCGCACCGTCGTCATCTCCGCGGCGATCGGCGCCGGGCTCCTCGGCAACTCGTACACGACCGCGCAGTACTTCCCGCAGATGATCTACGAGCTCGTCCTCGGCGGCGTGTTCGCGAGCATCATCATGCCCCTGTTCGTCAAGGCCCACAAGAACGACCCCGACGGCGGCGACGCGTTCGCGCAGCGCCTGCTCACCCTCGCGGCGCTCGTCCTCGGCGCCGCCGCGCTCCTGGTCACCCTCTGCGCCCCGCTCATCGCCCGCGCCATGGCCGAGCCGTCCCAGTACGGGCTCGTCACCGAGTTCTCGTACCTGATGCTCCCGGCGCTGCTCCTGTACGGCCTGTTCGCGGTCCTGTCGGGGGTCCTCAACTCCCGCGAGCACTTCGGCGCCCCCATGTGGGTGCCGATCATCAACAACCTCGTGGTCATCACCGTCGGCGCGGCGTTCTTCCTGCTGTACACGCGCGACGCGGTCCCCGGCCCCGGCGGCGAGCTGTTCGCCACCGCCGACCAGGTGACGAACGGAATGATCCTGCTCCTCGGCGGCGGCACCACCGCGGGCGTGCTCATCCAGGTCCTGTGCCTGGCCCCGGCCCTGCGCAGGGCCGGGTTCCGGTGGCGGCTGCGGTTCGACTTCAAGGCGCTGCCGCTGCGCGACATCCGCCGCATGGCCGCGTGGACGCTCCTGTTCGTCGTCGCCAACCAGATCGCCGTCATGGCCGTGATCAAGGTCGCGAACGCCGCGTCCGGGAACGCCGCCGACGACCAGTTCGTCCCCGGCACCACGGTCTACAACAACGCCTACCTGATGATGATGATGGCGCACGGGATCGTCGCGGTCTCGGTCATCACCGCGCTCATGCCGCGCATGACCCGCGCCGCCGACGACCGCCGCTGGTCCGAGCTGACCGAGCACCTCTCCTCCGGCATCCGCCTCGCGTCGTTCCTGCTCGTGCCGATCGCCGCGGCGTTCATCGCGCTCCACGAGCCGATCGCCCTCGCGATCTTCCAGTGGGGTGCCTACGACCACACGATGGCCGTCGCCACCGGGCAGGCCCTGCTCATGGTCGGCGTGGTCCTCATGCCGTTCTCGGTGTCCCAGCTGCAGATCTACGCGTTCTACGCGCAGACCGACACGCGCACGGTGGGACTGTTCAACCTCCCGGTCATCGCGATCCGCATCGGCGGGTACCTCCTCGCGTTCGCGTTCCTGCCCCTGGAGTGGGTCGTCGTCGGCCTCCTCGCCGCCAACGGGGTGTCCTACCTGGTCTCGCTGCTGCTGTCGATGAGCCTGCTGCGCAAGCGGGTCGGGCTCCTCGGGATGCGCAAGACCGCGTCGGGCCTGGTCCGAACCGGTGCGGCGGCACTGATCGCGGGCGGGGCGGCCTACGCCGGGTGGCTCGCGTGGCCCGACGTGTCCGGTTCCAAACTCGGGCAGCTCGGTGCGGCGATCGTCCTCGGGACCGCCCTGCTGGGCGTGTATCTCGCCGCCTGCCTGGTATTCCGCGTCACTGAAATGGCGTCGCTCCAGGCAACGGTGCGCGCAAGGCTGCGACGATGAGCCAAGTACGATCCATACGTGCATTCTGGTCTGAGACCAGTGGCCTCGGATCACCGGAAGACCCTGCACCGCGCTGAACCCGCATTCCTGAAAGACCCGACCGGCCGGCACGGCCCCTCCGCGGGGTCGGTCTGAGAGGGGAGGACCCCGCACCATGAGTTCTGCCGAAGTGCCGTCCGTTGGCGACCTGCTCGCGGAGCGGTACCGCCTCGAAGAGCACGTCGGAGGCGCGAACGGCCACCGCCAGTTGTGGCGGGGCGTCGACGTCCTCCTGCACCGCTCCGTCGCGGTCGTCCTGCGCTCCCCCGGCGGCGAGGACGCGGCCCCGACGATGACGGCCGCGGTGGCGGCCTCCCGCACCCACGTCGACTCCATGGTCGACGTGTACGACGCGGTCGACGAGGGACGCTTCGCCTACGTGGTGCGCGAATGGGTCAACGGCTCCTCGCTGCGCGGCGTCCTGGAGCGCCAGACCCTCGAAAGCGGGCACGCCCTCGAACTGGTCGCCTCGGTCGCCGACGCGGTCGCCGCCCTCCACGACGGCGGCGTCACCCACGCCGACCTCCAGCCCGGCTCGATCCTCCTCTCCGAGGACGACCGCGTCATGGTCACCGAGCCCCGCAACGAACCCGGGAACACGCAGGTCGAGGACGTGCGCGCCCTCGGCGCGACCCTCTACGCGTGCCTCACCGGCGCGTGGCCGCGCGTCGTCCCCGCCGAGAACACCGGCCTGCCCGACGCCGCGACCGACGAGTGGGGCCGCGTCCTCGACGCCGACAAGGTCGTCACCGGCCTGCCGCACCGGCTCGCGAAGCTCACCGCGGACCTCCTCGACCACTCGCAGACCCCGCCGTCGGCCGCGGAGCTCGCGGTCGAACTGCGCGCCCTCGCCGAGACCGGCGGGGCCGACCCCGTCCCGGCGCAGGCGACGAGCATCCTCGGCGCGATCAACCTCGGCCGCCGCGGCTCCGCCGACGCGTCCACCCCGCCAGCGGGCATGAAGCGCCTCGCGGTGATCGCGGCCGTCGCAGCCGCGGTCATCTTCGCGGCCGTCGTCGGCTCCGCGATCGTGTTCGGCGGCGACGACGACCCCGCGGGCGCCGACGACCAGGTCGCGGGCGAGGACACCGGCGCCGACCCGTCCACCGAGGACGACACCGAGATCGCCGCCCCCACCGAGGCCGAGATCACCGCCGACGACATCCGCGTCGTGGACCCGCCCGACGGCGACCGCAACCAGGGCGAGGGCGTCGAGGCCGCGTTCGACGGCAACGCCTCCACCGGCTGGTCCACGAACACCTACCGCAACGACCCCGCGTTCGGGAACCTCAAGCCCGGCATGGGCATCCTCATCGACCTCGGCGAGGCCATGGAGGTCGCGTCCGTGCGGGTCCAGATGACCAGCGCGGGCGCCACCGTGGGCCTGCTCGCGGGCGACGAGGACCCCGGCGACTCCTCCGAGGGCGACCAGGCGATCGTGGACGGCTTCGCGGAGCTCGCCCCGGCCGTCGAGGACGCCGACACCAACATCGAGATCCAGGCCGGCGGCCAGGCCACCCGGTACATCGTGGTGTGGGTGACCGAGCTGCCCCCGGCGTCCGGCGGGTACAAGCTGACGATCTCCGACATCAACGTGTTCGTCCGGTAGTCACCGTGCCCGGCCCCCTCAGCCCGCTGCCCGCCGACGGCCCCGAACCCGCGTTCGGGGGACCGCTCGGCGGCCCGGCGGACGGGGTGGGCGACGCCGAGCTGCTGCGCCGCCACGTCGGCGGCGACCGCGAGGCGTTCGGGGAGCTGTTCCGCCGCCACCGGGGCCGCCTGTGGGCGGTCGCGGTCCGCACCCTCGCCGACCCCGAGGACGCCGCCGAGGCCCTCCAGGACGCGATGATCAAGGCGTACCAGGCGGCGGGCTCGTTCCGGGGCGGCTCGGCGGTCACCACGTGGCTGCACCGCATCGTCGTGAACGCGTGCCTGGACCGCATCCGCGCGGCCGGGCGCCGCCCGACGGTCCCGCTCCCCGAGGACGGGCGCGAGCCGGTCCCGGCGTCGCCGCGCTCCGACGACCCGCAGCAGGCGGCCCTGCGCCTGAGCGTCCACCGGGCGCTCGCGGACCTGCCGTTCGAGCAGCGCGCCGTCCTCGTGTACATCGACATGCTCGGGTACCCGGTCGAAGAGGTGGCCGCGATCCTGAAGGTCCGGCCGGGCACCGTCAAGTCGCGCGCGTCGCGGGCCCGCAAGCGGCTCGCCGAGCGCCTGCCGGAGTTCCGCCCGGCCGGGAACCCGCCCGCCCAGCGCGGCGTCGAACCCGGAGCGGGCAGTCCCACCAGCCGAGAGGAGGGGAGCCGATGATCGGGCAGCCGCCCGGGGAGACCGGGAGCGAAGGCGGGATCGAGGCCGAGGTCGCGCGTGCGCTGCGGCGGGCCTCCGACGGCTACGGCGACCTCCCGGAGCAGGTCGGGCACCGCCTCGACCGCGTCCTGGACTCCCTCCCGTCCGCCGACACGCTCCGCAGCGCCGCCCGCGGGCCCGAGCGCGAGGGCTTCTTCGCGTCCCTCGCGGAGCGCCTGCGCCCCAAGCGGGTCCGGTACGCCATCGCCTCCGGCGCGGCCGCGGTCCTGGTGACCGTCGGCGCCGTCGCGGTGGGCCTCCAGGCGTTCACGGCCCAGGACGGGGAACAGGACGCGGGCCAGGTGTACGCCGAGGACGCGCCGCGTTCGGCGGGCGACGACGACTCCGCGGCCAGCGGCGAGGCGTCCCCCGAGTCCGACGGCGGCCAGTCCCTCAGCGAGGAGGGCGCCGACTCGGCCGAGACGGACGCGGAGATGGGCGTCCTCGATGTCGAGTCCTTCGCCTCCGGCACCGACTACTCGGCCTCCACCGACCTGCTCGCGGCCCTGCGCGGCCTCGGCGACCACACCGCGGACGGGGAGGTCCCGGCGGAGCTGGCGGACCTCGCCGCGGGCGGGGCGTTCTGGCGCGCGTGCGAGGACGCGATCGTCGAGGAGTACGAGAGCCTCCTCGTCGCGGTCGACTTCGCGCGGTACGAGTCGGCCCCGGCGATCATGGCGCTCCTGGTGTCCGACGAGGGCGAGATCGCGGTGGCCCTCACCCCGGCCTGCGCCGACGGGGTCGTCGAGGCGCTCGCCGTGCAGCCCTAGCGGAGGGGTGAGCTTCCCCACGATCGGGGAATGCGCCTGTCACACGGCCGCCACGGGTCCGCTCCGAGGAATTTCGGGTCAATAGGATGGGTTGAAGCTGTCAGCACCAGGGGAGCCGTCCCTGGAGCGCCGAACGACCACAGGAGCGACACCGGTGAGCGAAATCCGCGACGTCATCATCATCGGCTCGGGCCCGGCCGGGTACACCGCCGCGCTGTACACCGCGCGCGCCAACATGCGCCCGCTGGTGTTCGAGGGCTTCCAGTTCGGCGGCGCCCTCATGCAGACCACCGAGGTCGAGAACTTCCCCGGCTTCCCCGAGGGCATCATGGGCCCCGAGCTCATGGACCAGTGGCGCAAGCAGGCTGAGCGCTTCGGCGCCGAGCTCGTCTCGGACGACGTCACGCGCGTCGACCTCACCGGCGAGATCAAGAAGGTGTGGGTCGGCGACGAGGAGCACCAGGCGAAGGCCGTCATCCTCGCCACGGGCTCGGCGTACCGCCCCCTGAACGTCCCCGGCGAGAACGAGCTCATGGGCCGCGGCGTGTCCGCGTGCGCCACCTGCGACGGGTTCTTCTTCCGCGACCAGCAGATCGCGGTGGTCGGCGGCGGCGACTCGGCGATGGAGGAGGCCACCTTCCTCACCAAGTTCGCCTCGAAGGTCACCATCGTGCACCGCCGCGACGAGTTCCGCGCCTCCAAGATCATGGCCGAGCGGGCCCTGGCGAACCCGAAGATCGAGGTCGCCTGGAACTCCGCGGTCGAGAAGATCAACGGCGCCGACGGCAAGGTCGCCAGCGTCGACCTGGTCGACACCGTCACCGGCGAGACCCGGAACCTGCCCGCGACGGGCCTGTTCATCGCGATCGGCCACGACCCGCGCTCGGAGCTGTTCAAGGGCCAGGTCGAGCTCGACGAGTCCGGCTACGTCAAGGTCGCTGCACCCTCGACCAAGACGAACCTGGAGGGCGTGTTCGCCGCGGGCGACCTCGTCGACCACACCTACCAGCAGGCGGTCACGGCCGCCGGCACCGGCTGCTCCGCGGCGCTCGACGCCGAGCGGTACATCGCGGCCCTCGAAGACGCCGCCGTCGCGGCCTGACACCGACTCTCACCTGCTTCACATCACACAGGAGGATGCCCATGGGCGCCATCAAAGCCGTCAACGACGAGCAGTTCCAGGCCGAGGTGCTGGAAGCCGACAAGCCGGTGCTCGTCGACTTCTGGGCCGAATGGTGCGGCCCCTGCAAGAAGGTCGCGCCGGTCCTCGAAGAGCTGGCGACGGAGATCGACTCGATCGAGATCCGCAAGCTCGACACCGACGCAAACCCGGAGACCACCCGCAAGTTCGGGGTCATGAGCGTGCCGACGATGATCCTGTTCAAGGACGGCCAGCCCGCCCAGCAGCTCATCGGCGCCCAGCCGAAGGCGGCCATCCGCAAGTTCCTGGGCCAGTAGCGCTTCACCGAAGGGGGGACCGGGCCGCGGCTCGGTCCCCTCTTCGCGTGTTCAGAGGTCGCCGTCGCGCTGGAAGCCGGGGCGGTCGATGCGGTTGCGGCCGGTGGTCGGCTCGCCGAAGAACTTGTCGAGCTCGACGTCGTCGAGTTTGAACCACTCGACGGAGTCGCCGGGGGCCCAGTGCTCCTCGGCCTCGACGCCGCGGTCGATCGCCGAGCGCAGCTCCAGGCGCAGGCGCGGGTAGCGGGGGTCGAAGCGGACGGTCTTGAAGCCCACGGAGCGGTAGAAGTCGGCGGGCACCAGGCACGCCCCGGCCTCGCCGCGCGCGTCGCCGAAGGCCTCCAGGGCGTAGATGCCGCGCCGGGCCACGTCGGCGGCGACGGTCTGCACGAGCTGGCGGCCCAGGCCCGTCCCCGCGTACGCCGGGTTCACGTAGGCGGTCATGAGCAGAGCGGCATCGGGCGAGACGGGGCCCGAGGGGAACTCCATGGAGCGGGGCACGAACTTCGGGGACGCGTAGGTGACGAACCCGGCGACCGCGTCGCCCTCGTAGGCGATGCGCCCGCACCCGCCCCATTCGAGGAGCGTGTGCGAGAGCCACGCCTCTTTCTCGACGGCGGGCTCGCCCACGTCGCGCGCCGCCTCGGCGCACAGGGGCGACAGCTCCCAGAAGACGCAGGCGCGGCAACGCCTCGGGACTTCGTCCAAGGAGTCGAGTGTGAGGTTGACCATGCGCCGATGCACCCGTCCACACTACGTCGGCGAAGGGTCCACATGACGGAAAACACGCGCGGTCTGCGGTCCCTGTGCTAGTAGAGTGGGTCGATCACTGTCGACGAGGGCCATCAGAGGAGGTCTCCGCGTGTCCGGTACAACACTCGACGATTACACCGGTCGCTACGCATCCCGGGTTCACGGGATGGCACAGTCGGAGATCCGCGCACTGTTCTCGGTCGCCGCGCGCCCGGAGGTCGTCTCCCTCGCCGGAGGGAACCCGTACACGGCCGCCCTCCCCATGGACGAGCTCGGCGAGATGTTCACGCGCCTGCTCTCGCAGGTCGGCGCCGAGGCGCTCGGCTACTGCCCCGGCCAGGGCAGCGTCGCGCTCCGCGAGGCGCTCTGCGGGGTCCTCCAGCTCTCGGGCATCCGCGCCTCCGCGGACGACCTCGTCCTCACCACCGGCGCGCAGCAGGGACTCGACCTGCTCGCCCGCACCTTCCTTGACCCGGGCGACATCGTGCTCGCCGAGGGCCCGACCTATGTGGGCGCGCTCGGCGCGTTCCAGGCCGCGCAGGCCGACGTCCGGCACCTGCCGATGGACGACGACGGGCTGATCCCGGCGGGCCTGGAGGAGTCCCTCGCCTCGCTCGAACGCGAAGGGCGCCGCGCGAAGTTCCTGTACACGATCCCGACCTACCAGAACCCGGCCGGCGTCACGCTGACCGAGGAGCGGCGCGAGGAGATCCTCGCGATCGCCGAGCGGCACGGGCTCCTCGTCATCGAGGACGACCCGTACTCGATGATCTCCTTCGACGGCACGCCGCCGAAGCCGCTGCGCGCCCGCGCCGAGCGGGGCGTCATCTACCTCGGCACGGTCTCGAAGATCTTCGCCGCGGGCCTGCGCCTGGGCTGGGTCCTCGCGCCGCCCGCGGTGCGCGACAAGCTGCTCCTGGCGATCGAGGCGTCGATCCTGTGCCCCTCGGGGCTCACGCAGGAGGCCACGCTCCGCTTCCTCACGGAGATGGAGTGGCGCCAGCAGGTGAAGGTCTTCAACACGCTGTACCGGGACCGCCGGGACGCGCTCCTGACGGCCCTGGGCGACTACATGCCCGAGGGGATGACGTGGACCGTCCCCGGCGGCGGCCTGTTCATCTGGGCGACGCTGCCGGAGGGGCTCGACTCGAAGGCGATGCTCCCCCGCGCGCTCCAGGAGCGGGTCGCGTACGTCCCGGGCACCGGTTTCTACGCCGACGGCAACGGCCGCAGGGAGATGCGCTTGAACTTCTCGACCCAGACCGCCGAGGTCATCCGCGAGGGCGTGCGCCGGCTCGCCGGCGTCGTCGCGAGCGACATCGAGCTGCGCGACACCTTCGCGGGAGGCGGGGCATGACGGAGCGCGCCGCGGCGGCGGACGTCCGCGTCCTCATCCTCGCCGGGGGCATGTCGTACGAGCACGAGGTGTCCCTGAAGTCGGGGCGCCGCGCAGCCGACGCGCTCCAGCGGCTCGGGTACGTGTGCGACGTCCGCGACCTCGACGGCGACCTGCTGCCCGCGCTCCAGGAGTACCCGCCCGACGTGGTCCTGCCGCTCGTGCACGGCCAACCGGGCGAGGACGGCTCGCTCCAGGCGGTCCTGGAGCTCTCCGACATCCCGATCGTGGGCACCGGCTCGACGGGCGCGCGCCGCGCGTGGAACAAGATCACGGCCAAGGACCTGCTCCGCTCGGCCGGTATTCCCACGCCCGACTGGACCTCGATGCCGCGCCAGGCGTTCTCGGACTTCGGGGCGCGCAAGCTCCTCGACCGGATCGCCGCGAAGATGGGCCTGCCGCTCGTCGTCAAGCCCAACTCGGGCGGCTCGGGCCTCGGCGTCCACGCGGTGCACAAGGAGGACGACTTCCCGTCGGCGATGATGGGCTGCTTCTCCTACAGCGACACCGCGCTCATCGAGTCGTTCGTCGAGGGCCGCGACATCGCGGTCGGCGTGCTCGACCTCGGCGAGGGCCTCGTGGCCCTGCCGCCGGTCGAGATCGCGCCGCTCCACGGCGACTACGACTACGCGGCCCGGTACAACCCGGGCGCGACCCGCTGGACGGTCCCCGCGGCCCTCAGCGGGCCCGTGGCGGCCCGCGCGGCCGAACTGGCACTGGAGGTCCACCGGACGCTCGGCCTCGGCGACATGTCCCGCGTGGACCTCATGGTCGACGACGCGGGCGGCATCCAGGTCCTGGAGGCCAACGTCGCCCCCGGCACCACCGAGACCTCCCTACTCCCCATGGCGATCGAGGCCGCGGGCCTCGACTTCGGGGAGGTCCTGGCGACCATGGTCCACCGGGCCCTGGCCCGCCGCTGAGCCGCCGCGCCGCAGACAACGCGAAGGGGGTCGATGTTTCACGTGAAACATCGACCCCCTCTCTCGTACCGGAAGCGCGAGATCGCCCCTGATGCCAAGGGGCCGTTGAGGATTCAGTCGTCGCTGAGCCAGGCGGCGATGTATTCGAGGTTCATCTGCCACTCGTGCTCCTCGACCGGCGGGAGGATCTCGTCCCACATGGTCATGAACGGGCCGCGCAACTGGAGGTACCCGTGCGGGCGGGCCAGGAACCACTGCTGGAGGTGGGCGGTGCCGTCGCCCCAGCGGTTGACGTGGACCTGCGCCACCGACTCCAGGGAGCGGATCGCGCGTTCGAGGCGCACGGTGAGCACGCCGAGTTCGGCGGCGTGCATCGTCGACAGGTCCCCCAGGTCGAGGTGCGCCCGCGGTTCGAGGATCACCACCACCGGGAGGCCGCTCGGCGCGGGCGGGGACTTCAGGCGCCAGCGTTCGTTGGACCAGAGGTACACCGAGTCGGGCGTATGGCAGGCCGCGCACTGCTCCTGCCGGTCGCCGCGTCGCGGCGGCTCGGCCGGGACCGGCTCCTGAAGCGGCTTGATGCGGAGTTCGCCCTCGAACGGGAAGGCGGGCCAGTCGACGAACGCGGGCAGGACGGGGCGAACGCCGCCCGCGCGCTGATTCGGGGGTCGGGTGCTCGGGTTTGCCAAGTCGGGCTTGGAATTCGGGCCGGGGGTACTCGCAGCTGCCACCATCGAAAAATACCCCATGATCGCGAGTGTGGAAACCACCGGAATCCACCTTTTGGCAGATTTCAAATGGGTTAACTCACGGTCCACCCGATCGACCCCCGACTGTGGAGCGATTCCGGTCCGCGAACCAGGAGAATCAGCCCGGAAAATGGTATTCGAGGGCACAAGTGACGTGCGCCCATATGGCGGGAAGCCCCTGTCGGGAAGGCCGGTCGGTAGGGCAAGCTGGAAGGCGTGCAAGCAACAGTGACTGATAGTTCCACGCCGGAGGCGACGCCCGTTCCGGGCGACGACATCGCCGTCCTGGTGGACCCGCCGGTCACCGCCGCGCTCGTTGACGAACTCAGCCATCTCTGGGTGAGAGTGACGAACGCCGGCGGTTCCGTCGGGTTCGTCCCGCCGGTCAACATCGACGAGGTCCGCCCTCACACCGTCTCCATTCTCGCGCGAGTGATCGACCGGACTGACACGCTGGTCGCTCTAAAGGAAGGAGCCGCCATTGTCGCTTGGTGTGTTCTCACATCAAACGACAGCCCGCCGCGACACGGGTGGCGGACCATGCGCCACGTCCAAGTCGACCCCGCCCGGCAGGGCGGCGGACTCGGGGGCAAGCTGCTGGCGGCCGTCGACCACGTTGCCCGCGAAGAGCTGAAGCTGGAGGCGCTCAGCCTCAAGGTCCGCTCGGGCACCGGCGCCGACGCCTTCTATCGCCGACACGGATTCACTGAGGTGGGACGTCTGCCGCGCGCCGTGCGCATGGCCGATGACGACTACCGGGACGACATCATCATGTGGCGGGAACTCTCCTAGCCGCAGCAGAGCGAACCAGACAAGGGGCGGGATGTTTCACGTGAAACATCCCGCCCCTTGCTCGTCGTCCGTGGAGGCTACTCGATGCCGATCTGCTCGACGATCCGGTCGAGGTCGGAGAGCGAGCCGAACTCGATGACGATCTTGCCCTTCTTACGGCCCCAGGAGATCGACACCTGCGTCTCGAAGTGGTCGGAGAGGCGCTCCTTCAGCTCCTCCAGACCGGGGGCCTTGATGCGGTCCTTCCCCGCGCGCGAGTCGCGCGGGCGGGGCTCGTCGAGCTCCGGCTTCTCCTCCAGGCGGTTGGCCGTCACGAGCTCCTCGGTGCTGCGCACCGACAGTCCCTCGCTGATGATCCGCTCGGCGATGTGCTCCTGCGAGTCGGCGCTGTCGAGGCCGAGGAGCGCGCGGGCGTGGCCCGCGGTGAGGACGCCCGCGGCGACCTTCGTCTGCACGGTCGGCGGGAGTCCGAGGAGGCGGATCATGTTGGAGATCTGCGGGCGGCTGCGGCCGATCTTCTTCGACAGCTCCTCCTGCGTCACGTTGAACTCTTCGAGGAGCTGCGCGTAGGCCGCGCCCTCTTCGAGCGGGTTCAACTGCACGCGGTGGATGTTCTCCAGGAGCGCCTCGCGGAGCATCTCGTCGTCGGCCGTGCGGCGCACGATGGCCGGGACGGTCTCCCAGCCGAGGGCGGTGGCGGCGCGGAGCCGCCGCTCCCCCATGACGAGCTCGAAGCGCGCGCCGTCCTCGCGGGGCTCGTCCGGCGTCCGCTCGCGCACCGCGATCGGCTGGAGCATCCCGACCTCCGTGAGCGAGGTCTGGAGTTCGAGGAGGTGCTCGTCGTCGAAGTACTGCCGCGGCTGCTTCGGGTTGGTACCGATGTCGGGGATCGGGATCAGCTGGAAGCTCGCTCCCGGGACCGGCACGAGGTCCGGGCCGTCCGATGTTTCACGTGAAACATCGGGGACCGGCTCGGGCTCGGGGGTCGATGTTTCACGTGAAACATCGCGCTCCACCGCGCGCTCGGTCCGGGCCGCCTGGCGGGGCGCCGGAGCCGGGGCCGGGTCGTCCTCCGTCGTCGTGCTCTCGGCCAGACCGGTCGGGATGAGCGCGCCCAGTCCGCGACCGAGCCCTCCGCGCTTCGCCGCAGCCATCGACTAGTTCCCGCCTTTCTGGTTCTTCCCGCGCCGGGAGAGTTTCGCACCGCGCAGGGCGATCTCCTCGGCCGCTTCGAAATAGCTCGTCGCGCCCCGCGAGCCGGGGTCGTACGTCATGATCGACTGCCCGTAGCCGGGGGCCTCGGAGACGCGCACGCTCCGCGGGACCACGGCGTCGAGGACGATCTCGCTGAAGTGCCCGCGCACCTCCTGCTCCACCTGGTCGGCGAGCTTGGTGCGCTTGTCGTACATCGTCAGCAGGATCGTCGAGACCCGAAGGCGCGCATTGAGGTGCGCCTTGATGAGCTCGATGTTCCGCAGCAGCTGGCCCAGCCCTTCGAGTGCGTAGTACTCGCACTGGATGGGGATGAGCACCTCTTCCGCCGCGACGAGCGCGTTCACGGTGAGCAGGCCCAGGGACGGCGGGCAGTCGATGAAGATGTAGTCGAGCTCCCCGCTGAAGGTCTCGATGCTCTTCTCAAGGCGCCCTTCGCGGGCGACCACGTTGACGAGCTCCACCTCGGCGCCGGCCAGGTCGATCGTCGCCGGGATGCAGTAGAGCGAGGGGATGCCGTCGACGGGCTTCGCGATCTCGTCGAGCGGCTGGCCCTCCACGAGCGCCTCGTAGACGCTCGGGGTGCCCGCGCCGTGCTCGACGCCGAGACCGGTGGAGGCGTTCCCCTGCGGGTCGAGGTCCACGACCATGACGCGGTTCCCGTGGAGCGCCAAGGCGACCGCGAGGTTCACGGTGCTCGTGGTCTTGCCGACGCCGCCCTTCTGGTTGGCGACGGCGAAGACGCGGCGGCGCGTCGGCCGGGGCATCGTCACGGCCCCGGAGGGGTTGAGGACGCGCACCGCGCGCTGGGCCTCCCGGGCCAGCGGCAGGTCGTCGTCCACCGCGTCCGGCTGCTGCGGCACCGCCTTCGCGGCGGTCTTCCGACCGTTCGCCTGTGCCTCGTCCGGCGCCAGATGCCGTCCGGTCTTGCCGCGCGATGTTCTCGCCATCCCGTCCCCCCGTTCCCCGCTGCTGTCAGACCGGTCGGACGTCCCGACGCCCGCGCCGGACTGCCTCGCAACCGATTCTGACCCAGTCTGCCCGTAGGCCGGGGCTGCGCCACCCGATTCGGGGGAGGTTTCTCGATAGCGGTGGCGGCGGGAGGGCGGCGCCTCCTCGCTCACGGCGGCATCGAGGAGGTTCTTGATGCGCCGCTCGGCCGGGGTATCGCCGCCAAGGGAGCTGTGTTCACGATCTTCGGAGGGAAGGGGGTCGCGCACGTTCACCGCCACAGACTACGGGCCGAATGTTTCACGTGAAACATCGCCCTGCTCGGAGTAGCTTACTCGGGATAGGTTATCCGAACCGGACGCGCATCGCCGAATACGCAGTGCCGCGATGACGGTCTCATCGCGGCACTCGTTGCAGCCCTAGGGCTTTCGCTGTATGAATTTTCCGGTCGGGTTGCCCCGGTTGGCTAGTGCACCCGCTCGATCTCCACAACCGTTACCGGGACGGTGAACACGGGCTCGCTCAGCTTGTACTCACCGCACTGGAGGATCGACGCCTTCGCACCCCCGAGCGCGCGGATCGCGTTCGCGTCGCGCTTGATCTCCTCTTCCGCGCTCTGCCCCTTGATCGCCAGCATCAGGCCGCCGAGGCGGGCCAGCGGCAGGCACCAGCCCGCGAGCTTCCCCAGGGGCGCGACGGCCCGGGAGACCACGATGTCGGCCTTGCCCCGCGGGGCGACCTCGTCGGCGCGCGCCCGCACCACCTCAATGTTGTGGAGGCCGAGCGTCGCGACGACCTCCTCCAGGAACGTGACGCGGCGCTGCATGGGCTCCACGAGGGTCACCCAGATGTCCGGCCTTGCGATGGCGAGCGGGATGCCCGGGAGCCCGCCGCCGGACCCGACGTCGATCACGTCGGACTCCTGCGGGATCAGCTCCTCCACCACGGCGCTGCCGAGCACGTGCCGCCCCCACAGCCGCGGCACCTCGCGCGGCCCGATGAGGCCGCGCTCGATCCCGATGGTCGACAGGAGGCCGACATAGCCTTCCGCCAGGGCGATCCGGTCGTCGTCCGCTCCGAACACAGAGGCCAATGTTTCACGTGAAACATTGGCCTCGGCGGGTTCAGAGCCTTCCGGCTCGTCGTTCATTCGTTCAGTCGCTCCGCACTACTCGGTTCGCCGGCACTGCTACTCGGCGGGCTTCACGACGACCCGGCGGCGCGGCTCGGCGCCCTCGGACTCGCTCTGCACGCCGTCGGTGGCGTTGATGACGTCGTGGACGCACTTGCGCTCGAAGGCGCTCATCGGGTCGAGCTTGACCACGCTGGCGGTCTCGATGACCCGCTTGGCGGTCTTCTCGGCCAGCTCGGCGAGCTTCTTGCGGCGCCCGGCGCGGTAGCCCCCGATGTCGAGCATCAGGCGCGAGTGGTCCCCGGTCTTGCGGTACACCGCGAGTCGGCACAGCTCCTGGAGGGCTTCGAGGGTCTGGCCCTTGGGGCCGACGAGCCCGCCGAGGTCCTCACCGACGATCTCGACCTGGGGGCGGTCGCCGACGACGAGTTCGTCGATGTCCCCGTCGAGGTCGAGGATGTCCAGCAGGCCTTCCATGTAGTCGGCCGCCACTTCGCTCTGCTCGAAGAGGTCGTCTTCGGAGGCCACCTCGTCCTCCCGCACCTCAGTTGCTCCCATAATTGCCAACTCGTCCTATCGCTCGTTATAAGCCTAGTTTGCACCATTGTGGCTGATCCGCGGCGCCTGCGCCGCCGCGGACCGTCCCCCTAGCCTTTTTTCTTCTTGGAGGCCTGCTGCGCGCCGCTGACCTTCTTGGCCCGGGCGATCCGCTCCGCCCGCGAGAGGTTCTTGCCCGCGCCCGGCCCGCTCTTGGCGGTCCCGGAGCCGTTGACGCTCGATCCGTTCACGCCCTGGTCCGATCCGGTCGGCTTGGCGGGGGCGGCGCCGGTCTGCTTCGGCCGCTTGCCGGGCTTGGGGGCCAGGTCCTTGCGGCGCTGCTCGGCCTCGCGCTGCTCTTCGAGCATCTTCTCGTGGGCCTTCGAGCCGGGCTTCGGCGGCTTCGCGTTCGCGTTGTTCTGCGCGGGCGGCGGGTACTTGCGGAGCACGTACTGCTGCTGCGCCAGCGAGAACAGGTTGTTGATGGTCCAGTAGATGACCACGCCGATCGGGAACGCGCCCGCGGAGAAGATCATGATCACCGGGATGCCGTAGAGCATCACCTTCTGGATCATGCGCTGGTTCGGGTCCTCGTTCCAGCCGGTCTTGAGGATCATCTGGCGGGTGGTGAGGAACGTCGTGAGGATCATCAGCGCGCCGAGGATGCCCGCGACGAGCTTGACGTTGACGGAGGAGGAGTCCACGGCGTCGAGCTGCGAGGCGGGCGTCAGGAAGGTGCTCCAGAACGGGGCGCCGAAGAGCTTCGCGTGGACGTACGTGTTCCAGTCCGACGCCGGGCCGCCGGCGAGGCCGGTCCACCCGTACAGGTCGGTGTTCAGGGTCTGCTCGGGGTCGGGGCGGCGCAGGATGTGGAAGAGCGCCAGGAAGACCGGCATCTGGATCAGGATGGGAAGGCAGCCCATGAGCGGGTTGGCCTTCTCCTTCCGATACAGCTCCATCATCTCTTTCTGGAGCGTCTCGCGGTCGCCCTTGTAGCGCTCCTGGAGCGCCTTGATCTCAGGGGCGAGCTTCTGCATCGCCCGCTGGGACTGGATCTGCTTGACGAAGAGCGGGAAGAGGATGACGCGGAGTGTGATGACGACGCCCACGATGGCGAGGACCCAGGCCCAGTCGCTCTGCAGGAATCCGTTGTCGTCGCCGCCGAAGACGTTCGACCAGAGGTCGTGCCACCGCAGCAGCACCCACGACACGCCGTTGTAGGCCCACTCCATCACTTGCGGACTCCAGTCATCTCGCTCGAATTCATCACGTGCTCACTCATGCCGAGGGGGCACGGGGTCGAAACCCCCCGGATGAAAGGGGTGGCACCGTCCCAGCCGTCGCAGGCTCAACCATATGCCACGGGCTGCACCGTGCCGGGACAGCGCCTCAAGGGTATATGCGCTGCAACTGGGGTAGAAGCGGCAGCGTGCCGGAAGCGCCGGGCTTATCCACCGACGGTACGCGATCACGGGGGCGGCCACCACTCGGACCAGGCGTGATTCCGGCTTGTGCGCAAAGGCTTTCGCTTTGGGCGAACAGCCGTCGTGGGGTGACGCGGCGGCGGTCACGACCGGCTCCGGTGCTGGCGGCCGCTCTTTCCGGTGCGGGCCGCCTGGACGGCCTCGGCGAGGTCGCGGCGCAGTGCTGCGAAGTCCCGCTCGGCGGCTTTGGGGGTGGCCCGGACGACGACGTCGGTCCCGGCGGGCCAGTGGGGGAGCGCCTCGGCGGCGGCGTGCCGCAGGCGGCGCTTGACCTTGTTGCGCACCACGGCGTTGCCGACGGCCTTGGAGACGACGAAACCCGCCCGCGCCGTGCGGTTCGCATCGGCTTCGGACGGTGTCGCCGGCTCGGCGGCCGGTTGGAGCGCTGGTGCCCAGTGCACGACGACGCCGCCGCGGGCGGCCCGGCGCCCGCGCTTGAGCACGGCACCGAAGTCCCGGCTGCTGCGGATGCGCGCGTCGGCTGGTAGCACCTGGATCACGTCCTCATCCCCCGCGGGCGGGCGTACTCGCCCGCCTCGCGCAGGGGACCTGAGGCAAGCGCTCAGACGGTCAGCTGCTTGCGACCCTTGTTGCGGCGCGCGTTGACGATGGCGCGGCCCGCACGGGTGCGCATGCGCAGCCGGAAGCCGTGGGTGCGCTTGCGACGGCGGTTGTTCGGCTGGTAGGTGCGCTTGCTCACGACGGATGTCTCCCATTACGAATCAAATTGCCACTGCGCCGGGCCCTCGGGGCCCAGCCCCGGATCGGGGCTACGGGGACGCGGAGAACAGCCTAGCAGGGCTTTCACCGGGGTCCCCAGCCGCTGACGGCTGGTGTGGCATGCCCCTCTGGTTCGACGGGCAACTCGCTCATGTTACTCGTCGCACCGGCGCGGTCGCCAACCCGGGTGCGGCCCGAAACCGGGCCCGGCGGGCGTCCTCGGCGGAGCCGCCGGGACGCGTCCGGCGAGGTCCCGCGACCGCCGCGAGCAGCCTGTGGATAACTTCGCGCCGACTGTGGGCGAGTTCTGCGGCGCCGGAACGGCATCGTCAGGGGTGTTGCGAGAAATACCAGGTCATGACCGTGATTCAGGAAACATTGTCACAAGCGGCGCATGTGCACAGGGCACCTGAAGGCCTGTGGATAACCTGTGGAAAACTTGCTGGGACGCGTCGCCGGATGCGCCGGGAGGACCGGCCCGGGCGGTGCGGATCGCCTGCATCGGAGCCTACCGGCTGCGGCCTCCGAACTTCGCGAAACCGGCCGTTCGGGGACAGACGGCGAGCGCCGGGGCACGGGACGACGAGCACCACGCACACACAGCGACGAGCTTCATGAACACAGAGGGATGGCGAACGTGACCGACCAGGATCTGTCGGCAGTCTGGTCGGCGGTGTCCGCCGAGCTGGCCGAGGCGTCGTCGCTCACCCGCCAGCAGGCGGCGTGGATGCGGCTGTCGCAGCCGGTGCTGTCGATGCCCGGCACGTTCATCGTCGCCGCCCCCGACAAGTTCGCCCGATCGGCGTTCGAGTCGAAGCTCCGCGTCCCCATCAGCGAGGCCCTCTCCCGGCACCTGGGCCAGCCGACGCAGATCGCGGTCACCTTGCAGGAGAAGCAGGTCGAGGCCGCACCGGAGCCCGCGGCCCCGGAGCAGCCGCCCGCGAACGGGACGCCCGCCCCGGAGGCCGCCGACGCGACGATCGTGTTCGAGCGCCCGAAGTTCGAGGAGCCCCCGCCCGCGCCGCGCGGCCCCGTCCCGGCGCAGAACCCGCCGAGCCTGTTCGACACCGCCTCCTTCCGCCCCGGCGAGGCGGCCCCCGCGCCCGAGCGCCCCGCACCCGAGCGTCCCGCGTCGCCGGTCGAGCGCGCGCCCGAACCGGAGCCCGAGCGCCCCGCGCCGATCCCGCACCAGCCCGCCCGCCAGGCCGAGGCCGAGGGGCCCCGCTGGGAGGAGCGCACCCCCGAGCCGCCCGGCGAGGAGCTGGAGCGGGTCCTGTCCGAGACCGCGGCCCGCCGCGCCGACGGGCACAAGGACCAGGCCGCGCCGCCGGTCGCGCCGCCGCCCTCCGACGACCCCGACCCCGAGCGCCGCGGCGGGATCACCAAGGCCCACACCGCAGCGCCCGCGAAGGCCGTCGACGGCGTCGGCCGGCTGAACCCGCGCTACAACTTCGACACGTTCGTCATCGGCTCCTCGAACCGGTTCGCGCACGCGGCCGCGTTCGCCGTCGCCGAGGCCCCGGCGAAGGCGTACAACCCGCTGTTCCTCTACGGCGGCTCCGGGCTCGGCAAGACGCACCTGCTCCACGCCGTCGGCCACTACGCCCACGACCTGGGCACCGCCCAGTCCGTGCGGTACGTGACCACCGAGGAGTTCACGAACGACTTCATCAACTCGCTGTCGGACCGGCGCCAGCAGGCGTTCCAGCGCCGCTACCGGGACGTGGACATCCTCCTCATCGACGACATCCAGTTCCTCATGGACCGCGAGCGCACGCAGGAGGAGTTCTTCCACACCTTCAACGCGCTCCACAACGCCAACAAGCAGCTGGTGATCTCCTCCGACCGCTCGCCGAAGCAGCTCCAGACCCTGGAGGACCGCCTGCGGACCCGCTTCGAGTGGGGCCTGCTCGCGGACATCCAGCCGCCGGACCTGGAGACGCGCATCGCGATCCTGCGCAAGAAGGCCGTGCAGGACGAGCTGAACGTCCCCACCGACGCCGTCGAGTTCATCGCGACGCAGATCCACCACTCGATCCGCGAGCTCGAAGGCGCGCTCATCCGGGTGACGGCGTACGCCAGCCTGAACAAGAAGCCCGTGGACCTGGGCCTGGCCGAGGAGGTGCTGCACGACTTCATCCCCGAGGGCGGCGCCACCGCCGAGGTGACGGTGGACCAGATCATGCAGGCGACCGCCGACTACTTCGGGGTGGCCTCGGCCGACCTCAAGGGCAACTCGCGCTCGCGCATCCTCGTGAACGCCCGCCAGGTCGCCATGTACCTGTGCCGGGAGCTGACGGACATGTCGCTGCCGCGGATCGGGCAGGCGTTCGGCGGCCGCGACCACACGACGGTGATGCACGCGAACAAGAAGATCCGGAAGCAGATGGCGGAGCGCCGGGCCCTCTACAACCAGATCGCGGAATTGACGAACCGTTTGAAACACACCGACGAATGAGCGGCCTGTGGACAAGTCTGTGGAAAAGCTGTGGATAAGCGCCGAAATCTGTGGAAAGCCTGTGGACAGAGTGTGGATAACAGGCGGGAGTGCGATTCTGATTCGCTTTGAGGCTGTGGAGAACCCTGTGCATAACCTGTGGAAAAGCTGTGGACAACCCTGTGGATGGAATGTGGAAAACTCGGCGGGTGTCGGAGGCTGTGGATAAGCTCCTGATTCATCCACAGGTTCTCCACAGGCCGTCCACAGGCCCGTAGCCGGGACGAGCTGCGGAAAGGCGGGTTTTCCACAGTTTCCACAGCACCGACGACTACGACGACAGTTATATCTATAGAGAAACCATTAGTAATAGCGCTGTGAACAACCGAGCTTCATCGAGAAGGAGCGACCCATGAAGTTCCAAGTCGAACGCGACACCTTCGCGGACGCGGTCTCCTGGACCGCGAAGAGCCTCCCGGCCCGCCCGTCGGTGCCCGTCCTCGCGGGCGCCCGCCTGTCGGTCGACGAGGGCACCCTGACGATCTCCGGTTTCGACTACGAGATCTCCACCCGGGTCACCGTCGAGGTCACCGGTGAGAGCGCGGGGACCGCGCTGGTCTCCGGCAAGCTCCTCGCCGAGATCGTCAAGGCCCTCCCCAACAAGCCCGTCGACTTTGTCGTCGACGGCCCCCACGCCGAGCTCACCTGCGGGTCGGCCCGGTTCACCCTCCCGACCATGCCCCTGGAGGACTACCCCTCGCTGCCGCAGATGCCCGAGGCGATCGGGACCATCGACGCCGAGGAGTTCGCGAAGGCCGTCGCCCAGACCGCGGTCGCCGCGGGCAAGGACGAGACCCTGCCGACGATGACCGGCGTCCAGGTGGAGATGACCGGCGGCGGCATCGGGATGCTCGCCACCGACCGCTACCGCATGGCCATCCGCGACTCGTCGTGGGAGCCGGGCGACTCCAGCGTCTCGGTGACCGTGCTGGTGCCCGCCAAGGCCCTCGCCGACACGGCCCGCACGTTCGGCTCGCTGTCGGGCCCGGTGACCATCGCGGTCCCCACGGGCGCCGAGGGCGCCCCGGGCATGATCGGCTTCACCGCGGGCGGGCGCCAGACGACCTCCCGCGTCCTCGACGGCCAGCTGCCGCCGCTGCGGAGCCTCCTGGCGACCACGTACGCGACCACGCTCAAGGTCAAGACCTCCGAGCTGATCGAGGTCGCCCGCCGCGTCGCGCTCGTCGGCGACCGCAACTCGCCGATCCGCCTCTCGTTCGACGAGGACGGGCTCGTGGTCGAGGCCGGGGGCGCCGAGGACGCGAAGGCGTCGGAGGCCATGGACTGCTCGCTCGACGGCGAGCCGGGCAAGATCGCGTTCAACCCGACGTACCTCCTCGACGGCCTCGCCGCCATGGACGCCCCCTACACGGCGTTCAAGATGAACGAGCTCGGGAAGCCGGTCGTGATGACCGGGCAGCCCGCGCCCGAAGATGAGGATTCCGACACAAACCACGACGTGTACCTGTACATGCTGCAACCATTGCGTTGGGACGCCTGACCGCACAACGACGTGAACGACCCTGGCGCGAACACCGCGGAACGCTTTCGTGTTTGAAAGGGGGCGCGACATGCAACTCGGCATGATCGGGCTCGGCAAGATGGGCGGCAACATGAAGTTGCGGCTCGAAAAGGCTGGACACCGGGTCGTCGGCTACGACCGCAACCCGGACGTCGCCGACGTGGACTCGCTCGCCGGACTCGTGGCGGCGCTCGACGCCCCGCGCGCCGTGTGGGTCATGGTCCCCGCCGGCGAGGCCACCCGGTCCACCGTGGAGGAGCTGGCCGGGCTGCTGTCCGAGGGCGACATCGTCGTCGACGGCGGCAACTCCCGCTTCACCGACGACGCGGTCAACGCGAAGACCCTCGCCGCGGGCGGCATCGGGTACGTCGACGCGGGCGTCTCCGGCGGCGTGTGGGGCCTGACCGAGGGCTACGCGCTCATGGTCGGCGGCGCCGAGGCCGACGTGGCGCGGCTCCAGCCGGTGTTCGACGCGCTCAAGCCCGAGGGCGAGCACGGCTTCGTCCACGCGGGCGGCGTCGGCGCCGGGCACTACGCCAAGATGGTGCACAACGGCATCGAGTACGCCATGATGCAGGCGTACGCCGAGGGCTACGAGCTCCTGGAGGCCAGCGAGTACGTCGACAACGTGCCCGAGGTCTTCAAGTCGTGGCGCGAGGGCACCGTCATCCGCTCGTGGCTGCTCGACCTCATGGACCGGGCGCTGGAGGCGGACCCGAAGCTCGACCACGTCAAGGGCTACGTCGAGGACTCCGGCGAGGGACGCTGGACCGTGGACGAGGGCATCCGCCTGCGCGTCCCGCTCCCGGCCATCACCGAGTCGCTGTTCGCCCGCTTCACCTCGCGCCAGGAGGACTCCCCGGCGATGAAGGCCGTCGCGGCGCTGAGGAACCAATTTGGCGGACACGCCGTGAAGTCCGAATAAGCGAAGCGGCAAGATAGAGGCGTGCGTGTACGACAGCTGCAATTGACGGACTTCAGGTCCTACGCGCACGCCCAAGTCCTGTTCGACGAGGGGCCCTCGATCCTGGTGGGCCCCAACGGACACGGCAAGACCAACCTGGTCGAGTCCCTCGTCTACCTGGCGAACCTCCGCTCCCATCGCGTCTCCTCCGACGCCCCCCTGGTCCGCCAGGGCTGCGAGCAGGCCGTGGTCAGGGCCGAGATCCTCCACGACTCCCGGCGCCTCCTCGCCGAGCTGGCGATCGTCCCCGGCAAGTCGAACAAGGCCCGCCTCAACCGGACCGACCTCAAGCGCCCCCGCGAGATCATCGGCGCCCTCAAGGCCATCGCGTTCGCCCCCGAGGACCTCGCGCTGGTCCGCGGCGAGCCTTCGGCCCGCCGCCGCTACCTCGACGAGCTCCTGTGCGCCCGCTACCCGCGCTTCGCGGGCGTGCGCGCCGACTACGAGCGGGTCCTCAAGCAGCGCAACACCCTTCTGCGCACCGCGTACCTCGCGAAGAAGACCGGCGGCCGCGGCCCCGGCGGCGCCGAGATGGCGACCCTCGACGCGTGGGACGCGCACCTCGCCGCCCACGGCGCCGAGCTCATGGCCGGGCGCCTCGCGCTCCTCGACGACCTCGCCGAGCCCGTCGCCAAGGCCCACTCGCGCATCGCCGACGGCCGCGCCGAGGTGACGCTCACGTACGAGTCCGAGCTCGGCGACGGCCTCACCGCCGAGCAGGACGTCCTCGAAGCCCGCCTCGCGGCCGCGCTCGCGGGCGTGCGCGCCAAGGAGGTCGAGCGCGGCTCGACCCTCGTCGGCCCCCACCGCGACGACCTCGACCTGGTCCTGGGGAGCCTCCCCGTCAAGGGCTACGCCTCCCACGGTGAGACCTGGTCGGTCGCGCTCTCGCTGCGCCTGGGCGCGTTCGAGCTGCTGCGGTCCGACGGCACCGCCCCGATCCTCATCCTCGACGACGTGTTCGCCGAGCTCGACGCCACCAGGCGCGAGCGGCTCGCCGAGTACGCCGAGGCCGCCCCGCAGACGCTCATCACCTGCGCGGTCGCCGGGGATGTGCCCGACCGGCTCACCGGCGCCCGCTACGACGTGTGGGAAGGCGAGGTCAAACGTGTCCTCTAACGGATTCGACTACCGTCCGCGCCCGCGGCGGCGCGGCAAGTCCGACGACCCGCGCTTCCGCAAGGAGTGGTCCGGCCCCGGGCCCGACAAGCGCGACCCCGAGCTGCTCGGGAACCTCCTCCCCCAGATCGTGCGCAAGAACGGCTGGACGCGCAAGGTCGCCGACGCCTCGGTGTTCGGCCGCTGGGAGGCCATCGTCGGCCCCGACATCGCGGGCCACTGCCGCCCCGAGCAGCTGGAGAACGGCGAGCTCCTCGTGGTCGCCGAGTCCACCGCGTGGGCCACGCAGCTGCGCCTGTTCTCGCGCCAGATCCACGCGAAGATCGCCGCGGCCCTGGGCCCGAGCGTGGTCAAGCGGCTGAAGATCGTCGGCCCGAGGCAACCGACACGTTCGTACGGTCCGAGGCGAGTGCGGTTTAATGGCTCTCGTGACACGTTCTGAAGCCGGACACCCCTAGGTCCGTAGGGGGGTTCATGTCCGCGCCTCCCAGTGCGACTATGGCGACAGCGAGGCCCGCGGAGGCCCGATCCCGAGCCCGGACGAAGTAAGATTGACGGATGCGGTCGCGGCCGGCGCTCTCCAGCGTCCGGCCGCCGCTCCGGTCCGTCCCGGGCGGCCCCCATCGCGCGGGCCCGGACTTCGGACATCGGGTGCTTCCGCGGCCAGACGGCTGCAAGTGTCACAGCCATGGATTAGCTTTTCTTTACCGACCGTGAACGACGATTCGACGACAGAAGGAGTTGCCGGTGGCGGCGAAGCAGCAGGACGAGTACAGCGCCAGTTCGCTTCAGGTGCTCGAAGGCCTTGAGGCCGTCCGGAAGCGTCCGGGCATGTACATCGGCTCGACCGGCGAGCGCGGCCTGCACCACCTCATCCAGGAAGTCGTCGACAACGCGGTCGACGAGGCCATGGCGGGCTACGCCACCGACATCCTCGTGACGCTCACCGACGACGGCGGCGTGAGCGTCCGCGACGACGGCCGCGGCTTCCCCGTGGACCTCCACCCGAAGCTGAAGAAGCCGGGTGTCGAGGTGGCCCTCACCGTCCTCCACGCGGGCGGCAAGTTCGACTCCCAGACGTACGCCGTCTCCGGCGGTCTGCACGGCGTCGGCGTCTCGGTCGTGAACGCGCTCTCCACCCGCGTGACCGTCGAGATCAAGCGCGACGGCTTCAACTGGCGCCAGGACTACAAGCACGCCCAGCCCGGCCCCCTTGAGAAGGGCGAGCCCACCGACGAGACGGGCACCGTGGTCAGCTTCTGGCCCGACGGCGACATCTTCGAGACCCTCGAATTCGACTACAAGACGATCTACCGCCGCATCCAGGAGATGGCCTTCCTGAACAAGGGCCTGGCCATCACCCTCCGCGACGAGCGCCCCGAGCACCTCGACGACGAGGGCAACGTCCGCGAGGTCCGGTTCCAGTACGAAGAGGGCATCGCCGACTTCGTGCGCCACCTGAACGCCTCGAAGAACGCCGTCCACCCCACGGTGGTCCAGTTCACGGCCGAGGACGAGAAGGAGTTCCACACCGTCGAGATCGCGATGCAGTGGAACGAGTCGTACGGCGAGTCGGTGTACACCTTCGCGAACACGATCAACACGCACGAGGGCGGCACCCACGAGGAGGGCTTCCGCTCGGCGCTCACCAACGCGGTGAACAAGTACGGCCTCGACAAGAAGATCATCAAGTCCGAGAAGGACCGCCTCTCCGGCGAGGACATCCGCGAGGGCCTGGCCGCGATCATCTCCGTGAAGCTGCGCGAGCCGCAGTTCGAGGGCCAGACCAAGACCAAGCTCGGGAACACCGAGATCAAGGGCTTCGTGCAGCGCGTCTGCAACGAGTGGCTGCCCGACTGGCTCGACCGCCACCCGAAGGAAGCGCGGATCATCGTCCAGAAGGCCTCCAGCGCGGCGAACGCCCGCAAGGCCGCGCAGCAGGCCCGCAAGCTGGCCCGCCGCAAGAGCCTCCTGGAGACCTCCTCGATGCCCGGCAAGCTCGCCGACTGCCAGTCGACGAACCCCGAGGAGTGCGAGATCTTCGTGGTCGAGGGCGACTCGGCCGGCGGCTCCGCGAAGCAGGGCCGCAACCCGCGGACGCAGGCGATCATGCCGATCCGCGGCAAGATCCTCAACGTGGAGAAGGCCCGCCTCGACAAGATCCTCAAGAACAACGAGGTCCAGGGCATGATCACCGCCCTGGGCACCGGCATCCACGAGGAGTTCGACGCCGAGAAGCTCCGCTACCACAAGGTCATCCTGATGTCGGACGCCGACGTCGACGGCCACCACATCAACACCCTGCTGCTGACGCTCCTGTTCCGCTTCATGCGCCCGCTCATCGAGTTGGGCCACGTGTACATGAGCCAGCCGCCGCTGTACAAGATCAAGTGGAACAAGAAGGGCGACCTGGTCGACTACGCCTACTCGGACGCCGAGCGCGACCGGGTGATCGAGGCTGGCGTCGCCTCCGGCAAGGCCGATCCGCGCCGCTCGGACGGCGTCCAGCGCTACAAGGGCCTCGGTGAGATGAACTACACCGAGCTGTGGGAGACGACCATGGACCCCTCGCAGCGCAACCTGCTCCAGGTTCAGCTCGACGACGCGGCAACCGCGGACGAGCTCTTCAGCGTCCTGATGGGTGAGGACGTGGAGAGCCGCCGCCGCTTCATCCAGGAGAACGCCAAAGACGTCCGATTCTTGGACATCTAGGCAACGGCCCGACACGACTTCGTCTGACACAGCAAGGAAGCACTGGTGCCTGAGAACAACCAAGACCAGCTGGAGATCCCCGAAGGCCACGGCCGCATCGACCCGGTCGGCATCGAAGTGGAGATGTCGCGGTCGTACCTCGACTACGCGATGAGCGTCATCGTCGGGCGCGCGCTGCCCGACGTGCGGGACGGCCTCAAGCCGGTCCACCGCAAGATCCTCTACGCGATGTACGACGGCGGCTACCGCCCCGACCGCGGGTACGTCAAGTGCTCGCGCGTCATCGGCGACGTCATGGGGCAGTTCCACCCGCACGGCGACGGCGCGATCTACGACTCGCTCGTGCGCATGGCCCAGCCGTGGTCCCTGCGCTATCCGCTCATCGACGGCCAGGGCAACTTCGGGTCCCCCGGCAACGACCCGGCGGCCGCGCACCGGTACACCGAGTCGCGCCTCGAACCGCTCGCCATGGAGATGCTGCGGGACATCGACGAGGAGTCGGTGGACTTCGAGCCGAACTACGACGGCAAGACCACCGAGCCGACGATCCTCCCCAGCCGCATCCCGAACCTCCTGGTGAACGGCTCCGAGGGCATCGCGGTCGGCATGGCCACGAAGATCCCGCCGCACAACCTCCGCGAGGTCGCCAAGGCCGTCGACTGGTGCCTGGAGCACCCGGAGGCGACCGAGGAGGAGGCCCTTGAGGCCGTCCTGCGGATCATCACCGGCCCCGACTTCCCGACCGGCGCGACCATCCTCGGCCGCGCCGCGATCGAGGACGCGTACCGCACGGGCCGCGGCTCGATCAAGATGCGCGCGGTCATCGAGGTCGAGGAGGACACCAAGGGCCGCCCGTGCCTGGTCGTCACCGAGCTGCCGTACCAGGTGAACCCCGACAACCTGGCCGAGCGCATCGCCGACCTCGTCAAGGAGGGCAAGCTCGGCGGCATCGCGGACATCCGCGACGAGTCCTCGGGCCGCACCGGCATGCGGATCGTGGTCGTGCTCAAGCGCGACGCGGTCCCGAAGGTCGTGCTCAACAACCTGTACAAGCACACGCAGCTCCAGGACACGTTCGGCGCGAACATGCTCGCGCTGGTCGACGGGGTCCCGAGGACGCTCAACATCGCGCAGATGGTCCGCTACTACGTGGCGCACCAGATCGACGTGATCGTCCGCCGCACCCAGTACCGGATGCGCAAGGCCGAGGAGCGCGCCCACATCCTGCGCGGCCTCGCGAAGGCCCTCGACCTGCTCGACGAGACGATCGCGCTCATCCGCCGCTCGCCCTCCGCGGAGGAGTCGAAGCAGGGCCTCATGGGCCTGCTCGACGTCGACGAGGTCCAGGCCGTGGCGATCCTCGACATGCAGCTGCGCCGCCTCGCGGCCCTGGAGCGGCAGCGGATCATCGACGAGCTCGCCGAGATCGAGGCGAAGATCGCCGACCTGGCCGACATCCTCGCCAAGCCCGAGCGGGTGCGCCAGATCATCCGCGAGGAGCTGGGCGCGGTCGTGGCCCGCTGGGGCGACGAGCGCCGGACCCAGATCCTCCCGGACGCCGGCGAGGTGTCCATGGAGGACCTGATCGCGCGCGAGGACATCGTCGTGACGATCACCCGCGGCGGCTACGTCAAGCGCACCACCACGGACTCGTTCCGCTCGCAGAAGCGCGGCGGCAAGGGCGTCCAGGGCGCGCAGCTCAAGCAGGACGACATCGTCAGCCACTTCTTCGTGTGCACCACGCACGACTGGATCCTGTTCTTCACGAACAAGGGCCGCGTGTACCGCGCGAAGGCGTACGAGCTGCCGGAGGCCTCGCGCACGGCCCGCGGCCAGCATGTGGCGAACATCCTGGCGTTCGGTCCCGATGAGACGATCGCCCAGGTCATCCAGATGGCGAACTACGAGGTGACGCCGTACCTGGTGCTGGCGACCCGCAACGGCCTGGTCAAGAAGTCGAAGCTCACCGACTTCGACTCCCCGCGCACGGGCGGCCTCATCGGCATCAACCTGCGCGACGGCGACGAGCTCGTGGGCGCGGCCCTCATCCAGCAGGAGGACGACCTGCTGCTGGTCTCGCGCAAGGCGCAGTCGATCCGCTTCCAGGCGACCGACGAGGCGCTGCGGCCGATGGGCCGGGCGACGAGCGGCGTGATCGGGATGCGGTTCGTCGGGGACGACGAATTGCTCACGATGATCGTGCTCCGCGATAATATGGACATCCTCGTGGCCACCAGCCGCGGCTACGCGAAGCGGACTCCGGTCGACGCGTATCCGCAGCAGGGCCGCGGCGGCAAGGGCGTCCTGACGGCTAAGATCACGGAACGGCGCGGCGACCTGGTTGGGGCGCTGTCGGTGACGCCCGACGACGAGCTGTTCGCGATCACCTCGGAGGGAGGGGTCATCAGGACTCCTGTGAAGCCGGTCCGGCAGACGTCGGACCGCAACACCCAGGGCGTCAAGCTGATCGACCTGCCCGAGGAAGTGTCGCTGCTCGCCATCACCAGGAGCGCCGAGGAACCGGAACCCGATGAGGGGCAGGACGAGTAGATGACCGACGCGAAGGCCACCGCAGCGGAGACCGAGCGCGAGGACGACGTGCCGGAGCTGCCCTCCGAGTCGCCGACCGACGCCGAGCCGAAGGCCGAGGACAAGCCGTCGCCTGACCCGGCCCCCGCGCCGGCGCAGGACCAGACGCTGACGCTGCGTCGCCCTCCGGGGATGACGCCGCCGCCGGTGACGCCGGAGGCGGTCCCGATCCCGCAGTCGACGGGGCCGACCGGCAACACGGCGGCCCAGCAGGCCGCGGGGGTCGCCTCGTCGGCCCGCGTCGCGGACGCCGTCCGCGCCGCCCGCGCGGCGGTCAGCCAGGCCGCGGCCCGGGGCCCGCGCCGGGCCCGCCTGCGGCTCAAGCGGATCGACCCGTGGTCGGTGATGAAGTTCGCGTTCGCGGTGTCGATCGTGCTGTTCATCGTCATGGTCGTGGCGACGACGGTCCTGTACATCGCGCTCGACGCGATGGGCGTGTTCGACACCGTCAACGACATGCTCCAGATGCTCATGGGCGGCAGCGGCGACACGGCCGCGGCGGCCGAGGACTTCAGGATCACCGCGAAGGGCGTCATCGGGGCCGCGGCCCTGCTCGGCGTGGTGAACATGGTCCTCTTCACGGCCCTGGCGACCCTCGGGTCGTTCATCTACAACGTGTGCGCCGACCTGGTCGGCGGCGTCGAGGTGACGCTCGCCGAGCGCGACTAGCGAGGCTTGAGACGGAGCGCCCGCGGCTGGGAACGGCCGCGGGCGCTCCGCCGTTCCGCCCGAGTGATGCCCGTCCCTCCCAGGCGGGGCCCTGCGGCGTCGACGGCTCGACGGTGAGGTAATCTTTCTCAGCGCCGCCGTTGAGCGGCCGATGCAAGGGCGTATAGCTCAGGTGGTTAGAGCGTCGAGCTGATAACTCGAAGGTCCCAAGTTCGAGTCTTGGTACGCCCACCAACACCCGCCGGTCACCGGCGGGTTTTTTCTTGCCCGGAATAGCCCGGGCCGCCCGCGGCCTTGAACCTGGGGACCCCGCCTCCCCGGCTCGAAGGACTCCGCCATGGCCGCCTCGCCCCGCTCGTTCCTGTTCGTCCTCGGCAGCGCCCGCACGGGCGGCAACACCGAGACCCTCGTCCGCGCCGCCGCCGAGCACCTCGAACCGGAGGAGGCGCAGGAGTGGCTGCGCCTCTCCGAACTGGGACTGCCGCCGTTCGTGGACCGCCGCCACACCGGGGACGGCAGCACCCCGTTCGCCGAAGGGCCCGAGCGGGTCCTCCAGGACGCGACGCTGGCCGCCACCGACATCGTCATCGCGTCCCCGCTCTACTGGTACTCCGTGAGCGGCTCGGTCAAGAACTACCTGGACTACTGGTCGGGCTGGCTCCGCGTCCCCGGCCTCGACTTCAAGGCCCGCATGGGCGGGCGGCGGCTGTGGGGCGTCACCGTCCAGGGCGACGAGGAGCCCGACGTCTCGGCGCCGCTCGCCGGGACCCTGCGCCTGTCGGCGGAGTACCTCCGCATGGAGTGGAAGGGCGTGCTCCTCGGGTACGGCTCGCGGCCCGGCCAGGTCCTGCGCGACGCGTCCGCGCTCGCCGCTGCGAAGACCTTCTTCGACCCCTCCGGCGACACGCCCGGCATCAGGTATTGAGCCTGCGGGCCACGGCCCGGCGGTCCGGCGCGTCGCAGTTCGCTATGCTGAGGCGCATCGCGCGATGCCGACCGCGGCATTGCTGTACGCGGCAATCTCTGATATGGGGGCCTGGGTCCATGTGGAAGAAGATCTTGATCGTCGCCGGTGTGGCGACGGTCGCGTTCGTGGTCGCCAAGAAGGTCAAGTCGATCAACGACGACCGCACCCTGTGGCACGAGGCCACCACCTCCGCGGAGGACGTGCGCTAGCGAATCGCGTTAGCCAACTCACTGCGCTGCGGGTATCCTCGCTGTTGCCGCGTGCGCGGCGGGGATACTCGAACGGACCGGCCTCACCGCCGGCCCGCGAGGGGTCTTAGCTCAATTGGCAGAGCACCGCCTTTGCAAGGCGGGGGTTAGGGGTTCGATTCCCCTAGACTCCACTGTGAAAGCCCTGGCGACAGGGCTTTTTTCGTGTCCGCTCCCCTGTGGTCAGCAGCAGCCGTTGTGCTCGGCGGGGTTGGAGAGGCCGGCGAGGGCTCTCATGGGGGCGGCGAAGGCGTCGCAGCAGAGGGAGTAGACGTTGCTGCGGCCCTTGGGGGTGACCGAGACGAGGCCGAGGTCGCGCAGGGGCGCGAGGTGGTGGGAGACGAGGGTCTGGGCGAGGCCGGTGGCGTCGGTCAGCTCGCGGACGGTGCGGGGGCGCTCGGACAGGAGCAGGACGAGCGCGAGGCGGTTCTCGTCGGCGAGGGCTTTGAACTGGGGGGCGAGGCCCTTGGCGTGCTCGATCACCGACGCGTCCGAGTGCTCCTCGGCGCTGACGTCGGTCAGGGTGAGTTCGATCGTGCGGCTCATGCGTCCAGTAAACCACAGAACTTGCTATCAACAGTAATTGCTGATATTAGTTAGGTGGGTTGATGCGACCGCGAGCCCCGCGGTCACCCGAGATTCCAGGAGTCCGCCATGTCGAACCCCACCGCTCGCCCGGTCGCCACGGTCGCCGTGATCGGCGCCGGCCCGGTCGGCCTCGCCGCCGCCGCGCATCTGGTCGAACGCGGCCTGACCCCGATCGTCCTCGAAGCGGGCGAGGGCCCGGCCGACGCGATCCGCCAGTGGGGGCACGTGCGCCTGTTCTCCCCGTGGCGCTTCGACATCGATAGCGCCGCAAAGCGACTGCTCGAAGCACAGGGGTGGACCGGGCCCGACCCCGACGGCCTGCCCACGGGGCACGAGCTCATCGACGCCTACCTCGCGCCCCTGGCGAAGGCCCCCGAGATCGCCCCGCACCTGCGCTACGGCACCCGCGTCGTCGCGGTCTCGCGGCTCGGCGTCGACAAGACCTGCACCATCGGCCGCGAGGGCCGCCCCTACCTCGTCCGCACCCGGTCCGCAGCGGGGGAATGGGACGACCTCGTGGTCGACGCGGTCATCGACGCCTCGGGGACCTGGGGGCGGCGCAACCCCCTGGGCGCCCACGGCCTCGCCGCCCCCGGTGAGGATGACGCGGCCGCCTGGGCGGCCGGGCCCCTCCCGGACGTTCTCGGCGCCGAACGCGACCGGTTCGCGGGCAAGCGGGTCCTCGTGGTCGGCATGGGCCACTCCGCCGCGAACACGCTCCTCAACCTCGCCGCCCTCGCCGAGCAGGAGCCGGGCACCGCGGTCACGTGGGCGATCCGCGGCGACTCGCCGACGCGCCTGTACGGCGGCGGCTCGGCCGACGCGCTCCCGGCGCGCGGCACCATCGGCACCCGCCTGCGCGGACTGGTCGAAGCCGGTGCGATCGAGCTGGTCACGGGCTTCACGATCGACCGGTTCGAGCCGCAGGCCGACGGCTCGGTCGTGGTGGCCGGGAACGTCGGCGGTGTCGAGCGCACCATCGCGGCCGACCAGGTGGCCGCCGCGACCGGATTCCGTCCCGACCTGGAGATGCTGCGGGAGATCCGCCTGGAGCTGGACGCGATCGTGGAGGCCCCCGCGAAGCTCGCGCCGCTCATCGACCCGAACTTCCACTCCTGCGGCACCGTGCCCCCGCACGGCGAAGCCGACCTCGCCCAGCCCGACGAGGGCTTCTACCTGGTCGGCATGAAGTCCTACGGCCGCGCCCCGACGTTCCTCCTCGCCACCGGGTACGAGCAGGTCCGCTCCATCGCCGCCGCCCTCGCGGGCGACAGGGAGGCCGCTGACAAGGTCGAGCTGGAGCTGCCGGAGACCGGCGTCTGCTCCTCCTCGCGCTCGCTTGACGCGACGAGCATCGCCGAGGCGGGCGAGGCCGGGGGCTGCTGCGGCACGGCCGCGAAGGTCGAGCCGGAGCTGGTGGCGATCAGCTCACGCGGCCTCGCCACCGGGGTCCTGCACGGGCACTCCGGCGAGCGCCGCGAACTCCCGCAGCTCAAGGAGACCGGCGGCTGCTGCGGCTGACGGGCGCCGCGATGCTCGCCATCACCATTGCACATGCAAGTCCTGCACAGCGAAGGAACACTGCCATGACATCGAAGCCGTCCGTGCTCTTCGTCTGCGTCCACAACGCCGGGCGCTCCCAGATGGCCGCCGGGTGGCTCACCCACCTTGCCGGGGATCGGATCGAGGTGCGGTCTGCGGGGTCCGCGCCGGCCGATGAGGTGAACCCGGCCGCGGTCGAAGCGATGAGGGAGGTCGGCATCGACATCTCAGCCGAGGCGCCGAAGATCCTCACCGTCGACGCCGTCGAGGCGTCGGACGTGTGCATCACCATGGGCTGCGGCGACGCCTGCCCGGTCTTCCCCGGGAAGCGGTACCTGGACTGGAACCTCGACGACCCCGCCGGCCAGGGCGTCGAGGCCGTCCGTCCGATCCGCGACGAGATCAAGGCCCGGGTCGAGGCCTTGATCGCCGAACTCCTTCCCGCGGAAGGGCATCCGTAGGACGGGTCAGCGGCGGTCGTGGAGGAGGGCGGCGAAGCCGTCGAGGTGGCGGGTGAGGCTGTACTCGAAGAGGGCTTCGAGGTCGGTGAAGGCGTCCTGGGGGGCCGCGGCGAGGCGGGGGAAGTCGGCGGGTGAAAGGAGGGAGTCGGTGCGCGGGCGCTGGGCGCGGTGCCAGCGGTCGAGGGTCACGCCGGTCTCCAGTTCGGCCTCGGACTCGGCGGCGAGGGCGAGGGCGGCCGTGTTGACGAGGGCGTGGAGGGCGAGGGCCTCGCGGGCGCAGGTGCGGGGCGAGAGGCCGAGGCCGTCGAGGGCGCTGAGGGTCCACTCGGTGTAGGCGGCGAGGGCCGGGACGAGCAGGGGCCGGGTGAAGGAGATGACGCGGGCGGCCCACAGGTGGCGGCGGTAGAGGTCCCATTGGAGGCGGGCGATCCGCTCCAGGCCGCGGCGCCAGTCGGCCGGGGGCCCGGGGAGGGGCCGCTCGGCGGCGATCGCGGCGATCATCGCGAGGAGGAGGTCCTCCTTGGTGGCGACGTGGCGGTACAGGGACATCGGGCCGACGTGCAGGTCCGCGGCGACGCGGCGCATCGTGACCGCTTGCAGCCCTTCGCGGTCGGCGATCTCGACGGCTTGAGCGCTGATGCGCGCGAGGGTGAGCGGCGGCGGGAGGCTCCCCTTGCGGGCGGGCTTGACCCGCGGGGCGGGGGCCGGCGCGGGGGCCGGTTCGGCCCGGTCGCTCACGACGGTGCCCGCGCCGACCCTGGTGGTCACCAGGCCCTCGTCGCGCAGGACGGCCATGACGCGGTTCGCGGTCGCGGTCGCGACGCCCCAGCGCTGGGCGATCTGCCTGACCGAGGGCACCCGGTCCCCCGGGCGCAGATCCCCCGCGGCGATGCCCGCCCGCAGTTCGGCGGCGATCTGGCGGTACGGCGGTTCCATGGCGTGAAGTGTACTAGGTCGATCGCCGCTGTGGTGGGACACTTCGCGGCATTCGACCTTGTATTGCTTCAGTTCTCCGTGTGAGTCTTGAACACGTGGACATCGATACAGTGTACGCATCCGACGCCGGCGGGCTCATGGACACGCTCGCCTCGGCGTTCGCCGCCGATCCGCTCGCCGCCTGGCTGTTCCCCGACGAGGACCGCCGCGCGGCCTACCAGGACGGGTTCTACCGGTCCTTCCTCGGCCATCCGGGCGCCGAAGCCTATGCGGCCGGAGGCGAGGGCGCCGCGATCTGGCTGCGGCTCAAGGCGGGAGAGCGCCTCGACGCCGGGGACGCGCCGCCCGGCGGGCCCCTGGCGCGGCTGTTCGCGCTCGGAGCCGCGCTGGCCGCGAGGCATCCGGTGGACCGGCCGCACGTCTACCTCGCCGTGATGGGCGTGGTCCCGCCCGCGCAGGGCCGCGGGATCGGGTCGGCGCTGCTGCGGGACCGGCTGGCGAGGGCCGACCGGGACGGGCTCCCCGCGTACCTGGAGGCGAGTTCACCGGGCAGCCGGGCCCTCTACCTGCGGCACGGGTTCGCCGACCTCGGCGGACCGGTGCGAGTGGAGGACTCTCCGGCGGTCCAACCGATGCGGCGGGAACCCGCCGCCACCGATTCGTAAGGAGCACAGGCCATGTCAAACCCCACCGTCGTGCTGGTGCACGGCACGCACGTCTCGTCGTTCAGCTGGGTCGGGCTCACCACCGAGCTGACCCTCCGCGGGTACCCCACGGTCGCAGTGGATCTGCCCGGCCACGGGATCGACGGGTTCTACCCGCGGTCGTACCAGGCGCCGCAGGACCCCGCGGCGCTGGCGAAGGAGCCGTCGCCGCTGGCGGGGCTCACGCTCGACGACTACGCGGAGCACACGATCGGGATCGTGCGCCGCGCCCGCCGGAACGGGCCGGTGGTCCTGGTGGGCTCCAGCCAGGGCGGGGTCACGTTGAGCCGGGTCGGGAACGAGGTCCCGGAGCTGGTGGACCACCTCGTCTACATGGCGGCGTACTGCCCGGTGGAGCTGCCGAGCATGGCCGCGTACCTGGCCGAGCCGGAGAACGCCGGGAGCCTCATCGCGAAGGTCACCGCGGCCGTCGCGGGGGACCCCGCCGAACTGGGCGTCGCGCGGGTGAACTGGCGGACCGCCGACCCGGTGCTGCTGGACGGCATCCGCGACTGCCTCGCGGGCGGGTTCAGCGACGAGGAGCTGCTGCGGGTGCTCAACCTGTTCCAGCCCGACGAGCCCGCGGCGATCCCCTTGGCGGAGACCAGGGTCGAGGCGGAGAAGTGGGGCCGCATCCCGCGGACGTACGTGCGGTTCACCGAGGACCGGCTCATCCCGCCCGCGCTCCAGGACCGGTTCATCGCCGAGGCCGACCGGCTCACGCCGCACAACCCGACCGAGGTGCACTCGCTGCCGCTGCCGCACGTCGGGCCGTTCTCGCGGCCGGAGGTCGCGGCGCTCCTCGCCGGGATCGCCTCGCGCGCAGGGAAGTAGGGAGCAAGGAGTGAGGACGCCCGGACTGCTCCGGGCGTCCTCGTTCCGGTCCCGTCGCCGGGGTTATGCGTAGGTCTCGAACTCGGTGATCTTCGGCGTGCCGGAGGCCGAGACGATCACGAAGTTGACCTTCGTCAGGGACGTGGCGGTGAAGGAGATGGTCCCCGCGCCGGTGCCCGAGGCGAGGACCGCGCCGGTGTCGTTGTTGACGAGCTGCCAGGAGCCGATGCGCCCGGCCGCGTCGGAGGCCTCCTTGATGACGACCGTGTCGATCGTCTTCGCGGAGCTCCACTTGACCGAGACGCGCCCGGTGGTGCCGCTCGGGGACCAGTACGTCGAGGCGGAGCCGTCGATGACGTTGCCGTAGCTGGTGCCGCTGGCCTTGGAGGTGCCGTCGGCGCCCGCCCCGAGGCTCAGGTTGGCGCCCGTCGGCGGGTTCCCGGTGGTCGGCGGGTCCGTGGGGTTGCCGGTGGTGGGCGGGTTCGTCGGGGTCTGGACGTTGCAGGAGCCGTCGGAGGTCTTCAGGCCCTTGTTGGCGCCCGCGGTGCTCGACACGATCGACGGGACGCACGCGGCGCTGTCGAGGCTGTACGAGTACGGGATCGACACCGTGGTGGTGGAGGTCGGGTTCGGGCCCGCCGGGTGGTTGTCGGTGCCGGGGGACGACCAGGTCACGTTGTCGAAGGTGTTGCCGCTGACCTGCCAGTAGCCCATGAGGTCGGTGTAGAAGGTCCCGAGCGGGTCCTTCGAGTCCTCGAAGTAGTTGTTGTCCACCTTGATCTTCGCGCCGACGCGGGGGTTGATGCCCGACTCGACGATCCCGGTGAAGTGGTTGTTGTAGGAGTGCGCGGTCCCGCCGCGCAGGAGCGGCATGCGGGAGTTCAGGTTCTGGTACAGGTTGTGGTGGTAGGTGATGAAGCTGCTCGCCGTGTCGCTGTCGCTGGAGCCGACGAGGCCGCCGCGCTCGGAGTTGCGCAGGATCGAGTACGAGAGCGTCACGTACTTGGTGTCGTCCTTGAGGTCGAACAGGCCGTCGTAGCCCTCGTCCTCGCCGCCGGAGGCTTCGAGGGTGGTGTGGTCGACCCACACGTTGCGGACGCTCGACTCCATGCCGATGGCGTCGCCGCCGTTGGAGGTCGGGGAGCCGGACTTCTTCACGTTCTTGACCGTGACGTTCTGGATGATGATGTTGCTGGAGTCGCGGATGTGGATGCCGAGCTGGTCGAAGGTCGCGCCCGCGCCGACACCGAGGATCGTGACGTTGCTGATCCCCTTGAGCTCGATGCGGTCCGCGGCGGTGTCGCAGCTGTCGCCGGAGACCTTCGTGGTGTTCCCGTGGTTGATGGTGCCCTCGACCTGGATGATGATCGGGGTGCTGGTCGAGGCCCGGTTGCACAGGGCCGCATGGATCTGCGTGCCGGTCGTGGCGCGGACGACCGCGCCGCCGGCGCCGCCGGTGGTGCCGCCGTTCTGCGTGGCGTAGCCGGTGGCCGCGTTGGACTGCGCCGAGGCGCCGGTGGTCGAGAACGCGATGCCCGCGACGGCCACGGCCATCGCCGCGGCCACCGTACCGACCTTGAGTGCTAGCGATCGTCTCATCGCCGAGCTCCTAGGGGTAGGGATTGACATGTTTCAATGAGTCTAGGGAAAGCCCTTTCCGGAAAGCAAGGGTTTTGGGCAACCGATTGCACAACTTTCTGTCGAGGGCGTTGTGCGGGGTCCGCGGCGGGCGTCAGCCCAGGTTCTCCAGGGCTTCCTCGGCCGACGCGGCGTGCGCGTCCATCGCCGACCACGGGTCGGCCTTGCGGGTGAGGCGGCGGCGGATCTTCTCCGGCGTGTACTTCGCGGGGCGCGAGCGGCCGAGCTCGTCCCAGTCGAGCGGGGTGGCCACGGCCGCGCCGGGGCGGGCCCGGAGCGTGTACGGGGCGGCGAAGGTCTGGCCGAAGCCGTTCCGGTTGACGTCCAGGAAGATCCGGTCCCCGCGCTTGTTCTTGCGCTGCGCGGTGGTGAGCAGGTCCGGGTCCTCGGCGGCGAGGCGGTCGGCGACCGCGAGGGCGAGCTCGCGCACGGCCTCGAACCCGGCGGAGCGGTCGAGCGGGGCCGCGACGTGGTAGCCGCGCCCGCCGGTGGCCTGCACGTACGGGGTCAGGCCGATCTCGGTGTAGACGTCGCGCAGGCGCCGGGCGACCTTGTGGAGCACCGCGTGGTCGGTCCCGTCGGGCGGGTCGATGTCGATGACGAGCCGGTCGGGCCGTTCGAGGTCCTCGACGGTGGCCGTCCAGACGTGGAACTCGATCGCGGCCTGGTTCGCGAGGTAGACGAGCGTCGCCGCGTCGTCGCAGACGACGTAGTGGACGGTGCCCCCGTCGGTGCGCGAGCGGACCGCCTCGGTGCGGACCCAGTCGGGGAAGTGGTCGGAGGCGTCCTTCTGGAAGAAGCCGGGCCCGCCGATGCCGTCGGGGTAGCGGCGCATCGTGAGCGGGCGGCCCGCGAGGTGCGGGACCATCGCCTCGGCGACCGCCTCGTAGTGGGCGACCAGGTCGCCCTTGGTGAGGCCGTCGTCGGGGAACAGGACCTTGCCGGGCCGCGAGACCGTGATGTCGCGACCCGCGACCGTGACCGATGCCATGCGGGCACACCTCCTAGAGCCGGAGGTGTACCCGCAGGTCGCGGCCGTAAACGGGCGCTCATTCCCCCCGCTCGGCCAGCGCGGCGAGCTGGTCGGCGACCGCGCCCCAGCCCTCGTGGAAGCCGAGCTCCTCGTGGCGGTCGCGCGAGGCGGCGCTGCCGTGGCGCACGAGCGCGCGGTAGGCGGTGCCCTCGGGGGCGTCGGCGAACGTGATCTCGGCGGTCATGGCGACCGGCTCGGGTTCGGCCGGGCGCCAGGCGCTGTCGATGGCGTTGGTGAAGACGATGCGCTCGCCGTCCTCGACGACGAGGAACGCGGCGTCCATGTGGGGGACGAACTGCTCGCCGTCCTCGCTCATGCTGGTGACCATGGGGCCGCCGGGCACGGCGTCGAAGCGCTCGACGCGGCACGCGAACGGGGCCGGGAGCCACCACTGCTCGAAGCGGGCCGGGTCGGTCCAGGCCCGCCACACGGCGGCGCGGGGCGCGCGGATGACGCGCTCGATGCTGAGGTCGAGTTCGGTGTTCATGACTGGTGCTCCTCGGGATCGGTGACGAACTGCTCCAGCCGGTCGGTGCGCGACTCCCAGACCCGCCGCTGCTCGGCGAGCCAGTCGTCCACGAGCGCGAGGCGCTCGCGCCGGAGCGCGCAGGTGCGGACCCGGCCGGTCTTGGCGGTGCGGATGAGGCCGTTCGCCTCCAGGGTCCGCACGTGCTTCATGAAGGAGGGGAGGGTCATCGGGAACCCGCGGGCGAGGTCGCCGACGCTCATCGGGCCGCGCCCGAGGCGGCGGACCACCTCGCGGCGGGTGGGGTCGGCGAGCGCGGTGAAGACGCCGTCGAGGGTCGCGCCGCCGGGCGCCTCCGAATACTGTGCCATACGGCTAAGTATTGCGCGAGAAAACACTTAGCGCAAGGGCTAAGTATTTTTTTCTAGCGGACGATGAGCCGGGGCTCCACGAGCAGGCCCTTCGGCTCCTGCCGCACGACCTTGTTCCCCTCCGGGCCCATGAGCATCTCCAGGATGCCGGCCGCGACGCGCTCGGGGAGCTGCTCGACGCTGGAGATCCCGAGGGCCTCCGCGGCGGCGGTGTTGTCGAAGCCGACGATCGGCAGTTCGGGCCGCCCGGCCTGGACGGCGGCGAGGTGCGCGCCGATCGCGAGGGCGTCACTGGCGCACACGAGGCCGTCGATCCCGTTCGGCAGCAGCGCTTTCACGGCCTCCTGGCCCTCGGCGACGCCGTCCTCGGCGGTGAGCCGCGGCGCGGTCCGCTCCCCCATCGCCTCGCGCCAGCCGCGCTCGCGGTCGGTGCCGCTCTCGGACCCGGCGGGCCAGCCGAGGAACGCGACGCGCTCCCCGGCGCGGTCGAGGAGGTGCGCGGTGGCCCCGCGGGTCCCCGCGGCGCCGTCGATGTCGACCCACGGGTGGGCCGCGGCCTCGGTCCCCCAGGGGCGGCCGAAGGCCGCGAACGGCACGCCGCGTTCGAGGAGGCGGGCGGCGCGGCGGTCGCCGCGGGAGGTGCCGGTGAGGACGATCGCGTCGACCTCCCCGGCGTCGGCCAGCTCGTCGAGGTGGCGCAGCTCCTCCTCCAGCGTCCTTGCGGCGTAGAGGAGGACGCGGAGGCCGCGGGCGGCGGCGCTCTCGGTGAGGGCGTGGACGAAGCGGTCGAGGACGACGCCGGAGACGCCCCCGGAGTAGGGGTCGAGTTTGACGGCGATCGTGGAGGTGCGCTGGGTGCGCAGGCGCCGGGCGAGGGCGTTCGGGGAGTAGCCGAGGGCCTCGATGGCGGCCTGGACCTTGAGCCGCGTGGACTCCTTGACGATCGAGGGGGAGTTGACGACGTTGCTCACGGTCTGGCGGGAGACGCCCGCTTCGCGCGCGACGTCCCCGATCGTCGCGGCCTTCCGTTCCGGCATTGCGGGCCCTTCCCGTCGCACTTGACGTTCACTCGCGGACGAGCCTATCGTATGATCGTTCCAATAAAAATTGATCGATCCAAAACTGGTCGGTCGATCATCGCGGATCAAAGGAGATTCACCGTGAGCAGCAGGAGACGCACCGCCCTCGCGGCGGGGAGCGCGGCGGTAGCCGCCGCGCTGGCCCTCGCCGGGTGCGGCCAGGGCTTCGACGACACCGAGAACGACGACGCGGAGGGCCTCACCTCCTCCGACGACGGCCTGACGATCCTCTACGGCGCCAGCGGCGAGGCCGAGACCCAGGCGATCGAGGCCGCGCTCGCGGCCTGGTCCGAGGAGTCCGGCGTCGAGGCGACCGCGGTCGCCGCCACCAACATGGACCAGGAGCTCTCGCAGGGCTTCGCGGCGGGCTCCCCGCCCGACCTGTTCTACCTGGCCCCCGAGAAGCTCGCCGGGTACGCCGCGAACGGCTCCCTCGAACCGTACGGCGACCTGCTCGCGAACAAGGACGACTTCTACCCCTCCCTCGTCCAGAACTTCACCCTCGACGGCGAGTTCTACTGCGCGCCCAAGGACTCCTCGACGCTCGCGCTCGTCATCAACACGGACCTGTGGGACGCGGCGGGCCTCACCGACGCCGACATCCCCACCACCTGGGACCAGCTCGACGCCGCCGCCGCGGCCCTGACCACGGACGGCACCGCGGGCCTGGCGTTCGGCGCGGAGTACCAGCGGGTCGGCGCGTTCATGGCCGGCGCGGGCGGGCGCCTGGTCTCCGAGGACGGGACCACCGCGGTCGCCGACTCCGCGGAGAACCTCGCGGGGCTCGAATACGTCAAGGGCCACTTGGAGGACGGCACGTTCGCCTACGCCGCCGACCTCGGCGCCGGATGGGGCGGCGAGGCGTTCGGCAAGGGGCTCGCGGCGATGACCGTCGAGGGCAACTGGATCACCGGCGGCCTGTCCGCCGACTTCCCGGACGTGAACTACAAGGTCGTGGAGATGCCCGCGGGCCCGGCCGGGCAGGGCACCCTCCAGTTCACGAACTGCTGGGGCATGGCCGCGGACTCGCCGAACCAGGAGGCCGCGCTCGACCTCGTGGAGTACCTGACCAGCGCCGACCAGCAGCTCGCGTTCTCGGAGGCCTTCGGCCCCATGCCGTCCGTGCAGTCCGCGGCCGGCACCTGGAGCGGCGAGAACCCCGAGCTCGCCGCGTTCCTCGCGGGCGCCGACTACGCGACCGGCGTGCCGACCGCGGCCGGTTCCGCCGAGGTCGTCTCGGACTTCAACGCGCAGCTCGAATCGCTCGCCACGGGCGACCCGGCGCGGATCCTCGCCACCGTGCAGGGCAACCTCGAAGCCGTGGTCGGCTGACCATGGCCGTCGCAGCACCGCGCCGGGCGCGCCGCGGGGACGGCCGCGCCGGGTGGCTGTTCACGCTCCCGGTGATCGTCGTGCTCGGGCTGTTCATGCTCGTGCCGGTGCTCATGGCCCTGTGGGTGAGCTTCTCCGACTGGACCGGGCGCGGGTCGCCGCTCGCGCCCGGCGTCGGGTTCGTCGGCCTCGACAACTACGAGGCGATCACCTCCGGGGGCGGGCTCGCGGAGCGGAACTTCGGGATCGCCATGCGCAACAACGCCTGGTACGTGCTGCTCGTGGTCCCGCTCCAGACGGGCCTGTCGCTGCTGCTGGCGGTCCTGGTCAACCGGGCGGTGCTGCGCGGGCGGGGCCTGCTGCGCACGGCGTTCTACTTCCCGTCGGTGACCAGCTCGGTGGCGATCACGGTGCTGTGGCTGTTCCTGTTCTCCACCTCCGGCGCGGTCAACCAGGTGCTCGGGTGGATCGGCGTCAACGGCCCCAACTGGTTCAACGACCCGCGCGGGATCGTCCACGTCGCCCTCGGCGGCGGGACGGGGCCCGCGTTCCTCACCGGCTCGGACTTCCTGGGCGTGACGTGGTGGGACTGGCTGTCGGGGCCGTCGGTCGCGATGAGCGCGCTCATCCTCATGGCGGTGTTCACCACCAGCGGGACGTTCATGCTCCTGTTCCTGGCGGCGCTCCAGAACATCGGGCCTGAGCTCGACGAGGCCGGCTGGATGGACGGCGCGACGGCCTGGCAGCGGTTCTGGCGGATCACCCTCCCCCAGCTGCGGCCCGCGCTGTTCACCGTGCTCACGCTGGGGCTCATCGGGTGCTGGCAGGTGTTCGACCAGATCTACACGGGCACGCAGGGCGGGCCCGGCAAGACCACGGTGACGCCCGCGTACCTGTCGTACGAGGCGGCCTTCACCGACCAGGCGTGGGGCCAGGGCGCGGCGATCTCGTTCGTGCTCTTCGCGATCATCGTGGCGTTCACACTGCTCCAGCGGTGGCTCCTGCGCGAGCGGGACACCTCCAAGCGCCTCGCGGGGCGCCTCGCGAAGGGGGCGAAGGCATGACCGCCGCATCCGTCCGCAGGCAGCGGCCCCGCATCGGGCAGGCCGTGCTGTACGCCGTGCTCGTCTCGCTCGCGGTCGTGTACGTCTTCCCGTTCCTGGTGCAGATCGCGACCTCGTTCAAACCGGACGCGGAGGCCGCCGCGAACGCGGTGTCCCTGTGGCCGCAGACGTGGACGTTCGCCGCGTACGACCGGCTGTTCACCCGCTCGGACTTCCCGCTGTGGTTCGCCAACTCCGCGGTCGTCACCATCGCCGTCACGATCGGCCGCGTGTTCTTCGCGTCGCTCGCGGGCTACGCGCTCGCGCGGCTCAGGTTCCGGGGCCGGGGCCTGGTGTTCGCGCTCATCGTCGCGGTCATGGCCGTCCCATCGGTGGTGCTGCTCATCCCGAAGTTCCTGGTGCTCAACCAGCTCGGGATCTACGACTCCTACGCGGGCATGATCCTGCCGCTCCTGGTGGACGCGGCGGGGGTCTTCATCATGAAGGGCTTCTTCGAGTCGATTCCGGTGTCGGTGGAGGAGCAGGCGCGCATCGACGGGGCCGGGACGTTCCGGGTGTTCTGGTCCGTGGTGCTGCCGATGGCGCGCCCGGCGCTGGTCACGATCGTGATCCTGTCGTTCCAGGGGTCGTGGAACGAGCTGAGCCACTTCATCGTCTCGACCCAGTCGCCCGAGCTGACGACGCTCACGAAGGGCGTGGCCTCGCTCGCGTCCGGGCAGCTCAGCCAGGGCACGCAGTACCCGGTCAAGCTCGCGGCCGCCGCGATCATGACGATCCCGGTCGCGGTGCTGTTCTTCGTCTTCCAGAAGCACATCATGAACACGAGTGAAGGAGCCGTCAAGGGATGACCCCCGGCCGCCAGCCTTTCCTGCACGACGCCGTCATCGCGCTGCACGCGCCCACGCAGGCGTGGTCGCGCCCCGACGGCGCGATGACCGCCCCGATCGACGGCCTGTTCCACGGCGACCGCCGGTTCGCCCGGGGCCTGCGAATCGAGGTCGAGGGCGAAGCGCCCGAAGCGATCGCGAACTCCGCCCGCGGTGCTCGCATGGTCGCCTTCGACGCGGTCCTGCGGGGCGTGGACGACCCGACGCCGGACCCGCACCTGCGCCTCGGCCGGGAGCGGACGGTCGGTGACGGGGTCCTCGGCGAGGCGGTCACCGTCGCGTCGGTGGTGGACCGGGAGGTCGCGGCGGTGCTCAGGCTCATCGTGGAACCGGACTTCGCGCCGTTGCAGGAGGTCAAGTCCGGGCACGGGAGGGCCGCGGCGTGGACCGCGGACGTGGACGGGTCCTCGGCGGTCGTCGCCGCGGGCGACGCGTCGTTCGCGATGACCGCCGACGCCGGGACCTGGTCGATCGAGGACGGCGCGCTGGTCCTGGAGTGGCCGTTCGCGTTGGGGCGCGGCGAGTCCGTGGTGCTCCACTGGGGCATGAAGGTGAGCGACCCGGGCCTGGTCGTGCAGGCCGCCGCCGAACCGGCGGGCTGGACCGTCGACACCGCCGGCGTCGACGGGCGGCTGGCCCGCTGGACCGCCACGGCCCTCGACGACCTCGACGCGCTGCGCCTGGCGTTCCCCGAGCACCCCGGGGACGACTTCCTCGCGGCCGGGGCGCCCTGGTTCTTCACCCTCTTCGGACGCGACTCGCTGTGGGCCGCGAGGATGATGCTCCCGGTCGACGTCGAGATCGCGGCCTCCACGCTCCGCGTCCTCGCACGCCTGCAAGGGAAGGCGGACGACGCCGAGACCGAGGAGGAGCCCGGGAAGATCGCGCACGAGCTGCGCGCCACCGTCTTCCGCATGCCCGGCGAGGACATCACGCTCCCGCCGCTCTATTACGGGACCGTGGACGCGACGGCCCTGTGGGTGTGCCTGCTCGTGGACGCCTGGCGCGCGGGGATGCCGCGCGAGGAGGTCGCCGAGCTGGTCCCGAACCTGCGGGCGGCCCTCCAGTGGATCGCCGCGGCGGCCGCGAAGGACGGGTTCCTCTCCTACTTCGACCGCAACGGCAAGGGCCTGTCGAACCAGGGCTGGAAGGACTCCGGCGACTCGATCCAGTGGCGCGACGGGCGGCTCGCCAAGGGCCCCATCGCATTGTGCGAGGCGCAGGGGTACGCGCACGAGGCCGCCGCGGGCGCCGCGGACCTCCTGGACGCGTTCGGCGAGGACGGATCGTCCTGGCGCGAGTGGGCCGCGCGGCTGCGCGAGCGCTTCAACGAGCGCTTCTGGGTCACCACCATTGAAGGCCGCTACCCGGCCATCGCGCTCGACCGCGACGGGCGGGCCGTGGACACCCTCACCAGCAACATCGGGCACCTCCTCGGCACCGGGATCGTCAGCGGGGCAGACGAGGCGGCCATCGCGCGGCTCCTCGTCGGGGAGTCGATGAGCTCGGGCTACGGGGTCCGCACGATGTCGAGCGGCGCGGCCGGGTTCTGGCCGCTGAGCTACCACGGCGGCGCGGTGTGGGCCCACGACTCGGCGATCGTCGCGCACGGCATGGCGCGCGCCGGACTCCGCGAGGAGGCCGCGGTCGTGGTCGAGGGGCTCCTGCACGCCGCGGAGGGCTTCGGGTTCCGGATGCCGGAGCTGCACGCGGGTTTCTCACGCGCGCAGCGGGACCGGCCGGTCCCCTACCCGGCGGCGTGCCGCCCGCAGGCGTGGTCGGCGACGGCCGCGATCACCTGCCTCCAGATCGCCCGCGGGGCGTAGCGCTTCCCCGGGGCCCGCAGAGGGGGCGGGCCCCGGGGAGCACCAGCGTCATACGGCGGCCGGGACCGGGCGCTCGCTCGGGCCGGTGTAGGCCGAGAGCGGCCGGATCAGCGAGTTCGCATCGAGTTGCTCGATGATGTGCGCGGTCCAGCCGGTGATGCGGGCCATGACGAACAGCGGCGTGAACATCGGGATGTCGAAGCCCATGAGGTAGTACGCGGGCCCGGCCGGGAAGTCGAGGTTCGGGTGGATGCCCTTGGCCGCCAGCATCGCCGACTCCAGCTCCTCGTACATCGCCACCCACTTCCCGCCGCCCGTCAGGGCCGCCATGTCGACCAGGGCGGCCTTCATGGTGGGCACGCGCGAGTCGGCGTCCTTGTAGACGCGGTGCCCGAACCCCATCACCTTCTCCTTGGCGGCCAGCCGCTCCGCGAGCCAGTCGGCGGCCCTCTCGGGCTCGCCGATGTCGAGCATCATCTTCATGACGGCCTCGTTCGCGCCGCCGTGAAGCGGGCCCTTGAGGGCGCCGATCGCGGCGGTCACGGCCGAGTACATGTCGGAGAGCGTGGAGGCGACGACGCGGGCGGTGAACGTCGAGGCGTTGAAGGAGTGCTCGGCGTAGAGGATCATCGAGACCTCGAAGCAGCGCAGCACCTCCGGGGCCGGGACGGCGCCGAAGCACATGTGGAAGAAGTTCGCCGACCAGCCCAGCGACGGGTCGGGCGCGATCCGCTCCAGGCCGTGGCGCCGCCGGTGGGCGTGGGCGATCACGGTGGGGAGCTTCGCGAACAGCGCCTCGGCCTTGGCCTGGTTGGAGACGCGCCGGTTGTCGTCCTCGGCGGGGTCCTCCGCGCCGAGGCTGGAGACGGCGGTGCGCAGCAGGTCCATCGGGTGGCAGCCGTCGGGGACGCGGTCGACCACGCCGACGGTCGAGCGGGTCACCTCCCTCTGTGCGCGTTCGCGGGAGGCGAAGGCCGCGAGCTGGGCCGCGTCCGGGAGCTCGCCGTACCAGATGAGGTGCGCGACCTCCTCGAACGAGCGGGACGCGGCGAGCTGCTGCACCGGGTAGCCCCGGTACGTCAGGGACAGCGTCTCGGGCACGACCTCGGAGATCGCGGTCGTGTCGGCCACGACCCCCGCCAGGCCCTTGCGGACATCGGTGCTCATCGGTCCCTCCCGGGGATCTCGAAGTCGAAGAGGGCCTGGTCGAACTCGTTGTAGGACGCGTAGTCGACCAGGTCGTAGAGGCGGGCGCGGGTCTGCATGCGCCCCACCACGGACGCCTGCGTGCCCTCGGCGCTCAGCGCCGCGAACAGCTCGTCCACGGCCCCCATGGCGGCCCGCAGGCTGGAGACCGGCCAGATGACCAGGTTGTAGCCCAGGTCCTCCAGCTGCGCCGCGGTGAGGTTCGGGGAGGTCCCGAACTCGGTCATGTTGGCGAGCAAGGGGACGTCGATGGCCGCGCGGAAGGCCGCGAACTCGGACTCGTCGCGCATCGCCTCGGGGAACACCATGTCCGCCCCGGCATCCACATAGGCTTTCGCGCGGTCGATCGCGGCGTCGAGGCCCTCGATCGCGCGGGCGTCGGTGCGGGCGCAGACCACGAAGTCGGGGTCGGTGCGGGCCTTCACGGCGGCGGCGACGCGCCGGACCATCTCCTCCGCGGGCACCACGGCCTTGCCGTCGAGATGCCCGCAGCGCTTGGGGTTCACCTGGTCCTCGATGTGGCAGCCCGCGAGCCCGGCGTCCTCAAGGGACCGGATCGTGCGGGCCGCGTTGGAGACCTCGCCGAAGCCGGTGTCGGCGTCGATCAGCGTCGGCAGGTCGGTGGCGCGGGCGATCTGGCCGCCGCGGGCCGCGACCTCGGTGAGCGTGGTCAGCCCGATGTCGGGCAGCCCCAGGTCGGCGGCGAGGGCCGCGCCCGAGACGTACACGCCGTCGAAGCCGTGGTCCGCGACCGCCTTCGCGGCGAGCGGCGAGAACGCCCCGGGGAGGCGCTGGAGCCGCCCCGACGCGAGGCCCTCGCGCAGGCGGCGGCGTTTCTCGGACGGAGTCGGCATCAGAAGAGCCCCTTCGCGGTCGGTTCGGTCAGCGCGCCGCGCGGCGCGGCGAGGTTGAGGGCCCGGACGCCGTTCGCGTCGAGCGCGTCGATGCGGCACGCGAGGTCGAGGAACCGGTCCTGCTCGGCCTCGTCGATGACGCCTTCGGCGAGGGTCCGGAACTTCGCGATGTACTGCTCGCGCCCGAACGGGCGGGCCCCGGCCGGGTGCGCGTCCGCCACGGCCAGCTCGTCCTCCACGACCGTGCCGTCGTCGAGGGTGACGACGACGCGCCCGCCGAACGCCCGCTTGCCCGGGTCCGGGTCGTGGTACCGCGCGGTCCACTCCGGGTCTTCCACCGTGCGCACCCTCCGCCACAGGTCCACCGTCGAAGGCCGGTGCGCGCGTTCGGGAGTGTAGGACCGCTCGTGGTGCCACGCGCGGTCCTCCAGGGCCACCGCGAAGATGTACATGATCGAGTGGTCGAGGGTCTCGCGGCTCGCGTCCGGGTCGGTCTTCTGCGGGTCCTGCGCGCCCGTGCCGATCACGTAGTGCGTGTGGTGGCTCGTGTGGATCACGACCTCGCGGACCCGGGCGAGGTCCAGGCGCGGGGCCATGCGGCGGGCCAGGTCGATGAGCGCCTGGGACTGGTACTCCGCCGAGTGCTCCTTCGTGTAGGTGTCGAGGATCGCCCGCTTCGCCTCGCCCGCAGCGGGAAGCGGCACCTCGTAGACCGTGTCGGGGCCGCTGAGGAGCCGCGCGATCACCGCGTCCTCCCCCTCGTAGATCGGCGACGGGGCGCCCTCGCCGCGCATCGCCCGGTCCACGGCCTCGATCGCGGCCTTGCCCGCGAACGCCGGCGCGTACGCCTTCCACGAGGAGATCGCGCCCTTGCGGGACTGCCGCGTCGCGGTCGTCGTGTGCAGCGCCTGCCCGATCGCCTGGTACACCGTCTCCACGGGCAGGTCCAGGAGCGCGCCGATCCCCGCGGCCGCCGAGGGCCCGAGGTGCGCGATGTGGTCGATCCGGTGCTCGTGCAGGCAGATCCCGCGCACCAGGTCCACCTGGACCTCGTACCCGGCGGCGATGCCGCGCACGAGCGCCCGCCCGTCCAGGCCCCGGTGCTGCGCGACCGCGAGCACCGGCGGGATGTTGTCGCCCGGGTGCGAGTAGTCCGCGGCCAGGAACGTGTCGTGGAAGTCCAACTCCCGCACCGCGACCCCGTTCGCCCACGCCGCCCACTCCGGCGAGGAGCGGAACGCGGCCGGGAGGCCGAACACGGCCGCTCCCGGCGTGTACGGGTGCGCGAGGGCCTGCGCGCGGGCGCTCGCCACGGGACGGCGCGCGAGCGACGCGGCGGCGACCGCGGCGTTGTCGATGACGCGGTTGCCGATCATCTCGGCGACCTCCCGCTCCACCGGGACCGGGTCGACCGCGGCCGCGGCGAGCTTCCAGGCGAGCTGGTCCTCCTTCGCCAGGTCCTCGCGGGAGGCGTGGGTGCGGACGCGGTGGGTGATCACTCGACGGCTCCTTGCAGTGCGGCGGGAGGGTACATTTCACAGTATGCACACACCCGGATGCCCTTGAAACCGCTGTAAATGTGGTTTCTTGTGGAAATTTCCGGACCCATTTGCAAAACTTGTGAAAGGACGTGGTCATGGCGCTGCGCAAGGCGAAGGTGGGGCTGCGGCTGCGCCGGTTCCGCGAGGAGCAGGGGCTCACGCAGGCCGCGCTCGCGACGGCCCTGGGGATCTCCACGAGCTACGTCAACCAGATGGAGTCGAACCAGCGGCCCATCACCGGGCCGGTGCTGCTGCGCCTCGCCGAGGTCTACGACGTGGACGTGCAGCGGTTCTCCGCCTCCGAGTCGGACCGGCTCACCGCCCAGCTGCGCGACGCGCTCGCCGACACCGCCCACGCCGACCGCGTCTCGAACGGCGAGGCGCGGGAGCTCGCCGAGTCGATGCCTGGATTGGCGCAGTACGTGGTGGACCTGCACCGCCGCTACCAGCACATGGTCGAACGGAACGCCGCGATGAGCGCCGAACTCGACGCGGGCTCGCCGACCGCGCACGAGGAGGTGCGGGACCTTTTCTACGCCAAGCGGAACCACGTTCCGGCACTGGACGAGGCGGCCGAGCGGATGTACGAGGAGGCGTCGCTGGAACCCGGATCGCTGGCGGAGGGCCTGGCCCGGCTCCTGCGCGAGCGGCACGGCACGGTCGTGGCCGACCTCGAAGCGGGCGAGGGGAACAGCGTGAAGCGCCGCTTCGACCCCGACGCGAAGGTGCTGCGGGTCTCGCCGCTGCTCAGCCCCGGCCAGCGGGCGTTCCAGCTCGCCACGCACCTCGCGCTCGTCGCGTGCGACGACCTCATCAGATCCGAAGTGGACGGCGCGGACCTGTCGGGGGACGAGGCCCGCGGCCTGGCCCGGATCGGCCTCGCGAACTACTTCGCGGGCGCGCTCATCCTCCCGTACGGCCCGTTCCTCAGGGCCGCGGAGGAACTGCGCTACGACCTCGACCTGCTCGGGCGGCGCTTCCGCGTCGGCTTCGAGACCGTCGCGCACCGGCTCTCGACGCTCCAGCGGCCCGGCGCGCGGGGCGTGCCGTTCTTCTTCGTGCGCGTCGACCGGGCCGGGAACATCTCGAAGCGCCAGTCCGCCACCGACTTCCACTTCTCGCGCGTCGGCGGCACCTGTCCGCTGTGGGACGTCTACGAGGCGTTCGCGAGCCCCGGCCAGATCCGCACCCAGCTCGCGCAGATGCCCGACGGCCGCTCGTACCTGTGGGTCGCGCGCACCGTGACCCGCCGCTACGGCGGGTTCGGGACGCCCGCGAAGACCTTCGCGATCGGCCTCGGCTGCGACCTCCACCATGCGCACCGGCTCGTCTACGCCGACGGGCTCGACCTCGCCAACCCGGCGATGCTCACCCCGATCGGCCCCGGCTGCAAGGTGTGCGACCGCAAGGGCTGCCCGCAGCGGGCGTTCCCCGCGATCGGCGCGCCGCTGGAGGTGACCGACCGCCAGAGCCGGTTCACCCCCTACCCGTCGGCGGACTAGTGCGCGGGCGCGTGCTCGGCGTCCTCGCGGAGCTTCCGGTTCGGCAGGAAGAACGCGAGCACCGTGCCCACCAGGATCACCGGGACCAGCCCGAGGAAGATCGGCAGCAGCGCGTCGGAGTACGCGTTGATCACCTGCTCGCGCAGGGCGTCCGGGAGCGAGCGCACGATCGCGGGCGTGATCGACTCGGCCCCGGCCCCGCCGAAGTCCGTGCCGATCCCGGCGAGGTGGTCGGTGAGCCGGTTCGTGAACACCGCCCCGACCACCGCGACCCCCACCGTGGCGCCGATCTCGCGGAAGAAGTTGTTCGAGGACGTCGCGGTCCCGACCTCGCTCTGCGGGAACGCGTTCTGCACCGCGAGCACCAGGTTCTGCATGACCAGGCCCATCCCCGCGCCGAGCAGCGCGATGTAGGCGCACAGCACCCATACGGGCGATGAGGGGTCGAGTGTGGACATGAGCCAGATCCCCACGGGCATGACGAGCATCCCGGCGACCACGAACCCCTTGTACCGCCCCAGCTTCGACACGAGCGAGCCCGAGGTGACGGCCGTGAGCATCATCCCCGCGACCATCGGGATGAGCAGCAGCCCCGACTCGGTCGCCGAGTAGCCGTACACCATCTGGAGGTAGGTGGGCATGTACGAGATGACGGCGAACATGCCCAGGCCGATCGCGATCATGCCGATGAGCGTGGCGATCGAGAACACCGGGTTCTTCACCATCCGCAGCGGGATCAGCGGCTCCTTCGCGCGCCGCTCCACGACTGCGAACAGCACCGCCGCGACGACCGTGACCGCGCCGAGCCAGAGGATCTGGGGCGACGTCCACTCGTACTCGGTGCCGCCCCACGTGCACACCAGGATCAGCGAGGTCACGGCCACGGCCATGAGCGCCGTCCCGAGGTAGTCGAACTTGACGTGGACCCGCTTGCGCGGCAGCTTGATCGCGGCCGCGGAGATGGCGAGCGCGGCGACGCCGAGCGGCAGGTTGATCCAGAACGCCCAGCGCCAGTCGGCGTTGTCGGTGATCCACCCGCCCAGGAGCGGGCCCGCGACGGCGGCGAGGCCGAACACGGCGCCCATGGGGCCCATGAACTTCGCGCGCTGGCGCACGGGGACGAGGTCGGCGATGATCGCCTGGGAGACGATCATGAGCCCGCCGCCGCCGAGGCCCTGCAAGGCGCGGAAGGCGATGAGCTGCGGCATGTCCTGCGCGAACCCGGCGAGGCCGGAGCCGAGGACGAAGACCGCGAGCCCGGCGAGGAAGAGCTGGCGGCGGCCGATGAGGTCGCCGAGCTTGCCGTACACGGGCATGCCGATGGTCGCGGCGAGGATGTACGCGGTGGTCACCCACGCCATGTGGGAGAGGCCGTCGAGTTCGCCGACGATCGTGGGGAGCGCGGTGGAGACGATGGTCTGGTCGAGCGCCGACAGGAGCATGGTGACCATGAGGGCGGCGTAGATCCACCCGAAGTGGGACGGGAGCTTCGCGCCGGTGCCGGGCGCGGGCGGTTCGAGGGTCTCAGTGGTCACGGCGGACTCCAAGTGCGGGAAGGACGACGAGGTCGAGGAAGCGGGTCAGGTAGGCCCGGTCGGGGAAGTCCCCGGTGTGGATCTTGTGCGCGATGAGGGAGGCGAAGAGCAGTTCGGGGACGAACTCGCGGGCGGGGGCGTCGGCGGCGATCTCGCCTCGGGCGGCGGCCCGGTCGAGCACCGCCTCGACGGCCCGCTGCATGGGTGCGACGAGGATGTCGCGCTGGGCCCGGTCGAGTTCGGGGTCGGTGCGGGCGGCGTTGGCGAGGGCGCTCATGAGGTCGTGGTCGTCGGGGCCGGACTCGATGATCGCGGCGGTCCCGGCGAGGAAGTCGCCGCGGAGGCTCCCGGTGTCGACGTCCTCCAGGGGGGCGGGGCGGCGGTTGCGCACGGCCTCGACGACGAGGCGCGGCTTGCCGTTCCAGTGGCGGTAGAGGGTGGCGGTGCTGGTGCGCGCTTCGGCGGCGATCTGCTGCATGGTGACGTTCTCGTAGCCGTGCTCGCGGACCAGGCGCTCCACGCAGCCGAAGATCTCGGTCTCGCGCTCGGCCGAGAGGCGTGAGCGTCGTTCCACGGGCCTGCTCCTATCGAAACGAAGTGTTTTCGTTTCGATCATAGGCGCGGCGGGCGCGGCGCGTCCACGCCTGTGGCGGACGAGACTCCTCAGACCTCGACCTGGGACCCCATGATGATCGTGCGCTCGCGCGGGAGCCGGAAGTGGTCGGCGGCGTCGGCGGTGATCCGCGAGGTCGCGATGAACAGGTGCTTGCGCCACTGCGCCATCGTCGGCTGCTCGCTCGGGTGCAGGTGGATCGTGGACAGGAAGTACGACGCCTCGTCGATGCGCAGGCGCCCGCCGTGCTTCTCGCGGTCGAGCTGCGCGAGCGCGCGCGGCACGTCCTGGACCTCCATGTACCCGAAGCGGATCTGCACGTACACGATGCCGTCGTCGGCGAAGCCGAGGAAGTCCTCGGAGACGCGGTCCTCCTCACCGATGCGCGGGACCGGCTTCGTCTCGATCGAGGCGATCACGATCTGCTTGTGCCGCACGTGGTTGTGCTCCATGTTCGCGCGCAGCGCGAGCGGCGTGGTGAGCTTGCCGCGGTTGAGGAACACGGCCGTGCCGGGCACGCAGTTCGTCTTCGGCAGCTCGGCGCGCAGCTGCTTGACGCACGCGCGCAGCGGGCCCTCGCGCCGCTCGCGCTCGGCGGTGACGATCGCGCGGCCCTTCTGCCACGTGACCATGACGGTGAACGCGGCGAGGCCGATGAGCAGCGGCAGCCACGCGCCGTGGACGAGCTTCGTGAAGTTCGCGGCCAGGAACAGCAGGTCGAACCCGAGCAGGAAGACCCCGCCGCCGAGGACCAGCCACAGCGGCAGCTCCCACCGCGACTTCGCGATGTACAGGAACAGGAGCGTCATGATCGTGATCGTCCCCATGACGGCCATGCCGTACGCGTACGCGAGCGCGTGCGAGGACCGGAACGCGAACACCAGGGTGAGCACCGAGACCATGAGCAGCCAGTTGATCCACGGGACGTAGATCTGCCCGTACTGCTCGGCGGAGGTGTGGTCGATGCGCAGGCGCGGCAGGTAGCCCAGGCGCGACGCCTGGGCGGCCACGGAGTACGCGCCGGTGATGACGGCCTGCGCGGCGATGACCGTGGCGGCCGTGGCGAGGATCAGGAGCGGCAGGCGGGCCCAGCCGGGGGCGAGGAGGAAGAACGGGCCGGAGACGGCGGTGCCGTCCTCCAGGACCATCGCGCCCTGGCCCATGTAGTTGAGCAGGCACGCGGGGAAGACGAGGATGAGCCACGCCTTGGTGATGGCGGGGCGGCCGAAGTGGCCCATGTCGGCGTAGAGCGCCTCGGCGCCGGTGATGCACAGGACGATCGCGGCGAGCGCGAAGAACGCGATGTGGAAGTGATTGACCAGGAAGTCCGCGGCGTAGACCGGGCTGAGGGCCTTGAGGATCTCCGGGTGGCCGCTGATCCCGCGCAGGCCCAGGAGCGCGAGGACGCAGAACCAGGCGATCATGACCGGCCCGAAGGCCCGGCCGACGGCGGCGGTGCCTTTGCGCTGCACGAGGAACAGCACCACGATGATGGCCGCGGTGACGGGGATGACGAGGCTGTCGAGGCTCGGGGCGACGACCTCGATGCCCTCGACGGCGGAGAGCACGGAGATCGCGGGCGTGATCATCGAGTCGCCGAGGAACAGGGACGCCCCGAAGATGCCGAGGGCGGCGAGGGTGAGCGCGGCGCGGCGGCCGCGGCCCTGCTTCCACTTGTGCAGGAGCGTGATGAGGGCCATGATGCCGCCCTCGCCGTCGTTGTCGACGCGCATCGCCAGGAGCACGTACGTGACGGTCACGATGATGACCATGGACCAGAACATGAGGGACACGACGCCGAAGATGCTCTCGGGGGCCACGGGCACCGGGTGCGGGTCGGCGGGGTTGAACACGGTCTGGAGCGCGTAGATCGGGCTGGTGCCGATGTCGCCGAAGACGACGCCGAGGGCGCCGACGACGAGCGCGAGGCGGGTGGCGTCCCGGACGCCGCGCCCGGGCTGGGGCGCGGTATCGGTTGCGGGTCCGGGCTGACCCGCGCTGCCGGCGGCGGTCACTTGCGTTCACTTCCTGTCGGACGGGCGGCCGGACCGTCGCGGGCGGGCGTCCGCGGTCGTGTCCGACCGATGCACGATACCCCGCCCAGCGCCTCTGCCGACCTGGAGCCGCGAAGGGGGCGCGCCTGCCGGTGGGCCGCATTGCCGCAGATCACACCTCGATTGTGGTCCGGTCCGGGCGGCGGTGCCACCCGAAAATCCGGGGGCGGGCGGGCCCGCGGCGGGGCTACGATGGTCGGCGGTGATCCCCCGGGCCCGCGGGCCGCGGGGGCGTCCGCGGCCCCCTTCCCCATCCGTTCCCCGAGCCTCGCTGCGGCGCAACCGAACCGGCGACGACCCATTTCCTCGAACCGAATCCGGGGCACACCTGATGGACTCCATCACCCTCGACGGCAAGCACCCGATCGCCTCGCTCGCGCGGTCGCTCACACCACGGCGGGGGCGCCTGGGCGCGGCCGTCGCCGTCTTCATCGTCAAGGACAGCCCGGTCTGGCTGCTGCCGGTCATCACCGGCGCGGCCGTGGACGCGGTCGTGGACCGCAGCCCGCTGTCGACCCTCGGCTGGCTCGCGCTCGGCGCGGCCGTCCTCGTCTTCCAGAACGTGTTCACGCACGTGTGGTTCACGCGCCTGTACATGGGCGTCGTGCGCTCGCTCGGCGCGGACCTGCGCAACGCGCTGGCGGCGCGGCTCCAGCTCCTGTCGATCGGGTTCCACTCGCGGTCGAACGCGTCGATCATCCAGAGCAAGGTCGTGCGCGACGTCGAGAACGTCGAGCTGATGCTCTCCCAGTCGGGCGGGCCGTTCCTCCAGGCGGTGTTCGTGTTTGCGGGCGCGATCACGATGACCTCGCTGACGGTGCCGCAGTTCCTGCCGGTGTTCGCGCTGTCGCTGCCGTGCGGCTTCGGCGTCTGGTGGTTCACGCGCCGCCGCACGCAGGAGCGCAACCAGGAGTTCCGCAAGGAGATGGAGGTGTTCTCGGCGCGCGTCGGCGAGATGGCGGCGCTCATGCCGATCACCCGCGCGCACGGCCTGGAGCACGTCGCGACCGAGCGGGTCTCGCAGGTCGCCGACGAGGTGCGGCACCGGGGGCTGCGCCTCGACGTCGTCAACGGCCGCTTCGGCGCGGCGAGCTGGGTGACCATGCAGCTCCTGTCCGTCGGGTGCCTGCTGCTGGCCGCGGCGGTGGCGCTCCTGGAGTGGGCGCCGATCACCGCCGGGCAGGTCGTGGTGCTCGGCACGTACTTCTCGATGCTCACCGGTTCGGTGGGCGCGGTCCTCAACCTGGTGCCGGTGACGGCGCGCGGCACCGAGTCGGTGCGGTCGATCGCCGAGGTCCTCCAGGACCCCGACATCGAGCGGAACGAGGGCAAGGCCGTGGCGGCGGTCGCGGGCCGGGTGGAGCTGCGCGGCGTCTCGGTCAGCTACCGCGACGCGGGGCGGCCGGCGCTCGACGGCGTGGACCTGGTGGTGGAGCCGGGGCGGACCGTCGCGTTCGTGGGGCCGTCGGGCTCGGGCAAGTCGACGCTGATGAACACGGTGCTGGGCCTGATCCGGCCGGACTCGGGCGCGGTGCTCGTGGACGGCGAGGACATGGAGGGCCTCGACATGCGGTCGGTGCGGCGGCACGTGTCGGTGGTGCCGCAGGACTCGGTGCTGTTCGAGGGGTCGGTGCGCGACAACATCACGTACGGGCTCGGGACGATCGAGGACGAACGCGTGCGGGCGGCGCTGCGGGACGCGAACGCGCTCGCGTTCGTGGAGGCCCTGCCGCACGGGTGGGACACGGTCGTCGGGGAGCGGGGCGCGCGGTTGTCGGGCGGGCAGCGCCAGCGCCTGTCGATCGCTCGGGCGCTCATCCGCGACCCGCGCATCCTGTTCCTGGACGAGGCGACGAGCGCGCTCGACTCGGAGTCGGAGCGGCACATCCAGGGCGCGCTGGAGACGCTGATGCGCGGGCGCACGACCCTGGTGGTGGCGCACCGGCTGAGCACGGTCCGCTCGGCGGACCTGATCGTGGTCCTGGAGGACGGCCGCATCACCGAGCAGGGCACCCACGCCGAACTCCTCGCCGCCTCGGGCCGCTACGCGGCCCAGTGGGGAGTCCAGCACGCGGCGGCCTGAGCAGGGCATGCCGCGGCTTCACCTCTGGGTAAGGGCCCCCGGTTGCAAACCTAGCCGGGGGAACCTGAAGGGGAGCTGAAGCGGGATGAGAAAGTTTAGGGACGCAACTTAGTGAGGGGTGCTCCATGATCGTGTCGGCAGCCGTGCATCCGATCGTCTCCGGGTTCCATCCGGACCCGACGGTGTGCCGGGTGGGCGGGGACTACTTCCTGGCCCATTCGAGCTTCGAGTACTTCCCGGGGGCGCCGCTGTTCCACAGCCGGGACCTCGTGTCGTGGCGGCAGGTCGGGAACATCCTCGACCGGCGCGGGCAGTTCCTGCGCGGGGACGGGCGGCCCTCCGGCGGGATCTACGGTTCGACGCTGCGCCACCACGACGGCCGGTTGTACTTCGTGACCACGAACGTCGGCGACGACATGGGGCAGACCATCGTCTCGGCCGAACTCGTGTCCGATACCGACCATGAGCGGCTGGTGTGGAGCGACCCGGTGTTCGTGCCGCAGGCCGACGGCATCGACCCCGATCTCGCGTGGGACGAGGACGGGACCTGCTACCTGACGTGGGCGGGCGCTGTCCGCGCCGAGGACGGCGGCCGGTCGGCGAACGGGATCTGGCAGGGCCGCCTCGACATGAAGACCGGCGCGTTCGAGGAGCCCCCGTACCTCGTGTGGCAGGGCTTGGGACTCGCGTACCCCGAAGCGCCGCACCTGTACCGGATCGGGGACCACTGGTACCTGCTGCTCGCCGAGGGCGGCACCGAGCGCGGCCACGGCGTCACCATCGCGCGCGCCGATCGCCCCGAGGGCCCGTACGAGGCGTGCCCGCGCAACCCCGTCTTCACCCACCGGTCCACCCCGCACCCGGTGCAGAACACCGGCCACGCCGACCTCGTGGAGACCGCCGACGGCGACTGGGCGGCCGTGTACCTCGCGGTGCGCCCGGGCGGGTTCACGCCCTCGTTCCACGTGCTCGGCCGCGAGACGTTCCTCGCCGGGGTCGACTGGGTCGACGGCTGGCCGGTGTTCGACGAGGACCGGTACGAGTTCGCGCCGGACCCGACCGGGTTCGCCGACGAGTTCGCGGCCGCGCCGCCGGGCCCGCGCTGGGTCGCGCCCGCGAGCGAGCCCGCGAAGATCGCGTCGGTCCGCGAGGGCGGCGGGCTCGACCTGCGCGACCCGGCCGACGGGTCGCCCGGGCTGCTGTGCGTGCGCGTCAAGGACCTCCGCTGGGAGGCCGAGGCGGTGTTCGCCGCCTCGGGCCGGTTCGAGGTCCGCATCGACGACCGGCACCGGTACGGCCTGGTCTACGCCGAGGGCCGCGTCACCGCGGAGGCGCGGATCGGCGGCGTCACCGCCGAGCTCGGGTCGGCCGCGGCCGGGCCGGAGGCGGTCCTGCGGATCGCGGCGGTCGAGTGCGAGGCCGAGACCATGACGGCCTACGGCCCCGACGACCTCGTGCTCACCGCGGACGGCGTCGAACTCGCGCGCCTGGACGGCCGCTACCTGTCGACCGAGGTCGCGACCGGCTTCACCGGCCGGATGCTCGGCGTCGGCGCCGCCGGGACCGGCTCGGTCCTGCGCCGGTTCGCCTACACGCCCTGACCGTTAACGGTCGCGGTCGCGGCCGATCAGGGCCCTGACCGCGGTCAGTCCTGGTCCTTCTCGGACAGGTCGCGCACCACCACGACCGGGCACGGCGCGTGCGAGACGCAGTACTGGCTGACCGAGCCGACGAGCGTCCCCACGAACCCGCCGTGCCCGCGCGAGCCCACGACCAGGAGCGCCGCGCCTTCGGCGGCGTCCATGAGGACCCGCGCCGGATGCCCGGCGACCGTCTTCTGGTCGATGACGACGCCCGGGTCGTTTCCGGCGGCCTGGTCGATCGCGCGGCTGAGGACCTGCTTCGCGGCGGACTCGAACTCCTCGTTCGAGGGGAGGGTCATCACCATGCCCGTGCCGTACGCGGCGGGCACCTCCCACGCGTGCAGCGCCTCCAGTTCCGCGCCGGTGAGCGCGGCCTCGCGCAGCGCCCATTCGAGCGCCCGCTGCGAGGGCGCCGAGCCGTCGACGCCGACGACGATGCGGTCCGGCTTGTGCTCCGAGACGTCCATGTCCGCTCCTTCCGTCAAGCCCCTTCCATGGGGGGACCGGTCGGGTACCCGGAGCGGGCCCCCGCGAACCCGGGGATCGGGGCGAATCGCGGCATCGGGGTCCATTCGGGAGTTATATTCAGGCGTCACCGACCCGACCGACCTGCGAGGACGCCATGGCGCACGACACCGCCGCCACCTCGGCTACCTCTGAAGGCCGCCCCGCAGCGAAGTTCACATTCTGGACGATGACCGCGATGGTCGTCGGCTCCATGGTCGGCGCCGGCGTCTTCTCCCTCCCCGCCCGCTTCGCGCAGCAGACCGGCGTCGCCGGAGCGCTCATCTCCTGGGCCATCGCCGGGACCGGCATGCTCATGCTCGCGTTCGTGTTCCAGCAGCTCGCCGTCCGCCGCCCCGACCTCGACGCCGGGGTCTACGCGTACGCGAAGGCCGGGTTCGGCGAGTACCCGGGCTTCTTCTCCGCGTTCGGGTACTGGGCCAGCGCCTGCGTCGGCAACGTCACCTACTGGGTCCTCATCATGTCCACCGTCGGCGCGGTCGTCCCCGCCCTCGGCGAAGGGGACACGGTCCTCGCGATCGTGCTGTCCTCGGCGGGCCTGTGGGGGTTCTTCCTGCTCATCAAGCAGGGCGTGAAGGAGGCCGCGGCGATCAACCGGATCGTCACGGTCGCCAAGCTCATCCCCATCGCCGTGTTCGTGATCCTCGCGCTGTTCTTCCTCGACCCGCACGCGTTCGCCCAGAACTGGGGCGGCGCCGACTACGCCGGGTCCCTGTTCTCCCAGGTGAAGGGGACGATGCTGGCGACGGTGTTCGTGTTCCTCGGCGTCGAGGGCGCGTCGGTGTACTCGCGGCACGCCGCGCGCCGCGAGGACGTGGGCCGGGCAACGATCACCGGGTTCCTGTCGGTGTTCGCGGTGTTCGCGTCGGTGACGATCGTGTCCTACGGGATCATGCCGATGGACGAGATCGCCGAGCTGCGGCAGCCGTCGATGGCCGGGGTCCTGGAGCACGCGGTGGGCACGTGGGGCCTGGTGTTCGTGTCGGTCGGGCTCATCGTGTCGGTGCTCGGCGCGTACCTGGCGTGGACGCTCATGGCCGCGGAGGTCCTCTTCGTCGCCGCCAAGGACAAGGACATGCCGCGGTTCCTCGCCCGGTCCACGTCCGAGGACGTGCCGGTCCCGGCGCTCGCGCTGTCGACGGCGCTGAGCCAGGTGGTCCTGGTCGTCACGTACTTCTCCGAGGACGCGTTCAACTTCGCGCTCGACCTGACGAGCGCCCTGACGCTCATCCCGTTCCTGCTCGCGGCGCTGTTCGCCGTGAAGGTGGCCATGGGCTGGGACCGCGGCGCGGTGGGGCGGCGGACCGGCGGGGCGCTGCCGATCGCGGCGCTCGCGGTCGTGTACACGGCGTTCCTGCTGTTCGCGGCGGGCCTGAAGTTCGTGCTCGTGTCGTTCATCGTGTACGCCCCGGCGACGATCCTGTTCGTCATGACCCGGCGCGAGCAGGGGCGGCGCCTGTTCAGCCCGGGCGAGGCGGTGCTGCTGGCGGCGTCGATCGCGGGCGCGGTCCTCGGCGTCGTCGCACTGGCCGCCGGATGGATCAGTATTTAAGGGAGAGAACATGACCGAGGGATACGGCGTCCACTCCGAGGTGGGCCGGCTGCGGAAGGTCCTCGTGTGCCGGCCGGGCCTGGCGCACCGGCGGCTGACGCCGACGAACGCGGACGGGCTGCTGTTCGACGACGTCATGTGGGTGGAGAACGCGCAGCGCGACCACCTCGACTTCGTGAACAAGATGCAGGCGCGGGGCGTCGAGGTGGTGGAGCTGCACGACCTCCTCGCCGCGACGGTGGCCGACCCGGCGGCCCGGTCGTGGCTGCTGGACCGGAAGATCACCGCGAACGAAGTGGGCCTGGGGCTCATCGAGCCGACCCGCGCCTACCTGGAGTCGCTGAGCCCCGCGTCGCTCGCGGAGTTCCTCATCGGCGGCCTGTCGACCGCGGACCTCCCCGAGGACCTGCGGCCGCCGTACCTCGCGCTGGCGCGCGAGTCCACGGGCGTGCGCGAGTACCTGATGCCGCCGCTGCCGAACACGCTGTACACGCGGGACACGACGTGCTGGCTGTACGGCGGGGTCACGCTCAACCCGCTGTACTGGCCCGCGCGGCGCGACGAGACGCTGCTGATGAAGGCGGTCTACCTGTTCCACCCGGAGTTCACGGGCTCGACGGTGTGGTGGGGCGACCCGGACGAGGCGTGGGGGCAGGCGACGTTCGAGGGCGGCGACATCATGCCGGTGGGCAACGGCGTGGTGCTCATGGGCATGAGCGAGCGCACCTCCCGGCAGGCGATCACGCAGGTGGCGCGGGCGCTGTTCGCGCGGGGCGCGGCCGAGCGGGTCGTGGTGGCGGGCATGCCGAAGCTGCGGTCGGCGATGCACCTGGACACGGTGTTCACGTTCGCCGACCGCGACGTGGTGACCCTGTACCCGCAGATCATGGACTCGGTGCACACGTTCTCGCTGTACCCGGCGGACCGGGAGCCGGGCCTGGAGCTGGTCGACCACGGCACGGCCGCGTTCACCGACGTCGTCGCCTCGGCGCTGGGCCTTTCGGGCCTGCGGGTCATCGAGACCGGCGGCGACGTGTACGCCTCCGAACGGCAGCAGTGGGACTCGGGGAACAACGCGGTCGCCCTGGAGCCGGGCGTGGTCATGACGTACGACCGGAACACGCAGACGAACACACTGCTGCGCAAGGCCGGGATCGAGGTCATCACGATCGTCGGCGCGGAGCTGGGGCGCGGGCGCGGCGGCGGGCACTGCATGACCTGCCCGATCGTCCGCGACCCCGTCGCCTTCTGATCGACCGGGCCGTGACGGGGCGCACATCGCCCCCGCGGCGGTCACGTTCGGGTCGAGGATTGCGTCATACCGCTGACCGCACTTCGGGGAAGGGACCGGACATGACCGACGACCAGTGGCTCGCACGCCGCTTCGACGAGGACCGCCCGCGGCTGGAGGCGGTGGCGTTCCGGATGCTCGGCTCCTCCGGCGAGGCCGAGGACGCCGTGCAAGAGGCGTGGTTCCGGCTCGCCGCCTCCGACGCCGACCGCATCGAGAACCTGAGCGGGTGGCTCACCACGGTGGTCGGGCGGGTGTGCCTGGACCAGCTGCGCCGCCGCAAGTCCCGCGCCGAGCAGCCCATCCCCGAGGCCGGGCCCGAGCCGGCCGCACTGCCGAGCCTCACCGGCGCGCCGGTGGACCCGGAGTCGTCGGCGGTCATGGCCGACTCGGTGGGCCTGGCGCTGCTGGTGGTCCTGGAGACCCTCGAACCGGCCGAGCGGCTCGCGTTCGTCCTCCACGACATGTTCGGCGTCCCGTTCACCGAGATCGCCCAGATCGTGGACCGGACCCCCACGGCCGCAAGGAAGCTCGCCAGCCGCGCCCGCGGCCGGGTGCGGGGCACCGGCGAGCCGGAGCACCGCGACGCGGCCCGGCAGCGGGCCGTCGTGGAGGCGTTCATGTCCGCAGCGAAGGAGGGGAACTTCGACGCCCTCGTCTCGGTGCTCGACCCGGACGTCACGCTGCGGACCGACGCGGCCGAGGTCGGCACCATCCTGCGCGGCGCGGCCACGATCGCGGGCGGCGCGATGACCTTCGCGGCCATGGCCTCCCAGGCGCAGCTGGTCCTCGTGGACGGCAAGATCGGCGCGGTCTCCTCGATCCCCGACATGCCCACCCGGGTCCTGGTGTTCACGATCGAGGACGGCCGGATCACGGCCATGGAGGGCATCACCGACGCGGCCACCATCCGCGGCATGGAGCTGACGCTGCTCGACGCGTGATCCTCCCGGGATCGTGCCGTCTCTCGACTTTCGATCGGTATCTATTGACTTTCGATAGATACCGATCGAGAATCGATGCATGAACGCATTCCTCATCCTCATGCTGCGGCTGGTGCTGGCCGCCTCGTTCCTCGCGTCCCTCTTCGGCCAGATCATGGTCGTGCCCAATTCGGGGATGCTGGAGTTCCAGCGCGACTACGGCCCCGACATGGCGCCGATCCTCGCCGCCGCCTCGATCATCGGCGTCGCCTGCGTCCAGGTCATGCTCGTCGCCGGCTGGATGCTCCTGGGCATGATCGACCGCGACGCGATCTTCAGCGACAAGGCGTTCCGCTGGATCGACGTCATCATCGGCGCCGCGCTCGCGGGGGTGCTCCTCTCGCTGGCGGTCGCCGTCTGCTTCTTCGTCGTGGACACCGGGGCCGACGAGATGGTCTTCATCGGCGCGATGCTCGGCCTCGCCGCGTGCATCGGGGCCGGGACCTCGTTCGCGATGCTCATGCTCATCATGCGCGGGCTCCTGCGCAAGGCCACCGAGCTGAAGACCGAGATGGCCGAGGTCATCTGATGGGCATCCGTGTGGAGATCGACGTCCTGCTGGCGGCGCGCGGCATGTCCGTGGGCGAGTTCGCCGAAGCGGTGGGGATCAGCCCCGCGAACGTCGCGGTCCTCAAGAACGGGCGCGCGAAGGCCGTGCGGTTCTCCACGCTCGAAGCGATCTGCCGGGTCCTGGACTGCCAGCCCGGCGACGTGCTCCGCTTCGTCCCCGAACCCGAATAGCGAACGGCGGCACCGGTCTCCGGTGCCGCCGTCCGCTGTTCACTCTTCTACTAGTGCCCGAACGCGTCCGAGTCCGCCGCCGCGCCCTCGCCGCGGTCCAGGGCCGACAGGGCCGCCACGTCGGCCGCCTCCAGCTCGAAGCCGAACACGTCGAGGTTCTGCTCTAGCCGCTCGCGGTTCGCGGACTTCACGGCCACCGCCAGGCCCAGCTCCAGGTGCCAGCGCAGCACGATCTGCCCCGGCGTCCGCCCGTACTTCTCGGCCAGGCCGACCACCAGCGGGTCCTTGCGGACCTCGCCGCCCTCGCCGCCGATCGGCGACCACGACTGCGTGACGATGCCCTTCGCGGCGTCGTACGCGCGGGTCTCGTCGCGGGTCGTGAAGGGGCTCAACTGGATCTGGTTGACGTCGGGCACGACCCCGGTGGCCTCGATGATCCGGTCGAGGTGCGCGGGCTTGAAGTTCGAGGTGCCGATCGCCTTGACGCGGCCCGATTCGAGCAGCCGCGCGAGGCCCTGCCAGGCCTCGGTGTACTTGCCGTGCTGCGGGTTCGGCCAGTGGATGAGCAGCAGGTCGAGGTAGTCGAGGCCGAGCAGGTCGAGGCGGCGCTCGGCGGCCTCGGCGGCGAGGTCCACGCCGTGCCACTCGCGGTTGAACTTGGTGGTGACGAACAGGTCCTCGCGGGCGACGCCGGAGGCCTTGAGGCCCAGGCCGACGCCGCGCTCGTTGCGGTAGTTCTCGGCGGTGTCGACGAGGCGGTAGCCGAGGCCGATCGCCTCGGCGACGACCCGCTCGGCCTCGGCGTCGTCCATGGGCCAGGTGCCCAGGCCCAGGCGCGGCATGGCGGCGCCGTGGACGAGGTCGACCGTGGGTGCGGTGGGAGCCACGATTGCGTCCCTCTCTCATCGGGTGCGGTTCGGCGTCTACGCTACCTCCCGTCCCGGCAGGCGGCAGCGTTTGTACCGGTGCAAAAAACTGTTTGTACCGGCATATAGATTCGGGGCATGACGAACGAGAACGCCGTGCTGCGCGTCCCTGCGGCCTCCCCCGCTGACGCGCTCGCCTTCTTCACCGCCCAGCTCGCCTTCCGCACCGACGTCTCCGACGTGTACGGCGCGCTCGACGCCGACGAGCCCGGTTTCACGCTCGTCGACTCCCGCGGGAAGGCCGCCTGGGACCAGGGCCGCGCCCCCGGCGCCGTCCACCTCCCCACCGACGAGATCGCCTCGCGCGCAGCGGAACTGGTCGACCCGTCCCAGCCCGTGGTCGTCTACTGCTGGGGCCCGGGCTGCAATGGCGCCTACCGCGCCGCCGTCGAGTTCGCGAAGCTCGGCTACCAGGTGAAGGAGATGATCGGCGGCATGGAGTACTGGATCCGCGAGGGCCTCCCCGTCGCCACCGACGCCGGCGTCGAGCGCGGCGAGCCCGACCCGCGGACCGTCCCCGTCACCGGCGTCTCCTGCGCCTGCTGACCTGACCGCCGGGTTTCGGGCGCGGGGCCGGTGGTCCGGTCCCCGCGCCCGCTCTGGGGTTGCCGGGTCGCCTAGAAGCCGCCTTCGAGGACGCCGGTCTCGCCGTCCTCGCCGGTGGCGGTGATCGTGAAGGCGTCGCCCTCGCCGCTGCGCGGACCCCCGTTGGGGTCGAACTGGCCCGCGAGCGTGTACTCGTTCCCGGCGGGGACGACCGCGCCGTCCTTGAGGGTCCAGCGCAGGACCGCGTACCCGTCCTCGCTGGTGTAGACCGCTTCGGTGAAGAGGTTGTCGTCGCTGGTCCACGCGTCGAGGAACGCGAGGCCCTCGTCCTCGGTGAGGCGCAGCTCCACTTCGAGGCCGGTCAGGGCGGTGTCGGAGCGGAACCTGACGACCGACTGGGTCCAGTAGTCGGTGTTGTTCGCGTCGATCGCGCCCTCGGACCACAGCCAGTCCGGCTGCTCGGGCGTCTCCTCGGTCTCGGTCTCGCCTTCGGCGCTGCTGCCGGTGCCGGAGGGGCCGTCGGGGGAGGACTCCTCGCTCGTGTCGTCCTGGGGCGCTTCGGACTCGGAGGTCTGGGCGCCGGGGTCCGCGGCGGGCGGGGCCGGGTCGGGGTCGGCGGAGGGGCCGCCGCCCTGGGTGAGTCCGAAGAGGACGACTCCGCCGATGAGGACGACGGCCGCGCCGGTGGCCATCGCCAGGTGCGGGACGCGCCAGCGCGCGCGCTCGGGCGCGGCGGCGGCCCCGCGGGGCGCGCGCATCCCTTCGGCGACGCGGGTCCACATGCGGTCGGCGTCGGGCTCGAACTCCTCGGCGCGGGCGCGGAGCCGGTCGGCGGGGTCGCCGTTCATCACGCCACCTCCTTGGTGACCTGCGCCCACGCGGGGCCGTCGGGTGCGGGTCCGAGGAGGCGGCGGAGGTCGGCGAGGCCCTTGGAGGTCTGGGACTTGACGGTGCCGACGGAGATGCCGAGGGCGTCGGCGGTCTCGCGTTCGGAGAGCCCGAGGGAGTGGCGCAGGACGACGCAGGCGCGGCGGCGCAGGGGGAGCCGGTCGAGGGCGGCGCGCACGTCGATGACGGCGGCGGTGTCGGGGCCGTCGGCGGTCTCGGTGGGCTTCTGCCAGAAGAGGGTGTTGCGGCGGCGTTCGCGCACGGCGGCGCGGATGCGGGTCTTGGCGAGGTTGGCGACGATGCCGCGGGCGTAGGCGATCTGCGAGCGGGCGCGGCGGGCCTGGTCCCATTGGCGCCACACGGCGAGCATGGCGTCGGCGGCGATGTCCTCCGCGGCGGTGCGCTCGCCGACGAGCATCCACGCGAAGCGCGCGAGCTCGGCGTGGTGCCGCTCGAAGAAGGCGCGGAAGGCGTCCTCGTCGAGTGCAGCGGGGACGTCCAACGGGGGCCTTCCGGTCGCATTGCGGGGAGGCGATTCTAGCAGCAGGACCGTGACCCCCTCACGTTCCGTTGCACGACAGGCGCAGGCACCCCCGGTGCCCGCGCCTGTCGATCTCCCATGGCAGGAAGCCCATCCGTGGAACCAGCGGAGTCGTTACGGGCGCGCCATGGCGGGGGTGGTGGTGAAAGTCGGTGAGGACATCGCGGCCCGTCCCTCCGGTAGATGTGCGGTGCGGCGAGCCGGGGTGCCGCACCGTCATCCAGTTGCCGCGGACGCCCCGAAGGTTGCCGCGGATTCGAGAACTTCTCGAACTTTCTGCGGCGGGCGGTCGCGGTGCAGGTCAGCCGATGGGGGCGGGGGCGGTGAGGCCGGTGAAGAGGTTGTCGAAGACGGCGGTGCGGTCGAAGCGCATCGCGTGGGCGCGGGCCCGCGCGGCCCATTCGGCGCGCTCGTCCCCGTCCATGGCGACGGCGAAGTCGATGGCGGCGGCGAGGGCCTCGGGGTCGGCGGCGGGCACTTCGATCGCGTTGTCCCCCACGGCTTCGGGGATGCCGCCGGTGCTGGTGGTGATGACGGGGCCGCCTCCGGCGAGCATCTTCTCGACCAGGGCGATGCCGAACGTCTCGACGAACTCGGGGCGCGGCTTCGAGGGCAGCGCGTAGGCGGCGCAGCCGTTCATGAGCAGCGGCTTCTCCTCGTCGGAGACGTCGGTGAGGAACACGATCCGGTCGTCCCCGGCGGCGAGCGCCTTGGTGTCGGCCAGGGCCGGGCCGGTCCCGGCGATGACGAGCCGGTGGGTGCGGGAGGCGAGGGACGAGCGGTAGGCGGCGATGAGGTCGTCGGCGCCCTTGGCGGCGGCGACGCGGGAGAGGAACAGGACGTACCCGTCGCGGTGGAGCCCGCGGGCGGCGAGCGCCGCGTCCACGGCGGCACGTCGTTCAGGGGTGCCGTCGAGGTCGGTGTACGCGGAGGCGTCCACGGCCGGGTAGGAGACCTGGACGCGGGCGGCGACCTCCTCGGCGAAGCGGGTGCCCAGGGCGAGGTCCACCTGCGCGGCCTCTTCCCGGATGAGGTCCTTCGTGTACTGGGACACGGCGACGCACCGGTCGTTGGCGAGGTAGGTGGTGAACAGGGCGGCGGCCGCGCCGAGCTCGCCGCGCGCGAGGCACCCGCGCACGACGTTCGTGATGTCGGAGCCGACGGCCTCGGCGATCGTGGTGACGTCCGCTCCGAGCCCCGCGGCGCGGACCGAGCGGAGGGCGTCCACGACGGCGTTCGCGTGCGGCGACAGGTACATCGACATGCACACGGTCGGGACGCCGTCGGTGAACAGCTCCACGAGGCGGCCGGTCATGCCGAGGAGGTGGCGCCCGTCGGGGACGCGGTAGTCCCCGACGGGTCCGGGCCGCTCGACGGTGATGCCCTCCGAGTAGGGGAGGAGCTCGTCGAGCGGTTTGAGCGGCAGTCCCGCGGCCTTCAGCGTGTCGATCGGCCAGGTCACGATGCGCACGTCGTCGAAGCCGCGGGTGAGGGCGACCTCGGCGAGGCCGCGGGCCTCGGTGGCGTGGCCGCACACGACGGGGTCGGCGCGGACGACGATGACGAGGCGGCGCTGCGGGCCGCGGGACTGCTCGGTCACGGTAGGAACTCCTGGAAGCGGGCTCCGGCGTCCCGAGCATGGTCGGCACGGTCGGAGGCGGACGGCGGGCGCGTCTTCGTCGCCCAGTCGGAGGGTTCGGGCCCGAGCTCGATCTCCAGGCGGCCGCCGCCGTGCAGCTGGTTGCCGGTGATGAAGCTCTGGTCCAGGGGCTTGCCGTTGAAGCGCGCGGACTGGACGTACCGCGGGGCGGTCCCGTGCGCGTCCTCGCCGATGCCGGTCTCGGCGTGCCCGGTGGTGACCAGCTCGAAGTCGTTGCCGCCGAAGCGCAGCTGCGCTTCGGCGAACGCGGGCGCGTTGACCAGGAACAGGTTCTGGCCGGCGACGGGGAACAGGCCCAGCGACGCCCACACGTACCACGAGGACAGCGCCCCTGAGTCGTCGTTGCCGACGAGCCCGCCGCGGCCGGTCCCGAACTGGTACGACAGGGCCGCGTGCACGACCTCGGCGGTCCGGTCGGGCCGCCCGGCGTAGTGGTAGGCCCAGGGGGCCTCCATGTCGGGCTCGTTGTTCAGGCCCTCGAACCGGTCGAGGTCCAGGCCCATCGCGAACTCGGTGCCGAACGGCGGCACGCCCAGCTGCACGACCGGGTCGGCGCCGAACCCGAAGAACCGGTCGAGGACCGCGGTGAACTCGCGGTCGCCCCCGGCGAGGTCGATGCGGGAGGCCATGTCGTGGAGCAGCCGGAACGAGTAGTTCCAGCGCCCGCCCTCGTAGAAGCTGGAGTCGCGCAGGAGCCCGTCGGGGCCGAACGCGTTGATCCAGCCCGTGGCCCTGGCCTCCAGCTCGTCGGCGAGCTTGAGGTCCCCGAGGCCGCGGGCGAGGACCGCGGTGCACCAGTACCCGGTGGCGAGGTCGAGGGTGTGGCTGATGGGGTGGACGACGCCGCGTTCGGTGTAGTCCTCGCCGTAGCCGCGCCGCAGGTCGTCCTGCATGTGGACGAGCGCCCAGTCCCATTCGGGCCCTTCGAGTCCGAGCTGGAACCCGTCGGCGAGCACGGTGTGCGCGAGCGCGGACGCCTGCCGGAAGAACCGGTCGGAGCCGCGGGCCATCCGGTACCCGATCGGGAGGTTCCCCTCCTCCTCGGCGATCCGCACGATGGCCTCCAGCATGTCCGCGCCCTTCGCCGGATTCAGGGCCGTGAGCAGCGGGAACTGGGTCTTGTACATGTCCCACATCGTCGCGATGTCGAACACGAAGGGGCCCTTGGAGGGCCAGAACGGGCTCTCGTCCTGCGCGAAGCACGGCTTGATGAGCGAGTGGTACAGGCTCGTCGCGAACACGGTCCGCCGCTCGGGCGTGCCGCCCTGCACCTCGACCTGCGAGAAGTAGTCGGACCAGGCGTCCCGGGTGTCCGCCAGCGCCGCGTCGAACCCGGCCTGCCCGGGGAGGGCCTGCTCCAGGTTCCGCTTCGCCTGCTCGGCGCCGCGCATGGAGAAGCCCATGCGGATCTCCACGACCTGCCCGGCCCTGGTGGGGCCCATGAACATGAGGCCGAACGGGCGCAGCGTGGTGCGGCGGATGTAGTCGAAGTCGAGGCGGGTGCCGCCGTCGACGCGCCGCCGGTCGTACCAGACGAGCTGGCGCCAGCCGGGCGCGTCGGTGTCGATGTAGACCGACAGCGGGATGCCCTCCATGACGACGGTGCCCTGCGCGCAGCCCTGCCCGAGGCTCTCGATGCCCGCACGGAGCGGGACCGTCGTGCCGTGCTCGATCGCGAGGCCGCCGTACGAGAAGTCCACGACCACGCGGGAGGAGGACGACTCGGGGAACGTGTACCGGTGGACGGCGGTCTTCGCGCCCACGGTGAGCTCGCAGCGGATGCCGTTCTCCAGGGTCGCGGCGTAGTACCCGGGGGAGGCCTCCTCCTCGCGCAGGCGCCACTGGTTCCCGAGGGAGTCGAGGGGCTCGACCATGGGGGTGACGCGGAAGTAGTTGTAGTACTTGCGGATCGCGCCGGTCCCGGACTGCTGGAAGTGGGTGAATCCGGAGGCGAGGTACTCGTCGTACATCGGCTCGGGCGCGCCCTCCTTCGAGATGCCGTAGAGGCCGTAGCCGGTGGGGTAGGCGCCGGAGCACGCGCACGCGGAGACCATCCCGAGCGGGTAGCAGGCGCCCGGGTGGGTGTTCCCCACCTGGGCCTTCGGCCACCACCAAGCGGCGGCCAGCCCCTGCGCCGCGGGCAGATCGGTAGCGGCAGTACCGATGAACGGGTCCACGCTGTCCAAGATGCGACTGAGATTAGAGCTCATTCGTCACATCCTCGTTACGGCGCGATGAACGCGCAAGCGTTCATGCGCACTTCGTCTAAGATCCGCCCCTGCGACACCGCCCGTGCACCGCTCCTCCCCGCGCACCGCCGCTCCCCGGCCGCCTACCTCGGCCGCCGCCTCCCCCGGCCGCTCCCGGACCGCCTCCTCCGGCCGCTCCCGGACCGCCTCCGGAGCGCTGTCGGACCCTCCGGGCACTATGGATTCGGGGGGCGCTCGCGATGCCCGATTTGCGCAGAACCGCCGAGACGCTCCCGATCCCCTCGGTGCGGTAAGGCAGGCCCTACCGTCCATTCGGCGGTCCACGTCAGTGTGCGGCAACGCGATCGGAAATAGCGTTGTCCCCATGAGCACAACCCTCGCCGCCCACCGCCGCCCCACCGTCGCCGACCGCGCCGCCGACGCGGGGATCGCCCTCACCCACGGGGACCGCCGCTGGCACCGGCCCCTGCTGGTCCTCGGGATCGCGTGCGGGGTCGTCGCCCTCGCCTCGCTCGCCGCGATGCCCTTCGACGACCGCACCATCCTCGGCGAGAGCGTCTGGGTCAAGTCCTTCAAGTTCGGGTTCTCCTTCTTCACCTACTGCCTGTCGCTCGCCTGGCTCCTGTCGCACATGACGAAGCTGCGGCGCACCGGCTGGGCCTTCGGGACCCTGTTCGCGGTCATCAGCGCCGCCGAGGTGGGCGTGATCGTCGCCGCCGCCGCGATGGGCACGTTCAGCCACTTCAACGCCTCCGACGACGCGTTCAACCAGGTCGTCCAAATGGCCTTCCAGTTCGTGCCCGTCATGTTCCTCGCCAACGTCGTCATCGCGGTCCTGGTCCTGTTCCAGCGCATCGGGGACCGCGCCGTCACCGCCGTGATCCGGTGGGGCCTGCTGCTGTCGAGCCTCGGCATGTTCGCGGCGTTCTTCATCGTCACCGTCGGCGGCCAGGGCCAGCGCACCCAGGTCGACGCCAACGGCGCCGAGGTCCCCCTCAACGCCGGGCACGGCGTCGGCGACCTCGACGGCAACGGCATGTTCCTCACCGGCTGGTCCACCACCGGCGGCGACATGCGCGTCGCCCACTTCATCGGCCTGCACGGCATCCAGGTCCTCATCGGCGTCGGCATGCTGCTCGCCTTCCTCGCCGCCCGCAGCGCGTGGCTGCGCGACGACCGGGTCCGCGCCGCCGTCGTCCGCTGGACCGCGGCCGGGTACCTCGGGGTGTTCGGCACGGCCGCCTGGCAGGCCGTCCGCGGCCAGTCGTTCGCCTCCCCCGACGCGGCCTCCCTGGCCGCCTACGGCGCGGCCGTCCTCGTCGCGGCCGCCGGCATCGGGCTCACCGTCGCCCGGGCCCGCCGCGCCGTCGGCAGCGCGGTCGTCGAAGGCCAGGCCGTCGAGGACCGGGCCCTTGAACTGAGATAACGCTTGCTTCCAGGCATTGCATCGGGCCGGGACCGCCGTTAGGCTGGTCCCGGCCCCGACCCGTCCCACCAGGAGGCACCAGCATGGAACCCTTGCGCCCCAAGCGTCTGCGCCCCGGCGACACCGTCGCCATCGCGGGACTCTCCGGCCCGCGCAGCGCCCACCGCGCCGAGGAGCTCGACGGCGCGGTCGCCGTCCTCGAAGCGCTCGGGTTCCGGGTCCGCGTCACGCCGCTCATCGCCTCGGGCGGGCACCGCTTCTGGCGCGCCGCCGCCCCCGCCGAGCAGGCCGCCGAACTGAACGCGCTCCTGAACGACCCCGAGGTCCGGGCAATCATCCCGTTCGCGGGCGGCAACGCGACCTCCGCGTACCTCGACCGCATCGACTACGACGCGGTCCGCCGCGACCCCAAGCCGCTCCTGGGCTTCAGCGACATCACCGCGCTCCACCTCGCCCTCCACTCGCAGACCGGCCTGGTCGGCATGCACGCCGACTTCGCGCCCGGCCTCAGCGGCCTGTTCTGGCCCGACACCTCCCCCGAGCGGCACGCCCAGATCCGCGACCTCCTCTTCGGGCTCCTCACCGGCGACCTCGCCGAGGCGACGCTCCCGGCCGACCGGCCTTGGGAGACATGGAAGCCCGGACAGGCCACCGGCCGCCTCGTCGGGGGCCTGCTCGACCGGCTCATCAACGTCCAGGCCTCGCCGTACGCGCTCGCGCCCGAGACCTGGGACGGCGCCGTGTTCTTCTGGGAGGACGTGGGCCGCAACCTCGGGCACGTGTGGAACCAGCTCCACGTGCTGCGCATGCAGGGCGTCTTCGACCGCACCGCCGCGATGGTCGTGGGCATCCCCACCGGGATCTCCGACCGCGACCTCCCCGACGGGACCCTCGCCGGAGTCAAGGACGTCGTGCTCGACGTGCTCGGCGACCACGACTTCCCCGTCCTCGCGGGAGTCGACTTCGGACATACCGGCCCGAATCTGCCGATGCCCATCGGCGTGTCGGCATCCGTGGACGCCACCGCCCAAGAGCTGCGACTGCTGGAGTCTCCCGTCGCCTAGACACTTCTTGCACGAACGGGTTGCGTTCGCAATTCCGGGCCCCTAAGCGGTTGCTTTCTTGTGGACCTTCGGGCACGGTTGGTAGACATGAGGATCCGAACGGCGACCCCCGCCGACGCAGACGAGATGGTTCAGGTCCGCACCGCTTCCTGGCGCGCGGCCTACGACGGCCTGGTCGGCGCCGACGTGCTGGCCGGGCTCCCCGAAGAGGCCTCCGAACGGTACGTGCGCTACCTCGCCCGCAAGCGCCCGCTCGAAACCGAGCTCGTGGCCGAGAAGGGCCCCTACGTGATCGGGTTCGCCGCGTTCACGTTCGACCGCGACGAGGCCGACGAGGACACCGCCGGGCCCGGCGTCCCCGGCGAGGTGCAGGCGATCTACGTCCACCCCGACCACTGGAGCCGCGGCGCGGGCCGGGCCCTCATGAACGAGGGCGTGCGCTGGCTCGCCGAGCAGGGGTTCGCGCCGGTGCGGGTGTGGATGATGGAGGGCAGCGCGATCAGCCGCCGCTTCTACGAGCGGTACGGCTTCGAACTCGACGGCGCCCGCAAGACCGTCGAGCTCAGCGGCGCGACCATCCCCTGTGAACGGTTGACGCTCAAGACCGGGGCCGCCTGACGGCGGCCCGGCCGCCGCGACCGGACGCGGCCCATTCGGACGCGGTCCGGACGGGCGCGCTCTCGACGGACGCAGTCTTAGCGGACGACGTCGAAGACCTGCTTCTGGATGCCGTTGGCGTACGCCTCGTACTCGACGAGGTCGAGCTTCACGGCGTCCTGGTCGGCCTCGCTGAACAGGCGCTTCCCGGCGCCGAGGAGCACGGGGAACACCAGCAGGTGGTAGCGGTCGACCAGCCCGGCGTCGGCGAGGCTCTTCCCGAGGGTGGCGCTGCCGTGCACCGAGATCGGGCCGCCCTCGGTCTCCTTGAGCGCGGCGACCTCGTCGATCGAGCGGAGGATCGTGGCGGGCCAGCGCTCGTCCTGCTCCTTGAGGGTGGTGGACACGACGTAGCGGGGCATGGCGTTGTACCCGGCGAACTCCTCGGTCATGAGGGGCCAGACGGGCGCGAACGCCTCGTAGGAGGCGCGGCCGAGCAGGAGCGCTCCGGCCTCGTCCTGCTCGCGGCCCTTGATCTCGTAGGCGTCGGGGAGGAACTCGATGTTCTTGTGGGTCCAGCCGGAGTTGCGGTAGTCGGCCTCCCCGCCGGGGGCCTCCATGACGCCGTCGAGGGAGACGAACGCGGTGACGATGATCTGGCGCATGATGCGGTCCCTTTCGCTCAGTGGATGGTCGCTCTCCCACTATGACGAGGGCCCCCGACAGGATTCATCGCAAACCTGAAATCGACTTCAGGAAGCATGGCAGGGAGCCTGGTCAGGGCAGGCGGAGGGTCGCCAGGACGGGGGCGTGGTCGCTGCCGTCCTTGCCGAGGACCGCGAAGTCGAGGACGGCCACGCCCTCCTCGGAGAGCACGTGGTCGAGGGTGACGGCGGGCGGGCGCACGAGCCCGTTCAGGTACCCGCCCTCGACGGGCCGCCAGGTCGGGTCGAGGCCCTGCCCGGTGGCGTCGGCGGCGTCGGTGTAGCCGTCGGCGAGGAGCCCGCGCAGGTTGTCGTGGTCGAGGGTGGCGTTGAAGTCCCCGGCGAGGACCCACGGCGCGCCGCCGTCGGGGCGCGGGATCTGCTCGAAGTCCTGCTCCCACAAGGGGATGCGCTCGGGCGTGGCGGGGGCGGCGGTGTGCACGGCCATGAACCGCACGGCCTCCTCGCCGAGATCGACCTCCGCGCCGATCTGGTAGAAGATGCCGTCGCGGCCCACGGTCGCGATGCGCTCCATCGGGTGCGCGGAGTACAGGCCGGTACCCACGGCGAGCTCGTCGGGTTCGAGGATCGAGTAGGGGAGGAGCTCCTCCAGGCCCAGGTCGGCGAGGCCCTCGGCCGCGCCGGGGGTGAGCTCCTGGACGCTGAGCAGGTCCGGTTCGTGCTCCTCGACCAGGTCCACGACCTTCCCGAGGTCGGTCTGGCCCACATACAGGTTCACGGACATGACGGTGAGCTCCGCGCCGCCCGCCGACGGCTGCTCATTGGCCACCGTGCGCGGGACGAGCACTACGGCGAGCGCGACGACGGCGGCGCCGGTGACCGCGAGCGCGGCCCAGTGCCTCACGGCCGCTTGCACACCGGCGGCGACGAGGGCCGCGACGGCGAAGTACGGCACGAACGCGACGGTCGTGACCAGGACCCACCCGGTCTCCAGTCCGAGGAGCCGGATCAGCGTGTACGCGACGACGCCCGCGGTCCCGACCCAGGAGATCGCGCGCAGCCACCGCGAGCGCCACCAGCGCCGCCGTTCGGCCTGCGGCGCCTCGGCCGCTTCGGTCACGTCCGTGTCGGTCATGGGACCGGAGCTTAGCGGGCACCGTCCACACGCAGCAGCGCGAAGCGGGGCCGGACGGCGGCGGCGAGGGGTTCGAGGTCCGCGCCGGTGTACGGGTCGAGCAGGGCCGCCAGGGCTTCGATCGCGGCGAGCATCGCGGGGCCGGTGAGGTCGGCCGGGTGGGTCGCTTCGACGCCTTGGGGCGCAGGGGCGTCGGCGTTCTCGACGGTGACCGCGCCGAACTGCGGGTAGGTGAGGCCGAGGTCGGCGGCGTGGAGGCTCCAGAGCCGGTCGCGGGCCTCGGTCAGCGACCCGAGGGCGCGCCAGGGGCGGCCGCGGCTCGCGTGGCGGGCGGCGTCGCCGAGGGCGATCCACGCGAGGAACGCCCACTCGCGGCGGGCGTCGTCGTCGGGGGTCCAGCGGGCCGGGTCGATCGGGTCGGCGAGGCGGCTCGACTTGTCCACGACCGCGGTCGACTGCGGTGCCAGGCCGGTGCGGGCGGCGGCGTCGAAGACGACGAGGGACAGCTGGCGGCCGTCGCGGTAGACGCAGATCAGGTGGGTGAGGTCGCCGAGGCGCTGGACGAGGGTCGCGGCGGTCGGCGCGAAGCCGGTGGCGGCGTCGAGTGCGGCGGCGGTGCGCGGGTCGTCCTCGGCGAGGCCGGTCACGCCGATCCCGGCGTCGATGTCGGAGAGCGCGTCGCCCGCGCCGCGGCCGAGGGACCCGCCGAGTTCGACCCAGTCGACCCAGTCGGTGCCCTCGGCCCAGGCGCGCAGTGCGGCGACGATCTCGTGCGGGTCGGGTTCCATGGTCGGTCCTCCTTGACCCGCAAGGCTACCGGAGGTTCAGGAGACGGGGGTCCAGTCCTCGGGCGGGTCCTCGCCGACGCGGCCGTCCACGGCTTCGCGGAGGAGGTCGGCGTGGCCGGTGTGGCGGCCGTACTCCTCGACCAGGTCGCAGACGATGCGGCGCACCGAGAAGTGGCCGCGGCCGGGCCATTCCCAGTGGGCCTCCTGGTCGAGGCCGCCGTCGGCGACGATCGCGGCGAGGCGGTCGCGGGAGCGGGCGACCGCGGCGTCGTACAGCCCGTACAGGTACTCGGGGCTGTCGGTGGCCGCGGTGCCGAACTCCCAGTCGTCGGTGTCGTCGAGCGGCGCGGAGACCCACGGCTCGCCGGGGGACTCGCCGCGCATCTTCCACGCGAACGTGATGTCCTCGACGCGCGCGAGGTGCTTGAGGAGCCCGCCGATCGTCAAGGCGGAGGCCCCGATCCGCTGGTTGAGGCCGTCGGCGTCGAGGCCGTCGGCCTTCCAGCGGAACGTGGTGCGGAGCCGTTCGAGCATGGCGAGCAGGTGCGCTGACTCGGTGCCGGCGAGCGGCGGCTCCCAGGAAGGGCTGTTGTCGGTCATGCCGGTCACGGTAGCGGCGGGGACCGACAGCCGGGCCCTTACAGTGAGTTGGCGAGGCTGACGACCTCGACGTCCATCGACGAGTTCGCGGGGAAGTCGATGCGGGAGGGCGCGACGCCCGCGGCCACCAGGTGCGAGCCGAGGGCGGCGACCATCGCGCCGTTGTCGGTGCACAGCTTCGGGCGCGGGTACCGCAGCGTCAGGCCGGCCTTCTCGGCGCGCTCGGCGGCGAGGCCGCGCAGGCGCGAGTTGGCGGCGACGCCGCCGCCGAGGAGGATCGTCTCGACGCCGTGCTCCTTCGCGGCGAGGATCGCCTTGCGGGTGAGCACGTCGCAGACGGCCTCCTGGAACGCGGCGGCCACGTCGTTGACGGGCACGTCCTCGCCGTCGGCGCGCCGCGCCTCGATCCAGCGGGCGACCGCGGTCTTGAGCCCGGAGAACGAGAAGTCGTAGCGGTGCTTCTCCTGGTCCTTCGCGGCGGAGAGGCCGCGCGGGAACTCCACGAACGCCCGGTCGCCCTCCTTCGCGGCCCGGTCGATGTAGGGGCCGCCGGGGAACGGCAGGCCCAGCAGGCGCGCGACCTTGTCGAACGCCTCGCCCGCGGCGTCGTCGATGCTCGCGCCGAGCTGCACGACCTTCCCGGCGAGGTCCTCGACCATCATGATCGTGGAGTGGCCGCCGGAGACGAGCAGGCCGATCGCGGGCTCGGGGATCGGGCCGTTCTCCAACGTGTCCACGGCGATGTGCGCCGACAGGTGGTTGACGCCGTACAGCGGGACGCCGGTGGCGATCGAGTACGCCTTCGCGGCCCCGACGCCGACCATGAGCGCCCCGGCCAGGCCGGGCCCGGCGGTGACGGCGATGCCGTCGAGGTCGCCGAGGGTGAGCCCGGCGTCGTCGAGGGCGCGCTGCACCGTGGGCACCATGGCCTCCAGGTGCGCGCGGCTCGCGACCTCGGGCACGACGCCGCCGAAGCGGGCGTGCTCGTCGACCGAGGACGCGATCGCGTCGGCCAGCAGCTCGTGCCCGCGCACGATCCCCACGCCGGTCTCGTCGCACGAGGTCTCGATGCCCATCACCACAGGGTCGTTCTTCACAGGTCCATCCTCATCACGGCGGCGTCGGTGCCGGTGTGCTGGTAGTAGTTCTTGCGGACGCCGATGCCGTAGAAGCCGTAGCCGTCGTACAGGCGCTGGGCCGGGACGTTGTCGACCGCGACCTCCAGGAACACCGACTTCGCGCCGCCCGCGCGGGCGCGGGCGAGCAGGTCGTCCATGAGCATCGTGGCGACGCCGCGGCGGCGGTACCCGCCGTCCACGGCGATGTTGTTGATCCACGCCTCGGTGTCGCTGAACGCGGTCCCCGCGTACCCCGCGATCCGGTCGCCCGCAGAGCGGTCGAACACGGCCCGGTAGTCGTGCCCGGCCGCGAGCTCGGACCACAGCAGGCCCTCGCTCCACGCCTCGGGCCCGAAGATCGCGGTCTCCATGCGGGCCATCGCGGTCAGGTGCCACCAGCGGACCCGGCCGATCAGCAACTCGGTGTTCATCACGTCAAGCTGTACCACGACGCGGCGGGCGCGTCACGTCCCGCTCGCCGCGGCCGGGGGCACGACGTCCTTCGCGGGCTGCGCGTCGGGACGGCGCAGGTACAGCGGCGTGAGCTTCTCGGTCGGCGCGTCCGCGAGCAGCCGCGGCGCGGCCAGCTCCACGAGCTTCACGAGGTCCGGGTAGGCCGCGCCGGTCTCGGCGGGCACCGGCATCTCGGCCGCGTACTTCGCCGCGCCCTCGCCGATCGCGTAGTCCGCGCGCGTCTCGGGCAGGTCCGCGGGCTTGCCGACCTGCGGCTCGCCTTCGCGCACGCCGTCCTCGTACACCGCCCAGTAGATCTCCTTGCGGCGCGCGTCGGTCGCCACGAGGGCCCGGCCGCGCGTGTTCCCGCCGATCGCGTCGAGCGAGCACACCCCGTACACCGGGACGCCCGCCCCGTCGGCGAACGCCGCCGCGGTGACCATCCCGACCCGCAGGCCCGTGAACGGCCCCGGGCCGACGCCCGCGACGACCGCGTCCACGTCCTTCACCGTGCGCCCCGCGTCCGCGAGGCACGCCTCGATGAACGGGCCGAGCTTCTCCACGTGCCCGCGGCCGTCGATCTCGCGGCGGAACGAGGTCAGGAACAGCTCCGGCTCGAACGCCGGGCCGTCGAGGTCGACCAGCGCGGCCTGGACCGCGCTCGTGGAGGTGTCGAGGGCGAGGACTCTCATGCGGCCGCGCCGACCGGCAGGTCCAGGGACGCCAGGCGCGCGGCCCAGTCGCCCCCGTGCGCGTGCAGGACCGCCTCGCGGACCTCGTCCGCCCGGCGGTCGATCGCGATCTCCAGGTACGAGTCGGCGAGGCGCTCGGCCAGGCCCGCGCCCCACTCGACCACGGTCACCGCCGCGTCCACGTCGGTGTCCAGGTCCAGGTCGTCGAGCTCGTCGAGGGTCTCCAGGCGGTACGCGTCCACGTGCACCAGCGGCACGCCCGCCTCGCCCGCGCGGTGCGTCCGCGCGATCACGAACGTGGGGCTGGTGATGCGCCCCTCCACGCCGAGCCCGGCGCCGACGCCCTGCGTCAGCGCGGTCTTCCCGGCCCCGAGCGGGCCGGTGAGGATCACGAGGTCGCCCGGTCGCAGGACCGCGGCGAGGCGCAGCCCGAACTCGTGGGTGTCTCCGGCCGTCTGGAGCGTCAGCCTCACGTCTCACTCCTCAATGTCAATGTGTCGCGACCCGTGTCGATGCCCGGGTCAGTCCCGGTGGTGCCCGTGGGAGAACGGCGCCCAGCGGCGGTGCCGCCCCCGCTCGCCCTCCGGCGGCGCGGCCGCCCGAGGCGGCGGACCGTCACCGATCTCCGCCGCGGCTTTGTCGATCATCTCCAACAACAGTTGTGAGATCTCACCAGGATACTCCAGCTGCGGCGAATGCCCCGCCTCGGCTATGAGCTCCAGTCGCGACCCCGGCAGCGCCTCGGCGAGCCGCCGCGAGTGCCCCGGCGGCGTCAACGGGTCCCCGTCCCCCACCGCGACGAGGATCGGCAGCCCCTTGAACTGCGGCAGGACCGCCGTCGCGTCGTGGTCGAGGATAGCGCGCGCATAGCCCACGATCGACTGGATGGACGTGCGCCGGTTCATCCGCTCCACCAGCGTCACGATCGACCCCGGCGGGTTCGGCGACCGGAACGCCGCCTTGCGCGTCAACAGCCACCCCAGGTCCCCCGCGAGCAGCCGCGACCGGTCGATCAGGTCCGGCGTCCACCCCGCGACCTGCTGGAGCATCGGCAGCACCGTCCGCCGCAGCCGCCGCAGCGCCCGCATCGGCTTCGTCTCCACCGTGTCCAGGCCCGCCGCCGACGTCGACAGGAACGCCACGCCCTTCACCCGCTCCCGGAACTCCTCCGGGTACAGGCGCGCGTACTGCATCACTGTCATGCCGCCCATCGAATGCCCCACGAGCACCAGCGGCCCGTTCGGCGCCGCCTCCTCCAGCACGTCGTGCAGGATCTCGGCCAGGTCCTCGATCGAGTACTCCGTGCGCACCAGGCCACCCGACCGGCCGTGCCCCGGCTGGTCGTACAGCACCGCCCGCAGCCGCACGCCCCCGCGCACCGCGTCCGCGATCGCCTTGCGCTGGAAGTAGAACGTCCCCATGTCCTGCATGTAGCCGTGGATGAGGACCACCGTCAGGCCCGCGTCCTCCGGGCCCGCGGTCTCCACGTGCACCGACGCCCCGTCCCGCGTCTCCACCGTCCGCACCGAGTTCACCGGCGGCATCTCGAACGGCTCGTTCGCGTACGGGTCCGCCGACGACGCCCGCGTCCGCCGCGCCAGGTACCGCGGCACCCCGTACGCCAGCGCCGCGCCCACCGCGACCCCGCCGGTCACGCCCCCGGCGATCGCCCAGCCGCGCGACCGCCCACCGCGGCCCGATTGCCTCTCGCTCATGCGACCTCACTGCACAACTCAACGGGCCCAAGGGGTCCAAAGGGAAGAGGAAGGAAGTACGTACCTAGTCGAGGCCCCGGTTCCACAACCGGGGGATGCGGGCGCCCAGGCCCGTGAGCACGTCGTTCGGGATCGTCCCGGCCCACGCCGCCCAGTCGTCCGCGTCCGGGTGCTGCGCGCCCGCGCCGATGAGGACCACCGGCTCGCCCGGCTTCACCGGGTCGTCGCCGCAGTCCACGGTGAACTGGTCCATGCAGATCCGCCCGATGACGCGGCGGCGCTTCCCCGCGAGGTACACCTCCGCCTTGTTCGAGGCGGCCCGCGGGATGCCGTCGGCGTACCCCAGCGGCACCAGCGCCACGTTCGTGTCGCGCTCCAGAATGTGCGTGTGGCCGTAGGAGATCCCCGACCCGGCCGGGAGGCGCTTGACGCTCATGACCTGGCTGCGGACCTCGACCACGGGCTTCAGGTCCACCGGGAAGTCCGGGACCGGGTTGTACCCGTAGAGCGCGATGCCCGGCCGCACCATGTCGTAGCGGGTCTCGGGGTCCGCGATGAGGGCCGCGGAGTTCGCGAGGTGCCGCACCTCCGGGGCCAGGCCCGCCGCGGACACCGCCGCGAGGAACCGCTCGAACGCGGCCTTCTGCATGGCGTTCGCCGGGTGCCCGATCTCGTCGGCGCACGCCAGGTGGCTCCACGCGCCCGCGACCACGACCGACCCGGCGGCCTGGTGCTTCGCGGCCGCCTCGGCCGCGAGCTCCCACTCGTGCTCGGCGACCCCGCCCCGCGACATGCCCGTGTCGCCCTTGAGGTGGACGCGCGCGGGCGTCCCGGCCCTGTCCCCCGCCGCCGCGGCGGCTTCGAGCTGCGCGAGCGAGGACACGCCCAGGTCGATCCCGGCGCCCACGACCTCGGCGAGGCCGGGCTGCTCGGGCGCGAAGAAGAACGCCATCACGGGAGTGGATTCGAGGCCGGTCGACTGCCGCAGCTGCCAGGCCTCCCGGAGGGTCACGACGCCGAGCCGGTCGGCCCCGGCCTCGGCGGCGACGCGCGCCGCCGGGACCATGCCGTGCCCGTACGCGTCGGCCTTGACCATCGCCATCATCGGGACGCCCGCGACGCGCGCGAGCGCCTCGACGTTGTGCGCGAGCCGCCGCCAGTCCGCGCTGGCCTTCGCCAGTCCGGACATGCCGCCGTTCACCGGCTCGGTCAGGATGCGGTAGTTGTCCATCGCCACGGCTCAAGGGTACGTGGCGCCGCGGCGGGTCCGCCGCAGCGACCGGATCGTACATCCTATAGGAAATAGGATGCACGATCCGGAACGTCCGCGGCGCTAGGCGGCCTCGGCGCGGACGGTGCGCGCGGCCTCCACGAGCCCTTCGAGCGCGGGCAGGACCTCCTCGTAGCGCCTGGTCTTCAGGCCGCAGTCGGGGTTGGCCCAGACCCGGTCGGGGCCGAGGGCGGCGACGGCGAGGCGCAGGGCCTCGGCCATCTCGGCGGCGGCGGGCACGCGCGGGGAGTGGATGTCCCACACGCCGGGGCCGACGCCGCTGCCGTACCCGGCGCGGCCGAGGTCGGCGACGACCTCCATCTTCGAGCGGGACGCCTCGATGGAGGTGACGTCGGCGTCGAGCGCGGCGATCGCGTCGATGACCACCCCGAACTCGGAGTAGCACAGGTGCGTGTGGATCGCGGTGTCCGGGCGCACGCCGGAGGTCGCGAGGCGGAACGAGCGGGTGGACCACTCGCGGTAGGCCGCGCGGGGCGCCTCGCGCACGGGCAGGAGCTCGCGGAGCGCGGGCTCGTCGACCTGGATGATCGCGGTCCCGGCCGCTTCGAGGTCGGCCACCTCGTCGCGCAGGGCGAGGGCGACCTGGTCGGCGGTGTCGGCGAGCGGCTGGTCGTCGCGCACGAACGACCACGCGAGGATCGTCACGGGCCCGGTGAGCATCCCCTTGACGGGCTTGGCGGTGAGCGACTGCGCGTACGAGGTCCACGGGACCGTCATGGGCGCGGTGCGGGCGACGTCGCCGAAGAGGATCGGCGGGCGCACGCAGCGCGAGCCGTAGGACTGGACCCATCCGGCGGCGGTGGTCGCGAAGCCGGTGAGCTGCTCGGCGAAGTACTGGACCATGTCGTTGCGCTCGGGCTCGCCGTGGACGAGCACGTCGATGCCGAGCTTCTCCTGCTCACTGATGACGGCGGCGACCTCGGCCCTCATGCGGGCGTGGTAGTCGGCGTCGATCATGAGGCCCTGCCGGTGGGCGGCGCGGGCCTTGCGGAGCTCGGCGGTCTGCGGGAACGAGCCGATCGTGGTGGTCGGCAGCGGCGGCAGCGGGACGCGCTCGGCCTGGGAGGCGCGGCGGTCGGCGTAGGGCGCGCGGCGGTCGGCCCCCGGGCCGAGGGCGGCGAGGCGGTCGCGGACCGCGCCGTCGCGCCACGCGTCGGGAGTGTCGGGCCGGGCGTCGCGGGCGCCGCCGGGGTCGGCGAGGACGGTGAGCTCGGTGAGCTTCTGGCGCGCGAACGCGAGCCGCTCGGCGAGCAGCGGCGGCAGGCCGGTCTCGGGCGCGAGGTCCACGGGGACGTGGAGGAGCGAGGCCGAGGAGGCGACGCCGACGCGGTCGGTGAGGGCCTTGACGGCCTCGACGTCGGCGGCGGCCTTCGCGAGGTCGGTGCGCCAGATGTTGCGCCCGTCCACGACTCCGGCGACGATGAATGTTTCACGTGAAACATTCAGCGACGCAAGTGTTTCCAGGTCGGAGCGGCCGCGGACCAGGTCCAGGGCGACCCCTTCGACCCCTGCGTCCAGGAGCACCGGCAGCGACTCGCCGAACGGGCCGTAGCCCCCGGCGACGAGGATCTCCGCCTCGGCGACGAGCCGCCGGTACGCGGCGGCGACGGCCTCCAGTTCCGCCGGGGTCCGGTCGGCGCACAGCGCGGGCTCGTCGAGCTGGACGAGCCCGGCCCCGGCCCGCGCGAGCGCGGCCAGGATGCCGGCGTACGCCTCCACCACTTCAGGGAGGCGGTCGAAGGGCCGGAAGTCCTCGGGCGAGCCGTCGGCGGCCTTCGCAAGGAGCAGCAGCGTGGCGGGCCCGACGAGGACCGGCCGGGCGTCGAGGCCCCGCTCGCGGGCCTCCAGGAACTCCGCGACGGCCTTCTCGGGGCGGGGGGCGAACGCGGTCGCGGGGCCGATCTCGGGGACCAGGTAGTGGTAGTTCGTGTCGAACCACTTGGTCATCTCCAGGGGCGCGGCCGCGTCGTCGCCGCGGGCGGCGGCGAAGTAGGACGCGAGGGTGGTGCCGCGGCGGTGGCGGGGCGCGACCGCGTCCACGGCGAACGCCGCGTCGAGCACGTGGTCGTAGTAGGAGAAGACGCCCGTGGGGACCGAGTCGAGCACGGACAGGTCGTCGAGCATCTCGGCGCGGACGGCCGCGACGGCCCGTTCGAGCCCCTCGGCGTCGAGCCGTCCGGCCCAGTGGGCTTCGAGCGCGCGCTTGAGCTCGCGGCCCGATCCGATGCGCGGGTATCCGAGCGCGGTCGAGCGCACGGCAGAGCTGTTGGTCATGTGTCAGTTCCCTCGAACTTGCGACAGCGGGACCGCGCGCGGTCGCGCGCGGTACGCGGGCAGGTATTCGGACTCGGGGGCGCGCCGTCGCCGGCACCTACTCCCCGCCGCTTCCCAGCCCCTTCCGGGGCCAGTGCTCATGGCGGGTTCCGTTCCCCCTCACCGCTGCGGGGCAGTCCTGGATTCGCACCAGATTCCCTCTTAGCCGAAGCGCCGCAAGGCGCCGCGGAACCAGCGTCGAATGCGATGGTACGGGCGCGGCCGGACTCCGCGCGCGCCTCGGCCAGAGTGTGAGAACCGGCGCGGGGCACGCGGGGCCGCCGAGTAAGGTCCGTCCCGGGCCGAGGCCTCGGCCCGCGTCTGCGAGGAGGAATCGATGAGCAGGAAGACCGCGGTCGTCACGGGAGCGAGCAGCGGGATCGGGGCGGCCACCGCCCGGGCCCTCGCCGGGGCCGGGTTCGACGTGGTCCTCGGCGCGCGCCGGGCCGACCGGCTCGCCGAGGTCGCGGCCGAGTGCGGCGGGACCGCGCTGCCGCTCGACGTCACCGACGAGGCGTCGGTGGCGGACTTCGCCGCCGCCGTCGAGCGCTGCGACGTGCTCGTCAACAACGCGGGCGGCGCGTTCGGCCTCGACTCGATCGCCGGGGCCGACCTGGACGCGTGGCAGCGCATGTACGACGTGAACGTCCTCGGCACCGCCCGGATCACCAAGGCGCTCCTGCCGAAGCTCGTCGCCTCCGGCGACGGCCAGGTCGTCGTCATCGGCTCCATCGCGGGCCACCAGCCGTACCCCGGCGGCGGCGGGTACAACGCCGCGAAGCACGCCGAGGCCGCGATCACGCGGGTCCTGCGCATGGAGCTGCTCGGCGAGCCGGTGCGCGTGTGCGAGGTGGACCCCGGCATGGTCGAGACGGAGTTCAGCCTCGTCCGCTTCGAGGGCGACCAGGGCCGCGCCGACGCGGTCTACGCGGGGATGACGCCGCTGGTCGCCGCCGACATCGCCGACGCGGTCGCGTGGGTCGCGACCCGTCCCGCGCACGTCAACATCGACCAGATCACCATCACCCCGCGCGACCAGGCCGGCGCGCAGCTCGTCCACCGCAGGCAGTAGCTACTCGGCGAGCGTGAAGACCGGCGAGGTCCACTGCTCCCAGGCGTCCGGGTCGTCCTCGTCGCCGAGGGCCTTGAGCACCTTCACGGTGAGCGTCCAGCGGCCGGGCTCCAAAGCGCCGGGCCGCTGGGCGACCAGGTCCTCCAGGTGGACGCCCATCGCGTCGTCCGGTCCGGGGGAGCGCGGCAGGAACGCCTCCCGGTCCCATTCGACCACCTCGCCGGTGTCGGCGTTCGCGGCGCTGACGTCCATCGCCGCGGGCTGGTGCCCGAGGTAGACCAGGGCCGCGAGGTCGGGGCCGTCGGCGAGGCTGAACGACTCGCCGTCCTCGACGTCGCGGTACTCGTACTCGCGGGTCTCGGGGTCCTGCGCGACGACCGCCGCGAGCTTCGGGAAGTCCGGGTGCTCCAGGACCGGGATCGCCAGGTAGTCGCCCTGGTAGCCGGAGTACGCGGCGGTCAGCGACTCGCCGCCGCCCTCGGGGCGGGCGGTGATCCGCCCGCCGAACACGCTGCCCTCGGGCAGGTCCGCGCTCGGCGTCACGGTGACCTCCACGGTCGCGGTCTGGCCCGGGTACAGGCGCAGCTCCTTCGGCGAGAAGTCCACGTCGGGCGCGGCGGCGCTGAAGCCGGGGTCGCGGTCGTCGCCGGTGGTCGCGATCGTGGCCCGGTGGGTCATCGTGTAGTCGCGGACCTCCCGGTTGCGGGACGTGAGGCTGAGCTCGAAGGTGCGTGGCCCGGTCCCGTCGCCGGTGTTCACGCCCGTCGGGTACAGGCACGCCTCCGCGTCGAGGGCGTCGACCACGTCGATGACGCCGGTCCCCTGCCGGTGCGCCGCTTCGAGTTCGCCGAGGTCGGGGTTGTCGCCCCACGCGACGGGCTTCGCGGAGTTCGCGAGGCGGGTGCGCACGTCGCGCGGCTCCAGCCGGGGCTCGGCGCCGAGCAGCAGGGCCGCGGCGCCCGCGACGTGCGGCGAGGACATCGAGGTGCCCGAGAGCGACTCGTAGGAGCCGTCGGCGACGGGCACGGTGGACCAGATGCCGCCGCCGGGCGCGGCCACGTCGGGTTTGAACGCGAGGTCGGGGGCGGGCCCGTACGCGGAGAAGCTCGACGCCAGGCCCGCGCGCGGCAGCGGCACGAGCACGGTCTCGCCGGTGAACTCCAGGACGGGGGCCTCGCCGATCGCCGCGAGGTCGTGCAGGTCCTTCCCGTCGGCGTCGGTGACCGAGAGGGCCGGGACGCCGAGGTCCTCGACGCCGGAGCCGCCGAAGGGCCCGGGCCGGTCGTTGTAGATGACGACGCTCGTCGCGCCCTCGGCGACGGCCCGCTCGTACTTCTCCTTGAACGTGCAGGTCCCGCGGACGATGAGCGCGGCCCTGCCGTCGACGTCGCCTTCGGAGGGGTCGTCGGCGCACGCGCGGCCGAGGAACACGAGGCCGTCCGTGGCCGTGCCCGCCTCGGGCGCGGCGGTGTCCGCGAGGACCTGGTAGCCGACGGACCGGTCGAGGGCGGGCACGCGCGCGGCGTCCATGCGCTCGGACGGGTTGTCGGTGGAGGCCACGGCGATCACGTCCTCGCCGACGCCGGGCGCCGAGCCGGAGTAGATCCCGGACTCGCCGTCGTTGCCCATCGACGCGACGACGACCACGCCCTCCTCGGTGAGCCGGTCGGCGGCCTTCGCGGTCGGGTAGCCGGGCCACTGGAACGACTGGCCGAGCGAGAGGTTCACGACGTCCATGCCGTCGTCGAGCGCGGCCTCCAGGGCCTGCATGATGACCTCGGCGCTCGTGGAGCCCTCGCAGCCGAAGACCCGGTACGCGCCGAGCTCCACGTCGGGCGCGACCCCGGTGACCTCGCCGTTCGCGCCGACGATCCCGGCGACGTGGGTGCCGTGCCCGGCGCAGTCGGCGGGGTCGTCGTCGGGGTCGGGCTCGGCGTGGTCGGGGTCGTCGGAGTCGAACGCGTCGCCCACGAAGTCGGCGCCCTCCGCGACCCGGCAGCCGTGGCCGAAGCAGCCGCCGAGGTCGGGGTGGGTGTAGTCGATGCCGGTGTCGATGACGCCGACCTTGACGCCCTTCCCGGTGATCCCGCGGTCGTGCGCCGCGTCGGCGCGCGTCGTCCGGATCGCCTGCGCGAGTTCGGGGACCGGGCCGGACTCGGTCGCCGCGTCCGGGCCCGTGGCCGCGGGGCCGCCGAAGACCACGTCGGACCAGACGCGCTCGACCATGCCGAGCTGCCCGAGGCGCCGCGCGGTCGCCGGGTCGGCCTCCACGGAGACGCCGTTCCAGATCCGCTCGAAGTCGTGCCGCACCGCGAAGTCGAGGCCGTGCGCGGCGTCGAGGACGGAGGCGTCGGCGCCTTCGGCGAACTCGACGAGCCACACCTGCGCGGGACCGTCCGGTTCCGCGTGGGCCGCGGGCGCGGCGAGCGCGAGCAGCGGCAGTGCGACCGCGGCGGCGAGCGGGCGCCGCCAGGCGGGAGGGACGGCGGAGAGCGGGCGCGGCATCGGGGACGTCCCTTCGGGTGGGGCGCCCGCCGGGGGTTCGCGGAGGCGCCCGGGAACCCCCGGCGGGCGGATATGGCAGGACCTCGATCGTCGGGCATCGACCGCGCGGAACCGCGCATTTGCCGCGCGGCCCGCCCGCGTGTCGGCCGCGTGTCGGCCGCCTAGAACCCGAGGGCGCGCGCGAGGAGGTACCCGCCGAACCCGGCCGCGAGGCCCCCGGCGAGGTTCATGCCGATGTTGAGCGCGGCGTGCGGCCACCGGCCCTCCTCGACGAGGACGAGCGTCTCGTACGAGAGCGTCGAGTACGTGGTGAGCGCCCCGCAGAAGCCGATCGACAGAACCGCCGACCACGCCGGGTCGCTGATGGCGACGGCCAGGAACACCGCGAGCGCGGACCCGGCGACGTTGACCGCGAGGGTGCCCCACGGGAGGTGCCGGCCCAGGTAGTGGGCGACGACGAGGTCGGTGAGGAAGCGTGCGGGCGCGCCGAGCGCGGCGCCCGCGGCGACGAGGAGGAGCGTCATCGGCGCCGCCGGGCGATGACGCGCCGGGTCGCCCACATGCCGACGGCGGCGGCGGTGAGGGCCGCGGCGACCGTCGCGAACGCGTAGACGACGGCGAGGAGCGCCGCCCCGGCGTCCACGGCGCGGCCGACGCCGACGATGAACGTGGAGAAGGTGGTGAACCCGCCGAGGACGCCCACGCCCAGGAACGGGCGCAGGAGCCGCCGGTCGGGCGCGACCTCGGTGACGACGACCATGAGCGCGCCGATGAGCAGGCCGCCGACCGCGTTGGCGAGGAACGTCGCGGTGTCGAACCGGCCCGGGACGGGCGGGAACGCGACGAGCAGCCCGTACCGGGCGAGCGAGCCGATCACGCCGCCGAGGGCGACCGCGCCGAGGACGACGGGCGGGACGGTGCGGAGCGCGTCGCGCAGCGTCGCGGCACGCGGCGCGCGGCCGCGCGGATCGGGAGGCGGAGCGGGAGGAGATCCGGGCACCCGTCGAATCTAGACCCCGCGCCGCGGACCCCGCCGTCCAAACCCTCGCCGCCCCGGCCCCGCCCCTTGACCCGCGCCTTCACCGCTGCGCCTCCCGAAACCCGCCCGCACACCCGCCCCCGACCCCGCCCCCAAAACCCCCGCGGACCGTATGCGATCCCTCACCGCCCCTTGCGCCCGAAATGCGAAAGGCGCTACCGTTGGCAGGCGATGAGTTACACCGTCACGAACCAGCACCTGACACGCAGGCGTCACCTCGACTTCTGCCGCGTGTCCACCGTGCTCTGTCGTCCGTAGCGCCGATCCCACCGGCAGGCTCGCCGACGTACTCGTCCTCTCCCCCGCTGGGTCCGAGCCCGACCCGCACTCCTGACACCGTCTGAGGCGCGCGACCGCGCGCCCGCATGCGGTGCGCCCGCCTTCCACCAGAGGTATCCATGTCAAGTGCTCCCGAAAGCACGGCCGCCCCGGCCGTGGAGGAATCGAAACCCAAGCGCCGCAAGCGGGTCCCGTTCGCCGCGCAACTGCTCATCGGCCTCGTGCTCGGCCTCGCCCTCGGGTACGTCGCCCGCGAGTGGTCCGTCGCCTGGCTCGGCACCACCCTGGAGACGGTCGGCACGCTGTTCGTGCAGCTGCTGTTCCTGATCGTCCCGTTCCTGGTGTTCACCGCGATCGTCGCCTCGATCGCGAACCTCCGCAACCTCGCGAACGCGGGCCGCCTGGTCGCCAAGACCCTCGGCTGGTTCGCGATCACCTCGCTCATCGCCGTGGTCATCGGCCTCGCGATCGGCCTCGCCACGAACCCCGGTTCGGGCGTGGAGCTGTCGAGCGCCGCGGCCGCCCCGGAGACGCAGGGCTCGTGGACCGACTTCCTGACCGGCATCATCCCGACGAACCTCGTCGACGCGTTCGTGAACGTCAACGTCCTCCAGATCGTGTTCGTCGCGATCGTCGTGGGCGCGGCCGCCGCGAAGCTCGGCGACAAGGCCGAGCCGTTCCTGAAGTTCAACGCCTCCGCGCTCGCGCTGATCCAGAAGACCCTGTGGTGGGTGATCCGCCTGGCGCCCATCGGCACCGCGGCCCTCATCGGCAAGTCCGTGTACGCGTACGGCTGGGACCTGCTGGAGCCGCTCGCGGTGTTCAGCATCGACATCTACGCGGCCGCGCTCGTCATCCTGCTCGTCGTCTACCCGGTGCTGCTGCGCGTGTTCGGGAAGGTCTCGCCGCTGCAGTTCTACCGCAAGACCTGGCCCGCGATCCAGTTCGCGTTCGTGTCGCGCTCCTCGGTCGGGACCCTGCCGCTGGCGCAGAAGACCGTCACCGACCGGCTCGGCGTCGACCGCGACTACGCGTCGTTCGCGTCGCCGTTCGGGGCGACCACGAAGATGGACGGCTGCGCCGCGATCTACCCGGCCATCGCCGCGATCTTCGTGGCGCAGGTGTACGGCGTGGACCTCGGGGTGCAGGACTACCTGCTCATCGCGTTCGTGTCGGTGATCGGCTCGGCGGCGACCGCGGGCCTGACCGGCGCGACGGTGATGCTGACGCTGACCCTCTCGACGCTGGGCCTGCCGCTCGAAGGCGTGGGCCTGCTCCTGGCGATCGACCCGATCATGGACATGATCCGCACCGCCACGAACGTGGCCGGGCAGATGGTCGTCCCGGTGATCGTCGCGAAGTCGGAGAAGCTCCTCGACAGGGAGGTCTTCGACGCCGCGCCGCAGCCGCTCGACGAGGCCGCCGCCTTCGGCACGGACGAGCCCGCCCCGCGCAAGGGCGAGGCGGCGCTCCAGCCCGCATAGCTTTGTTCTCTCCTGAGTAGCGGGGGGCCGGCCTGAGGGGGCCGGCCCCCCGCTCGCTATGCGCCGTAATGCTGTTCGAGGCCGTCGAGGACCCGTTGCAGCCCGAACTCGAAGTACCCGGCGCCCGGCTCGCCGACCGGCCGGGCCGCGAGCGCGGCGAGGTGCGGGAAGCGCCCGGCGACGGCCGGGTCCTGGAGGAACCGGAAGAACGCGCCCGTCGACTCGCCGCCGCCGATCTCGGGCCGCACGGCCCCGAGCGCGAAGCAGTCCACGGTGAGGACGGCGAGGAGCCCGGTCCCCTCGGGCATGCCGACCGCGGCGAGGCGCCCGAGGACCTGGTCCACCCAGCCCGCCTCGTGCGGGCCCATCGGCCGCTCGCCGGTGGCGACGGGGAGGGCCCACGGGTGGGCGAGGAACAGGTCCCGCACGCACCGGCCCCACCCGGCGAGGACCTCGCGCCACGTGTCGGCCTCCGGGAGCGGCGCGGGCGCGGACATGAGCGAGTCGTACATGAGGACCACGAGCTCGTCCTTGCCGGGGACGTGCCGGTACAGGGACATGACGCCGGAGCCGAGCCGGTCGGCCAGGTGCTTCATCGAGACCTTCTGGAGCCCCTCGGCGTCGGCGATGGCGACGGCCTCCGCGACGATCCGCTCGCGGGTGAGGCCCGAGGGCCTGCCGCGCCCGGAGCGCGCGGGCTCCCCCCACAGCAGCTCGTACTCGCCATGTCCCACCGCGCCGCACCCCCCTCGATTTGTCCGCAGCTTAGGGCCCGTTGCGGACTCGTGTTCACCCACCGGGCTTGCGTATGATGTACGCTTAATAGCGTATCCCATACGCATCGATCGGACCCCACCATCGATCGGAGAAACCGGTGACCCAGACCCTCGACCGACCCGACACCCCGCCCGCCCGCGAGAAGCCCAAGTGGTACCGACGCCCCTGGATCGTCCCGCTCCTCGCCGTCGCCGGGCTGTTCGTCGCCGCCCGGCTCCCCTTCTACCTCACCTTCGACACCGGCGACTCGCTCGTCGAACTCCAGCCCGACAACCCCGAGACCCACTACCTGATGCTCTCGGCCCACATCCTGTTCGGCTCGATCGCGCTCATCACCTGCTCCATGCAGGTGTGGACCTGGCTGCGCCAGAAGCACCCCAAGGTCCACCGGATCTCCGGACGCCTCTACGTGTTCCTCGGCGTCGTCCCCTCCGGGGCCTTCGCCCTCGTCGTCGCGATCATGTCCACGGTCGGCCCCGACGGGAAGATCGGCAACGTCCTGCTCTCGCTCCTGTGGTTCGGCACGACGTTCGCCGGGTTCCTCGCCGCCCGCCGCCACGACTTCCAGGCCCACCGGCGCTGGATGATCCGCAGCTTCGCCCTGTGCTGGTCCATCGTGCTCAACCGCGTGTGGATCGTCATCCTGCTGCTGGTGCTCCTGCCGTTCCAGGACACCTACTACGGCGGCGACAACGACGCCCTCATCTCCGACGTCGCCGTCGCCTCCATCTGGCTCAGCTGGATCGTCAACCTGATGATCGCCCAGTGGTGGCTCGACCGCAGGCCCAAGCGCCGCGCGCGCCGCACCCCTGCGACGAAAGTCGCAGCCGCGCAGTAGCGGCTGCCACCTTCGGGGCGGCCGGGGCTCCACCCCCGGTCGCCCCTCCCGCACGTGAAAGTCCGTGCCGCGGAAGGATTCGCGCGGGCGATCCCGGCGCGATGCTGAAAGGCATGGACACCACCACCGCCACCGCGCCCGCCGAGGCGCGGGCGCCCGCAGCGAAGCGGCTCCCGCTGCTCGACGTCCTCCGCGGCGTCGCGATCCTCGGCACGCTCGGCACCAACGTCTGGATCTTCACCTCCGCCCACGGCGAGGCCGGGCCGCTCCTCGGCTACGGCATCACCGGCGGCGGCCCGTTCGGCGAGGTCTTCGAACTCCTCGCCAACGGCAAGTTCCTGTCGATGCTCACCGTGCTCTTCGGCGTCGGCCTCGCCATCCAGTACCGCTCGGCCGAGAAGAAGGGGCGGCGCTGGCCCGGCCGCTACCACTGGCGGGCGCTGTTCCTGTTCGCCGAAGGCACGATCCACTTCGTGCTGCTGTTCGCGTGGGACGTGCTCATGGGGTACGCCGTCACCGCGATCACCGTCGCGTGGCTGCTCAAGCGCTCCGAACGCGCGCAGCGGGCCGTCATGTGGACCGCGCTGAGCCTGCACGTCGCCGTGATCGCGCTCATCACGGCCGCGACGGCGCTCGGCCCGGGCAACGACCCGTCCCGGGACGCCGAGGTCGCGGCCCTGTACGCCGACGGCTCCTGGCTCGACCAGGTCCGGTTCCGCCTCGACCACATGCTGGTCTTCCGCATCGAGCCGATCATCACGTTCCCGCTGCTGGTGTTCCTGTTCCTGCTGGGCGTCAAGCTGTTCCGGGCCGGGGCCTTCGGCGCCGAGGACGCGGGCCGGCGAATCCGGGGGCGCCTCATGGCCTGGGGCCTCGGGCTGGGCCTGCCGCTGAACATCGCCGTGCAGTTCGCGCCCGACGACTTCCTCTACGCGGAGCGGTACCTCGTCGCGCCGGTCGTCATGCTCGGGTACATCGGCCTCATCGGGTTCCTCGTGGAGCGGCTGCGCCGCGGCCCCGTCATGGCCGCGCTGGAGTCCCTGGGCCGCACCGCCCTCAGCGGCTACATCCTCCAGAACCTGCTCGCGTCGGTCGTCTGCTACGGCTGGGGCCTGGGCCTGGCCGCGCGGTACGGGACGGAGGCGTGGTTCGCCCCGGCCCTGTGGCTCGGCATCAGCGCGTTCCTCCTCATCGGTTCGCGGCTGTGGCTGCGCCGCTTCAGCAACGGCCCCGCGGAGGCGTTGCAGAAGGCCGTCCTGCGCTGAGGCGCAGAAAGAAAAGAGGTGCGGGCCGGGGAACGACCGGCCCGCACCTCCCACTCACCCGACAGGTCAGGCGGCGACCATGTCGCGGTCGCCGGTGCGGTCGCGGGTCAGGCGCCGCCTGACGAGGGCGACCAGGGGCCACAGCGCGATCAGCGCGATGATCCCGTACACGGTCCACGCGACCGGCCCGCCGAGCAGGCCGGACGCCTCGCCGCCGGACAGCTGGAGCGCCATGCGCGCTTGCCGTTCGGCCATCGGGCCGAGGATCACGCCGACGATCATCGGGAGCATCGGAATCCCGAAGCGCCGCATGGCGAGCCCGATCAGGCCGAGCGCGAGCAGCACGAGCAGCTCGAAGGACTGGCCGCTCGTGGCGTACGCGCCCATCGTCGCGAAGAACAGGATGCCCGCGAACAGGTACGGCTTGGGGATGCGCAGCAGCTTGACCCACAACGGGATCAGCGGCATGTTGAGCACCAGCAGCATCGCGTTGCCCACGAACAGGCCCGCGATGAGCGTCCACACCAGCGCCGACTCCTTCTCGAACAGGAGCGGGCCGGGCTGGATGCCGTAGGTCTGGAACGCCGCGAGCATGACCGCCGCGGTCGCGTTGCACGGCAGGCCCAGTGCGAGCATCGGCACGAGCGTGCCGGCCGCGGACGCGTTGTTCGCCGCCTCCGGGCCCGCGACGCCTTCGATGGCGCCGTTCCCGAACTCCTGCTTGTGCTTCGAGAGCCGCCGCTCCGTCACGTACGACAGGAACGTCGGCACTTCCGCGCCGCCCGCCGGGACCGCCCCGAACGGGAAGCCGAGCGCGGAGCCGCGCAGCCACGGGCCCCACGAGCGGCGCCAGTCGCTGCGGCCCATCCACACCCGGCCGACCGGGATGATCTCGTCGGCGCCGTTCCTGCGGCGCGCGGCCGTCCACAGCGCCTCGCCGACGGCGAACGCGCCGACCGCGACGATGACGATGTCGATGCCGCTCGCCAGTTCCGGCACGCCGTACGTGAGGCGCTGCTGCCCGGTGACCGCGTCGATGCCGATCGTGCCGATCACGAGGCCCGTCAGGAGCGACGCGAACCCGCGGATGCGCGAGGACCCGAGGACCGACGCGGTCGCCACGAGCGCGAGCACCATGATCGCGAAGTACTCGGGCGCGCCGAGTCCGATCGCGAACTGCACGGTGATCGGGGTGACGAACACGAGCGCGATCGTGGCGATCGTCCCGGCGATGAACGAGCCGATGGCCGCGGTCGCGAGGGCCTGGCCGCCGCGCCCGTTGCGGGCCATCTTGAAGCCTTCGAGGACCGTGACGACCGACGAGGACTGGCCCGGCGTGTTCAGCAGGATCGCCGTGGTCGACCCGCCGTACATGCCGCCGTAGAAGATCCCGCCGAACATGATGAACGCCTGGGTCGGCTCCATCCCGTACGTGATCGGCAGGAGCAGCGCGATCGCCATGGCCGTGCCCAGGCCCGGCAGCATCCCCACGGCCGTGCCGATGGTGACGCCGAGGAGCGCGATGAGCAGGTTCCCCGGGGTGAGGATCGCGGCGAAGCCGTCGAGGAGCGAGTTGAGATTGTCCATGTCCTATGCCCCCCTACAGGATTCCCTGGAGCACGCCCGCGGGCAGGCCGAGGCCCAGCCCGATGGCGAACCCGTAGAACGTGGCCAGCCCGAGCACGACCGCCGCGGCCAGCGCCAGGAAGTACCGGCGCGAGCCGAGCACGATCGCCGCGCCCCAGAACAGGAGCGAGCCCGAGATCACCCAGCCGAGCCAGTCGATGAGCAGCGCGTTCGCGATGAACACCGCGCACAGCAGGCCCACGGTCTTGAGGTCGAACCGCTCGCTCGCGTTCGCTCCCTCGTCCTCGCCGTGGCCGCCGCGCAGCACGTTGAGCGCGTAGAACGCGGCGACGGCGAACAGGAGCACGCCGAGGATGATCGGCACGGGCTTGGGGCCGATCGGGTCGTTCGAGGCGGAGAACCCGCCGAGGCGGGAGGCGTCGACGATGACCAGCACGCCGAGGACGGCGAGGAACCCGCACACCCACAGCTGCGCGAGGTCCCGTTTCGGCGGGGCCGCTTCGGTCGCGGCCGCATCGGGCTCGGACGCTGCGGTCTCGTCCGCTGCAACCGGGTCCGCCTCGACCTCGACCTCTGCAACCGCGGCCGACTCGTCCGCCTGCCCGTCCACCGCCGCGGCGGCGTCGCCGCTTTCGGCAGCGGTCATGCGAGGCCCAGTTCCTGGAGCGTCGCGGCGACCGTGTAGTCCTGGTCGGTGAGGAAGTCCTCGAAGTCGCGGCCGGTCATGAACGCGTCGGTCCAGCCCTGCTTCTCCAGCTCGTCCTGCCACGCCGCGGACTCGTACATCGCGGTGAGCGCGTCGGTCCACTTCTGGACGTCCTCGTCGGAGATCCCGGGCGGGGCGACCCAGCCGCGCCAGTTCGTGAACTCCAGGTCGATCCCGGACTCGCGGAACGTGGGCGCATCGGGCACGACCTCGACGCGCTCGGCCCCGGAGGTCGCGAGGACCCGCAGCTGCCCGGCCTCGATCTGGTCGATGAACTCGCCGACGCCGCTCGCGCCGAAGGAGACCTTCTCGCCCAGGAGCGCGGGCAGGAGCTCGCCGCCGCCGTCGTAGGACACGTAGTTGACCTGGACGGGGTCGATGCCCACGGCCTTCGCGAGGCGCATCGGCAGGAGGTGGTCGGGGCCGCCGGGGGAGGAGCCGCCGCCCGCGGTGACGCCGTTCAGGTCCGCGGTCCAGGCCGCGACCAGGTCCTCGATCGTCTGGAACGGGGAGCCGACGGGCACGACGATGGCCCCGGACTCCTCCACGAGCTTCGCGATCGCCGTGGTCCCGGTGAGCTTCGCCTCGGAGTTCTGGGTGTAGGAGGCGCCCACGACGCCCAGGCCCATCTGCATGGCCAGGTCGCCGTTGCCCTCCTCGCTGACGGTCCGCTGGAGGCCGACCGTGCCGCCCGCGCCTTCGAGGTTGAACACCTCGATGGCCTTGGCGATGCCCTCGTCCTCCATGATCCGGGCGATGGAGCGGGCGGTCGTGTCGTAGCCGCCGCCGGGGCTGTTGGGGACCATGATGCGCAGGCCGGTCAGGGGTCCGTCGTCCGAGCCGTCCTCGGCGGTGAGGCCGCACGCCGAGGCCGCCGCGAGGGTCGGGACGGCCGCCGCAGCACTGAGGAGGGCCCTCCGGTGAAATTTCATCGTCGTTGCTCTTTCATTTCGGGGTCGGGGTGAGAGACGATGGTCACCCCGGCGCCGACCCCGCGTCAGCCTTGTGTCCGTATCGATCATTGAGTTCATTGTGTTCAGGCCCCTGAATCGCCCGACCCTCGCCGGCCAGCTCCTCCTCTTCCAGCTCACGGTGATCCTCCTGGTGCTCGCCGCCGTCGCCGGGCTCTCCCTCGCCCAGTCCCGGGCCGTGTTCGACGCCGAGCAGGGCCGCCGCGTCACCCAGCTCGCCGAGTCCCTCGCCGCCTCCGACCTGGTCCGTGGCCGCCTCCCCGCCCCGGCGCCCGCGCAGACGCTCGCTCCGCAGATCCAGGCGGACCTCGAACGCTGGCAGGTCTCCTCGGTGACCATCGCCGACGCCGACGGGACCGTCGTCGCCTCCACGAACCCGCTGCTCATCGGCACGATGCTGCCCCTGGGGCACGGCGTCCTCGACGGCCGCGGCTGGCGCGGCGAGATCGACCTCGGCGGCCGCACCGAACTCGTCGGCCAGGCCCCCGTCATCGGGTCCGAACCGGAGAACCTCGGCGTGCAGCTCGGCGTCGCGGTCGTCGGCCAGGAGGCGCCCGCGCTCGCGCGGCTCCTCGTGCAGGCCGTGCCGACGCTCCTGCTGTACCTCGGGGTCGCGAGCGTCCTCGGCGTGGCCGGGTCGTGGCTGCTGGCGCGGCGCATCAAACGGCAGACGTTCGGCATGGAGCCCAGGGAGATCGCGGGCCTGGCCGAGCACCGCGAGGCCATGCTCTACGGCATCGCCGAAGGCGTGGTCGCCCTGGACGACCAGCACCGCGTCACCCTCGTCAACGACGTGGGGCGGCGGCTCCTCGACCTGGACGACGCCGCCGTGGGCCGCACCCTGGACGACCTGGACCTGACCTCGCGCCTGCGCGACGTCCTCTCCGGCACCGTCACCGGCTCCGACCAGGTGGTGCTGCAAGGGAACCGGGTCCTCGTCGTCAACCGCATGCCCGTGGAGAAGGACGGCCGCGCCCTCGGCGCGGTCGCGACCCTCCGCGACCGCACCGAGCTGGCCCAGCTCGAACGCGACCTCGGCTCGTTCCGCTCCACGGCCGAGGCGCTGCGCGCGCAGGCCCACGAGTTCGACAACAAGCTCCACACGATCTCCGGCCTCATCCAGATCGGCGAGCAGGAGGAGGTCGTCCGCTTCATCGACGCCCTCAACCGCCACCGCCAGTCTCTCGACCTGTCCATCGGCGGCCCCATCCGCGACAAGGCCATCGCCGCGCTCCTCATGGCGAAGTCCGCGCAGGCCTCCGAGCGCCAGGTTCGCCTCGGCATCGCCGAGGGCACCGCGCTCGGCCCGCTCTCCCCCGAGGACTCCGCGGACGTCGGCACCGTCCTGGGGAACCTCATCGACAACGCGGTGGACGCCGCCGCGGGTTCGCCCCTGCCGCTCGCGGCCGAGGCGTGGGTCGCGGTGGAGATCCGCGAATCCGAAGGCGGCGTGCGCATCACCGTCTCGGACAACGGCCCGGGCGTCCCGCCCGGCGCGGTCGAAGAGGTCTTCGAGCACGGCTTCACCACGAAGGCCACCGGCACGGGCGCCACCGCGGAGCGCGGTATCGGGCTGGCGCTGACCAGGCTGGTGTGCGAGCATCACGGCGGCGGGGTCCGCGTGGAGAACACCGCCGACGGCGCCCGCTTCCTGGCGGACCTGCCGCTGCTCTCCCGCACCGCAACGCCCGTGCCAACGACGGCTGAGGAACCGACATGATCGACGTGCTGGTGGTCGACGACGACTTCCGCCTGGTCAACATCCACCGCGGCTTCGTCGAGCGCACCCCCGGCTTCCGGGCGGTCGCCTCGGCCCGCTCCGGCGAGGAGACCCTCGCCGCCCTCGACGAGCACCGCCCCGACCTCGTCCTCCTCGACCTCTACCTGCCCGACGTCTTCGGCCTCGACCTGGTGCGCCGCATGCGCGCCGAAGGCCACGAGACCGACGTCATGGTCATCTCCGCGGCGCGAGAGTCCGACGCGGTGCGCGCCGCCGTCCGCCTCGGCGTCGTCTCCTACCTCCTGAAGCCGTTCAGCTTCAACGACTTCCAGGACCGCCTGGAGCAGTACGCGAACACCCGCGCGGGCCTGGCCCTCGCGGTCCGCGACCAGGCCGACGTCGACCGGGCCTTCGAGCGCACCGGCTCGGCCACCCTCATGCCCAAGGGCTTCAGTACCGAGACCGCCCAGCTCGTCGAGGCGACCCTCCGCGACGCCGACGGCTCCCTCTCCGCGGCCGAATGCGCCGAACGCATCGGCGTCTCCCGCGTCAGCGCCCGCCGCTACCTGGAACAGCTCGCCGAACGCGGCCGCGCCGAAGTCGCCCTCAAATACGCGGGCCGGGGCCGCCCCGAACGCCGCTACCGCTGGCGCTGACCGAACACCGCCTCCACCTCCGCGAGGTTCGCGGTCCACCAGCGCAGCATCCGCTCGTCCGAGAAGAACAGCCCGTCGCTCGCCCGGTCGCCCCGGTAGTAGTGGTACTTCAAGTGCCACACCGAGGTCAGCAGCTTCCACCACCGCCGCCGGGCGGCGTCGATCAGCGCGTCCGCCCCGATCGGCCTCACCGAGCGGTACCCGGCGACGATCGCGGCGACGCCGCCGAGGTCGATCCGCCCGTCGTCCAGCGCGCACTGGTACGTCGCGGCCCGCACGATCTCCTCCGCGTACGCGCTCACCCGCACCCGGTCCCAGTCGAGTACCGCCGCGATCCGCTCCCCCTGCCAGAGCAGGTTCCAGTTCTGGCAGTCCCCGTGGGTCCACCCGTACGGCCCGACCGGCCCCCCGCCCTCCGGCAGCAGGTGCGCGTGCTCGGCGACGAACGCCATCCGGCTGCGCAGCAACGGTTCCGCCGCGAGGTCGAACTCCTCGGGCTCCTCCCGCCCCGCGATGACCTCCAGGTACTCCCTGATCCGCTCGTTCGCCGTCTCGACCGTCGGCGTCCGCTCGACGGGCCGCTCCGCCTCTGGGAGCACCCCGGGCCGCGCGAGCGCCCGATGAATCCGCCCGATCTGCGCCCCCATGTGGAACGAGGCCGCAGCGCTCATCTCGGCCCCCCGCCGATGGTCCCCCTCGACCCACCGCGCCAGGTAATAGAAGTGCCCGCCGACCTCGGTGACCGACTCCCCGCCGACCCCGGGCACCACCGAGACGACCGGAACCCCCGCCTCCCCGGCCGCCGCCATCACCGCCAGGCTCCGCCGAGCCGCCTCTGCTCCGGTCTCCACCAACTCCTTCAGCGCGAACACCTCACCCCCGGCCTCGACCCGCCAGTTCCGATTCAGCACCCCCTCAGCCAGCGACCGAACCCCGCCCACCGCCGCGATCGCGACAAGCTCGACAGCGGGCGCAGCACCAGAATCCATCGCGAAAGGCTACCGGGGGGCCAGGCGCATCGACGTTTCCGAGGACCGGCCGGTAGTCGTAGAGCCACCTGGTGTCCTTCTCGTAGACGAGGGGCACGAAGAGCTTCATGCCAAGGGCCTGGACGCACCGCTTGACCGGGCCGGCCTGCTTAAAGCCGCGATTGTCCTCGGCGTGCCTGAGCAATTTGGCGATCCGGGGCCGCCGCCGCTGCTCGTACGAGTCCAGCGTCTCCGGGACGGACTCGCCCCGGCTCAGGCTGTCCGCCATTGCGATCGCGTCCTCGATCGCCATGCACACGCCCTGCCCGGTGCCGACCGGGTGGGCCGCGTCGCCCGCGAGGGCGATGCGCCGGCGGTGCCCGGTTTGGGCCTCCTCAAGCGCGTGGAACAGCGAGGGCCGATGCACCTCTAATACCGCGGCGAGGATCCGCGAGGGCTCGGCCTCCGGCCGGTACACCACACGGGTTCGCTCCAACCGGTCGTCGGCGTCCCTTTCGGGTGCGACGGGATTGTTGATCTGAGCGGCCCACCAGACGTCGCCCCCGGCGGCCGTGTGGATGAACGCGCCGCCGTAGGCGAACGTCAGGTTGAACACCCCGGGCTCTGCGGGGATCTCCTTCGCGACACCTGAGATGGTGTAGCGCGTCGCGTACTCCAGTTGCGGCCTACCCGGATCGAAGTTCCCTCACAGCACCGATCTGATGTCGGCGGCCCCGATCAAGGCGTCCGCCCGGTCCGTGCTCCCGCTCGCGAACTCGACGATCACGCCGTCCGCGTCCTGCACGGCGCCGGTCATCCGCTCGCCGAGCCGCACCTCGGCCCCCGCCGCGACGGCCGCGGCCCGCAGGACCTCCACAAGGCGCCCGCGCATGAGCGTCACCGAGTGCATGTCGTCCGTGGCGCGTCGCCCGGGGGCCACGTCCCCTACAAGCATCCCCCGGCGGACCACATGTGCCGCCGGGGCACGTCGATCCCGGCTGCCCTCACTTCGTCGAGGCACCCGAGCAGCTCGATCCCCCACAGCCCGTTCGCGGCGAGGCTGATGAACCACCCGACGTCCCTGGCTGAATTCGGGCTGACCGCGCGCATGACGAGATCGCTGAATGATAATTCACTGAATATGAGTTCAGTGAAATCATGTTCGGGACCATGGGTGGATGTCACCCTCCAAGGGGCCGTCGATGAGCGTGCGCAAGGCGAAGGCGGCCGAGACTAGGGCCACGCTCCTGGAGGCCGCCAAGCGGCTGTTCGCCGACTGCGGCTACCTGAACACGAAGTTCACCGACATCACGGAGGAAGCGGGCCGCGCGATGGGCTCGTTCTACGAGTACTTCGCCTCCAAGGACGACCTGCTCCAGGCGCTCCTCCGGGGCATGGAGGACCGCGCCGACGAGCTCGTCGACACTACCGTTCACCCCCGCGAGCACGACCTCACCGACCGCGCCCAGCTCCGCCAGCACCCCGCCTGCGCCTGGATGGTCTTCCGCGAACACGCCCCGGTGGTCACCGCCCTCTTCCAGTCGACGACCGCGGCGAATCCGGCTCGGGCGCAGCCTGGGGCAGCCTGGTGACCGAGACCGACATGTGGCGCCGCCACCTCGAGTACGGCCGCGACCAGGGCCGCGTCCTACCCGGCGACCCTGAGATTCTCGCCGCCGCCATGGGCAGCATGCACTCCATGCTCGGCTACGCCGTCAACATCGCCCAGGACCGCGACCTCGACGACGACACCCTCACCGACCTCCTCCACCACAGCCTCGCCGGCCCCGCTTCAGACGCCGGCTCTCGGGACCTCACCGGGTGAACTTGCGAACTGCGAACGAGATCTCGTCATCGACTCCGAGCCGAATGCGCGCCTCGGCCGCTCCCTTGCCGATCACCGCATCCTCACATGCCGCGATGACCCACCGACAATCCGGCACCGTCGCGAGCATCTCATCGGTCATCGAATCCAAGTCCTCTCCGTAAATGCCGTCCAGGTCGAACAGCGGCTGAAACTCGTTGAACTTCTCAACTACGCGCCCGACCGGAAGTCCAGCCTGGGCTGCGAGCACCAGTGCGCCGTGGCGCCCGAACCCGCCCTCATTGAGCTTCGCCTGGCCAGTGACCGCATCAAAGAACGACATGTCGGAACCATCGGGAACGCGGGAGCCGCAAGTCCTCTTGACGGTGTCAAGGCGAGATCTGTATACATCTTCCGGTTCGCCGAGAACCCAAGCGATCCAAGGTGCAATCTGATCAACAACTTTGCCGATTGTGTGTCGTCCGCTCAACGCTGTTCCACAGATCACTGCACCCGCTGGCAAGTAACTCAACTTCTGTATGAACTGGCCGTCAGATTTCTTCGGAGTGTAAGCAGATAGCCGCTCAGTGAGGGGGCTGATATCAGTGGTGACACCGATTGACTTCATCCGATCAAGTGCCGCGACGATGTCCCCGAGTGGCAGTCGCTCGGCTTCTGCAACCGAGAATACGTGACGAGCTGGAATCGGATATTGCACCGGTCCGAGAAATTGGCTGTTGATGAATTCAGTCGCGGTGAGTGTCGGATTTTCAGTTATCAGCAAAGCTCTGTCAACTGCGGTGAACTCAAAGGCATCTAGTGCAGAAAAATCGATGATTGGCAGTTCTATGCCAAGGTATTCGAAGTGCTGAATTCGATCAGCTAGCTCCTCCGCGGAAACTGATACATCCTCCATCGCAAGCTTCATCTCATACGGCGAAATTTTCCGCAGTATCAAGCCATACTGTCCAGTTCCAGCGAGTCTATCATTTGATTCGGATTGCGATCCTACGAGTCGATACTTCATCATTTCAAGATCGCGCTGAGTTGGTACGATCGAGGGAATCGCCTCGAACGGAAACGCTCGCTGCTCTTCCGTCAAACCTGGATAATCGGAAACCATACGCGCGGCCTCGGAAGCGCTAATCGATTCCAGTACCGAGAAGAACAACGAATGACACATAAGTCGTTGTAGTGAATTCGAAGTGGCGCCAAGTTGAGCAGTCCCGAAAACTTGTGAATCAATCCATGGGGCGCGGCCATCGAAATTCGTCGACCATGCCTTGCGTTGCATCGCATCTTCCGGACGATCCGACGGCAAGACGGCTGTTTCCGGCTTATCGAGTCTAAACACTGAGTATTTCTGGATAATCTGATCTAGTTCGCTCTCGCCGATTTCCATAGCTTCTGCGATTCGTCTGATCCGGACTGGAGGTATTCCATCCGACCCCTGAGGTCGTCCGTCCTCCAGTTGTCCGAAGAACTCTGCCTCTCGACTTGAAGGCACATGCCGACCGCCCTCGTTGAGGAGGTCGAAGGCCAACTCCGGAGATCCTAGCCCGAGCCTTCTCAGGATCGACTCAAGCCCATGGAAGCCTTCACCTAGTGAGATCCCCAGTTCGTGGCAAACTGACACGAGTCCGAAATGTTCCTCATTCAGGAGCACTCGATTGGCGTTCCATCGCCCCGCTGGCACCGAAATCAATATTGAGTCTCGTGTGTCTGGAATATAATCATATGAATCTTCAGGAATGGATGGCATGCCCATCAGTGAGTATCGCGTGAACTTGGCGACTCTCTCAACGGCCTCGCCCAGGGAAAGGCCTGCCTGAGAAGCGCCCCAAACAAATCCAACGAGGTCAAGGTAGTCGCTTGTTGAACGCGGAGTGTCACTATAGGGGTTCCACGGGGATTGCACAGATCGAGAAACAAGAAGCGCCGTGTCAATCGGGTCAGGTTGTGCATGATCTAGCATGTCCGCGGATTCCCAAATAGGGAATTGCTCGATCGATTCCCCGTGAATCCATCCATCTTGCAAGCTCGTCGATGCGACTCCCTGATCATTCAATGCATCGAATAGGGACGGAAGATGTCGCCTCCATACCTGGCTGCGCCAGGCGCGAAGAGGAGGAGGAAGTATATATTCCCCTCGCGGCCAATATTTTCTACGAGGGTCGTTGAACCCTTGGGATCGCGGTTCTGAGAAATGTGGAGTGAAGTTGCGGTCACTAAGCTGCCAGAGTAGGTATCGGTCTCCAGGGAAGCATCCAATCTCCCGCAAATCGATATCCTGTGCCCAGTACCTGGTCTGGCCGAGTGGAATAATAGGACGTACTTGCTTAATGCCGTCGGCTAGAATCGCTCCGTGACGCGGGTACGCCTCTGAGAAACTCCAAAGCCAACGCAGCGAAAGGCCGTCCCAGTTCGCAAGCGTCTCAGCAGATTCAGCTGTGCGTTCAAGCACCCAGTTCAGATCCCAGTTCACGATTGCATTGCGATCCACACGCAGCAAGGGCTTATGCTCTCCATGGAGGGTCACCATCGCACCGGTGAACGAAGTCGAGGTGATGAGTCCGTCAGCAAGGACCGCAGCATCGTTCTCAGCCCACCATGCCGTCGAGGTTCCATCCGTCCAAGCGAGCGAACTCGAACTCTTGGCTGAAGTCGAGACAGCATTGGGTTCCCGAATGATCTGCTCTCCGGATTCAGCGATCTCCAATTGGTAGGGAGAATGAAGCACGACCTCGTCCAGGAAGCTCCGCAGTTGAAGTCCGCCGACAGTTCTGAACTCCGGACGCAGATGCAGGCGGACGATGGTCCCGCCTTGGGGCAGCCTGCCGGTGACTTTCTCGTCGGCAGTCACCCTGGCGATGCTCGAGCCAGCGTTGATCAGCAGCCGAAGGCCTTCCCCCAGGTTCCCGTTCACGTCCTGGGGCCTGGTCCACACCTCGACCGCGTCGGCGAGCATGAAGTAGCTGAACGCACCGATTCCAAACGAGCTGTTGGGGATCAACCGCATCTTCTGGTCGACTTTGAGCCATTCAGCCTGCTCGTCCGCAAAGGCAGCCGTTTCGACAAACCGCGAACCGGCGTTGAGGAAGCACCGCTCCAGGACCTCCGGCTTCATTCCGACGCCATTGTCGATGCAGTCCAAATATTGAAGAGCACCGTTCGCATCGCTGTGAGACTCGAACCTGATGGTCGGGGACCAGTCTGCCACAGGGCCGGTCTCGTGACGCAGGTACTCGTGCCGGTACTGCCGGTATCGGCAGGCGTCGAGCGCATTCTGGTAGAGCTCTCGCATCGCCAGACGGGGATCACCGTAGAGCTGCTCACCCATGAGCAGCTGCCTGATCTTGTCGCTGTTCAGGGTCAAGCGGGTGATGGGGTGCCGGTAGGCCAGCTCGTCACCGGTCAATCTGGGGCCGACGCCGTCTCCGGTGGCGCGGAGCAGCACGAATCGAGTGAGACTCTTTGCAGAGGAGGTGTCGGGCAGTGCTTCATCGAGGGTTCGGAAGGATTGCACGTAGGCGCGTAGCGCCTCTTCGACCGCAGGGTCGAAGCACTTCGCGTTCAACCCCGGGTAGTGGTTCTGGTCCTGGGCCCACTGCACCGTTTCAAGGTCGTGCTTGAGCTGTTCTAGGGTGAACTGCTCGACGATGCCCAGTTGCTCGATGAGCTCGCGTCCGTACTGGTACACGTCGAAGGTCATGCCCCGGATGACGACGCCGAGTTCGTAGACCAAGCCCCATCGCACTTGCACGACCTGACCTGTGGTCGAAGACCGGAAGCCCCATTTGCGGGCGATCGCCTTGGACGGATAGCTGCCCTGTTGGAGGTGCCTGGAGGCAGTCAGCAGGCGGTCCCGCAGTTCCTGCTTATCCTGGTCATCGCTCGCCAGCGCCTCGGCGAGCAGAGACGCGGCCTCGGTGATGATCTCGTCCCTCTTCCAGCCAGTGTCGGAGCTGGAGAGTGCGTACCCGCGGATCCACTCGTCAAGGGCCCCGCGGACCTCTTGCGTGTTGGTCGTGTCGACGCAGCGTTCGATCAGTCGCTCAGTCGCGGCCTGAATCGCCACGAACTCCTTGGGCCAGACGCCGGTCTCCTTCATCTCCGCAATACTCGGCGTCAGGGAGAACACTCGATCGAGCCGCGCCTCTGCGAGAAGCAGAGTGGCGTAGACAATTTCGATCTCAATCGGCGAAGGGTCGACTGACTCCACGGTCGCCCGAAGGACCGTCTCGAGGTTCTGAGCGAAGCGCTCAGGATCGTTCTTGTTCCGCCAGCGGCGTCGCTGATCCACTCCGAGGTGCGCAACGGATCTCCGCAGTCCGTCGATCGCCGATGGCCGCAGGCCACGGTCCTGCGCAGCAGTTGGGGAGGGGGCCTGAAGTTCGGTTATACGACCGCCCGCCTCGGCAGCGTTGTTGCAGAACGGCATTGCGGCGGCGTCGCCGAGTCTCATGATCTCCGGAGTCGGGGCCTCCACCAGCCGCATCTGGTGTTTCGCCCCGTCGAAGACCTGCTGGACATTGAGCGTCGCGCCGCCTTGCGGGACGCCACCACGGATCGTCTTGAGAAGCCCGTCGGTGAAGGTGGTCCGTAGATCGTCGCCAGCATCAGAGATTCCGTTCTTGGGGCTCGAGCTGATCACGACCGTCCCGGCGGTCTCAAGTTGCGCGAGCACTGCGGATTCATCGACGCCCATACCGTTCGCCCGCCCGCTGAAGCAGCAGTCGAGAATCACGATCTTGGTCGTTGCCCTGCTTGCGATCACCTTCAATTTCAAGGAGCGCCACGGGATGGAGGTCTCCTCGGCAAAGCGCCATTTGGAGACGGTCGTCGTCAGTAGCAGGTCGCCGTCGTCGGCGATGAGCCCGTGCCCTGCATAGTAGATCAGGAGCAGTTCCTCTTCGCTTTCGATCAGCTCGGAGATGCGTACACGCAAGGACTCCAGCGGCTTGACGTTCGGCAGCCGGTGGATGTTGCTCGGTTCCATCCCGACGAACGCCGGATCGCGGAGAACTTCGTGAAGCCCTACGAGGTTGCCGTCGACACCCAGCAAAGGCTGAAGTCCGTCGGGGTCTTCGGGGAACGCACTGGCACCGATGAGGATCGCAGTCCCCTTGAGGATCGATCCGAGGGGGAGATCACTCATGCTTCAGCATCTTCTCCATCTCAGCGACGATCTCCTCCGGTCTGCCGATGTTCTCGCCGCTGATCGTGACATCGCCGGTAGACCGCTCGAACTTCACGGTGATCGTCGGGCGACGGTACCTGATCCAGGCGCATACGCAGGTCACAATCCCGGTGACCGCACCGCTCGCCACGATGAGGTCCAGGTATTCGACGGCCCCCATCGCGCCCGTCTCGGGCACGGTCCGGCGTTCAGGGCGCAGTCGTGAATCCGCGTCGTTGTTCATCCATTGGTACAAGTCAAGAAGGTCGTCGAGCGAGTCGGAGTCGATCGTGATCTTCAGAGCGTCCATGAAACGCCTCTTTCACCGGGGGGTGGGTCGCTTCACCGGGATGCGGCGGGCAACTGAGTGACTTTCTCGATGCTACCTGTGCGCACTTCCGGTGTACAGCCAGCACGCGCGGCTCACTGACTGATCAACCTATGAATCGCCCTACTGTGCAACGAAATTCATACAGGCGAACGATTAGCTGTTTGTAATCGATTCGGTGGGTCCAGAACAGCCGGTTCGGCCTCGTACCGCACCACGAGTTCCCCGTCCGGACCCAACGCCCGTTTGTGAATCGGACCGGAGAAGTAGAGACGGTCGAACTCCGTTCCCAGATCCAGGTCTCAGAGCCGGACGGTGTAGTCGGCCTCAGTCGTCCTGTTGGGGGTCTCCGATGACACCCGTCCTTGCTGATCTGGAATTTCATCTCACTGAACGGGGTCGAACTGCCTGTCGCCGCCACCGGTCGGCCTTGCTGCTCGAAACGACCGAAGTGCTCACTGTGCTGGTGTGCCCGTGGAGCTCGAAGATTTTCATCGAGGTTGCCAGATTCCATACATGCACGTTCCCGATTTGATTGCCCCGCAACGCTATCGGTCGACCGTGCATTTGGCCCAGTGGCACCGAGGCGAGCTCATCCGGATGCTCTCCCAAAGTGGTGAGCAGTTCGGCTCTGTAGAGATCCCAGACGGTGGCGATCTTGCTGTGTCCGATTTCTACTGCGATCGTAAGGTTGTTCCATGACCCGATCGCGGCCGAAACTATGTGGCTCCCCAAGCCCCGGTAGGGGAAGCGACTCCGGCTGCGTGTCACGAAATGCTACAAGAGGTCGTAGACCACCATCTTGGAGCGGTCCTCGACGACGGCGAGGAGGCGGCCGCCCGCCTCTCCGACGGTCAGACCATCGTGGAACCGGCCCATCTCACGGACGAAGGCCACCAGGTTATCGGGCTCATCGAGATACCAGCCTATGTACCCTTCCCTGCTCCGGCCCGGCGGCGAGTACAGGGTGGCCCTCGTTCCTGCCGAACACCATCGAATTGACCGAGCCGGTCGCGTCCGGCACTCGGATGAGCGGCCGTCCGCGGCCGAGCTCCAAGGCGTCAATTGTGTCGTCGTCGTTCGATACGAACACGGCGGGACGGTTCTCGGCTTCCCCGATCGCCAACCCGAACCCGAGCATCGATCGCGGACCGGCGAGAGGGAGGCGCAAGGTGGTGTTGAGATCCCATACTCGTACGGACCTGTCCTTTCCGCCCGTGACGGCGATCGGATCGTCGTCTCTGGTACCCCATGCCACAGCTTGTACCCCGCCGACGGTCCGTCCGTCGAGCCGACCGAACGCCACTGAATTGAGTGACTGCTCGTGGCCCGAGCGTGTCCTGAGCTCCTGCAAGGTGCGGAGGTCTCAGGGCCGTGCGGTGCGGTCGATCTAGCTCAACTCCCACGCCACCCAGCTCCCCGACCTACTCACCCGCCCCGCTGCGCATCTCGACCCGCGCCGACCCATAACGCCAGATGTACCAACAAATCTCGGGCGAGCCGTTGACTACACATCGATGCATATCTATAGTTGAGCTTCCGGGCCAATCATCAGATGTATCGGAACCCGGCTTCGATGTGTGAGCGATAACTTCCGGGCTCGTGACCGCCTGAAACAGCAGCAATCCTACGAATTCAAGGAACAAGAGATGCGAACAAGAGCAAGGTGGCTCGGGTGGATCGTGGCGCTCGGTCTCATGGCGGGCATGGTGGCGACGCCCATCGGCGCCGCCAGCGCGGAGTCGAACGGCGGGGTCCGGATCATGCCGCTGGGCGACTCCATCACGGAGGGCACGGCCACGCCGGGCGGCTACCGGATCGGCCTGTGGCAGCGCCTCGCGAGCGGCGGGTACACCGCGGACTTCGTCGGGTCGCAGTTCAACGGGCCGGGAAACCTCGGCGATCACGATCACGAAGGCCACCCCGGCTGGCGCATCGACCAGATCCATGCGAACGTCGTCGGCTGGCTGAACGCCTACCAGCCGAAAACGGTGCTGCTGCACATCGGCACCAACGACATCCTCCAGAACTACGATGTCGCCGGCGCCCCGAACCGGCTGTCCGCGCTGATCGACCGCATCACCGCGACGGCGCCGAACGCCGAGGTGTTCGTCGCGCAGATCGCTCCGCTCGGGTGGAGCGAGGGGGACGCGGCGGTGAATAGCTTCAACGCCGCGATCCCCGGCATCGTGCAGAGCAAGGTGAACGCCGGCAAGAACGTGCACCTGGTCGACATGCACAGCGCCCTGAACGCCGCCGACCTGGACGACGGCGTCCACCCCACCGCCGCCGGATACGACAAGATGGCCGCGGTCTGGTACGCCGCACTGCGGTCGGTGCCCGGCAGCGTCGGCGCAGCGGACGGCACCGAGATCGTTGGCGCCCAGTCCGGTCGCTGCCTGGAGGTCGCCGGGGCCGACACCGCCAACGGCGCCGGGGTACAGCTGTGGGACTGCTGGGGCGGCGCCAACCAGCAGTGGACCTACACCGCCGGCAGGCAGTTGACGGTGTACGGCGGCAAATGCCTGGACGCGTCCGGCCAGGGCACCAGCAATGGCACCGCGGTGGTGATCTGGGACTGCAACGGGCAGGCCAACCAGCAGTGGAACCTCAACGCCGACGGCACCATCACCGGGGTGCAGTCGGGCCTCTGCCTGGACGCGTCGGGCTGGGGCACCGGCAACGGCACGAAGGTCCAGCTCTGGACCTGCGGCGGCGCACAGGCCAACCAGCAGTGGACCAGGCGGTGACTTCGGTTTCACACGCGACGCGGACGCCGGTCCGCGACTACCCGGTCCGATCCCGACCGCGGCAATGAACCCGCATCTCCATCTATGACCGACCAACCCCAAGTGAGAAGGAGGCCACCATGGCCTGGACGGAAAACCCCAAGAGCCGCAGACGGATGCTCATCGGCGGAGCCAGCGTGCTCGCCGGGGCCGCCGCCGCGACCGTGCTCAACCCGTTCACCAGCGCGGCCGAAGCCGCCACAGTGGACACCACCGCCTGGTATGTCCTGGTGAACCGCAACAGCGGCAAGGTCCTCGACGTCAGCGGTGTGTCCACCGCGGACGGGGCCCTGCTGCACCAGTGGACCCGCGCGAACACCAGCAACCAGCAGTTCCAGTTCGTGGACGCCGGCGGCGGCTACTACCGGATCAAGGCCCGGCACTCCGGTAAGGTCCTCGACGTCTCCGGCTGGTCCACCGCCGACGGCGCCGCCATCCACCAGTGGACCGACCACGGCGGCGCCAACCAGCAGTTCCGGCTGGCCGACTCCGACAGCGGCTACGTGCGTCTGATCAACCGCAACAGCAGCAAGGCGGTCGAGGTCCAGAACGGGGCGACCGGCGACGGCGCGGCCGTCGTGCAGTACACCGACCACGGCGGCGCCAACCAGCAATGGCAGCTCGCCCGCGTCGACGGCGGCAGCGGCGCCTGCGCGCTTCCGTCGACGTACCGCTGGACGTCGACGGGCCCGCTCGCGGAGCCGAAGAACGGGCAGGTCTCGCTCAAGGACTTCACCGCCGTCCGCCACAACGGCCAGTACCTCGTCTACGCGACGACGCACGACGCCGGAACCGCCTGGAACTCGGTGGTCTTCAGCCCGTTCACCAACTGGTCCGACATGGCCTCGGCCGGCCAGACCAGGGTGACGACCTTCAACCCGGTGGCACCCACACTGTTCTACTTCGCCCCGAAGAACGTCTGGGTGATCGCCTACCAGTGGGGCTGGCCGTACAAGTTCTCCTACCGCACGTCCACCAACCCCGCCGACCCCAACAGCTGGGGCCCGCACCAGGAGCTCTTCAACGGGACCCTTCCCGTGAACAACCCCATCGACCAGACCCTCATCGCCGACGACCAGAACATCTACCTGTTCTTCGCCAACGACGAGGGCCAGATCTACCGCGCCAGCATGCCGCTCGGCAACTTCCCGAGCAGCTTCGGCACGAGCTACCAGCTCGTCATGAGCGACACGAAGGCGAACCTGTTCGAGGCGGTCGAGGTCTACAAGGTCCAGGGCCAGAACCAGTACCTCATGATCGTCGAGGCCATGGGCGCCCAGGGCCGCTACTTCCGCTCGTTCACGGCCACCAGCCTGAACGGCTCGTGGACGCCGCAGGCCGCGACCGAGAGCAGCCCCTTCGCGGGCAAGGCCAACAGCGGTGCCACCTGGACCAACGACATCAGCCACGGCGACCTGGTCCGCACCAACCCCGACCAGACCAAGACCATCGACCCCTGCAACCTGCAATTCCTCTACCAGGGCCGCGACCCCCGCTCCGACGGCATGGACTACGGCCTCCTGCCGTACCGCCCCGGCCTGCTGACCCTGCAACGCTAACGGCACGACCCAGCCCCGCCTCGGTCTGAACCAGCGGGCGGTCTCACCCCGAGACCGCCCACCTCAGCCCGCCCGCGGGCTCTGAAGCTCGAAGCCGGGCGGTGGCCCGTGCAGCGACGATATCGGGGAGTCGTGCCTAAGCCTCAATTCCGCCCGGCGCCAGGGGTGCCGCACAGCGCATGGTCGACGAGGTCGCTGGCGGTCCGCTCCTGCCGCATCATGCTCTCAGGGGAACCGCCCAGGGCGGTGGTCATCGAGACGGTGACGGCGCGGCGGCCGTCGTCGGTGCTGCCGTTGAGATTGATGTAGCCGCTCTCGCCGCCCTCATGGCTCCAATAGCTCCCTCCGCAGGACAGGGGCCGCTCGACCAGGCCGAGGCCGTAGGCGCCGCCCGGCCAGAACGCCTGCATGTCCTCGCCGACCGGCACGGTGTCCTGCATCTCGGCCAGACTCGCCTCGGACAGGAGCTCGCCGCCGAGCAGGGCCTGGAGGAAGCGGTTGACGTTCGCAGTGGTGGAGATGTAGCCGCCGGGGTCGGGGACGATCACCTCGGTGACGTCGAGCCGCTCGCCGTCGGCGTAGACCTCGTAACTGTCGGCGTGCGGGCTGCGAAGCGTGGGATCGTCGCCGGGGAGGTAGGTGCGGTCCATGCCGAGAGGCTCCAGGATCCGCTCCTCGACCTCCTGATGCCAGGGGCGGCCGGTGGCCCGCTCGATGATCATGTCGAGCAGGACGTAGCCGGTGTTGGAGTACCCCCATCCGGCGCCCGGTGCGAAATCGGGCCGGTGCGCCATCGCCCGTTGGACGATCTGCTCGGGTGTGTACACGTCGTACCGGCGCTCCAGGTAGTCCTCGTGGTCCGCGAAACCGGGGAGGTCGTCGTGGATGCCGCTGGTGTGCTGGAGGAGCTGGCGGACGGTGATCGCGCCGCCGTCGTTGCCGTTGCCCGCCACGAGCCCGGGCAGCCACCGGTCCACCGTGTCGTCGAGGGCCAGCGCGTCTTCTTCAGCCAGTTGCAGGACCACAGTGGCCACGAGTGCCTTGCCGGTGCTGGCGATCCGGAAGTAGCCGTCGCCGTCCACTGGGCGATCGGTGCCGTCCTCGGCGAACCCGCTGGTGGCCACCAGGTCCGGGCCGGAATCGGTGGCCAAGCGCGCCTGGACGCCGACGATGCCGAGCGCTTCGAGCGCCTCGGTGTCCCGGAGCAGGTCGTCCTGGCCGTAGCCGGAAGCCTCGTCCGGGGCGGTCGCCAGTTCGACGGCGACGACCGCACCAGCGGCGACGAGGACCGCCGCAGCGAGGGCGGCCCAGCGCCTGCCGATGCGGCGTCGATCGGTCGGGGTCTCGGAATCGCGTTGCGGCGCAAGGGCCGGATCAGTTCTGGTCATGATCCGACACTAGGAATGCGACGGGTTCCGCTGCAGTACCGCGAACTCCCGAAGGGAACCTACAGCTGCCTGTAGTGCCGCGCACCCGAACGCTCCCTAAGGTGGGCACGGAGCCCCATGGGGGACCGGTACGTCAGAGGGGAATGGATCAGTGCTCGGCATACTCCGCGCGGTCCGCGAGCGGTCGCTCAAGTCGAGCCGCAGCGGGGTCTACTTGGCCGAGGTCCTGGTCGCCGCGACGGCCACGCTCGTCGCGGCGCCCTTGCTGTGCGTGCCGTCCCTCGCACAGCCCTGGGCGGAGCAGCACCGTCGCCGCGCCGGAGCGCTGCTGGGCCGACCGGTCGAGCCTCGCCCGCGCGCCGCCCGCCGCAATATCGTCTGGCTCGCAGCGCAGATCGGCCTCGGTCTGTCGTCGGGCGCCGTCGCCGTTCTCCTCGCCGGCTGCCTGCTGCTCACCCTCGTCACCGCCGTCCTGTGGTGGGCCTTCCCTTGGACGCCGTGGCTCCCGGTGGTCAGCGACCCCATCACCGACTGGGGCGCCGCGATATCGCTCAGCGCAGTGAACATATTCGTCCTTTCAGGACTGGCCGCGCTCGTCCTCCCGCCGCTCGCCGGCGCGCACGCCCGGTGCTGCCTCGCGATCCTGGCCCCCTCGCCCGAGGAGCGACTGGTCGAACGCGTCACCGAACTCACCCGCACCCGCGTCGACGTCCTCCAAGCGCACAGTGCGGAACTGCGCCGCATCGAGCGGGACCTGCACGACGGCACCCAGGCCCGGCTCGTGGCCATCGCGATGCGACTCGCGGTCGCCGACGAGACCTACGCCGAGGACCCCGGGGCGGCCGCCGTCCTGGTGCGACAGGCGCAGGCCGAGACCGAGGAGGCGATGACCGAGCTGCGCTCGGTCATCCACACGATCTACCCGCCGGTGCTGGCCGACCAGGGCCTCGCAGGGGCGCTCGCCACCCTGGCCGCGCGGGCCGGGGTCCCCGTCCGCCTCGACGTGGGCCCGCTCGGGGAGGTGCCCGCCGCGGTCGAGGCGGTCGCCTACTTCGCCGCCACGGAGGCGCTTGCGAACACCGCCCGGCACAGCGGCGCGACCGAGGCGTCGATCAGCGTCGCCCGCGACGGCGCACTCCTGCGGCTCCGCATCGCGGACAACGGGATCGGCGGCGCCCACCCCGCCCGCGGCACGGGCCTGGACGGCATGCGCCGCCGTGCCGCCGCCCTGGACGGCGCCGTCACCGTCGACAGCCCGGAGGGCGGGCCGACCGTCATCGCATTGGAGTTGCCGTGCGCGTAGTGATCGCCGAGGACAACGTACTGCTGTCGTCCGGGCTCGAACTGCTGCTTGAGTCCAGGGGGTTCGAGATCGCCGCCGTCGCAACCGACGCCCCCGCCTTCCTCGCCGCGGTGGAGGCCCACCGACCCGATGTGACCATAGTGGATGTCCGGCTGCCGCCCGGATTCCGCGACGAAGGAATCCGGGCCGCACTCCAGGCCCGCCGCGATCACCCCGGCCTGCCGATCCTGGTCCTGTCGCAGTACGTGGAGCAGTCCTACGCCCGCCGGCTCCTCGCGGACACCCGCGGAGGCATCGGATACCTCCTCAAGGACCGCGTGAGCCGTGTCGCAGCGTTCGCCGAGGCACTGCGCCGCGTCGCCGACGGCGGCACCGCCATGGACCCCGAGGTCATCGCCCAACTCCTCGCGCACAGCGATCCCGTCGATGCCCTCACCCCGCGCGAACGCGAAGTACTCGCACTGATGGCCGAAGGCCACGACAACGCCACCATCGCCAAGCGACTCTTCATCACCGACAATGCCGTCCACAAGCACATCGGCAACGTCTTCCTCAAACTCGAACTGTCGGTCGAAGACAGCGGCCACCGCCGCGTCCTCGCCGTCCTGGCACACCTCCGACGCCACGGCATTGACCCACCTGGACAAAGAAATGAGGGACCATCTATGCGATGATCCCTCATGTCCTGTATATCCGTTTGTGGAGCTTAGGGGATTCGAACCCCTGACCTTTTCCATGCCATGGAAACGCGCTACCAACTGCGCCAAAGCCCCTTGATTGGCGTTCCAGAGGTCGTAGACCTTGGAACCCGGACCAGTTTACACAGGGTGTGGAGGCGGGGCTGTGGTGGGGTTCGAGATGCGGGTCACGTTGGTGAGCTGGAGGTTTACCAGGGGTACGGGCCGGGGTGGGACTGGGCGGTGATCCAGCGGGTCTCGGTGAAGGCCTCGGTGTTGGCGGCCCGGCCGCCGAAGCGGGCGCCGGTTCCGGAGGCGCGGACGCCGCCGAAGGGGGCGTGGGCCTCGTCGCCGACGGTCTGGTCGTTGACGTGGACGATGCCGGTGGGGATGCGCTCGGCGAGGTCCAGGCCCTTCATGACGTCCGCGGTGACGATGCCCAGGGAGAGGCCGTACTCGGAGGCGGCGGCGAGGTGCACCGCCTCGTCCTCGGACGCGAAGGTGCGCACCGGGGCGACGGGGCCGAAGACCTCCTCCCTCCAGGCCGGGGTCCCGCTGTCGACGGACGTCAGGACGGTCGGCCGGTAGAACAGGTCCTCGTAGGTGCCGCCGGTCGTGACCTGGCCGCCGGCGGTGACGAGGGCGTGGATCTTCTCGCGCTGGGACGCGTCGATGACCGGGCCCAGGTCGACCTTGTCGGTGAACGGGTTGCCGACGGTCATCGCCTCGGCCTTCGCGGTGAGGGCGGCGACGAACGCGTCGTGGAGCCGCTCGTGGACCAGGTGGCGGCCCACGGTCATGCAGATCTGGCCCTGGTGGAAGAACGAGCCGAATGCCGCGGCGCTCGCGGCGGCCTCGACGTCGGCGTCGTCGAGGACCAGGAGCGCGGAGTTCCCGCCGAGCTCCAGGTGGACGCGCTTGAGCAGGCGCCCGCCAGCCTCGGCGACCGCGCGCCCGGCCCTCGTGGAGCCGGTGAAGGAGACGACGCGGACGTTCGGGTCGGTGACGATCGCCTCGCCGACGTCGGGTCCGCCGGGGACCAGGTGGAGGAGGCCCGCGGGCAGGCCCGCCTCCTCGAAGACGCGGGCCATCGCGACGCCGCCGCAGACCGCCGTGCGCGGGTCCGGCTTGAGGACGACCGCGTTCCCGAGGGCCAGGGCCGCGGCGACCGAGCGGATGCCGAGGATCAGCGGCGCGTTGAACGGGGCGATGACGCCGACGACCCCGACCGGGACGCGGCGGACCATCGACAGGCGCGGCGACTCCGAGGGGATGACCTCGCCGATCGGAGAGGACGCGAGCGCCGCGGCCTCGTGGCACTCCGCCGCGGCCACATGGGTCTCGAAGCCCGCCTTCATCGGGACGGCCCCCGACTCGCGCGTGAGCCACTCGTGGATCTCGGCGGCGTGGGCCTCGAAGAGGTCCCCGGCGCGGCGCAGGACCGCGGCGCGGACGTGGAACGGCGTTGCCGCCCAGGCGGGCTGGGCCGCGGCGGCGGCGCTCGCGGCGCCCGCGATGTCCGATGGGGTCGCGACGGCCGCGTGCGCGAGGACCGCGCCGGTCGCCGGCTCCACCACGGGACGGACGGTCTCGGAAGGGTGCCAGGCGCCGTCGAAGCGGCACGAGTCCCAGATCGAGGGGTCGAGAAGGGATGCGGGGGAAGAGAGTTCGGTTGACATCGTCGTCGCTCCTGTCGGCGTGGGGGAGGGAGTGGAGGGCCGAGAGGGTACCGGGGTGTTCGCCTTACGGATCACTGTTCGACATGTGAACGCAAGCATCGTATCGAGATCGGGCATGCGAGGCAAGGGGAGCGGCTTCGCGGCCGTTGGAAAACCATAGATGTTCGTGTATGCTTCGTTCGTTCGCATCCCGAACTCCCCTGGAGGAGGCCCATGGCGCGGCTGACCGCCCTCCCCGAAGCCCTCGCCGCCGCCGTCCGGGACGGCGACACCGTCGCCATGGAGGGGTTCACCCACCTCATCCCCCACGCGGCCGCCCACGAGCTGATCCGCCAGGGCCGCAAGGACCTCACCCTCATCCGCATGACCCCCGACGTCATCTACGACCAGCTCATCGGCGCCGGATGCGCCGCGAAGCTGGTGTTCTCGTGGGGCGGCAACCCCGGCGTGGGGTCGCTCCACCGCCTCCGTGACGCCGTCGAGCACGCCTGGCCCCGCGACCTCGCCATCGAGGAGCACTCCCACGCTGGGCTCGTGAACCGCTACGTCGCAGGGGCCTCCGGACTGCCGTTCGCGGTCCTGCGCGGCTACGCCGGAACCGATCTCGCCGACGTCACCGACTCGATCGCCCCCATCACCTGCCCGTTCACCGGCGAGCGCCTGACCGCGGTCTCCGCGCTCAACCCCGACGTGGCCGTGATCCACGCCCAGCGCGCCGACCGCGAAGGGAACGTGCAGCTCTGGGGCATCGTCGGCGCGCAGAAGGAAGCGGTCCTCGCCGCCGGCCGCGCGGTCGTGACCGTGGAGGAGATCGTGGACGCCCTCGAACCCGTCCCCGGCGCGATCCTCCTGCCCCACTGGGTGATCGACTGGGTCTGCGAGGTCCCCGGCGGCGCGGCCCCCTCCTACGCCGCCGGATACACCGAGCGCGACAACGACTTCTACAGGGAATGGGACGCCGTCAGCCGCGACCGCGACGCGTTCCGCGCCTGGATCGACGCGAACGTCATGGAGGCCCGGTGAACGACCAGGACGCCCCGAGCGCCGAGGACATGATGACCGTCGCGGCCGCCCGCGCGCTGGCCGGGCGGCGGACCTGCTTCGTCGGGATCGGGCTCCCTTCGCTCGCGGCGAATCTCGCACGGGCGACGTGCGCGCCGGGCATCGTCCTCATATACGAGTCGGGGACGATCGGCTCCAAGCCCGACCGGCCGCCGCTGTCGATCGGCGACGGGTCGCTCGCCGAGACCGCCGACACCGTCGTCTCCAGCGCCGAGATCTTCAACTACTGGCTTCAGCCCGGACGCATCGACGTGGGCTTCCTCGGTGCGGCCCAACTCGACCGGTTCGCGAACCTGAACACCACGGTGATCGGCGAGTACGCCCGACCGAAGGTCCGCCTCCCCGGCGCGGGCGGCGCGCCCGAGATCGCCGCGTCCTGCAAGGAGACGGTCGTGGTCGTGCGGCACACGCCGCGGATCTTCGTCGACCGGCTCGACTTCACCACCTCCGTCGGCCACGGCGACGGCCCCGGCGCGCGCGAACGGCTCGGGCTGCGCGGCGCGGGACCCGTCAGGGTCATCACCGATCTCGGTGTGCTCGAACCGGACCCGGACACCCGGGAGCTGGTGCTCGTCAGCGTCCACCCGGGCGCCGACCCGGAGCGGGCGGTCGCCCGGACCGGCTGGCCCCTGCGCGTCGCCCCGGACCTCGGCACGACCGAGCCGCCCACCGGCGCCGAACTCGACGCCTTGCGCGCCTTGACCTCCTGACCACTCGAAAGGAGCCCCGACATGGCAGACCTCCTGCGCCGCGACGGCCGCGGCGTCCACCCCGACCGCGACTTCCCCGCGTACAAGTCGACGGCCCTGCGGCACCCGAAGCGCCCGCTCGTCCCCCTCCACGACCCGGAGACGGAGCTGACGGCGCCGTTCCTCGGCTCCGGCCCGATCGGTCCGGTGGACGCGGACCTCACCGCCCAGCACGCCGGGACGCCGCTGGGGGAGCGCATCGTCGTCACCGGGCAGGTCCGCGACGGCAACGGCACGCCGCTCGCCGGGCAGCTCGTGGAGGTGTGGCAGGCCAACGCCTCCGGCCGGTACGCGCAGGCCGAGGACGTGCACGACGCGCCGCTGGACCCGAACTTCACGGGCGTCGGCCGCTGCCTCACCGACGAGCACGGCGTCTACCGGTTCACCACGGTCAAGCCCGGCCCGTACCCGTGGCGCAACCACGACAAGGCCTGGCGCCCGGCGCACATCCACTTCTCGCTGTTCGGCACCGCGTTCGCTGCGCGCCTGATCACGCAGATGTACTTCCCCGGCGACCCGCTCTTCCCCTACGATCCGGTGATGCACTCGGTGACCGACCCGGCCGCGCGCGAGCGCATGGTCGCGGCCTTCGACCTGGACGCCACGGTCGACCAGTGGGCCACCGGGTACCACTGGGACGTCGTCCTGCGCGGCCCGGAGCGGACGCTCTTCGAGTCCGACCTCCCGAGGGACGGGGAGGGCTGATGGCGGCACAGGCCCAGGGACGGCGACAGGCAGAAGGACAGACGCAGGGACAGGGACAGGACGAGGGTCGGCTTCCGGCCCAGGGACAGTCGGAACACCGGCTCCCGTCCCAGCCCCGGGGCGAGCACCGGGACCGGGACCGGCCCGAGGAGCAGGCGCTCACTCCGGGCCAGACCGTCGGGCCGTTCTACGGGTTCGCGCTCCCCTACGAGGACGGGCCGGTCATCGTCAAGGGCGGCGGCCTGCACGTCCACGGGACCGTGCTCGACGGCGCGGGCGAGCCCGTGCCCGACGCGCTCGTCGAAATGCTGCAAGCCGATCCGCAGGGCCGCGTCGGCGGCCTCTTCGGCCGCTGCCCCACCGCCCCCGCGGGGCGCTTCGCGTTCACCACCGTGCGGCCAGGCGCGACGAGCGACGGCTGCGCGCCCCACCTCGCGGTCATGGTCCACGCACGGGGCCTGCTCCTCCAGCTCCACACCCGCATGTACTTCCCCGGCGAGCCGCTCAACGCCTATGATCCGGTCCTCGCGAAGGTCCCGGACGACCGGCGGCACACCCTCGTCGCCGTCCCCGACGGGGACGGCCTCCGCTTCGACATACGCCTGCAAGGGGACGGCGAGACAGGCGAGGGCGAGACGGTGTTCTTCGATGTCTGAGCGAGCGTTGTCCGAAGGGGCGCGGTCTGAAGGGGCGCTGTCCGAGTGGGCGCTGCTTGAGACGGTGCTGCCTGAGGGGGCCCGGTGCCGGTGACCGGACTGTTCGACGCGGTGTTCGCGCGCGGCCGGGCCGCCGACGCGGTCTCGGGGCCCGCTTGGCTCGCCGCGATGCTCCGCGTCGAGGCGGCTCTGGCCGAGGCCGCGGCCGACACCGGGTATGTCGGGCGCGATGCCGCGGACGCGGTCGCCGCGGCCGCCGACCCGGACCGCTTCGACCTCGCCGCCGTCGCGGCATCGGCGGCGAGCATCGGCAATCCCGTTGCGGGCGTGGTGGAGCGGCTGCGCGAGCTGGTGCCGGAGCGCCACCATGAGGCCGTCCACTTCTCGGCGACCAGCCAGGACGTCATGGACACCGCGATGATGCTCGTCGCGAGAGACGCCGTCGCGGCGATCATGGACGACCTGCGCGCCTGCGAGGGCGCGGTGCTCGACCGCATCGTCGAGGAGGAGTGGGCGTCCGAGCCGAGGCTGTGGGCCCGGACGCTGCTCCAGCACGCCGAGCCCATCGACCTCATGGACTTGAACGGCCGGTGGACCGCCGGCATCGCCCAAGCGCGCCGCAGGCTTGAGGAACTGGAGTTCCCCGGCGTGCTGGCGGGCCCGGTGGGCCGCAACTGGTCTAAGCGCGTGATCCCCGAGAAGGACCTGCGGGCCCATTTCCTGCGGCGTCTCGACATCGACCCGTCGCAGTACCTCGGACACACCGCGCGCGGGCCGGTGGTGCGGATCGGCGCCGCCGCCGCTGAGGCGGCCGGAGCCTGCGGGAAGGTCGCGGTCGATGTGATCCTGCTGAGCCAGAACGAGATCGGCGAGGTGAGCGAGGGCCGGCCGGGCGGTTCGACGTCGATGCCGCACAAGCGCAACCCGGTCGCCGCGACGTGCGCCCGGGCGTGCGCCGCCCGGACGCCGGGCCTGGTCGCGACGTTGTACGCGGCGATGCCGCAGGAGCTTCAGCGCTCGCCCGGCTTGTGGCACACCGAGTGGGAGACGCTCTCGGACCTGCTGCGGCTCACGGGGTCCGCGGCGGCCTGGTTGAGGGAGTGCCTGGAGGGGCTCGAATTCCACCCGGAAGCGATGGATCGCAACCTGCGGGAGGCCGAAGGATGATCCCCCACTACGAGATCGACGGCGACGGGCCGCCGCTGGTGCTCGTCAACTCGCTCGGCACCTCGATGGAGATGTGGCGGCCGCAGGTCACGCCGCTCGGCGCCCGGTTCCGACTGGTGCGCTTCGACAACCGCGGGCACGGCGGGACGCCGTACAGCGGGTCTGGTGGCTCCGGCGGTTTCGATCGCCTCGGTGGTCCCGGCGGCATCGGCGACACGGGCGGCCCTGCGGGCGGTCGGTCGCGCGGGGCCGACGACCGCCCGCTCACCATCGACGACCTCGCGGGCGACCTCGTCGACCTGCTCGACCACTTGGGGATCGAGCGGGCGCACGTCGCGGGCGTCTCGCTCGGCGGGGCCGTCGCGATGCGGCTCGCGGTGACCCGTCCCGAACGGGTCGACCGGCTCGTGCTCGTCTCGACCGCCGCGCGGATCGGGACCCCGGAGGGGTGGCGCGAGCGGGCGGAGGCGGTGCGGGCAGACGGGTGCGCGTCGATCAGCGGAGCCGCGATGGGGCGGTGGTTCTCCTCGGCGTTCCTCGCAGACCAGCCCGGCACGGTCGCCGCGTTCCGGCGGCGCTTCGACGACTGCGACTCCGGCGGCTACGCCGCCTGCTGCGAAGCCCTGGGCGCCATGGACCAGCGGGCCGACCTCGGCCGGATCGCCGCGCCCGCGCTCATCGTCGCCGGGACCGCCGACGAGGTCACGACGCCCGCCGACGCGGCGTTCCTCGACGAGCGCCTTCCCGACTCGCGCGTGCTCCTCGCCGAAGGCGCCAAGCACCTGCTCACCGCCGAGCGGCCCGACTGGTGGAACCGCGCGGTCATCGAGTTCCTGGAAGGGGACCGGACATGACGGTTCCCGAAGGCGAGCGGGTCCGGCGGGCCGTCCTCGGCGACGCCCGCGTCGACCGCTCCAACGCCGCCCGCACCGGCTTCGACCGCGACTTCGGCGAGTTCATCACCGAGTACGCCTGGGGCGGCGTGTGGTCCAGGCCCGGTCTCGACACGCACACGCGGCGGCTGCTCACCATCGCGGTCCTGTGCTCGCTCGGGTGCGAGGACGAACTCGTGATGCACGTCCGCGCCGCCCTCGCCGACGGCGTCACCGCCGACGAGGTGAAAGAGGTCCTCCTCCACACCGCGGTCTACGCCGGTCTGCCCCGCGCGAACCGCGCGTTCCACCTCGCTGGCCGACTCGTCGCCGAGCACGACGGGCGCGTTGTGCGCCCAGAGCACGCCGAGCACGCTCCGCGCACCGAGCACGCCGACGCCGACGACCTCGCCGAACCGGGCACCGCTGCCGGCTTCCCCTCCGGCACCGCTTCCGATCCGGGCGCCGACCCGCGTTCCGCCGAGCGCGGCTGAGGCCGGTGCGGCCGACCACGGATAGGGTGGATTCCATGCAGGAGACCCCGGACAGCGACGAGGCGGCGACGAGCGCGCCCCGCAACTCCGACTACGTGCAGACCCTCGCGCGCGGGCTCGCCGTCATCCGGTCGTTCTCGGCCGAGCGGGAGGCGATGACGCTCAGCGAGGTCGCCAAGGAGACCGGGCTGACCCGCGCGACCGCGCGGCGGTTCCTCCTGACGCTCACCGAACTCGGGTACGTGCGCTTCGACGGCCGCTACTTCGCGCTCACGCCGCGGGTCCTGGAGCTCGGGTTCGCGTACCTGTCGAGCCTGTCGCTGCCCGAGATCGCGCAGCCGCACCTGGAGCGGCTCGTCGCCGAGGTGCAGGAGTCGGCGTCGGTCGCGGTGCTCGACGAGACCGACATCGTGTACGTCTCCCGCGTCGCGACGCAGCGGATCATGCGCGTCTCGATCAACATCGGCACCCGCTTCCCGGCCGCGAGCACCTCGATGGGGCGGGTGCTGCTCGCGGACCTGCCGGGGTACCGGCTGGACGAGATGCTGGAGTCGGCGGAGCTGACGGCGTTCACGTCGCACACGATCACCGACGTCGGGGAGCTCCGCGAGGAGCTCGAACGGGTGAAGGCGCAGGGGTGGGCGTTCGTCGACCAGGAGCTGGAGGAGGGGCTGCGGTCGATCGCGGTGCCGATCCGGGACCAGTGGGGCAAGGCCGTCGCGGCCGTGAACGTCTCCTCGCACGCCAGCCGCACCGACCTCGACAAGGCCCGCCGCGACCTGCTGCCGCCGCTCCTCGTGACGGCCGCGAGGATTCTCGCGGACATGGCGATCCAGTTCGGCTGACCCGCGCGGCGGTTCGTTCGTCATCCCCCGTCCGTCTTCCGCCTTCCGGTGGAGGCATGGGCCGGGACTTCCGCCTGTCGCAGTATGGGAAGTTCATTCGTTTTACGGTGGTACGGCACCACACGCGCCAATAGCGTTGGGGCATGCGCACATCACTCTCCTTCGCCGGCGCTTTCGCGCTCGCGCTCTTCGCGCTCCCCGCCTCCGCCGGCGCGACGCCCTCCGACGGCCTCGACGACGACCTGCTCGACCGGCAGCTCCAGCAGCTCTACGACGCGGCCGACCACTCCGTGACCGCGGAGGTGCGCCTCGGCGACGACGTCTGGTCGGAGGCCATGGGCGCCAGGAAGATCGACGGGTCGGGCGGCAGGGTCGACGAGGACGACCGGGTCCGGATCGCCAGCCTCACCAAGTCGATGGTCTCGGCCGTGCTCCTCCGGCTCCAGTCCGAGGGCGAGGTGGACCTCGACGCGACGATCGGGGACTACCTGCCAGGGCTCCTCCCGTACGAGGACGAGCCGACCATCCGCCAGATCATGCAGCACACCGGCGGCCTGCGCGACTACTTCTCCTACCTCTACCCCTCGCTCGCGGAGAGCGACATGGGCGACTTCTACGCGAACTACCGGAACGACTACGAGCCGGAGGAGCTCATCGCGATGAGCACCGCCGACCCGCTGCTGTTCGAGCCGGGCACCGGCTACGCCTACTCGAACACCGGCTACATGGCCCTGGGCCTGCTCATCGAGCACGTCACCGGCGAGGAGCTGCGCGAGGTCCTCGACGAGCGGGTCTTCGGACCGGCCGACCTGGACGACACCTACCTGCCGAAGGACGGCACGTGGGGCATCCGGGGCGCGAACCCGGTGCCGTACATGACGACCGGCGAGGCCGACGAGCCGTACTTCGACTCCACGAGGCTCTCCCACGACCAGATGTGGGCGGCCGGAGGCGTGATCTCCACTATGGAGGACGTCAACGACTTCTACGACGCCCTGCTCGACGGCACGCTCCTGGACGGCGCGGAGCTGGCCCAGATGACCGACTTCGTCGGCGGCGGCGACCAGGGCCTGGCCTACGGGCTGGGACTGGTCGGCCTCCAGCCCGGCTGCCCCGACGACCCCGAGGAGGTCTTCGTCGGCCACACCGGCGGCGGCCTGGGGCACATGACGTACTCGTTCCACTCCCTCGACGGCGACCGGCAGGCCACGTTCACCTGGAACGTCGACGACCGCCACACCATGGCCGACCCCGCCGAGCTGAACTGGGCGCTCGCCTCGCTGCTCACCGCCGGACTGTGCGGCACCGACGCGGGGGCGATGCCGACCGGCGCCGAAGCACTGGCCCAGGCGCTGACCGCCGTCCCCGGGTCCGAAGCGCCGCTGGTCCTCAACTGACCAGGGCCGCAGCGTCATCGGACCGGCCGCGTCGGCGGCCCGGGGCCCGTCCTGCGATCCGCAGGACGGGCCCTAGGCCGCTTCGACGACGACCGCGATCCCCTGGCCGACGCCGATGCACAGCGCCGCCATGCCGTACCGTCCGCCTTCGCGGCGCAGCCGCCACGCGAGCGTCGCGAGGAGCCGGGCCCCGGAGCAGCCGAGCGGGTGGCCGATCGCGATGGCGCCGCCCTGCGGGTTGACGATCTCGGGGTCGAGGCCGGGCCAGGACGCGAGGCACGCGAGCGACTGCGCCGCATAGGCCTCGTTGAGCTCCACGGTGTCGAGGTCGTCCCAGCCGATCCCGGCGCGTTCGAGGGCGCGTTCGGCGGCGGCGACCGGCCCGATGCCGTACCGGTGCGGCTCGACGGCGGTGACCGCGCGGGAGACGATGCGCGCCAAGGGCCTGCCGTGGTCGGCCGCGGCCCGTTCGCCGCCGAGGAGGAGCGCGGCGGCGCCGTCGCTGAGGGTGCTGGCGTTCCCGGCGGTGACGGTGCCGCCGGTGCGGAACGCGGTCCGGAGCCCGGCGAGGACCTCGGGGGTGGTCGCGGGGCGGATCGCCTCGTCGCGGTCGAGTTCGTGCAGGGGCAGGATCTCGTCGGCGAAGGCCCCGGTCTCCCACGCGGCGTGGGCGAGGCGGTGGCTGCGGGCGGCGAAGGCGTCCTGGGCTTCGCGGCCGATGCCGAACTCGTCGGCGAGGATCTCGGCCCCTTCGCCGAGGCTCACGGTCCACTGCGGGTTCATGGCGGGGTTGACCAGGCGCCAGCCGAGGGCGGTGTCGGCGAGTTCGAGTCCGCCTCGCGGGAACGGCTGCTCGGTCTTCGGGAGGACCCACGGGGCGCGGCTCATCGACTCGACGCCCCCGGCGACGACGAGGTCGGCGTCGCCGCACTCGATCGCGCGGGCCGCGGCGACGACGGCTTCGGCCCCGGACCCGCAGAGGCGGTTGACGGTGGTGCCCGGGACGGTCGCGGGGAGCCCGGCGAGGAGGACGGCCATGCGGGCGACGTTGCGGTTGTCCTCGCCCGCGCCGTTGGCGTTGCCGAGGACGACGTCCCCGATCGCCGCCGGGTCGAGGTCGCTCTGGCGCGCGACGAGCCCGCCGATCGCCTTGGCGGCCAGGTCGTCGGGGCGGACCTTCGCGAGCGCGCCGCCGTGGCGGCCGATCGGGGTGCGGACGGCGTCGAGGATGTAGGCGGTGCTCACGGCGGCCCCAGGGGTTCGCGGAAGTGGTCCATTTTCAGTGTGCGCCTGATGAAACTGTGTGCACATCGCGAACATTAGTGAACATGAGGGAGCTTCGCAAGAGGCGTTCAAAGCTAAAGGTGGCGGCCGTCCCCAGCCCCCACCCTCCCAGAAGGGGACCGTAGCGCCCAGCTTTGCGCGGGGGTCCGACAAGAACCCCGCCCGGAAGCGCGCATGTCACCCGATCGTGTGCCGGTGGCCTTGGCCACCGGCACACGGCGGCGCTGCTAGTCCCAGCTCAGGCCCGGCGCGTAGCGGCGGGGGCGGAGTTTGGCGATGAGCTGGGCGGCGACGTCGAAGAGGCGGCCGGTGGAGCCGGGCGGGCCGACGAGCTGGACGGTGGCGGGGGCGCCGTCGGAGCGCATGCCGACCGGGACGACCAGCGCGGGGAGTCCGGCGAGGCTGAACGGGGCGGTGAAGGCGGCGGCGGAGGCGAGGTGGGTGACGTTGGAGCGCAGGGGCTCCAGCGACCACTCCTTGGCGGCGGGGGGCGCGGCGGGCAGGCCCGGGGTGATGAGGACGTCGTAGTCCTCCAGGTCGAACCAGTCCTCCAGGTGGCGGCGGACGCGGTTGCCGTCGCCGAGGACGCCGCCGAAGAGCCCGCCGAGGTACGTGCGCTCGCCCACGGCCACAAGGCGCTTGGTGCGCCGCTGGAGCCCGTCGGGGCCGCATTTGAGGCTGCGGAGGTACGCGGCGCAGGTCCACGCGCCGGAGGAGGCAGGGGTGAGGCGGGCGCCGAAGCGGGGCTTGGCGCGGAAGGTGTCGTGGCCGAGGTCGGTGAGGGAGCGGACGGCTTTGAGGAGCCACTTGGTGGCGTCGTCGTCGACGCGGGCGGGGAGCGGCGCGGAGTTCGTGGCGGCGATGCGCAGGCGTCCCGGGTCGCCGGTGGAGCGCGGCGAGCGGTGCGTCAGGGCCGCGTACGCCAGCGCTGCATCGTCCACTGTGGTCGCCATGACGCCGACGTGGCCGCCGAGCCAGTGGTCGGGGTCGGCGTTGATGTCGGCGGGGACGTGCTCGGGGCTGTAGGCGACGATGCCGCAGGCCGCGGCGGCGGTGCGGACGCCGCCCGCGGAGCCGGGGCCGTCGAGGCCGATGCCGATGGGGGCCGCGCCGGTGGCAACGGCGAGGGCGGCGCCGCCGGAGGGGCCGCCGATGCCGCGGTCGGGGCGCCAGGGGTTGGCGGGGACGTTGCCGTCGTCGTCGGTGGCGGGCCACAGTCCCAGCTCGGAGGAGCGCCCGAAGGCGACGACGACCGCGCCGGCGCCGCGGATGCGCTGCACCGCACGGTGGTCGGTGTCGGCGATCGGGAGGACGGCGGCGTTGGAGCCGAGCCGCGGGGCGTGCCCGGTGACCGGGAGCTGCTCGCAGACCGCGACGGGGACGCCCGCCGCGAGGAGGGCCTCGCGGTTCTCGATGTCGTCGACGGCCGCGGCCTCGGCGAGCGACTCGATCTTGCGGACGCCGGTGAGGGCGGCGTCGGCCTCGCGGTGGTCCTCGATGCGGCGCAGATGGTGGTCGACGACGACCGAGGCGTCCGCGTCGCCGCGCCGGACCGCCTTCGCTATCTGCTGCGCAGTGGTTCCCGACCAGCTCACTGATCGTCCTTTCTCGCGGGGGACTGGGGCTCTACCGGGGGGAGAGGACGGTCAGCCGAGCGCCTGGCGCAGGTCGGCCAGGAGGTCGTCGGCGTCCTCGATGCCGACCGACAGGCGCACGAGGTCCGCGGGGACCTCCAGGGCGCTGCCGGCGACCGAGGCGTGGGTCATGCGCCCCGGGTGCTCGATGAGGGACTCCACGCCGCCGAGGGACTCGCCGAGCGTGAACACCTCGGTGCGGGCGCAGACGTCGACCGCGGCCTGCTCGCCGTCCTTGTGGCGGAAGGAGATCATGCCGCCGTAGCGCTTCATCTGCTTGCCCGCGACGTCGTGGCCGGGGTGCTCGGCGAGGCCGGGGTAGCGGACCTCGGCGATCTTCGGGTGGCCCGCGAGGAACTCGGCGACGCGTTCGGCGTTGTCGCAGTGGCGGTCCATGCGCACGCCGAGGGTCTTGACGCCGCGGAGGGTGAGGAACGCGTCGAACGGTCCGGCGACGGCGCCCATGGCGTTGTGGTGGAACGCGATCGCGTCGGCGATGGCGGCGTCGCGGACGACGGCGGCGCCGCCGACGACGTCGGAGTGGCCGCCGATGTACTTGGTGGTGGAGTGCACGACGACGTCGGCGCCGAGCGCGAGCGGCTGCTGGAGGTACGGGCTCGCGAACGTGTTGTCCACGACCAGGATCGCGCCGTGGCGGTGGGCGATGTCGGCGATCTGCTCGATGTCGGCGATGTTGAGCAGCGGGTTGGTGGGGGTCTCGACCCACACCATCTTCGTGCCCTCGCTCAAGCACGCGGTGAGGGCGGCGAGGTCGGTGATCGGGGCGGCGGTGTACCGCAGGCCCCAGCGGACGGCGACCTTGTCGAACAGGCGGAATGTGCCGCCGTAGGCGTCGTCGGGGATGACGACGTGGTCGCCGGGGGCCAGGAGCGCCCGCAGGATCGCGTCCTCGGCGGCGAGGCCGGAGGCGAACGCGAACGCGCGCGTGCCGCCCTCGATCGCGGCGAGGCAGGTCTCCAGCGCGGTCCGGGTCGGGTTGCCCGACCGGGAGTACTCGTAGCCGCCGCGCAGGCCGCCGACCCCGTCCTGCTTGTAGGTGGAGGTCGCGTAGATCGGCGGAACTACCGCGCCCGTCAGCGGATCCGGCTCCTGACCGGCGTGGATGGCGCGTGTGGAAAACCCGTGACCGTCATGCATGCCCCTAAGCTAGCCGACGCGAGTACCACTGGCTATGGATAGGCGCGCTATCGTGCAGACGACACTTACCACTTCCTTGCTTAGGAGATGCCTCATGGGCTTCGACGAAGTACACAAGATGGACATCACCGGCGACGGTGTCGACGAGACGGTCGGCGTGCGCCGCAACGGAGACGGGTCGGTCGAGTACCACGTGGACGTCGACGGCGACGGCACCGCGGACCTCCTCGCGGTCGACACCGACGGCGACGGGGTCATCGACCACGTCCTGATCGACCACGACGGCGACGGCAAGTACGACACCGCCGCGGTGGACGCGGACGGCGACGGCGAGCTCGACGCCGTCGCGGAGAAGTAGCCCCGGCAGGCGCAGTCCCCCTCGGGACCGCTTCGGCAGGAGCCGCCACCAGACTTCGCACCGCGGGCCGCCCCGGCGAGGGGCGGCCCGCGGTCGCGTCTCAGCGGCCGCGCTCGGCGTCGGAGCGCTCGACGCAGAACTCGTTGCCCTCCGGGTCGCGCATGGTGACCCACCCGGTGCCGTCCGCCTTGCGGTGGTCGTCGTGGACCGTCGCGCCGAGGGCGATGAGCCGGTCCACCTCCTCGTCCCGCGTGGTGTCGGGCGAGAGGTCGAGGTGCAGACGGTTTTTTACCGATTTGTGCTCCGGAACGTTGATGAAGAGGAGCCCCGGGTGCTTCCCGTCGGGGCCGATGAAGTTCTCCTCCTCGTCCGGGCCGATCGGGTAGTCGGGGTGCTCGGTGTAGCCGGTGACCGCCATCCAGAACTTCGCGAGCTCGTAGCCGTTGCGGGTGTCGAACGTGACCTGGTTGATTTTCGAGACCATCGGCCCACGGTAGCGGCCGCGCCCGACACATGGCAGCCGCAATTCGCGCGTGACAGACTTGCCGCATGAGCATCGTCCACCCGGTCCTGAAGCACCCCGTCGAAGGCACGCCCGGCCCCGGCGCCGCCGTCGCCTACTTCGGCATGGGCTGCTTCTGGGGCGCCGAGCGCCTGTTCTGGCGCGTCCCCGGCGTGTGGACGACCTCCGTCGGCTACATGGGCGGCAACACCGAGAAGCCCTCCTACGAGGAGGTCTGCACCGGCCTCACCGGCCACGCCGAGGTCGTCAAGGTCGTCTACGAGCCCGAGAAGACCCGCTACGAGGACCTCCTCAAGGTCTTCTGGGAGAACCACGACCCGACCCAGGGCATGCGCCAGGGCAACGACATCGGCAGCCAGTACCGGTCCGTCGTCTATACGACGACCCCCGAGCAGCAGGCCGCCGCCGAGGCGAGCCGCACCGCGTTCGCGCCGATCGTCTCCGCCGCCGGGCTCGGCGCGATCACCACCGCGATCCTCCCCGCCGGCCCCTACTGGATCGCCGAGGACTACCACCAGCAGTACCTCCACAAGAACCCGAACGGCTACTGCAACCACGGCCCCAACGGCCTCTCGTGCCCCGTCGGCGTCGCTGCGGCCCAGACCGACGTCGAGCCGCCCCGCGGGCGCTGACGCGCCTCCCCCGAGCGCCCCCGCGCGGCGGTTACGCTGCCCGGGCCGCCCGGCCCGGTCGGCCCACGGACCTGGAGCCGCCATGACCCGCACCGCCGTCCTCCTGTTCACCCGCGACCTGCGCGTCCACGACAACCCGGCGCTGGCCGCGGCCTGCCGGGACGCCGACCGCGTCGTCCCGCTGTACGTGGACGACCCCGCCCGCGCCTCCAACCCGAACCAGCGGCGGTTCCTCCTCGAATCCCTCGCCGACCTGCGCCGGTCCCTGCGCGACCTCGGCGGCGACCTCGTGCTCCGCGCCGGGGACACCGCCGAGCAGGTGGCCGCGGTCCGCAAGGAGACCGGCGCCGACCTCGTCGTCTGCGCCTCCGACGCCGGGAGGTTCGCCGCCGCGACCCTGGAGCGCCTCGGCGAGGACGTGCACGTGACGCCCGGCCCGGCCGTGGTCGAGCCCGGGCGGCTCCTTCCCAGCGGCGGCGGCGACCACTACAAGGTCTTCACCCCCTACTGGCGGGCCTGGTCGCAGGTCCGCTGGCGCCCGACCGCGTCTGAGCCGGACGGCCTGCGCGTCCCCGACCTGCCCGACTCCCACGACCTCGCGCCCGCCGAGCCCACTGCGACCGACCTCCCGCCGGGCGGCGAGCGGGCCGGGCTCGCCCGCCTCGACGCGTGGGCGCCGGGCTCGGGCGACTACGGCGAGCGCCACGACGACCTCGCCGGGGACCGCACCTCCCGCCTCAGCCCCTACCTCGCGCTCGGCTGCCTCTCGGCCCGCGCCGTCGCTGAGGACCCGCGCGTGAGCGAGGACTTCGTCCGCCAGATGTGCTGGCGGGACTTCCATCTCCAGGTCCTCGCCGCGTTCCCCGCGCTCACCGACACCCCGTACCGCAAGGGCGCCGACGACACGTGGGACGCCGACCTCACCGCCCTGGAGGCGTGGAGGACCGCGACCACCGGGGTCGGCATCGTGGACGCCGGGATGCGCCAGCTCCACGCCGAGGGCTGGATGCACAACCGCGCCCGCCTCATCACCGCCGGGTACCTCGTCAAGACCCTCGGCCTCGACTGGCGCGAGGGCGCCGCCCACTTCGCGGAGCACCTGGTCGACCTGGACGAGGCCAACAACTGGGGCAACTGGCAGTGGACGGCGGGCACCGGCAACGACACCCGCCCCAACCGCGGCTTCAACCACGAGCGGCAGGCCGGCCGCTTCGATCCCGAAGGGGCCTACCGGGACCGCTGGTCGCGGGCCTGATCCCGCACCTGGGCGCTCACGGCCTTCATCGTCTCGGTGCTCACCGCCAGGAACCGCGCCACGACCTCCCGCTCCTCGGGCGTGAAACCGGTCCACGACTCGGCGAACGCCCGCGCGAGCGGCGTGAACAGGTGCCGGTTCGCCTCCACGGCCGCCTCGGGGACCTCCAGGGCCACGCGGCGGCGGTCGCCCGCCGGGCGCGCCCGCTCGACGTGCCCGAGCGCTTCGAGCCGGTCGATGAGCGCCGTCGTCGCCGAGGGGCTCAGGCCCAGTTCCTTCGCGAGCGAGGACGGCGACATGGGGACGCCGAGGCGGGCCGCCTCCATGATGAGCGCGAGCGCGTTGACGTCGGTGCGGTGCAGCCCGTGCTCGGCGCCGAAGCGCTCGGCGTACCGGTCCGACTCGACGGTGAGGTTCTGGAGCAGCCGCGACAGGTCCCTGTCGGTGGGGCCGCCACCGTCGGTGCCGTGGGTCATACGCGCCGTCCTATCCGAGTCCGTGGTCCGAATGCAGTCTACTATTTCGATCATCGAAATATTCGCCGATGGAACCATCGGTTCGCCGCGACGCGAGGAGACTCCCACATGGCACCCGAACGACCGCGACCCGTCCGCCGACTGCGCTGGCTGGTCCCCGCGCTCCTCGCGCTCGCGTGGCTGGCCCTCGGCGCGTTCGCCGGACCCTACGCCGGGAAGCTCAGCGAGGTCGCCAGCAACGACGGCTCCGCGTTCCTCCCCTCGTCCGCGGAGTCCACCGAGGTCATCGAGCTGCGCAAGGCCTTCGACGACACCGAGGCGTCGCCCGCGGTCGTCGTCGCCGAACGCGACGGCGGCCTCAGCGCCGACGACCTCGCCTACCTCGACGCCGCCAGTGCGGCCCTCGCGGCGCTCCCGTTCAACGCCGGGCCGCCGATCCCGCCGCAGCTCTCCGACGAGGACGAGCCGGAGGCCGCGCAGCTCATCGTCCTCGTCGACAGCAGTACTGACGACGCGGACGCCGTCGCCGAGATCCGCGAGATCCTCGCCCAGGACCGCCCCGACGGCCTCGACGTCCTCGTCACCGGCCAGGCCGCGCTCGGCGCCGACCTGGGCGAGGCCTTCGGCGGCGTCGACGGCCTGCTCCTGCTCGTGGCCGCCGCCGTCGTGGCCGTGATCCTCGCGCTCGTCTACCGCTCCCCGCTCCTGCCGGTCCTGGTGCTCCTGTCCTGCGGGTTCGCGCTCGCCGTCGCCAGCGCCGCCGTCTACGGGCTCGCCGACGCAGGCGTGGTGGACCTGAACGGCCAGAGCCAGGGCATCCTGTCGATCCTCGTGTTCGGGGCCGCGACGGACTACGCGCTGCTGCTGGTGGCGCGCTTCAAGGAGGAGCTCGACGCGGGCGGCGACCGGTTCGCGGCCGTGCGCCGGGCCCTGCGCGGCACGATCGAGCCGATCGCGGCGTCCGCGGGCACCGTGGTCCTCGGCGTGCTGTGCCTGCTGTTCAGCCAGCTCGAATCGAACCGCGGCCTCGGCCCGGTCGCGGCGATCGGCATCGGCGGGTCGTTCCTCGCCGCGGTGACGTTCCTGCCCGCGATGCTCGCGCTGTTCGGGCGGGCCGCGTTCTGGCCGCGCCGGGTCGGGGCCGGGCGCGCCCGGCCCTCACGACTGTGGGCGAACGTCGCGGTCATGGTGTCGCGCCGCCCCCGCACGGTGTGGGCGGTGACGGCCGCCGGGCTGGCGGTCGCGGCCGCGTTCACGGTGCAGCTCAAGGCGGACGGCACGTCGCAGACCGACGTGTTCCTCACCGACGTGGACTCGGTGGCGGGCCAGGAGGTCCTCGCCGACCACTTCGACGCGGGCGCGGGCGCGCCCGCGGTGATCATCGCGAACGAGTCGTCCCTTACCGACGTGGTGGCCGCGGCGCAGGTCGAGGGGGTCGCGTCCGTCGCGCCCGCGGTCGACCAGTCAGGGCAGGTCCGCACCGTAGACGGGCTCGTGGAGATCGAAGCGGTCCTTGAGGACGCGCCCGACTCCGACGCCGCCGTGGACACTGTGGAGCGGCTGCGGGACGCGGTCCACGCCGTGGACGGCGCGGACGCGCTCGTCGGCGGCCCGACCGCGATCCAGCTCGACACGTTCCTGACCTCGGAGCGCGACCGGGCGGTCATCATCCCGATCGTCCTCGCCGTGATCCTGCTGGTGCTCATGGTCCTGCTGCGGTCCATCGTGGCCCCGCTGCTGCTCACCGCCACGGTGGTCCTGTCCTTCGGCGCGACCATGGGCGTCTCGGCGCTGGTGTTCAACCACCTCTTCGGGTTCCCCGGCGCCGACCCGACGGTCGTCCTCTTCGGATTCGTGTTCCTCGTGGCCCTGGGCATCGACTACAACATCTTCCTGATGACGCGGGTCCGCGAGGAGTCGGCGCGGCTCGGGACGCGGGCCGGGACGGTGCGGGGCCTGGTCGCCACCGGCGGGGTCATCACCTCCGCGGGGGTGGTCCTCGCCGCGACGTTCTCGGCGCTCGCAGTCCTGCCGATCCTGTTCCTCGCGCAGATCGCGTTCGTCGTCGCCTTCGGGGTGCTCCTCGACACGGTCATCGTCAGGTCCCTGCTGGTCCCGGCGCTGACGATCGACATCGGCAAGGCCGTCTGGTGGCCGTCCCGGCTCGCCCGGGTAAGGCCCCTCAGCCGAAAGTAAGGGACCTGAGGCCGCTGAGGCCCGGAAGTAAGGGGTGTAAGGCCGTCTTCGACGCGGACGCCTGATGCCCGCACCCGGGCCTCAGCACCAGTATTGGTGTCAGGCCGGAAACGCCGGCCGCCGACACCGAAGGAACGAAGATGAACGACTTCGACCTGCACTACCTCCACTACGCCCGCTCCGAGGAGCTCCGCCGGGAGGCCGAGAACGAGCGCCAGGCCCGCCGCCTCCTCAAGGCCGCGAAGGAGACCCGCCGCGCCGGGACGCACGTCCGCCACAGCGGCGTCGCCGACCGCGTCGCCCGGGCCCTGGGCCTGCGCCACGAGGACGGGCACGCCGGGGCGGACGCCGCCTCCGCCGAAACCGACCGGGCCGCCGTGTCCTAAGGCCGTGTCATGATTGCAGACATGCCGCGCCTAGGTTCCGACCTCCCGCTCTTCGCCCGCGACGCCGAGCTCGCCGCGCTGCGCGACGCGCTCGACGCCGCGAAGAACGGAAGGCCCGCGACCGTCCTGGTCTCGGGGGACGCGGGGGTCGGCAAGACCCGGCTCCTCCACGAGTTCAACGACAACGCCGGTGACGGTGTCCTCACCGTCACCGGCCACTGCCTCGACACGGCCGACTCCGCACTGCCCTACCTCCCCTTCGCCGAGATCACCGGCACCCTCGCCCGCGACCAACCCGAGCTCGTCGCCGCCCACCCCGGCCTGCGCCCCCTCCTCCCCGGCCACCCCGCCTCCGACGGCGACCTCGGCCGCCTCGGCCTGTTCGAGGCGTTCCACGCCGCGCTCGCCGACCTCGCCGCGGACCGCACCGTCGTCCTCACCCTCGAAGACCTCCACTGGGCCGACCGCTCCAGCCGCGACCTCCTCGCGTTCCTCACCTCCCGGCTCACCGGCCAGCGCCTCCTCATCCTCGGCTCCTACCGCGCCGACGCCGTCCACCGCGGCCACCCGCTGCGCCCGCTCCTGGCCGAGCTCGTGCGCCTCCCCGCGGTCCAGCGCCTCCAGATCGACCCGTTCGACTCCCAGCACGCCGCCGACTTCGTGCGCGAGCTGAACACCGGGCTCGACGAGGTCATCGTCTCCAAGATCGCCGCCGCCTCCGAGGGGAACGCGTTCCTCGCCGAGGAGCTCGCCGCGGCCGAGACCCACACCGTCACGTTCGAGCTCGCGGAGGTCCTCCTGGCCCGCCTCGAACGGCTCCCCGAAGCGTCCCGGCAGGTCGTGCGCCTCGCGTCGGTCCTGGGCCGCCGCTTCACGTACGCGCGGCTCAACGCCGCCGCCTGGTCGATGCTCGACGAGAACGGCCTGCGGCACGAGCGCGAGCTCGACGAGGCCCTGCGCGCGGCGATCTCGCACGGCATCATCGTGCAGAAGAGCGCCGACACGTACGCGTTCCGCCATGCCCTCCTCGGCGAGGCCGTCTACTCCGACCTCCTTCCGGGCGAGCGAATCCGCTACCACCAGAAGATCGCCGAGTCCCTCGCCGGGGACCACGGCAAGGGCGCCGAGGCCGAGCTCGCCCACCACGCCTACGAGTCCGGGGACCTGCGCTGCGCCCTGAGCGCGTCGGTGCGCGCGGCCGACGAGGCCGTGGAGCTCGCCGCGCCCGCCGAGGCGCTCCTGCACCTGGAGCGGGCCCTGGCCCTGTTCGAGCGGGTCCCGGCCCCGCAGCGGCCCGTCGGGATCACCGAGCTGCGGCTGACCACGCGCGCCGCCGCGAACGCCGACGCCTCGGGCGAGATCAAACGCGCCCAGTCGTACTCGGCAGCCGCGGTCCGCCTCGCCGACGCCTCCGGGGACCCGATCCTCGGCGCGTCCACGCGCCGCAAGTACGCCAAGCACCTCCTCACCATCGAGGGCGATGAAGCCCAGGCGCACCGGGTCGCCTGGGAGGCTTGGGAACTGGTCAAGGACGAGGGCCCCCGCGCGGTGAAGGCGTGGGCGCAGGCCGTCGTCGCCCGCACCGTCTACGCCAACCGGCTCCACGAGGACGCCGCCGCGTGGACCGCCGCGGCGATGGACACCGCGGACGCCGTCCTCGCCGAGTCCGAGGACCCCGACGAGCTCTCGGCGGCCCGCGCCGCGAAGGCCGACGCGATCCTCACCGACAGCCTCGCGGCGTTCCGCCGCTCCGAGCTGACCGTCGAGCAGTCGATCGCCCGCAGCGACGAGGCCCTCGGCCTGGTCCGCGGCCTCGACTGGCACGAGGTGGAGCTGCGCGGCCACTTCAACAACGGCCTGGTCCTGGTGGAGGCCGCGCGCATCGCCGAGGCGCTCGTGCACTTCGACCGCGGCATGGACCGGGGCCGGCGCACCGGCGACAAGTGGGGCGGCTTCGGCGTGGAGATCGCCGTCCGCCAGGTCATCTGCAACTACATGCTCGGGCGCTGGGGCGCCGTCGACGCGAACGGGGAGATGGCCTCCAGCGTCCTCCCCGGCGTCGTCCTCACCCGCCTCGCCGCCGCGGTCCTCCTCGTGGACGTGGCCCGCGGCCGCTTCGAGACCGCCGACCGGCGCCTCGACTACCTCGCCGACCGGTGGCAGCTCGACGGCCAGGTCCTCGCGCTCGCGACCCTGTGCGGCGCCGAGCTCGACCGCTGGCGCCACCGGCCCGCCGACGCGCTGCGCCGCGTCGAGCGCGCCACCGAGCTCATGACCCGCATGCGCGGGTACTACCTCGCCGGGGTGTCGGTGTGCGCCGCCGGGGTCGGCGCCGCCGCCGACCTCGCGCACTCGCTGCGCCGCGACGGCGACGCCGCGGGCGCGAAGGACGCGGTCGCCGCGGGCGAGCGACTCGCCGAGCGCGGCCGGTTCTTCGTCGAGCACGGCCGGCCGATGTCGGGGCGCCTCGGCCCCGAAGGGATCGCGTGGGTCGCGCAGCTCGAAGCCGAGGCCACCCGCCTGTACGGCGACGGCGACCCCGAGAAGTGGCTCGCGGCCGCAGACGCGTTCGACTACCGGATCGCCCTCGCCGCCGAGAACCCTGCGGCCGCAAGGGAACCCGCGGCCGACCCGGTCCCGCGCCTGACCGACCAGGAGCGCCTGGACCTGGCCCTGACCGACCCGCTCGCCTCCTCGACCCTCGCGATGATCGAGAACGGTCCCGCCGCGCCCGCGCGGGACTGGGCCGAGCCGTACCGGCAGGCGTACGCCCGCTGGCGCCTCGCCGAGGCGCTCCTGGCGTCACCGGGCGCCGACGCGCGCCTGAAGGCCGCGGAGGCGCTCGTCGCCGCGAAGCGCACCGCAATCGAGCTGGGCGCCGAACCGCTCCGCAAGGAGCTGTGCGAGCTCGCCGAGCGGGCCCGCCTCGACACGGCCATGCCCACCTCGACCCCGTTGACCCCCAGGGAGCTCGCGGTCCTGCGCCTGGTCGCGCGGGGGCTGACGAACCGCCAGATCGGCGCCGAGCTGTTCATCTCCGAGAAGACCGTGAGCGTCCACCTGTCGCGGGCCATGGCGAAACTCGAAGTCGCCGGCCGCGCCGCAGCGGTGAACGCCGCCCACATCCGCGGCTACCTCGCCGAGGAATGAGACCTGCGGTCCAAGGCTGCCGCGGCCAGGCAGCCCGGGACCGGAACGAGTACGACGCAGAGGCCTTGGTTCGGTGTGCTGGTCGGCGGAGGGTGGGCATGGGGAGGGGGGAGGGGGCCCCGGAACCGCTCCATCCGTAGGTATCGATACTGAAGGTTGACTCCGGTCGGCCGCGTAGTCCCCACGGAGTACGGGCATTGCCTCCCGCGGCCCGATGCACCGGGCCCTTCCCGCAACGAACATTGCGTTCATGAAGCGGCGTAAAGCACTGAAGTGGACCCTCATCGGTGTCGGCGGCGGCGTGGGCGTGATCGCGCTCGGCGGCGGCGGGACCGTCGCCTACCTGTGGAGCAGCGCGAAGCTCGACACCGCAGGGAAGGTCGACTTCGACAACCCCCTCGCGATCCCCCCGCTCGCGGAGTCCGCGGACGACCCCTCCGGCGCCCGCGTGTTCAACCTCGACATCAAGTCCGGCACCACCGCCCTCAAACAGGGCGCCGAGACCGAGACCTGGGGCGTCAACGGGAACTTCCTCGGCCCCACCATCCGCGCCAGGCGCGGCGAGGAGATCGCGTTCTCCGTGTACAACGGCCTCGACGAGGGCACCTCGATCCACTGGCACGGCATGCACCTGCCCGCCGTCATGGACGGCGGCCCCCACCAGGAGGTGGAACCCGGCGGCGACTGGACCCCGCAGTGGACCCTGAACCAGCCCGCCGCGACCCTCTGGTACCACCCGCACCCCCACGGCCGCACTGCCCACCACGTCTACAAGGGACTCGCGGGGATGTTCATCATCGACGACGAGGAGTCCGAGGCCCTGCCCCTGCCCGCCACCTACGGCGTCGACGACGTCCCCCTCATCGTCCAGGACCGCAACTTCAACGGCGACAACCAGTTCGAGGACGGCGGCTCCTTCATGAGCATGCAGGGCATCCTCGGCGACGAGATCATGGTCAACGGGACCCTCGGCCCCTACTTCGACGTCACCACCCGTCTCGTGCGCCTGCGCCTGCTCAACGGCTCGGTCTCGCGCCTCTACAACTTCGGGTTCAGCGACGACCGCCCGTTCCGGCTCATCGCCACCGACGGCGGTCTCCTCCCCGAACCGTGGGAGACCGACCGCCTCCAGCTCTCACCCGGCGAGCGCGCCGAGATCGTCGTCGCCTTCGAGCCCGGCGAGACCGCGGTCCTGCGCTCCCACCCCGCCGCCGAGGGCTACACGGGCCCGCTCGCCCGCGTCAACGGCGGCGACGACCTCCTCGACGTCTGCCAGTTCCGGGCCGCCGACGCGCTCGCCGACGAGACCTCCGTCCCCGACGCGCTCGGCGCCGCCCCCGACGTCGACCCCGCCGAGGCCGCCCAGGAGCGCTCCTTCTCCCTCTCCGGCTTCAGCCAGATCAACGGCGAGGCGATGGACCTGGCGCGCATCGACTTCGGCGTCCAGGAGGGCACCGTCGAGGTGTGGGAGGTGACCAACGCCGACGGGTACATGCACAGCTTCCACGTCCACGACGTCCAGTTCCGGGTCCTCGACGTGGACGGCGCCGAGCCGCCCCCGCAGCTCCTCGGCTGGAAGGACACCGTCCAGCTCGTCCCGCAGCGCAAGTACCGCCTGGCCATGCGGTTCGCCGACTACACCGACCCCAACCTGCCGTACATGTTCCACTGCCACATCCTCGCCCACGAGGACTCCGGCATGATGGGCCAGTTCGTGGTCCTCGGCGAAGGCGAGGAGATCGGCGAGGTCCCCGCGCCCGCCCACGCCGCGCACGGCTGACAAGACAGCGGCGCCGGGCCGGACGGGCACCCGTAGGCACCACGGAGTCCGGCCCGGCGCCGCCCTGAAGACCTTGCGGGCGTCGGGCATCGGGGCACCGCGCCGCAGCGCCCCGGGGGAGGTCCTAGAGGCTGGCGGCCGCGATGTGCTTGGCGATCGCGGGCAGGTCCACGTTCTCCTTGAACTCGAACCGGACCTTGCCGAGCCCGGAGAACCACAGGTCCAGTTCGCCGTCGTTGTCCATGAGGCCGTCGGTCTCCACCGAGTACGCCTGGATCTTGCTGAAGGGGAGGGTCGTGTAGTCCTTCTTGCGGCCGGTGATGCCCTGGACGTTCACGGCGATGATGCGCTTGTTCGTGAAGACGATGAAGTCGCGCACGCCCTCGAACGTCAGCGCGACCTCTTCGCCGTCGACCAGCAGTGGGGTGACCTCGTCGCGGAAGCCGGGGTCGTCGGTGAGCTTGAGCTTGAAAACCGAACCATTCTCGAAATCGATCATGCGGGCAGGATACAGACTCCGCCCAACGGGACCGCTAACGCGGATACTCCTGCGCCGCAAGGGCCGTCGCCTGCGCTACGACCACTTTGAGCGGCCTTCCGAGCACGGCCGCCGCGGCGGCAGCGTCCTCGTACTCGACCGACGCGTTGACGACCTCGCCGCCTTCGAGCGCGATCTTCACCCCGATCGACTGACCGTCCACATCGACGTGCGCGTACCGGCGTTCGAGCGCGTACTTGTCGATCTCGTACGAGCGCATCCCGATCGTCGTCGTGTGCCGCACCAGCGCCGACCGCACCGCGGCCACCGCCTCGGCCCGGCACAGCACGTGCACCGTGTGCGCGGGACGGCCCTTCTTCATGAGGATCGGCGTCAGCCACGCATCCGACGCCCCCGCCTCCAGCAGCGCGGCGAGGGCCGCCGGCCACAGCCGCGGATCGAGGTCGTCCACGTTCGTCTCGATGACCACGGGCTTCGCCCCGGCACTGCCGACGCCGTGGTCCTGTGGATCGCGGACCGCTTGGGGCGCATGGCCATCGCTGTGGGCGTGAACGGTGCCGTGATCGTGGCCGTGGGCCTGTTCGTCGCGGTGGTCGTGAGCATCGCCGTGCCCGTGCCCGTGCCCGTGCCCGTGCTCCTGCGCCTCGGCCCCGGCGCGGTGGACGTGCGCGTGCGCCGCCCGGCGGACCGGTGCGACCTCGCGGCCGATCACGATCCGCAGCAGGTTCGCCCGCTCCTGCGGGTCGCGCCCGCCGGCGCCGACGCCCACCCGCTCCACGACCATCTCCGGCAGCGGCCCGTACGCCGAGGCCGCGGCCGCGATGATCGCCGCGCCCGTCGGCGTGCACGCCTCGTACGGCACCGCGCCCACCACCGGCGCGCCCGAATCGGCGAGGACCCGCAGCACCGCCGGGGCGGGCAGCGGGATCGACCCGTGCGAACCGCGCGTCGTGCCGCCCCCGAGCGTCACGGTCGAGGCCGTCACCCTGGTCGCGCCCAGCGACGCCAGGCCCGCGGCCGCGCCCACGATGTCCGCGATCGAGTCGAGCGCCCCCACCTCGTGGAAGTGCACGTCCTCCGCGTCGATCCCGTGCGCCGCGGCCTCGGCCGCCGCCAGCCGCGCGAACGCGCCCAGCGCCAGCTTCCGGGCCGCCTCGTCCAGGTCCGCGCCTTCGAGCATCCCCCGGATCGACCGCCAGCGGCGATCGTTCGCGGCCTCCGGAACCTCCACGTCGACCTTCGTGCCCGCGAGCCCATGCCGGGCGACCCGCTTGGCGCGCAACCGGACCGGCTCGGTCCCGAGCGAGTCCACGGCCGCCTGCATGAGTTCGAGCGGCACCCCCGCGTCCGCGAGGGCTCCCAGGACCATGTCGCCCGAGGCGCCCGCCGAGCAGTCGAGCCACGCGACCGTCATCGCTCCGCCTTCACGTTCAAGATCCGGGCCGCGGCCATCGCCGCCCCGAAACCGTTGTCGATGTTCACCACCGTCACCCCCGGCGAGCACGAGTTCAGCATCGTCAGCAGCGGCGCGAGCCCGCCGAACGCCGCCCCGTACCCCACCGAGGTCGGCACCGCGACCACCGGCGCCGAGACCAGCCCGGCCACGACCGACGGCAGCGCCCCGTCCATGCCCGCCACCACGATCACGCAGACCGCCTCCCGCAGCTCCGGCAGCTTGTCGAGCAGCCGGTGCAGCCCGGCCACGCCCACATCGGCGACCAGCCGCGTGTCGAGGCCGTTCGCGCGGGCCGTGACCACGGCCTCCTGCGCCACCGGCAGGTCCGAGGTCCCCGCGCACACCACCGCGAGCGGCCCCGACTCCGCGGCCGGGAAGTCGCCGACCGCGCACACGCCCGCCTCGACGAGCACCGGCTCGCCCGCGAACCGCTCCCGCACGGCCGCCGCGCACGCCTCGTCGCAGCGGGTCGCGACCGCGACCCGCCCCGGGTGGGCCTCGCGCAGCGCCGCGAGCGCGCCCGCGACCTGCGCCGGAGTCTTGCCCGCCGCGTACACGGCCTCGGCCGTGCCCGTCCGCGCCGGCCGCCCGACGTCGATCTTCGCCCACCCCAGATCCCGGTAGGCCCCTTCCTCGTACTGCACGCCCACTATCCTCCCCTTCACCGAAGCCATCCCGCCACTCGAACCACGCCCCGCCCACAACGCGGGCCCGGGGCAGCGCCGGCCGTCGAACGGCCACCGAACGTTCACCCCGATCCGGGCGTGTTCACCGCCACAACGCGAACCGGACACCGCGGAGCGACCACGCCGTCGTCCCCACCGTCTATCGTTCAAAGGGTGTCCCACCCGCTGATCGCCGCCCACCGCGGCGCGAACGAGTTCCTGCCGGAGCACTCCCTCGCCGCGTTCCGACAGGCCATCGTCGAGGGCGCGGACGGGTTCGAGTTCGACATCCGCCTCACCGCCGACGGGCATCTCGTCCTCCACCACGACCGCACCGTCAAACGCACCTCCGACGGCAAAGGCGCCGTGGCGGACCTCACACTCGCCCAGTTGCGGGAGTTCAACTTCGCCTACCAGTACCCCGACTGCGCCGGCAACCCCGAGGCCGAGCGCATCCCCACCCTCGAAGACGTCTTCGAACTCGTCGTCGACTCCGGCAAGGACCTCAAGCTCCTCGTCGAGGCCAAGCACCCCTCCAAGTTCGGGCCCCGCCTCGAACTGCGCCTGTGGGAGACCCTGCGGCGCTGGCCCGGCATCGACGTGACCGTCATGTCCTTCTCGCGCGCCGCGCTCAAGACCTGGCGCGGCCTCGACGAGGACACGCCGCTGGTGTGGATCTTCGAGTACCCGTTCCGCCGCCCGCCCGAGGGCGTCCAGATCCTCAGCTCCCGCGTCGACTACATCGATTCGACCCCCGATTTCGTCGAACGCAGCCACGAAGCCGGGTACGAGGTGTACACCTGGACCGTCAACGACGCCGACACCGCGCACCGCATGGCGGGCCTCGAAGTCGACCTGATCATCTCCGACCGGCCCGCCGCGATCCGCCAGACCCTCACGGGGTGAACGCCGCGGCCCGGGACGGACTCCGCGTGCGACGGTAATGCTGGCGTCGCGTCGATGTAAAAGGTAGGTTGCTGTATAGCTCCGACCCGCATCGAGGAAGGAAGGGGACGTGATGCCAGCAGCGATACCGGCGCCCGAGCGGCTGCGCGTCCCCCACCAGTCCGGGGCGCCCGGCCAGGTCCGCCGGTGGCTGCGCGACGCGCTCCCCGACCTCCCCGACGAGGCCCGCGACGACCTCCTGGTGTGCGCGACCGAGCTCGTCTCCAACGCGGTCCGGCACGCCCGGCCGCTCCCGGGGAACGAAGTGTGCGTCACCTACGTCCTCGGCCCCGCCGACGTGGAGGTCCGCGTCATCGACGGCGGCTCCCGCACCCACCCCCACGTCTGCTCCGTGAACCTCGACTCCGCCCACGGCCGCGGCATGTTCATCGTGTCCAAACTGTCCACCGACTGGGGCGCCCGCACCCTCGGCGACGGCACCCAGGAAGTCTGGGCGAGGATCCCCTTCCGGTAGGCCGCCCGGGCCGACGGCCCGCCCAGCCTCCGCGTCCCGCTTGTCGGACCCTCCTGTCACCCTTGTGCCGGGGGCCCGGAATCCGCGTCCTGACGGCGCACGGCCCTGCCCCGGAAGCCTCCGCCCTCCCGAGCCCGGTTGTCGGACCCCGGTGTCACCCTTGCGTTCGGGGGCCCGCGATCCGGGGCCGGCCGGGGCTCGTGCCTGCCGTCCTGCGGGGCGGGTCCGGTCACCGTACGATGTCCGGGTGTCGCACCGTCCGCTCTACATCGACCTCGCCCTGTACGCCGCCGCCGCGCTCTTCGCGGGGGCGACCGCGCTGTGGACCACCCTTGTCCCGCACGAGGTCTGGGGCGCCGTCGCGCTCGGCGGGTACCTCCCGGCGGCGATCTGCGTCGCGGTCCTGCTGACCCAGCCCGGCGCGGTCTGGCGCGGCCGGGCCGTCGTCGCGGGCGGCGCCGCGGTCGCCGTCACCGCGTTCCCCCTGGTGTTCATGGCGGTCGAGCGCGCGATCGGCGTCGGCGAGCGCCGCGCCCAGTCCGAGGTCGAGGTCGTCGAGGAGTCCGGCGCGCGCCTGCTCGACACCGGCAGCCCCTACCTCCACGCCGACGTCATCACCACCCTCCCGAACCCCGTCCACGGCTACAACCCGTACCAGCCCGGCATGGCCGTCTTTGGGTTCCCGGCCGCGCTGTTCGGCCAGCACTGGTGGACCGACGCCCGCATCTACTTCCTCCTCGCAGCCGCGGCCTGCGCGTACGGCGCGTTCCGGCTGCTGCGCACCCGCCCCGGGCTCCTCGGCGCCGGGAAGGGCCCGCTGCTGCGCGCGTTCCAGGCGATGTTCGTGTTCCCGGTGTGCGCGTTGACGTTCGCCACGGGCGGCGACGACATGCCAGTGGTCGCCCTCATGGTCCTCGCGCTCGCGTTCGCGCACCGCGAGCGCCCGCTCGCCGCGGGCCTGGCGATCGGGGCGGCGGCGGCGCTGAAGCTGTTCGCGTGGCCCGTCGCGGTCGTCGTGGCGTTCCTGATGTGGCGCCAGGGCGGCCTGCGCCGCTACGCCGCGGGCTTCGCGGTCCCCGTCCTGGTCACGATGGTCCCGGTCCTGGCCGTGGACGCGCGCGGGTTCTTCGACAACGTCATCGCGTTCGGCTTCGGGCACGGCGTGGTCACCTCCCCGGCGCAGTCGCCGTTCATCGGGTACCTGGTGGTGAACCACCTGCCCGCCGGGGACCTCATCGCGAAGGCCCTGCTGGGCCTCGCGGCGGTCGTCATCGCGTGGCTGCTGTGGACGCGGCCGCCGTCGACGGCCGCGGCCGCGGCGATGTGGTGCGCGGCCGGGCTGACGACCGCGTTCCTGCTCATGCCCGCGAGCCGCTTCGGGTACATGCTGTACCCGGTGGTGCTGCTCGGCTGGTGGCTGCCGCTGCGCGACGCGATCGCCGGGTCGGCGCACGGGACGCTGTTCGCGGGCGTCGACGTCGTGGACGAGGCCGTCGACGAACTGGAGCACGAGACGGGCCCCGGCCCGTCGATGGCCGTCGAGTGGTGGCGCTAGTCCCTCAGACCGCCATGTCGACGAAGCGCGACAGGTGGAGCTGGGCCGCCACGGTGATCGTGTCCGTGGCGCCGTTGCGGTGCTTGGCGACGATGAAGTCGGCTTCGCCCGCGCGCGGGGACTCCTTGTCGTAGTAGTCCTCGCGGTGCAGGAGGATGACGACGTCGGCGTCCTGCTCCAGCGAGCCGGACTCGCGGAGGTCGGACAGCTGCGGGCGCTTGTCGGTGCGCTGCTCGGGTCCGCGGTTGAGCTGCGCGACCGCGATCACCGGGCACTGCACCTCCTTGGCGAGGAGCTTGAGGCCGCGGGAGATCTCGGAGACCTCCTGCTGCCGCGACTCCACCTTCTTCGGGGAGGTCATGAGCTGGAGGTAGTCGACCACGATGAGCTTGAGGTCGTGGCGCTGCTTGAGGCGGCGGGCCTTCGCCCGGATCTCCATCATGGTCATCGACGCGGTGTCGTCGACGAACAGCGGCGCCTCGGAGATGTCGCCCATGCGCTTGGCGAGGCGCGTCCAGTCGTCGTCGGAGAGGTCGCCGGAGCGCAGGACGTGCATGGGGACGCGCGTCTCGGCGCTCAAGAGGCGCATGACGATTTCGAGCTTGCTCATTTCGAGGCTGAACAGGGCCGCGGCGTGGCGGTGGTGGAGGGACGCGTGCCGCATGAAGTCCATGGCGGCCGTGGACTTGCCGGCGCCGGGGCGGCCGGCGACGATGATGAGCTGGCCGGCCTGGAGGCCGGAGAGGAGCCGGTCGAGGTCGGCGAAGCCGGTGGGGATGCCGGTCATGACGCCCTGGTTGGCGCCGATCGCCTCGATCTCGTCCATGGCGGGCTGGAGGAGGTCGGAGAGGACCGCGAAGTCCTCGCTCTGGCGGTTGTCGGTGACCTCGTAGACGGCCTGCTGGGCGAGGTCGACGAGGTCGTCGATGTCGCGGCCGCCCTGGCCGCCGCCGTACCCGTACTGGACGACCTTGGTGCCGGCCTCGATGAGGCGGCGCAGGATCGCCTTCTCCTTGACGATCTTCGCGTAGTACCCGGCGTTCGCGGCCGTGGGGACGGCGTTGAGGAGGTCGTGGAGGTAGGGGCCGCCGCCGATCTTCGCGAGGTCGCCGGTGTCGGCGAGGGCCGCGGCGATGGTGACGGCGTCGGCGGGCTCGCCGTTGCCGAACTTGTCGATGACGGCGTCGAAGATCATGCCGTGGGACGGCTTGTAGAAGTCGCCGGGGCCGAGGACCTCGATGACGTCGGCGATGGCGTCCTTGCTCATGAGCATGCCGCCGAGGACCGACATCTCGGCCTGGAGGTCCTGGGGCGGGGTGCGCTCGAACGTGCGGGAGCCGCCGCCCCCGCCGCCGTTGTGGCCGCCCGAACCCGCGAAGGGGTCCTCCGGGGGCGTGTCGAAATAGGACCCGTTCGCACCGTTGGCGCCTCGCGAGAAGACGCCGTCCGTCGACACGTCGGTCATGCCGTCCACCCCCTCGGTCACCGTGCGTTCATGGAGACAGTACCGCCCGCATACGACAGAAGGGCGGCGTCAACGACGCTATGTCGCGCCGGGCACGGTTGCAAACGACCCTGTGGACAACCTGTGGACAAGGTTGTGGATAACCTGTGGATAACCCGGCCCGGGCCTGTGGACAACCTGTGGACAACAACGCGATCGGGGTTCGGATCCGGGTCGGGAGCTGCGGGGACGCCGTCCACTGCCTGTGGACGGAAATCCGTTCGTGCCAACTTGCCGATAGCATGGGGGCGTCCCCGGCACGGATCAGAAGAGAGACGGGCTCATGACCGCTCCGCAGCGCCCCGAACGCAGGCCCCGGCTCGACCCCGAGGGCGACGACCGCCCGGGTGAGCGCGCGTTCACTCCGACGTTGCTGGTGACGCTCGCCTGGTATGCGGTGCCCGTGGCGGTCTACCTGACGTGGGTGCTGTCGCAGCCGCCGGTGGACGCGAACTGCGCGGCCTCGGGTTGCACCGTGGCGGCCCGGGTCGGCGCGGCGGCCGCGGGCGGCTGGGCGTGGACGCTCTCGTCGCTCACCGCGAGCCTCCTCGTGGCGGTCCTGCTGCGCCTCCCGCGCGCGGGATGGCGTGCGGGCGTGGCGGGCTCGGCGGCGGCGATCCTCGGTGCGGGCCTGGTGACGGTGGTCCTGCGGACCGCCGGCTGGGTGATCTGACGTACGACGAAGGCCCGCGACCGGGAGGTCGCGGGCCTTCGTATTGCCTTGCCTACTTCTTGCGGCGCTTGGCCGGGGTGACCTGGAGCTTGAACTTCGCGGTCACCTCCGGGTGCAGCTTGACCGACACGTCGTAGGTGCCGACCGACTTGATGGTCGAGGCGAGCTCGACGCGGCGGCGGTCGATCTTGGGGCCGCCGGCCTCGTCGACGGCCTTGACGATGTCGGCCGCGGTGATGGAGCCGAAGAGGCGGTCCCCGTCGCCGGTGCGGGCGACGATGTGGGCGTCCGTCTGCTTGAGCTGGTCCGCCACCGAGCGGGCCTTGTCGAGGTCGTGGATCTGGCGGGAGGCACGCGCACGCTGGATCGCGTCGACCTCCTTCTGTCCGCCCTTGGTCCAGGCGATCGCAAGGCCCTGCGGGAGCAGGTAGTTGCGGCCGTAACCGGGCTTGACCTCGACCACGTCCCCCGCCGAACCCAGGTTGGGCACTTCATGAGTCAGGATGATCTTGATGTTCGCCATGTCGTGCTCCTTCCTAGCGGGTCTGGCTGGTGTACGGGAGCAGGGCCATCTCGCGGGCGTTCTTGACGGCCGCGGCGATCTGGCGCTGCTGCTGGGTGGTCACGCCGGTCACACGGCGGGCACGGATCTTGCCGCGGTCGGAGATGAACTTCCGCAGCAGCGCCGTGTCCTTGTAGTCGACGTAGGTGATGCCCTCTTTTTCAAGCGGGTTGGGCTTCTTCTTCGGCTTCCGCAGGGGAGCCGATTTCGGGTTGGCCATGTCTCTGTCTTGCCTCTTAATCGAGATCGTTCCGGGCGGAGCGCCCGGTTAGAACGGCGGGTCCTCGTCGAAGCCGCCCGAAGCGGCGGCTCCGCCGCCCGCGGGGGCGGCCGAGGCCCAAGGGTCGTCGGGTGCCGAACCGCCGCCGGAGCCCGCGCCGCCCCCGAAGGAACGGCCGCCGCCTCCGCCGCCGGACGCGCCGGACCGGTTGAGCTTCGCGGTGGAGAACCGCAGCGCGGGGCCCACTTCCTCGACGTCGAGCTCGTACACAGTGCGCTTCTCGCCCTCGCGGGTCTCGTAGCTGCGCTGCTTGAGCCTGCCCTGCACGATCACGCGGGTACCGCGCGAAAGCGACTCGGCGACGTTCTCGGCGTACTGGCGCCAGACGCTGCAGGTGAGGAACAGGGCCTCACCGTCTTTCCACTGGTTCGACTCGCGGTCGAACGTGCGCGGGGTCGATGCGATGCGGAACTTCGCGACGGCGGCACCGGACGGCGTGTAACGCAGTTCGGGGTCGTCGACGAGGTTGCCGATAACCGTGATGACTGTCTCTCCTGCCATGACCTATCTCCTTGACGGTCTCGCAGTTGCAGGGTCGGGTTACCGAAGCTCCGGTCGCAGCACCTTGGTCCGCAGCACCGACTCGTTGAGCCGGAGCTGGCGGTCCATCTCAGCGACGGGACCGGGCTCGGACTGCAGGTCGACGACGGCGTAGACGCCCTCGTTGCTCTTGTTGATCTCGTATGCCAGACGGCGACGGCCCCAGACGTCGATCTTGTCGACGGCCCCTCCGGCGTCCTTGACGCCCTTGAGGAACTTCTCCAGCGTCGGGCCGACCTGTGCCTCCTCGATGTTCGGTTCGAGGATCACCATGAGTTCATAGTGCCGCAAGATCGCTCCACCTCCTTCGGTCTCAATCGGCTGCGGTCTCTCCGCAGCAGGAGGAATCACTTGCGCGTCGCCCGCCTCGCGGCGGGCAACCTGGCAATCGTACCTGCTTACAGGCGGTGCGGCCGGGGCCGCTCCGCCTGGGTGTGACGGTACCCGCCGGGTCCGACAGGACCGGGCGCGACACCGCCCCGAAACGCCCGCGGCGTCCGGTTCCGCGAGCGGCCGCGCCGCGTCCGCCAGGCGGGACGGCCGCGCTAAGTTCGATCCCATGACATCGGAGTTCCACTACACCGACCTGCTTCCCACCGGTCCGGACACCACCGAGTACCGCCTGCTCACGACGGACGGGGTGAACACGGTCGAGGCCGCCGGGCGGCGCTTCCTCACCGTGGAGCCCGAGGTCCTCACGCAGCTCGCCGCCGAGGCCGTCAAGGACATCTCGCACTTCCTGCGCCCCGCGCACCTCGCGCAGCTCCGCTCCATCCTCGACGACTCCGAGGCCAGCGGCAACGACCGCTTCGTCGCCATGGACCTGCTCAAGAACGCGAACATCGCCTCCGGCATGGTCCTGCCCATGTGCCAGGACACCGGCACCGCGATCGTCATGGGCAAGCGCGGAAGGCACGTCCTCACCGACGGCCGCGACGCCGAGCACCTCTCCCGCGGCGTCTGGCAGGCCTACCGCGACCTCAACCTCCGCTACAGCCAGATGGCCCCGCTGACCATGTGGGACGAGAAGAACACCGGCTCGAACCTGCCCGCGCAGATCGACCTGTACGCCGAGGGCGACGACGCCTACAAGTTCCAGTTCATCGCCAAGGGCGGCGGCTCCGCGAACAAGTCGTTCCTGTTCCAGGAGACGAAGGCGATCCTCAACCCCGACGCGATGATGCGGTTCCTGGAGGAGAAGCTCCGCCAGATCGGCACCGCCGCGTGCCCGCCGTACCACCTCGCGATCGTCATCGGCGGCACCAGCGCCGAGTACGCGCTCAAGACCGCGAAGTACGCGTCCACGAAGTACCTCGACTCGATGCCCACCGAGGGCTCCGCGTCCGGGCACGGCTTCCGCGACATCGCCCTGGAGCAGGAGGTCCTGGAGCTGACCCGCCAGTTCGGGATCGGCGCCCAGTTCGGCGGCAAGTACTTCTGCCACGACGTGCGCGTGATCCGCCTGCCCCGCCACGGCGCGTCCCTGCCCGTGGCCATCGCCGTCTCCTGCTCCGCGGACCGCCAGGCCATGGCCAAGATCACCGCCGAGGGCGTGTTCCTGGAGCAGCTGGAGCGCGACCCGAGCCGGTACGTCCCCGAGGTCCGGGAGGACGACCTCGACGACGAGGCCGTGCGCATCGACCTCGACCGGCCCATGTCCGAGATCCGCGCCGAGCTGTCGAAGTACCCGGTCAAGACCCGCGTGTCCCTCACCGGGACGCTCGTGGTCGCCCGCGACATCGCCCACGCGAAGATCAAGGAGCGCCTCGACGCCGGCGAGGAGATGCCGCAGTACCTCAAGGACCACGCCGTCTACTACGCCGGCCCCGCGAAGACCCCCGAGGGCTACGCCTCCGGGTCCTTCGGGCCCACCACCGCCGGGCGCATGGACTCCTACGTCGACCAGTTCCAGGCCGCGGGCGGCTCGTTCGTCATGCTCGCCAAGGGGAACCGCTCGCAGCGCGTCACCGACGCATGCAACGCGCACGGCGGCTTCTACCTCGGCTCCATCGGCGGCCCCGCCGCGAAGCTCGCCCAGGAGAACATCAAGTCGATGGAGGTCCTGGAGTACCCCGAGCTCGGCATGGAGGCGGTCTGGAAGATCGAGGTCGAGGACTTCCCGGCGTTCATCGTCGTCGACGACAAGGGCAACGACTTCTACGAGGCCACCCGCCAGCCCGTGCTCACGGTCGGGCGCCGCCGCCACATCACCGTGACGTAGGCACCGCGGACCGCAGGCCGCCGACCGTTCAGGTCGGCGGCCTTTCCCTTTGCGTCCCTTGATGAACCAAGTGAATTGTGAGACAGCGCACAACGCCTGTCCGGATCGGTGCGAACGGCCAGAATCCGATCCGCCGCTCGGCGGAATTATCGCAGCGGCGCTGTCGCCCCTGTGTCCTTCCGAGCGGTTTCGGGGGATCGCAAACCCCCGCGCACCAGGCAATACCCGCAAAACCAGCGACCCGACAAACCCCGCCCGCGCCATTACGATCCGATCATCCCTACCGCTCAGTACCCACTTCGGAATCCGCGATGATCGAACACTTCTCCCACGGGTACGCCACCCTCCCCGTGGCATTCCTCGTCTCCATGACCGGCTCCGCCCTCGGCCTCCTCCTCGCCCGCCACGCCCGCCGCCACAAGACCCCCGGACGGCGCGCCCTCTGGCTCACCGTCGCCGCGTTCGCCATCGGCGGCACCGGCATCTGGGTCATGCACTTCGTCGCCATGCTCGGCTTCGCCGTCCGCGACGCCCGCATCCTCTACGACCCGTGGACCACCGCCCTCAGCGCCCTCATCGCCGTCGCCGTCGTCGCCTGCGGCCTCTACGCGATCGGCCTCGGCCGCTACACGCCCCTCAAGCTCGCCGCCGCCGGGACGCTCACCGGCATCGGCGTCGCCGCCATGCACTACACCGGCATGGCCGCCCTCAGCGCCGACGTCGAACTCGACTACCGCCCCGCCTACGTCGCCGCCTCCGTCGCCATCGCCATCGGCGCCGCCACCACCGCCCTGTGGCTCTCCTGGCGGCTCCAGCGCGCCTCCTCCATGTGGCTCGCCGCCGCCGTCATGGCCCTCGCCGTCAACCTCATGCACTACACCGGCATGCTCGGCCTGCGCACCGCCGGCGGCGCCGACGAGGCCCCCCACGGCGTCGACGCCGCCGACCTCGTCTTCCCCATGGCCACCCTCACCGCGATCGTCCTCCTCGTCCTCGTCTTCACCGTCGTCATGGTCCCCACCGACGAGGAGCTCAAAGCCGACGAGCACCTCTCCTCCCTCCAGCGCCGCACCACCGACCGCCCCGTCGCCGGACGCAAGCCCCCGCGCTACTGACCCGCCCTCCCCGCCCCCGCCCCGTACGCTTGCACCCCAGCCCCTCCCGACCCAGGAAGGCACCCGTGTGAAGCTCCGCCCCAAGTGGTACGCCCCGCTGCTCGCCGCCCCCCTCGGCGTCCTCGCCGTCGCCCCGATCCCCCTCGTCGAACCCGGCACCGGCTACGACCAGGCCGGATTCTGGATCCTCGCGGGCATCGCCTCCGGCTGCGTCGCCCTCATCGGGCTCGCCCTCCTCCCGTTCGCGATCGTCAGGGTCGAGGAGCGCGAGCTGTGGGTCCGCGGCAAGTACGGCTGGTCCCGGCAGGTCGAACTCGCCGAAGGCGAGCGCTGGGTCGCCGCCGACGGGAAGCTGCTGGCCCGCGGCGCCGACGGCACCCTGAACGAGCGCCGCAGCGTCCGCCGGTGGACCGTCCGCGGCGCCGACTGGGCCCGCCTCGAAGCCGCCTACGGCGAGGACCGCTAGACCCGGGCGCACGGACCGGCCCCGCCCAGGGGAGGGCGGGACCGGTCCGCTTGCGAGAGAGGGTAAAGCCTGCTAACCGCCCACGGTGTTGGCGAAGTTGTAGCCGTTCGTCCGGTCCCAGTTGATCGACCAGGTCATCGCCCCGCCGATCCCGGGGTAGGACTGCGCGGGCACGAAGTCCCCGCAGCGCTGACGCGTCTCCAGGCAGGTGATCGCGTCGTTGACCATCGTCGGGTTGACGTAGCCCGAGCCCGCGGCGCTCTGCACCGCCGGGAGGCCCAGGCCCACCTGGGACGGGGCGAGCCCGGCCTGGAGCTGAATGCACGCCTGCGCGGTCAGGAAGTCGATGTCGCCCTGGGCGTACACCTGGCCGTTGCAGCCGAGCATGGTGCCGGAGTTGTAGTACTGCATGTTGACGATCGTGAGGATGTCCTTGGTGTTCACCGCGAGCTGGTAGTACCCGGCCGAGGTGGACTGGAAGTCGATCGTCTGCGGCGCCATCGTGTACGTGAAGCCGGGCTTCGCGGAGGCGACCTGGCGCAGCGCGGACTCGATCGCGCCCGCGTTGATGCCGTGCTCCAGGTCGATGTCGACGCCGTCGAACCCGAACTCGTTCATGAGGGACACGACGGAGCTCGCGAACGCCGCGGAGGTGGCGGCGCTGTTGATGGTGACGTTGCCGCGCTCGCCGCCCACCGAGATGATCACGTCCCGGCCCTGGGCCTGGATCGTGTCGATGTCGGCCTTGAATTCGGCCTCGGTGTACCCGGCGCCTGTGAGGCTGGAGTCGAGCGCGAAGTCGATCTGGCCGGGCGTGGACGTGGACTCGGCGAAGGCCACGGCGATGATGTCGTACGTCGCGGGGACGGCGCTCAGCTCCATGACGCCCGAGCCGTTGTCGAAGTTGTGCCAGTAGCCGGTGAGGTTGTTGCCGCCCTGGCCGGGGCCGCCGGTGGGCTCCTCGGTCGGCTCCTCCGTGGTCGGGGGCTCGGCGCCGTCGCAGGCGCCGAGGTCCTCCCAGACGCCCCACTGGCCGGTGGTGCCGGGGGTCTCGCCGGTGGTCCACCACTTGGCGCGGTACTCGCGGTCCTGGTGGCTGACGCGGTCGCCGCCGACGTAGACGGCGCCGCTCTGCCAGGGCGCGCCCTCGCAGGCGGCCTCGGCGAACGCGCCGTTCGCGAAGGCGACCGGCAGGGCGACGGCGCCTGCCGCGGCGAGGGTGGTGGCGGCGATGACGGCCGCGGATCGTAGGCGTCGCAAGGGACCTCCATATATTTAAAGATTCCTAAATGTATGTCCTTCATCGTGTCGGTCATCACGCCGCTTGTCAAGCCTTCGGGGCACAGAAAAATCCGACTCGCCCGGTTTGCGGGCCGCCTTGCCAAGGCCCGCAACCGAACGAGTCGGACTCCTTACTATTCGTCGCTAGGCGGCCCCGCGCCGTCCCCCCAGGTCCTCCGCGCCCGCGCCCCGCAGCCGCCGCTCGCGCTTCCCGCGCGCGAGCTCGGTCTCCAGGGCGTCCAGGGGCCCCGCGAAGGCGTCCTCGAACCGCGCGAGCCACGCCCGCACCGCGTCCAGCCCGGCGTCGTCCACTCCGTAGATCCGGCGCGTCCCCTCCGCCCGCACCGTCACGAGCCCGGCCTCCCGCAGCACCTTCAGGTGCTGCGAGACCGCGGGCTGGGAGATGCCCAGGCCCTCGCGCATGACGGCCGCGACCTCACCGGCGGGGCGGTCGCCCGCGCCGAGCAGCTCCATGATGCGGCGCCGCACCGGGTCGCCGAGCGCCTCCAGCGCCGCATCCGCCATCGCAGCCTCACTTCCGTCGGGACCGCGCCATTATGCCGGGGCGCTCACGGCGCCTCGGGGGCCACCGTGAAGAACCGGATCGCGTTGGCCGCGGCGGCCTTCGCCGCCTCGGGCTCGTCGCCGTCGGCGATGGCGGCCTCGCCCCAGGACTCGCCCGCGATCGTGGAGAACCGGACGCCGACGGGGCCGACCGCCCACTTCTCGGCCTCGGCCTGGTCGACGTCCTCCCCGCCCGCGAGGTGCAGGTCGAGGCCGAACAGGGCCGAGTCCCAGCCGATGCCGACCGCCCCGGGGCCGAACTGCCCCCAGAACTCGGGGTCGACGGGGGCCTCGTGGACGAGTTCGAGGACCGTCCCGCCCCCGGCCTCGCTCAGGTGGACGTCGAGCCACGAGAGGCCGCCCATGAACTCCCACGTGACGGCGAGCTCGGCGGGCGCGTCGCACCGCACGATCTCGCCCCCGGCGTTCCCTTCGAGCTGGTACCGGCCGCCCTCGCGCAGGTCGCCGCTCAGCGGCAGGAACCAGCGCGGGATGCGGTCGGGGCTGGTGACGGCGTCCCAGACGTCGGCCCGGTCGGCCTTGTAGGTGCGGCGCGCGACGACCAGGCGCGTCGGCTTCCCGTCGCGCTCGCCGGTGCGGACCTCCCGCGCGACCGCCTCGACGGCCCCGATCGGGTCTACGGCATCGAACATGTGCCCCTCCTAATATAAGTTGAGACTTATACTAGGAGGGTGCGGGCCGGTCCGTCAACGAACCCGGGAAATCAGTGGAACCGGGAGATCAGCGCTCCACGTACCCGAGGAGGTCCTGCCGGGTGAGCACGCCGACCGGCTTGCCCTCGGCGAACACCATGAGCGCGTCGCGGTCCTGGAGCGACTGCACGGCCCGCTCGACCTGCTCGCCCGAGCCGATCGTCGGCAGCGGCGCCCCGATGTGCCGCTCGATCGGGTCGTGGAGCGTCGCCTTCCCGCCGAACAGCGCGTCCATGAGGTCCCGCTCCGCGACTGCGCCCGCGACCTCGCCCGAGGTCACCGGCGGCTCGGCCTTGAGGACCGGCATCTGGCTCACCCCGAACTGGCGCATGATGTCGATCGCCTCGCGCACCGTGTCCTGCGGGTGGACGTGGACGAGCTCGGGGATGTCCCCGTTCTTGGCGGCGAGCACCTCGCCGACGGTGGTCTCCCCGGACCCGCCGAGGAACCCGAACTCGGTCATCCACGAGTCGTTGAAGATCTTCGAGAGGTACCCGCGGCCGCCGTCGGGGAGGATCACCACGACCACGTCGTCCGGCCCCGCGTCCTGCGCGACGGTGACGGCGCCGACCACGGCCATCCCCGCGGACCCGCCGACGAGCAGGCCCTCCTCGCGGGCGAGGCGCCGCGTCATCGCGAACGACTCCGCGTCGGTGACCTCCACGATCCGGTCGGCGAGTCCGCGGTCGTAGTTCGCGGGCCAGAAGTCCTCGCCCACGCCCTCCACCAGGTACGGCCGGCCCGTGCCGCCCGAGTACACCGAGCCCTCGGGGTCGGCGCCCACGACCTGCACCTTGCCGCCGGAGACCTCCTTGAGGTACCTGCCGATCCCGGTGATCGTCCCGCCGGTGCCCACGCCCGCGACGAGGTGGGTGATCCTCCCCTCGGTCTGCTCCCAGATCTCGGGCCCGGTCTGCGCGTAGTGCGACGCGGGGTTCGCGGGGTTGGAGTACTGGTCGGGCTTCCACGCCCCGTCGATCTCGGCCATGAGCCGGTCGGAGACCTTGTAGTAGGACCTGGGGTCCTCCGGGTCCACCGCGGTCGGGCACACGACGACCTCCGCGCCGTACGCCTTGAGGACGTTCCGCTTGTCCTCGGAGACCTTGTCCGGGCACACGAACACGCACCGGTAGCCGCGCTGCTGCGCCACCATCGCCAGTCCGACGCCGGTGTTCCCGCTGGTGGGCTCGACGATCGTCCCGCCGGGCTTGAGGGCCCCGGACGCCTCGGCCTCGTCGATCATGCGCTGGGCGATGCGGTCCTTGACGGACCCGCCCGGGTTGAGGTACTCGACCTTCGCGAGGACGGTCGCCGGGGCGCCGCCGGTGACGGCGCCCAGCTTCACCAGCGGGGTGTTGCCGATCAGGCCGAGCACGGATTCGTAGTACTGCATGGTCACAGCCTAGGGCCTGCCCTGCGAAACCGGCCGTGCGCAACGGCCCGTGCACGTCCCGCTGCGTGGATACGATCGGCGGTGGTGGCGCCCGCGCCGGTTCGACCGGCGAGAATCGGGGCGCACACCTCTTTCGCAACGTAGGGAGACAGGCATGAGCACCGCCGACATCGGCGTGGTCGGGCTGGCCGTCATGGGCTCCAACCTGGCACGCAACTTCGCCCGGCACGGCTTCACCGTCGCCGTCTACAACCGCACGTACGCCAAGACCACCGAGCTGGTCGAATCGCACGGCGACGAGGGCGACTTCGTCCCCTCCGAGGAGCTCGCCGACTTCGTGGCCTCCCTCAAACGCCCCCGCAAGGCCATGATCATGGTCCAGGCCGGGCCCGCCACCGACGCGGTCATCGACCAGCTCGCGGCCCTCATGGAGCCCGGCGACATGATCATCGACGGCGGCAACGCCCACTTCGAGAACACCCGCCGCCGCGAGGCCGCGCTGCGCGACAAGGGCCTCCACTTCGTCGGCACCGGCGTCTCCGGCGGCGAGGAGGGCGCCCTCCTCGGCCCCGCGATCATGCCCGGCGGCTCCGAGGAGTCCTACGAGTCCCTCGGCCCGATCCTCGAAGCGATCGCCGCGAAGGCCCCCGACGGGACGCCCTGCTGCACCCGCCTGGGCCCCGACGGCGCCGGGCACTTCGTCAAGATGGTGCACAACGGCATCGAGTACTCCGACATGCAGCTCATCGGCGAGGCGTACGACCTGCTGCGCCGCGGCGTCGGCATCGAGCCGGCCGACCTCGCGAAGACCTTCGCCGAGTGGAACGCCGGGGAGCTCGACTCCTACCTCATCGAGGTCACCGCCGAGGTCCTCGGCCACGTCGACGCCGCCACCGGCAAGCCCCTCGTGGACGTCATCGTCGACCAGGCCGGCCAGAAGGGCACCGGCCGCTGGACCGTCCAGAACGCCCTCGACCTGGGCGTCCCGGTCACCGGCATCGCCGAGGCCACGTTCGCCCGCGCCCTCTCCTCGGGCACGAAGCAGCGCGAAGGCGCCGTGGACCTGCTCACCGGTCCCACCGCGAAGACCGACTTCCCGGAGACGTTCGTCGAGGACGTCCGCCAGGCGCTGTACGCGTCCAAGATCGTCGCGTACGCGCAGGGCTTCGACCAGATCGCCGCCGCCTCCGCGGAGTACGACTGGGGCATCGACCTCGGCTCCTGCTCGGCGCTGTGGCGCGCGGGGTGCATCATCCGCGCCCGCTTCCTCGACCGCATCACCGAGGCGTGGCGCTCGGACCCCGACCTCCCGACGCTCCTCGCCGCGCCCGAGTTCACGAAGATCGTCACCGACGCGCAGGACGCGTGGCGCCGCGTCGTCGCCACCGCCGCCCTCGCGGGCATCCCCACCCCGGGCTTCTCCTCGGCGCTCGCGTACTACGACGGGCTGCGCTCGCGCCGCCTGCCCGCCGCGCTCATCCAGGGCCAGCGGGACTTCTTCGGCGCGCACACCTACAAGCGCACCGACCGCCCGGGCACCTTCCACACCGACTGGTCGGGCGACCGCGCCGAGCACGAGGTCTGAGGACCGCGAAGCGAGACGCCCCCGCCCGTCGGGCGGGGGCGTCCTCCGTTCAGTCGCCGAAGCGCGGGCCGTAGGACCCGCCGAGGTCGACCGGCTCGGCGGGCCGGTCGCCGTTCCTGAGTCGCTTGACGAGTGCGACGAGCCGCCACGGGTCGAGCATCCCGTCGGTGGACCCGCACTCCTCGTCCGGCAGCCACCGGAACGTCAGGTGCCGCTCGTAGTCGATGTCGCTGAGCATGCGGGGCGCGAACCGCTCGACGGGCAGGTGGAAGTACCAGTTCTTCTGGACCAGCAGGCGGCCGTGCGGGAAGCACACGTAGGTCCCGTGCCCGACCGGTCCGGCCAGCGCCTCGGGCGCGACCTTGAGCGCGGTCTCCTCGTACAGCTCCCGGGCGGCCGCGGCCGCGGGGGCCTCGCCGTCCTCGACGCCGCCGCCGGGCGTGAACCACCGTTCGACGCCGTCGCGGCAGCGGTCGCCGCCGACGTGGAGGACGGAGCCGTCGGGGGCCGTGAGGATGACGCGCGTCGAGACGCGGAAGTCCGCGCCGGTCTCGGATTCGAGGCCGCCCATCAGGCGGCCGGCGCGTCGGCCGGGGTCCCGGCCGGCTCCAGGTGGACCGGCTCGGTGGGGACGTCGCCGTCGATGAGTCGTTTCACCAGCTGCGTCAGGGACTCGATGGGGTGGTCGAAGCCCGCGGTGGTGCCGAACTCGGTCGCGGGGATCCAGTTGAACTCGAAGTCGGCCTCGTAGGCGTCGCCGCCGGAGACGTGCGGCTCGAACCGCTGCACGCGGACCAGGAAGAGCTGGTTCTCCTGCGTGAAGGGGCCGCTCTCGCGGTCCGCGTGGTAGTGCTGGCGGGCGACCGGGCCGGTCACGTCCGCGGGCGGGACGCGCAGGCCCGTCTCCTCGAACAGCTCGCGCACGGCGGCGTCGAGGGGGGTCTCGCCGGGGTCGATGCCCCCGCCGGGCAGGAACCAGCGGGCGGGGCGGTCCGCGGCGGCCGACCGGCCGATGAACAGCACTGCGTCCTGTTCGTCGATCACGATGCACCGCGCGCCGTACCGGTCGATTCGGGTGGGTTCGTTCGTCGCGCTCACCGGTCAAGTATGGGGGCACGCTCGGTAGTCGTCCAGCCCCTATCGGTGTCCCATGTCCACGCGCCCCACGGGATGCGAAGGGGCGCAGCCGGTCTCGGATCGTCCAGGAGCGCCGTGAGCAGCGTCGCGATCCCCGCGGGGAACACCAGGGCATCGATCCGCGTCACTTCCGGGACGGTGAGCCACACCGCCTCGGTGAACTCCTCCCGTTCGATCGCCTCCAGGCCGTCGCGGACCGGCGCGAAATGCGCGGTGCGCACGAAGAAGTACGCGTCCTGCGACGCCACCACCAGGTCCGGGCTGTCCGACCACGTCCCGGCCGTCTCGGCGACCACCGGCCCGAGCGGCCCGTCCAGCCGCAGGCCCGTCTCCTCGAACACCTCGCGGACCGCGCCCGCCTCCAGGGACTCGCCCGCGTCGAGGCCGCCGCCGGGCGTCACGTAGTACTCCACGCCCGGCCCCATGTAGTCGGTGCTGCGGAACAGCAGCACCCGGTCGGCCTCGTCGACCAGGAGGACCCGCGCGCACCGGCGCCGCACCAGCTCACCCATCCCCCGAGCATCCCACCGCGCCCGCGCCTCCGGGACGCGGGCGGGCCCGCGGCGTGACGCGCCGCGGGCCCCTGGTTCCCCTTGCAGGTCTTATGCGGCGGCCGGGACGGCGGCCGCGCCGTCCTTGCCCTCTTTGCGCTCGGCGATGAGGCGCTTGGCGAGCCGCGCCGACGACTCCGCGACGCCCATGATCACGAGCGCGTTGATCGCGTGGAACCCGAAGACGATCTGCCCCGGGACCGTCCCCGCGACGCTCACCAGCGCGATCAGCGACTGGAGCACGACCAGCCCGAGGACGCCCGCCGCGAGCCCCGTGAGCTTCCCGCCCGCCCGCGACAGGGCCGCGAACAGGATGCCCAGCAGCGCCACCGCCGCGATGAGCCGCCCGTTCATGATGTGCAGGGAGAACGACTCGTCGGGGGAGCCGGTCCCCAGCGCCCCGTACCCGGCCAGGAAGAACTGGATCCCGATCAGCGCGTGGAGCACGCCGATCCACACCCGATAGAACCTAAGCATCGACATTCCTCGTTTCGATCTCGTCTTGGACGGCGTCGACCGCGGTCATCGCCCCGAACGTCAGCAGATGGACCACGCAGTGGTCGGTGAACACCTCGCCGCGCCACGACGCCACGTCGGCGTCCGCGACCGCGCCCGGCGCGAGCGCCGCGCCCACGGCCAGCCGCGCCCCCAGGGCCGCCTCCCGCGGCAGGCCCCGCCCGCCCGCGAGGTCCGGCACCCGGTCGGCCAGGTCCGTGCCGTGCGCGCCCACCGTCCGCGCCACCGCCTCCACGGCCGCATCGGAGAGCAGCATCGACCCGTACGCGGCCATCGACCGGACCGCGCCGTACGCGCGCCCCACCGGAGTCCCTGCGGCCCAGGCGGGTTCACGCACCGCCGTGCCCCGCGCCCACTGCGGCCGCTCTTCCAGCAGCGGCAGCGACGCGCCCGCCTCAAGCTCGGCGGCCACGGCCTGGCGGACCATCCGCGACCCGACCGACCTTCCGAGGCGCGTCGCCAGCACCGGGCTCGGCGCCTCGTTCACCGCCAGCACCTTCAACAGGCGCGTGAGCAGCTCGAACACGAGCGCCGTCCCGATGAACCGCGGCGCGGCCTCCGCCGGGAACGGCCCCTCCGCGGTGGGCGCGGCCGCCCAGTCGGCGAGCGCCGCCCACTCCGGCGGCGCCACGCCCGTGCGCAGCCCCTCGGCGAGCTCGGGCTCACCGGCCGCGTGCAGCATCGTGACGTGCGCGTCGGTGCAGAACCGGCACCCGTTGCGCACCGCCACCACCGTGGCGACGACCTCCTTCGCCTTCCGCTCCGCGGGGCCGCCGACGAGCAGCGACTCGCGCAGCAGCGACCACACCGGCGCCAGCAGCTCCGGCGCGGGCGAGAACATCGTGAGCGCCGGGCCCAGGACGCCCAGCTCGGCCTTGACCTGCCGGTACACCTCGGCCACGACGCCTTCGGCGTGCCTCGGATCGACAGGGACGACATGCCTGACCGCAGGGGACACGGGAGGCTCCCTCCTCGTTCGGGGTTCGGGCGGCCCAGCGGCCGCCGCACCACTCCAGACTCCCCGCCGCACGCCCCCGCGTCGTCCGCCCCGGGGCGGCATCCGCGGCCTCGCCGTACGCGGCAGCACCGACCCGCGCGTACACCCAGCGCGGTACCCGGGGCCTGCACCGCGGGCCGACGCCGCCGCCCGCCTGCGGCGATACCATCGGTGGCATGCCCACTCCCCCCGAGACCCGCGCCCCCGGACCGCGCGGCAGGCGAGCCGAGCTCCTCACCGGACGGCGCCTCGACCTGGTCGTCACCGCCGTGATGCTCGCCGACACCCTCGCGGCGGGCCTCATCAAGGACGTGCGCGACGGCATGCCCCCGTGGGGCTGGCTCCCGCTCATGCTGGGGCCCTTGGTGTTCCCGCTGTGGCGGCGCCACCCGCGGCTCGTCCTGGTCCTCGCCGTCGGCTCGGTCCTCGCCTCCGGGCCCCTCGGCGTGGGCCCGCTCGCGGTGGTCCCGGCGCTGGTCGCCATCGCCGTCGCCATGTACACGGGGTACCGGGCGCTCTCGGTGTGGACGGTGCTCGCGCTGTCGGCGGTCACCGCGCTGGGGAACCTGCACAGCGCGGGCTGGGAGTTCGACGCGCAGGTCGTGGAGCGGACGCTCCTGGTCGTCGGCTGGCTGCACGTGGCCCTCATCTCGGGCCTGTCGCGGCGCCAGAGGGACGCGTACATGGCCGAGGCCGAGCACGTCCGGGAGGAGGCCGTCAAGCGCAAGGCCGCCGACGAGCGGGTCCGGATCGCCCGGGAGCTCCACGACTCCCTCACCCACTCGATCTCCGTCATCCGCGTCCAGGCCGGCGTGGCGATCCATCTGGCGCGCAAGCGGGGCGAGGAGCCGCCGACGGCCCTGGTCGCGGTGGAGGCCGCCGCGAAGGACGCGACGCGGGAGCTGCGCGAGACCCTGACGATGCTCCGCGACGACGACGGGCACCGCCTCGACCGCGTCGAGGACCTCGCCGACCGCTACCGGGGCCTCGGGTTCACCGTGGACGTCGAGTGCGAGGTCGACTGCGCGGTCCCGGTGGACGCCGAGACCGACCACGCCGCGTACCGGATCGTCCAGGAGGCGCTGACGAACGCGGTCCGCCACTCCTCGGGCGACCGGGTCCGGGTGCGGGTGCGCCGCGAGGACGGCGCGCTCGTCGTGGAGGTCGCCGACAACGGCGACGCCGCCGCCGTCGTCCCCGGCCGCGGGATCACCGGCATGCGCGAACGCGTCGACGACCTCGGCGGGACCCTCGATGTCGGACCCGGCGCGTACGGTTTCACCGTCCGGGCGTCGCTCCCCGATACCGCACTTCCTGCCGCCGGCTCCGCGGTCGCGGGGGGCGCGCCCGAACTGGAGGAGTCGCGGTGATCCGGGTCCTGCTCGCCGACGACCAGCCGCTCATGCGCGGCGGGTTCCGGGCGCTCATCGACGCCGAGGACGACATGACCGTCGTCGCCGAGGCCGCCGACGGCCCCACGGCCGTGCGCCTCGCCGCCGAGGCCCTGCCGGACGTGGCGCTCCTCGACGTGGAGATGCCCGGCGGCGACGGCATCGGCGCCGTGCGCGCCATCGCCGCCGACGACCGGCTCGGCGACGTGCGCGTCGTCATGCTCACCAACTACTCGTTCGACGCGTACGTGTTCGACGCGCTCCGCGCGGGCGCCGCCGGGTACCTCGTGAAGGACACCGAACCGGAGGAGCTGCTGCGCTGCGTCCGGGCCGCGGCGGGCGGGGAGACGCTCCTGTCGCCGCAGATCGCCGCGAAGCTCGTCGCCGAGTACGTCGCCCACCCGCCCTCGCGCCTCGCCGGGCAGGTCGAGGGGCTCACGACCCGGGAGACGGAGATCGTGGCGCTGGTGGCGCGGGGGCTGACGAACGCGGAGATCGCGGAGCGGCTGTTCATCAGCCCGGCGACGGCGAAGACCCACGTGCACCGGGCGATGATGAAGCTCGCGGTCCGCGACCGGGCGGGCCTGGTGGTGTTCGCGTACGAGTCGGGCCTGGTGCAGGCCAAGGGGACCGGTTAGGCCGCGCTCGGCTCCGAGGCCTCGCCCGCCGCGGTCCCGGCGGTGTCGGCCTCCGGGTCGGCGGTCGCGTTGTACTCGTACCCGAACAGCAGGGCGGCGTTGGTGATCCACAGCCACACGAGGAACACGATGACGCCGCCGAGCGCGCCGTACGTCTTGTCGTAGCTGCCGAAGTTCGCGGCGTACAGCCCGAACCCGGCGGAGGCGGCGAGCCACAGGACCACGGCGAGGGCCGCGCCGGGCGCGCGGCGGCGCAGCCGGGACCGCTTCGCGGGGGCGAGCCAGTACAGGAGCGCGACGATGACGACGACGAGCACGGTGATCGCGGGCCATTTCACCCAGCCCCACACGGTGACCGCGGCGTCCCCGGCGTGCAGTGCGCGCCCGACGGCGCGGGCGGCGGACCCGCCGGTCGCGGCGACGACCGCGCACACCGCGGTCAGCGCGCCGACGACGACGGTGAGGACGACCCTGACGACGAGCACGGTCCACCACTTGCGGGTCTCGTCGGCGCCGTCGACGGCGTTGAGGGCGCGGGAGAACGCGGCGACGTAGTTGGAGGCGGCCCACAGGGCCGTCGCGAGGCCGAGGAGCGCGAGGAGCCCGGCGGTGCGCGGGTCCATTTGGAGGCGCGCCACCGCGTCGTCGATGATCGTCATGGAGTCGCCGGGCACGAGCGTTCCGGCGCCGTCGAGGAGCGACGCGGTCGCTCCGGCGTCGAGGAGCCCGATGAGGGAGGTGCCGACGAGGATCGCGGGGAACAGCGACAGCACCGAGTAGTAGGTGAGCGCGGCCGCGGCGTCGCCGCGGCTGGCCGCCCCGTATCGCTTGGCGGCTTTGATGATCGACCGTCCACCCATCACTCCACGGTGCCAGGCGCGCGGGGCTTTCGGGGCGGTTCGCGACATCCGGTCCCGTCCTAGTCCCGCTCGCCGGTGTCGGGCCCGGTGGTGAGCGCCCAGATGACGAACACGTCGACGGCGATGACGAGGGTGGCCCACAGCGGGTACTGGGGGGCGAGGAAGAACTGGTTCATGGCGGAGACGACGGCGACGAGCAGCCCGGCGTACCCGCCGCGGCGCAGCCGCTCCAGGCGCCGGGACCGCACCCGGGCGAGCTGCACGAAGCCGATCGCGATGGCGGCCAGGCCGATCGCGAGGTTGACCCAGCCCCACCCGGTGTTGTCGGCGCGGTACCAGTAGCCGCCGCCGGTGAACACGTACGCGTCGCCGGAGGCGACGGCGTACCCGATGAACACCTGCCAGGCGCCGACGAGCAGCAGCAGGACCCCGGCGAACCCGGAGCCGCCGCCGCCTCGGCGCGGCGCCCAGTCCTTGTCGGTCATGCGCGGTCCCCCCGGGAGCAGGCGGCGTTGTCGCCGCGTCCGCACAGCTTAGGCGACCGCGGACCGCAACCGGGGCATCCACACTCGACGCCGCCGGGGCGTATCCGGCATACCGCGCGGAACGCGTCCCGGGGGCGTCTCACGGGCCCCCTGCGGTGTCGCCGGTCCCGGTGCGGCGCAGCCAGTTCGCGAGGAGCGCGCTCCCGTCGTCGGTGAGGATCGACTCGGGGTGGAACTGGACGCCCTCGACGTCCACGGTGCGGTGGCGCAGCCCCATGACCGTCCCGTCCTCGCTGGTCGCGGTGACGCGCAGCGGGTCGCGGACGCTGCCGGGCTCGACGGCGAGCGAGTGGTACCTGGTGGCGGTGAACGGGTTCGCGAGCCCGGCGAACACGCCGGTCCCGTCGTGGAGGATCGGGGAGGTCTCGCCGTGGCGCAGCTCGGCGGCGCGGGAGACGACCGCGCCCCAGTGCTCGGCGATCACCTGGTGCCCCAGGCACACGCCGAGGACCGGGACGTCCCCGGCGAACCGGTCGAGGAGGTCGTGGCCGAGGCGGGCCTCGTCGGGGCGGCCGGGCCCGGGGGAGAGCAGCACCCCGGCGGGGCGCAGCCGCACGGCCTCGTCCACATCGGTCCGGTCGGAGCGGCGCACGTCGACGCGGGCCCCGAGGGCCCGCAGGTAGGAGACGATGGTGTGGACGAACGAGTCGCGGAAGTCCACCACCAGCACGCTTCCCGTCACGGCCCGCTCCGGTCGGTCACCCGTCGTCCTCGCCGGTCTCCCCGGTGGGGGACTCGGCGGTGTGCCAGTCCTCCGGGTCGAACTGGGTGTCCTGGCAGTCGACGCCGGGCGTGCAGGTCGGGGACGCGCCGTCGCCGCCGTCCTCGGGCTGCTCGACGTCGACGCCGCCCGCGGGGTCGACGTTGCTCCACGGCATGTGCGGTCGGATCGCGGGGAACGCCACGAACCACAGGAGCGCGAGCGCCCCGGCGCCGAGGGCGACCGAGCCGATGATCTTGCCCGGCAGGCCGAACGGGAGCTTGCTCCAGATCCACGAGTACACGTCAGGCCTCCGAGTCCACGGCCGCGTCGGGCAGGTCGCCCTCGGCGTCGCGATCGATGGTGTCGACGAGCTGGCTGTAGACCACGTACCGCTCGTAGTTGTCCCACAGGGGGTGGCAGGTGAACAGGGTCAGCCAGTGGTCCTCGTCGCCGGGTTCGGCGCCGGGGTCGCCGGGGACGGGCGCGGTGATGTCGACCTGCGTCTCGTCGACGACGACGTGCTCCTGGACCTCGTACACGTAGAAGTAGTCCTTGGTCTCGATGACGACCTTGTCGCCCGGCTCCAGGTCGCGGATCTTCTGGAAGATCGCGGGCACGTTGTGGCCCGCGAGCGTGAAGTTCCCCATCTCGCCGGGCATGGCCCCGTCGAGGTACCGGCCGGGCGCGTACTCGATGTCGGCGGGCTCGGTGCCCTCGACGAGCGTCCACGACTCGGGGCGGATGTCGGGGGCCCACATGCGGGCGAACGCGTCGCCGAGCTCGGGGACGGGGGAGCCCTCGTCGCCCTCTTCCTCGGCCTGCCACATGGTGTCGAGGTCGGTGGAGAGGGTGTCCTGCTCGTTGTTGATCTCCCCGGAGACGCCGAAGACCTCGTAGGCGGCGTACAGGAGGACGATCGCGCCGAGGCTGATGAGGACCTCGCCGAGGCCGCGCACGGTGGAGCGGGCGCCGTCGCCGCGGTGGCGCTTGACGGTGCGCTTCTTGCGGGCGGCCGACTCGGCGCCGGGCGGGGCGGGGACGTCGTCGGCGGGGATGACGGGGAGGATCGCGGTGCCGTCGGGCTCGGGGACGAGCGGGGCCTTCGCGAGCTTCGGGGGGCGCAGCGCGGTCGTGGTGTCGTAGTCGGGCTCGGCCGGCTCGGCGGGGGGCATGCGCGGGCCGGGGCTCGGGCGCGCGCCGGGCGGCCGGTCGCCGGGGACCTGGGCCTTCCCGGCGGCACCGGGGACGCTCGCGCGGCCGGGCGCCGGGGCGGGCGGACCCGCTTGGGGCGCAGGCGAAGCCGCCCGCGGAGGGCTCGGCTGCCGGACCTGCTGGCCCTGTTGCTGAGCCTGCTGCTGACCGTGCGGCGCCTGCGGAGGCGAGGGCTGCGGCCCTTGCTGCTGGGGCCCGCGGGGCGGGCTCACCGGTGGTGGTTGCTGCTGGGGCGCCGGTCCGGGGGCGGCCCCCTGGGGACCCTGCGGACGAGGGGGAGGCTCGCTCGCGAAGGGGGACCAGTCCTGATCGCTCACCTGGAAATTCCCCTCAGTCGTGCCCGTGTGCTGCGGGCGCTGTCGTAACCATAACGCGCGAGGCAATCCTAGGGTTGTCCCGCGAGGGCGAGTATCGCCCGAACGGGCAGCCCACCGGCGCCGCCGCGGCCCCGTGTCCCGGGCGCGCCGGGCACAGCGGCGCCGCGGCGGCGATGCGGTTCCCGCCCTACTCCTTACACGCCTTCGGGGCCCGGAATCGGGCAGCTCACCTCCGGGGTGTGAGCTACGCGATGCCGCGCGGACGCGGCGTCACCGGCGGGCGGTACCCTGGACGCCGGACATGTCCCTCAGTTGGAGAGTCGTCGATGCCGAAGTCACGCGTGCGCAAGAAGAAGGTCTACTCAAGCTCCGCCGGGACGAGCACCAGCTCGGGCGAGAGCTACGAGCCGAGCCCCACCTGGGTCCCGATCACCGCCGTCGCCCTCATCGTGATCGGCATCGGCTGGCTGACCCTGTTCTACCTCTCCGGCATGGCCTACCCCGTCGCGGCCTGGGGCTACTGGAACCTCGCGGTCGGCTTCTCCTGCATGGTCGCGGCCCTCCTCGTCCTCTCGAAGTGGCGCTGACCGAGCCGGCCCCGGCGTCCCGCTCGTGAACCCGAGTCCTCCTCGCACGGACTCGGCCCCCCGAAAGTGTCGGACCCCCGGCGTACTCTTGTGCCAGGGGTCCCTTAAGGGCGGATTTATCGGCTTATTTCGTGATCCGCCCGACTATGCCTTTTTCGGTGCGCCTCTCGTTACAGCAGTTCGAACACCGTCGCGTTCGCCATGCCGCCGCCCTCGCACATGACCTGGAGGCCGCGCCGCAACCCGTTGGCCTGCATGTGATGCAGCATCGTCGCGGCCAGCCGCGCGCCCGAGGCGCCCAGCGGGTGGCCGAGGGCGATCGCGCCGCCGTTCGGGTTCAGCCGCTCCTCGTCCGCGCCCGTCTCCGCCAGCCACGCCAGCGGGATCGCCGCGAACGCCTCGTTCACCTCGAACACGTCGATCTCGTCGAGGTCGAGTCCGGTGCGCCGCAGGATCTTCGCCGTCGCCGGGATCGGCCCGTCCAGCATCAGCACCGGGTCCGAACCGACCGCACACGCCGCCGCGATCCGCGCCACCGGCCGCACCCCGAGCCGCCGCGCGTGCTCGTCGGTGGTCACCACCAGCGCCGCCGCCCCGTCGGAGATCTGCGACGACGTCCCCGCCGTCACCGACCCGTCCTCCAGGAACACCGGCCGCAGCGCCGCGAGCCGCTCCAGGCTCGTGTCCCGCCGAATGCCCTCGTCGGCGCCGACGCCCGCGACCGGCGCGATCTCCGCCGCGAACCGCCCGCCGTCCGCCGCCGCCGCGGCCTTCTCATGGCTCGCCAGCGCGAACGCGTCCATGGCCTTCCGGTCGATCCCGTACTTCGCGGCGACCCGCTCCGCGGCCACCCCCTGGTCGAACGGCACCGGCGCCGACACGTCCAGCTCCCCCGCGTACCGCTCCCGCACCGCGGGACCGTACGGCAGCCCGGCGCCCTCGCCGACGCTCGACCCCATCGGCACGCGCGTCATCGACTCCACGCCCCCCGCGACCACGACGTCCGCGTGCCCGGCGAGCACCGCCGCGGCCGCGAACGCGACCGCCTGCTGGCTCGACCCGCACTGCCGGTCCACCGTCGTCCCCGGGATCGCGTCGGGCCAGCCCGCCGCGAGCACCGCGTTCCGCGCGACGTTCCACGACTGCTCCCCGACCTGCGAGACGCACCCGAGCACCACGTCGTCCACCGCGTCCGGCCCCAGCCCCGACCGCGCCAGCGCCGCGTTCATCGCGTGCGCCGCCAGGTCCACGGGGTGCACGCCCGCCAGCACGCCCTTCCGCCGCCCCAGCGGCGTGCGCGCGGCGGCGAGGACCACCGCCTCAGCCATTGCGGTACACCGGCGCGACCACCGCGCGCGCGATCGTGTTGAACGTCAGGTGGAACGCCCCCACGGCCATCGACGCCCCCGCGTCCACCTCGACCGGCGACCCGAGCGCGTGCACGGCGAACAGGTACCGGTGCTCCGGGTCGCCCGGCGGCGGCGCGGCCCCCGCGAACCCGATGGTCCCCGAGTCGTTGCGCAGCTGCACCGCCCCCGGCGGCGGCGAGCCCGCCGCGCCGGTCGCCAGCGACGTCACCGACGCGTCCAGGCCCAGCAGCATCCAGTGCCACCAGCCCGACCCGGTCGGCGCGTCCGGGTCGAAGCAGGTCACCGCGAACGCCGCGGTCTCGGCGGGGAACCCCGACCACGCCAGGTGCGGGGACACGTCCTGCCCGGCCACCTGCGGGTCCGCCAGGACCGCGCCGTCGGCGACGTCGTCGGAGACGACCGCGAACGACGGGACGGGGGGAAGGAAATCGTAGGGCCACGGGGCCCTCGTGCGGTCGAGCGACGTCATCGTCCTCCTCCTTCCGGGCCCCTGGGACGGAACGGTCCGCCCGCGGGGCCGCGGGATCTGCGCTTCACAGCGAACGGCTTCTCCTGCACCGTATCGCGCCCGCGCCCCGGCCCGGCCCGGACCGCGCGGCAGCACCCGCGCGCCGCCGCGCCCCCGTGCCGCGCCCTGACCGGCCCTGCCCTGCGCTCCCCGCCCGTGCCGCGGCGTGAAGTGCGCCGCGGCCCGCGCACATGCCGCTCGACGCCCACCCTTCGGGCCGCTTACGCTGGTGTCATGCCGAACATCGACGTCATCTCTTTCTCCCGGGGCGCCCCGTCGCTCGACATCGTCGACACCGAGGGCCTCAAGGCCGCGGCCGTGGCCGCCCTCGACGCCGACCCGGCCGGGACCACCGGCTACGGCACGTCCGTGGGCTACCCCGCGCTGCGCGAGTGGATCGCCGCCAAGCACGGCGTCCAGCCCGAGAACGTGCTGGTCACCAACGGCTCGATGCAGGCCGACGCGTTCCTGTTCGACGCGCTCGTCAAGCCCGACTCGGCGGTGGTCGTCGAACGGCCCACCTACGACCGGACCCTCCTGGGCCTGCGCGAGCGCCGCGGCCGCCTCCACCCCGTCCGCGTCCAGGCCGACGGCCTCGACGTCGACGAGCTCGAAGTGCTCCTCAAGGACGGCGTCCGCCCGTCCCTGGCGCACATCATCCCGAACTTCCAGAACCCGGCGGGCGTCACGCTCTCGGGCGAGAAGCGCGTCCGCCTCCTCCAGCTCGCCGAGGACTACGACTTCACGATCTTCGAGGACGACCCGTACCTCGACATCCGCTTCCGCGGCGACCAGTTCCCGACCATGCTGGAGCAGGACGCCGGGCGCCGCGTCGTCTACGCGTCCTCGTTCTCCAAGACCGTCTGCCCCGGCCTGCGCACCGGCTACCTCGTCGGCCCCGCCGACCTCATCGCCCAGATCGCGGCCGCCGCCACGAACACGTACATCGCGCCGAACATGTTCGCGCAGTCCACGATCTACCAGTTCGCGGCCTCCGGCGCCCTCGACCGGTCCATCGAGACGGTCAAGGCCGCCCTGGAGGAGCGCGTCGACCAGCTCGCCGCGTCCCTGCGCGCGCACCTGCCGAACGCCGAGTTCGTCGTCCCCGACGGCGGCTACTTCCTGTGGGTCGACCTCGGCGAGGGCGTCGACTGCGCGAAGGTCGCCGCCGCGGCCGCCGACGAGGGCGTCCAGGTCGTCAAGGGCACCGACTTCGTGCTCGACGGCGGCGAGTCCTGCCTGCGCCTGGCCTACTCCGCCGTGAAGGCCGACCGCATCGACGAGGGCGTGCGCCGCCTCGCCAAGGCCGTGGAGACCTCCCGCGCCTGACCGGAGCGCCGGCCGTCACGACACGAGACGTGACGGCACGGCAACTCTTCGTCGAGTATGGATGGCGGTTATGCGACATGGCGTATAACCGCCACCGCACCGCCCTTCCCCGGAAGCGAGCGGGGCGACACAATCGGTTGCGTGGCCGCGGCCCAGCCCGCGGCAGCATCCGTTATCCCGCCCCCTGACGCCGGATCGGTGGACTCGCCCACTCCCCCCCGGAGCGAGACACCGGTCCGGCGTTGCCCTTCCCCGCACCGCGCTCCCCTTGCCCCGGAACGATTCCGGGGACCCGTGCCCGCACGGATCCCCGATCACCCGGCCCGCGGCCGGATGCCTTCCCTCTCCCGCCGCGGCGGCGGCGTCCCCCCGGACCGCCGCGCCGCCCGGCGGCGCTACCGACTCACGCTGTCGACGAGCTCCTCCTGGAGCGCCCGGTCGTCCAGCTCCGTGTCGTCCAGCAGCTCGTCGGCGAGCAGCTGCTCCCCGATCGACTCCGTGCGCTGGCGGTACCACAGGTACGCGACGGCGCCGCCGATCGCCAGGCCCGCCCCGATGGCGCCCGCCACCCACGGCCACTTCGGCGCCGGGGGCTTGCGCAGCCCCACTTTCGCGAGGACGACGTTGACCTTCGGCGCCGCGGCGTCGCGGGTGCCCCGCGCGGCCGCGAAACCCGCGTCCTTGAACGAGGTCACACCGTGCTTGAAATGGTCCACTGCCTCCCGGGTGGGAGTCGCGGAACGTCGGCTGAAGCCCATCGTGAATGCCTCCTCTAGGTGCATGTACAACTCATCGTGCACCGGCCTGTGACACCCGTCGAGGGAAACGGGGGAGAAAGTTGGACGAACCTCGGCCGTCTGGCACCATAGACGCCATGACGAAGGCGACGCTGAAGACCAATGCCGGCGACATCCGGATCGAACTGCTCGACAACCACGCGCCCAAGACCGTGGCGAACTTCGTGGGGCTCGCGGAGGGCACCAAGGAGTACAAGGACCCGGAGACCGGCCAGCCCGGCTCGGGCCCGTACTACGACGGTGTGATCTTCCACCGCGTCATCGACGGCTTCATGATCCAGGGCGGCGACCCCACGGGCACCGGCCGCGGCGGCCCCGGCTACCAGTTCGCCGACGAGTTCCACCCGGACCTCCACTTCGGCCAGCCGTACCTCCTCGCGATGGCGAACGCCGGGCCCGGCACCAACGGCTCCCAGTTCTTCATCACGCTGGGCCCGACCCCGCACCTGAACTTCAAGCACACCATCTTCGGCCAGGTCACCGACCCCGAGTCGCAGTCGGTCGTCGACCGCATCGGCAAGACCGCGACCGGCCCGATGGACCGCCCGGTCAACGAGATCGTCATCGAGTCCGTCGTCATCGAGAAGTAGCACCCCCTCGATGAGCGAAGAGCAGTCGGCCCCGGTCTGCTATCGCCACCGGAACCGCCAGACGTACCTGCGCTGCGTGCGCTGCGACAAGCCGATCTGCGCCGACTGCCGGATCGACGCCCCCGTGGGCTTCCAATGCCCCGACTGCGTGGCCGAGGGCCGCCGGACGATGCGCAAGACGCGCTCCTCGTTCGGCGGCGGCTCGCGCGCGGGCGTCGCCGGGACCGCCACGAAGGTCCTCATCGGCGCGAACGTCGCGGTGTTCGTCCTGGCGATCGTCGCGGGCGGCAGCCTCTCCGCGGTCACGTCCTCGTCGATGACGCCGCTGCACATGTTCGGCGCCGAGATTGGTTTCGTGCCCGGCTACAGCACCGACGTGCCGGTGACGCTCTTCGGGAACACGTTCACCACGCCGGTCGTGGCCGCGGGCGGGTACTACCGCATGATCACGGCCATGTTCCTGCACTTCGGGGCCATCCACCTGCTGTTCAACATGGTGGTGCTGTGGATGCTCGGGCGGATCCTCGAACGCGACCTCGGGCCCGCGCGGTTCACCGCGGCCTACTTCCTGTCCGGTCTCGCCGGCTCGGTCGCGGTCTACCTGTTCTCCTACGACACGTTCACGGCCGGCGCCTCCGGTGCCGTCTACGGCCTGTTCGGGCTCCTCATCATGGTCAACCGCAAGCTCCGGCGCGACAACCAGGGCATCTACGTGCTCTTGGGCCTCAACCTGGTGCTGACCATCTTCATGGGCTTCAGCCTCGCGGGCCACGTCGGCGGCCTCATCGGCGGCCTGATCTGCGGCGCGATCCTCACGTTCACGCCGCGCGAGCGGCGACAGCTCCACTGGATCGGCTTCGCGCTGTTCCTGATCGCGCTCGCCGCAGTCACGTTCTTCCAGACCGGCTCCCTCGACAACCGCTTCGACGTCGTCTAGCCCCCGGGCCGCCGCAAGGCGGCCCGGCGGAGACCACCGCCGATCCCACCCTTCTCCGCCCGGTGCCGAACGCTGCCGCTCGTGCGCTTCCCTGCCGCGCATAGACGCTGCCGCCCGCGCCTTCCCCCGCCGGGCCAGAACGCCGCCGATCGCGCTTTTCTCGCGATCGCTTCGGGGCCCCTCCCCCCGCCCCCACCCCGCCCGCCCGATGTCGTTTGCCTGCATGGTGTCGGTGGCCGTCGCCTTGGCGGCGGCCGGCGGTCGTCGTTGACCGCCCGTGCGGTGGGCCGATGTCCGGCCGGGGCTTGCGGGGCCGGGGGTGCCGGTCGCCGCGGGGGCCTCGGTCGTGGTCGGTGCCGCTATTTCAGGTCCGCGGCCCAGGATCGGGCCTGGTCGAGGTCTTCCGGGGTGTCGCAGTCGAACCACGGGGGCGGACTGGCGTCCTCCCAGACCACGGTCTCGATGTCGATCCCGGTGAACAGGAACCTCGCGGGGGCTCCCGGTTCGACCCCGACCGCGTTGCGGCGGAGCCGCGCCGCGGGCCATACGCCGCACAGCCACTGCCTGCGTCCCGCGTTGTCGCAGAAGACCGCTCCGGTCTCCGGGCCCGCCGCGTCCGCCGTGCCGAGGAGGAGGCGCAGCGCCTCCGGCGTCAGGAACGGGAGGTCCCCGGGGAGGACCGCCACCCGCGTGCAGTGGTCGGGGACCTGCTCCAGGCCGGTCCGGACCGACCTCGCCGGGCCCGAACCCGGCGGGTCCTCCAGGACCTCGACCACCCCTTCGGGGAGGGGCGCGGCGTCGGCGGGCCGCGCGCCCACCACCACCCGGGCGGCCGCCCCGGCGCAGGCCGCCAGCATCCGTTCGAGGATCGTCGCACCGTCGACGACCAGTTCGCTCTTCGCGCATCCGGCGAATCGCCGGGCCTTGCCGCCGACCAGGAGGATCGCGGCGAAATCGCTCGGGAGTTCACCCATGCCCCCAGACTAGCCATCAGGGCCGTGGCGCGGTGGTCGGTGGACGACGCCGTTCGGGCGCGTGTTCTCGCGATCCGCGGTGCGGACTTCGGTGTCGGCATGCCTTTCCTCTCATGTGCGTCGGTCGGGTTCGTGCGGGATTCGGGGGGAGGCCCGGGTCAGTCGTCTTTCTCTGCGGCTTCGATGTCGCCGGTGCCGATGCGGCCGATGGCGCTCGGCGGGTAGCCCGCCTGGAGGGCGGCCATGAGCATCTGGGCGAGCCGGTAGTGCGGGCTCGCCTTCAGAGCCGTCTCGAACGCTTCGAGGGCGAGGACGCCGTTGCCGAAGCGGTAGGCCGCGTAGCCCGCGACCGTCGCGGCCGGGGCGAGGAGGTCGTCGGCCATGTGGCGGGCGACCCACAGCCACAGGTCGATCCGGTTGCCGTCGAGGCCGCCGCCGCTGATGCGGCGCAGTGCGTAGTCGCGGATGTCCAAGTCGCCGAGGGCGAGGCCGATCGAGGCGATGTCCTCGGGGCCGGGCAGGGCCCGCGTGCTCAGCCAGTGGTCGATCGCGTGGAGGTCGCGGGAGCGCTGGGCCGCCCAGTCGAGGTCCGCTTCGGCGGCGAGCGTCTGCGCCACCGCCCGCTCGACTGCGGCGCGGCGGCCCGGCGGGGCCGGGGCGAGCTGCTCGGCGATCGCGGCGCGGTCGGCCGCGGCGTAGCAGCCCGCGACCGCGACCTCGCAGGACGCCGGAGTGGACTCCGGGACCGGTGTGCCCTCGGCCGGGCAGCAGGGCTTGTCGCAGGTCAGGCTGAACCAGCGGCCCTCGGTGACCCGGAGCTCGTCGAGCGGCGGGATGCCCGCGTGGTCGAAGCGGAGCGCCGCGCGGGCGATCGAGGCCTCGGCGACCTCCTTGTCGCCGTAGGCGATCACCACGGATTCGTTGCAGTTGTTGAGGCTCAGCTGCGCCGTCAGGTCGATCAGGTGCTCCATGTGGTCGGCCGAGCCGGGGAGGTCCACCCGGAAGGTGCACTGGAGCCTCCGGTCGATGAGGCCCACCGCCACGAGGCTGTGCTCCGGGTGGAATCCGAGGAGGAGCGGGACTGTCGTCAGGAGGTCGGTGGGGCCTGTGATGCTGATTCGCGCCTGTGTCGTGCTCATCGGTCAACTGTCCGTCAGGTGCCGACTACTGGCAAGAATTCTTTTTCGGGCTGTGGATAACTTTTTACGGCTCAGAAAGTGGTTGTGGATTGTTTGGCGTGTTTCTGGATGTCGTGGTAGCCGCGTGGGGCGGCGCTTTCGCGCCGCCCCTGCTGACCGGTTAGGCGAGGCGCTTCGCTCCCGCGGCTTCGAGCACCGCGAACAGCACCACCAGCGCCGCCCCGCCGAGCATCACCACGACGCCCGCGACCGTCAGGTCCACCAGGCCCGTGAACGGCAGCGCCGCCAGCGCGGCCGCGGCGACGGCGTTGTTCACGACCACGCCGATCACCTGGCCGCGCACCAGGACCGGATACCCGGCGACCAGTGCGAGCGCGACCGCGCAGCCGAGGAGGTACACGCCGAGCGGGACCGCCCAGGCCGGGCCGAGGCCCAGGAGCGGGTCGACCAGGGCGAACCCGGCGGTCATGAGGAGGCCGAAGGCCGCGCAGGCGGCGGCGTCCTGGCGGAGGAGGGTGCGGAGGCGGGCCTCGGCGGTGGCGGGGGCGGTCGTCGTCATGGGTTCCTCCAGGGGGTCGGGGCGGGGCTCGGGTGCCGCCGCATGCCGACCATGGTGGGCCGGGCGGGTCCGGTCCGCAATGACCTCGGAGGTCATGGCCGGGCGGCGCGGGCGCGGCTACGGTTGCGCCGTGACCGTCCAGACCCTTCCCGCGTTCGGCGCGCTGCTGCGGCAGTGGCGCGAGCGGCGCCGCCTCAGCCAGTTCGAGCTGTCGGTGCGCACCGGCGTGTCCGCGAGGCACCTGTCGCGCATCGAGACCGGCCGGGCCGAGCCCAGCCGCCGCATGGTGCTGCGCCTGGCCGAGGACCTCGGTGTGCCGCTGCGGGAGCGGAACGCGCTGCTGGTGGCCGCGGGGTTCGCACCCGCGTGGGACGAGACGGACTACTGGGACGAGCGGCTCGCGGTCGCCCGGCGGGCGGTGGCGCTGATCCTCGAGCACCACGACCCGCTCCCGGCGGTGGTGGTGGACCGGTTCGGGAACCTCCTCGACTTCAACGGGGGCGCGGCCGTGCTCATGGAGGGCGTCGACCAGGCGCTGCTGTCGGGGCGGGTGAACCTCGCGCGCGTGGCGCTGCACCCTGGCGGGATGGCGCCGCGGCTGCGGAACTTCCGGGAGGTGCAGCGGTACTTCCTCGACCGGCTGCGGGAGCAGTACGCGGTGGACGAGCACCCGGCGGTGGCCGCGCTCATCGAGGAGGTCGGCGGGTACGGGCCGGGGGCGGACGACGGCGAGTGGGACGACAGTGCGGCGCCGCATCCGATCGCGCTGCCGCTGCGGGTGGGGTCGTCGCGGGGCGAGCTGTCGATGTTCACGACGATCGCGACGTTCGGCGCGCCGCGGGACGTGACGGTGTCGGAGCTCGCCGTGGAGCTGTTCTTCCCCCTCGACGAGGCGACGCGGGAGGCGTTCGCCAAGGGCGCGTGAGGGGCCGTGGCGGAGCCCTCCGGGGTCGCGGAGGCCGCGCGGGCGGGCCCGGCGGGGGGCTAGGCTAGAGGGTCTGGAGCGGGCCGTCCGCGGGGGCGCGGCCGGGGGCCCAGCGAGGACAAAACCACAGGTCAAAGCGGGAGTCAAGCGTGTCGAACCAGTACGTCCACCTGCACGTGCACACCGAGTACTCGATGCTCGACGGAGCGGCGAAGCTCAAACCCCTGTTCGCGGAGGCGCAGCGGCTCGGGCAGCCCGCGATCGCCATGACCGACCACGGCAACATGTACGGCGGGTTCGCGTTCTACCAGGAGGCGAAGAAGACCGGGATCAAGCCGATCCTCGGCATCGAGGCGTACATCGCGCCGCAGGACCGGTTCCACAAGAAGCCCGTCTTCTGGGGCGAGCCGAGCCAGCGCGGCGACGACCTCTCCGGCGGCGGCTCGTACACGCACATGACGATGGTCGCGAAGAACTCGACGGGCCTGCGGAACCTGTTCAAGCTCTCCAGTGTCGCGTCGTTCGAGGGCTACTACTACAAGCCGCGCATGGACCGCGAGCTCATCGCGCAGCACGCCGAGGGGATCGTGGCGACCACCGGGTGCCCCTCGGGGGAGGTGCAGACCAGGTTCCGGCTGGGGCAGCACGAGGCGGCGTACCAGGCGGCCTCGGACTACCGGGACATCTTCGGGGAGGAGAACTTCTTCCTGGAGATCATGGACCACGACAACCAGATCGACATGCGCGTGAAGAACGAGCTGTACGAGATGGCGCAGAAGATGAAGCTGCGGCCGCTGGTCACCAACGACTCGCACTTCGTGACCGAGGACCAGAAGTCGACGCACGCGGCGCTGCTGTGCGTCCAGTCGGGGACGACGCTCGACGACCCGAAGCGGTTCAAGTTCGACGGCGAGGGCTACTTCCTGCGCTCGGCCGAGCAGATGTACGGGATCAAGACCGACGACCTGTGGCAGGAGGGCTGCGCGAACACGCTGCTGGTGGCCGAGATGGTCGAGTCGTACGACGACGTGTTCGCCGTGCAGGACCGGATGCCGGTGATCGGCGTGCCGGAGGGGCACGACCAGGGGACGTGGCTGCGGGAGCAGGTGCGGACGGGCCTGGCGGAGCGGTTCCCGGGCCGTGAGGTGCCCGCGGACTACCTGGAGCGGGCCGAGCTCGAACTGGACGTCATCATCAACGCGGGCTACCCGTCGTACTTCCTGGTCGTCGCCGACCTCATCTCCCACGCCCGGTCGATCGGGATCTACGTGGGGCCGGGCCGCGGGTCCGCGGCCGGTTCGCTGGTCGCGTACGCGATGAAGATCACGAACATCGACCCGATCGAGCACGGGCTGCTGTTCGAGCGGTTCCTCAACCCCGAGCGCGTGTCCATGCCCGACATCGACATCGACTTCGACGACCGGCGGCGCGGCGAGATGATCACGTACGCGACGGAGAAGTACGGGAAGGAGTTCGTCGCCCAGGTCATCACGTTCGGCACGATCAAGACCAAGGCCGCGATCAAGGACTCGGCGCGCGTCCACCACGGGCAGCCGGGGTTCTCGATCGCCGAGCGGATCACCAAGGCCCTGCCGCCGCCGGTGGCCGCCACTGACATCCCGCTGTCGGGGATCATGGACCCGGGGCACGAGCGGTACAAGGAGGCCCAGGAGGTCCGGTCGCTCATCGAGTCCGACGGCGAGGTCCGCACGATCTTCGACACGGCGCTGGGCCTGGAGGGGCTGATCCGCAACGCCGGCGTCCACGCGTGCGCGGTCATCCTGTCGTCGCAGCCGCTCGTGGACTGCATCCCCATGTGGGCCAGGCCGGACGGGTCGATCATCACCGGGTGGGACTACCCCTCGTGCGAGGACATCGGCCTGCTGAAGATGGACTTCCTGGGGCTGCGGAACCTCACGGTCATCGGGGACGCGATCGAGGCGATCAAGCTCAACCGGGGCATCGAGCTGGACCTGGACACGCTCGCCACGGACGACCCGAAGGCGTACGAGCTGCTGGCGCGCGGCGACAGCCTCGGGGTGTTCCAGCTCGACGGCGGCGCCATGCGCGAGCTCCTCAAGCGCATGCAGCCCACCGAGTTCAACGACATCATCGCGGTGAACGCCCTGTACCGGCCGGGCCCGATGGCCGCGAACTCGCACAACAACTACGCCGACCGCAAGAACAAGCGCCAGGACGTCACGCCGCTGCACCCCGAGCTCGCGGAGGCCCTGGAGGAGATCCTCGCCGAGACGTACGGCCTCATCGTCTACCAGGAGCAGATCATGCGCATCGCGCAGAAGCTCGCCGGGTTCACGATGGGCCAGGCGGACGTGCTCCGCAAGGCCATGGGCAAGAAGAAGCTCGACGTCCTGGAGAAGCAGTTCGCGGCGTTCGAGGCGGGCATGCAGGGCAACGGGTACTCCAAGGACTCGATCAAGACCCTGTGGGACATCATGCTCCCGTTCGCCGGGTACGCGTTCAACAAGTCGCACGCCGCGGGCTACGCGCTCGTCGGGTACTGGACGGCGTACCTGAAGGCGAACTACCCGGCCGAGTACATGGCGGCGCTGCTCACCTCCGTGGGCGACTCGAAGGACAAGGCCGCCGTGTACCTGTCGGAGTGCCGGCGCATGGGCATCACGGTGATGCCGCCGGACGTGAACGAGTCGCGGCACATGTTCCACCCGGTCGGCAAGGACATCAGGTACGGGCTCGGCGCGGTCCGCAACGTCGGCGCGAACGTCGTCGCCGGGATCATCGAGGCCCGCGAGGAGAAGGGCGCGTACGCGGACTTCAAGGACTTCCTCCAGAAGGTCCCGGCGCCGGTGTGCAACAAGCGGACCGTCGAGTCGCTCATCAAGGCGGGCGCGTTCGACTCCCTCGGGCACGCCCGGCGGGGCCTCGCGGAGGTCCACGAGAAGGCCATCGACGCGATGGTGTCGATCAAGAAGGAGGAGGCGCGCGGCCAGTTCGACCTGTTCGGCGGCATGATGGAGGAGACCACCGACACGCTCGGCGTGGACCTGACCATCGCCGACGACGAGTGGGACCGGCGCGACAAGCTCGGGTTCGAGCGGGAGATGCTCGGCCTGTACGTCTCCGACCACCCGCTCAACGGGTTCGAGCGGCTCCTGTCCTCGAACGCGGACCGGCCGATCGCGGCCCTGCACGGCGAGGACGTCCCCGACGGCGCGAACGTGCGCGTCGCCGGGATCCTCCAGAACGTCGCCAAGCGGGTCACCAAGCAGGGCAAACTGTGGGCGTCGGCGACCCTGGAGGACCTCGCCGGCTCGATCGAGGTGCGGTTCTTCCCCAACACGTACGAGCTGGTGTCGGAGTCGCTCGCCGACGACCTCGTGTGCTGCGTCAAGGGCAAGCTCGACCGCCGGGACGGGACCGCGCAGCTCATCGCGCAGGACCTCGCCGTCCTCGACACGACCTCGGGGCCCGAGTCGAACTCGGCGCCGATCACGCTCGCGCTGCGCGCCGCGTCGGTGAACCCCGACCTCATCGAGAAGCTCTCCGACACGTTCAAGACCCACCGCGGCGAGGCGCAGGTCCGCGTCCAGATCGCCAACGGCCCCAAGACGACCCTCCTCGCCCTCGGCGACGCGTGGCGGGTGCGGCCCTCCGTGGAGCTGTCCGCGGACCTGAAGGCGCTCCTCGGCGCCGGGGCCCTCATGGGGTAGGAGGCACGGGGTAGCAGCGCAGTACGGACGGGCCCGCCGGGAGGCGGGCCCGTCCGCGTTCGCGGGCCCCGCCGAGGCGGAGGATCATCGGTGCGTGACCACCACGCCCGTACACGACCTCGGCGCGGCCTCCCCGAAGCGCCGCCCCGCCGCCGCCCTCCGGTTCCTCACCGAGATCGCCGCGTGGGCCGCGCTCGGCACCGCCGCCGGGCAGGTCCACCTCGCCCTCGGCATCGGCGCGGTCCTCGTCGCCATCGCGGTCCCCGCCGTGCTCGCCACCCCCGGCGACAAGCCCTCCGCCGCCGTCCCCGTCCCCGGCTGGGCCACCGTCCTCATCCTCGCCGCGACCATGGCCGCGGGCGTCGCCTGCGCCTGGATCGCCTGGCCCCTGTGGGCCGCGGCCGCCCTGAGCGCCTTGACGGCCGCGTCCCTGGTCGCGGAGCTGCCGCGCTGGCGCTGGCTCCTCCGACCCTGATGTGACGCGCATCGCACCGGGCGCGGTCACATCGGCGTCCCGGCATCCGTCATGGAGGCAGAACGATCCACCGAGAAGGGAACACCGCCATGACCGTCCTGCCCCGCATCGAGAACCCCGCCCAGTACCTGCCCGTCGTGGGCGAGATCGCCGCGGCCGTCAACAAGGTGAACGCCGACGGCGTCCTCCCGGCCACGACCGCGTCCCTCGTGCACCTGCGCGTCGGCCAGCTCCTCGGCTCCAGCTACTTCACGTCCCGGCAGCTCGAAGCCGCCGACGACACCCCCGAGCGGCTCGGGGCCGTCGCCACCTGGCGCACCTCGCCGCTGTTCACCGACGCCGAACGGGCCGCGCTGGCCCTCGCCGAGGCCGTCCACACCCCGAACCCGACCGGCGAGCGCGTCTCCGACGAGGTCGTCGACGAGGCCCGCAAGCACCTCACCGAGGAGCAGATCGTCGTCCTCATCGGGGTGCTCGGGCAGATCGGGTTCTTCATGCCGCTCGCGCTCATCGGCAGCCCCAAGGTCGGCGTGTCCTTCGCCGAGCAGTGGCAGCGCTAGCAAGGACCGCAAGGAGACAGGAGGAAGGGCCCGCGCACCGCGCGGGCCCTTCTCCTTGGGGCCGAGGCTCAGACGAGCACGCCCAGGGTGAGGGCGGCGGCGGCCGGGACCAGGTACATGAGCGGGGCCACGAGGGTCTGGTACGAGCGGGCCCGCAGGACGGTGACGACCGCGCCGAGGAAGTACAGGACCAGGCCGGCCCCGGCGGCGATGCCGATCCACGGGACGACCAGGCCCGCCAGGAGTCCGAGCGCGCCCGCGGCCTTCGCGAGGCCCAGCCGGAACCACCACGACTGCGGGACGCCGTAGTGGCGGAGCGGCTCGACCACGTACGGGGCCTTCGCCCAGATCGAGTAGGCCGAGAACCCGGTCCAGAGGGCCGCGGCGACGGTGACGGTGTAGAAGGCGATGCTCATCGGACTGCTCCGGTTCTCGTTGGACGCTGTTGCCCGTGTGAACCGGCGCGCCGCCCCGACGTGACCGGCAGTGACCGGCATCACCTGTCGGTGGGGGGTTCTAGTATTCGGCGGTGACACCGCAGATGCGACCGATCGGGGCCGGGACCGCGACCCTCCACGACCGGCGGACCGAGCGCTCCTGGACCGCCGAGGTCGCGCCGTTCCTCCTGGGCGCCGTGCCCGTCACGCGCGCCCTGTACGCCGAAGTCCTCGGCGGCACCGCCGGGGACGGCGCCGGGGACCTCCCGGCGGTGGAGGTGTCCTGGCTCGACGCCGTCCGCTGGTGCAACGCCGTGTCGGTGCGCGAAGGGCTGCGGCCCGCCTACGCGGGCACGGACACCGGCGAGAGCGACGACGTGGTGTGGGACCGGGCCGCGGACGGCTACCGGCTGCCCACCGAGGCCGAATGGGAGCACGCCTGCCGCGCCGGGACCGCCGGCCCCCGCTACGGCGACCTCGACGCGATCGCCTGGCACCGCGGCAACTCCGGGGAGCGCCTCCACGAGGTCGCCGGGCGCGAACCGAACCCGTGGGGCCTGTACGACATGCTCGGCAACGCCTGGGAGTGGTGCTTCGACGTGTACGACCGGGAGGTCTACCGCGACTACCGGGTCATCAAGGGCGGCGGCTGGTTCGACGAGCACTGGTCCTGCCGGGCCGGGGTCCGCCGCCGCACCATGCCCGTCCTGCGCATCGACGACCTCGGCTTCCGCCCCGCACGGAACGCTTGAAGGCCCGGGGCGCCGGACCGGGCCCGCCGAGATCGCCGCGGCCTCGTCGCGACCCTGGACGGGTGAGGGGCTACGACCAGTTCGCGCGGCGCGCGGCCCGGCGCAGCACCCGCAGCAGCAGCGGGCCCGTCAGGACCAGCAGCACCGCCGTCGTGACCGCCCGGCCCACGTCCCAGCCCAGGGACGTCGCCAGCGAGTACGCGAGGAGGCGCGGCAGGTTCTCGCCGAGCCCGCCGCCCGGCACGTACGCCAGCTCCCCCTGCGTGATCGCGAACGGCCAGAACGACAGGTTCATCAACAGCCCGTAGGCGAGCGAGGCGACGACGCCGTAGCCGACGAGCAGCGCGACCTCCCCGGCCCGGCCCGCCCGCGTGTCCGGGGTACGCGGCAGCAGCCCCGCGCCCAGGCCCACGAACGCCGCCGCGAACATCTGATACGGCATCCACGGCCCCACCCCGCCCGTGAGCAGCGCCGACGCGAACAGGCCCGTGCAGCCCAACAGGAACCCGAACCCCGCCCCGAACACCCTGCCCGCCAGCACGATCAGGAAGAACACCGTCTCCACCCCGGCCGCCCCCGCCCCGAACGGGCGCACCGCCGCGACCACCGCCGACAGCACCCCCAGCAGCGCCACCGCCCGCGCGTCCAGGCCGCCGTCCGCGAGCTGCACCACCACCGTCGCCGTCACCAACGGCAGCAGCAGCGCGAACAGCCAAGGGCCCGAAGTGGTCTCGGTCAGCGCCCCGCCCGGCGCGGCCAGCAGCGGCCACGACATCGCGACGAGGCCGAACCCGGCCGCGAGCGCCAGCGCCACCGCCGCCCGCCGGTGGACGGCCGGGCGCGGGAGCTCACTCACCGCCGCGCCCCAGGGCCGCGGCGACCTCAGCGACGGTCTGCCAGCCGGGCAGGATCTTCTCCACCTGCGGCGCGAACATCGGCGAGGCGGCCGTGATCTGCCGGGCCGGGCCGTCGGCGACGACCTCGCCGTCGGAGAGGACCACGACGCGGGAGGCGAACTCGGCGCAGAACTCGACGTCGTGCGTGGACACGACGACGCAGTGCCCGGCCTGCGCGAGGGCCTTCAGGCGGGCGGCGAGCGCGGCCTTCCCCGGGTAGTCGAGGCCGCGGGTCGGCTCGTCGAGGAGCAGCAGCGGCGGTGCGGCCGTGAGGGTCACGGCCAGGGCGAGCGCGAGGCGCTGCCCCTCGGACAGGTCCCGCGGGTGGGCCGCGGGGTCGGCGCCGTCGACGAGGTCGTCGAGGATCTTCGCGCACGTGCCCTTGGGGGCGCCCCCGTCCGCGTCCGCTCCGGCGCATTCGGCGGCGCAGGACTCTGCGTACAGCAGGTCGGCGGCTTCGGCGGGCACGAGCCCGGCGAGGCGGCGCCGCTCCCCGGGCTTGCGCGACGCCGGGTCGGCGCCCGCGACGGCCACGGTCCCGCCCGAGCGCCTCCCGGTGCCCTGGAGGGCCCACATGAGGCTGGACTTCCCGGACCCGTTGCGGCCCATGAGGGCGATGCGCTCGCCGCGGCGCGCGGCGAGGTCGATCCCGGCGACCGCGCGCACGCCCGGGTAGTCGACGGTGACGCCGTGGGCCTCCAGCAGCGGCGGTTCGGGCGGGCCGGACGGGACGGGAGTGTCGGTGGGCCGCGCTACGGTTCGGGCACGGTCGGTGAGGGTCTCGCGGAGTCCGGCGGCGTGGCGCCGGGCCTCGCGGATCGTCACCGGCGGGCCGGGCCACCCGGCGAGGCGCCCGAGGCCGACCACCGGGGGAGCGACCGGCGAGTAGGCGAGGACCTCGCCGAGCGGACCGGCGGTGACACGGCCGCCGTCGAGAAGGAGGGCAGAGTCTGCATATTGGACGACGCGTTCGAGCCGGTGCTCCGCCAGCAGCACCGTCACCCCGAGGTCGTGGACGAGCCGGTGCAGCACTGACAGCACCTCGTCGGCCGCGGCCGGGTCGAGCGCCGAGGTCGGCTCGTCGAGGACGAGCGCGGCGGGGCCCGCGACCAGGGCCGCGCCGATGGCGACCCGCTGGCGCTGACCCGACGACAGCTGTGCGAGCGCGCGGTCCCGCACGTCGGCGAGGCCCAGCAGGTCGACGATCTCGGTGACGCGCTTGCGCATCGCCGCGGGTGCGATGCCGAGCTGCTCGGCGGTGTAGGCGAGTTCGAGCTCGACCTCGTCGGTGACGAACCCCGCGAGCGGGTCCTGCCCGACGTACCCGACGACGTCGGCGAGGTCCGCGGGGGTGGCCGTGCGCACCTCGCGCCCGGCGACGGCGATGCGCCCGCGCATGTCGCCGCCGCTGAACCGGGGGACGAGCCCGTTGACGGCCTTGAGGAGCGTGGACTTCCCCGCGCCCGTCGGGCCGACCAGCAGGCAGAACTCGCCCTCGGGCAGCGCGAACGACACGTCGTCGAGCACGGGAGCCCCGGCCGGGGCCGCCCCGTCCGCACCGGGCGCGGTCGCCCCGTAGGCGAAGGTGACGTGCTCGAACACGATGGCGTCGACGGTCATCGGGTGCCTTCCGTTGCCGAGGTGTCGGTGCCCGCGGCGGAGCGGCGGCCGCCTCGCGGTGTGTCGGTGCCGGTTGCCGCAGCGGGGTGCGGGCCGCCCTCCGGGGCCGTGGCGCCGCTTCCGGCCGGGGCCGCGGGCTGCGGGTCCGAGCCGGTGCGCCGTCGTGCGGCGGCCTCGGGAGCGGAGGGGACGAGGAGCGCTGGGGCGGCGGCGAGGAGGACCCCGGCCGCGGCGTACAGGGGCAGCGGGGGCATGTGGAGCGGCGCGGTCGCGGGCCACAGGGCCGCCGGTTCGAGGGCGAGGCTCGCCACTGACCCGGCGACGGCGGCCGCGCCCGAGGCGGCGACCGCCCAGTCCTTGGGGCCGAACCGGTCCGGCCGGTACCTGGTGTGCGGCACGCGCCGCGACGCGAACGCGATCCCGAACACCGCCGCGGCCGCACCGGCCGCGAGCACGCCCCACGCGAGCGGCGCGGGAGTCGCGTTCCCCAGCAGCGCATAGGCGCCCGCGCACAGGCCGAGGAGCCCGACCAGCAGCGCCGTCCCGGTCGCCCGCCGGGCCTGCGCCGGGACGCCGGCGGCGCGCCCGTACCCGCGCGAGGCCATGGCCGCGGCGAGGTGCAGCGACCGGTCGAGCGCCTCGTGCAGCACGGGCGCGACGACGGTGCGCATGAGGTTCGCGGGGCTGCGGCCCGTGTTGCCGCGCAAAGCCCTCGCCCGCCGCACCCGCCCGACCGAGGCCACCAGTTGCGGGGCCACCGACAACGCGACGACGACCGCGACGCTCACCTCGTACAGCGCGGCCGGCACGGACCGCAGGAGCCGCCGCGGACTCGCGAGCGCGTTCGCCGCGCCCACGCACACCAGGAGCACCGCGAGCCGCATCCCGTCGTAGAGCGCCGCGAGCGCGCCCTCCGCGGTCACGTTCCCGCCGAGCCGGAACCCGGCCGCCCACTGCGGCAGCGTCACCGACGGCAGCGCGAACAGCACCGTCGGCCCGTCCGAGCCGCCGAAGACCACATAGAACGCCATCCGGACCGCGACCGCGCTCAACCCGATGTAGAGGAACACCCGGTAGGCGCCCGACCAGGGCTCGTCCCCGCGGCAGAACGCCACGACCAGACCCGCGACGGCGGCGATGAGCAGCAGCAGCCACGGGTTCGCGGTGCGCCCGGCCGCGGTCGCGAGCAGCAGCGCCCACGCCCACCACGCGACGGGGTGGGCGGTGCGGCGGCGCATCGGGCCGAGGTCGGTCGGCACGGTCAGGCGCGCCGCTGCCGGAGCCGCCAGGCGACCAGCGCGCCGATCACGGCGAGCGCGGCCACGGCGACGACCCACGTGTACGACGACCCGCCCGAATCCGACTCCGTCTCAGGGGAGTCGGCCGCGGCGTCGGGGGGCGCGACCGCGGGCGGCGCGGAGCCGTCGCCGAACGCCCAGCCCTCGAAGTCCCCCGCGTCCGGCGTCGCGTCGGCGCCGCCGACCATCGAGTACGTCCACTCCTCGTCCCCGGCGTTCGCGTGCCAGTACGACCAGTACGCGTCCGCGGGAGGCGAAGCGCCGCAGTCGGTCGCGGGGAGCGCGTCGATGCTGCACACCATGCCGCGGATCGCCGCGACCTCGGTGACCGCGAACCCGGCCTGCGCGAGCGCGTCGAGCCCGTCCGCCGGATCGGCCGCGCACCCGGTCTCCAGCCCGTCCAGTTCCCCGAAGTCGACCACGACCACGACCCCGCCGCACACCTCCTGCGCCCCGGCACCGGCAGCGGGAACCCCCACGGCGGCAACGGCGCCGAACAGCACTGCCCCGAACCCGGCAGCACCAAGGCGCAGCAGCCGCAATCGCCGGGCCGCGGACAAGCCGCTTCCCGCCGCAATCCCGGCACCGCCCGGCACGCGCCGGTTCGCAGGCGCACGAGAGCCCCGGCGATCCCCGTTCCGAGCACCCCCGGTCACCAGGGTGCCCGACAGGTACGACAACAGCCGGAGCCGAAAACGGCGCGGCGTGACAGCGCGCAGCCAGCGCCCGCCGGTCAGGCGGGCGCTGGCTGCGCGTCGTTCGTGTCGGGACACGGGGAGGACTACTTGTCCTTGCCCTCGCCGGAGTCGTCGCCCGGCTCCTCGCCCGCCGCCTCGTCCGAAGCGGATTCGCCGGAGGCGGCGTCGTCGGCCTTCGGCGCCGCGGGAGCGGCAGCCGCATCGCCGGAGCCGCCGTTGCGGCGCGAACGCAGCGCGAACACCACGATCAGCGCGGCGATGACGACCACCGCGGCGATGATCGCCCAAGGCAGCCAAGAAGCCGAACCGGATTCCTCGTCGTCACCCGCAGCGGTGGTCGCGTCGCCCGCGTCCGCCGAAGCGCAGTCCACGGCGGGCACGTCGGCGGCCGAACCGGAGGCGTCGAGCGTCGCGAGGTCCTGGCCCGAGACCGGGACGATCGCCTGCGCGGTCGCCAGCAGGCGCGTCGCCTCGCCGAAGTCCGCGTCCTCGGGGTTCGTGTACATGAACGCGCCCGGGGCGGCGCCGTCGCAGCCGAACTGGAGCGTCAGCAGGAACGCCACGGCCCGCTCGGCCGCGTCCGCGCGGCCCGCCGCGAGGAACGCCTGCGCCGCGACCGCGGTCGTGTTCGCGTTCTCGCCGAACCCGGCGTCGAACCCGCCGTCCTCGGCCTGCGCGCCCTCCAGCCAGGTCACGGCCGACTCCAGGGACGCCGAAGCCGGGTCGCCGAGGCTCACGAGCGCCGGAATCGCGAGACCGGTGGTGTCCGCGTCCGACACGCAGTCGTCGCCGCCGTCGACATCGCTGTAGCTGAACCCGCCGTCGGGGCACTGGACCGCGGCGAGGCCGGCCGCGGCCGTCTCGCCCGCGGCCGTGTCGGTGCGCGAGAGCCCCAGGACCGCCCACGAGGTCGACAGGGCGGTGCCGTCGCCGTACGTGCCGTTCGCGGCCTGCGACGCGGCGACCTGCTCGGCGAGCTTGATCCCGCCGAAGTCCGTCGGGTCGCCCCCGGCGGTCGCCACGACGTACATGACCTTCCCGGCCGACCCGGCGTTGAACCCGGCCCCGCCCGCGGCGTCCGTGTTCACGTACGGGTCCAGGACCGCGGAGTCGTTGAGCCATTCGAGCGCCGTCCGGACCTGGTCGGCGCCCACGCGGGCGGCCTGGAGGCCGATCACCGCGTCGAGCGTCGTCGCCGGGTCCTGGTTCCAGGCGGTCCCGTCGGACTGGGCGGCCAGCCACGACGCGGCCGCCGCTGCGGGCTCGGCGAACGGCTCGGACGACTGGGCGTGCGCGGGCGAGGCCGCGAGCAGGGTGACGGGCAGGGCCGCTGCGATGAGCACGCGGCCGGCAAGGTGGCGCATTGCCTGACCTTTCCTAGAGCGAGTGGGTCTTCGGGCAGGCGGCTGCGCCGCAAGCGCCTGTAGACCACGACAGGCGTTGACATTTCCGTTGGGCGCGGCGGGCATTCGGGCTCACGCGGGTGGACCGGGCAGGAACAGAGAGGTGCCAGGTTGTCGCCATGGGGCGACCGCGACTACCGTTGCGGGTCAGCGCCGGCCTTTCACCGGACTTCCCCCGCCAGACGCCTGTTCAGTTTGCGCTCATTCTCGCCGGTGCCCCCGGGGGTGTCAAGCCGGACGCCTCCGCAGTGCGACCGTTCACTCGCGCCTCGTGAGTCAACTCCCGCCTTGCGGTTATTGACCCGTAGCACCGGGTGTCGATACGGTGCTCAACGTGAGCAGAAATAAGAACGCCGATTTGGACAGAGTCCTTCGCGCTGCGACACGGGTCTTCCTGGACAGGGGGTTCTCCGCGACCTCCATGTCGGACCTGGTCGCCGCCACCGGCATGAACCGCGCCGGGCTCTACGCCGCGTTCGGGTCCAAGCACCAGCTCTACATCACAGCGCTGCAACGATATAGGGACGACACCGAACCGGAGCTGCGCGCGATAGCCCGACGCGCCACCGGCCGCGGCACCGAGGAGGACGCCGCCGGTGGGGAAGCGCTGCGCGCCGTGGGCGATTTGCTCGACGTCGTCGTCCGCCACTCCAAGGAGGGCGGCTTCATCGTCCGCGCGGCCGTCGAGCTCGCCGACGACCCCGCCACCATGCGCCGCGTCCAGGACGCCTGGACCGACCTCGAACGCGACCTCGCCGCGATCCTCGCCCGCGCCGTCGAGCGCGGCGAACTCGACCCCGCTGCCGACCCCGGCCGCCTCGCCCGCACCGCCCTCGTGTTCGTCCAGGGCGCGCTCGTCACCGGCCACGCCGACGAGGACGACTCCCGCCTCGCCGACGCCGCCGCGGGCCTCGTCGACCTCCTGGCCTCCTACAGGCCCTCGGCCACCGCCGCGCCGATCCGCAGCCAGGCCGCCGACGACGCCTTGCTCAACGAGTCGTAGCGGATCGGCTCTCCCGAGTCCAGCAGCTTCTCGTACGGCGCCAGCAGCACCGCCCGCGTCCGGGCCGCGAAATGCCGCTGCACCGCGGGCAGGTCCACGTCCTTGCGGTGGGCCGGCATCGACACCACCGACACCGCGCCGCGCACCAGGTCCCGCCGGCCCGTCTGCTCCAGGTGGTCGAGCATCCGCGCGGCCGTCTCCGCCGAGTCGTTGCGCGCCGACATCGTCACCACCAGCTGGTCGGTCGCGTCGATCGCCGCCTGCCAGTTCTGGGCCCGCACGTTGTTCCCCGTGTCCACGACGATGAGCTTGTAGAACCGCGACACCGCCTCCCGCAGGTCCCCGAACGACTGCGCCGTGAGCATCTCCCCGGCCGTCGCCGACTCGTCGGAGGCGAGCACGTCGAACATCGCGCCGCCCTGCGCCCGCACGTACTGCGACAGGTCGCCGATCCGACCCGTCGGGCCCTTGAAGTGGTCGAGGTCCCGCAGCAGGTCCCGCACGGTGCGCACATGGAAGTCCTGCTGGGCGCGCATGCCCAGCGTCCCCTGCGTCTCGTTGTTGTCCCACGCGAGCACGTACCCGCCCCGGTGGCGCCCGAACGCGCTCGCGAGCATGAGGACCGCGACGGTCTTCCCCGCGCCGCCCTTCGGGTTCACGACGGTGATCTGGCGCAGGCCCCCGAAGTTGCGGCGCACGGTCTCCACGGCGCGCTGGCGGGCGCGCTCGCGCGGCCCCGGCGGCAGCGCCACGGCCCCGAAGCTCAGCCGGTGCAGCGCCCCGCGCAGGCCCGTCTCGGCGACCGGCGCGCGCGGCGGCACGACCCGCCTGGACGCGAAGTCGTCGGCGGTGACGCCGACGCGCTCCAGCGCACCGGCGTGGTCGGGGAACACGGGCACCGGGACGTGCGGCGACACGGTGTGCGGCGCGCCCTGCGCGGGCGGTGCGGCGGGCCAGCCGTCGGCCGCGGGCGCCGGGTGCTGCCCGTTCGGGGCCTCCGCGGGCATCGGCATCGCGGGGGGCGGGGGCGCGCTCGGCACGTGGTCGGCGGTGCGCGGGTTGTGGACGGCCTCCGGGCCGGCCGCGTACTGCGCGTTCACCTCCGGCGGGGCGAACGGGGACCAGGCGGGAGCATCCGGCCGGTGCAGAGGAACGGTGTCCTCTTCGGTGTGCTCCATCGGGACTCCCAGCGTGAGACGGCGGTTACCCGCCTATTGTGTCCCATCCGTTCGTGTCCGCGTGGGAACTCCACGTGGTCGGATCGCGCGTGCTACAGCAGTCGGGGCTGCTCAGGACCCGAGTGCGGTTGCGGGACCATCCCGAATGGACTGAAGAGCCCCTGGTCCACATCGGCCAGGAGGGGCGAGCCCGCACCGGTGTGGGAGACGTAGGCGAGGTCGCGGGTCCGCCCGAGCGCCACGTACAGCTCGCGGCGGGCGGCGGCCGTGTTCGGCCAGTCCTCGGCGGTCACGCCCGTGAGGCACACCACGCGGTACTCGCCGTCGGCCGCCTCGGCGACCGACAGGCCGTCGGGTCCGATGACCGCGAGCTCGTCGCGCTCCACCCCGAGCTCGGCGAGCCGGTCGGTCAGGGCCTCCACGAACCGCTTCTCGTCGTCGGCGTCGACCGCGAAGTACCGGCCGATCCCCGAGCCCTCCAGGGCCGGTCGCTCGGGCTGCACGAGGCGGCCCGGGACGCGGCTGATCGGCTCGACCACCTGCGAGGCGGCCACGAGGACCGCGGCGGGGCTGCGGTGGTTGCGTGACAGGCGCATCACGTGCGCCTGCGGGAACTGCTCCCCGAACGCCGCGAACGCGGCGGGCTCGCCCGCGCACAGCGCCGAGTCGGGGTCGCCGGTGGCGGTCACGTCCGCCTCGGGCCCGCGGTGCTCGGTGAGCTGCCGGAACAGCCGCATCGGCATCCGCGGCAGGTCGTCGATGAAGAGGTGCCCCAGTTCCGGCGGGGACGCGGCGGCGAAGTCGTCGAACTCCGCGACGGTGATCGCCGCGGCCTCGCGCCCCAGCAGCGTCGCCAGCTCCCGCCGGATGCGCGCCGCGCCCGCCTTCGAGGCGGCCAGCACCAGGCACTGCCTGGCGGGCACGCCGAGCTCCTGCACCAGGTACGCGGTGCGGCGGATGAGCAGGTGGGTCTTCCCGGTCCCGGGCGAGGCGTTGATGAGCAGCGGTCCGCGCCCGGCGGCCGCGGCCACGCGCTGCATCGCGTCGAGGGAGTCGAGCAGGCCCGCCCCCACTTCGTCCATGCCGGTGAGCAGCGGGGCGGACTCCAGCCACGGGTCGGGCGTCCGCGTCGTCAACGCCGGCTCCGGCATCGGCACGGACTCGCGGACGTACCGCGAATGGGGCCGGTGCGAGCGGCGCCGCCGCTCGCCGGTGGTCCGCATGTCGGCCGAGAGCTCGAACAGCGGGGACGCCACCTGCGGCTGCTTTCGTTCATCAGGACGGCGCACACATGCATCCTCGCAGATCCGCACCGCCCCCGAGCCAGCGGCTCCCGACCCCGCCCCGAACCCGCACCCCCGCAACACCCCGCATCACGCCCCGGCCCCGCCGCCAACCACGCCGCCCTCGACACGCAACCGGCCCGCGACCAGGCCGAGGCCGGGCAGCGGCTGCGCCGCACCTGCGAACGCGCACCGTGTCGGACCCGAGGCGTACGGTCATGGATAGGGGGCGCCGCGCGGGACAAATCCGGAAAATCCGCTTTCACGTTTCGCGCGGCGGCACGGCCCCCGCGCCGGCCCGCCTCACCCGCCCGCGAACGGCGGCAGCACCTCGACCGTGACCCCCGCGGGCAGCACCGTCCCCGGGTCCCGCGCGGCCAGCCCGTCCACCAGGAGCGTCGACGCCGACAGGACCTTCCCGAGCACCGGCCCGTGCCGGTCCTCCAGGACCGTCTTCAGCTCCGCGACGTCGGCGGCGCTGACCTGCTCCTCGCCGCGCCCCGCGGCCGCCTTCGCGCCCGCGAAGTACCGCACAGTGACCACCCTCAGCCCCCGATCGCCGACATGGGCCGGGACGGCTGGAGGAACGACGGGTCGTCGATGCCGTGCCCGGGCAGCTTGCCCCACATGGCCTCCCGCCACCGCGCGGCGATCTCCGCGTCGCCTGCGCCCTCGCGCAGGAGCCCGCGCAGGTCCGTCTCGCCGCGCGCGAACAGGCAGTTGCGGACCTGCCCGTCGGCGGTCAGGCGGGTGCGGTCGCAGTCGCCGCAGAACGGCCGCGTCACCGAGCCGATGACGCCCACTTTCGCCGGCCCGCCGTCGACCAGCCACGTCTCGGCCGGGGCCGACCCGCGGTGCGCGGGGTCCGGGACGAGGTCGAACTCGGCGCGCAGGGCGTCGAGGATCTCGGCGGCGGTGACCATCTCGTCGCGGCGCCACACGCCCGCCGCGTCGAGGGGCATCTGCTCGATGAACCGCAGCTCGTAGCCGTGTTCGAGGGCGAACCGCAGGAGCGCGGGCGCCTCGGTGTCGTTGACGCCGCGCATGAGCACGGTGTTGATCTTGACGGGCGCGAGCCCGGCGGCGGCCGCGCCCGCGATCCCCGCGAGGGTCGCGTCGAGGCGGTCGCGCTTGGCGAGGGCCTTGAACGTGTCGCGGTCGAGCGTGTCGAGCGAGACGTTGACGCGGTCGAGCCCGGCGGCGGCCAGTGTCGGCGCGAGCTTGTCGAGCCCGATCGCGTTGGTGGTCAAGGAGGTCTCGGGTCGCGGCTCCAGGGCGGCGGCGTCGCGCACGATGCCGGGCAGGCCCGGTCGCAGGAGCGGTTCGCCGCCGGTGAAGCGCACTTCGCGCACGCCGAGGTCGAGGACGGCGATGCGCACGAGCCGCGACACCTCGTCGTCGGTGAGGAGCGTGGGCTTCGGCAGCCAGGGGAGTCCGGCTTCGGGCATGCAGTAGGCGCAGCGCAGGTTGCAGCGGTCGGTGAGGGACACGCGCAGGTCGGTGGCGACGCGCCCGTGCCGGTCCCGCAGGGCGCCGGGGCCCTGGGTGCTCGCGGGCTCCGGGGAGCCGGGTGCGGGGATCGGTGCAGGCATGGTTCGAGCGTAGTCCCCCACTATGACAGTTTCGTAAAGTGAGACACGAGTCCCATGAGTTGGGAGCGGTAGGCGCGGCCGAAGAGCGTGGTGTGGACCAGGAGCGGGAAGAGCTGGTGCAGCGGGGTCCGCTCCTCCCAGCCGTCGGCGAGCGGCGCGGCCTCGGCGTACGCGGCGATCACGGTGTCGAGCAGCGGCGTCCCACCCCACAGGCGCAGGTTCGCGAGGTCGGTCTCGCGGTGGCCGCCGTGCGCGGCGGGGTCGATGAGCCAGGCGCGTTCGGCGCCCCAGAGGACGTTGCCCCACCACAGGTCGCCGTGGACGCGCGCGGGCGGCTCCTCGGGCCCGGCGAGGCCGTCGAGCCGGGACGCGAGCCGTTCGACCGCCTCGACGTCGGCGGCGTCGAGGGCGCCGTTGTCGCGGGAGGGCTTCAGGTACGGGGCGATCCGCCGGGCGGCGTACCACTGCGCCCAGGTCCCTTCGGCCGGCTCGTTGTCCATGAAGGTCTCGCCGATGTAGCCGCGCCAGGGCGCGCCGAATCGGTCGGCGCCCGCCGCGTGCATCCGCGCGAGGTCGCGGCCGAGCGCGGCGGCGTGCCCGGGGTCGGGGGCGGCGGGTTCGATCCACGGTTCGACGAGCATCGCGTCGTCGGCGTGCAGGACCGGGACGACCGCTTCGGTGGCCTCGCCGAGCCAGCGGAGGCCGTTGGCCTCGGCGGCGAGGTAGCCGGGGGCGCGGCCCTCGGCGAACTTCGCGAACAGGTGGGAGCCGTCGTCGAAGGTGAGCCGCTGCGCGGAGGCCGACCCGGCGCTCGGGGTTTCGAGGGGCATCGAGAAGTCGTTGGCCTTCACCGGGGTCGTGCGGACCCGCTGGTGCTCGATGAGCTGCGGCAGCAGCCGAAGGTCGCGGCGGTCGGGGGCTTCTCTCACGGGTTCAATGTAACCGAAGCCGGGGCGCTCCAGCGCGGCGAAAGGCCATGTCCCCGCCCGCGACCGCGGGGCCTGGCGCCCCGTCCCGCTGCGGCGACGCTTGAAGGCGTCCGGCGTCCGGCGTCCGGCGTCCGGCGTCCGGCGTCCGGCGTCCGGCGTCCGGCGTCCGGCGTCCGCGCTCCGGAGCGCCTGCCCGCCGGTCGCGAACGCCCGGAACGGGACCGGGCCGGACCGCGGAGCGGTCCGGCCGGTGTCGAGATCCTGTGTCCTCTGGTGAACGTCCAGTTCAGAGGCAATGTCGGTGGCCGCGGGTACGGTCGAGTCGGTCGGACGGCCCGGCATGCGGGTGCCGGGCCGCCCGACCGGCCGAGAACGGATGCGGGTCGAGAGCAGCGGAGCCGCTCTAGCCGAGTTTCGCCGCCACGTAGTCGATCGCCTCGGTGAGCTTGGCGGTGTCCGCCGGGTCCACCGCGGGGTAGGTGGCGATGCGGAGCTGGTTGCGGCCGAGCTTGCGGTACGGCTCGGTGTCGACGATCCCGTTGGCGCGCAGCACCTTCGCGATCTCAGCGGCGTCGACGCCGTCGAAGTCGACCGTGGCGACCACGTTGGAGCGAAGGGAGGGGTCGGTCACGAACGGAGTGGCGAACGTGCTCGCGTCGGCCCAGGAGTAGATCGCCCCGGCCGATTCGGCGCAGCGCTTGGCGGCGGCGTCGAGTCCGCCCGCGGCGTTGAGCGCGTCGACCTGCTCGGCGGCGAGCACCACGGTGGCCACGGCCGGCGTGTTGTAGGTCTGCTCCTTGCGGGAGTTGTCGATCGCGGTCTTCAGGTCGAGGAACGCGGGGATGTACCGGCCGGACGCGGCGATGCGCTCGGCGCGCTCGATCGCGGCGGGGCTGAGGATCGCGATCCACAGGCCGCCGTCCGAGGCGAGGCCCTTCTGCGGCGCGAAGTAGTAGCAGTCGGTCTCGGTGAGGTCGACCGGCAGGCCCGCGGCGGCGGAGGTCGCGTCGTGGAGCATGAGCGCGCCCTCGTGCGCGACGCGCTTGACGTCCACGGCCACGCCGGTGGAGGTCTCGTTGTGCGGGGTCGCGTAGACGTCGACGCCCTCCTCGTACGAGAGGTAGGCGGCGGTGCCGGGCTCGGCGGTGACGATCGTCGGGTCGCCGAGGTGCGGGGCGATCTTGACGGCCTTGGCGAACTTGGCGCCGAACTCGCCGAAGGTCGCGGCCTGGGCGCGGTCGTCGACGAGGCCGAACACGGCGACCTCCCAGAACGCGGTCGCGCCGCCGACGCCGAGGACGACCTCGTACCCGTCGGGGAGGCCGAAGAACTCGGCGAGCCCGGCGCGCAGGCGCCCGACCTGCGACTTGACGGCCTTCTGGCGGTGGGAGGTGCCCATGACGGACCTGCCGAGACCCGACAGCGCGCTCATGGCCTCGGACGGGACCTTGGAGGGTCCGGATCCGAAGCGCCCGTCGGCGGGCAGCAGCTCTGCGGGGATGGTGATCTGGTCGGTCACGGTAAGGCTCCCATCTGGGTCGGTCCTGGGCCTCACTGTAAACCCGGGCCTGCGGGGCGTGATCGCGCGGGCCCGGCCCGGCCGCTGGCTGGGACGGACGGACCGGCAGGTCAGGCGGCGGGCTCCCACCCGACGGGCGGCGGCGCGCCGGGCCCGGCCTGCGCCGTCCACAGCTCACCGTCGGCGGCGAGCGCCCACAGGCGCAGCGACCCGTCGGAGCCGAACGCGGCCGCGGGGCGCTTGAGGACGGTGACGTCGCCGCGGGTCCACGGCCGCGACAGCAGCGCGGCGTCCCCTGCGCCGGAACCGGAGGCCTCCAGGTCGGCGAGGTCGAGGACGAGGACCGCGGGGGCGCCGCTGCCGTCGTCGCACACGACGGCGAGCGCCCCGTCGGGGCCGAGGGCGAGGGCCGGGGAGAGGATGCCGCCTTCGAGGGGGACGCGCACGCCCGTCCACGCGTCGCCCCGCCCGAGGTGGAGGACGACGTCGCTGCTCCCGGCGGCGCGGGAGGCGATGACGATCCGCCCGTCGGGGGCCTGGGCGGCGGTGACGGCCCCGGCGGGGATGTGGGCGGCGCCGTCGGCGCCGGGCAGGTCGAGGTTGCGGTGGGTCCAGGCGGTGCCGTCGCCTTCCCAAGCGGCGATGTTGTCGGGGGTGGCGGCGACGATGGTGAAGGCCCCGGCGGCGCCGACCGCGGCGGGGGCCTCGTGGACGGCGGGTCCTTCGAGGCGGGCCCATTCGCTCCAGCCGCCGGCGGTGCGGGTGCGCACGGCGAGGCCGCCGTCGGGGTGGCGCAGGCACGCGACGGCGGTGGCGCCGTCGTCGGCGGCGGCGGGCTGCCCGACGGTGCGCGCGGCCGGGCCGGCCCCGGCGGGGTTGCCGAGGTCCTCCCATGCGCCGGTGTCCCGGTCGAGACAGTACAGGTCCCGCCGGTGCCCGTCCGGGTCCGCGGTGAGCACGGGGTGCACGCCGTACAGGCGGGTCCCGGCGGCGGCGAGGGACGGGAGCAGGGCTGGCCCGCCGAGGTCCTCCCAGCCGCTGTCGCGCAGGACCGCGGCCCGGCCGCCGCGCACGGCGGCGGGCGCGATGCCCTCGGCGGTGGCGAGGGGGGCGACCGCCTGCGTGTACCTGGGGTGGGTGGCGTGCCCGTAGGTGGTCCCGGCGCCGGGGCCGACGATGAGCCGGTCGCCGCAGCCGGGGTCGTGACCGCAGTCGCCGCCGTCGGCCCACGCGTACACGTCGAGTGCGGCGCCCTTCGTGTCGAGGTCGGCGGGGCCGAGGTTCCCTGGCCAGCGGCGGTTGTAGTAGCCGCGCCAGGACTCGGCGGTCGCGCCCGCCGCGAGGGCGGCCTCCCAGGCGAACAGGGCGGCGGCGGTGTGGTCGATGTGGTCGGAGTAGCCGGTCTGCTCGGCGCCGAGCCGCTCGCCGACGACGGGGTCCGGGTCGGGGTCGAGGGTGTTGACGACGACGGGCCGGTACCGGTCGAGGAGCTCGGCGAGGCTCGCGCGGACCGTGGCGCGGTCCACGGTCGACTCGGAGTCGAGGGGCGAGCCGGAGGGCGGCAGGACCGCGGAGGCGTCGAGGCGGCCCTCCCAGAGGGCGAGGAGGCGCGTGAAGTCGCCGGTGACGCGGCCGAGGTTCGTCCACAGGGAGCAGAACACGAGGTGGACTTCGGGCCGGTCGCGCAGGACGCACAGCTCGACGTCCTGCCCCGAGCCGAGGGTCGCGCGCGTCCGGTCCCAGGGGGCGTCGGGGTCGGCGAGGGCCATGAGCGCGTAGGCGCGGCGCAGGCCGTTGTTGCGGGCGGCGGCGTACCCGGCGTAGTCGACGGGCGCGGCCGTGTCCCAGGTGTTGCGCCCGTCGGCCTCGCCCGCGGTGAGGACCACGGTGCACAGGTTCGCGCCGTCCTCCAGGACGCGGGCGACGCGCGGGTTCACGAAGTACAGGCAGTCGTCGGGGTGCGCGCCGACCATCAGGTGGACGGGCCCGGTGCGGGGCGGCTCGGGGAAGGGCGCGCCGGAGGCGGCGTCCCACACGGACCTGGTGCTCTCGGCCGCCGCGGCGGTCACGGCCAGTCCGGCGAGGCCGCCGACCAGGAGGTCGCGGCGGCGCAGGTGCGGCGTCCGGGGGGAGGGCATGGGTCGTCCCGTTCGGGTGGTGGGGTTTCGGGGACGATCCTATCCCGACCGCGCATACCGGGTATCGCCGAGGGAATGCGAAAGCGGCCCGCGTCCCCGGGGGGCGCGGGCCGCTGCGAACGGCGTTGCGGCTAGTTCCAGCCCTCGACCTCGGCGAGGCCGCGCGGGCCCGGGCCGACGTAGGTCGCGGACGGGCGCACGATCCGGCCGAGCTTCTTCTGCTCCAGGATGTGGGCGCTCCAGCCGCCCACGCGGGCGCACGTGAAGATCGGCGTGAACAGCTCCGCGGGGACCTCCGCGAAGTCGAGGAGCACCGCGGACCAGAACTCGACGTTCGTGGCGAGCACGCGGTCGGGCTTGCGGGCGCGCAGCTCGGCGAGGGCCGCGGACTCCAGGGCCTCGGCGACCTCGTAGCGGGGGGCGCCCAGTTCCTTCGCGGCGGCGCGGAGCACGCGCGAGCGCGGGTCCTCGGCGCGGTAGACGCGGTGGCCGAAGCCCATGAGGCGCTCGCCGGAGTCGAGGAGGTTCTTGACGTAGCCTTCGGCGTCGCCGGACTTCTCGACGCCCTCGATCATGTGGAGGACGCGCGAGGGGGCGCCGCCGTGCAGCGGGCCCGAGAGGGCGCCGATGCCGGAGGAGATGGCGGCGGCCGCGTCGGCGCCGGTGGAGGCGACCACGCGGGAGGTGAAGGTGGAGGCGTTCATGCCGTGCTCGGCGGCCGACATCAGGTAGGTGTCGACGGCCTTGACGTGGGCCGGGTCCGGCTCGCCGCGCCAGCGGCGCATGAACCGCTCGGTGATGGTCTCGGCCTTGTCGATCTCCGACTGGGGCACGGCCGGGCGGCCCGATCCGCGCGCGGACTGGGCGATGAACGACAGCGTGGTGACGGACACTCGGGCGAGATCGTCCCGGGCGGTCTCGTCGTCGATGTCGAGCAGCGGCTTCAGGCCCCAGTACGGGGCGAGCATGGCGACCGCGGCCTGGGCGTCGACGCGGGTGTCGCCGGAGGAGACCGGGACGGGCACGGGCTCAGCGGCGGGCAGGCCGCTTCCGAACTTCCCGTCGACGAGGAGTCCCCATACGTCGCCGTAGGTGCTCTGCGCTACCAGGTCCTGGATGTCCACCCCGCGGTAGCGGAGCGAACCACCCTCTTTGTCAGGCTCGGCGATCTCGGTTTCGAAGGCGATGACGCCTTCGAGGCCGGGCTTGAACTCAGACATCGTTGTACTCCTGAGTGTGTTGTCCCTGTGGTTGCCGACCGGGGGCTTCCGGGAGGCGACGGTTCGTAGTTATCTGGAAATGGTGCCTCACGGCCGTCCTCGACGGAAGTGCCCGCGGGGCGGGGGTGATCCTCGACGGCGGTACGGAAGTGGCGCAAAATATGAGACAAGCATCGTGAGCTTAGTTATTTGCCCAATTTTGCCCGTTTTGATGGGAGGGTTTCAATAATGGGTCTTGTTGGTTTCAACGGTTTCCTGCGATCTCGCCCACATCGACACGCGTGCCGCAGGTCATCCGACATGAGCTAACGTCAAAGCACATCCAGCCCATCGATAACGACATGGAGGTACCCCCTATGGCGCTGTCCGGCGAGCAATGGGTGATCGCCTACAACGACCACGAGGCCACCATCGTCGCTGTCGGCGGCGGCGTGCGCTCGTACTCCTACCGCGGCCGACCGGTCGTCATGAGCTACGGCGACGAGGAGCTCGCCCCCGGCTGGTCCGGCCACGTCCTGGCCCCCTGGCCCAACCGCATCCGCGACGGCAAGTACGCCTTCGACGGCACCGACTACCAGCTCCCGGTCAACGAGATCGAGACCAACACCTCCCTCCACGGGTTCGTCGCCTGGGCCGAATGGTCCGCCGTCGAGGTCACCGACACCTCGGTCACCCTCGAATGCCGCCTCCCGGCCCGCCTCGGCTACCCGTGGACGCTGCAACTGCGCACCCGCTGGTCCGTCGGCCCCGGGGGCCTCCGCGCCGCCCACACCGTCTCCAACCCCGGCACGAAGACCGCCCCCTTCGGACTGGGCACCCACTCCTACCTCGTCCCCGGCTCCCTGGAGCGGATCGACGAGGCCACCCTCCACGTCCCGGCCGCGAAGAAGCTGAAGCTCGACAAGCAGCGCATCCCCGTCGGCTCCGGCGCCGGCGACTTCGACGAGCCCACCGTGCTCAAGGACCTCGTCGTCGACGACGCGTACGGCGACCTCAAGCGCGGCTCCGACGGCAAGGCCGAGGTCCGCCTCGCCGACCCCGTCTCCGGGCAGGCCGTCACCGTGTGGATGGACGAGTCCTTCGGCTGGGTGCACATCTACACCTCCGACGGCCTCGAAGGCGACCGCAAGCGCGCCTCCGTCGCCATCGAGCCGACCACCTGCCCCCCGAACGCCCTCGCCACCGGGGAGGACCTCATCGAGCTCTCCCCCAGCGAGGCATGGTTCGGCGTCTGGGGCATCCGCCCCGAGTAGGAACCGCGAACACGTACGAGGGGCCGTCCCGCCGGGACGGCCCCTCGCCGCGCATCCGAGCCCGACTCACCTCCGCGAAGTTATCCACAGGCCCCCGACCTGCGACTCCGCAAGTTATCCACAGGCCCAAAACTTTTCCTTGCCGGTCCGGCCCGCACCCGTCAAGGTTGCTCCAAGTCACGCGAACAACACCGAGCGTAGGAGCAACCATGGCCGCGATCCTCGACCGCCGCACCGCCACCGCCGCACCCGCGGCCGAATCCATCCTGGTCACCGCCGACGACCGCCTCGCCGAAGCCGTCCTCCCCGTCGCCGCCGCCGCAGGCCACCCGCTCCGCCGCGTCGAACACGCCGCCGACGCCGCCGCCTCCTGGCAGCGCGCCCCCGTCGTCCTCGTCGGCCCCGACCTCGGCACCGCCTGCGTCGAACTCGACTTCCCTCCACGCGACCACATCGTCCTGTGCACCACCGTCGCCTGGCTCGGCAACGACCCCACCGACGCCTCCGTCCTGTGGCCCATGGCGTTCCAGCTCCAGGCCGCCGGCGTCATCGCCCTCCCCGGCGCCGACGACTGGCTCCTCGACCTCCTCACCCGCACCGTCCGCGACACCGAGCCCGCGCCCGTCATCGCCGCCGTCGCCGGGCACGGCGGCGCCGGCGCCTCCACCATCGCCCTCGCCGCCGCCAGCGCGGCTGTCCAGGACGGTCGCCGCACCGTCCTCATCGACCTCGACCGCACCGGCGGCGGCATCGACGCCGCCGCCGGACTCGCCTCCCAGCCGGGCTGGCGCTGGCCCTCCCTCGCCGAGGGCTCCGGGCTCCTCGAACCCGAGCGGCTCCTCGACGGCCTGCCCCGCCGCGGCGGCCTCCACATCGTCGGCCCCGACCCGCGCAACCCCGCCGACATCCCGGCCGACGTGTTCGACCAGGTCCTGCGGGCCGCCCGGATCGCCGCGGACCTCGTCGTCGTCGACCTGCCGCGCGATCGCACCGACGCGGCCGTGCGCGCCGCCACCGCCGCCCGCTCGGTCGCCGTCGCGATCGGGCCGGGAGACCGGTCCTGGGAGGCCGCCCGCAGCGTCACCGCCGCCTACGGGCTCTACAACGCGCACCTCGGCGCGGTCCTGCGCGGCGACGCCCGCGCCCGCCCGGAGGGCTTCACCTGGGACGGGCCGCGCGAAGCGGACTGGGCCGAGCCCCCGGTGTGGGGCGCGCTCCCCACCGACCGGCGCCTCCCGGTGCTGCTGCGTCAGGGCCGCGTGCCGCGCGGGCGCCTCGCCCGCGCCGTCCACGACCTCACGGCCGAGCTCAGCCGCGAGCGCCCCCGCCGGGGCCTCGTCCGCACCGGTGCGCCGCGATGAGCCTCGAACTGCTGGACCGGGTCCGGCGCCAGCTCGCCGCGCAGTCCCGGCCGGGCGGGCGCGGCTCCGCCACCGCGGAGATCGTCCGGGCCCTGCGCGCCTCCGGGGCCGCCCCGCCCGACCAGGGCTCGCTCCTGCGGCTCTCGGAGTCGTTGAGCGGCGACCTCATCGGCGCGGGCCCGCTGCAACCGCTCCTCGACGACCCGGCGGTCACTGACGTGGTCGTCAACGGCGCGGGCGGCGTCTGGGCCGACCGCGGCGAGGGCCTGCGCCCCGTCGAGGTCCGGCTCGGCCGCCCCGAGGCGGTCCGGTCCCTGGCCTGCCGCCTCGCGGCGGCGGCGGGCCGCCGCCTCGACGCGGGCAGCCCCTACGCGGACGTGCGGCTCCCGGACGGCACCCGCTTCCACGCCGTCCTCCCGCCGATCGCCGCCGCCGGGCCGTACCTGTCGTTTCGCACCCACCGGTCGAAGGCGTTCACGCTGACGCAGCTGGTCGAGGCGGACACGCTCACCGCCGACATGGCCGACCTGCTGCTCCGCATCGTCAGAGCCCGCCTGCCCTTCCTCGTGACAGGAGGAACCGGCTCCGGGAAGACCACACTGCTCGCGAGCCTGCTGTCGAACGCGCCGCGCACCGAACGCATCGTGATCGTCGAGGACGCCGCAGAACTCGCCCTCGACCACCCGCACGCGCTCACGCTCGAATCCCGCCCCGCGAACGTCGAGGGCGCCGGGGCGGTCGACCTCGCGGCCCTGGTCCGCCAGGCCTTGCGAATGCGGCCCGACCGGATCATCGTCGGCGAATGCCGCGGCGCCGAGGTCGTGGAGCTGCTGGGCGCCTTGAACACCGGACACGAGGGCGGCGCGGGCACGCTCCACTGCAACACCGCCGCCGACGTGCCCGCCCGGCTGGAGGCCCTCGCCCTCCCGCACGGCCTCCCGCGGGCCGGGCTCCACGCACAGCTCGTCGCCGCCCTGCGCGTTGTCGTCCACCTGCGGCGCACCGGCACCGGCCGCCAGGCCGCCGAGATCGCCGTCATCGAGACCGGGCCCGCCGGTCTCGCCGTCACCACCGCCTGGACCCGCCACGGACCCGGCGAGTCCGCCGGAATCCTCGAACGCCTGCTGAGGGAGCGCACCGCATGACCGCCATCGCCAACGCCCTGATCACCCACCGGCCCAAGACCACCGCCGCCTGCATCGCCCTCACCGCGGCCCTCCTCGCCGCCTGGCTCGCCGGATACCGCCACCAGGGCGGCCTCGGCCTCCTCGCGGCCGCCAACGCCGCGCTCGTCGCCGCCGTCTACGCCGCGGCCGCCGCCATATCCTGGCACCGGGCCCTGCAACGGAAACGACGGCGCGAGGCCGACCGGGCCGCCGCCGACACGGTCGCCTACCTCGCCGCCGACCTCACCGCGGGCACCGACCCGCTCCGGGCCCTCGCCTCGGCCGAACCCGACTGGCCCGCCGAGGCCACGGCCACCGCGACCCGCCTGCGCGCCGCGCTCACGATCGCCGCCGAACTCGGCGCACCCGCCGCCGACCTGTGCCGCCGCCTCGCCGAGCACCTCCGCGAGACCGAGCAGTCCACTGCCCGCGCCTACGCCCAGACCGCGTCGATCCGCGCCACCGCCGCACTGCTCATCGCGCTCCCCGCCGCCGGAGTCGCCTTCGGGGAACTCCTCGGCGCCCAGCCGCTCGCGTTCCTCCTCGCGAACCCGCTCGGCATGGCCGCCGCCGCGACCGCCATGGGCCTCCAAGCCGCGGGGCTCGCCTGGACCGGCGCCCTCATCAACTCCGTCGGCCCTGGGGGTGCGTCATGATCCGTCGCCTCGCCGGACCGCTGCTCGGCGTCCTGGTCGCCGTCGCCGTCGGCGGACCGATCGGCGTCCTCGCGGGCTTCGCCGCCTGGTGGCTCGCCGCCCGGCTCCTGCGGCGCGACCCCGACCGCACCGAACGGGCCGCCGCCGACCGGCTCGCCCCGGCCTGGCCGTGGACCCTCGACCTCATCGCGGCCGGGCTGCGCTCCGGCGCCCCGTTCCCGCACGTCGCCTTCGCGGTCGCCGACACCGAGGACCCGGCCATGGCCGAGCGCCTCAACCGGTTCGCAGGGGCGATCCACCTCGGCGCCACCGCGACCGAGGCCCTCCCCGAACTCGGCAGGCTCCCCGGCGCCGCCCGCCTCGCCCGCCAGCTCGACCGCTCCGGCGACACCGGCGCCGCCGTCGCCGGAGGACTCGAACAGCTCGCCGCGTCACTGCGCGCCGAGCAGCGCACCAGGACCGACGAACGCGCCGGACGCGCCGCAGTGGCCCTCGTCGGCCCCCTGTGCCTGTGCTTCCTGCCCGCGTTCGTCGTCGCCGGGATCGGGCCCGTGGTCCTCGGCGTCGTCGCCGAGACCCTCGCCCCCGGCCTCTGACTCACCGCAACCGAAGAGAGGACACCGCAATGCGAGCCGACACCCGAACCACCGACGACCGACCCGCCGCCCTCCAGGCCTCCTGCCGACCCGACTCCATCCGCTGGCCCACCTGCCGCACCGCGACCTGCAACGCCCCCAGGTGCAGAGCGTTCCGCGACGACCGCGAACACGACGACCTCGACGAACCCACCGTCCGCATCACCGCGGCCCCCGCCGACGCACCGGCCTGGTCCCCCGGCTCCAACCGCGCCCGCACGCCCATCACCGCCGAGGACCCGCAGGTCCCCGACGACCGACCCGCCACCCGCTACCGCCGCCCCGGCCCCGACGAACCCGACGAATGGCGGTCCGGCCGCATGCGCGCCAACACGAAACCGAGCTGGGGCGGCAAGTTCGCGTCCCGCATGCGCGGCGACAGCGGCATGAGCACCGCCGAATACGCCCTCGGCACGCTCGCCGCCGTCGCCTTCGCCGGCATCCTCATGAAGGTCCTCACCTCCGGCCCGGTCGAGGCCGCCCTCCAGTCCCTCATCGAACAGGCCCTCTCATGAACGCGCCCAACAGCACCCGGCCCCGCACGAGCAGGCCGCCCGACCGGCGGGCCCGCGACGACCCCCGGCAGCGCGGGTTCGTCACCGCCGAGACGGCGGCGGCGCTCCCCGCAGTGGTCGCGGTCCTCGCCCTCGGGCTGTGGGCGGTGTCGGCGGTCGGCCTGAAGGTCCGGGCGATCGACGCGGCCAACAGCGCCGCCATCGCCGCCGCCCGCGGCGAGGACCCGCACGCGGTCGCCGACGCCTACCTGCCCGACGGCGCCACGGTCGCGGTCTCCGAGGACGGCGACCTTGCACGCGCCGTCGTCACCGCCCCGACCAGGCCGCTCGGCCCGCTCACACCGACGCTGACGATCACCGCGACCGCCGTCGCCCCGCTCGAACCGGGGCTCGGCCCATGAAGAGAACCGGACCCGACCCGGGAAGCACCCGGCGAACCCGGTCCAGCGGCGAACAGGGCTCAGCCACAGTCCTGGCCGCCGGGGTGGCGGCGGCCCTGGTCGCCGCGGCGGTCGCGTTCACCGCGCTCGGCCAGGCCGGAGCCGCCCGCCACCGCGCCCAGGGAGCGGCCGACGCCGCCGCCCTCGCGGGCGCGAACCGGGTCCTCTTCGGAGAAGCGGACGCCTGCGCCGCCGCCAGGGCGATCGTCGACCGCACCGCGACCGAGTTCGTCCGCTGCGACGTCAACGGCCTCGAAGTCACCGTCCACGTCAACGAGACCCCCACCGGCCTCCCGCGACTCCTCGGCCCCGCCAGGGCCGTCTCCCGCGCCGGCCCGGTGACCATCGAATAACCGAACAACTCGCCCCCGGCGGCCGAGGCCAGGCCGCCGGGGGCCCGAAAAGAAGACACAGGCTTGACGAGTAATTGGTGTGCTGGTCGGCGGAGGGTGGGCACGGGGAGGGGGAGGGGCCCCGGAATCCGTCCGCCCCAACCCTGCCCCGACACTCGCCGCACCCCGCCCCGCCTGGTTTGATCATTCGGCGCGAGGCGCGAGGCGCGAGGCGCGAGGCGCGAGGCGCGAGGCGCGAGGCGCGAGGCGCGAGGCGCGAGGCGCGAGGCGGGCCCGGGTTTCGGGATGCGCCCGGGAATCCGGGTGCCGCCGAGGGCGCTCCGCGCCCCCCGCCGCACCCCGCCCGGAGGCGTGAAAGCGCTGCCAGAGCAGGGAATGAGGTGGTTTGGTCACACTCCCGAGTGTCGAGGGGCTGGAGGGTCGCCCGGCAGGCCGCGGGCTGTCTACACTCGCGCAATGGAGAAACACCGTTCTTCACCTGACCAGGTGACCGCGACCCGGTCGCCCGGCCGCCGCACGTACCTCATGTGCCGCCCCGCCTACTACGCGGTCGAGTACGCCATCAACCCCTGGATGGACACCACCGCCCCCGTCGACGCCGCCCTCGCCTGCGCCCAGTGGGAAGAGCTCGCCGACATCTACACCGCTCTCGGCCACGAGGTCCTCCGCCTCGAACCCGAGCCCGGCCTCCCCGACATGGTCTACGCCGCCAACGGCGCCTTCGTCGTCGACGGCATCGCCTACGGCGCCAGCTTCCGCCACCCCGAACGCCGCCCCGAGGCCGACGCCCACGAGAAGTGGTACCGCACCTCCGGCTGGACCTTCGCCGAACCCGAGCACATCAACGAAGGCGAAGGCGACTTCACCTACCTGCCCGGCCGCGAACTCGTCCTCGCCGGATGGGGCTTCCGCACCGACGCCCGCGCCCACGCCGAAGCCGCCGACGTGTTCGGCCGCCAAGTCGTCTCCCTGCGCCTCGTCGACCCCCGCTACTACCACCTCGACACCGCCCTCGCCCCCCTCGACGACCACAACATCGCCTACTACCCCGGCGCCTTCGCCCCCGGCAGCCGCCTCCTCCTCGAACGACTCTTCCCCGACGCCGTCATCGCCGACGCCGAGGACGCCGCCGGATTCGGCCTCAACTTCGTCTCCGACGGCCGCAACGTCGTCATCAACGCCGAAGCCGAAGCCATGGCCCGCAAAGTCGACGCCGCCGGGTACACGCCCGTCCCCGTCGACCTCTCCGAGCTCAAGAAGGGCGGCGGCTCCGTCAAGTGCTGCACCGCCGAACTCCGCCGGTAGCACCACACCAGCGGCCCTGACCGCAGACAACGCAAAGGGGGCCGGTGCGACAACGAGTCGCACCGGCCCCCTTCGTCAACCTCCAGAAGAACTATCGAGGATGCGGGCCGCGCCCTGCCACGGCAGGCGTCCAACCGCCGCCGCGGCCCGCACCCTGGTCACAGGCCGGGCCCGAACGGCCCTGGCGGACAGGTAACGCCGCGGCCAGCGTCGGCGCCGGACCCACCGGGCCCGGCCACGCCGCGTCCACCGGACCGCGCCCGGCAGGGTCAGGTGAAGGCCGCCCCGCATTGACCGGCGACGACGCCGGACGCGGCGACGGCACCGGAGCCCGCGGGCCCTCGATCGCCCGCACCGCCGGGCGCACCAGCCGCTCCAGGCGGACCGTGTCGCTCATCGGGAGCCGACTCGTCGGATGCCCGCCCGCCTCCGGGAAGAGCGCGCTGGCGAGCGGCGCGGGGACGACGGGGAAGACGCCGCTGGGGGACAGGAGCGGGTTCGGCCGCGGCTGCCGGGGCCGCCCGGCGGGCCGGGCCGTGACCTTGGGGCGGCGGAACGCCCGGGCGAGGAGGGCGTCCACCCGCCACACCCGCTTGGCGTGGCTCGCGGGGAGCCAGAAGTGCCAGCGGTGCGGCTCGGTCGCGCCGGGGCCCTCCAGGACCGTGAAGTTGAGTTCGACGCCGGGACCGGCCGGGTCGGCCGACCAGCGGAGGTTCTCGATCGCCGCGACCGGCGCGTCGAGGCACAGGCGCACGCGGCCGAGCAGCCGCGACTGCCGGGTCACCACCAGGCGCTCGCCTGTGAGCATGAGGACGTGGTCGCCGCTGCCGAGACCGTCGGAGCCGACGCAGCGGCTCAGCAGCGACACCTGGTCGCCGGCCCGGATGTTGCGGCGAAGGAGTGGAACGTGCCGGGACAGCGCGGTCGTGGTCAGGCCCGCTTCGGCCGAACTCGCGAGCATGCTGCGAGAGAAGAGATCCATTTGCTTGTACCCCACCTAGATCCGTGCGCGTCCCGATCGCTCGGGGACGCGCCCTCGAAGTGGGTAACGGCAATCCGCATATGCAGGTTACGGCTGCGAGGTGGCCTTCCCCACATCTCACCCCTTCGGGCGAGCGGGTTCGGCAGGGCGCGGGGTGCTGGGGTAGGGCGGGGATCAGTCGTCAGTCCCGGTCGGAAGCCGTTGGGGCGCTTCGAGGTCCAGTCCGAGTTCCAGTTCGAGGTCGAGGCCCGCGTCGCTCCGGTCGCCGTCCTGCCGGTCGTCGTTCCAGCCGCCGTGGTCCCAGTCGTCCCAGCCGCCGTCCCAATCGTGGTGCCAGTCGCCGTGGTCCCAGTCGTTCCCGGCGTCCCCGCCGTCGTCCTCCTCTTCCCCGCCGGGGGTCTCGCCGGACTCCTCGGGGCCGCACGGGTCCTCGTCGACCGGGACGAGGCGCGGCGGCTCGGACGCTTCCTCGCCGCCCTCCTCGACGGGCGGGCCGGGGGCCTCCTCGGGCTCGCGGTCGTGCTGCTGGACGAGCTCGGCCTGCGGTTCGGCGGCCACGGGCTCGACGCCCTCGCCGGGCTCGGCCAGGCCGCCCGGGACGGGCTCGGCCCCGGCGATGCCCTCGATCTCGCCGGGGGTCGCCGGGGGCTCATCGCCCTCGATGATCACCGTCCCGGACTCGATCTCGACGGGCTCGACGCCGTCGGCGCCCGTGTAGAGCCCGCGCGTGAAGGTCCATCCGACCATCGCGAAGGACGCCACCGTGCCGGCGCTGATCCCCACCAGGGCGAACCAGATCCCCACCGGCCAGCGTCCCCCCTGGTCGCTGCCTCTGCCGTGCACTGCGTGCTCCTTCCCGCCACCCCCGTGCGACGAAACGGCCGTTCAGGGCCGATGATGTCGATGATCGACAGCCCTCGGCTACTCAGTGTCAGACTTCAGTCCCGAATAGTAATCGGGTGAAGGGTGTGACGCGCACCGCCCAGGGCTTTGGGATGCTTGGATGTACCGGAATACGAATATGAGGAGGCATCAATGGGCGACACACAGCGTCCAGCCAAGAAGGCGGTCAAGAGCCGTCCGAAACCCGCCTCGACGAACGAACCACAGTTCGTGCAGCTGCTCTCACCTGAAGGGCGGCGCGTCAAGCATCCCGACTACGACATCGACCTGACCGACGAGGAGTACCGCGGTCTCTACCGCGACCTCGTCATCACCCGCGAACTGGACGCCCAGGGCACCGCCCTCCAGCGCCAGGGGCAGCTCGGCCTGTGGCCGAGCCTCCTCGGCCAGGAGGCCGCCCAGGTCGGCTCCGGCCGGGCCCTGCGGGCCCAGGACACCGTCTTCCCGGCCTACCGGGAGCTCGGCGTCCAGTGGTGCCGCGGCATCGACCTGATCTCGTCGTTCGCGCTGTTCCGCGGCGTCGACCTCGGCGGCCGCGACACGGTCGCCGACCGGTTCAACATGTACGCGATCGTCATCGCCTCGCAGACCCTCCACGCCGCCGGGTACGCCATGGGCGTCGCCATGGACGGCGCGGTCGGCACCGAGGACGGCGAGGCCGTCATCGTCTACCACGGCGACGGCGCCACCAGCGAGGGCGACTTCAACGAGGCGCTCGTGTGGGCCGGGGTGTTCAACTCCCCGCTGGTGTTCTTCTGCCAGAACAACCAGTACGCGATCTCCGAGACCAACGCGCGCCAGTTCCGGCTCCCGCCGTACCGCCGCGCCGAGGGCTTCGGCGTCCCCGGGATCTTCGTGGACGGCAACGACGTCCTCGCGACCTACGCGGTCACCCGGGGCGCGCTCGACCGCGCCCGCGGCGGCGAGGGCCCCAGCCTCGTCGAGGCCTACACCTACCGGATGCAGCCGCACACCACGTCCGACGACGCCACCCGCTACCGCGACGAGGCCGAGCTGGACTTCTGGCGCGCGAAGGACCCGGTCGTCCGCTACCGCAAGTGGCTGGCGGCCGAGGGGCTCGCCGACGAGGCGTACTTCGCAGGCGTCGACACCGAGGCCGGCGAGCAGGTCCGGGCGCTGCGCGCCCGGGTCATGGCGCTGACCGACCCGGAGGTGTCCGAGATGTTCGACAACGTGTACGCCCAGATGCCCGCGGGCATCGCGGCCCAGCGAGCCGAGGCCGTCGAGTTCCAGGCCTCCCTTGAGAACGGGAGCGACGCCCGATGACCACCATGTCCATGATCAAGGGCCTCAACGAGGGCCTCCGCCGCGTGCTCGAAGACCAGCCGAAGTCGCTGGTGATGGGCGAGGACGTGGGCCGCCTCGGCGGCGTGTTCCGCGTGACCGACGGCCTCCAGAAGGACTTCGGCTCCGACCGCATCATCGACACCCCGCTCGCCGAGTCGGGGATCATCGGCACCGCGATCGGCCTCGCCATGCGCGGCTACCGGCCGATCTGCGAGATCCAGTTCGACGGCTTCGTCTACCCCGCGTTCGACCAGCTCGTCTCCCAGCTCGCGAAGATCCCCAACCGCTCCGGCGGCCGCATCCGCCTCCCCGTCGTCGTCCGCATCCCCTACGGCGGCGGCATCGGCGCGATCGAGCACCACTCCGAGTCCCCCGAGGCGTACTTCGCGCACACCGCGGGCCTGAAGGTCGTCACCTGCTCCAACCCCGCCGACGCCTACTGGATGATCCAGCAGGCCGCCGCCGGGGACGACCCGGTGATCTTCTTCGAGCCCAAGCGCCGCTACCACGGGAAGGGCGAGGTCGACACCGAGCAGGCCGGGCTCGACCTGTACCGGGCGCGCACCGTCCGCGAGGGCCGCACCGCGACGCTCATCGCGTACGGCCCCACCGTGGACGTGGCCGAGAACGCCGCCAAGGCCGCCGCCGAGGAGGGCCTCGACCTGGAGGTCCTCGACCTGCGGTCGCTGTCCCCGATCGACTGGGAGCCGCTGTTCGCGTCGGTCCGCAAGACCGGCCGGGCCGTCGTCGTCCACGAGGCCCCCGGGAACGTCGGCATCGGCGCGGAGGTCGCCGCCCGCCTCACCGAGGAGTGCTTCTACTCCCTGGAGGCGCCCGTCCTGCGGGTGACCGGCTACGACGTGCCTTACCCGGCGAGCCGCCTCGAAGACGACTACCTTCCGAACCTGGACCGCGTGCTCGACGCCGTCGACCGGTCCCTGGAGCACTGAGGAGGCGAACATGGGACAGAAGATCACGTTCAACCTGCCCGACCTCGGTGAGGGCCTCACCGAGGGCGAAGTCGCCGCATGGCTCGTGGAGCCCGGCGGCGAGGTCAAGCTCAACCAGCCGTTCGTCGAGGTCGAGACCGCGAAGGCGCTCGTCGAGGTCCCCAGCCCGTACGACGGGGTGCTCGCCGAGCACTGCGCCGAAGCGGGCGCCACCGTGGACGTCGGCAAGCCGCTCGCCACCTTCGAGGTCGAGGGGGTCGACGCGCCGCCCGTGGCCAAGAAGGACGAGCGCACCCCGAACCTCGTGGGCTACGGCGCCCGCGAGGCCGGGTCCAAGCGCCGCAGGCGCAAGAGCGCCCCGGCCGCCGAGACGCCCGCGCCGCCGGCGCGGTCGCTCGCGCCGGTGACCCCGCCGTCGGTGATCGCGCCGTCGTTCACGCCGCCCCCGGTGGAGGCCGCCCCGGTCCCCGCCGCCCCGGCGCCGACGAGCCCGCCGACCGGGCCGGTGCTCGCCAAGCCGCCGGTCCGCAAGCTCGCCAAGGACCTCGGCGTCGACCTCGCGTCGGTCGTGCCGACCGGCCCGAACGGGACGGTCTCGCGCGCCGACGTCGAAGCGGCGGTCGCGGCCCCGGCCCCGGCCGCCCCGCAGCGCCTCGCCGCCGCCGCGGAGGACCAGCGCATCCCCATCAAGGGCGTGCGGAAGCTGACCGCGCAGAACATGGTCGCGTCGGCGTTCACCGCGCCGCACGTCACCGTGTTCCTCACCTGCGACGTCACCGGCATGATGGACACCGTCAAGGAGTTCAAGGCGCGCCGGGAGTTCGCCGACGTCAAGGTCACGCCGCTGCTGTTCGTGGCCAAGGCGGTCCTGCTGGCCGCCCGCCGCCACCCGATGATCAACGCCCGCTGGGACGAGGCCGCCCAGGAGATCGTCGTCAAGCACGACGTGAACCTCGGCATCGCCGCCGCCACCCCGCGCGGCCTGGTCGTCCCGAACGTCAAGGCCGCCCAGGACCTGAGCCTGGTCGAGCTGGCCGACGCCATCGGCTCGCTCGCCCGGACCGCGCGGGAGGGGCGGACCACCCCGGCCGACATGATGGGCGGGACGATCTCGATCTCCAACGTCGGCGTCTTCGGCGTCGACACCGGCACCCCGATCCTGCCTCCGGGCGAGTCGGCGATCCTCGTGTTCGGCGCGGTCCGCCCGCAGCCGTGGGTCCACGAGGGCGAGATCGCCGTGCGCCAGGTGACCACGCTCGGGCTGTCGTTCGACCACCGCCTCATCGACGGGGAGCTCGGTTCGCAGTTCCTCGCCGACGTGGGCGCGTTCCTATCGCACCCTGGGGAAACGCTGCTCGCCTGGACGTGACCAAGCGCACCAGCGAATCGTTGGCGGAACTTACCGTTCGGTGTTGTAATTGAGGCACGGAAACAACGAGGAAACATATCTTCCAAGTTTCCGTGTCTCAGTTCCGAGGAGCTCGCAAGCCGGGCGACGAAGGACCGAAGGGACCGCGAACTTTTCTCCTCCAACTGGTGTGGATGACAGCGCCGAGTCGCCACACCGCGGAGACCCTCTCCAGGGGGTTCTCACACCGGCCGGGCGCCGCGTTTGCCATGAGGGGTGGGCAACCGTGTGCGCCCGGCCTTTTCTCTGCCCTCAGGGCGGATTCCCCTTTTCTCCCGTTCTGCCGCAGGGTCGCGTTTTCCGTGCCCGCTTAACCCTGTCGAGTGATCGTTGGCGCCGCTGCGGTACCGTGTTGCCGTCTGGCGTGCCCCCAAGACGCCAGGCCGGAAGCAGCATTGAGGAGCAGCCGTGACCTCCGAGCAAGGCAACCCGCCAGCAAAGGGCGAGGCCCCTGACGACCAGGGCACTGCCGACCAGGGCGCCGTCGAGAACAGCGCTGCCGAGGGCGGCACCGCTGAAGGCGGTGCGGCCGAGAGCAGCCCGGTCGAAGCGGGAGCCGTCGAGCAGCCCGCGGCCGAGACGGGCCCGGCCGAGCAGGCCGACCCGGCCCCCGCCGAACCGGAGAGTCCCCCCGCCGCGGCCGACGACGCTCCGGCCCCCGCCGCCGAGCCCGACGCCCCGGCCGGGCCGGTCGCCGCCGAGGCCGCGCCCGAGGCGCCGCAGGCGGCCCCTGAGCCCGCACCGGTCGAGGACGGCGCGACGCAGTCCGTCCCGGCGTCCGCCGACGTGGACGCCCCGCCCGCACCGGCGGCCGACGCCCCCGTCCAGGTCTCCCCGCCCGTGTTCGAGGCCCCCGCGGCCCAGACGCCGCCGGGCCCGCAGTTCGACGAGGACGGGACGCAGATCCTGCGCCTGGGCCCGTCGCAGCCGCAGCAGCCGGTGGCCGAACCCGTCGAGGAGAGCACGCAGGTCCTTCCGCCGCAGGGCATCTCGGGCTTCAACGCCCCGGCCCCGTACGGCGAGCAGGCCGCGCCCCAGCCTCCCGCGAACCCGTCGGCGTGGCCCTCGCCCCCGCCGAACCCGCTCGCGAACCAGGGCCAGCCGGGCCCGGCGGCCGTCCCGCCGCCGCCCCCGGTCCAGCCCTACCAGCAGCCGCAGCAGCCGTACCAGCAACAGCCCCCGGCGGCCTACCAGCCGCCCGCGGGCCCGCCGCCGACCCAGTCGGACGACACGCAGAAGCTCATCATCGGCGCGCACAACCCGTACAGCGAGCCGCCGGCCCCGCCGTCGGCGTACGGTTCGCCCGCGCAGCCGTCGCAGCCGCAGGCCGCCCCGCAGTACTCGCAGCCGGGCATGCCGCCCGGCTCGGTCCCGCCACCGGGCCAGTACCCGCCGGCGCCCGCCGCCGCGAGCGGCGGCGGCCGCAAGAAGGGCCTGGTCCCGATCCTCGCCGCCGTGGGCGCGCTGGTCGTGATCGCGGCGGCCGTGGGCGTCTACTTCCTGCTGTTCGCGGCCCCGAAGTTCGAGGAGGGCGGCTGCGTCCGCCACACCTCGGGCGACCAGGCCGAGGCGGTCGACTGCGCCGACGCCGTGGACGGCGAGGACTACGAGATCGTGGACAAGGTCGGCGACGGCCAGGAGTGCGCCGACGCGGGCCGCGAGACCCTCACGGTCGGCGACGACGTCTACTGCCTGAGCCTCCTCGGCGGCGCCGACGAGGGCGACGGCGGCGGCGAGGCCACCGAGTCCCCCGCCGACGAATAACCGCAGCAATAACCCGGCAAACCGGCTGATATCCCGCTTTATGGCGATAAATCCGGTCTAAGGGACCCCTGGCGCAAAAATAGCGCGAGGGTACGACATCACGGCGCGGGCCGGTGGCATCCCACCGGCCCGCGCCGCTGTGTGAGCCTCGTTCACGTCGGGGCCGAGCAGGGGATCGGGGACGCCCGCGCGAGCTAGGCTCGGGCCGTGACCACGTCCTCCAGCGCCTCGTCCTCTTCCGCAGGGTCTTCCGACGCACCGTCGTCCGGCGCACGGCCCTCCGACGCGCGGACCTCCGCCGCCGCGAAGCCCGCCCCGAAGGCGCAGTCGCGCGTCCGCGCGGCCCGGCTCGAAGGCCGCGGCTGGCTCAACACCGGCGGCGCGCGGCTCGACCTCGACAGCCTCAAGGGCAAGATCGTCGTGCTCGACTTCTGGACGTTCTGCTGCATCAACTGCCTCCACGTCCTCGACGAGCTGCGCCCCCTCGAAGCGAAGTACGGCGACGCCGTCGTCGTCATCGGCGTCCACTCCCCGAAGTTCGAGCACGAGCGCGACCCGCAGGCCCTCGCCGCCGCCGTCGAGCGCTACGGCGTCGAGCACCCCGTGCTCGACGACCCCGACCTGAGGACCTGGGACGCCTACGCCGCTCGCGCCTGGCCGACCCTCGTCGTCCTCGACCCCGAGGGCTACGTCGTCTCCACCATGGCCGGCGAAGGCCACGCCGAAGCCCTCGACCGCATCATCGGCGGCCTCGTCGAGACCCACACCGCCAAGGGGACCCTCGACCCCGAGGGCAGCCCCTACGTGGCCGCCGCGCCCGCCGAGACCGCGCTCCGCTTCCCCGGCAAGGCCATCGCGCTCCCCGGCGGCGACGTCCTCGTCAGCGACTCCGCCCGCCACCGCCTCGTGCGCCTCGCACCCGATCTTTCCACTGTCAAGACGGTGATCGGGACGGGCGTGCGCGGTCGCGCCGACGGCCCCGCTCCCGAGTTCAACGAGCCGCAGGGCCTCCTGCTCCTCCCCGAGGACGTGGCCGCCGCAGTCGGGTACGACCTCGTCGTCGCCGACACCGTCAACCACCTCCTGCGCGGCGTCGACCTCGCCTCCGGCACCGCGACCACCGTCGCCGGGACCGGCCGCCAGTGGCGCATGGACACCGGGAGCGACGCCGCCCTCGACGCCGACCTGTCCTCCCCGTGGGACCTCGCCTGGTACGACGGCAAGGTGGTCGTCGCGATGGCCGGGATCCACCAGCTCTGGGCCTTCGACCCCGCCGCCCGCACTGTCGGCGCGTACGCCGGGACCACCGTCGAGTCCCTCAAGGACGGCCCCCTCGACCAGGTGTGGATGGCGCAGCCCTCCGGCCTCGCCGTCGGCCCCGGGCCGGACGGCCGCGAGCGCCTGTGGATCGCCGACTCCGAGACCTCCGCGCTCCGGTACGTCGAGGACGGCGCGATGCGCACCGTCGTCGGCCAGGGCCTGTTCGACTTCGGGCACGTGGATGGCCCCGCCGCAGACGCGCTCATGCAGCACCCCCTCGGCGTCGCCGTCCTCCCCGACGGCCGCGTCGCCGTCGCCGACACCTACAACGGGGCCCTGCGCGCCTACGACCCGCGCACCGGCGAGGTCGCGACCCTCGCGTCCGGGCTCGCCGAACCCAGCGACGTCCTCGCCCTGGGGGACAGGGTGGTCGTCGTCGAGTCCGCCGCGCACCGCCTCGCCGTCCCCGACCTCGGCGAGGCCGCCGTCTCCGGCCGCCACCACCGCGTCACCCGCAAGCGCACGAGGGTCGCGCCCGGCAGGCTCCGCCTCGACGTGCTCTTCGCGCCCGCCGAGGGGCAGAAGCTCGACTACACGTACGGGTCGCCCGTCCAGGTGACCGTGTCCGCCGACCCGCCGCAGCTCCTCGCCGAGGGCGCGGGCCGCACTGAGGACCTCACCCGCGAGCTCGTCCTCGCCGAAGGCATCGAGAAGGGCGTCCTCCAGGTCGTGGCGCAGGCCGCGACCTGCGACGCCGAGGCCGAGCACCCCGCGTGCCACCTCACCCGCCAGGACTGGGGCGTGCCGGTGGAGGTCGCCGGGGACGGGGTGTCGGCGCTCCAGCTCGTGCTGCGATCCTGAATGCGTGCGGGGGGAGCCGCTATTTCCGCCGCCGCGGGTGTGTCATGAATCCGTGCGCGGCTCGCGGCGCAATAGGTTGTTCCGGATCGGACCATCCGCAGGGCACATCAGGGAGGAAGCCGCAGTGATCGCCGACGTCGAGGAGCGCTACGCCGAATACGAGAACTGGCTGGTGCTGAACGCCGCCGACCAGATCGTCACCGTGGGCCGCATGCTGGAGCAGCAGGTCCGCACCCTCGAATACCTCACCCCCGACCACGTCGCCTCGCTCGCCGCCTTCGAACCGGACCTTTCCGGTATTCGGTCGAACGGGTAGTCAAACCAGACCGTTCGGTCGATATTCACCTGTATCGATCGGAGTAACGTCGGCCCGGACGCGGCAGGCGGCGTCCCTCCGGACCGCGGGCAGGTCCCGCACCGGAGCCGGCGCCCCCGACGCGCGAGGGCCGTCCCGGCGCCGGCGCGCCCCCGGGCCGCCCGCGAGGGCGGGAACCCCTGGGGCGGGCCGTCGAACGGGCACTCAACGGGCACTGAGCAATACCTGGCATCACCGCGCCGGGACGGCCCCGGAAACCGCCGCTACGCTGAAAGCGAAGTCGCGTCCCGGCGGCTTAGCGCCGTCGCCCCGCGCTGATACGGTCGATGCGTGGAATCTTTCGAGCGGCCCTTCGGCGACGAGTCCGGCCCGGTCCAAGCCCCGATGCACCCCGCATGGATCCGCATCATGCCGTGCAGCATCGAGCTGTTCCGCACCGTCCCCTCCCTCAACCCGTTCCCCGCGGGATGGTGGGCCGACGCCTTCCCCGAGGACGACATCTGGAACGAGCCCGTCTGGTGCGACCCGGGCGACGTCGACGACTGGATCGCCGAGGCCTCCGAGCACCACCTGGGCGCATCCCCCGAGGTCGTCGAGAAGGAGGCCCGCGAGGAGTACGACCGGGCCACCGCCGAGCGCTCCGAGCGCATCGACACGTTCACCACCCACTGCCGCCGCGCCGGACTGCCCGTCCCCCACACCGTGCGCGACCTCCTCGAATTCCTCCTCGCCCTGGGCCTGTACCGCTCCGAGCAGCGCGAGGGCGCCATGTACGTCGCCCCGCAGCTCTACATCAACCCGTTCGACGTGCTCTCCTTCGACAAGCTCGAAGCGATCGAGGAGGCCGCCGACCAGCGCGGGGACCTCGAAGAGCTCACGGCGATCGCGATCCGCCGCGTCGGCGGCGTCGACTACGAGTTCGACGACGAGGGCCGGTTCGTGCTGCCGGGGAACGCGAAGTCCGCCACGGTGGAGGTCTCGCTCGCGGCGCTCGCCGAGGACGCGGGCGTCCCGGCGCCGGTGATCCGCGGGATGCTCATGGAGCTCGCCGAGGACGGGGACGTCGCGGGCTCGGTCGACCTGGGCGCCGTCCCGGTCGGGGACCAGTTCACGCTCACCGCCTCCGACGACCTGCTCGGCGGGTACCCGAACGACGAGCTGCTGCCGCCCGAGCACGCCTGAGGCGGGCTCCCGGGCCTCCCGCGGGAGGTGATCGCCGACGCAGTCTCGTTCACTGCCAGTTCACCTGTTCGCCGCCCGTCGTGCACCTCCATGGCGAACCATGAGGGCAGGACACGTTAACGGCGGTTGACGATCGGTGATAGGAGCACGCGTGACCGTGAACGAGACTGGTACGAGGGCCAAGGCGCCCATCGCGGGCCTGGCCCCGCAGGGCCGGACGGCCTCACCCGTCGCCACCGAGACCGTCATCGAGCTCAAGGGCGTGGGCGTGCACTACGGGAAGGCGCACGCGGTCCGCGACGTCTCCCTGCCGGTGGCCCGGAACCAGATCACCGCGATGATCGGCCCCTCGGGCTGCGGCAAGTCCACGGTCCTGCGGTCGATCAACCGCATGAACGACCTCATCCCGGGCGCGAAGGTCACCGGCGGGATCACCTTCCACGGCAAGGACATCTACGGCTCCGGGGTCGACCCGATCGCCGTGCGCCGCCACATCGGCATGGTGTTCCAGAAGGCCAACCCGTTCCCGAAGTCGATCTTCGACAACGTCGCGTACGGCCTGCGGATCAACGGCATGAAGGACAACCTCGCCGACCGGGTCGAGCAGGCCCTGCGCGGCGCGGCCCTGTGGGACGAGGTCAAGGACAACCTGAAGAAGAGCGCCCTGGCGCTCTCGGGCGGCCAGCAGCAGCGCCTGTGCATCGCGCGCGCGATCGCCGTGCAGCCGGAGGTCCTGCTCATGGACGAGCCGTGCTCGGCGCTCGACCCGATCGCGACGGCCCGCATCGAGGAGCTCATGAACGAGCTCGTCAAGGACTACACGATCGTCATCGTCACGCACAACATGCAGCAGGCGGCGCGCGTCTCGGACGCGACGGCGTTCTACTCCGCGGACGTGGACGACGCGGGCGAGCGGTTCGGCTTCCTCGTCGAGTTCGACGAGACGCAGCGGCTGTTCTCCAACCCGTCCGACTCCCGCACCGAGGACTACATTACCGGCCGCTTCGGCTAGGCGGTCCTCCACGCTTCACGGCGGCGCGGCCCAGCGGGGTCGCGCCGCCGTTCCGCGTTCTCCGGGCGGCACGGCAGGGAAGCGCCCCGGGGACGCGGACGGGGGCGGCCCGCAGGCCGCCCCCGTCCGTCTTGCCAGTGACTAGATCATCTTGCCGGTGTCTAGACGTCGTCGCCGCAGAGGATCGCGGACGTGCGGCCCTCCGGGTCGGTGACCTGCCAGTACCAGGAGCCGCCGCAGGTGGCCTGCTCGCCGGCCTCCTCCTTGGACATGGCGACGGGCGTGTCGATGTTGACGACCCCGACGACCACGTACTGGGCGAGCGAGGAGGAGCACTCCACGGTCCACCAGGAGTCGGCGTCGTAGAAGCAGTCGCCCTCGGCGGGCACGTACGGCGTGTTCGCGGGCTCGCTCGGGTCGGCCGCGCCGGTCGCCTTGATGCAGTACAGGGAGTCGAGCGTCCCCGACGAGTACACGTAGTGCCAGTTGGTCCACAGCTCGCCGGGGTGGAGGACGGCCCAGTCGTCGCCGCACAGGGCCTTCGCGGCGGTGAAGTCCGTCAGGTTCCCCTCGTCGTCGACGGGCACGTCGGCCACGTCGTAGGACTGGGCGGTGATCTCCCAGAACGCGGTCGCGTCGCCGCACTCGACGAGCTCCAGGCCGTCGCCGTACCCGCCGTCGGCGATGATCGGCTCGTACGGCAGGCACATGCCGACCTCGGTGTCGGTCTGCTCCTCCTCGGTCGTGGCCTCGTCGCTGGGGCTCGCGTCGTCGGAGGGCGAGGCCTCCTCGGAGGTCGTCGGGTCGGCGGCCTCGTCCTTGTCGTCCTTGTTCAGGTTCATGACGACCAGGAGCGCCCCGCCGAGGACCAGCACGAGCGCCCCGACGATGACGCCGCCGATGAGCCCGTAGTTGCGCTTGGGCGGCTCGGGCGGCGGGAGCGGCGGCCCGAACGACGTGGGCGGCGGCTCGTACGGCGGCTGCCCGCCGCCCGCCTGGCCGGCGCTGAACTGCGGCGCGCTGCCGTACTGCGGTTGCTGGGGCTGCTGCGGCTGGCCCCCGTACGGGTTCTGGCCGCCGTTGTACGGCGACTGGTAGCCGTACCCGGGGGTCTGCGGCTGCTCAGGCGGTGGGCCGTAATTGGGAGGGACCGTCATGCAAGCCACGCTATAGCGCTTTGTCAACAGCCGTCGCGCGGAGGGCCAAACCTGTGAAGGAAACTCGCAGGCCGGAAGGGGGAACCGCCCCGGACGGGCCGGTCCGTCACCGGTGCGAGGTGACGCACCTCGCGGGGGCCCGCGGCCCGGGCGGGCGGGTCAGAGCACGTCCGGGAGGACCAGCACCCGCTCGACCGTGTAGTCCTCCATCGCCGACCGCACGCCCTCGCGTCCGATGCCGGAGGCCTTCGCGCCCCCGTACGGCATCTGGTCGGCCCGGAACGAGGGGACGTCGCCGATGACGACGCCGCCCACGTCGAGGGTGCGGTGCGCGAGCATCGCCTGCGGGAGCCGGTCGGTGAACACGCCCGCCTGGAGTCCGTACCGCGAGTCGTTCACCGCGGCCAGGCCCGCCTCGAAGCTGTCGACGCTGGCGAGGACCAGGACCGGCCCGAACACCTCCTCGCGCAGGACCTTCGCGTCCGCGCGCACGTCGGCGAGGACCGTCGGCTCCACGAGGGCGCCCTGCCGGGGCCCGCCGCCGCACAGGACCTTCGCGCCCTCGTCCACGGCCTCCTCGATCCACGACTGGACCCGCTCGGCCGCGTCCGCGGAGATGAGGGGCCCCACCTTGCAGGACGGGTCGTTCGGGTCGCCCGAGGGGAGGGCCTTGACCTGCTCGACGATCCGGTTCGCCATGTCCGCGTAGGCGGGCGCCTCGATGAACACCCGCTGCACCGCGATACACGACTGGCCCGCCTGGTAGTTCCCGAACACGGCGATCCGCTCGGCGGCCCAGTCGCGCTTGGGGTAGTCGGCGGCCACGAGGGCCGCGCCGTTGCCGCCCAGTTCGAGCGTCACGTGCTTGCCGGGGACCCGCTGCCGGATCTGGCGGCCCACCGGGCCCGACCCGGTGAACGAGACGACCGGCAGGCGCGGGTCCTCCACGAGCTGGTCGGCGCGGTGGTTGGGGACCGGCAGGACCGAGAGCATCGCCGGGGGCAGGTCCGTCTCGGAGAACAGCGCCCCGAGGTGGAGGGAGGACAGCGGCGTCGCCGGGGCGGGCTTGAGGATGATCGGGCAGCCCGCGGCCACCGCCGGGGCGACCTTGTGCGCCACCAGGTTGAGCGGGAAGTTGAACGGGGTGATCCCCAGGACCGGGCCCCGCGGGAAGCGCCGCACCAGGGCGAGGCGGCCCTCCGCGGTCGCGTCCGTGTCGAGGCGCTGCACCTCGCCGCCGAACCGCCGCGCTTCTTCTGCGGCCCACCGGAACACCGACACGGCGCGGCGCACCTCGATGCGCGCCCACGCGATCGGCTTGCCCGACTCGGCGGTGATGAGCTCCGCGCACGTCTCGGACTCCTCGTCGAGGCGCCGCCGCACGTGGTCGAGGGCCTCGGCCCGCACGTGCGCGGGCAGCGCCGCGCACTCCGCGGCGGCCCCCGCGGCGGCGGCGACGGCGGCCTCCACCTGCCCGGCCGTCGCCCACGAGGTGGCGCCCACCGGTGAGTCGTCGAAGGGGTGGGTGACGAAGAACTCCTCCTCGCCGTGCTGGGGACGACCCGCCACCCAGATGGGCGAAACGGGACGGAGACGCTGCGACATGGCTCCAGCCTACGGGTTCGGCCGACCCCGGTGCTGCCGTTGGGGCCCGCGAATCCGCGCCGCCGCGCCCCGCCCGCGCCGGGTCCGGCGGGCTCCGCAACCCGAGTGCGCCCATTTGCCCGCTCAGGGCATGATGAGGGCATGAGTGAACAGCAATCAGGTGCGGGGTACCCGCAGCAGCCGGTCTCGGGCCAGCCCGGGCAGCCCTACCCCCAGGCCCCCTACGCCTCGCCCCAGGCGCAGTACCAGGCGCAGCAGCAGTACGCGGCCTACGCCCCGCCGGCCCCGTCGCTGTTCGACAAGCTCGGCGTGCCCTCGGTCCCGGCGATCCTGGGCCTCTCCGGCCTCGGCGCCCTGGCCCTGTCCGGCCTCATCACCGGCACCAGCGACGGCACCGACCTCCAGGTGGACGTCGCCGCGGCCCTGTTCGGGCTCCCGTCGGTGCTGACCGCCGTGATCGTCATGTTCGCCCTGGCCCTGTTCGCCGGCGAGCAGCTGCGCTCCCTGTGGAAGTCCCTGACGGTGGCGGGCACGGGCGTGTTCCTCGCCGGGTTCCTGTACGACCTGCTGTCGCTGCCCGACGGCTCGTCCGGTTCGGACGCGTCCGCCTGGATCGGCGCGCTCCTCCTGGTCGGCGCGTACGCCCTGTTCACCGCGGGCGCGCTCCTGGTCCCCGGGGGGAAGGCCGCCGCACCCGCGGCCCCCGCCGCCCCGGCGTACCCGACCGGGCAGCAGCCCGCGGTCCCGCCGGCCGCCGCCCCGCAGACCCAGCAGAACCAGTGGCCGCAGGCGCCGCAGCAGTAAGCCGCACTCGGGCAGCCGAAGAGGCGGCGCGGCCGGATCTCAGGTGAGATCGCGGCCGCGCCGCCTCTCTTCGTGCATATTGGATATCGCGTCGTCCGCGCCGACATCCGAGTCTTTGCTCCAGGACCGCCCCCTGCCCTGGCCCTGCGGGGCCTTCGGCGGGTGCGGGGACGGGCGGGCGCAGTGGAGGCGCCTGCCCGTTCTGGATATGGAGATTGCGGAGATCGGTCGGGCGGGCCCGCCATGCTCACGGTCATCGCCCGGTCGTGCGAACACGACCCGGCGGCGTCCCCGTGGGCCGCAGCGCTAACTGCTTCTTCGGCGGGAGCCAGTCATCCTCGCGGAGATCGTCTTCGTCTCCGTCGTACCGATCGTCGGCATAAGCGGCGTACGGGTCCGGCTCCTCCTCTTCAGGAGGAGGCTCAATGTCGACCTCGTCCTCACGACCGGTCCCCAGCTCGCGTTCCAGCGCGCGCAGGTCGGTGTTCGGAGCATGGTACTTGAGCTTCCGGGCCACTTTGGTCTGCTTTGCCTTAGCTCGGCCGCGCCCCATATGGCTCGACCCCCTCGCACAGAAATCATCGGGGCAGCCATTGCGGCGCCCCGGAATGCTTGCAATCTCTTCGTGGTACCTACGGTACAGGCTCTCGGCGCCCGGCTGCATCCCGGCCCATGAGTTGGATGCCACAGATTACCGGCGATGACCACCAGACGGGGACGAACATCCGCCCGAATCGCGAGTTTCGTTCTCACCGTCCGGATTCGAGCGATCACACTGCGCGCGTACCGTATCGACGGATCCTATAGGATATCGGATATATCCTATAGGATCCGTGCGGCGGGGGTGCGGGTCAGCGGAACAGGCGCAGGCGCTGGAGCCGCCCGACGGCGGCCATGCGCTCCTCGGCCAGGGCGTTCGCCGCGGCCACGGGGGTGGTGCCCTCGCCCTTGGCGCGGTCGAGGATGCGGCCGGTGGTCGCGAAGATCCCCGCGGTGCGCCGCTCGGCCCGCTTGAAGTCGAACGCGCCGTCGTACTCGTCGGCGACCTGGATGACGCCGCCGGAGTTGACGACGTAGTCGGGGCAGTAGAGGATGCCGGCGCGCTCCAGCTCGTCGGCGATGTGCGGCGCGGCCAGCTGGTTGTTCGCGGCGCCGCAGACGATCTCGGCGTCGAGGGTCTTCAGCGCGTCCTCGTCGAGGACCCCGCCGAGCGCGCACGGCGCGTACACGTGGATGCCCGAGGCGATGAGCTCGTCGTTGTCGGCGACGATCCGCACCTGCGGGAAGTGCTCGCGGGCCCACCGGATCGCCGCGTCGTTCACGTCGCACGCGACGACCTCGGCCCCGGCCTCCACGAGGTGGGGGATGAGGTGGCGCCCGACCTTGCCCAGGCCCGCGACGCCCACGGTGCGCCCGTTCAGGTCCACCGCGCCCCACCGGTGCTGCGCCGCCGAGCGCATCGCCTGGTAGACGCCGAACGCGGTGAGGATCGAGGAGTCCCCGGCGCCGCCGGCCTCGGGGCTGCGGCCCGACACGTGCCGGGTCTCGCGCGCGATGTGGTCCATGTCCTCGACGTACGTGCCGACGTCGCACGCGGTCACGTACCGCCCGCCGAGCGACTCGACGAACCGGCCGTACGCCCGCAGCAGCGCCTCGCTCTTGAGGGTCTCGGGGTCGCCCCAGATGACGGCCTTGCCGCCGCCGTGGTCGAGCCCGGCGATCGCGTTCTTGTACGCCATGCCCTCCGACAGGTGCAGCACGTCGGTGAGGGCCTCCTCCTCGGAGGCGTAGGGGTAGAAGCGGGTGCCGCCGAGGGCGGGGCCGAGCGCGGTGGAGTACACCGCGATGATCGCCCGGAGCCCGGTGTCCGGGTCGTGGCAGAACACGACCTGTTCGTGGCCGGTCGCGTCGAAGATGCTCATGGCTTGCTCTCCAGTTCTTCTCTAGGGGTTCGGGCCCCGGAGCGCGGTGCGCGCCGGGCGGCGCCCCAGGGGCGCGGCCGGGTCGCGGCCGCTTCCTCGTCGTAGCGCGGGTATGCCTACGCCACCAGCATATGACTATGGAAGTATCTGCCTCGTGTACGCACCGAGCGCGTCCTATCTGCGCGTCTACGAGCCCGCCGCGGCCTTCGCCGACGCCGGGTACTGGCGCGCGTACGCCGCGTCGGGGCGCGCGGTCGACCCGCTCGAAGGCCCGAGGGTCCGACGGGAAGCACTGTACGAGCGCATCGGATGGCCCTGGCGGGGCGTCCCCTCCTTCGGGCGCGACGCGTACGTCATCGACCGCCCCGGGGCCGACCCGCTCGTGTGCCCCTGGAACCTCCGCTACCGGATCGCCTCGGCCGCACTGGAGGTGCGGCGCCTGACGCCCGAGGCGGTCGCCGAGGCCCTGTTCCCCGCGGAGTTCCTCGCCTCCGCCGCCGAGGTCGTCGCGCTCGACGAGGGCGCCGACCGCCGCGACGCCCCCGCCGACGCCCACGAGCACGTCGCCACCTGGTCGGTCCCGCTGCGCTGGTTCGCGTGCGTGCGCCCCGAGGACCGCGAGCTGGTCATCCAGCCCGGCCTCGTGCAGCTGCGCTACCGCACCCCGATCGCGAAGTCCCGCAGCGGCCTCGCCGTGGCCCGCAACCTGGTGCGCGCCGAGTTCGGCGAGGGCGCCGAGCTCGCCGAGGCCCTCGCCGAGACCGGGCACTGGCTCGACGGGTTCCACCGCGACTCCGTCGTCGAGCTCGACTACGGCGGGATCGCCGCCCGGCTCGACGCCGACGAGCTCCGCGACGAGGACTCCGTGGACCTCACCTGGCAGGCTCTCGACCACCTCGGCGCCTCCGAGCCCGAGGACGCGCAGGAGTGCTATGCGCGCCTTGTCGACCGCTGGCGTGATCGTCGTCTCGCGGAACGCCTGAACTGAGCTCGCGTCCGCCGCGGCCCCGAGCCCGCTGCCAGGTCGTTCGCTTGTGGAGTGATCACTCGGATGAGCGGTACGACCGGAAAGTCCAAGCAAAATCGGCCGTTCGGCCTATGTCGGACATCTACGACAGGCCGGACGATTGCAGAAGGAACGAATCAAGGCTCGGCAGCCGGTGATTCGCAGCCCGTGTGTGGAGGAGAACGAACGATGACGACAGAGCTGAACCTTCCGGTGGAATCCGAGGCCCTGCTCACCCCTTCTGAGGTCGCCGCGATGTTCCGCGTCGACCCCAAGACCGTGACGCGCTGGGCCAAGGCCGGCAAGATCTCCGCGATCCGGACCCTCGGCGGCCACCGCCGCTACCGCGAGTCCGAGATCCGCGCGCTGATCAACGGCGACATCCCCGTGCAGCGCGAAGCCGCGGAGTAGCCGCAGCACCAGCACGACCGCCTCCCGCCGCCGACCAGGCGAGGAGGCATGAGGAACCAGTCCGAGGCCGGACCACCCTTCCGGCCGCCGCCCCATCGAAGAAGCCGCGGTACCGGCGCTCCGCCGTCGGCCCGCCGGCCCCCCGGCCGGTGGGAAGCGGGCCCTCCCTCAGGGCCCGCCCCGCGCATGAGCACCGCGGAGACGCCGGCCGCAGGACCCCTGAACCAGGTCCCGGCCGGCAGGTCCGCCCCGGCACGCCCCGCTCCCGCCGCCGCGCCCCGGGCGAGGCCGCACTTCCCCCCGCATTACCGATGCGATCGGGCGGATCACATGCGACGCTTGCGGTGTGTCCCGTATGAGGAGCCTCGCCGTCGCCGCAGCCGTCGCCGCCGCGGTCCTCGTGTTCGCACTCGGCGTGCCCCTGCTCAACAAGGCCGTCTCCCCCACCGTCGACGTCGGCGGCGAGCAGTTCGCCCTCGCGGGCGTCGTCCTCACCGCCCCCGAGGACACCCGGATGCGCCCCGGCTACTACAAGCCCGAGTCCGGACGCGCCGAGTTCCTCGTCGGCGACGCGGAAGTCGACATCGCCGTCGCCGGGCCCTACGGCTTCGACGCCGAGTACCTGGCCGACGAGATGGCCCGCCTCCTCGAAGTCCAGCCGGGCGTGCGCCTCACCGAGCCCCGCGCGTGCGCCGCCGACGGCGTCGAGGGCGCCGGGCGCTCCTTCACCACCGAGACCGGCGCCGGGTTCGCGTGCGCGTTCGTCCACGGCGACACCAGGGCCGAGGTCACCGCCCGCGGCGCGTCCCTCGACGCGCACACCGTCGAACGCATCGACGCCCTCATCGCGCAGCTCTCGTTCGGGGCCGCCTGATGCGCCCCGACCCCTCCTCGCCCGTGCAGTGGACGGCCGCGCTCCTCATCGGCGCGGCCGCGATCCTGCTGCTGTACAACACCCTCCCCGTCGCCCTCGCCTACCCGCGGGCCGGGACGACCGCGCTCGTCCTGTTCTCCCTGTTCGCCGTCCCGTTCCTGGTGATGCGCCGCCGCCTCGCCGACCACCTGGTCCTGCCCGGCGCGGGCCTGGCCATCGGCCTCGCCTGGGGCGCCACCGTCGCCGTCATGACGTCCCTGTTCGGTTCCCGCGCCCTCCACGGCCTCTTCGCCACCGCGTGGGGCCCGGCCTGGGCCGAGCGCTGGGCGCCGGTCCTCGCCGCGCCCCTCGTCGAGGAGGTCGTCAAGACCGCGGGCGTGGTCCTGGTCGTCGCGATCTTCTGGGGCCGCCTCCACGGCGTCCTCGACGGGATCGTCCTCGGCGCGTTCTGCGGCGTCGGCTTCCAGATCGTCGAGGGCTACGCGTTCGCCATGTCCAACACCGTCCTCAACCGGGCCGGGGACGTCGTCGAACCGGTCGTCGCCGTGTTCATCGTCCGCGGCGTCCTCGCCGGACTGTGGAGCCACGCGATCTTCACCGCCATCGCCGGGGCGGGCATCGCCTACGCCGCGACCCGCCGCACCGCCCGGTCCGCGTGGACCGCCGCGGGCGCCACCGCGGCCGTCATCGTCCTGCACGCGGTGTGGAACTCGCCCCTGCTGCGCGACGGCCTCGGCCTCGGCTCGCTCGGGGTGCTCGGCGGGATCATGCTCAAGGGCCTGCCCGCCGTGCTCATCGTGTGGTGGCTGGTCCGCTGGGCCCGCCGCAACGAGGCGCCCGCCGTGCGGGTGACCGATGCATAGCAATGCCGCCCGGGTCTGAGCGCGCGGTACCCCGGCGGCATTGCATCCGCCCGGCCGCGTCCGCCGCTGGAGGCGTCCGCTCCCGCACGGCCCGCTTGACGTGCGGCCGGTCCGCGGTCGACGCGACGGTAGATGGCGCGAGCCGCGTCGTCGTGTTCCTGGCCGACCGCTCGGGGGCGGCCGCGCGGTAGGCGATCGGTCCCGGCACCGGCAGTGACCATAAGGCCCGTCCGGTGCCCCGCCGCGGTGACCGGCGGGGTTGGACCCGGGGCCGCCGGTCCTGCGGACCGGTGCCGACCGAGCATCGTGAAGTTCTCTCAACTCCCACGCTAGCAGCGGCGGATGCGTTTGTCACCGACTCGGCAGTTCGAATCGGCCCGCCTCGTCGGTGCCGATCAGACCGTCCTCGATCAACTGCGCGACCGCCTCGTTCACCATCCGCTCGTCATGCCACACCGCGTCGATCCGGGCCCGGTCGACCGGCCCGTCCGCGTCCCGCAGCAGCGCCATGATCTCCCCGCGCACGTGCCGGTTCGTGCCCTTGTAGCGCTGGCGCTTGCGGCTGGGGCCCTCGGGGAGCTCCCGGCCGGAGAACCCGCACGCGTCGGTCACCGGGCAGGTCCCGCACTCGGTCTTGCGCGCGGTGCACACGAGCGCCCCGAGCTCCATGAGCGCCAACGAGACCCGCGCGGCCGTGGGGGCGTCCTCGGGCAGCAGCGACGCGGTCGCGGCGAGGTCGGCGCGCGTGGTCGCGTTCCCGGCGTCGGCGCGCCCGCCGAGGCGGGCGACGACGCGACGCACGTTCGTGTCCACCACGGCGTGGCGGCCCCCGTAGTGGAACACCGCGACCGCGGCGGCCGTGTAGTTGCCGATGCCCGGGAGCTTCTCCAGCTCGGCCGGGTCGGAGGGGACGGTCCCGCCGTGCTCCTCGGCGACGACGCGCGCGCACTCCTGGAGGCGCAGCGCCCGCCGCGGGTAGCCCATGCGGCCCCACTCGCGCAGCACGTCGGCGGTCGGGGCGGCCGCGAGGTCGGCGGGAGTCGGCCACCGCTTCATCCACGCCTCCCACACGGGCGCGACGCGCGCGACCTGCGTCTGCTGGCTCATCACCTCGGAGACGAGCACCCCCCACGCGGTGGTCCCGGGGCGGCGCCACGGCAGCTCGGTGCGGTTGTGCGCGTCGAACCACGGCAGGAGCCGCTCGGCGAGCAGTCCGGGGGAGGGCAGGGCCGGTTCGGTCGGGGTGTCGGTCGCGGCGGGCATGCCCCCATTGTCGGCGCGGGGTCCGACAACCGGCGAGGCGGGTCGGGGCGCCGTCGTCTGGCGGGCACGGGCAGAGCCGGGGACCGGCGGATCGCGGGCCCCCGGTTCAAGACCATGACACGGGGGTCCGACATCCGGGTCCGGCCGGGAGTTTCCGGGCAGGGGCAGAGCCCGAGGAGGCGGTATTGCGGGCCCCCGGTCGAAACCCTGACACGGGGGTCCGACAATCCGATCCGGCATCGCGGCCCGGTGGTCTCGCCCGGCAACGCGGCCCGGCGGCCCGGCCTGGCAACCCGGCCGTGCCGCCCGGCCCGGCGATCCGGCCCGGGTCGTGAGGGCGGGGCGCGTGTAATTCCGCCCGGGCGGGGCCGGGCTGCGTTAGCGTCCCCGCGTGCAGGGTTTCAAAGGCAGGTTCGTGAAGGGCTCGGAGCCGGAGTCGGTCTACTGGAAGCGGCGGGGGATCGTCGCCGGGGTCGTGCTCGTCCTCGTCGCCCTCGCGGTCTGGGGCCTGAGCGCGCTCGGCGGCGGCGGTGAACCCGGCGCGAACGGCGAAGCCGACGCCGCCCAGCAGGAGTGGACCGCACCGGAGCCCTCCGGCAGCGCCCAGCGCCCCTACATCCCCGAACCCACCTCGGAGGCCCCCTCCCCCACCGGGTCGCCGTCCCCGTCCGCCCCCGCCGTCACGGCGTGCACCCCCGACGACCTCATGCTCCAGGTCGTCGCCGCGTTCGACGAGGTCCGCTCCGGCGCCGAGGTGCCCGTCAGCGTCCTCGTCGCCTCCAGCGCCGACACGCCCTGCACCGTGGACCTCCGCGAGGTCGCCGTGGAACTCGCCGCGGGCTCCGACGTCGTCTACTCCACCGCGCACTGCGAGACCCCGAAAGGCGAAGAGGTCGAACTGAGCGACGGCGCGGGCCAGACCGTCGAGTTCACCGTGGACGGCCTCGCCTCCGAAGAGGGCTGCCGCGGCGCCCGCCGCGAACTCCCCGCCGGGGACTACGAGCTGCGCGCCGTCCTCGGCGATGCCGCCTCGTCCCCCGCGAAGCTGAAGCTCACCTGATCACAGGTACCGGTCGAGGATCGACACCTCCGCGAGCCGCGTGAGCGACTCGCGGATGCTCTGCGCCCGCCCCGGACCGACCCCGTCCACGTCCTGGAGCTCCTCCACCGTCACCCCGAGCAGCTCCGGCAGCGCCCCGAACCGGTCCACGACCCGCTCGATGATCGCCTCCGGCAGCCGCGGGACCTTCGCGAGCATTCGGTACCCGCGCGGCGACACCCGCCGGTCGAGCACGTCGGGGGAGTTCGGGTACCCCAGCGACCGGGCCACCGCGATGAGGTCGAGCAGCTCCGGGGAGCTCATCTGGTCGACCGCGTGCAGCGCCTTGCGGTAGTCCACGTCGTCGGGCAGGTAGTCGCGCACGACCAGCTCCCGGTCCGCGTCCACACCGGCCATGAGCTCGTCGAGCTGGAGCGCGAGCAGCCGCCCGTCCGTGCCCAGCTCGATCACGTGCCCCTCGACCTCGTCGGCGATGTGGCGCGCCATCTCCAGGCGCTGGAGGACCGTGACCGCGTCGCGCACCGTCACCAGGTCCTCGATCTCCAGGCTGGAGAGGCTCGCGGCGACCTCGTCGAGGCGCAGCTTGTACCGCTCCAGGGTCGCGAGCGCCTGGTTCGCGCGGGACAGGATCTGCGTCGAAGGCTCCACCAGGTGGTGGATGTCCCCCATGTACAGGCCGATCGTGTGCATCGACTGGCTCACCGAGATCACCGGGAACCCCGTCTGGATCGCGACGCGCTCGGCGGTGCGGTGCCGCGTCCCCGACTCGTTGGAGTGGATCGACGGGTCGGGCATGAGGTGCACGCCCGCGCGCACGATCCGGGCGCCGTCGGTGGTGAGGACCACCGCGCCGTCCATCTTGCAGAGCTCGCGCAGGCGGGTCGCGGAGAACTCGATGTCGATCTCGAAGCCGCCGGTGCAGATGCGCTCCACGATCGCGTCGCAGCCGACGACGATGAGCGCGCCGGTTCGGCCGCGGAGGATGCGTTCGAGGCCGTCGCGCAGCGCGGTGCCGGGCGCCATGGTGGCCAGGGTCGCGCGCAGGCCCTCGTCCGGGATCGACGCCACGGGTACCTCCGATGATGGACGGACCGGCACGCCGGTCGGGTGAGGCGACCGCGCGGCCGAGCCGGTTCACGGCCTGCTCGGGTGGCCGGAGCGGTCGGGTCGCCTCCAGTGTACGGATCGGCCGCGCGGGGCAGGGACCGGCATTTGGGGCAAGCCGCGCATCACGGCCGGTGGAACCGGCCACTGTTCGACCGGATGCGCTGGCGCGGAGGGGGTTTCGCCGGCGGCGAACACGCTCCGGGGGAGGGGCCGCGGCATGTCTCAGAGGCGGTCGACGACCTGCACGTGCCCGGGGGCGAACGAGGCGAGGCGGGCAAGGAGCTGCTGCGGTTCGGGCGCGAAGTCCTTGCACCGCACGGCCAGGTCGAACCCGGCGACGAGCCCCTCGGTGGCCCGGTTGGCCTCGCGGAGCACGGACCGGCCGAGGAACCCGGGCCGGTCGGAGCCGCCGCGGCCGAGGTACACGTCGGCGGCGAACAGGAGGTAGGAGGTGCCGCGGCGCTTCGAGCCGACGTGGATGGCGGCCAGCTCCTCGACGTTGCTCCAGGGGATGAGCAGCGCCTTCCCGAAGCTGGGGCGCACGCGCAGCCCGAAGTGGTTGGCCATGAGCTTCGGGGGGCGCACGAGGGGGACGAGGAAGCAGGCGGCGCCGATGAGCGCGATGACGGTGAAGAACCCGGGCAGTGCGGCGACGGGGTTCGGCTCGCCGGAGTCGAGCACGGACGGCTCGGTGTGGACGAGCCCGGCGAGGGCGCCGACGCCCACCGCGCAGGCGGCGGCGTACAGCGCGAGTGACGAGATCCGCCTGGTGGGTGAGCTGCGCTCGACGACGACCCATTCCGAGCTCCTGCCCACGCCTCACCTCCGACCGCGGTTCTCGCCTGCACGACTCTCGCCAGCCGCAACTCTAGCCAGCGCTGTCGAACGGCGCCACGGCCGAACGGGCGGAGCGGTTCGCGGGCACCCGGATGTGGACGGACCCGCTGGGCCCCCCGGTGCCTATGGTGCCCGGGGGGTGTGACATTCCGGGGAGGCGGCCTGCGGCCGCCGGTCGGCGGGCATCGCAGATGGCGTCGGGTCCGATGGGCCCCCGGTACAAGGGTGCCCGCGGGGTGTGACAGTCGGTCGCCGGGTCGCCGGGTCGCCGGGTCGCCGGGTCGCCGGGTCGCCGGGTCGCCGGGTCGGGTCAGGTCCAGTGGACGGTGGTGGCGGTGTGGCGGGAGCGTTCGGCGGCGAAGGCCATGCGGTGGCTGTCGATGGACGCTTCGAGGTCGGGGGGCGCGTCGCCGCTGTCGCCCGCTTCGAGGGCGGTGATGAACGCGTCGATGAGGGCTTCGTCGCCGCCGGAGTGGCCGCGGTGGTCGGGTTCGCCGGTGGCGGTGACGGGCCCGGTGTGCAGCTCGAACACGCGGTGGCCCATGGGTTCGCGGGTGAAGGCGCGGCCCGGGCGGGCCTCGGGGAGGTCGGGGAGGCGCGCGGTCGGGGAGAACAGGTCGATTTCGAGGGCGCCGGTGCGGAGGTTCCCGGCGATCTCCCCGGCGGTGCCGGTGAAGCGCACGGTGCGGGTGTTCTGGCCGGTGAACGCGGAGGTCGAGAGGACGGCGGTGAGGCCGCCGGGGAACTCGGCGACGGTCTGCTGGTGGTCGACGACGTCGTTGTCGCAGTGGAAGACGCAGCGCCCGTACGGGCCGTCGCGGAGCGCGTCGAGGCGTCCCTGCGGCGAGAGGTCGTCGCCGAGGAGCGCGACGGGCCAGCCGTCGCGGTCGGCGAGGGCCTCCGCGTAGTACCTGGGGGCGTAGAACGGGCACGAGTCGGCGGCCGGGCACCCGTCGAGGCAGTGGCCGGGGGCGCCCGCGGGGGCGTGCTCGGGCCGGAAGTACGAGAGCGACCCGACCGAGGACACGGTGGAGGGCGCCTCGCCCGCGAACCACCGGATGATGTCGAGGTCGTGGCAGGTCTTCGCGAGGACCATCGGGCTCGACGAGGCGAGGTTGCGCCAGTTGCCGCGCACGTAGGAGTGGGCGTAGTGCCAGAACCCGATGTTCTCCTCTACGCGGACGGTCACGAGGCGGCCGACGGCGCCGGAGTCGACGGTGCGGCGGATCGCCCGCCAGAACGGCTGGTAGCGCATGACGTGCCCGATCCATATGCGCGCCTTGCGCTCCCGTGCCGCCGCCGCGAGCCGGTCGAGGTCCTCCTCGGTGGTCGCGGCCGGTTTCTCCAGCAGGATCGGCAGGCCCGTGGCCGCGGCGGCGAGCGCCGCCTCGACGTGGAGCCGGTCGGGGAGGGCGATCACGATCGCGTCGAGGCCGGTCGCGTCGGCGTCGTCCAGGAGGTCCCGCCAGTCGGCGTACCGGTGCGCGGGGGCGGTGCCCGCGGCGTCGCCGAGGCAGTCGCGCCGGTGCGCGTCGGGGTCGGCGAGGGCCGCCACGCGCGCCCGGTCGGGCCGCTCGACCGCCCACCGCCCGTACGTGTCCGAGCCCCGCGCTCCCGCGCCGAGGATGCCCAGGCGGACCGCCATGCCGCTCACCCCTTCTCCGCCCCCGACGTCAGCCCCGTGACGAGGAGCCGCTGCGCCAGGAAGAATCCGGCGACCACCGGGACGGTGATCGCGATCGAGCCGGCCATGAGCACCGTCGTGGGCACCGAGAACTCGGTGAGCTGCGCGATGCCGAGCGAGACCGTCCACCGGTCCCGGTCGGCGACGAGGAACAGCAGCGCGAACAGGTACTCGTTCCAGGCGATCATGAACACGTACAGGGCGGTCGCGGCGACGCCCGGGAGCGCCATCGGCAGGACCACCCGCCGGATGAGCGCGAGCCGCCCGCACCCGTCGATCATCGCCGCCTCCTCTACAGAGGACGGTACCGCGACGAGGTAGGTGCGGAGCATGTACAGCGCGACCGGGACGGTCTGCGCGGTGTACACGAGCACGAGCCCGACGAGGCTCCCGGTGAGCCCGATGCGGCTGAGCAGCACGAACAGGGGCACGGCAAGGACGATCCCGGGCAGCAGGTACACGCCGAGGAACACGACGTTCACCGCGTCGCGCCCGAGGAACCGCAGCCGCACGGCCGCGTACGCGCCGAGGACGCTGAGGACGATCGCCAGGCCCGCCGTGACCAGGGCGACCTGGAGGGAGTTCCACATGTTCCCGCCGAGCCCGTACTCGCCCATGGCCGTCGGGTAGGAGTCCAGGGTGACCTCGCCGGGGGAGGGGAGGAGGTCGAGCGGCTCGGAGACCACGGACTGGAAGGGCCGCAGGGACAGGAGCACCCCGTACAGCAGCGGCCCCGCCGTCGCGAGCATGGCCACGGCGATGACGGCCCAGCGCAGGACGCCGAGCACCCGGTCCTCCACGCCGCCCCTCATGCCTTGCCCCGCTTGAGCATCCACGCGTAGACGGCGACGACTGCCAGGAGCATCCCGGTCATGAGCAGGCCCGTCGCCGAGGCCGTGCCGATGTTCGCGCGGACCACCAGCTCGGTGTAGACGCGGACGGCGAGGACCTCGGTGCCCCCGGCGCCGCCGGTGAGCAGGTAGATGTCGTTGAAGTTCTGGAACGACCACAGGAACCGCAGGACCGCCAGGAGCGCCATGACCCCGGCGAGCTCGGGGAGGAGCAGGTGGCGGAACACGCGGGTCTTCCCGGCGCCGTCGATCTGCGCGGCCTCCTCGATGTCGCCGGGGACGACCTGGAGGCGCGCGGTGATGAACAGGAACGCGAGCGGCGCGGTCTTCCACACCTCGAACGCGATCACGGTCAACAGGGCGACGGGGACGGTGAACGGGCCGACGTCGCGGCTGGTCGTGGTGAGGAACGCGACGGGCGCGGCCCAGCCGAGCCAATCGGTGCCCACGGCGTTGACGAGGCCGTACCCGGGGTTGAGGAGCGTCTTCCAGATCGTCGTCGCCGCGACGACCGGCAGGACGTACGGGACGAGGACGAGCGCGCGCACGAGCCCGCGCCCGCGGAACGGCTTGCGCAGCGCGAGCGCGACGGCGAGGCCGCAGAGGACGGCGCCCGCCGAGGACGCGGCCGCGTACACGACGGTCGTGCCCGCGGCGGACCAGAACCGCGGCGAGCCCCACACGGTCGCGAGGTTCTCGCCGGTGAAGTCGAGGTCGTCGAGGTACAGGCGCGGGATGTCCACGAGGCGCACGTCCAGGAACGCGAACAGCACGACGGCCGCGAACGGCAGCACCGCGAACGCGAGGACCACGAGCACCGTCGGGGCGACCAGCAGCCGCCCGTCCCGGTCCTCGCGCCGCGACATCGTCATCGGCCTGCGGGCCCGTTTCCCGGGCACGCTGACGGGGCGTTCGGGCCCCGGGGGCGGGCCCCCGGTCGCAACAGTGCCACGGGGGTCCGACACCGGCGGTGCGGCGCCGCCCGGCGGGGGCGCTTCGCCGGGCATCAGCCCAGGTCCTGCTGCGCCGCCTCGACCGCCGCCGCCATCGACGCCGCGACCTCGGCGGGGTCGGCGCCTTCGAACAGCGGCTCGGCCTCGGTGGCGAGGATCGTCTGGGAGAACACGATCCCGGCGAGCTCGGCGTCGCCGGTCCCCCAGCCCCAGCGGGTGAACTCCTCGGCGCCCGCTGCCATCCGGTCGACCAGCTCCGGCCCGTAGACCTGCGCGATCGACACCTCCTGCGTCTGGTCGTTGCCGAACGGCAGCGCCGCCCACGCGTCCAGGTACTCCGTGGACCCGGCCTCGGGCCCGGGCCGGACCGGGATGCGGCCCTCGGTCGCGGAGGCGAGGTTCTCCACGTACCCGTCGGTGAGCATGTACTCCACGAACGCCTTCGCGTCGGCGGTGTTCGCGCCCGCGGGGATGCCGTAGTTCGTGGTCTGCCCGTACACCGCGGGGGTCTCGGTCCCGTCGCCGGTGAACGTCGTCAGGTACGCGGTGTTGTCGGCGAGGAACCGCGGGTCGTCGGCGCACTCGGCGCACGCCACCGGGTTGTCGACGTCGAGCCCGGCCGCCTCGTCCACGAAGTGCGAGGAGAATAGGACCATCGCCGCCGACCCCGACAGGTACGCCGCCCGCGCCGCCTCCACGTCCATCTGCGCCGGCCCCGCCGCGGCGGCGAGCCGCTGGTAGTTCGCGAGCCCCTCGACGCACTCGGGCGAGTCGATCGCGACCTTGCCGTCCTCGGCGAGCTCGCACCCGAACGGCAGGAGCATCGACTCGATGCCCTCCTGCGTGTACACGTCCCCGGGGGTCGTGCCGATCGCGATGCCCGCCATGCCGTCCGACTGGAGCGCCTCGGCGGCGGCGACCAGGTCGGCCACCGACTCCGGCGGCTCCAGACCCGCGTCGGCGAACAGGTCGGTGCGGAACGCGACCATGTGCCCCCACCCGTCCGAGGGCACCGCGCTCAGCGCGCCGCCCACGGTGACCATGTCGAGCGCGGCCTGCGAGAACGTGTCGGCGCCGAGCGCGTCCACGACCTCCTGCGGCGCCTCGTCGTCCAAGAGCCCCTGCGCCGCCCACGCCGCCGTGCTCGACGGGTTGTGCGCGATGACGTCCGGCACCTCGCCCGAGGCCGCGCCGGTCACGAGGGTCTGCCCCATCTGGTCCGGCTCCAGCGGCACCATCTCGACCTCGATGCCGGTCGCCTCGGTGAACGCGTCGACCACGGGCTGCTGCGCGGCGATCCGCTCCGGCGTCGTGTACGGCGTCCAGAACACGATCGACCCGTCGCCCTCCTCCGACTCCCCGGGGCTGCAAGCCGATCCGGCGAACAGCAGCACCGCCGCCGCCATGCAGGTCATCATTGTCCTCATAGCCGCTCCTAAGGGGCGAATCGGCGCTTACAGCATCCAATCCGCACTATAGCGGCAGACCGTGTCCGAACGGTACCCCTGAGTACGTGCCAGTTCCGCGTCGCGGCCGCTCAGTCGCCGTCGAGGTCGGTCCGGTGGCGGGCGACCTTGAGTTCGTCGTCGTGCCATGCCATCTCGTAGAGCTTGCCGCGGGCGTTGGTGAAGGGGCGGTGGAGGATGAGCATGAGGGTGCCGTCGAAGGCGGTGAAGAGCATGCCGTGGCCGGAGTCGGCGCGGACGAGGGGTTCGCGCTGCTGCCAAGGGCCTTCGAGGCGGCCGGAGGGGGAGACGGCCCAGGTCTGGACGTAGTCGCCGTCGATGCCGCCCGCGGTGAGGCGGTTCTTCTCGTAGGTGGACCAGAGGCAGACGAGGGCGCCGCCGGGCGCGCGGTAGAGCTGCGGGCCGTCGGTGACGTAGGGGGCGATCTGGTGCGGGACGCCCGCGGGGAGCTCGCGGCTGAGCCAGGAGGCGTCGGAGCCGCGGAAGAGGACCACGGGGTCGCCCGCGACGGCGTCGAGGGCGTCGTTGAGCGGGAACGCCTCGACGGTGCCGTCGATGCGCTGGAGCCACTCGTTGGCGTACACCATCCACGGCTTCCCGGCGTCGTCCACATAGAGCGTCCCGTCGAGGGTCATGAGCTCGGCGGGGAGGATCGGCTTCTCGGGCTTGAGCATCCGGTACGGGCCGGTGAGGTCGTCGGCGACCGCGACGACCGTGGAGCGGCGGTAGTTCGCCACCGGGAACGGCGTGCCGTACTCGCCGGGCCGCGGGACCGGCAGCGGCGCATCGGTGTCGTGGAGGGTCGTGAACAGGTACCAGCGGCCGTTCCATCGGTGCACCTCGGGAGCCCAGGCGCCGTGGCGCGCCCACGGTTCCTGCTCGTCGGCGGTGAGGAACACCGGGACCGGATCGGACCAGTCGCGGAGGTTCGGGGAGCGGTAGACCATCGTGCCGGCGCCGGGCGTTCCGGACAGGTCGAGGTTCGAGGTGAAGAGGTGGTAGAGGCCGGTTTCGGCGTCCGCGACGACGTACGGGTCGTGCAGCGGCATGTCGGGCAGGTGCAGCGGGAAGTCGGTCGGCTCGCTCATGATGCAAACGCTATCAAGCGGGTGGGCGCGGTTGGAGCCGGTGATTTCGGCAGGCCGGGCGCGGGAGGATGTCACGGATTCGCGGGCTGTCTTGTCCCAGCTGTCGACGGGGCGGCACGGGCCGTCCCGCGGAACCGGAGGTGTGCAATGAAGATCGCTGTCATCGGCGGAACCGGGCTCATCGGATCGCAGGTCGTCAGGCTCCTGAACGAGGGCGGGCACGAGGCCGTGCCGCACTCGCCGTCCACCGGGGTGGACCTCCTCAGCGGCGCGGGGATCGCCGAGGCGCTCGCGGGGGCGGGCGCGGTCGTCAACCTGTCGAACTCGCCCGCGTTCGACGAGACGTCGATCGCGTGGTTCCAGACGAGCATGGACAACCTGCTCGCCGGGGCGCGTGACGCGGGGGTCGGGCACGCGGTGATCCTGTCGATCGTCGGCGTCGACCAGGTGCCGGAGCTGGACTACTACCGGGCGAAGACGCTCCAGGAGGACGTGCTGAAGGCGGGGCCGGTGCCCTACTCGATCGTGCGGTCGACGCAGTTCTTCGAGTTCATGGACGCGGTCATGTCGTGGACCTCCGACGAGCACACGGTGCGGCTGCCCGCGACACCCGTGCAGCCGATCGCCTCGGCGGACATCGCGCGGGCCGTCGCGGAGGTCGCGGCCGGCGCGCCGCTGAACGGGACCCGCGACGTCGCGGGGCCGGAGGTGTTCACGCTCGACGAGCTCGGGCGGATCACGCTCGAAGCGAAGGGCGACAAGCGAAACGTGGTCATCGACGACACGGCGGGCATGTTCGCGGCGGTGAAGGGCGACGCCCTCATCGCGGGGGACGACGCCGTCCTGTCCACTACCACTTATCGGGAGTGGCTGGCGCGCTAGCGGACCGGAACGCCGGGGCCGGGCGGCGCAGCCGCCCGGCCCCGGCGCGCCCCACCCGTCCTTGTGTTCGAGTCTTCGGTCGACCGGGTCAGTCCTGGAAGGCGGCCAGCTTTTCGGGGGCCACCAGCCATAGGACCTGGTCGATGCCGGTGTCGTTCGCGTTCACTGTCAGGGCCGCGTAGACGGCGTCGTTCTGGTGGAGGACCGCCCAGTGGAGGCCGGCGACCTCCTTCCAGGTGACCGTGACGTCCTCCCAGAGCCATTCGAGGGCCTTGAGGAACTTCGCGACGCGGGCGGCGCCGGTCAGTTCGCGGCGGGCGACCTTGACGGCGCCGTTGCCGTCGGAGACGTTCACGACGTCCGCCGCGAAGAGCCGCTCCAGGCCCTGCATGTCGCCCGAGCGGGCCGCCGCCATGAACGCCTCCAGGAGCTCGCGCTGCCCCTGGGGCGCCGGACGGGACCGGCGGCCGTCGGCGATGTGGCGCCGGGCCCGGCTCGCCAGTTGGCGGGCCGCGGTCGCCGTGGTGCCCAGGACGTCCGCGATCTGCCCGTACGGGTAGTCGAACGCCTCGCGGAGGACGTACGCGGCCCGTTCGTTCGGCGACAGCCGCTCCATCAGCAGCAGCGTCGCGTACTCCAGGGCCTCGCCGCGCTCCGCGCCCAGGTGCGGGTCCGCCGCGGTGTCGACCGGCTCGGGGAGCCACGGACCGATGTAGGTCTCGCGGCGCACCCGCGCCGACTGCAACACGTTGATCGACAGCCGCGTCGCGATCGTCGCCAGGAACGCCCCCGGCTCCGCCACCGACGCCCGGTCGTACGCCTGCCACCGCAGCCACACGTCCTGGACGAGATCCTCGGCCTCGCTCGCGCTGCCGAGCATCCGGTAGGCGATCCCGAACAGCCGCGGCCTCACCGCGGTGAACACCGCCGCGGCCGCATCGAGTCCGGAGTCGGACGATCCTTCAACGGTTGCCACCCGGCAATTTAAGCGCACCCGGGCGGGCCCGGCCGTCACGGAGTGAGCACCGTCTTGCCGTGGAGCCTCCCTTCGACGGCCCGGTCGTGAACGGCGGGAAGGTCGGCGATCGGGAGGCGCTCGGCCACCTCGATCCGGAGCTCTCCGGCGTCCACCAGGGAGACCAGGTCGGCGAGGCGGGCGGCGTCGCTCTCCACGTAGACCTGCTCGACCCGGATGCGCGGGGTCCGCGGCCCCGGAGTGGTGGCGCTGGCGAACGCGCCGCCGTCGGCGACCAGGCCCGCCAGGGCCGCGGTCGCCTCCGGGGTGTCGCGGACGAGTTGCAGGACCGCGTCGAAGCCCTCGCCGTCGAGGAGGTCCACGACCGGCGTCGCGGTGTGGTCCACGATCCGGTCCGCGCCCGCCGCGCGGACCCGCTCGATGCTGCGGGGGCTCGCGGTCGCGGTGACGACCGCCCCCGCGCGCTTGGCGAGCTGGACGGCGTAGCCGCCGACCGCGCCACCTGCGCCGTTGACGAGCAGGCGCTGGCCGGGCTTGAGGTCGAGGTGGTCGAAGAGGGCCTGGCGGGCCGTCAGCGCGACCGTCGGCAGGGCCGCGGCGTCCGCGAGCGGGACCGTGGCGGGCGCCGCGGCGAGGAGGGCGGCCGGGGCGGCCACGTACTCGGCGGCCGCGCCGGGCGCGGTGGGCGGGAGGAAGGCGACCACCGGGTCGCCGATGCTCCAGCCCGTGACGCCCTCGCCGGTCTCGGCGACGGTGCCTGAGACGTCGACGCCCGGGGTGTGCGGGAAGGCGATCGGCATGGCCTCCTGCATGATCCCCGCGCGGATCGCCGCGTCGAGGAAGTTGAACGAGGTGCCCGCGACCTTGATGACGACCTGGCCGGGGCCCGCAGTCGGGCGGTCGGCGTCTTCGAGGGCGAGGACGTCGGTGCTGCCGTAGGAGTGGTAGCGGATGGCTTTCATCGGTGGCTCCTTCGCATTTGTGCTTCGAGTTCGAAGCATCTGCGGACGAGCTTAGACTGCTTTGAATTCGAAGTACAAGGGTCGGGGTGCGTGATGGTCGGCACATTGCTTTGAATTCGAAGCAGGTAGGATTCACCGGTGAACGGACCTGAACTCGACGGCGTCGAGCTGCCCGAACCCCGGCAGCTGGAGGCCTACTTCGCGCTCACCGAGGCCGTGAGCCTCCTCCAGCACCACGTCGAGCAGCAGCTCCGCGCCGAAGGCGGCATCAGCAACGTCCAGTTCCAGATCCTCATGGCGCTCAACGGGGTCGAGCGCCTCACCATGACCGAGATCGCCGACGGCGTCGTCTACAGCCGCAGCGGCCTCACCTACCAGGCCGCGCAACTGGAGAAGGCCGGGCTCGTGACCCGCCGCCCCAGCCCCGAGGACGAGCGCGCCACCCTCGTCGCCATCACCGACCGGGGCCGCGAGACCGTCGGGAAGGTCCTCCCCGGGCACATCGAGGTCACCCGGCGCCTCCTCTACGAGGCCGTCCCCGCCGCCGACCTCGACCGCCTCGGCGACACCATGGCCCGCGTCCGCGACCACATCCGCGAAGAGCCCCCGCGCTCGGCCGCCCCCCGCAGGAGGCGGCACCCCAAGGGCTGACGGACGCTACCCCTCCTCGGCCAGGGCGTCGCCGGAGTCCGGGAGGAGGTCCGCGAGGGCGGTGCGGGCCCTGCGCGCGTCGACGTGATCGGGGCCGAGGACGCGGTCGAGGTCGGGGAGGGCCGCCCGGTACGCGGCGAACGCGGCGTCGACCTCGCCCGCCACCCGCAGCGCGGCCGCGTGGTCGGTGCGGGCCTTCAACGTGCGCTCGGCGTCGGCGCCGAAGACGCGGGCCGCGTCGTCGGCCAGGGACGCGAAGTCCGCGGCCGCCCGGGCGGCGTCGCCGGAGCGCTGGCGCCAGTGGGCGATGTTGCTGCGGACGGTGAACGTCGAGGCGTGGTCGGCTCCGAGGACGCGCAGGCGCGCTTCCAGGACCCGCTCGCCGATGGGGATCGCGACCTCCGGGCGGTCCGACTCGCCGTGCCAGTAGCCGGCCCATGCGAGCGCGTCGAGGGTGTCCGTGTGGTCGGCGCCCAGGTGCGTCTCGCACGCGGCGGCGAACCGCTCGGCGTACGCGACGGCGTCGGCGACCGGCCGGACCGTGCCGATGCGCCGGACCGCGTCGAACAGGACCGTGCTCGCGCGCTCGTCGGCGAACAGCGAGCCCTGCGTGTTCGCAAGCAGCCGTTCGACGTTGGCGATGAAGAGGGCACTGCCGGGGTCGTCCTCGCCCGGCCAGAGGTCGTGCATGGCGTACGCCGCGATCCGGATCGTCGCCTCGCGGCCCCGCAGCTCCAGGGTCTCGCCCGCCGCGCGCTGCACGAGCGGGTGGACGCGGACCGCGTCGCCGTCGATGTCGATGAGCGACAGCCGGTGCAGGTCCGCGAGCGCGTCCTCGACGTCGGCGCGGGTCGGCGGCGTGCCGGAGGGGCCGCTGGCGACGTCGGTGAAGGTCCGCAGGGCGCGGTCGGAGGTGAACAGGGCGAGCGGGATGCCGTCGGGGTCGAGGCTGCACGCCAGTTCCAGGACCGAGGAGGCGAGCCGGGGCAGGTCGTCGCGGGCGGCGCTCTTGACGACCGGGTGGATCGCGGCCGTGGCGGGCGCGGCGGTCTCGGGGACGGCCTCCAGGTAGCCGCGGCAGGTGGCGCCGGGGCGGTCGAGGAGGTGGGCGGCGGCGAGGGCGAGGGCGCGCGGGAGGTGGCCGAACGCGGCGGCGAGGTCGGCCGCGCCGTCGAGGGCGCGGGCGCTCAGGCGCCGCTCCAGGTAGGACGCGGACTCCTCGGGGGTGAACGGGCCGAGGCGGACGCGGTGGCCGTCGAGGGCGGCGCTGCGGACGTGGGTGGTGAGGATCGTCCTGCCGCGGGAGGTCTCGGGCGGCCAGAGCCCCGCGAGGTGGTCGGGATCGGTCACGCCGTCGAGGACGACGAGCCAGCGCGGCGCGTTCGGGCGGTCGAGCCAGTTGAGGAAGCGGGCGGCCGCGTCCTCGGCGTCGCCGGGGCCGTCGCCGCGCACGGCCGCCGCGGCTTCGGCGAACGCCGCGGCGATGCCTTCGCGGTCGGCGGCGGCGGCCCAGACGAGGAGGTCGAGTTCGCCTGCGTTCCAGACCTTCCGGGCGTACGCGGCGGCGGCCTCGGACTTGCCGGTGCCCGTCAGGCCGGTGAGGACGGTGGGGCCCTCTTCGGCGACCGGGACGTCCCGGTCGATCCGGGCGGGGGCGGCGTTGGGGATGCGGCCGACCAGGAGCGGCCCGTCGGCGAACGCGTGCGCCTGGAACGGCTGGTGCAGGTGCACCTCCTGCCCCTGGATGAGGTTGTGGACCTTCGGGTCGTTGACCGTGAAACCGGGTCTGGGGGCGGTGTTCTCGGGCATGGGGGCAGGGTACTCCGGGCGGGCGCGCGGAAGGGGGCGCCCGCGGGCGCCCCCTTCGCGTTCAGGTTCAGATCATGGGGTGGCGGATGATGTTCTCCTCGCGGCCCGGGCCGACGCCGACGACGGAGACCCGTGCGCCGCAGAGCTCTTCGAGGCGCTCGATGTAGGTCTGGGCGTTGCGGGGCAGCTCGTCGAACTTGCGGCACGCGGAGATGTCCTCGAACCAGCCGTCGTGGTACTCGTACACGGGCTTGGCGTGGTGGACGCCGGTCTGCGTCATGGGCATCTCCTCGACGCGCTCGCCGTCGACCTCGTAGGCGACGCAGATCGGGACGCGCTCCAGTTCGGAGAGGACGTCGAGCTTGGTCACGAACAGGTCGGTGATGCCGTTGACGCGCACGGCGTACCGGCCGAGGACGGCGTCGAACCAGCCGCAGCGGCGGCGGCGGCCGGTGGTGACGCCGTACTCGCCGCCCTTCTTGAGGAGGAACTCCCCGAACTCGTCGAACAGCTCCGTGGGGAAGGGGCCCGAGCCGACGCGGGTCGTGTACGCCTTGATGATGCCGATGGCGGTGGTGATCTTGTTCGGCGCGATGCCGGTGCCGACGCAGGCGCCGCCGGTGGTCGGGTTGGAGGAGGTCACGAACGGGTAGGTGCCGTGGTCGACGTCGAGCATCGTGGCCTGGGCGCCTTCGAGGAGGACGTTCTTGCCCGCTTCGAGGGCCTGGTTGAGCAGGAGGCGCGTGTCGGCGATGTAGGGCTTGAGGCGCTCGGCGTACCCGAGGTACTCCTCGACGACGGCCTGCGGGTCGATGGCCTTGCGGTTGTAGACCTTGACGAGGATCTGGTTCTTCTCGCGGAGGATCTGCTCCAGTTTGATGGAGAGGATCTTCGGGTCGAGGAGGTCCTGCACGCGGATGCCCTGGCGGGCGACCTTGTCGGCGTAGGCGGGGCCGATGCCGCGCCCGGTGGTGCCGATGCGGGCGCCGCCGAGGTACCGCTCGACGACGCGGTCGAGGGCCCGGTGGTGGGGCATGATGAGGTGCGCGTCGGCGGAGAGCTTGAGGTTCGAGACGTCGACGCCGCCGGCGGTGAGCTCGTCGAGCTCGGCGATGAGGAACTTCGGGTCCACGACGACGCCGTTGCCGATGACGGGGACGACGCCGGGGGTGAGGATGCCGACCGGGACCAGGTGGATCGCGTACTTCGTGCCGTCGGGGGTCACCACCGTGTGTCCGGCGTTGTTGCCGCCCTGGTAGCGGACGACGTAGTCCATCTCGGCGCCGAGCAGGTCGGTGACCTTGCCCTTGCCCTCGTCGCCCCACTGCGTTCCTACGACCGCGATCGCCGGCATCTGCCCATCCTCCCGGGAAGTTGATCACCCGATTACCTGCCAAGCCTACTTGCATTCGTTTATCTGGGGTCTCAGCAGGCCCAAGCACTATGAAGCGGGTCCCCGTCACACCGTAGAGTCGGTCGGGTGAACGTCGTCGTGTTGACACTCGTGGAGTCCGACTGCTCGAACCCCGGGCCGCGCACCCAGGCGCTGCACCTGGCCGACGAGCTGAAGGCCCGCGGCGCGAGCGTGCGGGCCGTGGAGGCGCGCACGCCCGAGGACGTGGACGCCGCCGTGGCCGACCCCCAGGAGCGGATCGTCCTGGCCGCCGACACCGACGAGCAGGTCAACGCGGTGGTCGCGCGCCTCACCCGGCTCGCGATGCCCGCGCCCAGCAAGCGGCCCGAGGGCCTCCCGGAGGGGCGCACGGTCCCGGACCTGCCCGCGCTCGCGGTGCTGCCGCTGGGGACGGTCCCGGGGATCGTGGTGCGGCTGGGCCTGCCCGAGAAGCCCGCCGAGGTCGCCGAGGCCGTGGCCGCCGGGGCGGTGAGGCGCACCGACCTGATGCGCCACGACGGCGGCGGCGTCGCGGTCGACGGGGTGCGCCTGGGCGGCGGCGACCGGCCGTGGCGAGGCGTGGTCAACCTCGACGACGTGGTCCTCGCCGACGGGTCCGAGCAGATCCTCGCGTGCGTGGTGGCCAACGCCGACGGGTACGCGGCCGCCGACGACATGGTCCTGGCCGAGCCGGACCCCGCGGACGGGAGGATCGACGTGGCGGTGGCCGTCCCGGTCATGGCCGGGCGGTTCAGGAAGCGCCTGCGCATCGAGGTGCGGCGCGCGAGGGGCCGCGCCGTCGCCGTCCACCCGGCCGACACCGTCACCTATGTGCAGGACGGCCTGGCCGGGCAGCTCGCCCGCAAGCGCACCTGGTGGGTCGAGCCCGGCGCCGCCGGGTGGTACGCGGCCTGAGACCCCAAGCGGCCGAACGGGACACCGCGATCCGACGCGCGGCCTCCTGCGTCGTATCGACCGCTGTGCCCGACCTCGCCACCTGATTGAAATACGATCGTTATCTAGGTGAGGCATGCTGGTCAGCGCCCACAAGGCAGCGTTCTTGCGAGAGCAGCGCGGGGTGCTCGACCCGGCGCACGGCGAACATGGAGGTGGCGGGCAGTGGCGGCGGCGTATACGAGTTTCGTGGCCATCGGCGACAGTTTCACCGAAGGGGTCGGCGATCCGGACCCCGACGGCGGACGCGACCGCGGCTGGGCCGACCTGTTCGCGGAGCGCGCGGCCGAGGAGTGGCCCGGGTTCGCGTACGCGAACCTCGCCGTCCGCGGCAGGCTCTTCGACCGGATCGTGGACGAGCAGGTCGTCCCCGCGATCCGGCAGAGCCCCGACCTCGTGTCGTTCGCGGCCGGCGCCAACGACGCGCTCCGGCCCGGCTACAACCACGTGCCCCTCGCGACGCGCGCGCACGAGGTGGTCCGGCTCCTCAAGGCCTCCGGCGCGCAGGTCGTGCTCTTCACGTGCGCGGACGTCACCCCCCACATCCCGGGGATGCGCATGCTCCGCAAGCGCTTCACGGACATGAACGAGGCGTACCGGAAGGTCGCCAAGCGCCACGACGCGATCCTCGTCGACCTGTGGGAGGACCGCGCGTTCGACGACCCGCGCCTGTGGGCCGTCGACCGCCTCCACATGAACACCCTCGGCCACCGGCGCGTCGCCCACGACGTGTGCCTGGCCCTCGGCGTCGCGCCCGACCCGGCATGGCTCGACCCGCTCCCCGACCTCCCGCGGCCCCGCCGCGAGATGAACGGCGTCCAGTGGGCCGGCAGGCACCTGGCCCCCTGGGTCAAGCGCCGCCTCACCGGCAAGTCCTCTGGGGACGCCGTCACCCCCAAACGCCCCGACCTCACCAAGGTGAAGTGACCGCCATGGCCATCATGTTCAAACTCCTCGCGATCATGGTCGTGATCCTGACCTGCGCGTTCTTCTTCGGACTGCTGTTCAAGAAGGGCCGGGGCCGCTGACGCGAGCCCTCCTCGGCGGATTCGCCTGCCCCTCTTCGGGGGTGGGCGTGGCGCTTCCGGCCGAGACAGGGCATCATGGTTCATTGTGGGACTCCTCCAGCGTCTGTTGGGGCGCCGGGACACACCTGATTCAGTGCCAGATCCCGCCGCCCAACCCGAACCTGCCTCCGAGCCCGGCAGCGCGCCCGGCGATGTGAACGAGCCCGGCGCGTCCTCGGGCGCGCTCGGCGACGCCGCCCCCGAGACCGGCCCGGACCCCTCCCCGGCCGACCTGGAGGAGGACAGCATCACCACCGCAGCGCCCGCGACCGGACTCCGGCTCGTGCCCGACCTCGCGCCCGACCCCCTGCCCGACAGCGCTGACGACGGGCCGCCGCCGGTGCCCGCGCAGCCCGAATCCACCGATGAGATCTTCGTGCCCGAACGGCCCCGCCGCGAACTGCTCACACTGGACAAGCCCGAGCCGCCCCGGCAGCCGGGCACCGGCCGCGACGAGATGATGCCGCGCATCGACTCCGAGGACCTCGACATCGCCGGGTCCCCGCGCGCCGACCTGCGCGCCGCCGGGCTGGCCGTCCCCAAGATGCACCAGCTCGTGCGCCGCGGCGACACCGCCATGTGGGCGTTCGGGGTCCGCGCGTCCGAGGCCCTGCGCTGGTGGCTCGACATCCGCCAGGCCGCCGAGCAGACCGGGTGGATGCCCGTGCTCCTCGGCGCGCCCGCCGAGTGGCGCGACAACGGCGAGGCCATCGTCCACGAAGGGGACGACGAGCTCGCGCGCGCCGACGAGATCGACGCCGCCGAACTGCTCCACGAGAAGGGCGCCGAGGCCGGGGAGCCCGCCCGCGGCGTCCCGATCCTGCCCCGCCGCGGCGACACCGACTTCGCCACGCCCCAGCAGGAGGGCCTGCTGGGCCTGGTGCAGACCGACGCGGGCTGGAAGATCCCCGCGATGTTCCCGTGGAAGGGCTCCACGAACTGGGAGCTGTACGGCGCCGAGCACGCCGCGGTCCTGCGCAGCTGGAACCGCCGCTTCGAGGCCGAGCTGGTCGCCATGACCTACGACGTCGTCGAGCTGTACGTGCCGCGCCCGCCCGCGCCCGAGGAGGCCATCGCCGTCGCCTCCGAGGCGTACGCGTACTGCCCCGACCTCCTCGACTCCGGCGTCCCCACCCTGGAGGACCTCGCCGAGCACATGATCCGGTCGAAGGCCTGGTACTTCCGGTGGGCCTAGGCCGCTAGTCACGCCTCGCGGCGGGCCGCCTCCATGCGGGGCGCCAGGCCGTCGAGGAACCGCTCCAGGGCGTACCGCATCGCCTGGTGGGCGGTGACGTCCCATGCGGACTCGTCGGCGAACCGCTGGATGTGCCGGTACATGCCGGACTCGAAGGCGCGGTTGAGGTACGGCTCCTGCTTCGCCCACCACTCGCGCTCGTCGGCGACCGGGGCCTCCTCGGCGCTGTCGCGCATGAGGTACTGGCGGGCCGTGCCCGTCACCAGGTTCATGATGGCCGTGATGACGAGGTTGACCTCCCGGTCGGGCAGGTCGTGGCCCTCGAACGCGCTGATCGCGAAGTCGTAGCCCGCCATGGAGTCCGGGCCGAACACGGGGCGGCGCTGGTTGATCTCCAGCAGCCACGGGTGCGCGCCGTACACCTCCCACGTGCCCTCGGCGAGCAGCTCCAGGCGGTCCCGCCAGCCCAGGCCCTCCAGCAGCGCCTCGTCGCCGTCGTTGCGCGAGACCCGGTCGACCATGAGGTCGATGAGCTCGTGCTTGCCCGGGACGTACCGGTAGATCGTCATGGCGCCCACGCCCAGCTCGGCCGAGACGCTGCGCATCCCGAAGCACGAGCCCTCGCGGTCGGCCACGGCGATCGCGGCCTCCACGATCCGGTCGACGGTGAGCTTCGGCTTCGGGCCCGGCCGGCTCGGCTGCGGCGCGAACTCGCGCCAGAGCAGCTCCAGGCTGCGTGTGGGGTCGCCCGCCCCCGTCTGTGGTGTCGCCATAGGGGCCTCATGATATCGCGCTTGCAAACCGGGTACGTCGTATGCTATTACTGGGTACAACGTACCCGATTCAGGGAGACCAGGCAATGACCACCACGACAGTCGAGGCCGCCGGCCTCGGCAAGCGATTCAAGGACACCGCCGCGCTCGACGGCTTCGACCTCGCCGCCGAGTCCGGCACCGTCCTCGGGCTCCTCGGCCCCAACGGCGCCGGGAAGACCACCACCGTCCGCATCCTCACCACGCTGCTGCGCCTCGACACCGGGCGCGCCGCGGTCGCCGGGTTCGACGTCGCCAAGGACGCCCGCCAGGTGCGCCGCCGCATCGGCCTCACCGGCCAGCAGACCGCCGTGGACGACCTCCTCACCGCCCGCCAGAACCTCGTCCTCTTCGGGAAGCTGTTCCGGCTGAACAAGACCCGCGCCAGGGAGCGCGCCGCGCAGCTGCTCGACCAGTTCGGCCTCGCCGAGGCCGCCGACCGCCAGGCCAAGCACTTCTCCGGCGGCATGAAGCGCCGCCTCGACCTCGCCGCCAGCATGATCCTCGCCCCGCAGGTCCTGTTCCTGGACGAGCCCACCACCGGCCTCGACCCCGCCGGGCGCCGCGAGGTCTGGGACGCCGTCTCCGGGCTCGCCGCCGACGGCACCACCGTCGTCCTCACCACCCACTACCTCGACGAGGCCGACCGGCTCTGCGACCGTGTCGCCGTCATCGACCACGGCCGCAACCTCGTGGACGACACCCCCGCCGGGCTCAAGCGCCGCATGGGCGCCGACCGGCTGGAGATCGTCGCGGCCGACCCCGCCGACCTCCCCGCGCTCCAGGCGATTGCGGCGAAGGTCGCCGACGGGGACGTCGCCGCCGGCGCCGCCTCCGTCTCGGCCGCCGTCAAGGACCCCGTCGCGGCCCTCACCGCCGCCGCCACCGCCGTGCAGGACTCCGGGATCACCGTCGCCGACATCGGCCTGCGCCGCCCGACTCTTGACGAAGCCTTCCTCGACCTCATCGGCGACAAGGAGAACCAGTGACGACCAGCCTCGCCCCGCTCCCCGACGAGACCCTCGCCGGGCGCATCAAGTGGACGCTCCACGACTACCGCGCCATCGTCGGCCAGGAGTTCACCCACATCCTGCGCCAGCCCGCGAACTTCGCATGGGCCCTGGGCTTCCCGATCGTCATGGTCCTGCTGTTCGTGTACGTCTTCGGCTCCGCCATGGACGTCACCGGCCAGGGCGCCGGCGTCGACTACGTCGCCTACGCCATGCCCGGCATGTTCGCCATGACCATGGCCTTCGGGTTCATGAACACCGCCACCGCCGTCGCCTACGCCAAGGAGAAGGGCTTCATCGACCGCGTCAGGTCCATGCCCATGGCCTCCTCCGCGGTCGTGGTGGGCCGCAACATCACCGACACCGTCCAGGCCGCCGTCGACCTCCTCGTGCTCAGCCTCATCGCCCTCGCCATCGGCTGGCGCTCCGGCGGCACGATCGCCGAGACGCTCGGCGCGTTCGCCCTCCTGCTGTGGCTGCGCTTCGCGCTCATCTGGATCGGCGTGTGGCTCGGCCTCCTGGTCAAGAACGTCGAGCAGGCCGGGACGCTCTTCGCCCTCGCGTTCCCCTTCGGCATGGTCTCCTCCGTGTTCACCCCGCCCGAGCTCATGCCCGGCTGGCTCGGGGCCGTCGCCGCCTGGAACCCCGTGTCCGCCACCGCGACCGCCATCCGCGAGCTGTTCGGCAACCCCGTCGCCGCCGGGACCTCCTGGCCCGAGCAGCACGCCCTCCTCGCCGCGATCGTCTGGCCGCTCGTCATCACCGCGGTGTTCCTTCCCCTGGGGGTGCGCCGCTTCCGCGACCTCGGCCGCTAGGGGCCGCACGGACCTGAAGGGAAACAGGAACGGGCCCGCGCCGCACTCCGGCGCGGGCCCTCCCGCATGTTACGAGTTTTATCGGTATCGATTCCGCACCGAAATCCGCAATTCCATGGGAGCGTTTGCGAAGACGATTGCGCAATCGATGTATTTATCCGTGCAATTCCGGCGATTCAGCGAAAGGCCCGGCCTGACAGCGCTTCCATTCTGCGCTAACGTTCTTCCACCGCGAGGCTCCCTCACCTCGGCCTCGCGTACCCGGCGCCCGGTCATCCCTCGACGGAAAGCAGAACCGACATGACCAAGAGGAGACACCTCCCCGCGCTCGCCGCCACCGCGGTGCTGGCGACCGCCGCGTGCAGCGACGACGAGCCCGCCGCCGAAGGCGACGCCGACCGCCTCGCGATCGACGACTTCCCGCGCGGCGAGACCCTGTACACCACCGGCACGGCCTGGGGGCCGCCCGGCGACTTCAACCCGGTCACCGCGGGCGGCGTCACCGGCCTCAACGGGCTCGGCTACGAGTACCTCTTCCTCTACGACGTCGAGGAGCAGGCCCTCACCCCCTGGCTCGCCGAGTCCGGGACGTGGACCGGCGAGCGCGAGTTCGAGCTCAAGGTGCGCGCCGGGATCGACTGGAGCGACGGCGAGTCGCTCACCGCCGAGGACGTCGCCTACACGTTCGAGCTGGGGAGGACCGAGGGCGTCCCCTTCGGCGGGGTCTGGGACTGGCTCGAATCGGTCGAGGTCGTGGACGAGCTCACCCTCGTGTGCCGCTTCACCGAAGCGCGCCACCAGGAATGGGACAACTTCCTGTACACCAACGAGATCGTGCCCAAGCACGTCTTCGCGGCCCTCGACCCCGAGGAGGTCCTCACCGGCGCCCTCGGCCCCGACCCCGTCGTCACCGGGCCCTACCGCGTCCACTCCTTCGACGAGGGGCGCATCGCCTGGGTCAAGCGCGACGGCTGGTGGGCCACCGAGGCGCTCGGCCTCGACGTGCGGCCCCGGTTCATCGTGGACCTCGTGACACCCTCGAACGCCGACATCCTCAACATGCTCATCGAGGGCCGCCTCGACCTGGCGAACAACTTCATGCCCGGCGTCGCCGACTTCCTCTCCGGCGACCCCGCGCTCACCACCTACTACGACAAGCCGCCGTTCATGGCCCCCGCGAACACGGCGATGCTCATCCCCAACACCACCCGCGCGCCCCTCGACGACCCGGAGTTCCGCCGCGCCATGGCCTGCGCCGTCAGCCCCGGGCAGATCGTGGACGCCGTCTACGGCGGCATGGTCACCGAGGCCCACCCGACCGGCCTCCTCCCGGTCTGGGAGCGCTACTACGACCCCGAGGCGCTCGAAGAGGACGGGTTCGTCTTCGAGCCGTCCCAGGCCGTGGCGATCCTCGGCGCCGCCGGGTACGCCGACGAGGACGGCGACGGGTTCGTGGAGGACCGCGACGGCCAGCCGTTCTCCCTGCGGCTCATCGTCCCCACCGGCTGGACCGACTGGGAGGACGCCGCCCGCTCCATCGCCTCCGACCTCGTGGACGCCGGGATCGACGTGCGCGCCGAGTCCGTGGACGCCGCCGACGTCGACGCCGCCCGCGCCGGCGGCGACTTCGATCTGCTGGTCAACAACGACAGCCGCCTCACCAACTCGCCGTGGAGCCACTTCCGGTACCTCTTCCAGCTCCCCGTCGCCGACGCCCAGCTCACCGGCAACTACTCCCGCTGGGAGAACGAGGACGCCTGGGAGCTCACGCAGGAGCTCTCCACCGTCGCCACCGAGGACCCCCGCTACCTGGAGATCATCGCCGAGCTGGAGCGCTTCGCGCTGCGCGACCTCCCGGCGATCCCCGTCTGGTACAACGGCGCCTGGTCCCAGGCCAGCAACGCCGTCTGGACCGGCTGGCCCACCGCCGACTCCGGCGCCGTCTACGCCAGCATGTGGGACGAGATGTGGGGCTTCGGCGCGGTCCGCATGCTCACCGGCATCACCCCCGTCGAGTTACCGGACGGGAACGGGCCCGCGCCGCCACCCGAAAGGCGGCGCGGGCCCTCTTCCATCCCCCCGGTCTTCTAGAACCCGATCCAGGCGGTCTCGGCGTAGCCGCCGCCGAGTTCGTTGGACTGCAGGCCCGCCGCGGAGAGGGTCCAGAGCTGGCCGCCGACGACGAGGGTGCGGACGACGCCCTCGCTGTAGGGGTCGTCGACCTCCTGCTCGATCCAGGCGGCCTGCTCGACCGTGTCGGCGCCGACGGCGAGGACGACGACCCCGGTGCGGCAGTTCGCGTAGTCGCGGCCCCAGTCGGTGACGGGCAGGACGGCGATCCCGGCGTCGTCCCAGTAGAGGAACGCGTGCGGGTCCCACTGGACCGAGGAGTCGGAGTTCTCGCGGAAGTACTGGTCGAGGACCGCCGCCTCCGGTGCGGCCGTGTCGAACAGGCTCACCTGGAGGCCGGTGGTGACGCCGTCCTCGGTGGCCTCCTGGCCCACGCCCAGGAGCCGGTCGGTCCCCACCGGGTGGAGGTACCCGGAGTAGCCGGTGATCTTCAGCTCGCCGGTGACGACCGGGTTCGCGGGGTCGGAGAGGTCCACGGTGTACAGCGGGTCGGTCTGGCGGAACGTCACGATGTACGCGGTGTCGGCGATGAAGCGGACCGCGTAGATCTGCTCGGTGACGCCGAGGTCGGTGACCGAGCCGGTCTCGGTGAGGGCCTCGTCCCCGACGGCGAACACCGTGACCGTGGACTTCGAGGGCTCGGGCTCGGCCGGGGCGACCTCGCCCGCGGCGAACCCGCCGTCCCACGCGCAGTCGGCGGCCGGGCCGCACCCGCCCCACCAGCCCCACACCGCGTCGTTCTCGGTGGTCGCGACCCGCAGGTGCCCGTCGTACTCGCTGAGCGAGTACTGGTTGAGCAGCGAGCCGGCCACCGTCGCCTCGCCCGCAAGGCGCGGCTCGCCGCCCTCGAAGTGGAACCGGTACAGCTCGGTCTCGGACTGCGGTTCCTCCCCGTCTTCCGCCGCGCCCCAGCCGTAGTCGTAGTGCGCGAGGTAGAGGCTCTCGGTGGTGCCGTAGACGGTGTCGCTGTCGGCCATCACGGTGTGCGGCTCGACGCCCTCCCAGCCGCCGTCGGCGCTGAGCCCGAACACGGTCACGGCCGAGCCGCTGAACCGGTCGGGGTGGGCGATGTCGCGGCAGTCGACCTCGCCGTCCTCGCCGTTGACGCTGAAGCCCGGCACCCAGTCCTCCAGGTCCGTGGCCGCCACGGCCGCCTTGAGGTCCTCCAGGTCGGCGTCGGCGTCGTACAGGACGTCCTGCACCGGCTCGATGCTCGGCTGCGATGACACCGCGAGGCGCACCTCCCCGTCCACCAGCCGGGCGTCCACCATGGACCCGTCCATGGCGAAGGTGTCGAGGACGGCCAGGGTCGCGGGGTCGAGCCGGTCGATCGTGAACTCGCTGTAGTACGCCTCGTCGTCCTGGCGGTCCTGCGTGTACATGACCAGCAGCTCGTCGTCGCCGAGGAACAGCTCGTGGTCCCAGGACATGTCGTCGTAGCGGTGCTCGGCGACGACCTCGCCGGAGCGGGTGTCGACGGCGCGCAGCTCGTTCTGGAGGACGCTGTAGACGAACGTCCCGTCGGTCTTGACGATGTCGGGCTCGTCGACCCCGGCGACCGCGTTGTTGGTCTGCGAGTAGGAGTCCGAGGCCGCGGCGGTCGGCGACTCGGCGCTGTCGCCCGCCGCGGACAGGTCGCCCTCCTCGCGGGCGACGCCGTCCTCGGCGAAGCCGCTCGCGAAGTACTCGCCGGCCTGCCACTGGGCCATCATCGCGACGGCCGCGTTCTGGATGCCTTCGAGGGCCTCGTCGCAGCCGCCGTAGGAGGCGAGCTGCGCGGAGGCGGGCACCCACGGGACGGCGTCGACGTCGAGGTCGACCTCGCCCTGAGGGGAGGTGCACCCGGCGGCGGCGAGGGCGGCCGCTCCGGCGAGTGCGGTGAGGAGTTTCGCTTTCATGCCGGTGGGACGCCGCCCGCCCCTCCCCGGTTCCCCCGGGCGCGAAAAAGGGCCCGGGAGTTCCAGGTCATGGCAGAGCTTGCGTGCCATAAATGAGCACAGTCCCGGGCCCCGTCTCGGGCGGCCGTCTCAACCCTTCGTGCCGCCCGAGGTCAGTCCGCTGATGAGGTGGCGCTCGGCGAAGCCGTAGAAGACCAGCGCGGGGAGCATCGCGAGCATGACGAACGCGAGGACCTTCGCCGTGTCGGACGCGTACTGGCCGCTGAACTGGGTGACGCCCAGCGGGAGCGTCCACCAGGTCGACTTCTGGAGCACCACGAGCGGCAGCAGGAACGAGTTCCATGAGCCGACGAGGGCGAGCACCGACACCGTTGCGAGCACCGGCCGCGCCATCGGCAGGAGGATGCGCGAGAAGAACAGCCACGGCCCGGCCCCGTCGATCGTCGCGGCCTCCTCGACCTCGGCGGGGATCGAGCGGAAGAACGTGCGCAGGATGATGATCGTCAGCGGCAGGCCGAACGCGGCCTGCGGGAGGATCACCCCGAACGGGCTGTTGAGCAGCTCGAAGCTGCGCAGGATGATGAACAGCGGCAGGACCGCCACCGCGAACGGGAACATCATGCCCGCGGCGAACAGCGTGAACAGGCCCTCGCGGCCGCGGAACGCGTAGCGCGCGAACACGAACGCGATCATCGCCGAGCACGCGACGACGATGAACGTGGTGACGAGCGCGATGAACACCGAGGAGAAGACCTGCCGCCAGAACGCGTCCGAGGCGAGCACGTCGGTGTAGTTCCCGGTGTTCCACGGGCTCGGCAGGCCCAGCGCGTTCTCGCGCAGCTGCTGGTTGTCCTTGAAGCCGCCGAGGAGCGCGAACAGGATCGGGGTCGCCACGAACGCGGTGGTGACGAACGCGGCGACGTAGAACCCGGTGTGCCGCAGGAGCCTCGCGCGGCGCGTGGTGACCTTCATGGGCGGGACCCTCCGGCGGTGGTGATGGACCCCTGGAGGTCGCGGTTGAGGACGAACCGCTGGTAGAACAGCGCGAACACGAGGCTGATGAGGAACATCGCGATCGACAGCGCCGACGCGTACCCGATCTGGTTGCGCTGGAAGCCCTGCTCATACATGGTGATCGCGAGGGTCTCGGAGGCGTGGAACGGCCCGCCGCCGGTGAGCACGTACACCAGGTCGAACAGCTGCACGCTGCCGATGACGGACAGGAACACGATCATGCGGACCGTGGGGCCCATGAGCGGCAGGGTGATCGAGCGGAACGCCTGGGCGCCGGTGGCGCCGTCGATGGCGGCGGCCTCGTACAGCTCGTCGGGGATGTTCTGGCGCCCGGCGAGGAACAGGATCATGTGGAACCCGAAGAACTTCCAGGTGAGGATGCCGAAGATCACGAACATGACGATGTCGCGGTCGGAGAGCCACCCGACTTGGGAGTCCACGCCGAGGTTCGCCAGGAGCGAGTCGGCGAAGCCGCGCCGCGGGGAGAACACGAGGCGGAACAGGACCGCGGTGACGGCCTCGGTGAGCACGTAGGGCACGAAGAACAGGAGGCGGAACGCGGTGCGCCCGGGGAACCGCTGGTGCAGGAGCATCGCCAGGCCGAAGGAGATCGGGAGCTGCACGATGAGCGACAGGACCACGATGAGGCCCAGGCGCCACAGGTCGCCGAGGAACACCTCGTCCTGGATCAGGTTCCGGAAGTTCTCCAGGCCCACGAAGTCGGTGGGGACGCCGCCGAGCCCGTTCCAGCGGAAGAACGCGACGTACGCGGCGAACAGCACCGGCACGATCACGAACAGCAGGAACAGGACCAGGCCGGGCGCGATGAACGACGCGAGGGTCCCCGCGCCGGGGCGCCCGGACCGCTTGCGGGGGCGGGTGCCCTCGCGGCGGTCCGGGCGCCCCGGGGAGACCCGGGGGGACTCCGTGGTCGTCACTCCTCGGCCGCCCACGCCTCGTTGACCATCGACACGAAGTCGTCGGGGGTCAGCTGGCCCAGGATGAGCCCTTCGGTGGCCTCGTTGATGACGCCGCCGATGGCCGGCGGGTACGCCTGGTCGAGGTAGAGCTGCGTGCCGGTGGCGGTGGCGAGCGCGTCCACGACCTTCTGGGTGTCGGCGTTCAGGTCCGGGGCGACGGCCGCGGTGTCGACGGCGACCGGGGTGAGGTTGCCCTCGGTGATCGCGCGGGCGTAGTTCTCGGGCTCCATGAGGTAGCACAGGAAGTCGAGGGCCTCGTCGGGCGCGTCCGCGGCGACCGCGTAGCCGTTGCCGCCGCCGAGCCACTCGGTGGTGGTCCCGGTGCCGCCCTCGACCGTCGGGAAGGGGAAGAACCCGAGGTTCTCGGGCCCGTCGGTGCCGGAGTTGTCGCGCTGGGCCTGCGGGGCCCACTGGCCCATGAGCTCCATGGCGGCGAGCCCTTCGCCCATGACCGCGGACTGGCCGTCGGCCTCGCCGTAGGTCGCGGACTCGAACCCGGGCTGGAACGGCTCCAGGGCGGCGAGGTCGGCGACCATCTGCCCGGCCTGGACGAAGCCCTCGCCGGAGAAGTCCCCGGCCTCGGCCGCGGCTTCGAGGCCGTCGAGGCCCACGGTGCGCATCACGAGGTAGGTCCAGTAGTAGTGGCCGGGCCACTGGTCGGCGCCCGCGAGGGCGATGGGGGCGATCCCGGCGTCCTTGAGGAGCTGGACGTCGGTGAGGAACTCGTCCCAGGTGGCGGGCGGCGCGTCGATGCCCGCGTCGGCGAAGAGGTCCATGTTGTACCAGAAGCCGACGACCCCGGCGTCGAACGGCATGCCGTAGAGCTTGCCGTCGATCGTGTAGGGCTCCAGGGCGATCGGGTTGATCTGGTCGATGCAGTCGAGCTTGCCGGTGAGGTCCTGCACGAGCCCGGCCTCGACCTGCTCGGCGAGGACGCCGCCGCCCCAGGTGTGGAAGATGTCGGGCACGTCGCCGGACTGGGAGGCGGTGCCCATGCGGTCCTTGAACGCCTGGTTCTCGATGGGCTGCACGTCGAACGTGACGTCGTTGTCGGCCCCGAAGTCGTCGGCGAACTCCTGCCAGGTGGACATGAGCGGGTCCTGGTTCTGGATGTGCCACCAGGTGATGTCGGCGTCGCTCTCGCCGCTGTCGCCGCACGCGGCGGCGGTCAGCGCGAGGGCTGCGGCCGCACCGGCCGCGACGAGCGCTCGGGGCCGGAGAAGGGGATTTCGCATCGGGCGCGTTCCTTTCGAGGGATGAGGGTACGTGCTTCCGGAAGTTTCAGAAGAAGTATCGGAAACTTTCGATGCGATCATGGTACCTGCGACGTCATGGAAAGTGAAGGGGGTCTCTATTCGCCATCCCATGCCGCGTAAGGGATCGGTAACATCGCTGCTGGCAGGAGGTGCGCCGCGGACCCTGAGTCGGTTCGGGGGGCCGGAACAGGTCAATCGAACGAAATCGAACACGCGCCGGAAGTTGTGGAGGAGACCGCCCGGCGGACACGGAAACGGCCGCCCGGTGGAACCGGGCGGCCGTGACGTCCTCGCGGAGCGGGTGACGAGAATCGAACTCGCCTCTCAACCTTGGGAAGGTCGCATTCTACCAATGAACTACACCCGCGAACTCCGCCTGAACGGAGCCGCACCGAGTATACAAAACCCCGCGGAGGGGTTCCCGGTGCCCCGGAGGACGGGTGCCGCTACAGGGTGGCGAGGGCGGCGGTGATGTCGTCGTGGAGGAGGCCGACGTTGGCGTACACGCCGGGGTTGCCCGCCTCGGCGCAGCCGTAGCCCCAGCTCACGATGCCGACGAGGACGCCGTCCTCGGAGACGAGCGGGCCGCCGGAGTCGCCCTGGCACGAGTCGACCCCGCCGTTCTCCAGGTCGCCCGCGCAGATCATCGTGGCGGCGTCGAACTCGGCGCCGTAGGCGCCGGTGCAGTCGCCGTCGCTGATGTAGGGGACGTCGACGTACAGGAGGTCCTGCGACATCGAGCCGGACTCGGTGGTGCCCCAGCCGATGACGGTGAGGGTGCCCCAGTCCTTGGTGTCCTCCTCGGCGAGCGGGAGGGTCTCGGCGCCGCTGATCGGCTCGGCGAGCTTGACCAGCGACCAGTCGTTGACCATGGTCGAGCCGTCGAAGCCGTCGGCGACGACGATCTCGGCGACGTCGTACACGTCGGTCTGGGTGACGTCGGTGTCGCCGTGGCGGACCACGATGTCCGAGGCGGCCGAGCCCTCGGTGCAGTGGGCGGCGGTGAGGACGACGTCCTCGGCGATGAGCTGCCCGCCGCAGAAGTTGAACGAGGGGTCGTTCGCGTCGGCGAGGGCGACGGTCCAGGGGAACTGGCCGTCGGCGGCGGGCTGGCCGCCGATGATCTGCGCGTCGAAGTCGCCTTCGGGGGCGGCTTCTTCGGCGTTGGCGCCGGTGGCGCCGATCGCGAGGGCGGCGGCCCCGAGTCCGGCGGCCACGACCGCGCCGATCCTGACGAGGGTCTTTCGGTTGTGCTTCACGCGAGAAATCCTTTCGGGTGGGGTGGATTCAGGCGTTCACCTGCCGCAAGCAGCATACGGGAATATCGCTCATATCCGAGTAATCCGCATCTAAGCTGTTTTTCAGTGAATAGCGGTGAATTCACCTGCTCGAAACAGCAATAGGGACGGACACCCGCGGACGGTCTATTCCGGACGGCCGCGGGCACGCGGAAGGCCGGGAGGGCACGCCCTCCCGGCCTCCGGGTCGGTCAGCGGTTACGCGAGCACGCCCCACTCGTCGAGGACGGCGGCGATGTCCTCGTCGAAGTCCGCGACCTCGCCGTAGACGCCGGGGTTGCCGGCCTCGGCGCAGCCGTAGCCCCAGCTCACGATGCCGACGAGGATCTGCTCGTCACCGGCGGGGGTCATGATCGGGCCGCCCGAGTCGCCCTGGCAGGAGTCCACCCCGCCGTTGGCGAGGTCGCCCGCGCACAGCATCGAGGCCGCGTCGACCTCGCCGGGGTAGGCCGCCTCGCAGTCGGCGTCGGACACGAAGGGCACCTCGACCCACTCGGCGACGACCGGGTACTCCTCGCCGGTGTTGCCCCAGCCCGCGGTCTCCAGGGCGTCGAACTCCTCGGGCTCGGCGCTCAGCGCGATCGGCTCGACGTCGACGGGCTCGGACAGGAGCAGCAGCGCCCAGTCGTTCGCCATCGCGACGGGGTCGTTGTAGTCGGCGGCGATGTGGAAGTCGGACACGGCGGTCTCGACGATCGCGTCGGACTCCAGGTCCACCGAGCCGGAGAAGACGACGAGCTCGGCGGCGTCCTCGGTGCCCTCGACGCAGTGCGCCGCGGTGAGCACGACGGTCTCGGAGATGACCGAGCCGCCGCAGAACTGGCGCTCCCAGGGGGTGCCCTCCCCCGCGGAGCCGAGGCCGACGAGCCAGGGGTACTGGCCCTCCTCGGCGGGCTGGCCGCCGATGACCTGCGCGCCGAAGTCGTTGTCGGCCGAGTTGTCCTGGGCGTTGGCGGCGGTGCCGGCCCAGGCGAGCGCCGCGGCGCCGAGCACGGCGCCGGCCCCGGCGCCGAGGCGGATCAGGTGCTTCCTCTTCATGTCCACTTTGATCCTTTCGGGGTGGAGGTGAGGTTCAGGCCGTTTGGCCTTCCTGCCCGAAAGGCGCTATCAGCGGCTTTAGTGGTTGCGTGCCGCTTCTGATAGCAATTCAGTGAATTAATGTGGAAGGTCGCTCGCGAGGTCCTTGCCCAGGTGGATCGAGCCCTCCTCGGCGCTGTAGTACCCGAACGCGTCGACCGGGGTGTACCCGAGCAGGGCGTACATGGCGACGGCCTCGGGCTGCTCGGGGCCGGTCTCCAGGATCAGGCGCTTGCGGCCCGCGGCCGCGGCGGACTCCTCGACGGCGGCCACGATCCGCTTGGCGAGCCCCTGGCGGCGGGCGCTCGCGCGCACGTACACGCGCTTCATCTCCGCGTCGTCGCCGTGGGCGCGCCAGCCGCCGCACCCGACGGGCTCGCCGGACCCGTCGTACGCGACGAGGAAGTCGCCGTTCGGCGGCTCGAAGTCGGCGTCGGCCATCTCGGTCATGTCCCCGGAGCCGTAGCGCACGACGTACTCGGCCTGGACCTCGTCGCACAGGAGCCGCGCGGCGGGGCTGGCGTAGGGGGTTCTCGCGATCGTGAACGTCACGGACCCTAGATTCGCACAACGCGCGGTCACCGTGCCAGCGCTTTTCGTCACGTTTGCGACGGGCCTTCCGAATCCCCGCGGGGCGCTTCCCCGATGCGCCGCACGCGGAGCGGCGTCCCTGTTCAGGGCCCCGGAGCACTGTCCGAACGGATGAGTGGCCAAGGCCCGTTCGTCGGTTTCGTCCGGCCGAACGCACAGACTTCGCGCTCTCGGAAGCGGCGGCGTCCTCCACGCCCGGTAGCGCCGCGCCGACCATTACGATCTTCACATCGGCGATGGTCGAAACGGGTCCGGCGCTCCGGGCTTCCCACCGCCGCCGGCCGGGGCCGGTGCTGACGACACCCCCGGCCGGTGCGAGGGCGCGGCGACCCCCTCCGGCCCGGTCCGGGGCCGAGGGCCTGCCGTGCCCTGACCCGGGGACCCCGTGCGGGGTCCCGAGTGTGCGGGACGCGCCCGCGATTCCGGTGGGAAGGAGGCATGCATCCACATGCGCACTACGCAGCGCCGCAGTCCGGCCAAGGCCCGGGGGGACCTGTGGAAGGGCTGGGCGGCGCCGTCCATGCGTTCGGCGTTCACGGCCGCGTTCGCGGTGGTGGTCGTCCTGGTCGGGCTGCGCCTGACCGCCCGCGGCGATTCGCACGCGGTGTCGTGGCTGGCGCTGCCGCCGCTGGCGGCGTCGGCGTTCCTGCCGTGGCGCTGGGTCGCCGGGGTCGGGGCCGCGAGCATGGCGGCGGCCTTCGGGTACCTGTGGACGCTGCGGGACTTCTCGTTCTCGGCGGTGTCCCGGCACGGCGTGGACTTCCTGGTGGTGGCCGTGGCGGTGGTGATCGCCGCGGCGGTCGCGGTCGTGCGCGAGCGGGACGACGAGCGGGTGCGGCGCCTGACGCAGCTCGCGTCGGTGGTGCAGCAGGCGATCCTGCGGCCCATCGGGGAGCGGTTGGGGCCCTTCGACATCGCGGCCCGGTACGTGTCGGCCCGGTCGGGCGCGGAGATCGGCGGGGACCTGTACGAGGCCCTGGACACCGAGTACGGGGTGCGGATCGTCATCGGCGACGTGCGCGGCAAGGGCCTGGACGCGGTGCGGCTGTCCTCGACGGTGCTCGGCTCGTTCCGGCACGTGGCGTTCGAGCGGCCGGACCAGCGGTGCATGATCAACGACCTCGACCACGCGGTGGCGCGGAACGGGGGCGATGAGGACTTCGTGACGGCGATCCTGCTCCAGGAGCGGGGCGGGACCCTGGAGATCCTCAACTGCGGGCACCCGCCGCCGATGCTGGTGCGCGACGGCGTGGCGTCCTACCTGGAGCCGGAGTCGATGGCGCCGCCGCTGGGGCTGAGCCCGTCGGCGCAGGAGCTGACGGTGCGGCTCCAGCCGGGGGACCGGATCCTGCTGTACACGGACGGCCTGGCGGAGGCGCGCAAGGACGGCGAGTTCTTCCCGATCCGCGAGCGCGCGTGGAGCCTCATCGGGCACGGGAACACCGGCGACGGGCTGGCGTCGCTGGAGACGGCGCTGCGGCGCTGGGTCGGCGGCCCGCTGACCGACGACATCGCGCTGCTGCTCCTGGACTACCGCCCGGAGTCGGACTAGGGGGTGCCTCAGGCACCCCCTCCTATCCGGCAGCGGCGCAGGGCCGTGAGCCGGGGCCTTTTGCGGCGGCGCTTGGTGAGGCGCACGGGCAGGCGGCGGCTCATCGGACGGCCTCCTCAAGGGGGGCGTCGGCCGGGGCGGCGCCCACCAGGCCCAGGACGCGGTGCAGGACGGGCCGGGCGCGACGGTGGCGCCCGACGTAGGCGGGCCCGACGCGGGCGGCGATCTGGGTGGCGACGGTGCGGATCATGGGGTGCTCCCGGTGGTGCGGCGGGTCTGCGGCGGTGCAGTGCGGCGGTCGGTCCTCGGCGGCGGGTCCGGCCTCTGCGGGCCGTTCCGGAAGGCGTCGCACAGGCGGTCTGATGCACGGTTCAACGAGGCACGAGTGCGCCGGTTACGGCACGTGCGCACCGACCTCCACGATCACCCGATCGAACGACGCCGGGCACGCGCGAAGTGTCGGGTTTCCGACCGCGACACGCTGGCGGAGCTGGGGCGGACCGCGGGATCCTTGTAGAGATTACTGACGGGTAATATGATGGGGGTTACCACCGAGTAATGGAGGACCCGCAATGACGCACTTCCGCCACAACCTCCGAGACCTGGAGTTCAATCTCTTCGAGGTCTTCGGAGCGGACAAGATCCTCGACCACCAGGCCTATCCCGACCTGGACGAGGCCACCGCCCGAGAGATCCTGGCGGAGCTGGCCCGCCTCGCCGAGAACGAGCTGGCCTCCAGCTACGTCGAGGGCGACCGCAACCCGCCCGTGTTCGACGCCGCGAACCACTCGGTGACGCTCCCCGAGGCGTTCAAGAAGTCGTACCGCGCGTTCATCGACGCCGAGTACTGGCGCCTCGACCTGCCCGAGGTCCTCGGCGGCACCTCCGCCCCGCGCATGCTCTGGTGGTCCCTGGCCGAACTCGTGCTCGGCTCCAACCCGGCCCTGTGGATGTACGCCGCCGGCTCCTCGTTCGCGCACTCCGCGTACCGCGAGGGCACGCCCGAGCAGCAGGAGTGGGCGAAGCTGTTCGTGGAGAAGGGCTGGGGCGCGACGATGGTCCTGACCGAGCCCGACGCGGGCTCCGACGTCGGCGCGGGCCTGACCAAGGCGTACAAGCAGCCCGACGGGTCCTGGCACCTCGAAGGCGTCAAGCGGTTCATCACCTCGGGCGACCAGGACATGACCGAGAACATCATCCACTACGTCCTCGCCCGCCCGGTCGGCGAAGAGGGCGCGGGCGGGCCCGGCACGAAGGGCCTGAGCCTGTTCATCGTGCCGAAGTACCTGTTCGACCCGGCCACGGGCGAGCTGGGCGAGCGCAACGGCGTCAACGTCACCAACATCGAGCACAAGATGGGCCTGAAGGTCTCGGCGACCGCCGAGCTCACCTTCGGCGACAAGTCCCCCGCGAAGGGCTGGCTCCTCGGCGACAAGCACGAGGGCATCCGCCAGATGTTCCTCATCATCGAGTACGCGCGGATGATGGTGGGCACCAAGGCCATCGCCACGCTCTCCACCGGCTACCTGAACGCGCTCGACTACGCCAAGAGCCGCATCCAGGGCGCCGACCTGCTCCAGTCGACCGACAAGACCGCGCCGCGCGTGCCGATCATCAGGCACCCGGACGTGCGCCGCTCGCTGCTGCTCCAGAAGTCCTACGCCGAGGGCCTGCGCGCGCTCGTCGCGTACACCGCCTCCTGGCAGGACCGGGCCGTCCTCGCCGAGGCCGACGGCGACGAGGACGCGGCCGAGACCGCGAAGAAGATCAACGACCTGCTCCTGCCGCTCGTCAAGGGCTGCGGCTCCGAGCGCGCGTACGACCTGCTGTCCTCCGAGTCGCTCCAGACCTTCGGCGGCTCCGGGTACCTCCAGGACTACCCGCTGGAGCAGTACGTGCGCGACGCGAAGATCGACACGCTCTACGAGGGCACCACCGCCATCCAGAGCCTCGACTTCCTGTTCCGCAAGATCATCAAGGACAACGGCGAGTCGCTCATGGCCGTCGCGGGCGAGATCATGGAGTCCACCCAGGACGGCCACGCGGACCTCGCCGACGTGCGCGGCCGCGTGCTGCGCGCCCTCGGCGACGTGCAGGGCATCCTGGAGTCGCTCCAGCCCGCGCTCATGGCCGCGATGGGCGAGGAGCCCCGCGAGCTGTACAAGGCCGGGCTGCACTCGCGGCGCCTGCTGCTGGCCGTCGGCGACCTCATGGTCGGCTGGCTCCTGCTGCGCCAGGCCGAGGTCGCCCAGTCCAAACTGGACGCAGGAGCGGACGACGACTTCTACCGCGGCAAGGTCGCGGCCGCGAAGTTCTTCTCCCACGAGGTGCTCCCGCGCATCACCGCCGACCGCAAGATCGTCGAGGCCGCGGACCTGGTCCCGATGGACCTCCCCGACGGCGCGTTCTAGCGCTCTCCCGGCGGCGCGACACGCCCGCCGCGACGGCCCGCGCCGCGCCCCTGCCCCCGGGTGCGCGGCCGGGCCCGTCCCCCGTTCACGCCGTGAACGCCACGAAGAAGCCGGGGTCGCCGCCCTCGGACCCGGCCAGCGCCGCCTCCATGCCGTGCAGCGTGCCCCGCAGGTACTGGAGGTTCCGCCACAGCGCCGCATGGGACTCCAGGTAGCGGGCGGCGGCGTCGGCCGCGCCCGGCGCGGTCCCGAACGCGGGCGCCCGGCTCAGCGTCCCCTCCGACAGCACCGGGACCACCTCGGCCTCCAGCTCCCCGATCAGCTCCAGCAGGAACAGCCGGTACTCCTCGACCGCCGCCGGGTCGTACACCCGCTCGCCCATGGTCCTCTCCCTCTCTCGCGCAACGGTTGTCAGTTGTAGGGGTCCTCGGTGGGCCTGACGTAGCCCCACACGTTCCCGGTCTCGCGCCGCGACAGCTGCGGCGGCTCCCCGCCAGCGTCATCGCTCTCGTCCTCGCCGTCGCCGTCCTTGCCGCCCTTGCCTTTGCGGTCGGCGTCCCGCGCCGCCGCGCCCGGCTGCCCGGCGGGCCCGAACAGGCCCCCGCCCTTCGCCGCACCCGCGGTCGTGGCCGTCGTCGGCGCCGGGGCGACCGCCGGGCCGAACAGCCCCTGCGGGACCCCGCCCGGTGCGCCCGCGACCGCGACGGCCCCGCCGCGGCCCCCGAAGCCCGAGCCCTGCGCGCCGCCCGGCCCGAACCCGCCCCCGCCGCCGGTGCCGCTCGCGAGGCCGCCCGAGACCGGCTCGTCGTCCTCCCCTGCGTCCCAAGGGGCCTCCTCCTCCCGCACGGTCCCGTCGCCGCCCGGCGGCACGGGGCTCGGGTCCTCCACCGCCTGCGGCGACGCCGGCGCCGCGGGCTGCTCCGCCTCCGGCGCGGCCAGGTCCATGGAGGAGGTGTCGGCGGTGCTCGGGAACGGCCGGTCCGCGCCTGTGGTCCGGACCGCCGCGAGCTCCTCGCTCTGCCCGTCCCGCTTCGCCGCGATCGACTCGTCGATCGCCGCCTGCCGCTCCTCGTACGCCGCGAACTCCGCGGCCACCCGCTCCCCGAAGACCTCCTTCGCCTCCAGGCCCGCGGTCGCCCGCACGTCCGCGACCAGCGCGCCCAGCCCCGACAGGCCCTCGCCCACGCGCTCCTCGACGAACTCACGCACCTCCGTCGCCAGCCCCGCGTCCGCGCCCGCCAGCTCCAGGGCCCGCTCGGCCTCCTCGCACGTCATGCGGATGCAGTCGCCCTGCCACCACGCGGGCCTGACGTGCAGCGCGGCGAGCTCCGACCACTCGCCCTCCACCCCCACCAGCGGCGCCGGGTACGGGATCTCGCCCGAGTCGCCGCCCTGGAGCGCGTAAATCGCCGACTCGCGCCGCTCCAGCTCCGCGGCCGTCGCCTCCACGTCGTCGAGCACGCCCTCCACGAGCGCCCGCGCCGCGTCCGCCTGCTCGGCCAGCGCGTCGAAGTCGTCCCCCGCCCAGCCCTCCGCGAGCGCCGCGAGCTTGGAGCGCATCCGGTCCGGCCACGACGCGATGCGCTCCCCGACCTCCCCGGTCCAGCCGCCTCGCAGGCGCTGCAGCGAGAACGCGTCCGCGTCCTCGGGCCGCACCGCGTCCACCGCGGCTCGGAAGTCCGTCTCCGTCGGGTACGCCATGCCCTCGCAGCGGGGCTTCAACCGGGCCGACTGGCCCTCCACCGGGACCGCCGACGCGAGCTGCACCCAGTCCTCCTCCGCCGGGTGCGCCGCCGGGTGCGGGCACTCCCCCGCCGTGCAGCCCGACCGCCCTCCGTCCCCGGAGGCCGTGCCCCCGAACGCGATCGTGAACTCCAGCGACGGCAGCTCGACCGACCAGGCGGTCCCCTCGCCGGTCGCGGACAGGTCGTCGGTCATCGCAGCGCACCTCCTCTGGCGGACCCTCGCTCGTCGGGTCCCTGCGGCCCATGGAAGACCGGCCGGTCACACATCCGTCATCGCCCCGCCCGGGCCGTGCGGTGACCGATCGGTGGCCCCTGGCGCGAGAGTGCAGGGAACGCCGCCGGGCGCCCGTCCGGGAGCGGGACTCGAAGGAGGAACCCATGACCGTGCACATGGACGTCGAAGGCGTGCGAACGGGCGGCACCGGCCTGCGCGCGCTGGCGCCGAACAGCCAGGCCGCGCCCAGGCGGGTGGAGCGCCCGGCGGCGTCGGCCGCGGACCGCAACCGCGGCTTCGCGACCGGCGACGCGGGCCGCCGGTGGCAGACCTCGCTCCAGACCGTCGCCTCCGCGGTGGAGCGGCGCCTGATGTGGCAGGGCGACCAGGTCGTCGGCAGCGCCGACGACGCGGAGGCGAACGACGTGGCGACCGGGAACCGGTTCGCCGCCATCCAGAACCAGATCCCGACCGGCACGACGCGATAGGAGCACCCCATGCCCACTTACCAGGACGCCCTCGCGGCAGAGCCCTCGGAGTTCGTGGCCTACGCGGCCGAGATGGCCGCCGCCGCGAGCGACCTCGCGACGCAGCAGGCCGAGTACGGCGAGAAGGTCGCCGGCATCAACCGGAACTGGCGCGACACCGCGAACGACGCCTTCAATGGCGAGGCCGGGACCGTCGCCGCCCACCTGACGCAGGTCGTCGGCGAGATCACCACGACGGCGGGCAGCCTCGCCGCGGCCGGGTCGCAGATGCTCACCGAGTGCACCCTGCTGCGGGCCGCCGACGCGGCGCTGAAGGCCGTCGGCTTCGACGTCCAGCCCGCGCCGCTGGTGACCCTCGGTGCGGCGCAGCGGACCGCGATCGCGATGGCCGGGCCCTTCGGCGGCCTCATCGAGGCCGCCCTCCAGGCCCAGGCCCTCGCCGGGACCCTCGGCCTCCAGACCCTCACGACCCTCGTCAACGCCGCCGACGCGACCGCGGGCGCGGCCCTCTCGGCGGCGGCCGACCTGCTGAAGCCCTTGGACGACAAGACGTCCGCGGGGGACGACGACAGCATGAACCAGATGGCCGAGGACCACTCCGGCGGCGGCGACGAGTCGTCGGAGGAGTCGGGCGAGGAGTCCGAGGAGGAGGAAGAGACGGAAGAGGAGCAGTCCGAGGAGGAGCAGGAGGAGCCCGGCGAGGAGGACCAGTCGGGCGACCCGGGCGCGGAGCAGCCGACCGCCCCTGAGACCCCCTCCGGCATGGAGGATCTCGCGCAGCCCGAGACCCCGGACCTGGAGAACCCCTGGGACGCTTCCGAACTCGCCGACCCGGAGGACTTCTCCGGCGGCCTCGCCGGAGGCGGCGGCCTCGGCGGCGGCGCGGGCGGCCTGCCGGGCGGGGGCCTCTCGGCGGGCGGCGCGGGTGTTGCGGCCGGGTCGTCGGTCCCCTTGGGGGCGGGCGGCGCCGGGGGCGGCGCGGCCCTGGCCGCCGGGGCCGGTTCCGGTGCGGGCGGCGGGATGATGGGCGGCGGCCGCGGTGGCGGCGGCGGGCGTCCCGAGGACGAGAGCGCGCGCGAGTCGAACCTGATCGAGGACCCCGACGAGGACGTCTGGGGCATCGGGAAGGCCGCCGACGACATGTACGAGTAGGAGTCGTCGGCGAAGGCCCGGTCCCGGCAGGGGGACCGGGCCTTCTCGCGCGGTCGTGCTGCGGCCCGGGTCCGGACCGGGCGGGTGCTAGTGGGGGACGGTGCAGACGGCGACGCCGTTGTCGAACCAGACGGTCGAGCCGCCCGCGTAGTCGCAGGAGTTCCACCCGGCCGCGTCGGGCACGGGCGGGGACGTGTACACCTCGATGATCTCGGCCTTCGTGGCCGCCGACCAGCAGGGGACCTGCACATACCAGGCGTCGCCGTTCTCGTCGTACTGCCGCTGGACGCAGATGCCGCGGACCGGGACGGCGTCGAGGTCGTCGTGGAGGAAGCCGCTGGCGAAGTCGGCGAAGCCCTGGTTCGTCAGGTACAGCACGAACAGGAAGAGCGCGACGGTGACCCCGACCTTCCCTGTGGTGGGCACGATCGGGGCCTCGCCGCCGGTGGGGTCCTCCTCGCCCGCGTCGGTCATCGCGCCAGCACGGCGGCGAGGGCCTCGTGCGCCTTCGCCTGCGCCGCTTGGACGGTGGCGGTGGCGCGGGCGGACAGCTCCTCGCATTCGGTGTCGATGGTGGCGTTGGGGACGAGGAACTTGAAGCCGCGGAGGCGGCCCTCGATGTCGGTCTCGGCGGCGCACAGGTCGTCGTCGGTGGTGTGCTCGAACCGGTCGGCGGCGCGGGCGGCTATGCGGTCGCGCAGCTCGTCGCCCCTGCGGTCGGGTTGGCGCCCGGCGAGCAGGTCGGGGTGGGCGCGTTCGAGGTTGAGCACGTGCTCGGAACGGGACTGCTCGGCGCCGTCCCACGCGGCCTCGACGGCGTCGGCGGCGGCGCGGTTCGAGAGCCGGTCCACGGTGGGGCTCAGCGCGATCGCGACGAGCCGGCCCAGGTAGTCGAGGCGCACCCACGCGAAGCGGCCGGGATCGGTGCCGTCGAACCCGCGGGTCGCGAGCTCCTCGGTGAGCGCCCGCGCCCGCTCGGCGAGGTCCGCGGCCTGCTCGTACCGGTCGCGCCCGGGCGCGGCTTCGAGCGCCCGGTCGACGCCCTCGCGCACCGGCCCGGCCGGCAGGCGCGCGGCGGCCCGGCGGGCGGCCTCCACGCGGTCCTCGTAGTCCTCGGGGATGTCGATCCGGTCCATAGCTGCCTCCTCATCGCACTGACCCGCCGAGCCTCCCCGCCCCGGCCACCGATCGGTCACCGATCGGTCATCCCGGCCGCGATGGCGACCGCCGGGCCCGGACAGGCCCCGGCCCGCCGGGCCGGAGGCCCGGCTTGGGCGGGAGGTCCGGGGCCCGATCGGGGTGGCCGGGCGGCTGGGGCGGGACCTGACCGGGGCGGCCGGATGAGCCGGGGTGGGGCGCGAGTCCGAGGCGAAGAAGAGCCCCGGCCCCGCCGAGCGGCTTCCGACCGGCCGGGCCTTCGACCCCGGCCCGCCGGGCCGGGTCCGCGCGGCGCGCTCTCACGCACTGCGTGCGAGCGCGCCGCGCTTCGCCGCGCTTCGCCGCGCTTCGCCGCGCTTCGCCGCGCTTCGCTTTGCGCGGTCGGCCGGGAGTTGTGGTGGGCGTGGGAAAGCGCCGGTCCGTGCTTTGGATCGGACCGGCGCTCGCATCGCCGCACTCGTTCGGGTGAACTCTGGTCACCCGGGCCGATTTCGGCCCTTTTCCTGTCGGACCCCATTGGCAGGATCGAGCCCGGCGACGATTTCGGTCCCCTCTGGGTGGGTGGGGGCTCGTGGATGGTTCAAGGGCGTTGCGACATGCCCTCATGAATCCGGCGCGACCTCCTCGGCGGTCGCCACCTGGGAGAACGGCACTTCCGCGGTCGCCGTGGAGCCGTCCGCGACTACGGTGGTCCCGTACGCCGGATCGTCGGCGGTCAGGACCGTCGACTCCGCCGCGTCGGACTCGATCACCGTGAACGCCGCCGCGGCGTCGTCCTCGGCCTCCGCGCCCGTGCCCGCCGCCGCGGCGAGCGCCGCCTCCATGCCGTGCAGCGTCCCGCGCAGGTACTGGAGGTTCCGCCACGTCGCGGCATGGAACTCCGCGTACTGCACCGCCGCGTTGTCGGCCGCGCCCGGCGCGGTCCCGAACGCCGGGGCCCGGCTCAGCGTCCCCGTCGCCAGCACCGGGACCACCTGCCCCTCAAGCTGATCCAGCAGCCCGAGCAGGAACTGCCGGTACTCCTCGACCGCCTCCGCGTCGAACACGCGCTCCTGCGCCATCTCGCCTCCTAGCTGTACGGGTCGTCGCCGGGCCGCACATAGCCCCACACGTTGCCGGTCTCGCGGAACAGGAGGTCGTCGTCCTCCGGCTCCTCGTCCTCCTCGGACCGCTCGCCCTTCTTGCGCGCGTCGGCCGCCGCCTGGCCGCTCGCCGCCGAGGTCCGCGCCGCGCCCACGCCCGGCCCGGAGCCCGAGCCCGCGGCCGCGGGCCCCGTCGCCGCGCCCGGCCCGATCACGCCCGGCGCCGTCCCCGTGAAACCCGCGCCGCCAGCGACGGTCGCCGCGCCGCCCGGGACGACGCCACCGCCGCCCGGACCGCCGCCGAAGCCCCCGAATCCGCCGCCGCCACCGCTCGCCAGACCGCCCGAGACGGTCCCGTCCGCGGTCGCCTCCGAAGGGGCCGAGGCGGTCTCGTCCTCGGTCCGCACCGAGCCGTCGCCGCTCGGCGGCACCGGGCTCGGGTCCTGGGTCGCCTGCGGCGCCACCGGCGCCGCGGGCTGCTCCATCACCGGCGAGGCAAGATCCATATAGGATGAATCGGCGGTGTCCGGGCAGGGCCGGTCCGCGCCGGTCGCCCGCATCGCCGCGAGCTGCTCGCTCTGCCCGTCCAGCTTCTCGCCGATCGCGCCGTCGATCGCCGCGTGCCGCTCCGCGTATGCGGCGGCCTCCGCGTCGATCCGCGCCCCGAACGCCGTCCGCGCCTCCTCGCCCGCCTGCAGCCGCGCTTCCGAGAGCGCAACGCCCGCAACCGAACCCTCCACGGCGTCCCCCGCCCGCTCCTCCAGGAACGCCCGCACCTCCGCCGCGAGCGCCGGGTCCGCGCCGCCCAGCCGCAGCGCGTCCCCGGCCTCCTCGCACCCCATCCGGATGCAGTCCCCGTGCCACCACGCGGGCCGCACATGGATCGCGACGAGGCTCGTCCACTCGCCGTCCGCACCCACCAGCGGTGCGGGGTAAGGGATCTCGCCGGAGTCGCCGCCCTGGAGCGTGTACAGGGCCTCCTCGCGGTGCTTCAGCTCCGCGGCCGTGTCCTCGATGTCGTCGAGCACGCCCTGCACGAGCGCCTTCGCCTGGTCGGCCTGCTCGCAGAACGCGTCGAAGTCGGCCCCGGCCCAGCCCGCAGCGAGCGCGGCGAGGGCGGAGCGCATCAGGCCCGGCCAGTCGGCGAGGACCGCGGCGACCTCCTCGTTCCAGCCGGTCCGCAACCGCTGCAACGAGAACGAGTCGGGGTCGAGGGGCCGCACGGCGGCGACCGCGGACCGGAAGTCGTCCTCCGTCGGGTAGGACATGCCCTCGCAGCGCGGCTTGAACCGCCCGAGCTGCCCCTCGACGGGGACCGCGGACACGAGCCGCTCCCAGTCCGCCTCGGCGGGGTGCTCCACCGGGTGCGGGCAGGCGCCCGCCGTGCAGCCGCTCCGGCCCCCGGTCCCGGTGTCGCCGAAGGCGATCTCGGAGCTGGCGGTCGGCTCGGTGTAGAACGCCGTCTCGTCGTACGCGGTCTCGCCGTACCCGGAGTAGTCCGCGTACCCGGCGCCGTCCGCTTCCGCCGCGCCGGTCTCGTCGCCGTAGACGAGCGCCGTCCCCGTGTCCGCGGCGTCGAGCACCGTCGTGTACTCGGCGCCCGAGTCGCCCGCGGGCGCCGAGCCCTCGATGAGTCCGCCGTCCGTCATGCCGCACCTCCCTGGTCGCTCCTGGTGGTGCCCCAATGGAAGACCCGCGCGTCATGGAAACGTCACGACTTCGGACCGGCCGCCTCGGGACCGGTCCGTGACGGCGGCGGGCACATTGCAGGGGAGGGCGCCGGACCCGGCGCCGCCAGTGCGAGGAGGACCGGCATGGACGTGTACATGGAAGTCGATCGGGTGCGCGGCGGCGGCGCGGACCTGCGGGCCGTCGCCCCCGGGGCGCGCAAGGCCTCCGACCGGGTCGAGGCCCCCGCCGAGGCCGCCGCGACCGGGAACGCCGGGTTCCTCACCGGGGACGCGGGGCAGCGCTGGCGGGCCGCGCTCGGCGAGGTCACCGAGGGCGTGGAGCGGCGCGTCGCCTGGCAGGGCGAGCAGGTCACCGGCAGCGCCGACGACATGGACGGCGCCGACGGCGAGGCCGGCGGGAGGTTCCGCTCGATCGGGCGGTCCGTGCCCCGCTCGAAGCAGGACTAGGAGGGGGTCGCGATGCCCACGTATGAGGAGGCGCTGGCCGCGAACCCGGCCGCGTTCGTCGACTACGCGTCCGAGATGGCCTCGGCGGGAACGGATCTGACCGAGCACCGGGCCGAGTACGACTCGACGGTGGTCGAGATCAACGCCGGTTGGCAGGACAAGGCGAACACGGCGTTCAACGACGACGCGGTGGTCGTCGACGACCACGTCGAGCAGGTCGTCTCGCAGGTCGGCGAGGCCGCCGAGATGCTCGACTCCGGCGGCGCCGCAATGCAGTCCATGGTGGAGCAATTGAAGGGCCTCGACGCGTCCTACCGCGGCGCGGGCTTCAACGTGCAGACCGAGCCGCGGGTGGAGCTCGGGGCCGTCCACTGGGCGGCCATCGCCGCCGCGGGGCCGTTCGGGCCGATGCTCCAGGCGCTGTTCCAGGCCCGCGCCGACGAGGGGACCGTGCAGTTGCAGCTCGGCCTCTCGCTCCTCACCGCCGCCGACGCCGCCACCGGAGCGGGCCTGACGGCCGCCGCCGAGCAGTTCGAGCCCTTGGAGGACAAGGGAGGCCCGGCCGACCCGACGATCTGCCCGCCCGTCGTCGCCGAGGACGACCGCACCGGCCGCGACGGCAAAGACGACCGGGACACCACCGGCCGGGCCGACCAGGACCCCAAGCAGAAGACCACTGAGGACGACGACCCCGACGAGGACGAGAAGAAGGACGACGACAAGAAGCGGGACGAGGAAGACGAGAAGTCCGAAGACGACAAGGAAGACGAGCCGAAGGACCAGGACCCGAGCCGGGACCCGGACCAGACCGGCCAGGCCGACCCGGAGCAGCACGGGACGGTCGAGCCGAACGAGCCCGAGGTCCCCGACTACACCTCGCCGGACCTGGTCGACTACGAGGCCCCCGACGTCCCGGGCCTCGACAACGATTGGGACCCTGCCGAACTCGACGGCTCCGAGCTGCCCTCGGGCGGCCTCGCCGGGAGCGGCGGAGGCCTCGGCGGCGGCGGTGTCGGCGGGGTCGGCGCACCCGACGCCGGGACCGTGCCGACCGGCACGACCGCGGGCCCGGTCGGCGTCGTCGGCGCGCCCGCGAACGCCGCGGGCGGCCCCGGGACCAGTACGGGGAGCCGCGGCCTCGGCGGCATGGTCGGCGCCCCGGGCGCGCGCGGCGGCGCGAACCCCGACGACGAGTTCGAGCGGGAGTCGTTCCTGACCGAGGACCCCGACGAGGACGTGTGGGGGATCGGCACCGCCGAGGACAACCCGTACGTCGACTACCAGGAGGAGCAGGCCGAGACCGCCGACGAGGACGCGTTCCCCTCGCTCCTCCAGGACCCGCCGCCGGTCCTCCTGCCCGGGTTCCCCCCGCCGGAACCGGGCCCCGGCCGCGACTGAGCACCCGCAGGCTGGAATACCCGCAAAGCCCCACACCCGCAAGGAAGAACACCCGCAAGGAACGGCCCGCCGTCCACAGGAGATCCTCCCTGTCGGCGGCGGGCCGTCCGGCACCCCGGGCCGTACCCACTACATGCCCGGGGGCGTCTCACCGGCCGCCGGAGGCGACCACCGCCGCGAGGCGGTCCGCGGCCCGGCGCTGCGCCAGGCCGATCGCGCCCGACACCTCCGCGCCGAGCTGCTCGTACTCGATGTCGATGGTGGCGTTGGGAACCAGGAACCGGAACGCCGTCAGGCGCCCGCCCAGGCCCACCTCCGCGTCGCACACGTCGTCCTCCGAGACGCCGCCCGAGAACCGCTCCGGGGAGCGCGCGATCCACTCCCGCAGCTCCGCCGAGCGCGGGTCCGGCGCGCACCGCGCCAGCAGGTCGGCGCCCACCCGCTCGGCCCGCATCACGTGCTCGGCGCGGGCCCCCTCCGCCGCGTCCCACGCCGCCTCCACGGCCTTCGCCACCGCCCGGTTGCTCATGCGGTCCACGGTGGGGCTCAACGCGAGCGACCCGAGCCGGCCCGTGTAGTCCAGGCGCAGCCACACCACCCGGCCCGTGTCCGTCCCGTCGAAACCGCAGCTCATCAACTGCGCCGCCAGGGCCGCGGCCCGGTCGGCCGCGTCCGAGGCCGCGCCCGCCGCGTCGCGCGAGGGGGCGCCGTCCAGGACCCGCGCCGCGGTGTCCCGAAGCGGCCCTTCGGGAAGCCGCGCCAGCGCGGCCCGGGCCGCGGTGAGGCGGTCCTCGTAGTCGTCGGGTACGGCGATGCGCTCCATGGCGGCCCCTCCTCGGCTCGTCGGGCTCAATGGAAGACTCCACCCGGGCCTCACGGATCGGTCCTCGCTTCGTCATGCCACGCGCCCCGCGCACGCCTGTGGGACACTGAGGTCCCAACCCGCGGTGAGGAAAGCGACGATATGGCCCTCGACGTGCGCCTGCTCGGACCCCTGGAGGTCCGCGTGGACGGCGGGCAGGTCGCGGTCCCGCGGGGCAACGCCACGACGATCCTCGCGCTCCTCCTCGACGACGCGGGCCGGGCCGTCCCCATCAGCGGCCTCGTGGCCGCCGTCTACGGCGACGACCTGCCGCTCGATCCCGAGACGCAGGTGCAGAACACCGTCGGGGTGCTGCGCCGCCAGCTCGGGGCCGCCCGCGGGCGCATCGAGACCGTCGGCCGCGCCTACCGGTTCCGCATCACCGAATCCGAGCTGGACACGCTGCGCTGCAAGGCGAAGGAGCACGAGGCCCGGGGCCTGCGCCGCGAGGGCCAGGCCGAGAAGGCCGCCGCGGTCCTGCGCGAGGCCCTCGACGAGTGGCGCGGGCCCGCGCTCGCCGACCTGCCCGGCCGGGCCGCGGGCGCGATCGGCCGCCGCCTGGACGAGTACCGGCTCGCCCTCCTCGAACAGCGCATCGACGCCGACATCGACACCGGGCGGGCCGCGGGCGCGGTCGAGGAGCTGCGGCAGATCATCGCCGCCCACGACACGCGCCAGCGCCTCGTCGCCCTCCTCATGCGCGCCCTCCACGCCTCCGGGCGCACCGCCGAGGCGCTCGAAGCGTATGCGGCCCTGAAGGAGCGGCTCGCCGACGCGCTCGGCGCCGACCCCGACCGGGAGCTCGTCGCCCTCCACACGGCGATCCTCCGCGACCGGCCCGCCGCACCCGAGGCCCCGCCGCCCGCCGCGTCCGCGGTCCCGGCGATGCTCCCGCGCGCGACCCCGCGGTTCACCGGCCGCGAGACCGAGATCCGGGCCCTGGACCGGTTCCTCATGGACGCGGGCGCCGAAGCCGGTCTCGCCGCCGTCACGGGCATGGGCGGGATCGGGAAGACCGCGCTGGCCGTCCGGTGGGCGCACCGCGTCGCCCACCGCTTCCCCGACGGGCACCTGTACTTCAACCTGCGCGGCTTCGACCCCGCGGCGCCGGGCGCGACCCCCGAGGACGTCCTCGGGGAGGCCCTCGCGGCCCTCGGCGCGGGCCCCGTCCCGGCCGGGCTGGACGAGCGGGCGGGCCTGTACCGGACGATCCTCGCGCAGCGGCGCGTCCTGGTGCTCCTCGACAACGCCCGCGACGCCGCCCACGTGCGCCCGCTGCTGCTCACCGCCCCGGGGAGCTTCACGATCGTGACCAGCCGCGACCGGCTCGTGGGCCTGGACATGAGCGAGGGCGCCGAGGTCGTCCACCTCGGGCCGATGCCCGAGGCCGAGTCGGAGGCGCTGCTGGCGCGGCGCATCGGCCCCGAGCGGGCCGCCGCGCACCGGGACGCGGTGGCGCGCATCGCGGCCGCGTGCGGGCGGCTCCCGCTCGCGCTCACCCTCGTCGGCTCGTGGGCCGCCGCCGACCCGCACCTGGCGCTCGGCGAGCTCGCCGAGCGCCTCGCGGGGGCCGCGAACGTCCTCAACGTGCTCGTCTCCACCGACTTCGCCTCCGACCCGCGCACCGTCTTCGACTGCTCCTACCAGCTCCTGGACGAGCGGGACGCGCTCGCGTTCCGGCTCTTCGGACTCCACCCCGGCCCCGACCTGACGCCCGCGGCCATGGCGAGCCTCATGGGCGCGCCCCTCGCCGACGCCCGCGCCGCCCTCGAAGCGCTCGCCGAGATCAACCTGGTCGAGCCGCTGCCCGGCGGCCGCTACTCCATCCACGACCTGCTGCGCGCCTACGCCGCCGAGTGCTTCGAGGACGAGGTTCCCGACACCGCCCGCCGCGCCGCCGCACTGCGCATGCTGGAGCACTACCTGCACGCCGCCGTGCGCGCGCGGCCCGGCGCGATCGACCCCGGCCGCCCCGCGCCCGGCGTCCGCGCCGAGGACCCCGGGCCGGGCTGGTTCGAGGCCGAGCAGCGGGTCCTCCACGGGCTCCTGCGCACCCGCGCCGGGTTCCAGGCCGACCTGCGGGTGTGGCAGCTCGGCCGCGTCCTCGCCGAACGCGCCCTCGACGGCGCCGCGGCAGGGGACCTGCTGGAGGCGCAGTCGCTCGCGCTCGCCGCCGCCGAGCGCCGCGGCGACGCCCTCGAACGCCTCACCTGCCTGGGCTACATGGCGATCGGCCACCACCGGCACGGCGACCGGGACGCCGCCGAGGCGTGCGCCGAGCGCGCCGCGGACCTCGCCGCGCGGGCGGGCGGGCCCTGGCCGGGCGCGCTCACCGCGTACCTGGAGGCGCTCCTGGGGGGCGGCCCGGCCGCGGCCCGCCGCGCGAAGGCCGGGTTCCGCGAGGCGGGGGACCGCGCCTGGGAGCGGCGGGCCGCGGACCTCGCCGACCGGTGAGCGGGAAACGCGGGCGCCCGGCGGCCCGGCCGGTGCCATGATGGGCCGCATGAGCGAACCCATCGAGCTGTGCTGCCTCCTGCGCGCCCGCCCCGGCCGCGAAGCCGACCTCCACGCCTACGAGGACCGGGTCCTCGCGCTCGTCCCCGAGCACGGCGGCCTGCTCGTCTCCCGCGCGATCGGCGACGGCGCCGACGGCCAGCCCCACGAGGTCCACACCTACCGGTTCCCGTTGCAGGACGACCTGGACGCGTACATGGCCGACCCGCGCCGCACCGCCCTCACCATTGAGCGCGACCGCGTCGTGGAGTCCACCGTCCTGTTCCCCGTCCGCCTCGCCTGACCCGGCCTGCCCGACCGCCGCGCCGGTCCGATCCACTGTCGGATACCCGACAGCACCGGACCGGTTGCGGCGGTTCGCCCCTGAACGCCCCGAACCGCCCCGCCCGCGCGCGGGCCGCACCGCCGCCGCACCCCCGATACGCTCGCCGTATGGGCAGCTCAGGTCTCAACTGGGGCGCCGTCGGCGCGATCGCGAGCGTCGTCGGCGTCGTGATCGCCTACGTCGCCCTCCAGGACCAGCGCGAGCACGGCGACCCCGACGACCCGTACGCCACTGTCGGCGAGGACCTCGGCGACCCGGTCGCCGACGACACCTGGGACGATCCCGAATGGACCGCCGTCGACTCGTACCGGGTCGGCCTCGCCGCGACCTACGCCGACGGCCGCTGCTGGACCGACCAGCTCGACCTCGACGACGGCGGCAGCGCCACCCAGGCCGAGGTCAACGGCCCGTTCGACGACTGGATGGACCTCACCTGGTACTCGTGCGCCGACCCCTACGGCACCGTGTACGGGCGCGTCGGCCAGTCCGCGACGGTCGACTCTGGCGGGACCGCCGACCCCGCCGCGTGCCTCGCCGCGATCGGCGCCGACACCTACCTGGACCTGCGCTTCGACCCCGACAACCCCACGGCCGCAGAGGGATGCGCGTACACCGGCGGCGGCTACGCCGCCACGGTCACCGTCGCCGCGACGGGCACCGACGGGACGTTCGCCACCGGTTCGCTCGACGTCACCCTCTGGCAGCAGGCCTGACCGCGCCTCCCCGCTGTGGGACACTGGAACCCCCCTGGAGCCGACCGGAAGCGGAGACATGCCCACCCTGGACGTGCGCCTGCTCGGGCCCCTGGAGGTCCGCATCGACGGCGCCGAAGCCGCCGTCCCCCGCGGCAAGACCGCGACGATCCTCGCGATCCTCCTCGACGACGCGAACGCCGTCGTCCCCCTGGAGCACCTCATCCGCGCCGTCTACGGCCCGGACCTCCCCAAGGACCCCGAGACGCAGATCCAGAACGCCGTCGGCGTCCTGCGCCGCGAACTCGGGGCCGCCCGCGACCGCATCGAGACCGTCGGCCGCCGCGCCTACCGATTCCGCATCGCACCCGGCGAACTCGACCTGCTGCGCTGCAAGGCGAACGAGAACCTGGCCCGGAACCTCCGCGCCGAGGGCCGCACCGCCGAGGCCGCCGCCGCGCTCCGCGAGGCCCTCGCCGAGTGGCGCGGGCCCGCGCTCGCCGACCTGTCCGGGACCGCCGTCGAGGCGATCCGCCGCCGCTACGACGAGCACCGCCCGAACCTCCTGGAGCGGCGCCTCGAACTCGACCTGGAGCTGGGCCGCGCCGCCGACGTCGTGGACGAGCTGCGGCAGGTCGTCGCCGCCCACGACACGCGCCAGCGGTTCACCGCGCTCCTCATGCGCGCCCTCCACGCGTCCGGGCGCACCGCCGAGGCCCTCGAAGCCTTCGCGGCCCTGAAGGACCGGCTGCTCGACAAGCTCGGCGCCGACCCCGACCGGGAGCTGGTCGACCTGAACGCGGCGATCCTGCGCGACGAGCCCGCCGCCGCGCCCGCGCCCGCCGGGGCGCCCCGCCTCGTCCCCGCGACCCTCCCGCGCGCCATCACCCGGTTCACCGGCCGCGACGGCGAGATCCGGGCCCTGGACGACGCCCTCGAAGCGGCCGACGGGGAGGCGGGCCTCGCGGTCGTCGCCGGAATGGGCGGCGTCGGGAAGACCGCGCTGGCCGTCCGGTGGGCCCACCGAGTCGCCCACCGGTTCCCCGACGGGCAGCTGTACTTCAACCTGCGCGGGTTCGACCCGCTCAGCGACGGCGCCGACCCGGCCGCGGTCCTCGCCGAAGCCCTTGCGGCCCTTGGGGTCCCGGCCCAGCAGGTCCCGGCGTCGCTCTCGGAGCGGGTCGGCCTGTACCGGACGGTGCTCGCGCGCCGCCGCGTCCTCCTCGTCCTCGACAACGCCCGCGACGCCGCCCAGGTCCGGCCCCTCCTGCCCTCCGCGCCCGGGAGCTTCACGGTCGTGACCAGCCGCGACCGGCTCTCGGCGCTCGACGCGGGCGAGGGCGCCGACACCGTCTCGCTCAACCTCATGTCCGAGGCCGACGCGTGGTCGCTGCTGGTGCGGCGCATCGGCCTCACCCGCGCCCTCGCCGAGGAGGCCCCCGTGCGGCGCATCGTCGCCGCGTGCGGGCGCCTCCCCTTGGCGCTCACGCTCATCGGCGCGTGGGCCGCCCGCCACCCCGGGTTCTCCATCGCCTCGCTCGCCGACCGGCTCGACCAGACCACGAACGTGTTCAAGATCCTCGCCGACACCGACCCGGCCTCCGACCCGCGCTCGGTGTTCGCCTGCTCCTACCAGGAGCTCGGCTCCCGCGCCGCCCAGGCGTTCCGCCTGTTCGGCCTCCACCCCGGCGCCGAGGCCACCCCCGCGGCCATGGCCAGCCTCATGGGCGCGCCCGCCGCCGAAGCCGAAGCGGCCCTTGAGGAACTCGCCGACGTCCACCTCGTCGAGCAGCCCGGCGAGGACCGGTACGCCATGCACGACCTGCTGCGCGCCTACGCCAAGGAGCGCCTCGCCGAAGAGGTCGCGCCCGAGCGCCGCGCCGCCGCCGAACGCCGCCTCGTCGCCTACTACCTGCACTCGGCGCACGCCGCCGACCGGGTCCTGCTCCTCTCCGGCGACGGCGCGCAACCCGACCTGGCCCCCGAGGGCGTGCGGCCCGAGCCCGTCGCCGGGCCCCGCGAGGCCCTCGCCTGGTTCGAGACCGAGTACCCCGTCCTCCTCGGCCTGGTCCTGCGGCCCTCGGCCGCAACCGATGCGGACGTGCAGGGCCTGGCCCGGCGCCTCGCCGAGTACATGGTCATGCGCGCCCTCGGCGCCGACCTCCACGCCGCCCAGACCGCCGCGCTCGCCGCCGCCGAACGCCGCGGCGACGCCCTCGGGCAGGTCGTCGCCCACGGCTACCTCGGGGTCGCCGCGATCCTCGCGGGCGACGCGCCCGCCGCCGCCCGCCGCCTCGACCGCGCCGAGGCCCTCGCCGGCTCCGACCCGTGGGCCGCCGGGTTCTGCGCGTACGGCCGGGCCGTCCTCGCCGCGAAGACCGGCGACGACGCCGCCGCGCTCGCGGGCTGCCGGGCCGCCGCCGCCGCGTTCACCGCCGCGGGGGACCGGTTCTGGGCGTACCGGGCGCACGCCGGGACCGGCTGGCACGCGGCCGCGCTCGGCCGCCACGACGAGGCCCGCCGCCGCTTCGAGGAGCTCATGGCCGTCGCCGAGGCGGCCGGGTCGCCCATCGGCGTCGGCAACGCCCACCTCGGGTTCGGGTACCTCGACCACCTCCAGGGCCGCCACGACGAGGCCCTCGCGCAGTACGACGCCGCGGGCCGGGCCCTCGCCGAGGGCGGGAACCTGCCCGCCGCCGCGTACGCGCAGGAGCTCGCCGGGGACGTCCGCATGGCCGCGGGATCGGCCGCCGCCGCCCGCGCCGACTGGCGGGCCGCCGAAGCGGTCTACACCGAGTTCGGGAGCGTCCTCGAACTCGCCCGCGTCCGCGCCCGCCTCGCCGGGAACGGGGCCCGCCCGAACGCGTGAGGGGCCCCGCCCGAAGGCGGAGCCCCTCACCGGAACACTTGCCGCCCTAGGCGGTCTCGGCGTCGAAGTCCGTGGCCAGCAGCGCGTCCACGGCCGCCTGGTAGGAGTCGGTGCCCGACTGGGCGATCGACGCGATCCCCAGGAACCCGTTCACGCCGTCCACGTCCACCACCAGGATCGCCGTGTCCTCGAACGTGTCGGTGCTCGCGTCGGTCGACGTCCACGAGTTCTTCCACGTCGCCAGCACGCCGGCCTTCCCGTCGACCTCCACGTCCTGGTAGGCGATCTCGCTCATCTCGTACCCGACCACCGTCGAGAACGCCCCGTCCAGCCACACCTCCGCGGCGTTCGCCGCCGACGCGTTCAGGTCCGCCGGGTCGTACTGCGCGACCGCCCCCGAGAACAGGCCCGTCCCCAGGAACGAGATCCACGTGTCGGTGTGCTGGAGGACGTACGCCTCCGAGTCGGTCATCGGCTCGTACGCCACGCCCGGCCCGTAGTACGGCTGCCAGTCGCCGCTCGCCGGGAGCGGCGTGACCGCCCCGATCGACGCGACCAACAGGGCCGTCCCGGTCGGCCCGGGGGCCTCCTCGCCGGTGCCCTCCTCATCCCCGGACTCCCCGCCGTCGTCAGGGGCGCTCTCCTGCGACGTCCCCGGGTCCTGCCCGCCCGCCGTGTCGTCGTCGCCCTCGTCGCCGCCGCCGAGCCAGAAGTACCCGCCGACCGCGCCCAGCGCCATCAGCAGCACCACCCCGATGACCAGCAGGGCCGTCCCGCCCCCGCCCCTGGTCGTCGCCTGCACCGGCGGCGGCCCGTACCCCGGGTACTGCTGGTACGGCTGGTTCGGGTCGAAGCCCGGCTGGTACGGCGCGCCCGGCTGGTAGCCGCCCGGGAGCTGCGAAGTCTGCTGCGACGGGACCGCGTACGACGGGTCCGCGCCGGCCTGCCCGGGCGCGTAGCCCCCCGCGGGCGGCTGCGAAGCGGGCTGCGACTGGCCGTAGGGGTTCTGCGCGTACGGGTCCGCGGAGTAGGGGTTCTGCGCGTACGGGTCCGGGGCGCCACCAGGGGGCACCGCGCCGGGGTCTTGCGGGGGGTACGTCATGGACCGATCGTATCCGGACCCCGCCGCCGCCGTCCTCGTCCGTTCTCCTGAGAAAACACTAAACCGGGACGGGTGGACACCCGCCCCGGCTTCAGGGATCCGAAACTCACCCCAGTATCACCGACCTGTCAAGATCGGATTCGTTAGCTCACGAACACGGCCACCGTCCGCCCCGGCACCGTGAACGCGCCCGTCGCGTCGTCGAACGCCGCCTCCGCGAACACCGGGTCCGCCGAGTCCTCCAGGACCGGGTGCAGCCCCGCCCCCGAACCCGCCGCGTCCGCCACCGTCTGGACCACCGCGCCCGGCGACGCGTTGAACACCACGGTCACCGAGCCGAACGCGTCGTCCAGGCCGCCCATGTCGATCCGCATCAGGATCACCCCCGGCGCCTCCTGCGCCGTGCCCGACAGCGGGAACGACACCCGCTGCGCGACCTCCTCGCCCGTGGCGAGGCTGAACGCCCCCGTCGAGGACGAGATCCGCAGCAGCTCCAGGAACCGGTCGCCGGCGAGCGCGATGTCCCCGCACGAGGGCGCGTCCACCGCCGCGAGGGCGTCCTCGGCGTACGGCCACTTCGCCTCCGACGTCCACGCCGGCGGCAGCCCCGACCCGAACCCGTTCGACGACGACCCGAACCCCTCGGCCCCGGTGCAGTCCCAGCGGATCGCGTTGAACCAGTCGCCCGAGTCGTACGAGTCCCGGTCCAGGGACTTCGACCGCAGCAGCTCCGAGCCGGCCGTGGTGAACCCCGCGCCCTGGCTCAGGACCGCCGCCGCCAGCGACAGCACCTGCATCCGCGCCCGGTCCGTCCCCGACGTGTCCGGGCCCAGCTTGTACGCGAGCGCGTCGAACAGGATCTCGTTGTCATGGGCGTCCACATAGCTCACCGACTCCGCCGGGTCCGCGGCGTACCCCGCCGGGGCCCCGTTGTAGTCCACGCCCGCACCGGTCGTCGCCGACCCGTCCGAGGCCGTGAACGAGTAGTCCGCGAGGTTCCCGACCAGGCCCACCTTCACCAGGTCCTGCGCGTGCAGCAGCGCCGCCAGCTCTCCATCGGTGGCCTCGCCGTCGTTGTCGGCCGTCCACAGGCCCGAGCCGAAGCCCTGCACGGTCGGGTCCTCGTCGAACGGGCCCCCGCCGCGCACGGCGTCGCGCATCCGGTCGTTGAACGTCCCGATCCCCGTGCCCGCCATGTTCGACTGCGTCGCCTGCTCGAACAGGGCGTCCCCGGCGACCTCGCCGAAGTCCCAGCCCTCCCCGTACAGCAGCACGTCTTCGTCCAGGGCCGCCTGCACCGCGAGGAGGTTCGCCTTCGGGTGGTGCCCCATGAGGTCGAACCGGAACCCGTCCACGTGGTACGCGTCCTGCCACAGCACCGTCGACTCCACGACGAACTTCCCGAACATCGGCCGCTCCGGCGCGGTGTTCGCGCAGCACGTCGAGGTGTACACCTCGCCGTCCGCGTCCAGGCGCTGGTAGTAGCCCGGCACGATCCGGTCCAGCACCGACTTCCCGTCCGTGCCCGACGCCGCCGTGTGGTTGTAGACCACGTCGTTCACCACCCGCAGCCCCAGGCCGTGCAGGGCCGCGACCATCTGCCGGTACTCCAGGACGCGCTGCGCCCCTTGGGCGTCCGTCGCGTACGAGCCCTCCGGGACGTTGAAGTGCAGCGGGTCGTAGCCCCAGTTGTACGCGTCGTCGGCGCGGACCGCCCCGACGCACGCCTGCTGCTCCGTCGAGTTCCCCGCCATCAGGTCCAGATCGCAGTCCACAACAGACTGGCCCGTCTCCGGGATGGAGGCGATGTCGAACGTCGGCAGCAGGTGCACGTAGTTCAGCCCCGCGTCGGCCAGCTCCGCGAGATGCCGCACCGACACCGAGTCCTCCTGCGTGAACGCTGCATACGTCCCCCGCAGCTCCTCGTCAACCGACTCATCGGCGATCGAGAAGTCCCGCACGTGCACCTCCCACACCTGCGCCGCGGCCGGATCGACCTCCGCGGGCGGGTCCTCCCGGTCCCACCCGCGCGGCTTCAGGTCCGCGTCGTCCAGGTTCACGATCTGGCTGTGCGTCGAGTCGGCCGCGAGGGACACCGAGTACGGGTCCGTCACCGAGTACGACTCGACCCGCTGCGAGGCGGGATGCCACACCTCGACCGCGAACCGGTAGTACTTCCGGTCCCAGCCCTTGGCGCCCTTCACCGTCCACACCCCGGTCCGCTCCGAGAACGACATCTCGTGCAGCTCAGGGGTGGTGTCCTCCGGCGAGTCGTACAGCTCCAGCGACACCGAACGCGCCGTCGGCGCCCACAGCGCCAGCTGCGGCTTCTTCCCCTTCCACGTCACGCCCAGGTCGGCGTCCAGGGCCGCGTCGTACACGTCGTCGACCGCGCCCGCGGTCTGCACGCCGGTCGCGTACCAGGCCGTGCCCGTGTGGTCGCGTTCGACCGCGACGAGCTGCCCGCGCAGGGCCTCCCGGATCGCGTCCCCGTCCGCGTCGACGTCGAACGCCCGGTAGCTCCAGTATGCGGGCCACGCCCGGCGCTGCGCCTCGGTGAGACCGCCCTTGGGCGTCAGGGAAATCGAGGTGTAGTCGCCGGTGAGGGCGCCGTCCTCGACCGCGATCGAGCCGTCGGCGCTGGCGAGCAGCTCGAAGACCTTCCCGTCTGTGACTGCGCCTCCCAACGACGCCGTATCGAGTGCGACGGTGTCGGCGTCGAGCCAGACCGCCTGCTCCTTGCCGAGGTCGAGGTCCTGGCCGCGGCCGGTGGAGGCCCCGGCGGGGCGCACGTAGCCGTCGGTGGCGGCGGTGATCCAGACTTCCTGCCCGTACTCGGCGAACACGAGCCGCTGGTCGGCGGGGAGGTCCTTCTCGTCGCCGTTGTGGAGGATGTAGGAGAGCGCCTCGGCGTCGTCGGCGAGGTCCACTTCGTAGACGGCGCCGAAGGAGTCGGTGCGCGCGGGACGGAGTCCGGCGTTCCAGTCGGTGGGGTCGACGGCGCCCTCCCAGGTGTGGAGGGTCCAGCCGTCGTAGTCGCCGCCGGGGCGCTGGTAGTGGATCACGGCCTTGCCGTCGGCGGCGGCCTGCGTGTCGTGCGCGCCCGCGGGCGTCACCCAGGTCTCGCCGAGCTGCGCGGGGGTGAGGAGCACGTCGGAGCCGTAGAGCTTGGTGTCCCCGGCGTGGACGATGAGACCCATCTGCGCGTCGAGGTCGTCCACGGGAACCTGCCAGTAGCGGCCCCACTCGTCGGTCCCGTCGGGCTGTCTCGGTGCGTCCCAGTCGGTCGCGACGCCGTCGGCGAGGGCGTCGCCCCACAGGTGCAGGCCCCAGTCGGTGCCGTCGTCAGGGGCGTGCACGGTGACGTGCCCGTTGGCCTCGGCCAGGGAGTAGGCGATGTCGCCGGTCCCGGCGTCGAGCCAGATCTCCGGGTTCGCGCCCGGATCGAACGACCGGTCGGCCGGGTGGTCCTTGTTCCCGTCGGCGTCGATGACGAGGAACCCGACCTCGTTCGCGTCCTCCGCGAGCTTCACGGGTGCGAAGGACCCGTAGGAGTCGCTGCCGGAGAACGGGTTCGATGCGGGCCACACGGTGCTCGACTCCTCGGCGACGTCGCCCCACACGTACAGGCCCCACTGCTCGGGGTCGCCGTTGTAGTGGACGTTCGCCCAGGTCAGGGAGCCGCCCGCCTGGTCGGGGGTCGCGACGGCGGTGGCCGCCTTCGCGGAGGCGCTGCGTCCGGCCCGGTCGACGATGACGGCCTTGAACTCGACGCTCTGGTCCCCTTGCAGCCCTTGGAGGTCGTAGGCGACGCGGTGGTCGGGCCCGGGGGAGGTGCCGACGTAGGTCCATTCGCCGCCGTCGACGGACGCGGCGAACGCGACCCGCGCGAGCGGGTCCCCGGTCGTGTCGGCCCGGACGTACGCGGTGGTGGCCGACTCCGCTGCGACCGTGAGGGACACGGTCGGCGAGTCCCCGGTGCGCACAGGGTCGTCGGCGCGGAACACGACGGCCGACAGCGGCGGGACGGTGACCGTGGCGGCGCCGTCGGCGGCCTCGATCGAGCCGTCCCCGTAGAGGTCCGAGAACGAGTCGGAGTAGGTCTCGACGGCGATCGTCTGCGCTTCGGTCGAGTTCGACACGGCCACCAGGTACTCCACGCCGTCGTCGCCGATGCGCGAGAAGGCGAGGACGCCGTCCTCGGAGGAGCGGGTCACCTGGGTGCCGTTCGCGAGCGCCGGGTGGTCCTTGCGGAGCTGCCCGAGTTCGGCGATGGCCTGGTAGATCGGGTGCTCGGTGTCGAAGTTGTCGTCGGCGTGCGTGTGCTCGGTCCCGATGAGCTCGTCGTCCAGGTATTCGTCCACTTGGGACGCGAACATGGTCTGGCGGGCGTAGTCGTCGCCGCCGGAGCCCGTGAAGCCCTGCTCGTCGCCGTAGTAGACGACGGGCTGGCCGCGGGTGAGGAACATGAGCTGCTGGGCGAGGATCGCCCGCTGCGTCCAGGTGGCCTCGTCGGTGGTCTCGACGATGGTGCGGCCGACGCGGCCGATGTCGTGGTTCGAGACGAACGTGGGCGTGGACAGGGCGTCGGTGCCCTCGGCGGTGAACAGCGCGTCGGACTCGTAGACGGTCGCGAGGCCCTCGGCCCCGGAGGCGCCGGTCGCGAACCCGGTTGCGGCGCCGTGGAACCCGAAGTCCAGGACGGCGTCGAGGTCGCCTTGGCGCACGTACGTGCTCGTATATGCGGGATCGCCGGAGTAGACCTCGCCGAACGCGAAGAAGTCGATGCCCTCGGCTGCGGCGGCGTCCCGGATGCCGGCCATGAACTGCGGCCAGAACTCCAGGTTGACGTGCTTGGCGGTGTCGAGGCGGAACCCGTCGACGCCGGAGTCGGCGATCCAGTCGGCGTAGACGTCGATCCACCCGTCCACGACCTCGGGCCGCTCGGTCCACAGGTCGTCGAGTCCGGAGAAGTCGCCGTACGTGGAGGACTCGCCGGTGTAGGTCGAGTCGCCGCGGTTGTGGTAGTTGGTCGGGTCGTTGAGCCAGTCGGGGGACTTCAGGTCCGCTTCGCCCGCCTCCAGCTCGGGCGTGTACGGGGCTCCCTCGGTCGTGACGGCCGGGAACTCGTCCGAGGCCGCGTAGTTCGCGTCGTCGAAGGGCCGCCCTTCGGCGTCCAGGTAAGGGGAGTCCTCGGTGGAGACGTACCCGCTCCCCTCCTCGGCGTACTCGATGACGTCGGCGGTGTGGTTGACCACGACGTCCAGGTAGATCTCGATGCCCCGCTCGTGGGCGGCGCCGATGAGGCTCTGGAGCTCGGCGTCGTCGCCCAGGTGCGGGTCCACGGCGGTGAAGTCGGTGCCCCAGTAGCCGTGGTAGCCCGCGCCGGTCCAGGTCTCGGAGACCTGCACGGGCTGGTTGACGACGACGGGGGTCAGCCAGATCGCGGTGGTGCCGAGGCCCTCGATGTAGTCGAGCCGCTGCTCGACCCCGGCGAGGTCGCCGCCCTGGTAGAACATGCGCTGCGTCGGGTCGTAGCCGTGTTCGGCTGCGCCGCCGTCGATGCCGCCGGTGTTGTTGGACGGGTCGCCGTCGGCGAAGCGGTCGGTCATGACGAAGTAGAACTGCTCGGCGTCCTCGGCGGGCGCCTGGGCGAGCGCGGCCAGTTGGGCGTCGGTGGGCTCGTCGGTCCACGAGCCGCCGTCGTCGGGCGGGTCGCCGGGGCCGGTGCAGGCGGTGAGTGCCAGGGCGGCGCCCAGCACTCCCGCCGCGGTTCGGGCGGTACGCGGCATTGCGTGTCATCCTCCGGGGTCGAGCGGGGGCGCCTGGTGACGGGTGGCGCACCCCGTGTGCGCAAGAACATACCACCTCTGCAATTTCCTTACAAGATTCTGATAGTCCATTGCGCTGCCCTTCCCCGGAACGCAGCGCAGCCCCCCGCGGATGCGGAGGGCTGCAACGGATCGGGGAGCGGCTAGTGGCGCTCGTCCTCCAGGTGCCGGGTCGGCACCGGGGCGGAGTGCTCGTAGTACACGGACTTGATCGGCGCGGGGAAGGCGGAGGTGCCGAACGGCGAGGCCGCGCCGATGATGCCGGAGGTGAACTCCCCGACCTCCAGGTGCCCGGGCTTGACCTCGCGGGAGCGGGTCTTGGCGGCCTTCGTTGCGGGCGCGTTGTCGGCCTCGCGGCCCACCAGGTTCGAGTCACTCATGACCTGGATCTTAACGGGCGCCTCAGCGGCCGGGAACCGGATCACGGGTGCCTCGGGTCACGCCCGGGCGGCACCGCAGGATGCGGGCGACGGCGAGCCTCCCGCCCGTCCACAGCCCGTACCGCGACACGGCCCGGTACCCGTAGCCCGAGCAGCTCGGCACGAACCGGCACTGCACCTGCACCCGCGGCGACAGGTACCGCCGGTAGCACGCGATCCCCCGCAGCCCGAACCGCCGCGGCCCCTCCCGGCGCGCCGCCTCGGCGCGCGCCAGTCGCTCCGGCGTCAACCGCCCGAACCCCAAGGCCCCCAGCGCCATCGCATGGAACGGCCCCGGATCGGTCGCGCCCCCGCACGGCCCCGCGCACGCATTGCACGGCCCGCCCGGATCGCACGCGGCCTCCAGCGGCGCCCCGCACCCGGCCGAGCAGCCTGGCTGGTACACGCTGACGCACCCGGAGAACTCCACCCGACAGTTCTACACGCCGCCCGCCCCCGGCCCCCGCGCGTCCGTCCATGTCCGAAAAGGAACCACTGCCCGTTGTAACCCGAACACCCCTGTATCAGGGAATTGCCAGGTTCGGCACAGGCCCGGTTCAGTCTCACGAGCCACGGTGAAGCCCTCGGGGAATGAGGGGTTCCCGAGGGGTTATGGACCCGGTGGGGCCATCGGAATCATCCTCCACTGACGATCGCCGCCGGCCCCACCGGGTACTCGCACCCCGTCCCGAACAACGATCACATTGCGCCCCAGCGCCCCCGACTGTCACACCCATAGGTCAGGGTTGTCGACCGGGGGGCCCATCGCACTGGACATTTCGGGAATATGCCGAAATTTCCGTCTCAGCGGTACCGCTCCGGGTCCGGCAGCAGCTCGTTCATCGCCCCCGACCGGAACCCCTGCGCGTCGAGCCGCACCTCCGCGAACCCGGTCACCGCCTCCAGCAGCACCGGCCGCTCCGCGACCGCCGCCACCAGCTCGGCGTCGATCTCCACCCGCGCGGCCCCGCCGCCCATGTCGCGCACCCGCAGGTTCCGCACCGGGATCGCGGCCGCCCCGAACGCGTCGCGCAGCGCCTCCTCGGCCTCGGCGACCCGCCGCAGCCCCTCGGCGGTGACCTCGACCCCGTACGCGATGCGGCTCGCCAGACAGGCCGCCGCGGGCTTGTCCCAAGTAGACAGACCCCACGACTTCGACGCCGCCCGGATCGCGGCCTTCGTGAGCCCGGCGTCGGCCAGCGGCGTGATCGCCCCCGCCCCCGCCGCGGCGCGGATGCCCGGCCGGAACCCGGCGGCGAGGTCGTCGGCGTTCGTGCCGGTCGCGACGGCGGCCACGCCGCGCGCCTCGGCGAGCGGCCCGACGACGCTCATCAGCTCGGTCTTGCAGAAGAAGCACCGGTCGCCCTCGTTGGCGCGGTAGCCCTCCCGCGACAGCTCGTCGGTGGCCGGCGCGTGGTGCGCCACCCCGAGGCCCTCGGCGAACGCCCGCGCCCGCTCCAGCTCGGCCGCCGGCAGCGACGGCGACACGGCCGTCGCGGCCTCGACCCGCTCCGGCCCGAGCGCCCGCACGGCGGCCGCGAGCAGGAACGCCGAGTCGGCGCCGCCGGAGAACGCCACCATCAGCGACGGCAGCGCGGCGAGCCGTTCGAGCAGCGCGTCGAGGCCCTGTCCGGCACCGGGCCCGGTGCCGTCTGCGGCGGCGGCCGGGGCGTCGGCGCGGCCGGATGCGGGAAGGGTCGCTTGGGGATCCGAGGTCACCCCTCAGAGACTAGCCCGCCTCACGCCTGCACCGTTTTCTACAGACATAACGGATATGTCCAAACCGATGGGCCCCCGGTTCAACAACCCTGCCCGAGAGGTCCGACATGTCGGGGTTCGCGAGCGGTCCTCGGAAGCGGGTTCCGGTGGGGCTATTCGAGGTCGGTGGCGACGGCGCGGAGGAGTTCGGCGATCTTGGCGCCGGTCTTGCGGTCGGGGCGGCGGCCGCGGGAGAGCGGGGGCATGACCTGCTGTTCGAGGACGCCGATGAGGTCCTGGAGGAGGCTGTTGAGCTCCTCGGGGGAGCGCTTGGGCGTCTCGGGGGCCGCGGCCGCGCCGACGCTCGCCGGGGCGGCGAGCACGTGGAGGCCCATCGCCTGGACGCCGCGGCGCGTGTCGATGATGCTGTACTCGACCTTGGTCCCCTTGGCGAGTTCCTCCACGCCTTCGGGGAGCGCGTCGCGGTGCACGAAGACGTCCTTGCCGCCGTCGTCGCGGGAGACGAATCCGAATCCCTTCTCGGCGTCGAACCATTTCACTCGACCACTGGGCACCGCTGAACCTCGAACTTCTCTCTGCCGGCTACTGATGAGTCCGTCAAGCCTAGCGTGGCATGGACCGGACGGTCCGGAACGCCCGGGTGAGGGCGCCGACACGCACTGCGATACCCCTCCGGGCCCTTGGGGATCGCGCGCAGAAGCGCCGTGGGCGCGCCCGTCAGGGGACGGCGATGCCGAGCTTCGGCACGAGCCCGAGCTCCGCGGCGCCGCCGAGGAGCCGCTCGACCGCCGTGCGCCCCTCCTCGCCGAGGTCGCGGGAGAACTCGTTGACGTACAGCTCGATGTGCTTGGCGCACACCTCGTCGGACATCTCCTGCGCGTGCTCGGCGACGTACGCGCGGCTCGCCTCCGGGTGCGCCCACGCGTAGTCGAGGGAGGCGCGGATCGCGGCGGTGACCGCGTCGGTGTCGAGGTGGGACTTCGCGACGATCGCGCCGAGCGGGATCGGGCAGCCGGTCGCGTCCTCCCACCATTCGCCGAGGTCGACCATGGACGCGAGCCCGTACTCGCCGTACGTGAACCGGGCCTCGTGGATGACGAGCCCGGCGTCGAAGCGGCCGTCGCGCACCGCGGGCATGATCTGGTCGAACGGGACGACCTCGACGGCCACGTCCGGTGAGCCGAGGTCGCGCAGCCACAGGTTGAACAGGAGGAACGCGGTCGAGCGGTCCGAGGGCACGGCGACGCGCTTCCCTTCGAGGCCGGTGAGCCCGCCGGGCCCGGTGAGGACCAGCGGCCCGCACCCGCGCCCGAGCGCCCCGCCCGCGGGCAGCAGCCGCCATTCGGGGCCGAGGTGCGGCAGGGCCGCGTAGGAGACCTTCGCGACGTCGAACTCGCCGCGCGCGCACGCGCTGTTGGTGACGTCGATGTCGGCGAACGTCAGGCGGGTGGCGGGGGCGCCGTCGATGAGGCCGGAGGTCCACGCGTGGTAGATGAACGTGTCGTTGGGGCACGGCGAGTGCGCCAGGTGCAGCGCGGCGCCGTCCTGCGGGTACGTGTCGAAGGGGATGCCCAGTGCGGCCATGGCCTACAGCTCCCTGACCGCGCCGGTGAGGGACTTCAGGGCCGAGCCCCAGTCCCAGCCCTCGACGTTCCGGTCGCCGACGAAGTTGGAGACGGTGCGGATCTCCGCGAACGGCAGGCCCGCCTGCTGGGCGGCGGTCGCTACGCCGAAGCCCTCCATGGCCTCCCCGACCGCGTCGGGGTAGCGGTGGGCGAGGTTCGCGGCCTGCCCGTCGGAGCCGGTGATCGACGCGAGGGTGAGGATCTCGCCGCGCACGCCCTCGACGGCGACGGTGAGGACCGTGTTGCAGCCGATCCGGTTGGTGCCGAAGCCGATCTCGTCGATCGGCTGGAACCGCCACGGGAGGTTCACGCCGAGCTCGGCGTGGACGGAGTCGGTGCCGATGAGCACGTCGCCGATCCCGGCGCGGCCCTGGAACGCCCCGCAGATGCCCGCGTTGACGACGACGTCGTACGCGCGGCCCATGTGGCTGTTCTCGGCGATGGTCCGCGCGGTGGAGGCGGCGGCCGCGGCTGGGCCGACCCCGCAGACGAGGATGTCCAGCTCGTGGCGGAGCGAGCGCCCGGCCTCGACGGCCTGGGCCTCCTCGGCGACCGCGCACACGACGAGTATTCGCATGCCTGAAACGGTACCGGCCCGGCCCCGCCCCCGGCCGCCGCACGGACCGTGGCGCCTGCCGCACCGGTGCCGCGGTCCGCATGCCGGGGCCGCCGGTCGCTCCGCGCAGCGCGACCGTCCCGGGTCCGGCGGGCAGCCCGAGGTTGACCTCTGGGTAAGGGCCCCCGGTTTCCAGCGTCCCTCCGGGGTGCGACATTTCCGGGCCGCCGCGGCGGCAGGTGTGGCGCATTCCGCTCCCCGGCGGGCGCACCGTCCGCCGGGTGCGGGCGCGAGCTGACCTATGCTTGAAAGCGTGCCTGACAGCTCCACCACTTCCGCCGCCGCCAAGACCGCCCGCGCCCGCAAGCCGCGGCTGGACAAGGCCCTCGCCGACGCCCTCGACCTCGCGCGCGAGGCCGCCGAGGAGGCCGGCGACGGGATCGGGGAGCACCTGAGCGTCGAGGCCGAGTCCGAGCGGGTCGTCACCCACTACTTCGAGTGCACCCTCCCCGGCTACCGCGGCTGGCGCTGGGCCGTCGTGCTCACCCGCGCCCCCCGCGCCCGCGCCGCCACCGTCTCCGAGACCGCGCTCCTGCCCGGCCCCGACGCGCTCCGCGCCCCCGCGTGGGTCCCGTGGGCCGACCGCCTCGAAGGCGGCGAGGTCGGCACCGGCGAGGTCCTCCCCACCGAGGACGACGACGACCGCCTCATGCCCGCCTACCAGCTCTCCGACGACGACGCCGTCGAGGACATCGCGTACGAGCTGGGCCTCGGCCGCGAGCGCGTCATGAACCGCGAGGGCCGCGCCGAGACCGCGCAGCGCTGGTACGACGGCGACCGCGGCCCCACCGCCCCGATCGCCGAGGCCGCGCCCGCGCCCGCCCGCTGCGGCACGTGCGGGTTCTTCATGCCGCTCGCCGGGTCGATGCGCCTCGCGTTCGGCGCCTGCGCGAACCTCTACTCCTCCGAGGACGCCCGCGTCGTCTCCGCCGACCACGGCTGCGGCGCGCACTCCCAGATCAGCGAGTTCGTGGACACCACGCCGCAGGGCGTGGAGAAGTCCGAGATCGTCTACGACGACGAGGGCTCCGAGATCCTCTAGGGTCCCGGCCGGGGGTCAGCTCCGCCGGTCCCGGCCGAAGTGGCGCCGGTCGGCGACGACCATCGCGGCCGTGCCGAGGAGGCCGACGATCACGCCGGTGAGCGCGCACGCGCCCCACCACTCCCTCCCCGAGTCCGCGAGCGGTTCGCGGAACAGCTGGGTCAGCACCAGGGCGACCGTCCACACCAGAGTCCCGGCGACGGCGATGGGCGTCATGCGCAGCCGCACGGCGTCGGCGGCGGGCAGCTCGGGCGTCTTCTTCACCCGGTGGTAGGCGGCGCGGGGGTTCGCCGACGAGCCGGACGCGGCCGGGGGCTGGGAACTTCCGTCGGTGGACACGCTGCCAATGTACGCTGCGACAGTCCCCGCGACAATCGGTCACGCCGACGCGAGTCGGGATCGCGTTGCCGGGGACGGACACCGCCGGGGGTCGCGCCGCCGCGATCGCGTATAGGCACCCCGCCGGTTGTGGTCCGCCGGTAGGGTTGGGCGTACGCTCGGATGAGCTGGCAATGCGGCGCTGACGAAGACACGAGGGGTGGAAGGCATGAGGCCGGTACGGTTCGTAGCCCTCTCTGAGGACGGTCATGCGCTCGTGCTCGCCGACGAACTCGGCCGCCTGCTGGCCCTCCCGCTCGACGAGCGGGTCGCCGCCGTGGTCGACGTCCCCGAGGGCGGCAGCGCGCTCCGCGCCAAAATGGACGCCCCGCCGTCCAAGCCCGCCACCGCGAGCCGCCCCGTCCCGCAGCGCCCGGCCGCCGTCAACCTCTCGCCCCGCGACATCCAGACCCGCATCCGCGCCGGCGAGTCCGCCGAGGACATCGCCGCGTCCGCGCAGGTCGCCGTCGACCGGGTCCTGCGCTACGCCGGGCCGGTCCTCCAGGAGCGCGCCATGCTCGCCCAGGCCGCCCGCCGCTCGCGGCTGGCGACCTCCGAGCGCGGCGAGCGCATGTCGAACGTCGTGGACGTGAAACTCGGCACGCACGGGGTCGACCCCGAGGCCGTCTCGTGGGACGCGTGGCGCACCGAGGACGGCTCCTGGCTCGTCCAGGCGTCGTGGTCCTCCGGGAAGACGACCGCGCGCGCCCGCTGGAAGCTCGACCGGGCCCGCCAGACCGTCACTCCCGACGACGAGATGGCGCAGTTCCTCTCGACGCCGCTGCCGGTGCAGGTCGCCGCGCCCAAGGACGTCCCGAGCGACCTGGGCGTGCGCCCGGGCGACCCGGTGCGGCCCTCGCGCGACCCGATGCACGGCCTGCGCGAGCACGACGACGACTCGCGGCCCGACCCGCTGCGGCGCGACCGCCTCCGGGAGGTCCTGGAGCGCCCGCTCGACGACGTCGGCGGGCGCGGCAAGCGCACGTCGCAGCTCGGCCTGCCCGGGACGACCGCGCCCGAGCAGCGGGAGACCCCCGAGGTCCCCTCGCTCGCGGTGCTGCGGCCCAACAAGCGCACCGTCGCCGACGACGACCTGAACGCCCTGCCGCTCGCGGCGGCCGGGTCGAAGCCGCGCAACCAGCTGCCCGGCTGGGACGACGTCCTCTTCGGGACCGCCGGCAAGGACTAGCCGACCGGCGCCGACCGCTTCAGCGGCGGGGCGGGCCTTCGGGCCCGCCCCGCCGCTTTTTTCGGGCAGCCCTCATGGCCCGGAGAACGCCGGGCCCCCGGTCAAAACCCTGGCACAGGGGTGTGACAGTGCCGGCGGGGCGGCGAAACGCGCGCAGCCTTCATGGCTCGGAGTGCGTTGGGCCCCCGGTCAAAACCCTGACGCGGGGGTGTGACAGTCCGGGGGTGTCCCAGGATTCGGGAGCGGGTGGGGGCGGGGGCGGGACGGGTGAGAGAAATCGGTCTCACTTACTGGCTTGCCGACCGGTAAGTAAATATCATTGAATGCGATGTCTCCGGTCCTCCTCGGCCAGCTGCGCCACACGTTCAGAGCCCTCGCCTACCCCGCCTTCCGGGTGTACGCCGCCGGGCAGCTCGTCGGCACCCTCGCGTTCTGGCTCCAGACGACCGCCGTCTCCTGGCTCGTCCTCGAACTCTCCGGGAACTCCGGGACCGCCCTCGGCTGGACCCTCGCGCTCCAGTTCGGCCCCTACCTCCTCTTCGGCCTCCACGGCGGAAAGATCGCCGACAGCTTCGACAAGCGCCGCGTCCTCCTCCTGTGCTCCCTGTGCTCCTCCGCGGTCATCGCCGTCCTCGGCGCCGTCGTCTTCACCGGCCACATCGAACTGTGGATGGTGTACGTCGGCATGTTCGCCTTCGGGTCCGTCGCCGTCGTCGAGGGCCCCGCCCGCCAGGCGTTCTACTCCGAGATCGTCGACCTGGAGGCCCTCCCCAACGCCGTGGGCCTCGGCAGCGCCATCTTCAACACCAGCCGCATCGCCGGACCCGCCCTCGCGGGCGTCCTCATCGCCGTCACCTCCACCGGCACCGTGATCGTCAGCTGCGCCGCGCTCGCGCTCGGCCCGGCCGTCTCCTGCGCGGTCCTGCTGCGTCGCAGCCTCTCCAACCCCGTGCACCGCCGCGCCGACTCCGGCGGCATCCGCGAGGCCCTGCGCTACGCCGGCGCCCGGCCCGACATCATCGCCGTCCTCGTCGTCTCGCTGCTCGTCTCGGGCTTCACGTTCAACTTCGCGCTGACCCTGTCCATGCTGGCGCGCACCGAGTTCGAGACCGGCGCCGACTCCTACGGCCTGCTGCTGACCGCGCTCGCGGTCGGCGCGCTCGCCGGGTCCCTCGCCTCCGGGCGCCGCTCCGGGCGGCCCACCCTGAACACGATGCTCCTGTCCTCGGCGCTCCTGGGCGTCGGCACGTTCGCCGTCGGCTTCTCGCCCTCGCTGTGGACGGCCATGGCGCTCCTGGCGCCCACCGGCTTCGCGATGGTCTTCTACGCGCAGGCCGCGAACCAGCGCGTCCAGATGGGCGTGCGCGCCGACTACCGCGGCCGCGTCCTGAGCCTGTACATGCTCGTGTTCCTCGGCTCCACCGCCGTGTTCGCGCCGATCGTCGGCTGGTTCATGGAGCAGTACGGCGCCCGCTCGGGCCTGTGGCTCGGCGGCCTCATCGCGATCATCGCGCCCGCGGCCGTCGCCCTCGCCAAGCGGTCGCAGCTGCGCCGCCGCGCGACCGCGCTCGCCGGGAAGGCCATGCCGTAAGGCCCCGCGGGGGCTCCACAAAGGGCGTGACGGTTCATATCGGTGAATCCCAGCAGGTGAACCAGAGTGAAGCGAGTGATCTCGCGTGGTGCCCGACTTCGCCGCAATCGCCCCGAACCTCCTGCGGCTCTAGCACCTCAGGAGTCAACTCGAACGTTACTTCCGCGAAATTACTGTCCCGTCCAATGGGATTTCACTGAATGAACGTCGGCGGTTGCTGCGAGGATAGGCACATCGTGACAGCCCTCGACCACGTCGCGTCGACGCACCAATCGCCGCAGGCGCGGGTCACCGATCCCGAGTAGAGCCCCTGGAGGGAATCCAGTGAGTGCCTCCGCCACCACGGCCGTACAGGCCGCGCCCCAGGTGCGGACCGAGCGCCTCTTCGCTGCGCTCCCGCTTCCCGACAACGCCGTCGCCGATCTGGCCGAAGTCGTCTCCGACCTCAACATCGCACGGCGCGGCGCCCCCAGCCGCCCCGGCGCCGCGGGCCGCAGGCCCGCCACCGGCGGCCGCCTGGTCCGCTCCGAGAACTGGCACCTCACGCTCGCCTTCCTCGGCGACGTCCCCGCCACCCGCTGCGCCGAAGCCGCCGAGGCCGTCGCCGCGGCCGCGCGCGAGTCCGCGCCGATGCGGCTGTGCGTCTCCGGCGGCGGGCGCTTCGGGCGCGGCCGCTACTCGGTGGTCTACGCCGGACTCGACGGCGACGTCGCCGCCCTCGTCGACCTCGTCCACCGCATCCGCGCCGGCCTCACCGCCGCGGATCTCCCGGTCGACCAGAAGCAGTACCGGCCGCACGTGACCCTCGCCCGCCCCGGCGACCGCGTCACCAACCAGCAGGCCGCGCAGGACCTGCTCACCCTCCGCCGCTACTACGGCCCGAGCTGGACCGCGAACGAGCTCGTCCTCTACCGCTCCGACTTCGGCAAGGCCCCCGCCGGCACCCAGCCCCACTACACCCCGATGGCCGCAGCCCCCCTCGGCGGCTGACCCCGGTCCGCAGCGCAGGAAATGTCGTACTCCCATGTCAGGGTGTTGAACTGGGGGCCCGCGATTCCGCGATCCCCGGCTCCGCCTCTGCCCTGAAAACCTCGGCCACAGGCGGGCGTCCGGCCGATGTCGGACCCCCGTGCCAGGGTTGTTGCCGGGGGCCCAGCGCTCCGATTGCCATAGCTGCTGCCCTCAAGGGAGAAACCCGCTCGCGATCTGCGCGAAAGCCCGGATCGGGGGGCCGGTGACCGGTAGAAAGAGGGCATGTCCCACAACGCTTCCGGCGCCGGCCGCTCCAGCACCGACGCGGCGCCGCCGCGCGCGCCCAAGAACGGGCGCCCGCTCGCGCGCGTCTTCCTCCGCGCCGCCGGGATCACCGCACTCGCGTGCTGGGCCGTGCTCCTCGTCTGGGCGTCGTTCGGGACCGGCGCGACCAGCACCGGGTCCTCCGGCGTGTACATGATCATCGGGACCGTCGGCTCCGTGCTCATCGCCGCCGCCGTCATCGCCACCGCCGCCGCCCACACCGGGCTGCGCATCATCATCGCCGCGCTCGCCACCGCCGTGTTCGCCGCGGCCGCCGGATGGGCCGTCTACTCCTCCATGCCCGAGGCCGGCCCCGGCCAGTTCATCACCCACCGCGCCGGGGTCGCCGCCCTCGCCTACGGGTTCGGCGTCGTCGGCGGCGGGCTCCTCGCGCTCTCCGAGTTCGTCGTCGAAGGCTACGCGGGCGGGCGCGCCCGCCCCCCGAAGTCCATGCGCCGCAAGGTCGGCGTGTTCGCCGTCGCCGTGGTCCTCCTCCTCGCCGCCGCCCTCGCCCCCGCCATGCAGCGGTGGGCCGAGCTCGCCAACCAGGACGTGCGCACCGGCGACACCGCCGTCAACGAGGCCGGACTCGACGGCCTCGCCGCGCTCTCCGGCGTCGAGCGCTTCACCGACACCCCCTACGGGCTCCTGCGCACCGACCACCCCGCCGACCCCACCCCGCAGGCCGTCACCATGCTCGACCCCGCCACCGGCGCCGCCGTCTGGTACCACCGCCGCTGGAACTGGCTCGCCTCCCAGCCGCCGGTCCTCTCCCACCCGCAGGACCTCGTCGCCCTCACCGGCCCCCGCGCCGACGACCGCGGCGACTTCCAGGTGCGCGTCCTGCGCGTCCGCGACGGCGAGGAGGTCGCCACCGCCGGGTTCGACGGCTCCCCCGGGACCCTCCTGGCCCTCGCCGACGACCGCCTCCTGTTCGCCGAGGACGGCAGCGCCGTCTTCCACGTCTACGACTTCGGCGGGAACCTCCTGTGGGACGCCGAGATGCCGCCCGGCTGCGAAGGGAACGCCGCCCAGGTCGCCGCCGGCCGCGTCGCCCTCCTCGCCAAGTGCGTGCCCGCGCCCGACCGGCCCGTCGCCCGCGACTACGTCCTCGCCTTCGACCTCGACGACGGCGCCACCGCCTGGGAGCAGGAGGTCGACAAGGCCGCCGAGGTCGTCCCCGACTCGTTCCTCGTCTCCGGCGACACCGTCCTCATCGACAGCCGCATCGAGCACCGCGTCACCGACGGCCCGTTCTCCGCGCGCCGCTTCGAGCACCAGCTCATCGCCTACGGCCTCGACGACGGCGCCGAGCGCTGGCACATGAGGGACCAGTCCTTCGGGTCCACGAACTCCTCGGCGTGCGGCGGGACCCTGCACCTGTCGCAGCCGACCGCCGCGCTCGGCGCGGGCGTGGCCGCCGGGGGCGAGGCGCGCGCCGACGTGCCCAAGGCCGAGCGGCGCACCGTGCAGATCATCGAGTGCTACACCGCGAAGGACCGCGAGGGCTCCTGGCTGGGCGTCATGTCCTACGACGCCGACACCGGCGAGCGGCTCTACAAGAAGGCCGTGCGCCTGGGGTACACGCCGCTCGACCCGGAGGTCGCGCGCGGCTGGGGCACCGTCCTGCCCGACAACCGGGCCGTGCTCGCCGCCGACCAGTCGCTCGACCCGAACCGGCCCGACTGCCACCTGTACGAGGTCGCCGGGGGCGACGTCGCCGAGGTCGCGCTCCCCGCGGCCGGGACCGAGGGGACCGCGGTGCCCGCGAACTGGTGCCACGACGCGCAGATCAGCGCCGTCGCCACCGGCGCGGCCATCAGCTACGTGGACGAGGACGGGACCCGCGGCATCGCCGTCGTCTCCTGAACGCGGCCCCCGGGGCGCGCACGACGTGGGCGCACTGTCCGGCCGCCCCGGGGCGAACGGTGCGTGACCGGGGGGTGAACGCCGCGCGACCGCAGCGGGAACGGCGACAATGATCAAACTGTGTGATCGATTACCGAGGAACCGCGCACGAGTGATGCGCGAAACTGCGGTAGTGTTTCTCGCATGTGTGGAATCGTTGGATACGTCGGCCGCCGCAGCGCCGTCGACGTCGTGCTCGACGGCCTGCGCCGTCTCGAATACCGCGGCTACGACTCCGCGGGCGTCGCGCTCGTGTCGGCGGACGGCCGCGTCGAGGTCGACAAGCGCGCCGGGAAGCTCGCGAACCTCGAAGCGGCCCTCGCCGACCACCCGCTCCCCGAGTCGACGTGCGGCATCGGCCACACCCGCTGGGCCACGCACGGCGTGCCCTCCGACCGCAACGCGCACCCCCACCGCTCGCACGACGGCCGGATCGCCCTGATCCACAACGGCATCATCGAGAACTTCGGGCAGCTGCGCGCCGAGCTCGAAACCGACGGCGTCGAGTTCCTCTCCGACACCGACACCGAGGTCGCCGCCCACCTCCTCGGCGCCGAGTACGGCGTCGACGGGGACCTCACCGCCGCCATGGCCCGCGTGTGCCGCCGCCTCGAAGGCGCGTTCACGCTCCTCGCGGTCGCCGCCGACGACCCCGACACCGTCGTGGGCGCCCGCCGCAACTCCCCGCTCGTGGTCGGCCTCGGCGAGGACGAGTACTTCCTCGCCTCCGACGTCGCCGCGTTCATCGCCTACACGACCGACGCGATCGAGCTGGGCCAGGACCAGATCGTCACCATCAACCGCGGCGGCGTCGCCGTCTCCGGCTTCGACGGCGAGCCCTCCGAGGGCAAGCCGTTCAGCGTCGACTGGGACATCGCCGCCGCCGAGAAGGGCGGCTACGACACGTTCATGGCCAAGGAGATCCACGAGCAGCCGCAGGCCGTCGCCGACACCCTCCGCGGGCGCATCGACGAGTCCGGGCAGATCGTCCTCGACGAGGTCCGCATGTCCGACCAGGACTTCCGCGACATCGACAAGGTCTTCATCGTCGCGTGCGGCACCTCCTACCACGCCGGGCTCGTCACCAAGTACGCCATCGAGCACTGGACGCGCATCCCCTGCGAGGTCGAGCTCGCCTCCGAGTTCCGCTACCGCGACCCCGTCCTCGACCGCTCCACGCTCGTCGTCGCCATCTCCCAGTCCGGCGAGACCATGGACACGCTCATGGCGGTGCGGCACGCGAAGGACCAGAAGGCCCGCGTCCTGTCCATCTCCAACACCGTCGGGTCCACGATCCCCCGCGAGTCCGACGCCGTCCTCTACACGCGCGCCGGGATCGAGGTCGCCGTCGCGTCCACGAAGGCGTTCCTGACGCAGCTCGCCGCGTGCTACCTCGTCGGCCTGCACCTCGCGCAGGTCCGCGGCATCAAGTACGCCGACGAGGTCTCCGCGATCCTCGACGAGCTCGTCGCCGCCCCCGGCAAGATCGCCAAGGTCATCGAGAACCTCGACCCGGTCCGCGAGATGGCCCGCGAATGCGCCGCCAACGGCGACCGCGTGCTGTTCATCGGCCGCCACGTCGGCTACCCCGTCGCCCTCGAAGGCGCGCTCAAGCTCAAGGAGCTCGCGTACCTGCACGCCGAGGGCTTCGCCGCGGGCGAGCTCAAGCACGGCCCGATCTCGCTCATCGAGACCGGCACGCCCGTCATCGCGATCGTCCCCAGCCCGCGGGGCCGGTCCCTCCTGCACGACAAGATCATCTCCAACATCCAGGAGGTGAAGGCCCGCGGCGCCAGGGTCATCGCGGTGTGCGAGGAAGGCGACAAGATCACCGCCGTCCACGCCGACCACGTCATCGAGACGCCCGCGTCCCCGACGCTCCTGGCGCCCCTGCTGACCGCCGTCCCGCTCCAGGAGTTCGCCGCCGAGCTCGCCACGGCCCTCGGCCGCGACATCGACCAGCCGCGGAACCTCGCCAAGTCCGTCACGGTCGAGTAGGGCGCAGTCGAGTAGAGCGCGGTGGACCGGAGCACGGTGCGGTAAGCAGCACGGCGGCGCTCCCGAAGCGCCGCAACACGATCCGCGACGGGGGCGGGGACTGCGCTCCCCGCCGCCGTTCCAGTTGCCCGCCGCCGCGGCGATATTGGACACTTGCGTGCGAACACCCGCAAGTCGTGCGCGGCGTTTATGCTCGGCGGGTGAAAAAACGCACCCTGATCTCCGGCGCCGTGGCGATCACCGCCGCGGGCGCCATCACCCTCGCCGGGACCGTCGTCGCACAGGCCCAGGAGACCGGAGACGAGGCCCTCGGGGCCGCGCTCGACGCGATCCTCGCCGACGCCAGGCTCACCGACTCCCAAGCGGGCGTCGTCGTCGCCGACGCCGCCACCGGCGAAGTCCTCTACGAGCGCAACCCCGACAAGCGCGCCATCCCCGGCTCCAACGACAAGCTCTTCACCACCGCCGCCGCCCTGGAGGCCCTCGGCGGCGACTACACGTACGCCACCGACGTCATCGGCGAACCGCCCGTCGACGGCGTCGTCTCCGGCGACCTGTACCTGCGCGGCACCGGCGACCCCACGACCCTCGAAGCCGACTACGACCGCCTCGCCGCCGACCTCGCCGCCGCCGGAGTGACCACGGTCGACGGCGACCTCGTCGCCGACGACACCGCCTTCGACGACGTCCGCTCCGGCGCCGAATGGGGCTGGTCCGACCTCCAGTTCACCTACGCCGCCGAGGTCACCGCCCTCAACATCGCCTCCGGCGACGACCACCAGGCCGGGTCCGTGCGCCTCTTCGTCAAACCCGGTGCCGCCGCGGGCGACCCCGCCGTCGTCACCACCGTCCCCCAGACCGACTACCTCGACATCGTCTCCACCGCCACCACCGGCACCTCCACCAGCGTGAACGTCAACCGCGACCCCCACGACAACACCGTCCGCATCTCCGGCACCGTCGCCGCCGGAGGCAGCGGCACCTACGCCACCCGCGCCGTCATCGAACCGACGCAGCTCGTCGCCGACGTCTTCGCCGACTCCCTCGCCGAAGCGGGCATCGACCTCACCGGCGACCTGCGCTACGGCGAACCCACCCCCCAGGCCGCGGGCGACGTCCTCGCCACCCACGCCTCCGCGCCCCTGTCCGACCTCGTCGTCGACATCCTCAAGCCCTCCAACGCCTCCATGGCCGAAGCCCTCTTCAAGACCCTCGGCCACGAAGCGACCGGCAAGGGCACCTTCGCGTCCGGCAAGGCCGCCGTCTACGCCGCCCTCGACGGGTACGGCGTCGACAACGGCCCCGTCCGCATCGCCGACGGCTCCGGGATCTCCCGCCACAACATGCTCACCGCCGGGACCATCGCCGACCTCCTCGTCGGCGCCGAAGACGCCCCCTGGTTCGACACCTGGCACGACGCCCTCCCCGTCGCCTGCGAGGACGGCACCCTCGCCGGCCGCATGTGCGGCACCCCCGCCGCAGGCAACGTCCGCGCCAAGACCGGCTCCATGACGAGCGTCTCCGCGCTCTCCGGGTACGCCACCGACGCCGACGGCCGCGAACTCGTCTTCAGCATCGTCCTCAACGACTTCCTCTACTCCAGCGTCAAGGACATCGAGGACAAGATCGCCACCGCCGTCGCCGCCCACGCCGCCGACACCACCGAAGCCGAGATCGGCACCCTCGCCTCCGAGATCGACACCCCCGACCTCGAAGCGCTCGAAGCCGAAGCCGACGAGCTCCCCGCCGCAGGCGAGATGCCCGCCGGCCTCGAATGCTCCTGGTACGAGCCCAGCACCTGCTAGCACCCCAAGGCGCCAGGGCCCGGCCGCCGACGCGGCCGGGCCCTCCCACGTCCCCTGCCATTCGACACCGAACGGCCCCAGCCGGTCCCGCACCGTCCACAACCCGCCCCGACCTGACGGCCGGTCAGACCACCACGCTCGCGGATGAACCCGCCCGAACAGGGGCGGGACGCCCGATCCCGTGGCACTCTTGACGGGTGATCGTCGCCGTGGGCATAGACGTCGTGGCCGTGGACCGGTTCGAGCGCGTACTCGAACGGACCCCCCACGTCGCCGACAAGCTCTTCACCGAGGCCGAGCGCAGCGCCCCCGACGGGCGCCGACGCCGCACCGAATCCCTCGCCGCCCGCTTCGCCGCCAAGGAGGCCGTGGCCAAAGCCCTCGGCGCCCCCGGCGGAATGCGCTGGGCCGACTGCCAAGTGCTCTCCGAACCCGACGGCCGCCCCTCCCTCACCATCACCGGATCGGTGGCCGCCGTCGCCGCCCAGCGTGGCGTCTCGCGCTGGCACGTCTCGCTGTCGCATGATGGCGGTATAGCGACAGCGGTGGTGATCGCCGAGACGGCCTGACGGCCAACGACGTTCCGGAGAGGAACAGCCATGGACGGTGCATGGACGGCAGCGGCGGTCCGCCGCGCGGAAGCCCAACTGATGGCGACACTCCCGCCGGGGACCCTCATGCAGCGCGCCGCGGCCGGCCTCGCCGCCGAATGCGCCGCCCTCCTCAAAGAACAGCGATCCACCCGCACCGAACGCGCAGGCGTCTACGGCGCCACCGTCACCGTCCTCGCCGGACCCGGCGACAACGGCGGCGACGCGCTCTTCGCCGCCGCCCGCCTCGCCCGCCGCGGCGCCCGCGTCTTCGCCGTCCCCGTCATGGGCGGCCGCGTCCACCCCGTCGCCGCCGCCGCCCTCACCCGCGCGGGCGGGCGCCTCGTCGCCGAGTCGCCCCGCCGCTGCGACCTCCTCCTCGACGGCGTCCTCGGCATCGGCGGACGCCCCGGCCTCCCCGGCCGCGCCATCGACCAGCTCGCCCGCCTCGACGCCGGAACCGTTGTCGCCGTTGACGTCCCCTCCGGCGTGGACGTCGACACCGGCGCCGTCCCCGCCAGCGCCGTCACCGCCGACACCACCGTCGCATTCGGCTCCCGCAAGCCCTGCCACGTGCTCGGGCGGGCCGCGCTCCTCACCGGGCGCCTCGTCCTCGTCGACATCGGCCTGGGCCCGCACCTGGACCCGAACCCGGCCGTGCGGGTCGCGGGCGAGACCGACATCGCCCAGTGGTGGCACCGCCCCGGGCCCGACGACGACAAGTACACGCGGGGCGTCGTGGGCGTCGCGGCCGGCTCGGACCGGTACCCGGGCGCGGCGGTCCTGGCGACCGCGGGCGCGCTGGCGGGCCCGGCGGGGTACGTCAGGTATGCGGGCGGGGCTTCGGACGCGGTGCGGCGCAGCCATCCCGAGGTGGTGTGCACGCCGACGGTGAAGGAGGCCGGGCGGGTGCAGGCGTGGCTGGCCGGGCCCGGGTTCGGGACGGACGAGGCGGCGCTCGGGGAGCTGCGGTCGGTGCTCGTGTCGCCCGCGCCGGTGGTGCTGGACGCGGATGCTTTGACGCTGATCGGGGAGTACCCGTCGGTGCTGTCGCGGCGGGAGGCGCCGGTGGTGCTGACGCCGCACGACCGGGAGTACGAGCGGCTGTACGGGTCGCCGCCGAGCGAGGACCGGGGGGCCGCGGCGGCGGCTTTGGCGAAGCGGTTGAACTGCACGGTGCTGCTGAAGGGGCACCACACGGTGGTGGCGTCGAGCGACGGCGCGGTGTGGGCGAACCCGACGGGGCGGCCGCAGTTGGCGACCGCGGGGTCGGGGGACGTGCTCGCGGGGTTCATGGCGTCGCTGCTGGCGTCCGGGATGGACGGTGTGCGGGCGGCGGTGGCGGCGGCGTTCCTCCACGGCCGTGCGGGCGGCGCGGCGGCGGCCGGGCACCGGACGGTGACGGCCTCGGACGTGGCGCGGGCCCTGCCGGGCGCGGTGGGGGAAGTCTTGACGGCGGCCCGGTCGTAAGCCGGTCCCGGCGGGACGTAAGCGCCTGCGGGAGTGTCGTACCCGCGAGGGAGGCTTGAATATCGGGGGGTCTCGCGACCCCCTCCCAGGGGGGTGCCTGCGGGCGGGTCTACGGCCCGAACGGCGGGCGGCGGGGCGGGATGTTGTACCCGCGAGGGAGGCTTGAGTATCGGGGGAGCTCGCGCCCCCCGCCAGTCGGGGTGCCCTCGGGTTACCAGTCTTCTCCTGCGCGTTTGATGCGGGCGGGGGCGAGGCCGGTTTCGTCGAGGAGGTAGGTGCGCATGGCTTCGAGGCCGGGGGAGTAGACGTGGAGGCTGACGGCGGGGGCCGGTGAGTCGTTGCGCATGGCGTGGACGGTGCGGTCGTCGACGGCGGTGACGTCGCCTGCGGCGAGGCGCTGGCGGTGGAGGCCGGGGAAGTCGCCGGGGGTGACGGTGTACTCGGTGAGGTGGCCGGAGACGACGGCGACCGCTGCGGCGGCGGGGCGGGCGACGCCGCCGTGGTCGTGGAGTTCGGTGCCCTGGCCGGGGAGCCAGGCGAGGAGCCAGGCCTCGTGGTCGGGTCCGGCGAGGACGCGGCGGGCCCAGCGGCTGGCCTTGGTGAAGCGGGGGCTGAGGGTGAGGTTCGCGGCGTAGAACCCGGCGAGGGCTTCGAGACGCTCGGTGTCGAGGACGGCGGGTGCGGCGGAGATCATGGCGGGCGTGCGCATGTGTCGGATGGACCTTCGGTGCGTCGGAACGGTTGTCGGTGTCTGGGCGCGCCGAGCCGCACGGGGCGGGTCAGCGCTGGTGACAGCGGGGACAGGGGCACGACATGAAGGCCATGGCCCCATCGTAGCAATTCCCAGCCAACTCACAGGAGCGACACACCTCCGGTGGGAGGGTCGCTACGCTGCGAATTTGTCACGACCGGGGTCTACCGGAGCCGAATCGGCCGCGCTAGGCTCATGTCTGGCCTCGCCGCGCCGTCGTCGCGCCCGGCCCCGCCCTCGGTAGCCCCGGTCCATCCCGACCTCCCGAATCCCGAAGGAGCACCCTCCTCGTGAAGCAGTCGTCCGTCCGCCGCAAGTGGACATCCGCCGCCGTCATCGGCGGGCTCCTGGTCTCCACGGCCGCCTCCGCCCCCGCGTGGGCGCAGCGCGACACCGGTGACATCAGCGACGAGGTCGAGCAGACCAACGACGACCTGGCTGCGGTCGTCGACGAGTACAACCAGCTCGCCGAGGAGATCGACGACAACCAGCACCTCATCGAGGAGACGCAGGTCTACCTGGCGGACGCCGAGGAGAACCTGAACGCCCTGCGCGACCAGTTGTCGGCGTACATCCAGTCGGCCTATGTGGACCAGGGGATCGGGGACGCGGCGATGCTGCTGGACTCGGGCTCCCCGGACGCGTTCGTGGAGCGCATGGACCGCCTGAACTCGGCGAACCTGTACAACTTCGAGCTGATGGACGAGCTGCGCGCGGCCTCCGAGGAGTACAACACCCAGAACGAGCTGCTGCTGGAGCTCCAGGCGGACCTGGAGACCGACCAGGCGGCCCTGGAGGCGAAGACCGACGAGCTGACCTCGCGGATCGACGACCTCAACGAGGAGTGGATGACCGTCGCGGGCGAGGAGGTGCCGAGCTTCAGCGAGTACGACCTCCCGGCGATGACCGACGACGAGTACACGGTCGTGAAGTTCGCGCTCAACCAGCTCGGCGACCCGTACGTGTGGGGCTCGGCGGGCCCGAACTCGTGGGACTGCTCGGGGCTGATCATGGGCGCGTACGCGGAGCTGGGGATCAACCTGCCGCACAACGCCGCCGCGCAGTACGGGCAGACCGCGAGCATCTCCGAGGACGAGTTGCGCCCCGGCGACCTGGTGTTCTACAACAACCTCGCGCATGTGGGCATGTACATCGGCAACGGGTACATCGTGCACGCGCCGAACTCGACCACGGTGGTCAAGGTGGTCCCGCTCCACCACGGGAACTCGTACTACGGCGCCACGACGATCCTGCACTAGGGGTCCGACAGTCTTCAGGCCCCGCGGCTCCGGTCGCGGGGCTTTTCCGTGCCCGGCTCCGGGTCAGGGGTCGTTCCGGCGCCGCGAGGGCGCGCGGCCTGCGCGCGCCGCTACTCGGGGTCGCAGCGGACGACGAGGATCGCGATGTCGTCGCGGGGGGACTCGGGGGAGAACGCCTCGACGGCCTCCAGGAGGGCCGTGGCGATCTGGCGGGCGCTCTTGCCCGCGGCGCCGCGGACGGCGCGCTCGATGCGCTCGTGGCCGAACATGGCGGCGCCGTCGCGGCGCTCGGTGACGCCGTCGGTGAAGAACACGAGGGCGTCGCCGGTGTCGAGGCGGACCTCCTCGGGGTTGACCTTCACGTCCGGGAAGAGGCCGACGGCGGTGCCCTCGCGGCCGACCCATTCGAGGCCGCCGGAGGCGCGCAGCAGCAGGGGCCGCTCGTGCCCGGACAGGCACAGCGTCGCGGTGATCGATCCGAGGCTGTCGCGGTCGAGGAGCGCGGAGGCGATGGTCGCGTAGCGGAGGTCGCCGGGCTGCTCCAGGAGGGTCGCGTTGAGCAGTTCGAGGGCGCGCGGGAGGGGCCGGCCGTCGCGGGCCATGACCCGCAGGACGTCCCGGACGACGCCGGTGACGGCCGCGGCCTGGGCGCCCTTGCCGCACACGTCGCCGATGGCGACCCACAGGCGGTGGTCGGGCAGCTCGGTCGCGTCGTAGAAGTCGCCGCCGACCTCGGTGCCGACGACGGGCCCGGGCCCGGACCCGGGCAGGCGCCGGGCGGTCGCGGGCAGGTACTCGGCGGCGAAGGACACCCCGGCGACGTCGGGGAGCGACCCGGGCATGAGCGCGGCCTGGAGCTCGTGGGCGACGGCCTGGCGCTCGGCGTGGATGCGGGCGTTGTCGAGGGCGAGCGCGGAGCGCTTCGCGAGGTCGGCGATGACGGCGCGCTCCTCGGAGGAGTGGTGCCGGTCGGCGTGGCGGCCGACGGTGAGGACGCCGATGGTCGCGCCGCGCGCCGACAGCGGCACGGCGATGCCGTCGAGGCCGCGGGGCACTGGCAGCTCCATGCCCGTCCACCCGTCGGAGGTGAGGGCGGCGCCGAGCGGTTCGGCGGCCGCGTCGAGGCGGGTCCGCAGGTGCTCCAGTTCGCCCTCCTCGACGTGGGTGAGGGCGGCGAGGCGCAGGCCCGCGCCGTCGCCGGTGAGGCTGACGGCGGCCCAGCGGCCGAGCTGGGGGACGACGAGCTGCGGGATGAGCGCGACCGTGAGGTGCTCTTCGAGGGAGTGCGCGAGGAGCTCCCCGGCCTCGGCGAGGTAGGTGAGCCACCCGGAGCGGCGCTGCTCGTCGGTGCGCATCCGGTCGATCTGCACGGCGAGGGCGACGCGCTCGGCGACGAGGTCGGCGAGGGGCCGCCAGGACGGCTTGGGGTCCCCGGCGAGGACGAGGCGGCCGTTCGCGGGCGCGGTGAGCGGCAGGGCGGCGCTGACCGCGGCGGCGCCGACGTCCCCGAACTGGGCGATGACCTGCGCGCCGGTGCCGTCCCCGGCGTCGTACTCGATGGCGCCGCCGTCGGCGCCGGTGGCGTCGTGGCAGCGGGCGAGCAGCTCGGTGACGATCTGGTCGACCGGGAGGCGGGACTGGAGTGCGGGGGCGACGGTGAGGAGCGCGGCGAGCTGCCCCAGGTCGGGCTCGGACTCGCCGCCGTCGTCGGGGACCGGGCGGGGCGCGGGGGGCGCGTCGGGGTCGCGGTCGATGCGGAACCAGATGGACTTGCCGGTCTGGTCGTGGGTGGTCCCCCACGAGGACGCGAACCGGTCGACCAGGAGCAGGCCGCGCCCGCCCTCGGCGGTGACCTCGGGCATCGCCGTGTCGAGCGGGTCGATGCCGCCGGAGCGGTAGTCGGTGACGGTGACGCGCACGCCGATCGAGTCGGCGGCGACGGTCAGGTTGATGTCGGTGCCGGCGTGCACGACGCCGTTGGTCGCCAGCTCGGTGGTGAGCAGCAGGGTCTCGTCGAGCAGCTCGGTGAGCCCGGCCTCGGCGAGGACCGCGCGGACGGCGGCGCGGGCTGCGGCGGGGGAGCGGTCGTCGGCCGGCAGCCGCAGCCGACGGGCGGCCCTCTCGGGGTACGTCACCGGGCCAGTCTATGCCCGGCCCGCATCGGCCTGCTGCACCCGTTCGGGGCGGTCTACCTGCCGCTCGACGGGTGGGCGGTCCGCCGCGGGCGCCGCGGCCCGCGCCGGGTGCGTCCCGGTCCGGTCGCCTTGCGCCGCTTGAGGAGACGGGCCCGGTTTGAGCCGGTCGCGGGGTGGGAACCCGGGGGCGCCGGCGCGGCTCCCGCTGCGTCCCCTTCCCGTGACGTGTCGTGACCGGATACCTCCCCCTGAGTAACCTGCCTTCACGTTTGCCCCCTGGATGTGACACGCTGGAAGGGCCGCCTGTCACCGCAGCTGAGGAACCACGCCATGACGGACACCGTTTCCCGTACAGCGAACCCGACCGATGAGTCCGACCTGCTCAGGAGCCTGGCCGATGCGCTGGGCGCCGTCGAGCGGGGCGACTTCTCGGTGCGTCTGCCGCGCGGGGAGGGCCTGGCCGGGGAGGTCGTCGACCGGTTCAACGCCGTGGTCGAGCAGGCCGACCGGCAGACCCGCGACCTCGCGCTCATCGCCCGCGCGGTGGGCCAGGAGGGGTCGTGGAACCACCGGCTCGTCATCGAGCACCTCGACGGCGGCTGGTCCGAGGGCGCCGCGAGCGTGAACCGCCTGGTCGAGGACCTGGTGCGGCCCACGACGGAGCTGGGGCGGGTCCTGGAGGCGGTCGCCGCGGGCGACCTGTCGCAGGAGGCGGCCCTGGAGATCGACGGCACGCAGCTGCGCGGCGAGTTCCGGCGCCTCGGCGAGACCGTCAACCGCATGGTCGGGCTGCTGCGGTCCTTCGCGGGCGAGGTGACGCGCGTCGCGCGCGAGGTGGGCACGGAGGGCGCGCTCGGCGGGCAGGCCGACGTCCAGGGCGTCTCGGGCACGTGGCGGTCGCTGACCGACGCGGTGAACACCATGGCCTCGAACCTGACCGAGCAGGTCCGGTCGATCTCGACGGTGACGCAGGCGATCGCCTCGGGCGACCTGAACCAGAAGATCACCGTCAAGGCCTCCGGCGAGGTCGCCGAGCTCGCCGACACCATCAACTCCCTCACCGAGACCCTCCAGGTGTTCGCCGGCGAGGTCACGCGCGTCGCCCGCGAGGTCGGCACGGAGGGGCGCCTGGGCGGCCAGGCGGACGTGCCGGGCGTCTCGGGCACCTGGAAGGACCTCACCGAGTCGGTGAACGACATGGCCTCCAGCCTCACCGACCAGGTCCGCGACATCGCGAAGGTCACCGGCGCGGTCGCGCGCGGCGACCTGAACCAGAAGATCGCCGTGCCCGCGCAGGGCGAGATCCTCGAACTCAAGACCACCGTCAACACCATGGTCGACCAGCTGTCGAACTTCGCCGACGAGGTGACGCGCGTGGCGCGCGAGGTCGGCACGGAGGGGCGCCTGGGCGGCCAGGCGCAGGTGTTCGGCGTGTCGGGGACGTGGCGGGACCTGACGCAGAACGTGAACCAGCTCGCCGCGAACCTCACCGAGCAGGTCCGCAACATCGCGAAGGTCACCACCGCCGTCGCCAAGGGCGACCTGGGGCAGAAGATCACCGTCGACGCGCAGGGCGAGGTCGCCGAGGTCAAGAGCACCGTCAACACGATGGTCGACCAGCTCTCCCGCTTCGCCGACGAGGTCACCCGCGTGGCCAGGGAGGTGGGCTCGCAGGGGCGCCTGGGCGGCCAGGCGGACGTGCCGGGCGTCTCGGGCACGTGGAAGGACCTCACCGAGAACGTCAACCTCATGGCCGCGAACCTGACCAGCCAGGTGCGGAACATCTCGTCCGTGGCCTCCGCGGTCGCCGCCGGCGACCTGAACCGGCAGATCACCGTGGACGCCCAGGGCGAGATGCTCGAACTGAAGTCCACGATGAACTCGATGGTCGCGCAGCTCTCCCAGTTCGCCGACGAGGTCACCCGCGTCGCCCGCGAAGTGGGCACGGACGGGAAGCTCGGCGGGCAGGCGAACGTCCAGGGCGTCTCCGGGATCTGGGAGGCCCTCACCGACAACGTGAACTCCATGGCCTCCAACCTGACCAGCCAGGTGCGGAACATCTCCTCCGTGGCCAGCGCCGTCGCCCGCGGCGACCTGACGCGGCAGATCACCGTCGACGCGCAGGGCGAGATGCTCGAACTGAAGTCCACGATGAACGCCATGGTCGACCGGCTCTCGTCCTTCGCCGACGAGGTGACGCGCGTGGCGCGCGAGGTCGGCACGGAGGGGCAGCTCGGCGGGCAGGCGAACGTCCAGGGCGTCTCGGGCACGTGGAAGGACCTCACCGACAACGTGAACTCGATGGCGTCGAACCTGACGCTCCAGGTCCGCAACATCGCCGAGGTCACCACCGCGGTCGCCCGCGGGGACCTGAACCAGCAGATCACCGTGGACGCCCAGGGCGAGTTCCTGGAGATGAAGAACACCGTGAACACCATGGTGAACCAGTTGTCGAGCTTCGCCACGGAGGTCACGCGCGTCGCCCGCGAGGTCGGCGTCGAGGGGAACCTCGGCGGGCAGGCCGAGGTCGCCGGGGTCTCCGGGACCTGGCTCGCCCTGACCCGCAACGTGAACTCGCTGGCCGCGACCCTGACGCTCCAGCTGCGCGCCATCGCGAACGTCGCGCACGCCGTGGCCCGCGGCGACCTCACCCAGTCCGTGGACTTCGAGGCTGCCGGGGAGATCGCCGACCTCACCGAGTCGATCAACCAGATGATCACCGCGCTCAGGGACAAGACCCGCCAGAACACCGACGCGGACTGGCTCAACTCGAACCTCGCGCGGATCTCCTCGCTCCTCCAGGGCCGCAGGGGCGTCGAGGAGGTCACCCGCATGGTCCTCGACGAGGTCACGCCGCTCATCGACGCGCAGACCTCCACGTTCTACGTCCGCCACGAGGACGTCGCCGGGCACGTCACGTACCGCCTCAACGCCGTGTACGGGCACCCCAACCCCGGCGAGAAGAAGCTCATCGAGGACAACGAGGGCATGGTCGGGCAGGCCGCCGCCTCGAAGCGGACCATCCACCTGCACGACATCCCCGAGGGCTACCTGGAGATCTCCTCCGGGCTCGGGCAGGCCACCCCGACCGACCTCATCATTCTGCCCGTCCAGTTCGGCGACAAGGTCAGGGGCGTCATCGAGTTCGCCTCGTTCAACACGTACTCCGGGCTCCACAAGCGGTTCCTCGACGCGCTCGCCCCGAACGTCGGCGTCACCCTCGCGACCATCGAGGGCAACGCCCGCACCGAGGTCCTCCTGCGCGAGTCCCAGCGGATGGCGCAGGAGCTGCGCGCCCAGTCCAACCGGCTCCAGGAGACCAACGTCGAGCTGGAGGAGAAGGCGCAGCTGCTGTCGGCGCAGAACAAGGCCATCGAGCTGAAGAACGAGGAGGTCGAGACCGCCCGCAAGGACATCGAGGAGAAGGCCGACCAGCTCGCGCAGGCCTCCAAGTACAAGTCGGAGTTCCTCGCGAACGTCTCGCACGAGCTGCGCACGCCCCTGAACTCGCTGCTGCTGCTCGCGCGGCTCCTGTCGGAGAACACCGACGGGAACCTCTCGGAGCGGCAGGTCGAGTTCGCGCGGACCATCTACAACGCGGGCACCGACCTGCTCACCCTCATCGACGACATCCTCGACCTGTCGAAGATCGAGGCCGGGCGGATGGTCGTGTCCGTGCACCCCGTGGACCTCGCGGAGGTCCTCGGCGACATCGAGGCCGCGTTCCGGCCCCAGGCCGAGGACAAGGGCCTGGAGTTCAACGTGGACGTCGGCACCGGCGTGCCGCAGCTCATGCAGACCGACGGGCAGAAGTTCCAGCAGGTCCTGCGCAACCTCCTGTCGAACGCGGTGAAGTTCACACGCGTCGGCTCCGTGACCCTCGCCGTGCGCCGCATCCCCGCGGACCTCCGCTTCGACGCCCCGCACCTGAACACCGCCGCCGAGCGGATCGCATTGAGCGTCATCGACACCGGCATCGGCGTCGCCGAGGCGAAGAAGTCGATCATCTTCGAGCCGTTCCAGCAGGCCGACGGCACCACCCGCCGCAACTTCGGCGGCACCGGCCTGGGCCTGTCGATCTCCAAGTCCCTGTCGAACGCCCTCGGCGGCGACGTGTTCATCGAGCACACCGGCGACGCCGGGTCCAAGTTCACGTTCGTGGTGCCCGTGGAGATCGACGCCGACGGCGAGCTGCCGCTCGTCCCCGCCGAGCTGCCCGTCCCCGTCGTGGAGCCCGGCATCCTCACCGGCGCGCCCGAGACGCCCTCGTCCTCCGCCGCCGCGCAGCACCTGGAGGGGACCACCGTCCTCATCGTCGACGACGACATCCGGAACGTGTTCGCGCTGACCGCGGCCCTGGAGCTGCACGGCATCGACGTCCACTACGCCGAGAACGGCGCCGACGGCATCGACGCGCTCCAGCAGCACCCGGGCATCGACATCGTCCTGATGGACTCGATGATGCCCGGCATGGACGGCAACGAGACCACGCGCGTCATCCGCCGGATGCCCCAGTTCGCGGACCTGCCGATCGTGTTCCTCACCGCGCAGGCGCTCGCCGAGCAGCGGGAGCAGTCCGTGGAGGCCGGCGCGAGCGCGTACCTCACCAAGCCCGTCGACCTCGACCTGCTGCTGGACACCATGTCCCACTGGATCGGCGCCGACGGCCCGGGGCGGGGCGGCGCACACGGCGCGGCACCCGCGGCCCGCCGCCGCGCCGCCGGGCGCGACAATGGCGAACCGACCTCTGGAGGCACCGCATGAGCACCGCCCGCGTCCTGCTCGTTGACGACAGGTCCGAGAACCTCCTCGCCCTTGAGGCGATCCTCCAAGGGCTGCCCGTGAACACGATCGCGGTCACCTCCGGGGAGGAGGCGCTCAAGCGGCTGCTCTCGGAGGACTACGCGGCGATCCTCCTCGACGCGCAGATGCCCGGCATGGACGGCTTCGAGACCGCGCGGCACATCAAGCAGCGCGAGAAGACCCGCCACACCCCGATCATCTTCCTCACCGCCGCCGACCGCGACGCGCACCTGGCGATGCGCGGCTACTCCGTCGGCGCCGTGGACTACATCACCAAGCCGTTCGACCCGTGGATGCTCCGCACCAAGGTCAAGGTGTTCATCGACCTGTGGGCCCAGGGCCAGGCCCTCCGCCAGACCTCCGAGCGCACCAAGGACCTCCGCGAACGCGAAGGCCACCTCACCCACCGCCTCGACCTCGCCCGCGACGCCCTCGCCGCCTGGCAGGAGGGCCGCGCCACCGACCCCGAGATCGAACGCATCCTCGCCCTCCTCGAACCCGGGGCCGCCTGACCGCCCCGCCCGAGGGCACCCCCGTGGGAGGGGGTCGCGAGACCCCCCGATATTCAAGCCTCCCTCGGGGGTACGACAATCCGTGACCGGCCGTGCCCGGAACGCGACCGCGACACCGCAACCGCGACAACGATTCGCGTTCGTGATGTCCTCGGGCCTCCTGTCCCGGCGGAAAACCGGCTAGGGTTGTGCCGTGGTGCACCAGAAGCTCGACATCTCGGTATACCGCGAGTCGAACGAGACGATCGTGGCGCTGAGCGGAGAAATCGACCTGCACACCGCCCCCCGTCTCACCGGCGCCGTCGACGCCGCGCTCGCGGACGACCCCGTGCGCGTCGTCCTCGACATGCGCGGCGTGACGTTCTGCGACTCGCGCGGCCTCGGCACCCTCGTGATCCTCGCCAGGGCCGCCGCCCGCGCCCGCGCCGTCCTCGTCCTCGCGAACCTCGGCGACTTCCTCAAACGGCTCCTCGCCGTCTCCGGCATCGGCGACCACTTCGTCATCCGCGAAGACGGCGACGGCCCCGAGGACCCCGCCGCCGGAACCGGGCAGGGGACCGCGCCGTGAACCTCGCGATCTCCGACGAACTCCTCACCCTCATCACCGTCCTCGGCGTCGCCGTCGGCCTCGCCATCACCGGCGCGGCCCTCGCCTGGTGGGGCACCGCCCGCGGCGCCCGCGGCCGCACCGTCACCGGCGTCGCCCTCCTCTTCGCGGGCGGCCTCACCGTCCTCGGCTGGGCCATCGTCGACGGCGCCGGAGCGCGCGCCGCCGCCGTCGGCCTCGTCGCCGCGCTCCTGCCCGCCCCGATCCTCGTCGGCACGTTCCTCTGGCTCGGCCGCTACCGCCGCCGCCCCTGGCTCGTCCTCGCGTTCTGCTTCGGCTGGGGCGCCTGCGTCGCCACCGCCATCGCCCTCGGCGTCAACACCGGCGCCGCCTACCTCCTCCACCGCGGCGGCCTCGACCAGAACCTCGCCGCCGTCGTCTCCGCCCCAGTCATCGAGGAGATCGCCAAACTCCTCGGCCCACTCCTCGTCTACTGGACCGCCCGCCGCCACCTCACCGGCACCCTCGACGCCATCGTCTACTGCGGACTCGCCGGGGCCGGCTTCGCCGTCTCCGAGAACGTCCTCTACGCCTCCGGCGCCTACGTCTACGGCGCGTCCCTCGGCGACGCCGCCGGCATCGCCCAGGTCACCATCCTCGTCGCCGTCCGCGGCCTCGCCACCATGTTCGCCCACCCCCTCATGACCGGCCTCTCCGCGATCGGCCTCGGCCGCGCCGCCCGCCTCCCCGGCCGCAAGGGCAAGCAGACCGCCTGGATCATCGGGATGCTCCTGTGCGGCATGGGACTCCACGCCCTCTGGAACGGCTCCTCCGTCCTCGGCGTCGCCCTCGACCTCCCCGCGCTCTGGTTCGCCCTCTACCCCGCGTTCCTCGCGCCCCTGTTCTTCACCATGGTCGGCGCCGCCCTCTGGCTCCGCGCCGCCGACGCCCGCCGCACCCAGACCAGCCTCCTCCCCCTCGTCCACGCCGCGCAGCTCTCGCCCCCCGAACTCGCGTCCCTCGCCAGCTTCTCCCGCCGCGCCGCCGCCCGCGCCTGGGCCCGCCGCTGGGCCGGGAAGCCCGGCGAGGACGCCATGAAGGACTTCCAGCGGGCCGCCTCCGACGTCGCCGAGCAGTACGACCTCGCGAGCATCGGCGCCCCCTGGAGCGAGCCCACGGTCCGCGAAGGCGTGCACCGCATGCACACCGCCCGCACCGCCTACGCCGGGCGCGACCCCCGCACCCCGCCCGCGCTGTGGGACGGCCGCCGCTACCACGTCGCCTTCCCCGACGGCGTGATGCGCCCCATCGACCCGCCCGCGCAGCCGGTCATGCCCCTCCCGCTGGCCCCGCCGCCGCCCCCGCCGACCTATCTCGTCGCATACCCTGTCACCCATGCATGAGGGACCCATCGGGCCCACCTCCTGGACCGGCCCCGCCGCGCCCCCGGCGCGCACCGGGCGCCCCTCCTGGAGGGAGCCCCACCCCGTCCGCGTCGGCCCCGTCGCCGCCGGAGCCGCACTGTGCGGCCTGTGGGTGCTCCTGTGGCTCCTGGCCTACGCCAAGGGGTCGGGCAGCGGCCTGACGGGGGCGGGCTTCGCCTGGGTGACTTTGGCCGCGAGTACGATCGGGGCTGTCGCCGCAGCCGCGCTGGCGCGCTACGGTGACCGCGGAGCTGCGGTCGGCGTAGCCGCCGTCGCAGGGACTGCCGCTGGGGTCGCAGGGCTCTCATGCGAGCTGTATCTTTTGCTGACCGGCGACTGGATCCTGTGGTTACATCGACCGCGGGCCGCCACATCCTTCAGTAGGTCGTTTGAGCAGTCGCCACGCGCGACTGGTTCCATTGAGTGAGAAGACGGGGACGGATCGTGTCGTATTTCGCTGTGGCCGTAGGCCGCGAGGGCGGTGAATGGGAGGCCGCGGAGGTCGACCTCGACGCTGTTGCCGACGTCGAGGACGCGGCCGAGGTCATGCGTGAGGCTTTCCCTGACGCCGACCTCACGCTGCTCTTCGTCGACGCCGACGACGAGTACCTGACGGTGATGCGCCTCGACAACGGCGACGACCTGCGCACCTTCGGGTCCGACGCCGAGTACGCGTCGCAGTCGCGCCTGGGCGAGGCCCTCCTGGGCGACCTCGAACCCGAGGACACCGAGGAGATCGACTCCGAGGACGAGGAGTCCATCGCGGCCCGCCCGACCGAGCTCGACGCCGAGCCCGTCGGCGAGGCGGACCTCATGGGCGACCTGGGCGTCCCCGGCTCGACCCTGCTCGCCCTGTGCGCCAAGGAGGGCATGATGCCCTCCGACGTGGTCTCCGAGGTCGCCAAGTCCATCGGGTTCACCGAGGCCCTGGAAGACGCCACCGGCGCCTAGCCGGCCCCCGACATGCAGTCCCGCCGCGAGGTCCACGAGCACTGGATGCGGCGCGCCCTCGACGCGGCGCGCGGCACCGGCCTCCCGGCGGGCCCGGAGGCGCACCCACGGCCAGGCAGCCCGGCACGCCAGGCCGAACCCGCCCCCGCACCGCGTCCCGACCTCCCGGTCGGCGCGGTCGTCGTCGGCCCCGACGGGCGCGAGCTCGCCGCCGCCGCGAACGCCCGCGAAGCCCTCGGCGACCCCACCGCCCACGCGGAGGTCCTCGCGCTCCGCGCGGCCGCCGCCGTCCACGGCGACGGCTGGCGCCTCGAAGGCTGCACCCTCGTGGTCACCCTGGAGCCGTGCACGATGTGCGCGGGCGCCGCCGTGCTCGCCCGGGTGGGTGAAATCGTCTTCGGCGCTTGGGAACCCAAGACCGGCGCGGTCGGCTCCCTCTGGGACGTCGTCCGCGACCCCCGCCTCAACCACAACCCCGACGTCTACGCCGGCGTCCTCGAAGCCGAATCCGCGGCCCTCCTGCGGGAGCACTTCGGACGAAGTCCGAACTAGAGGTACAGCGGACGCAGTCCGAACCAGAGGCGCAGCGGACGGTAGGCGAAAGGGCGGTACGCACTCGTACCGCCCTCCCGCACAGGGTCACTCGCTAGCCGAGCCCGCCTTCTCCGCCTTCACTTCGCGGCTGCGGGCGAGGAGCTGGGCGATGTCGATGACCTCGACGTCCTCGCGGCCGGCGTCGGCGACGCCGTCGCGGAGCATCGTGGAGCAGAACGGGCAGCCGACCGCGACCGTGTTCGCGCCCGTGGCCACGGCCTCGTCCGCCCGCTCGCGGTTGACGCGCTTGCCGAGCGGCTCCTCCAGCCACATGCGGGCGCCGCCCGCGCCGCAGCAGAACGACCGCTCGTTGTTGCGGGGCATCTCGGTGACCTCCGCGAACGTCCCGAGCAGCTCGCGCGGCGGCGTGAAGATCCGGTTGTGGCGGCCCAGGTAGCACGGGTCGTGGTAGGTGAGCTTCCCGTCGTGCTGCTCGACCGGAGTGATCTTCCCGGCCTGCACGAGGTCGCCGAGGAGCTCGGTGTGGTGCACGACCTCGTAGTGGCCGCCGATGTCCTCGTACTCGTTGCCGATGGTGTTCAGGCAGTGCGGGCAGGTCGCGACGATCTTCACCGCGCCGACCTCGTTGAGCGTCTCCACGTTCTGCTCGGCGAGCATCTGGTACATGAACTCGTGGCCGATGCGCCGCGCCGAGTCGCCCGTGCACGTCTCGGCCTCGCCGAGGACCGCGAACTTGACGCCCGCGTCGTGCAGGAGCGTCGCGACCGCGCGGGACGTCTTCTGCGCCTTGGGGTCGTACGCGCCCGCGCACCCGACCCAGTACAGGTACTCGAAGTCGCCGCCCGCCTCCGCGATCGGCACCTCGAAGTCGAGGCCCTCGGCCCACTTGAGGCGCTGCGCGGGGTTCTCGCCCCACGGGTTGCCCTTGTTCTCCAGGTTGCGGAGCATCGTCTGGGCCTCGGCCGGGAAGTCCGACTCCATCATGACCATGTTGCGGCGCAGGTCCAGGATGTGGTCGACGTGCTCGATGTCGACCGGGCACTGCTCGACGCAGGCGCCGCAGGTCGTGCACGACCACAGCACGTCGGGGTCGATGACCGTCCCGATGATCGAGATCGGCTCGATCTCGACGGTGTCGGCGCCGCGCTCCTTCGCGATGGCGGCGGCCTTCAGGTACGGGGCCTGCTCGTACAGGTGGTCGCGCAGGTCCGTGATGAGCTTCTTCGGCGACAGGGGCTTGCCGGTGTTCCACGCGGGGCACTGCGACTGGCAGCGGCCGCACTCGGTGCACGTGGAGAAGTCCAGGAGGCCCTTCCACGAGAAGTCGGCGATGGTGCCGACGCCGAACGGGTCGGTCTCGGGGTCGGCCTGCTCGAAGTCGGCGGGCTCGCCCTTGACGAGCATCGGCTTGGCCGCGCCGAGGGAGACCGCGCCGCCCGCGTTGCGCTTGAAGTAGATGTTGAAGAACGCGGTGACCCGGTGCCAGCCGATGCCCATCGACGGGTGCAGCGCGAGCATCAGGAAGAACGTCCACGACACGAGGATGTCGAGCAGCCCGACCAGGGTGATCGCGGTCAGCAGCGCGTTCTCGGAGGCGCCGTCCCACACGCCCGCGAGGAGCGTCGAGACCGGGGAGGTCCACTCGTGGTCGATCTCCCCGAGGGAGACCTTGATCGTGCGGACCGTCATGTGCGACAGGACGATCGTGAAGATCGTGGCCTCGATGTAGAAGGCCATCCACTGCCGGGAGCCCTCGAACCGGGAGGAGGAGCGCCGCTGGCCCGCGTCCGAGGCGGCGCCCTCCGGCGGCACCCGGTGCGCGCGCGGCAGCCGGAGGATCCGGACGAGGAACAGCGAGAGGATCGCGACGCCGGTGAGCACCGTGAGGAGCTCGGAGCCGAGCAGCCACAGGTCCCAGTGGCCGACGACCGGCAGGCTCCAGTGCGGGTTGAGGACCTCGAAGTACGACTGCACCAGGGCCGGGAACAGCAGGAAGAACCCGAAGAACACGGCCCAGTGCGCCAGCCCGACGCCGCTCCACTGGAGCATCCTGGTGTGCCCCAGGGTCTCCCGCAGCATCGTCTTCACCCGCGTCCCGCGGTCGCCCTTCCGCGTCAGGTCCGGCGCCCCGAGCCTGACGAGCGCGAGCATGCCCAGCCCGGCGCGGACGAACAGCCAGATGGCGAGCGCGGTGTACGCGAACGCGATCACGGCCGTGACGATTTGGACGACTCCCATGGCGACCTCTCGACGCTTGTGCTCACACGTGCTGTCACACGACAGTCCGGTGCTGCCGATCACCCTACATGTTACTGGTCGGTAGCAATCCTGTCGAACCACCCCGCGCCTCCCCGGCCCCGTCCCCGGGCCGCGGCCGCGCCCGCCGCCGCACGGGTCGCAAGTGAACGGATGCAACCGTTCCCGACGTGCAGGCGTGTACACCTCGCCGCACTGCGGCGCCCCACAACCGAGAACCCCTCGACGGACCCACAGGACATCTGAATGAACGAAGCCCCCCGCAACCGCCGCCCCCGGCGGATGGCCGCGGCAGCGGCGACCGCGATCGGCGCGGCCATGCTCGCCGCCCCGGGCACCGCGACCGCCCAGGACGACTGCGCTGCCCTCGGCGACGACCCCTACGAGCGGTCCCAGGAGTACAGGGCCTTCGAGGTCGCCGCCGAATGCGGCGTCGAGATCCGCCTCTACCACTCCTCGCAGTCGCACTCCACCCTCTACGCGACCCCCGAGGGCCAGTACCACCTGGTGCGGACCGCCGCCCCCTCGCAGACCTCGACCGCGCTCGAAGGCATCGCCGACCCGTCGATCGTCGAGTACGGCACGCAGCTGCACGTCGACGGCAGCGGCTACTACTTCACGCTGCCGTACCGCGACATCGACAGGTTCCTGTTCGAGACCCGGACCTCCTACGTCGAATGGGACGGCCCCGTCCCGAAGCCGTCGTACTCCGGCACCACCGCCGTGTTCGACGAGCTCTCCGCCGGACTCGACCTCTCCTTCGACTTCGCGGTCGGCTCTGCGGAACTCGTGTTCACCGCCGCGGACGCCGCCGCCTGGGACGCCCTGTCCACCGGCCTCGTCATCGACGAGTACTACGGCGATGTGGAACTCGTCGTCGAGGACGGCGCGATCCGCCTCGACAACGGCGCCTACCCCGAGGACATGGCCGAGCAGACCACCCCGTTCACCGTCCGCGACGCCGCAGGCGCCGTCACCCCGGTGGACCTCGCGATCGACGCCGACGGCGTGCTCACCATGAGCCTCCCCGAGGACGCCCTCGCGGACGCCGCGTACCCGCTCGCGCTCACCACCCAGTGGGCCTACCGCGACCACGCGACAACCGAATGGGGCGCCGTCACCTCCGCCGAACCGGACCTGGCCCTCTACCAGGGCGACGCCGGACTGGACACGCCGTACTTCCAGGCCGCCGGAGAGACCGGCGACATCGTCGCAGGACCCTACTGCGACGCCCTCGCCGACCCCGGATGCGCCGCCCCGGCGCAGGCCGACGCCTACTGGAACTTCCAGGGCCCCGGCGAGCAGTACGTCGACCCCGACTTCTCCGGGTCGCTCTACACCTTCGCCTACCCGGTCGAGTCCGCGTCCTTCAGCGTCGACGCCGCAGGATCCGACTGCACCGCACCGGACCTCAGCGCCACCGGGGAGTACACCCCGGCCGTCGCGTACGCGAACCGCCCCGCCGCCACCGGCGACCCGATGAGCGGCTCCTGCGACGGCGGCCGCGCCGTCTACGACGTCACCGGGGCGGTCCGGGACAGCTGGGACGGCCTCGACTCCTTCGCACCCCTGACCCTCGGCATCACCGGCGCCGACGAGACCGCCCGGTTCGACGGCGAGTCGGCCCGCCTCGACGTCTACTTCGGCGTCTACGGGACCAAGTACTGGAAGTCGACCTCGGGCCTGTGCTCCACCGCGCTCACCCACACCGCGGACGACACCCCTCGATACGGCGCGTTCACCTTCGAGTCCTGGGAATGGCAGATCATCGACCGGGGCTTCACCTGGACCGCCGAGTTCCGCGACGCCGCCACCGGAGAGACCGTGCACCGCACCGCCCCCCGCGACGCCGAGATCGACTCGCCCACGGACTGGTACAGCGTCGACGACGCCGACGCGCTGCCCGACGGCCGCTACGAGGTCGTCTACGCGATCACCGCCGACAGCGGGTTCACCTTCACCGCGCCCCCGTGCGGCCTCTACGTCGACACCAGCGACCCCGAGTTCCTCGGCTATGAGGTCGCACCCGGGCAGCACTACGTCGGCGACACCGTCGCCATCGAGGTCACCGCGACCGACACGGGCTTCCCCGACGGCGCCAACTGGCTCCGGATCGGCTGCGCCGCAGGCAACTTCGATCCCGCCAGGGGCGAGGTGGTCCTCAGCAGCGCCACGACCGGCACGTGCGAGCTCGTCCCGCCCGCCTCCGATCCGTGGCTGAGCTTCTGGATGTACGACGCCGCGGGCAATGAGGCATCGATGCCCACCCCCGGCCTCCAGGCCACATGGTCCCGCAACGACTACAACGGCGACGGGCACCAGGACCTCATGACGGTCCGCCGCTCCGACGGCAACCTCGTGTTCCACGCCGGCAAGGGCGACGGGACCTTCGCCCCCGGAGTCGCCAAGGGCGCCGGATGGGGCGGATTCGACCTCGTCATGGCCGGCGACCTGAACGGCGACGACCGGCCCGACGTCCTCGGACGCAACAGCGCGACCGGCGCACTCTACCTGTACCCCGGCAACGGGTCCGGCGGACTCGGCACCCGCGTCCAGATCGGCACCGGCTGGAGCGCCATGGGCGCCTTCACCGCTTCAGGGGACTTCGACCACGACGGGAACATCGACCTCGTCGCGGTCAAGCCCTCCACCGGCTCCCTCTACCTCTACCCCGGCAAGGGCGACGGCACCTTCGGCGCCGCGGCCTACGTCAAGAGCCAGATCGCCTACGACTGGAGCCGCGCCGACACCATCACCACCCCCGGCGACGTCGACGGCGACGGGTACGACGACCTCCTCGCCCACGACGACCGCACCGGCGTCTACTACCTGTACTTCAACAACGGCGGCTCCCAGTTCCACAGCCGCGCGACCGTGCCCGCGTCGCTCGACGGCACCGGGACCGACCGCTACACCCAGGTCGTCGGCGCCGGGGACGTCGACGGCGACAACTACGAGGACCTCCTCGCCGTCGACTCCCGCACCGGTGAGCTCGAACTGCACTCCCTCGCCGAGGACGGCACCGCCCTCCACCAGGGCCGGACCGTCGCCACCGCATGGGGCGGCCAGCGCCTCAGCGCGGTCGGGGACGACCGCGCGTACGACTTCGACGGCAGCGGCGCGAGCGACCTCGCCGCGCGGCGCAGCTCCACCGGCACGACGTACCTGTACACCGGAACCGGCACGGGGGGTTTCCTCACCAGCTCGTCCCTCGGCGCCGGCCTGTCCGGCATGAACCTCATCGAGACCGCCGGGGACCTCAACGGCGACGGTTTCGCCGACCTCCTCGCCCGCAAGGCCGCCGACGGGACTCTGTGGCTCCACCCCGGCAAGGGCGACGGCGCCCTCGGGACCGCCGTCAAGATCGGCACCGGCTGGAACTCCCTGAGCGCGATCGTCTCCGGCCATGACTTCAACGGCGACGGGAAGGTCGACATCGTCGCCCGCGAGACCTCCACCGGATACCTGTGGCTGTACCCGGGAACCGGCTCCGGCGCCGTCGGCGCGCGCGTCAAGATCGGGACCGGCTGGACCGCGATGAAGGAGATCACCGCGGTCGGGGACCTCGACCACGACGGGATCGCCGACCTGATCGCAGTCCGCACCTCCGACAACTGCATGTACTTCTACGGCGGCAAGTCCGCCGGGGGCGTCAAGAGCGGTGTCGAGGTCGGCTGCGGCTGGGCGTCCATGGACGCGCTCGCCGCCGTCGGCGACTTCGACGGGGACGGTCGCGCCGACCTCGTGGCCAGGCGCAAGTCCGACGGGAGGCTGTTCCTGTACAAGGGCGACGGCAAGGGCGACTTCACGTCGTCCGTGCAGATCGGCTCCGGCTGGAGCGCCATGAACTCCATCGCATGATCGCGGGTCCGGCCGCCGCACTCGCGGGTGCGTCGGCCGGACCCGAATCCCCGTCTCCATGGAGCCGGTCGGCCGCCCCGCGGGCGGGCGACCGGCACCCTTCCCCTCGACCACCGGGACATCTGAATGAACGCACCCGTCACAGGAACGCGGCGCCGGACCTCCGCCAGGACCGCCGCAGCGCTCACCGCCGCCGCACTCGGCGCGGCGATCCTCGCGGCCCCCGCGGCCGCCCAGACTGGGTCGACCGACTGCGCCGCGCTCGGCGACGACCCCGCCGCGGCCGGACTGGAGTCCGCACTCCAAGCGGCCCGCGACTGCGGCGTCGAAGTGCGCCTCACCGGACGCAGCACCCCGTACGCGACCGTGTACGTCACCCCCGAGAACCGCCTCCACTACGTCGCGACCACCGCGCCGGTCCAGGGGCACGCCGAGGCGGGTGCGCTGGACCCGACGCTCGTCGCCGCCGACGGAGCACTCGCCCCTGCCGCCACCGACTGGCCGTTCCGGCTCCCCTACGACGCCGCCGGGCTCCCGCTGCTCGACACGCCCTACGCTGAGCTGTACTGGGACGGCGCGACCCCGGTTCCGGCCTACTCCGGGACCACCGCCGCCTACCGCGGGCTCGCTCCCGGGCTCGACTTCGCCGCCGACGTCGACACCGCCGCCGCGGACCTGCGGTTCACCGTCGCCGACCGCGCTGCCTGGGACGCCGTCGCCGAGGGGCTCGCCGTCGGCCCCGAAGACTCCGCGTACGTGACCGATTCCGGTGCGCTCGCCGTCTTCGCCGACACCGACTACGCCTACGGCGTGCAGGTCGAGGGGACCACTCCGTTCACCGTGCGCGACGCCGACGGCGCCGTCACTCCGGCCGAGATCGAGCAGGACGAGTCCGGCGCGCTCACCGTCACCGTCCCCGAGGAGGTGCTCGCGACAGCCGCGTACCCGCTGGAGCTGACCGCGCAGTGGGCGCTCCGCGAGTTCCCCGTCCCCGGCTGGGGATCGGTCACCTCCGCCGCCGAGCTCGCGCTCCACCGCGGCGAGGGCGGCCTCGACGAGCCGTACTTCGAAGCGGCCGGAGAGACCGGCGACGTGCTCGCGGGACCGTACTGCGACGCGCTCGCCGACCCCGCGTGCGAAACGGTCCACCAGGCCGCCTCCTACTGGAGCTTCCCGTGGCCGATGATCGAGTCGCTGCGTGCGACCGCGGTCGAGGGCTTCACCTACCCGGTGGCCTCCGCGTCGTTCCGGATCGACGCCGCCGAAGGCGCCGAGTGCCGCGCCCCCGATCTCGCCCGTCCCGCCGGATACCTCCTCACCACGACCTGGTCGAGCAGGCCGTCCGCCACCGGCGCGACGGCCGCGGGGACCTGCGCCGACGGCACCGCCGCCTACGACGTCTCCGACCTGCTGGCGCCGGTGTGGTCGAACGGGAACAGCGACTACTCGCCCGCCCTGCTCGCCATGGCCGACAGCGCCGAGACCGCCCGCTTCGACGGCGCCACCGCGCGCCTTGACGTCTACTTCGACATCGTCGGATACCTCTTCAGCATCCCGACCTCCTCCTGCGGCACCTCCTCGGCGCCCAGGTACTACCGGAGCGCGGTCGCGAGCCTCGGCGGCGACCACCGCATCGAGACGTGGCGCCCCGACCTGATCGACCTCGGTCTCACCTGGTCCGCCGAGGTGTTCGACGCCTACACCGGAGAACCGGTCGCCGCGGCCGGACCGCTCGACGCCCCCGACGGCTCGCGGCCCGCCGGGCAGCTCGACGAGCCGCTCGGCCCCGGACGCTACCGCGCGGTGTACACCGTCGAGTCCTCGACGACCGCCTTCAGCACCGTGAAGACCTGTTACTTCGGCGTCGACACGGCCTGGCCCGAAGTCGTCGGCGTCGCGGTCGCGCCGGGTCCGCACTACATCGGCGACACCGTCGCGGTCGACGTCACCGTCAGCGACGACGGCTTCCCCGACGGCAGAGCCGAGATCGACGTCGCCTGCGCCTCCGGCGACCTGTGCGACGGCGTCGAGACGGTCGTGCTGCGCGATGGCACCACCGCCGAATTCGCGTTCGAACTGCGCGACGGCTCCGGCGTGGCGTCCTTCAGGGCCACCGACGACGCGGGCCAGTACGACTACTCGTCCACGGTGGTCATTCCCGCGACCGTGAACACGTACGACTACAACGGCGACCGGTTCCAAGACCTGTACCTGGTCCGCAAGTCCGACGGGCACCTGCTCTTCTACCCCGGCAAGGGCGACGGCGCCCTCGGTACGGCCGTCTCCCGAGGCGGCGGCTGGAACGCGATGGACGTCGTCATGGCGGGCGACCTCACCGGCGACGGCGACCCCGACCTCCTCGCCCGTGACACCAGGACCGGGAATCTGTACACCTACCCGGGTGACGGCGCCGGGAACTTCGAGCCCCGCATCCTCGCCGGCGGCGGCTGGAACGCGATCAGCGTCTTCACCTCGGCGGCCGACTTCGACGGGAACGGCACCGTCGACCTGTTCGCCATCCGCGAATCCGACGGCAGGCTGCTGTTCCACCCCGGCAAGGGCGACGGCACCTTCGGCGCCCGGACCTTCCCGGCGCTCCCGACCGGCGGCAACGGGTGGGGGAGCTACACCGGCATGATGACGCTCAGCCCGAGGGGCAACAACGACGCGCTGCCGGACCTGCTCCTCCGCGACACCAACGGGGACTACCAGGTCCTGAACGGCAACGGCAGGGGCGGCGTCGAGAACTCGACGGCGGCGCTCGGCATGGCCACCGTCCGCAGCGACGGCACCTACCGCACGTACGCGCAGATCACCGCGGCGGGCGACCAGAACGCCGACGGCCGCGACGACTTCGTGGCCGTCGACGCCAGGACCGGCGAACTCCTGCTCATCGCCGGAGCCGACTACACGCCCGCCGTCACCGTCCTCTCGAAGACCGGCGGCGCCTTCCGCGTCCCCGCGGTCGACGCCGCCGACCCGTACGACTACACCGGAGACCTCCACACCGACGTGTACGGGCTGCGCGCCGCCGACGGGGTCCTGAAGATCTACGAGGGCGCCGGCAGCGGACTCGTCGCAGGCGACGACGTCGCCTACGTCGGCGGTGCCGACCTGGTGGAGACCGCCGGGGACATGACCGGCGACGGACTGCCCGACCTCCTGGTCCGCTGGGAGGGCGGCGACCTCGAAGTGTTCAGGGGCGGCATCGGCGGGAACTTCAACAGGGGCATCGGCGCCGTGGGCACCGGCTGGCACAAGATGAGCGCCCTCGTCTCCGGCCAGGACTTCAACGGCGACGGGAAGGTCGACATCGTCGCCCGCGAAGCCGCCACGGGATACCTGTGGCTCTACCCCGGGAAGGGCGACGGGACGGTCGGGGCCCGCGTCAAGACCGGCAGCGGCTGGAACGCCATGCGGGAGCTGACCGCGGTCGGGGACCTCGACCACGACGGGCACGCCGACCTGCTGGCGGTCCGCACCTCCGACAACTGCCTGTACCGGTACGACAGCACCGGGACCGGCGCGCTCCAGAGCGGCGTGAAGGTCGGCTGCGGGTGGGCCGGGCTGGATGCGCTGGCGAGTGTCGGGGACTTCGACGGGGACGGGCACGCCGACCTGGCGGCCCGGCGCAACTCGGACGGGAAGCTGTTCCTGTACAAGGGGAACGGCGCGGGCGGTTTCGCGTCCGCGGTCGCGATCGGGACCGGGTGGAACCGGATGTCCACAATCGCTTAACCGGCTGTTCACTTGAGGCCCGGTCGTCCCGTAGGGGGTGACCGGGCCTTCTTCATCCGTTCGGCCCCTTTACGGAAACGGGTGCGTCAGATTGCGGAGCGTGAGCGTCCTATCTACAGGGTCGCCGGAAGCGGCCCGACCAGGATCCCTTGACCTGACAGGATGCATTGCGATGCAACGACTCTCATCCTGGAGGCGCCGCCTCCGCCTCCTGCGCTCCGCGGCCGTGGCCGCGGGTGCGGCGATCATCGCCGCGCCCGGCGTGGCCGCCGCGCAGGTGACCGACCCCACCGCGGACGCCGTCGAGCCCGCCGCGGCCGACGTGAGCCGCGACTACACCGGCGACGGCGTCGACGACCTCCTCACCGTGCGCCGCAACGGGCGCCTGATCCTCCACGCCGGCAACGGCGACGGCACGTTCGACCCGGGCGCCTCCATCGGCACCGGGTGGGGCGGGTACGACGTGTCCGCGGCCGGGGACCTCACCGGCGACGGCCTCCCCGACCTGGTCGCCCGCGAGAACGCGACCGGCACCCTCTTCACCTACCCCGGCAACGGGACGGGCGGCTTCGGCCAGCGCGTGTTCGTCGGGTACGGGTGGGACTCCATCGGGATGTTCGCCGCCGGAGGGGACTTCGACGGCGACGGCGCCGCCGACCTCCTCGCCGTCCGCGAGTCCGACGGCGAGCTGTTCTTCTACCCCGGGCTCGGGAACGGCACCTTCGGGGCCCGGTCCTCGGTCGGGTCGGCCTGGAACGAGCGGGACGTGCTCACCGTCCTCGGCGACGTCGACGGGAACGGGTGCGACGACGTCCTCGGCCGCGACCGGGCCGACGGCGGGTACGCCGTGCTCCTCGGCGACTGCACGAGCGGCTTCGGCGAGGAGATCGCGGTCGACGGGGACCTGGTGGCGCGCTCGGGCGGCCACGCCTCCGACGTGTCCGGCGGCGGCGACTACAACGGGGACGGCCTCCCCGACGTGCTCGCGGTCGACGGGCGCTCCGGGGAGCTGTCGCTGAGCACCCTCGCCGACGACCCGACGCCCGTGGTCGACGCCGTGGGCCTGGGCGGCGGGTGGAGCGACGAGCGCCTCCCGTCCGTGCAGGGCGGCGGCGAGTACGACTTCGGCGCGGACGGTCGCACCGACGTGTACGCGGTCCGCTCCTCCGACGGCGCGCTGTTCTACTACCCCGGCGACGGGGCGGGCGGCTTCGGCCGGTCCGTGCAGGTCGGCACCGGCTGGGCGGGCCTGACGCTCGTCGAGACCGCGGGCGACATCGACGAGGACGGCCACCAGGACGTCCTCGCCCACAGCGCCGACGGCGTCCTGTGGTTCTTCCGCGGCACCGGCGTGGACGGCGGCCTGAACGGCCCGGTCAAGATCGGCACCGGCTGGAACTCCTTCGACGCGATCGTCTCCGGGCACGACGTCAACGGCGACGGCTGGACCGACATCGTCGCCCGCAGCACCGAGACGCACTGGATGTTCGTGTACGCAGGGCGCGGCGACGGCACGTTCCGGACGGCGCTCCAGTTCGGCACCGGCTGGGACGTGCTGCGCGAGATCACCCTCGCCGGGGACCTGACCGGCGACGGCCAGCCCGACATCGTCGCGGTCAACAAGGACGACGAGTGCCTGTACCTATACCGCGGCAACGCCAGCGGCGGCGTCGGCCAGGCCGTCAAGATCGGCTGCGGCTGGGCCGGCATGAACGCCGTCGCCGCCGTCGGGGACTTCAACGGCGACGGGCGCGGCGACATCGTCGCCCGCCGCGCCTCCGACGGCAACCTGTTCCTGTACCGCGGCGACGCGAACGGCGGCTTCCTGTCCTCCGTCCGCGTCGGCACCGGCTGGAACACCCTCAGCACCATCGTCTGACCCGCCTCCCGACCGGCCCGGCCGCCGCCCGCGAGGACGGCGGCCGGACCGCTCTTCGTCTACCGTGGAACCGTACGCAACCGTCCGGTTCTCAGACGCGTGTACGAGACGGCGCTCCCCGCGCCTCAGCGACCCCACCCTCCTCAGCACCTCACAGGACCACCCATGCGCATTCCAGAATCCCCCCGCCGCGGTGCCGCGACACGGCGTGCGGCCGCCGTCGCGGCGCTCGCGCTCGGTGCCGTGTTCCTGAGCGCCGCGGGCGCCCAGGCCGCCGATCCGGGCGGCGTGGACGCAGCGGCCCAGACCGCGGCCGCCTCCGCTTCCAACGACTTCAACAGCGACGGCCGCGCGGACCTCCTGGCCGTCCGCAAGTCCGACGGGAACCTGGTGTTCTACGCGGGCAACGGAGGCGGGACCTTGGCCGCCGGCGTCTCCCGCGGGGCGGGCTGGGGAGGGATGGACATCGTCACCCCCGGAGACCTGACCGGCGACGGCCGCGCGGACCTGCTGGCCCGCGACACCCGGACCGGCGCCCTCTACACGTACCCGGGCGACGGGACCGGCCGCTTCGGCGCGCGCATCGCCGCCGGGACCGGCTGGAACGGCATCAGCGTGATCGCCTCCGCGGGCGACTTCAACAACGACGGGCACCTCGACCTGTACGCGGTCCGCAAGGCCGACTGGCGGCTGTACATGTACGCGGGCCGCGGGGACGGCACCTTCGGCACCCGCTACCTCGCCGACGAGCAGTACCGCGGCTGGGACGATGCCGAGACCATCATCACGGTGGGCTCGACCGACGGCTGGCCGCGCGACGAGATCCTCGTCCGGGAGACCACCGGGGAGTACGTGATGGTCTCCGGCGGCGGCAGGACGTGGAAGGAGAACGTGACCTCCGTCCTCGACGGCTCCCTCGGCCAGGGCACCGCGGAGCGATACTCCCAGGTGGCGCCGGCAGGTGATCTCGACGGCGACGGCGTCCCCGACGTCGTCGCGATCGACTCGCGCACCGGGGAACTCGAACTCCACACCGTCTCCTTCGACGAGCAGGAGGGGACCGCCACCGCGCTCCGCGATCCGGTCGTCATCGCGACCGGCTGGGGCGGGCAGCGCCTGGCCTCCACCGACACGGACCGCACCTACGACTACGACGGCAACGCCGTCGACGAGATCGTCTACCGCAGCACCGACGGGCTCGTCTCCACCCAGCAGCCGCAGGCCGGCTCCTGGTGGGGCAGCGACTCGTGGGGGACCGGGTTCCGGAGCATGACGCTCCTGGAGACCGCCGGGGACTTCACCGGGGACGGCTTCCCCGACCTGTTCGCCCGCGACTCCTCCGGCAACCTGTACCTCTACCCCGGCGACGGCCACATCGCCGGAGCGGTCGCCCGCATCAAGGTCGGCACCGGCTGGAACTCCATGAGCGCCATCGTCGGAGGCCAGGACTTCAACGGCGACGGCAGGACCGACGTGGTCGCGAGCCAGGCGTCCACCGGGGACCTGTACTTCTACCCGGGGAACGGCACCGGCGGGCTCGGCTCCCGCGTGAAGATCGGCACCGGCTGGAACTCGATGCGCCAGCTCACCGCCGTCGGCGACCTCGACCACGACGGCCGCGACGACCTGATCGCGGTCAGGACCGCCGACAACTGCCTGTACTTCTACGGCGGCAACGGGAACCTCACCTTCAAGTCGCGCACGCTGATCGCGTGCGGCTTCGCGGGCTGGGAGAACCTCGCCTCGGTCGGCGACCTCGACCTCGACGGCCACGCCGACTGGGTCGCCCGCCGCACCTCGGACGGCCGGACCAACCTCTACTACGGCAACGGCAGGGGCGACTACGACTCGTTTACCCCGATCAGCGCCGCATGGGGCGACGAGGAGTGGTCATGGATGAACCTGCTCGCCTGACCGCCACCAGCCCACGACGACATGAGGACGACCGCATGAACCACCGCTCCCGGCCGCGGCGTGCCCCCCGGCTCGCCGCGGCGACCGCCGCGGCCGCGCTCGGCGCCGCCCTGCTCACCGCGTTCGGCGCGGGCCCCGCGCAGGCGGCCGAGACCCCCGGCGACCACTTCGACTACAACGGCGACGGATACCAGGACCTCTACTCGGTCCGCAAGTCCGACGGCGCCCTCCTGTTCTCCGCGGGCCGGGGCGACGAGACCCTCCCCGCGCCCGTCTCCGTCGCCTCCGGCTGGGGTCCCATGGACGTCGTCATGGCCGGAGACCTCACCGGCGACGGCACCCCCGACCTCCTCGCCCGCGACAACCGCACCGGCACCCTGTACACCTACCCCGGCGACGGGGCGGGCGGCCTGGGGCCGCGCATCAACCTCGGCACCGGCTGGAACACCATGGCCGCCTTCAGCTCCGCCGGGGACTTCACCGGCGACGGCCTCCTCGACATCGCCGCGGTCCGCAAGTCCGACGGGCAGTTCTACGTGTTCCCGGGCGACGGCGACGGCACCTTCGGCGCCCGCACCGCGCCCGGCATCGACGGTTCGGCGAGGACTGGGCCTTCTTCGACTCCATGACCACCGTCGACCGCGGCACCGGACCCCAACTGCTGCTCCACAGCATGGTCAGGGGCGGCTACCTGCACCTGGGATCGGACGGCGACGGCAGTTTCACGTCCTACGGCTACTACGCGAGCTCGCTCTACAGCTTCGACGACCCCACCCAGTTCCTCCAGGTGACGGCCGCCGGGGACCGCAACGAAGACGGCTACCAGGACCTCGTCGCCGTCAACCGGCAGTCCGGCGAGCTGCTGCTCCTCGAAGGCGACATGTACGGCAACGCCCGGTACAAGACCAGGCTCGCCGCGGCGGGCACCGCCCACCGGCTCCCCGCCACGGTCTACGACCACACGTACGACTACGACCAGGACTACACCTCGGACCTCTACGCCGTCAGGTCCGCCGAACCCACCGACCTGAGCCGCTACCCCGGCACCGGGACCGGGACCTTCGGCCCCCGCCGCGACCACGAGTACCTCATCGACGGGATCACCCTCATCGAGACCGCGGGCGACATGAACGGCGACTGGCTTCCCGACCTCCTCATCCGGTACGACGACGGGCTGCTCTCGACGCACGCGGGCGGCAACGACTGGGACCAGGGCGGCGGCATCACCGACGTCGGCACCGGCTGGAACAAGATGAGCGCCATCCTCGGCGGCCAGGACTACACCGGCGACGGCAAGCCCGACATCGTCGCCCGCGAGGCCGCCACCGGCTACCTGTGGCTCTACCCGGGCACCGGCGAAGGCGGCGTCGGCTCCCGCACCCGGATCGGCACCGGCTGGAACGCGATGCGCGAACTCACCGCGGTCGGCGACCTCGACCACGACGGCCACGCCGACCTCCTTGCCGCCCGCACCTCCGACGGCTGCCTCTACCTGTACCGCGGCAACGGCAAAGGCGGCTTCTCGGGCACCGTCAAGGTCGGGTGCGGCTGGAACAAGATGAACGCCCTCGCCGCGATCGGCGACGCCGACCGCGACGGGCACGTCGACCTTCTCGCGCGCAGAGCCGCCGACGGCGCCCTGATCCTCTACAAGGGCAACGGCGCCGGGGGCTTCCCGTCCTCGAAGTCGGTGGGCACCGGCTGGAACTCCATCAAGTTCATCGCCTGACAACCAGGCGAAAAGGCCCCGGCTCCGCAAGGAGCCGGGGCCTTCTGTCCTGCATCCTAAGCGGATTCGCGGACCACGATTCTGGTGCCGAGGATGGTGACGAGGGGGCCGGCCTCTTCGCCGCGGATTCTGCCGCAGAGGAGGCGGGCCATTTCGCGGCCCATGGTCTCGGTGGGCTGGTGGACGGTGGTGAGGGGGGGCTCGGCGAACTCGGCGAGGGGGGAGTCGTCGAAGCCGACGAGGGCGAGGTCGTCGGGGACCGCGATGCCGCGCTCGCGGGCGACGCGGAGCGTCGCCATGGCGAGGGGGTCGGAGTTGGCGAAGACCGCGTCGAGGTCGCCGGCGGTGTCGAAGAGGTGGCGGGCGGCCTTGATGCCGCTGGCCTCGTCGAAGCCCTCGGCGACGGACACGAGGCCCTCCTCGACGGGGAGGCGGTGGCCGCGGAGGCCGTCGCGGTAGCCGTTGAGGCGGTCGACGCCCACGGCCATGTCCTGCGGCCCGGCGATGATGCCGATCCGCTTGTGGCCGCGCTCGGCGAGGTACTCGACGGCCTGGCGGGCGCCCGAGCGGTTGTCGCAGTCGACGTACGCGACGGGGCGGAAGCCCACGGGTGTGCCGCACAGGACGATGGGGATGCCGGCCTCTTCGAGGCGCTCGGGGAGCGGGTCGCCGGAGTGGCTGGAGACCATCATGACGCCGTCGACGTGCTGGCCCATGAGGTAGGACTCCAGGTCGGTGCGGTTGCCGTCGCGGGGCGCGAACGTGAGCATGAGCCGCATGTTCTCCTCGGCGAGCTGCTCGGTGATCCCGCGCAGCACCCCCGCGAAGAACGGCTCCGACCACAGCCACTCCTGCGACTCGGTGACGACGAGCGCCACCGTGTCCGTCCGCTGCGTCACGAGGGTCCTGGCCGCCTGGTTGGGGACGTACCCCAGCTCTTTGATGGCGGCCAGGACCGCCGCGCGCGTGTCCTCGGCGACCTTCGGGGAGCCGTTGATGACGCGGGAGACCGTGCCCCGGCCGACGCCGGCATGGCGCGCGACCGTGTCGAGCGTCGGCCGCCCGCCGCTGCGCCTGCGGCCGGAGCGCTCGCCAGGTTCGCCTGGCGCCTCAAGTCGGGTCTCGGTCATCGTGCATCACCTCGGGCTTCGTCGCGTGGAACTATTCTGCCTCACGGTTCGTACGCGCGCGTCGCACCAGGTCGCCGTACCAGCGTCCGGAGTCCTTGACGGTGCGCTCGCCGGTCTCGAAATCGACGTACACGAGTCCGAAGCGCTTGGTGTAGCCCCAGGCCCACTCGAAGTTGTCGGCCAGCGACCAGGCGAAGTACCCGACGAGCGGCACGCCCGAGTCGAGCGCGTCGGCGCAGGCCGCGAGGTGGCGCTCCACGTAGTCGAGCCGCTCGGGGTCCTTCACGCGGCCGTCGTCGAGCTTGTCGGGGAACGCGGCGCCGTTCTCGGTCACCGCCAGGGCGACCTCCGGGTAGGAGGCGTGGAGGCGGGTGAGCACGTCCGTGAGGCCCGAGGGCTCGATCTCCCAGCCCATGTCGGTGACGGGCAGCCCGGCGGGCACGAACCCGATGTGGTCGTTCGCGGGCCACGCGGAGCCCGCCCCGGTCGGCGCCGCGGAGGCGGAGGCGGAGCCGCCGTTGCCGGTGACGGTGAAGCGGCTGTAGTAGTTCACGGAGAGGACGTCCACGGGCGCGTGGATGAGCTCCATGTCGCCGTCGAGGATGAAGTCGAAGTCGGTGAGGGCCTTGAAGTCCTCCACGACGTCCTCGGGGTAGGCCCCGCGCAGGGCCGCGTCGGTGAACCAGCGGTTCTGGACGCCGTCGACGCGGCGGGCCGCGTCCACGTCGCCGGGCGCGTCGGTCGCGGCGTACACCGGGTAGAAGTTGATGCCGATGCTCACCTGGGCCTCGGGGTCGGCGGCCTTGATCGCGCGCGCGGCGAGGCCGTGGGCGAGCATGAGGTGGTGGGCGGCGGCGATGGACTCGGCCGGCTCGCGCCGCCCGGGGGCGTGCTCGCCGGAGGCGTAGCCGAGGAACGCGGCGCACCACGGCTCGTTGACGGTGATCCAGTGCTTGACGCGGTCGCCGAGCGCGGTGTGCGCTAGAGCTGCGAAGTCCGCGAAGCGCAGCGCCGTGTCGCGCGCGGGCCACCCGCCGCGGTCCTCCAGGGCCTGCGGGAGGTCCCAGTGGTAGAGGGTGATCCAGGGGGTGATGCCCTCGTCGAGCAGGGCGTCGACGAGGTCGGAGTAGTAGCGCAGGCCGGCCGGGTTGACCCGCCCGTCACCGTCGGGGCAGATCCGGGGCCACGACAGGGAGAACCGGTAGCTGCTGAGGCCGAGGGCCTTGATGGTGGCGACGTCCCCGGCGATGTTGCGGTAGGAGTCGATCGCGGTGTCGCCGTTGGAGCCGTCGACCACGCGGCCGGGCTCGTTCACGAACGAGTCCCAGATGGACTTCCCGCGCCCGTCGGCGCCGGTGGCGCCCTCCACCTGGTAGGAGGAGGTCGCCGCGCCCCACGTGAACCCGGCTGGGAACCGGCTCGCCAGTGCGGCGAGCCCTTCGTATTCGGTAGTCATTACTTGCCAGAGCCTTCCATGATGCCGTGCACGATCTGCCGTCCGAACACGACGAACAGGATCGCGATAGGGATGATCGAGATCAGGGTGCAGGTGAACACCATCGACAGGTCCGCGGAGAACATGGCCGTGGAGGCCTGCCGGATCGCGAGCTGGATCGTGGGGTTCTCCCCGCTGAGGACCATGAACGGCCACAGGAACTCGTTCCAGTTCAGCATGAAGGTGAGCAGGCCGAGCACGACCATCGCGGGCCGCAGGGCCGGGAGGACGATCCGCCACCAGATGCCGATGGTGCTCGCCCCGTCGATGCGGGCCGCCTCGATGATCTCGTCGGGGACGGCCTGCTCGCAGTACTGGCGCATCAGGAAGATGCCGAAGCCGTTGACCAGGAACGGCAGGATCACGGCCTGGAGGGTGTCGAGCCATTCGAGCTGGACCATGATCATGTACAGCGGCACGATGCCGAGCTGCTGGAGCGGCACCATCATCGAGAACAGGACGGTGCCCATGAGCAGCTTCGAGCCGCGGAACTTCAGCTTCGCGAACGCGAACCCGCCGAGCGTCGAGATGAGCACCACCGAGAACGTCACCGTGCCGGTGATGATGAATGAGTTCCGCAGGCCCAGCAGCAGGTCCGCCTCGGGGTGGGCGAACGCGGCCTGGATGTGCTCGCCGAGGTTCCCGCCGGGCAGGAACGGCGGCGGGAAGTCCGCGGCGTCGCCGGTCGTCCGGGAGGCGATGACGATCATCCAGTACAGCGGGAACACCGACAGGACCGCGACGAACGCGAGGCCGATGCGGGTCATCACCGTGGGCGCGAACACGCCGTCGGACTCGATCGGGTCCCGCCCCTTCTTGCGGCGGGGCGGCTTCGGCGGCGTCCGCCGCTGCGCGGGGGCGGTGGGGCGCGGGGCGGTTGCGGTGCTCATTTGTTCCCCTGGATGCGGTTGACGACGAGGAAGTTGACGGCCGCGACGATCACCACGACCAGGAACAGCAGCCATCCGGCCGCGGCGGAGATGCCGTAGTTGCCGTGCGTGCGCAGGATGTCGACCAGGACCATCGCGGTGGTCTGGAACTGGCCGTTCGCGCCGCCGTTGAGGGCGCCGGAGCCGAACATCATCGGCTCGACGAACATGGTCATGCCGCCGACGGAGGAGACGAAGACGGTGAAGATGAGGACCGGCTTGAGCTGGGGGACGGTGATCTTCCAGAACTGCTGCCGGGGCGAGGCGCCGTCGACCGTGGCGGCCTCGTAGAGGTTCTTCGGGATGGTCTGCATGGCGGCCAGGAAGATCAGCGCGTTGTAGCCCATCCACCGCCAGTCCACCATCGAGGAGATGGCCAGCCACGAGGAGAGGCGCCCGGTGCGCCAGTCGACGCCGTCGAGGCCGATGAACTCCAGGGCGCCGTTGATCATGCCGTACTCGTTGCCCCAGATGCGGGCGAAGATGACGCCGACGGCGACCACGGAGGTGACGATCGGCGCGAGGATGAGCATGCGCCACAGCAGAGGCCGGCGCAGGCGCTTGTTCAGCGCGTTGGCGACCATCATGGCGCACACGAGCTGCGGGACGGTCGCCATGACGAACATGCCGAGGGTGTTCACGATCGACCAGTTGAAGCGGTCGTACGTCGTGAGCAGGAACTCGTAGTTGTCGAGCCCCACGAACTCGCGGTTGGGGTTGCCGAGCTTCCAGGAGTGCAGGGACGCGTAGAGCGTGTACGCCATGGGGAAGACGCCGAACACGGCGAAGAGGATGAAGTACGGGGAGACCAGCGCGTACGGCATGGCCTTGAAGTCGGCTTTCGTGAGCCGCTGGCGCCAGCTCAGGCGCGGTGCGGCGTTCTGGGTGGTCATGAGGGCCTTCCTTGGGACGGTCGCGGTGACGCCTGCCGCGCCGCCCGCCTGCTCCTGCGGGCCGCCGCCGTGGTGCGGGTTCCGGTTCCGCCGGGCCCGCCCGGGGCCTCGGGAGGGAGCCGGCCCGCCGCGGGTTGGGGCGCGGCGGGCCGACACGGTGCCGCCGAGGGGGTGCGGGGCCGGTCCTGGGGGTCGCGTCGAGCGGATGCCGGGAACCGCTCGGCGCCGGCCCCTGACGGCGGCACGTGACCCGGTGCCGCCGCAGCGGCGCCGGGTCCGGTCCCGGCCGGAGGTGGCAGGTTCCTCCGGCCGGGACCGGCGGGGCTACAGGCCTTCGCCGGCCAGCGCCACGGCCTCCTCAGCCGCGGACTGGATGGCGCTCTTGGCGTCGGCGACCGGCACGGAGCCGTCGACGATGCCGTTGATGGTGGTCTCGACCGCGCCCTTGACCGGCGGGTGGAAGTACGAGTACTTCAGGGCCTGGAACGACTGGATCGAGGCGCTGAGGATCTGGCCGACCGGGGCGCCGTTGAAGTAGTCGCTGGTGAAGTCGGCGACCCGCGGGTCCGCCTGCGCGGCGGGGGAGGACGGGAAGTTGCCGACGGCCTCGAAGACCGCGATCTGCTGCTCGGGCTCGGTCAGCCACGAGGCGAGCTCGGCGGCCTCCTCCGGGTGCGGGCCCGCGGCGGGGACGGCGAGGAAGGAGCCGCCCCAGTTGCCGGCCACGCCGGGGGCGGCGGCCATGTCCCACTTGCCGGCGTTGTCCGGGCCGGAGGTCGGCTCGATGACGGCGGTCGCCATCCAGCCGGGGCACGGCATGACGGCGTAGCCGCCCTCGGCCATGGCCGCGTTCCACTCCTCGCCCCACGACGGGTAGTTGCCGACGGCGCCCATCTCGATGAGCTCCAGGACCAGGTCGATGGAGTCGGTCGCGGCGGCGGAGTCGAGGGTCAGGTTGCCCTCGTCGTCCACGTACATCTCGCCGTCGCCGTTGCCGGCGAACTGGCTGAGGAGCACGTTCTGGATCTGGGTGCCGTTGTCGAGGAACGCGGTGCCGGTGTCGGCGTCGACGTACTGCTGGGCGAGGGTCTTGAAGCCGTCCCAGGTGGACCAGGCCGCGGCGACCTCGGCGCGGTCGGTCGGGAGGCCGGCCGCGGCGAACAGGTCGGAGCGGTAGCACATGGCCATGCCGCCGATGTCGGTGCCGAAGCCCACGAGGGTGCCGTCGGCGGTGTGGCCGAGGTTCCAGGTGTTCTCGGTGTAGTCGGCGGAGCGGGACTCGTAGGCGCCCAGGTCGTACCAGTAGTCGGGGTTGCTGAAGAGCTGCGGCGTGGCCTGCTCGTCCATGGCGACGACGTCGCCGAAGCCCGAGCCGGTCTCCAGCGCGGTCTCCAGGCCGGGGCGGTACTCGGCGTCGAAGCCGACGCCGTCGCCCTCGAACACCACGTCGATGTTCTCGTGGGTGGACTCGTAGGCCTCTTCGAAGCCGGCCTGGACGTAGCCGAAGGTGTTGAACGTGGAGACGGTGAGCTGGATCTTGCCGTCGGCGGTGGTGCCGTCGTCGCCGCCGTCGCCGCCGTCCGAGCAGGCGGCGGTGAGGGCGAGCGCGCCGGCGGCAGCGGCGGCGAGGGCCACCTTGCCGTGCCTGCGGTTGAGGAGATGCATCTTTGCGGGTTCCTTCCAGGCGCCTCGGCGCCATGCTGTTGTCGAGGGGTTTGAGGGACTCGTTCCGGTTGGTGCGCAAGGCGGTGGTGGTGCGGGCCGCCATGAGTGCGCGGCGGCCCGCGGACTGAAACCGCCGAGGCGATCGCCCTTGGGAGCGATACCAGGATCGTACGGGAGCGTGTTCCATGATGCAAGCCCGGATGTGAGGGTCATTACCGGATCGTTGCCTTCGTGATCGCTCCGAACGAATCGAGGGTCGCGAATCCGTAACTGTGAATCCGGATCAACGACTCAATTAGCAGGGAAAATGCCTGGCAAACGGCAACAGTTTGCCTCGTTGGGGGAGAAATTTAGGGATGTCAATGTATTGACATACGGGGTGCCTGCTTGGGAGCATGACTTGGGAGCGCTTCCGCATTGTGGTCCGATTCGTTCCACTCGTGCGATTCCACGACCGCGAACCCGGCATGAGCGCTCCCATGAAAACGGACATTCAACCCCACGCGTAGGAGTAGCCGATATGGAAACCGACAACCTGGCCCCGCCGCGCCGGCGGGGCCGCCGATGGCGCAGGACGGCGGCGGTCACGCTGCCGCTCGCGCTCGTCGGCGCGTTCACCGCGGTGGCCGCGCCGTCGGCCTTCGCCGCCCAGTACTGCGGCGGCGTCCAGTACAACGTCGTCTCCAGCTGGGGCTCGGGCTTCCAGGCCAACGTGGTCCTCACCGCGGGCACCGCGGGGCTCAACGGCTGGGACATCGAATGGGACTTCCCGGCCGGCACCACCGTCTCCAGCGCGTGGAACGTCGGCTGGAGCCAGAGCGGGCGCACCTTCACCGGCTCCGACGTGGGCTGGAACGGGACCATCGCGGCCAACCAGAGCCGCGAGGTCTTCGGCTTCATCGGCGCCGGCCCCTCGACCGCGCCCACCGGCATCACCGTCAACGGCGAGTCCTGCGACGGCGCCGAGGAGCCGGTCGAGGCCGAGCTCGAAGTGAGCCGCGCGAACGTCGTCGTGGACGCCGGCTCGACCTCCTCCGTCGAGGTCGGCTTCTCGGCCGCGACCGAGGCCGCGGCCACCGTGACCACGACGCGCACCTCCGGCTCCACGGACATCTCGGTGTCCTCGGGCGGCTCGCTCTCGTTCGCCGCGGGCGACACCAACCCCAAGCCCCTGGTGTTCAGCGCCGCCGCGGGCGCCGAGCCCGGCGAGTCCGCGGTGTTCACCGTGGCCTCCCCCGGCTACGCGTCCAAGACCGTGACGGTCTCCGTCGCCGACCTGGGCGAGGTCACGCAGAACGAGGAGCGCTTCCTCGCGATGTACGACCAGCTCACCGGCGCGGACTCGCCGTACCTGCACGAGACGGGCGTCCCCTACCACTCGGTGGAGGAGCTCATCGTCGAGGCGCCGGACTACGGCCACGAGACGACCTCCGAGGCCCTGAGCTACCTCCAGTGGCTGGAGGCCGCGTACGGCCAGGTCACCGGCGACTGGTCGGGCTACAACGAGTCGTGGGACATCACCGAGCAGTACGCGATCCCGGATTTGAACCCGTCCGCGTACAACCCGTCCTCCCCGGCCTCGTACGCGCCCGAGTCCGACGACGTCACCGACTACCCGACGCAGCTCGACTTCAACGCGTCCGTCGGCGTCGACCCGCTGGGCCAGGAGCTGCGCAACACCTACGGGAACAACCAGGTGTACGGCATGCACTGGATCCTGGACGTGGACAACGCGTACGGCTTCGGCGAGTGCGGCGACGGGACCACCGAGCCCGCGTACATGAACACGTTCCAGCGCGGCTCGCAGGAGTCGACGTGGGAGACCGTCGCGCACCCCTCGTGCGAGACGTTCGACTTCGGCGGCGACAACGGCTACCTGGACCTGTTCGTGGGCGACTCGCAGTACTCCCAGCAGGAGCGGTACACCGACGCCCCCGACGCCGACGCGCGCGCCGTCCAGGTCGCGTGGATGGCCCAGCAGTGGGCGGCCGAGCAGGGCCAGGAGTCGACGATCTCCGGTTCGCTCGACAACGCCTCCAAGATGGGCGACTTCCTGCGGTACTCGTTCGCGGACAAGTACTTCAAGCAGATCGCGGGCGACTGCATCGGGATCAACAACTGCCCCGACGGCAGCGGCAAGAACTCGTTCCACTACCTGCTCTCCTGGTACTACTCGTGGGGCGCGGGCGCGAACGGCGACTGGTCGTTCCGCATCGGCGGCTCCGGCGTCCACCAGGGCTACCAGAACGTCATGGCCGCGTACGCGCTCTCCGAGGGCGGCCTCGAACCGGCCTCGCCGACCGCGGCGAGCGACTGGGCGACGAGCCTCGACCAGCAGCTGGAGTTCCTGGAGTGGCTCCAGGTCCCGCAGGGCTCGCAGGGCGCGGGCGCCATCGCGGGCGGCGCGACCAACAACTGGGGCGGCAACTACGGCAGCCCGACCACGAGCGCCGAGTTCGAGGGCCTGTACTACGACGAGCAGCCCGTGTGGCACGACCCGCCGTCGAACCGCTGGTTCGGCTTCCAGGTCTGGGGCATGGACCGCATCGCGCAGTACTGCATGGAGACCGGCGACGCGCGGGCGTGCGACCTGCTCGACGAGTGGGTCGAGTGGGCCCTGTCCGAGTCCGACATCACCGCGACCGACTACAGCATCCCGGGCGACCTGGACTGGAGCGGCGAGCCGGGGGCGGGCCTGTCCGCCACCGTCGCCACCATGTCCAAGGACCCGGGCGTGGCCGGGGCGTTCGCGAAGATCCTGTCCTACCACGCCGCGGCCACCGGCGACACCGCCTCGCAGACCGCGGCGAAGAACCTCCTGGACGCGCTGTGGGCCGCCAACGACGGCGTCGGCGTGACCCAGACCGAGGCCCGGGCGGACTACTGCCGCTTCGGCGACGAGGTCTACATCCCCGAGGGCTGGACCGGCACCATGCCGAACGGCGACGTGCTGGAGAACGGCGTCACGTTCATCGAGACCCGGTCGTTCATGACCGAGTTCGAGGGCTGGGACCAGGTCCAGGCGTACCTCGACGGCGGCTGCACCGGCCCCGCGCCGGAGTTCAGCTACCACCGCTACTGGCACCAGGTCGAGGTCGCGACGGCCTTCCAGACCTACGCCGCGCTCTTCGAGTAAGGAGACCGAATGAGCGGAGCGGCCGGTCGCCGATGCGACCGGCCGCTCCCCTGCTCTGCGCCAGCCGCGGCGCTCGGGATCGGTCTGAGCACACAGGTCGGGCCCGCCCGGATCATCCGGCCCACCGGACCCGACCTCTATGCTCAGCGGCGTCCGGCACCCCTCTGCCGGACCGCTGCGCGCGATCGCGCTCAGTCGACGTCGATGTCGAGGTCCATGCCCGCGTCCCAGAAGGTCTCGGCGACCGGGCGCGTGCTGGCGATCCCGGTCATGGCGGGGACGCCGCCGGGCAGGTAGGTCGAGGCGATCGTGGTGTAGTCGACGCCGTCGTCGGCGTGGGCGACGGTCACGGTGTCGCCGGCCCTGATGAGCCGCAGCCAGATCTCGTCCGACTCGGTGTCCACCGGGAACAGGGACCAGTCGGTGCGCCCGCGCGTGGTGACCGTGCTGATGAGGTGCTGCCCGCCGAGGTACTCCGCGCCGGTGCGGACCCAGTTGGACTCGTCGACGCGGATGGCGAGGGACGCCTCCGCGTGCTGGTGGCGGTGCTCGGGGCGCAGGCGCAGCGCGATCTCGCCGTCGCCCTTGAGCTCCAGCCCGTAGATGTAGACGTGGTCGCGCTGGGGCTCGCTCCCGGCGCTGCGGACGAGGGTGGTCTTGTGCTCGAAGTAGGGGGAGATCAATCCACCGTCAACCGTCCATTGTACTTCTTCTGAAGGAGACTGCATCTTCCAATGATGCCACACGCGAATAGGTCGTTACAGGACATAACAGACATGGTAACCCAAAGTTAATCCGCCGTTCGGCTCGGTTACATGGCTGAAATACCAGCTCAATGCGCTTCTGCAAGCACGAAAAGCGGTTTGCGTTACGCCCCTTGGAGAACGCTGGCCGCGTCCCGGGAATGCCGTTGCGAATCCCTTGTCCCGCAAGCATGTCCAATGCGCAGGAAACGCGGCCCGCCCCGTGCGCCGCGCGGTTTCGGCGCGACCGGTCCAGGCTACCCTCCCCTTGCCAACGGCGCCTCCGGCAATGCGAGTGCCATTCCCGTTCCATGTGATGTGCGGAGGATTGCGCGTTCTGCTCCGCATTCGGCGGACGGGGGCGGACTAGAGTGCCGAGTGCTCATACCCGTGTCCTTCCGGGCTGCTCGACCGTTAATCCGGATGGAGGAGTACGCAGGCACGGAAGCGAAGGCGAATGAGGAGATAGCGTGAGTATGCAGCATTCAGCGAGGCAGGGGGCGCCGGAGGCCGAGGCGCCCGAGCACGGGCGCGGGCTCCCGCGCCAGGACCGCACCGCTCCGCCGCGCCGCTCGCGCCACACCGCCGAACCCGCGGCCCCCGGGCCGCAGGGCTCGATGGTCGTCCCGATCCCCGCGCGCTCGCGCCGCGCCCGCCGCGAGGAGCCCTCGAAGCTGTTCTCCCTGGAGGAGCCGCCGCCGCTGGAGGCCCCGGCGGGGATCACCGAGATCACCGGCTGGCACCTCGCGTCCCTCATGTGGCGCGACCACCTGCCCGAGCAGCTCCTGGGCATCGACTGCGCCTCCTGCAAGCAGGCGTGGCCGTGCGACACCTGGAAGATCGCCGACGACCTGCTCACCGAGTGCTGCGAGGCCGCCGGGGGCGCGCCCGCCGCGGCCCGCCAGCACCACCTGACGCAGAGTTGAGTCGACCCGACTCAACTTTAGTGCATTTGATCACAATTCCTGTGACCGGCTTGACAGCCGTTACCGACCGGATGAACATTGAGTCTATCCGGCTCAACTTGGTTCGGGGTTCCCGCCCGGCCGCTTGAGACAGAGACATCATCTGTTCGACTACATCAGGAGATCAACATGGCACGTGCGGTCGGCATCGACCTCGGCACGACGAACTCCGTGGTCAGCGTCCTCGAAGGCGGGGAGGCCACGGTCATCACCAACGCCGAGGGGGCGAGGACCACGCCGTCGATCGTGGCGTTCGCCAAGAACGGCGAAGTGCTCGTCGGCGAGGTGGCCAAGCGCCAGGCGGTCACGAACCCGGACCGCACCATCCGCTCGGTGAAGCGCCACATGGGCACCGACTGGACCGTCGACATCGACGGCAAGTCGTACACGTCCCAGGAGATCAGCGCGCGCATCCTCATGAAGCTCAAGCGCGACGCCGAGGCGTACCTGGGCGAGAACGTCACCGACGCGGTCGTCACCGTGCCGGCGTACTTCTCCGACGCCCAGCGCACCGCCACGAAGGAGGCGGGCGAGATCGCCGGCCTCAACGTCCTGCGCATCATCAACGAGCCGACCTCCGCGGCGCTCTCCTACGGCCTGGACAAGGGCGAGGAGGAGCAGACGATCCTCGTCTTCGACCTCGGCGGCGGCACCTTCGACGTCTCGCTGCTGGAGATCGCCGACGGCGTCATCCAGGTCAAGGCCACCTCCGGCGACAACCACCTCGGCGGCGACGACTGGGACGACCGGGTCATCCAGCACCTGGTGAAGACCTTCAACGGCCAGTACGGCGTGGACCTGTCCAAGGACAAGATGGCCATGCAGCGCCTCAAGGAGGCCGCCGAGAAGGCCAAGATCGAGCTGTCGTCCGCGACGCAGACCTCGATCAACCTGCCGTACATCACCGCGGGCCCCGACGGGCCCCTGCACCTCGACGTGTCGCTCTCGCGCGCCGAGTTCGAGCAGATGACCTCCGACCTCCTCGACCGCTGCAAGAAGCCGTTCGAGCAGGCCGTGAAGGACGCCGGGATCAACGTCTCCGAGGTCGACCACGTCATCCTCGTCGGCGGCTCCACCCGCATGCCCGCCGTCTCCGAGCTCGTCAAGCGCCTCATCGGCCGCGACGCCCACAAGGGCGTCAACCCCGACGAGGTCGTCGCGATCGGCGCCACGCTCCAGGCCGGCGTCCTCAAGGGCGAGGTCAAGGACGTGCTGCTCCTCGACGTCACCCCGCTGTCGCTGGGCATCGAGACCAAGGGCGGCATCTTCACCAAGCTCATCGAGCGCAACACCACGATCCCGACGAAGCGCTCGGAGGTCTTCACGACCGCCGACGACAACCAGCCGTCGGTGCTCATCCAGGTCTTCCAGGGCGAGCGCGAGATCGCGGCCTACAACAAGAAGCTCGGCACGTTCGAGCTGACCGGCCTGCCCCCGGCCCCGCGCGGGGTCCCGCAGATCGAGGTCACCTTCGACATCGACGCCAACGGCATCGTGAACGTGTCCGCGAAGGACTCCGCCACGGGCAAGGCCCAGTCGATGACGATCTCCGGCGGCTCCAGCCTGGCCCAGGACGACATCCAGCGGATGATGGCCGAGGCCCAGGAGCACGCCGAGGAGGACCGCCAGCGCAAGGAGGAGGCCGAGGCCCGCAACATGGGCGAGTCGCTGGTCTACCAGACCGAGAAGCTCCTGGCCGAGTCCGGCGACAAGATCCCCGAGGACCTCAAGGGCAAGATCAACGACGCCACGTCCTCGCTGAAGGCGGCGCTGGGCGGCACCGACATCGAGGCGATCAAGCGCGGCACCGAGGAGCTGTCGAAGGTCTCGCAGGAGGCCGGGCAGGCGATGTACGCGGCGGCCCAGGCCGACCAGGCGGGCGCCCCGCAGCAGCCCGCCGGCGGTGCCGCGGGCGGCGCCGACGACGTCGTGGACGCCGAGATCGTCGACGACGACAAGGACCAGAAGTAGTGGCGGACGAGAAGAAGGACGCCGACGACGCGCGGCCGCCCGAGGACGGCGCGGCCGCCGAGGGCGGGGCCGAGGAGGAGCTGACGGTCGAGGACATCCTCGCCGCCGCCTCCGACGACGGCCAGGCCGCCGACGACGCGGTCCTGGTGCTCCAGGCGACGCTGGAGGAGCGCACGCGCGACCTCCAGCGGATCACCGCGGAGTTCCAGAACTACCGCAAGCGCGTCGAGCGCGACAAGGCGCGCTCGGGCGAGCTGGCGACGGCCGGGGTGCTCCAGAGCCTCCTGCCGGTGCTCGACGACCTCGACCGGGCCCGGGAGCACGGGGACCTCAACGGGCCCTTCGGGGCCGTCGCGGACCAGCTCGTGAACGCGCTCACCAAGCAGGGCCTGGAGGCCTTCGGGGTCAAGGGCGACCCGTTCGACCCGCAGATCCACGAAGCGGTCGCGCACATGCAGATGCCCGGTGTGGACGGTCCGACGTGCATCGACGTGATGCGCTCGGGCTACCGCCTCGGCGACAAGCTGCTGCGCGCGGCGCTGGTGGCGGTCGCGGAGCCGAGCGACGAGCCCGAGCCCGCGGCTGCGGCCGAGCCGGACGAGGAGCCCGAGGCCGGCGAGGCCGAGGAGTCCCCGGCCGAGGACGCCGAGCCGGTCGCCGAAGCGGAGGCCGACGGGGCCGAGGCGGAGGACGCCGCGGAGTCCGAGGCCGTGGAGACCGAGGCCGCCGAGGCGGAGGAGCCCCCGGCCGAAGAGGCCGAGCCCGAAGGCAAGAAGAAAAAGAAGAAGTAGCCGGTCGCCGGCCCGCCCCGCGCCGCCCTCACGGGCGGGTGGGGCGGGCCGGGCCGGAGGAGTGATTGGAGGAGGCGTCCGGTGGCATCGCAGGAGTGGCTTGAGAAGGACTTCTACGCTGTGCTCGGCGTGCCGCAGGACGCCTCCAAGAAGGACATCGAGAAGGCCTACCGCAAGCTCGCGCGCGAATGGCACCCCGACCACAACCCGGCGTCCGACGCCGAGGAGCGGTTCAAGGGGATCTCGGAGGCGTACTCGGTGCTGCACGACGACAAGCAGCGCGGCGAGTACGACCAGATCCAGCTGATGAAGTCCGGCCGGGGCGGGTTCGGAGGCGCGCACGCCGCGCCCGGGGGCATCAACCTCGAAGACCTGTTCGGGAACGCCGGGGGCGGCTCGGGCGGGTTCTCCGACCTCTTCGGCGGCCTGTTCGGCGGCGGCCCGGGCCAGCGGCGCCGCTCGGGCGCCGCGCGCGGCAACGACCTGCGCACCAACGTGACCCTCGACTTCGCCGACGCCGTGAAGGGCTCCACGACGGAGCTGCGGATGCGCGCGCCCGGGGAGTGCGAGACCTGCCACGGGTCGGGCGCCAAGCCCGGCACCGCGCCGACCACGTGCCCGAAGTGCAACGGGCGCGGCCTGGTCACCGAGAACCAGGGCGCGTTCAGCTTCGCGCAGCCGTGCCCCGAGTGCGAGGGCACCGGCACCGTCGTCACCGACCCGTGCCCCGACTGCGGCGGCACCGGTGCGACCACGAAGGACCGCGTCATCACTGTGCGGGTGCCCGCCGGGATCGGCGACGGCCAGACCATCCGGCTCGCCGGGCGCGGCGCGCCGGGCGAGCGCGGCGGGCCCGCCGGGGACCTCCTGGTGCGCGTCACCGTCCGCTCGCACCCGCTGTTCGCGCGCGACGGCGACAACGTCACCGTGCGCCTGCCCGTCTCCTTCCCCGAGGCCGCCCTGGGCGCCAAGGTGAAGGTCCCGACGCTCGACGGCCCCGTGACCCTGAAGGTCCCCGAGGGGACCCCGACCGGGCGGGTGCTGCGCGTCAAGGGCCGCGGCGTCCCCGGCAAGGGCGACCTGCTCGTGACCGTGGACGTCGAGGTGCCCGTGTCGCTGACCGCCGAGGCCCGCGAGGCCCTGGAGAAGTACGCGGCGGCCGCCCCCGCGGCCGACCGCTCGAAACTGGAAGAGCTGACGGGGCAGTGAGTCCCGCGGTTCCGGAAGGACGGCGGGCCCTCTCGCGGGCCCGCCGGAACAACCGGTGCGCCCTCCGGCGTTGTACCGGACGCGCGGCGCCGCACGGCGCCCCGGGCACCGGAGAGAGGAGTGGAGCGTGAACGCCGCCGACCGCAGCGGACCGTCCGATGCGAACCATCCGCGCGTGCGCGTCGAGATCTCCTACGGCCGGCGCGGACCGGGCGAGGACCTCGACTTCGACGCGAAGATCCTCGCGATCTCCGCCGCCGCCGAACTCGCGGGGATGCACCCGCAGACCCTCCGCCAGTACGACCGGCTCGGCCTCGTCGAGCCCGCCCGCACGCCCGGCGGGGGCCGGCGCTACTCCGCGCGCGACGTCTCGCGCCTGCGGGAGATCCAGCGGCTCAGCCAGGACGAGGGCGTCAACCTCGCGGGGATCAAGCGGATCATGGACCTCGAACGGGAGGTCCACGCGATCCGCGCCGAGGCGCAGGCGGTCGTGGAGGAGCTCCAGCGGGCCCGCGCCCAGCTCGCCGAGCTGCGCGCCATCGCAGGCCCGTTCGGCCGCTCGACCGACATCGTGCTGTGGCGGGGCGAACAATGATCGCCGCCTGCCCCCCTCCCCGCCACCGTTAAGATCGGGCCCATGCGACGCAGAAGACGACGATCCCGAAGTCCGCGGCCCGGCGGCCGCCCGCTCCGCGCATCGGAGCCTCCCAGCGGGCGTGAGCAGTGCTCATAGCCGTCGGACTGGTCATCATCCTGGCCGTCACCGCCGCCACGGGCTTCTTCGTGGCGCTCGAATTCGCCTACACCGCCGTCGACCGGTCCAAACTGGAGGACCTCGCCGCCGGCCCCGACGCCAAGCGCGCGTCCCGGGCCCGCCGGGCCCTCAAGGTCTCCTCGCAGCTGTCGTTCGCCCTCTCGGGCGCGCAGCTCGGCATCACCGTCACCGCCCTGTTCGTCGGCTTCTTCGCCGAGCCCTACCTCGGTGAGGGGCTCGCGCAGCTCCTGGGCACCGCCGGGGTCCCCGCGGCCGTGTCGGTCACCCTCGGCACGGTCGTCGCGTTCGTCATCGCCAACATCGTGCAGATGATCCTCGGCGAGCTCGGCCCCAAGAACCTCGCGATCGCCCGCACCGAGGCCCTCGCGCTCGCCCTCGCCGTCCCCACCGGCACGTACCTGACGGTGTGCGGGCCGATCATCCGCTTCTTCGACGCCGCCTCCACGCGGCTGCTGCGGCTCCTGGGCATCCAGCCCGTCGAGGAGCTGGAGCACAACGCGACCGCGGAGGACCTGCACCGGATCATCGACGTCTCCCGCGACGAGGGCGCCCTCGACGAGGAGCTGTCGGTCCTCCTCGACCGCGGCCTCGACTTCTCCGACACCGTCGCCGAGCAGGCCATGACCCCGCGGGTCGGCGTCCAGACCCTCCCCGCCGCGGCCACCGTCGCGGACGCGGTCGCCGCGCTCGCGGACGGCCACTCCCGCTTCCCGGTCGTGGGCGCCGACGTGGACGACCTCCTCGGCGTCGTCGGCATCGGCCAGATCATCGCGGTCCCCCGCGAGGCCCGCGAGGTCGTCACCGTGGCCGAGATCGCCGACCCCGCGATGCTCGTGCCCGCCTCGCTCCCGCTCCCGCAGCTGCTCGACCAGATGCGCGGGCGCCACCGCCAGCTCGCGTGCGTCGTGGACGAGTTCGGCGGCTTCGCCGGGATCGTCACGCTCGAAGACCTCGCCGAGGAGCTGGTGGGGGAGATCCGCGACGAGCAGGACCGCTTCGAGGCCGTCCCGGTCTCGCTCGCGGGCGGCGGCTGGCTCATCCCCGGCCGCTGGCGCGTGGACGAGGTCGCCGACGCCACCGGCATCCAGCTCCCCGAAGGCGAGCACTACGAGACGATCGCCGGGCTCGTCATGGCCGAGCTCGGCCGCGTCGCCCACCCCGGCGACACCGTCGAGGTCCCGACCGCCGCCGCGGGGGAGTTCTACGACGAGGACGGCGACGGCGAGGCCGATCCGGCCCCGCGCAGCGTCAAGCTCGTCGTCGTCTCCTCCGCCCGCCATGTGCCGCAGGCGATCGAGCTGCGGCCGCTCCCGGGGGAGGACGCCCGGTGAGCACCGGTCCCGCCCTCCTGGTCTCCCTGATCCTCCTGGCCGCCAACGCGTTCTTCGTGGCCGCCGAGTTCGCGCTCGTCGCCTCCCGGCAGCACCGGCTCGAACAGGACGGCTCCGCGGCGGCCCGCGCGGCCCTGCGCGGCACCAGGAACCTCTCGCTCATGCTCGCGGGCGCCCAGCTCGGCATCACCGCGTGCACCGTCGGCCTCGGCGCGCTCGCCGAACCGGCCCTCGCGCACTCCATCGAGGTCCCCTTGCAGGCCGTGGGCCTGGAAGCGGCGGCGCACCCGATCTCCTTCGCGATCGCGCTGGTGATCGTGGTGTTCCTCCACATGGTCGTCGGCGAGATGATGCCGAAGTCGTGGGCGATCACCCACCCCGAGGCCTCCGCGATGGCCCTCATCTGGCCCTTCACCGGCTACGTGTGGGTCACCAAGCCGATCCTCCTGGGCCTCAACCACGGCGCCAACGCCATGCTCAAGCTGTTCAGGGTCGAGCCCGCCGACGAGAAGGCGCAGGCGCACTCCCCCGAGGAGCTGCGCTACCTGCTGCGGTCCTCGGCGGCCGCGGGCGTCCTCGGCGAGGAGGAGCACCAGATGCTCGCCCACGCGATCGCCGTGCAGCGCCAGGGGGTCCGCGAGGTGCAGATCCCGTGGGCCGAGGTCGTCACGATCCCGGCCTCCTCGACCGCCGTGGACGCCGAGGAGCGCAGCCGCGCCACCGGCCGCTCCCGCCTCGTCGTCGTGGACGCCGAGGGCAAGCCCGTGGGCCTGGTCCACGTCCGCGAGGCCGTGCAGGCCGCGCCCGACGCCTCGGTCGCCGACCTCGCCGCGGCCCCGCTGCTGGTCGCCGCCGACACCACCGTCGCCGGGGCCGTGACCCTCATGCGCCGCCAGCGGGCCCAGCTCGCCCTGGTCACCGGCGCGGACCGCGAGGTCACCGGCCTGGTCGCCATGGAGGACCTCCTGGAGGAGATCATGGGCGACTTCTACGACGAGACCGACAAGACCGCGTAGCGGCGCACCGGAACGGAAGAGGGCCTCGGCTTCGGCTGGGGCCCTTCGCCTTGCCGCCTGGACGTTTTCACCGCGACACGCGCCCCCGGGCGTGTTCGTCGCCGGATTCGGGCCCTCGGGGCGTGATCATGATTCATCAACCGTTTCCTGTGACTCTGGAAGACCATGTCGAAATTCTTCGAGGAAACCGGGCCCGAATTCGCCGTCTCCATGCGCGGCTACGACCGCCACCAGGTCGACGAGTTCACCTCCCGGCTGTATCAGAACATCAAGACCCACGAGCAGCACCGCGACGAGGCGGTGCGGGCACTGGACAGCGCCGAGCAGCAGCTGCGCCGCGCCGAGGAGCGCATCGGCGCCCTGGAGCGGCGCGTCTCCGAGCGGGCCACGCAGATCGCCGAGGCCGAGCAGCCGACCCTCGCGGGCCTGGGCGCCCGCGTCGAGAAGATCCTCCGGGCCGCCGAGCAGGACGCGGGCGTCCAGAAGGCCGACGCCAAGCGCCAGGCCGCGTCCCTGATCCAGGAGGCCCGCGGCGAGGCCGACGCGATGATGCGCGCCGCGCACGCCGAGGCCGCCGAGATCACCGCCACCACCGACCAGGACGTCACCGAGATCCGCGCCCGCGCGGTCAACGAGACCACCGAGCTGCGCGAGAACGCCCGCCGCAGCCACGACCTCGCGCTCGCCGACGTCCACCGCGAGGTCCAGACCGCGCAGAGCCAGTCCCGTTCGGAGGCCGAGAAGACCAGGTCGGCCGCCGAGCGCGAGATCGCCGTCGCCCGCGCGACCTCCGAGCGCGAGATGACCGAGCTGCGGGCCCTCGCCTCCCGCGAGGCCGACCAGCAGCGCAGCGCCGCCGGGCAGCTCCTGGCCGAGGCCTCGGAGTTCCGCAAGAAGAAGACCCAGGAGCTGACCCTCGCCGAGGCCGACCGCCGCGAGCGGGCGCAGAAGGAGGAGGCCGACCGGCACCAGCAGGCCATCGCGACCGCGCAGCGGATCGTCTCGGAGGCCGAGGACCGGCTGGCCCTCGCCGAGGAGCGGGCCCGCTCCTCCGAGAACCGGGCGATCGAGCGCCGCGAGGAGGCCGACCAGCAGGCGAAGGACGCCGTCCACCGCGCGGCCGAGCAGGCCAAGTCCATCAAGTCGGAGTCCGAGACCGAGGCGGCGCGGCTCAGGCGCAGCGCCGGGGAGCGCGCGGCCGAACGCGTGCAGCCCCTCGCCGAGGAGGTCGCGGCCCTGGAGCGCCAGCGCGACTCCGCCGGCTCGAACCTCACCGACCTGCGCCGCCAGCTCGGCCTGGTCTCCGGCGAGGAGGAGAAGACCTCCCCGTCGCTCTCGGCCCTGTCGTCGGTCTCGGGGGTGTTCGAGTCGGAGTCGGCGCCGCTGCCGATCAACCGGCAGCGCGAGTCGCCCGAGGACCTGGACGCGACGCAGCACCTGCCCAAGGTGCACTAGAAGTTCGGCACGAGGCTCCACCGCGCGCCGCGGTCGCCGGTCCGGGCGGGTTTCCCCGCTCGATGCACTGGCCGACCGCGGCGCGGTCCTATATTATAAATAAACTGAACTAATTCGTGGGAGCGTCGCCGTACCGACCGGCGCACCCCCGCGGACACCGGTTCCTCCCGGCGCGGCCGCACCCCCGGCGGCGAGCGGGCCGGACAACTGCACCTCGACCACAGGAGCCCCCGAACCATGCAGCGCCGCATCTCGCTGATCCCGCAACCGCAGCAGCTCGTCCTCGCCGACGGCGACCTGGACCTGAGCACCCTCGACGCCATCGCCGCCGACCCCGAGCTGCACCCGCTCGCCTGGCTCCTGTCGGACCTCCTGAACCGGGGCACCGGCCTGCGGCTCGCCGTCACCGGGCCCGAGGCGGACGGCCGCGTCCTGCGCCTGCGCCTCGAAGGCGACCGCCCCGAGGACCTCACCACCGCCGCCGAGGCCTACCGCCTCGACATCGCCGAAGGCGGCGTCGTCCTCGCCGCGGCGCACCCGGCGGGCATCGCCCGCGGCATCGCCACCCTCCGCCAGCTCCTCCCCGCCGACTCGCTGCGCGAGGCCCCCGCGGCCGCCCCGGTCGTGCCGCTCGTCGCGATCGACGACGAGCCGCGCCTGCGCTGGCGCGGCGTCATGATCGACGTGGTCCGGCACTTCCAGCCGAAGGACTTCGTGCTCAAGATGATCGACCGGGCGTGGCTGCACCGGATGAACGTCGTGCACCTGCACCTCACCGACGACCAGGGCTGGCGCTTCGACGTGCCCTCGCGCCCCAAGCTCGCCGAGATCGCGTCGTGGCGCGAGGAGACGAAGATCGGGCACGCCCGCGACGAGGCCTCCGGGTACGAGCCGACCCCGCACGGCGGGATCTTCTCCGTCCCCGACCTGCGCGAGATCGCCTCCTACGCGCGCGAGCGCCACATCATGATCGTCCCCGAGGTGAACCTCCCCGGGCACGCCCGCGCCGTGCTCGCCGCCTACCCCGAACTCGGTGCGGGCCAGGACAAACCGGTCTCGCCCACGTTCGGCGTGTTCGAGGAGGTCCTGGAGCCGACCCAGGCGTCCCTGGACTTCGCGCTGGAGGCGTACACCGCGATCGGCGAGGTCTTCGAGGGCCCGTTCGTCCACATCGGCGGCGACGAGGTGCCGATGACGCAGTGGGAGTCCTCCCCCGTCGCCCGCGAGCTCATGGAGCGCGAGGGCATGGAGGACGTGCGCGGCGTCCAGGCCTGGTTCACGAAGGCGTTCTGCGACCACCTCGCCGGCATGGGCAAGCGGGTCATCGGCTGGGACGAGATCCTCGACGGCGGCGCGCCCGCCGAGGCCGTGGTCCACGTGTGGCGCAACGAGGCCTACGTCAAGAAGGCCATCGCCGCGGGCCACATGGTCGTGGCCTCGCCCGAGCCGTACGCGTACTACGACCACTACGAGAGCGACGACCCCGCCGAGCCCCTGCGCATCCACGGCCTGACCACCGTGGACAAGGTCGCGGGCTGGGACCCGGTCCCGGCGGGCGTGGACGGCGAGAAGGTCCTCGGCATCCAGTGCCAGCTCTGGTCGGAGTACCTGCCGACCCCGCGGGACGTGGAGTACTCGGCGTTCCCGCGACTGTCCGTCCTCGCCGAGGTCGGGTGGACCGGGATGGCCGTGCGCGAGGCGAACCCGGTGCAGGACCGCCTCGGCGACCACCTGGAGCGCCTGCACGCCATGGGCATCGACTACCGGCCCCCGACCGGGCCCGAGCGCTGGCAGCGCGGCGGCACGGGCCGCCGGGCCCGCTATTCGTGGACGTTCGAGGAGCACCAGCCGGAGTGACCGGCCGGGCCGGTTCCGACCGGCCGGCAACCGAAACGTGAGAAGCCCTTGCGGCCCGCCTGAGCGGTTCGCAAGGGCTTCTTTACTATGAGGTGGTCCCCGGCGGCGGTGGGGCTATTGCGGGTCAGCAGCAGGGTCAGCAATCGGGAGCGCCCGCGCCGCCGCCGGGGGGTTCGGCGCCCGGCCTCGCGGCCGGTGACGGACGCGGCCGCTAGGGGCGGCCGTACCCGTCGATCGACATGATGTCCATGTCGGCGATCTTCACCACGGTGGTGGAGTTCGGGGCGTGGATGATCTCGCCGCCTCCGATGTAGATCGCGACGTGGCCCAGGTTGTTGTAGAAGATGAGGTCCCCGGGCTGGAGCTCGTCGCGGGAGATCCGCGCCGTCTCGTCCCACTGCATCGCGGTGTTGTGCGACAGGCCCACGCCCGCCGCGCCCCACGCGCCCTGCGTCAGGCCCGAGCAGTCCCACTCGTCCGGTCCCGAGGCGCCGTACACGTACTGGTCGCCGAGCTGGTCGTACGCGAACGCCACGACCGCCGAGTCGCCGGAGTAGTCGCCCCAGTCGGGCTCGGGGTTCTCCTCGGCGTACGCGTCGGAGTACTCCTCCTCCAGCGCGTCGATCTCGGCCTCGATCTCCTCCTGCTGCGTCTCGATCTCGCCGAGGATCTCGTCGGCGCTCGCCTGGAGGGCCTCCAGCTCCGCCTGGCGGGTCTCCAGCTCCTCGATCTGCGCGAGGGAGTCCTGGAGCGCCGCGTTCTCGGCGTTCGAGAGGTTCGACAGGTACATGAGGCGGTCGGCGAAGTCCGACGGGTCGCCCGCGAGCACCGAGTTGACCATCGCGAAGTCCCCGCCGGTGTAGGCGGTGGAGGCGATCTCGGCCATCCGGTCCTGCGCGGCGAGGCCCGCTTCCTCCAGCGCCGGGAGCTGCTCCTGGATCTCGGCGATCAGGGCGTTGGCGTCGTCGAGCTCCTCGCGCTTGGCGTTGTAGTCCTCGATGACCTTCTCCAGGTCCGAGTGCCGCTCGTCGATCTCCGCCTGGATCTCGTCGCTGGTCTGCGCCGACGCCTGCGAGGACGTGAACAGCGCCGCCGTCGCGGGGATCAGTGCTGCGGCCAAGGCGGCGGCAGCGATACGCCGGGTACGCACCAAGGGATGCGCTCCTTCCTCTGGCCGCCTACCGGGTTAGCTGTCGGGTTCGGGCGGAAGGAAGGGTCGCCCTACGCTTGCATGCGATTCACCCCGTCGGCCCCTGCACGCGGCCGACTGCTGGTTCCCCGGCTCGAACCCGACGGGACCCGGGCCGACTCGGCGGTGCCGCGCGGCGGATGCGGGGTGCACCCGAGTTTCCGACGCGACGGGTTCACGTTAGAGCCCAATATGAGTCGAGACAAGCCCGGGGGGAGAATTTCTCGCACAATGGCACGGAATACTACGGGCCGCTGCTCAGGGCTAACGAGCAGTTGCCGCAATACCCCGCAGGGGTATACACTGACGAACGGAGGGAAGCGACATGGCAAGCGACGACACCGCGCACGCCCCTGAACCCGACGACGGCGGTCACGGGCACGACCACTACTGGTACCACGGCGACAAGGCCGCGCTCACGCGACGCCTCAAACGCATCGAGGGCCAGATCCGCGGCATCCAGCGGATGGTCGACGACGACCAGTACTGCATCGACATCCTGACCCAGATCTCCGCGTCCACCAAGGGACTCCAGGCCGTCGCCCTCAGCCTCCTCGAAGGCCACCTGGCCCACTGCGTCGCCGAGGCGCAGACCTCCGGTGACCCGACCGCCGCCGAAGCCAAGGTGAAGGAAGCCTCGGACGCGGTGGCCCGCCTGCTCAGAACCTGACAAGGAGTCCACATGGAAACCGTCTACGTCGTCAAGGGCATGACCTGCGGCCACTGCGCCGGCAGCGTCACCTCCGAACTCACCGCCCTCCCCGGCGTCTCCGGGGTGGACGTCGCCCTCGACACCGGCAAGGTCACCGTCACCAGTGAGGGCGCCCTCACCGAGGACCAGGTCCGCGCCGCCGTCGACGAGGCCGGCTACGAACTCGTCGGAACCGCCTCCTGAGGACCCGACCGCAAGGCCCTGACCACCCGTTCACCGGGTGTTCAGGGCCTCACCGTTGCACCCGCCGAGACCCCCTGACGTACAGTCGGTGCATGGCAGTCTCCGACGACGACCGTTCCGTCGAGCTCGACGAGGACTTCTCGGTGCTCCCCGACCAGACCTCCGACGACACCGACCGCGGCTGGGGCGAGGCCCCCGCCCCCCGGCGCACCCGCGGCGAACTCTCCGCCCGCGACCGCGACCTGCTCGCCGAGCGCCCCCCGCACTGGTCCTGAGCGGCGGCACGCGCATGTCCGACGCCTTCCCGCCCGGCGAACGAGTCGAGCTCGTCGCCCGCGCCGTCCTGCTCCGCGCCGGACTCGCCCGCTTCCACGAGGAGCGCCGCGCCAACTGGGACCGCCTCACCGGCGACAGGACCCCCTCGGTCGACGACCCCGACGCCGTCACCCTCAACACCCACCCCGGCGCCCGGACCGAGAACGCCGACGACCTCCGGACCCTCGGCGACGCCCTGCGCCTCATGGACCGCGTCATCGACCTCCTCGAATCCCCCGCCCAGGACATCGCCGTCGTCGCCTACGGCCTCGAACAGCTCCAGCACACCGTCATCGAGCTGGAGGAGTACGCCGACCTCAAGACCCCCCTCGCCCTCCTCTCCGACCTCTTCCGGGACTGAACCCGCGAGCACCGTTCCCGCGCAAGCGGAAAGGCCCGGACCAGGGGAGGGAGGCTCCCGCCGGTCCGGGCCCGTGCGCCCCGGAGGGCGCGTGTCGAGCAGCAGTCTTCCTAGCCCTTCACGGCGCCGCCGGTCAGACCCGAGACGATGTACCGCTGGAGGCTCATGAACACCCCGACCGTGAGGACCGAGGTCAGCAGCGTCCCCGCCGCGAAGATCCCGAAGTACGAGGCCGGCGAGTTGTCCGCCGTCAGCGTCTTCAGGCCCACCGCGAGCGTCATCTCCGGCCGGTCGGTGAGGAACAGCGACGCCAGGATGAAGTCGTTCATCGTGCCCACGAACGCGAGGATGCCCGAGATCGCGATGATCGGCGCGGCGAGGGGCAGGATCATCCCGAAGAAGATCTGCGCGTGCGAGGCCCCGTCGATCGTCGCCGCCTCGTCGAGCTCCTTCGGGATCGTGTCGAAGAAGCCCTTCATCAGCCACGTCGAGACGCCCAGCGCCCCGCCCATGTACACCAGCATCAGGCCCAGCTTCGTGTTCAGGCCCGCCACCGGGTAGTACTCGCCGATCGCGCCGAAGATCAGGTACAGCGCCACCACCGACAGGAACGCCGGGAACATCTGGATGAGCAGCAGGAACAGCAGCATCCCGCGCCGCCCCCTGAACCGGAACCGGCTGAACGCGTACGCCGCGAGCGAGGAGATCAGGATCGACAGGAACGCCGCCGGGACCGCGATCATCAGCGAGTTCGCGAACCACGACCCGAACGGGATGTTCGGGTCCGAGAACAGCCGGTCGAAGCTCACCAGGCTGAGGTCCGTCGGGATCAGCCCCGTCGCCGAGAGCGTCCCCTTCGGGTTGAACGCCGCCGACACCACGTACAGGATCGGCACGAGCCCGAACACCAGGACCGCCACGGCCACCAGGTGCCGCCACCCGAACTCCGCGACCCAGTTGGACCGCTTGCGTCGCGCTTGAGTCGCCATCAGTACACGTCCTCCTGGCTGCGGGTGGTCCGGAACATGACCGCCGAGATCGTGGCGACGATCAGGAAGATGAACACGCTGACCGCGCTGGCGAAGCCGTAGTCGGCGGAGGTCGCCCCGAACGCCTGGCGGAACGCGTACGTGATGAGCAGGTCGGTCCCGCCGACCGACTCGCCCGCGAGGAACGGGTTGCCGCCGCTGAGGAGCTGGATCGCGTTGAAGTTGTTGAAGTTGAAGGCGAACGAGGAGATCAGCAGCGGCGTGAGCGCGATGAGCAGCAGCGGCAGCGTGATCCGGCGGAACGCCGTCACCCCCGTCGCGCCGTCGATCCTCGCGGCCTCCAGGGAGTCCGCCGGGAGCGCCTGGAGCGCGCCGAGGGAGATGAGGAACATGTACGGCCAGCCGAGCCACGTGTTCGCGATGAGGACCATCGCGCGGGCGGCCCACGTCTCGCCGTACCAGTTGACGCTCAGCCCGAACAGCTCGTTGACCAGCCCGTAGTCGCGGTTGAACATCTGCGCCCACACCAGCAGCATCGCGAACGAGGGCATGGCGTACGGCAGGATCATGAGCGTCCGGTACACCTTCGTGCCGCGCATGGACGGCTTGTTCAGGGCCATGGCGGTGCCGAGGCCGATGACGAAGGTGAACAGGACCGACCCGGCCGCGAACATGACGTTCCAGGCGAAGACGCCCAGGAACGGGCCGCGGATGTCGGGGTCGGTGATGACCGACAGGTAGTTGTCGAGGCCGACGTTGACGCGCCAGCCGACGAGCGCGGCCTGCCCGTCCTCGGTGAGGAAGCTGCCCTCCTCGTCGTCGGCGTACCAGACGGTGCCGGTCGCCGAGTCGGTGATGCAGTCGCAGCCCTCGTCGTAGGAGCGCGTCGAGACGCCCTCGAACGCCGAGAGGCCCTGCACCTTGATGCCGGTGTCCGGCCCGGTCGGGACCGCGAGTTCGGCGAGCTCGCCCTGCCGCTCGTTGAGGTCGGCGAGGGTCCACACGGTGTAGTCGGGGGCGGCGGTGATCCGCCCGCTCGCGTCCACGGTGGCCCCGTCGATCTCGGTGAGGCCCTCTTCCGTTCCCGCCCAGGTGGACCCGTCGGCGGTGTTCGTCAGCAGGAGGGTCAGCTCGCCGGAGGCGGACTCGCCGACGGCCAGGAGGTAGTTCGCGCCGCCGGGGGTCTGCTGGACGCCCGCGGCGATGATCGCCTCGACCGCGCCCTCCTTGTCGGTCCGGTGGCCGTCCCCGTAGTTGGAGAACGAGGTCCCGGCGGTCATGACGACCGGCGCGATCTGGAACGCGATGAGCAGGAGCGTCCCGGGGACCAGGTACTTCAGGGGGATGGAGCGGCGCTGGAGGTAGGTGTAGAAGACGACGGCTACGATGACCGCTTCGAGGCCGAGGCCCCACCAGGCCCCGGCCCCGATGAGCGGCAACGCCGCCCAGACGGCCAGTGCGGCCACCGCCGCGAGCACCGCGATCTTGGTGATCTGGCCCGCGGCGGTGGTGGAGCCGGCCGTCTGGGCACGTTGGTCGAGCACTGCTGCGCGTTCCTTCGCTCTGTGGACTGGCCGGGGCCGCTACGCGCCGACGGCGTCGCGGATGGTCTGCGCGGCGGTCGCGGCCGCGTCGGCGCCCGGCGTGGTGCCGTCGATCGCGTCGGCCTCGGCGCGGCCGAAGGGCTCCCAGACGGAGTCCATGGCGGGGATGTTCGGCATCGGGACGGCGTTCTCCCCGGCGGCGGCGAAGCCCTGCGCGTCGGCGTTGCCCTCGGCGTAGGTCTCGGCGGCGGCGGTGAGCGCCGGGAGGCGCCCGCCCGCCTCGGCGAGCTTGAGCTGGAGGTCCTCGGTGAGGACGTAGTTGGTGACGAACTCCTGCGCGAACACGGCGTTCTTGGCGCCGGAGGCGACGTAGAAGCCCTGGACGCCGAGGAACGGCGAGGCCGGGTTCTGGCCCTCGAAGCCGGGGATCGCGGTGACCTCGTACTCCAGGCCCGCGCCCTGGACGTCGGTGAGGGCCCAGGGGCCGGAGATCATGAACGCGGTCTTCTGGTCCACGAAGAACGGGATGACGTTGGAGGCGTCGAAGGTGGTCTTGAGGACGCCCGAGGCGCCGAGCTCGGCGAACTTCTCGAACGCGGCGACGCCGCCGGGGGAGTCCACGCCGACGTCGGTCGGGTCGAGGTTGCCCGCGCCGTCGTCCTTGAACAGGTAGCCGCCCATGGAGGAGAACAGCGGGTAGGCGCTGTAGGCGTTGCCGTCGACGCCGACCTCCATGGTGAGGACCTCGTCGGTGCCCGCGGCCTGGCCGGCGGCGACGAGCTCCTCGAAGGTGGCGGGGGCCTCGGGGGCGAGCGCGGTGTTGCGGATGAGGCCGAGGTTCTCCAGGGCGTACGCGACGCCGTAGAGGTTGCCGTCCACGGTGAACGCCTTGACGGCGGTCTCGTTGAGGGCCGCCTGCTGGTCGGCGGTGAGGGTGACGGGGGCGACAGCGCCGGCGGCGGCGTACTGCCCGGCCCAGTCGTGGGCGCCCACGACGATGTCGGGGCCCTGGCCCTGCTCGGCGGCGGTGAGGAAGTCCTGCCGGAGGGTCTCGACGTGCTCTTCGACGGTGACCTTCACGCCGACGGTGGTCTCGAAGTCCTTGACGAACTCCTTGAGCACGGGTGTGCGGGTCTCGTCGGCCCAGATGACGAGCTCGCCGGAGAACTCCGTGCCGGTGTCGGAGCCGCTGTCGCTGTCGTCGCCGCAGGCGGCGGCCGCGCCCAGAGCGGCGGCGGAGACGGCGGTGATACCCAGGGTCCTTCTGCGCATGTCTTCTTTTCTCCTCATTGAGGGGCCCCGGGGCGGGGGCCGCTGGTGCGGGGACTCGCGTCCCGACTTCCTACGACATTAGCAAGACGTTTCAGAATGAGGAAAGCCTTGCAACCAAACTGTTGCCATCTTTCAGATAGGCTAGTCTGTCATCATGCGGCTTCGACTCTCTGACATCGCCCGGCAGGCCGGGGTCAGTGAGGCAACGGTGTCCCGGGTGCTCAACGACAAGCCCGGCGTCGGTCAGCAGACCCGACAGTCCGTCCTCACTGCCCTCGACGTGCTCGGCTATGAACGCCCCCAGGCCCTCCGCAAGCACGCTATCGGCCTGATCGGCCTGGTCGTGCCCGAACTGGAGAACCCGATCTTCCCGCTCTACGCGCAGACGATCTCCAACGTCCTGGCCGGCTCGGGGTACACCCCGGTGCTGTGCACCCAGACCCCCGGCGGGGTCTCCGAGGACGAGTTCGTGGAGATGCTCCGCGAGCGGGCGGTCGCCGGCATCATCTTCGTCTCGGGACTGCACGCGGACACGTCCGCGAGCACCGAACGCTACCAAGAGCTCAAGGACAAGCGCCTCCCGGTGGCCTTCGTCACGGGCCACCCCGAGGGCGTCGAGGCCGCCTCGTTCTCCTGCGACGACACCGTCGCGGCCCGCATCGCCGTCGAGCACCTCGCGGGCCTGGGCCACCAGCGGATCGGCCTGGTCTCGGGCCCGGACCGGTACTGGCCGGTGCGCCGCAAGATCTCCGGGTACCGCGCCGCCATGCAGCACGTCGGCCCCGAGCTCATCGAGCTGACCCTCTTCGGCGAGCAGGGCGGCCACGCCGCCGCCTCGCGCCTCATCGACCGCGGCGCGACCGCGGTCGTCTGCGGCTCGGACATGATGGCCCTCGGCGCGATCCGCGCCGCCGAGGAGCGCGGCCTCAACGTCCCGCAAGACTTTTCAGTCGTCGGCTACGACGACTCGCCGCTCATCGCCCACACCAACCCCCCGCTCACGACCGTGCGGCAGCCGGTGCGCGACATCGCCACCGCCGCCGCGCGGGCCCTGCTCGACGAGATCGCCGGGCAGCCCACCCCGTCGTCGGAATACCTGTTCCGGCCCGAACTGGTCGTACGCGGGTCCACCGGTGCGGCACCCCGAGAAGACTGAAAGGGAAACTCACCGATGAGTGAACACTGGTGGCGCGACGCGGTCATCTACCAGGTGTACCCGCGCTCGTTCGCCGACGCGAACGGCGACGGCATGGGCGATCTGGAGGGCATCCGCTCCCGCATCCCCTACCTCGCGGAGCTCGGCGTCGACGCCATCTGGCTCTCGCCGTTCTACGCCTCGCCGCAGAAGGACGCGGGCTACGACGTCTCCGACTACCGGCGGATCGACCCGCGCTTCGGCGACCTCGGCGACTTCGACCGGATGCTCGCCGACGCGCACGCCGCGGGCATCCGCCTCATCGTGGACCTCGTCCCCAACCACACCTCCTCGGAGCACGAGTGGTTCCAGGCCGCGCTCGCTGCGGCACCCGGCTCGCCGGAGCGAGAGCGCTACCACTTCCGCGACGTCACCGACCCCGAGGTGCCGCCGAACAACTGGCAGTCGATCTTCGGCGGCCCGGCGTGGACGAAGACCGATGACGGCAAGCAGTGGTACCTGCACCTGTTCGACGCCTCGCAGCCGGACCTGAACTGGGACAACCCGGAGGTCCACGCGGAGTTCCAGTCGGTGCTGCGGTTCTGGCTCGACCGGGGCGTGGACGGCTTCCGCATCGACGTCGCCCACGGCATGGTCAAGGCCGAGGGCCTGCCCGACACCGGCGGCGACGGCACGATCGAGATGATCGGCACCACGCAGGCGCCCTTCTTCGACCAGGACGGCGTCCACGACATCTACCGCACGTGGCGGCCCATCATCGAGGAGTACGAGGGGGACCGGATCTTCGTCGCCGAGGCGTGGACCGACTCGGCCGAGCGCCGCTCCCTGTACCTGCGGCCCGACGAGCTCCACCAGGCGTTCAACTTCGACCTGGTGCTCGCGCCGTTCAGCGCCGCGGACTTCCGCAAGGCCATCGACTCCGAGATCGCGAACAACGCCGGGGTCGGCGCGCCCTGCACGTGGGTGCTCTCCAACCACGACGTGCAGCGCCACGTCACCCGCTACGGCGGCGGCGCCCAAGGCCTCGCCCGCGCGAAGGCCGCGACGCAGCTCCTGCTCTCGCTCCCGGGCGTCGTATACGTCTACCAGGGCGAGGAGCTGGGCCTGAACGAGGTCCTCGACCTGCCCGCGGAGGTCCGCGAGGACCCGACGTTCTTCCGCACCGGCGGCGCGCAGATCGGCCGCGACGGCTGCCGCGTCCCCCTCCCGTGGACCCGCGAGGGCTCCTCGTTCGGCTTCGGCGCGAACGGCTCCTGGCTCCCGCAGCCCGCCGAGTGGGGCGCGCTCTCGGCCGAGGCCGAGGACGGCACTGAGGGCTCCACCCTGGAGTTCTACCGCGCCGCCATCGCGATCCGCAAGGCCCACAAGGCCACCGGCCTGACCTGGCTGGCCGACCCGGGCGAGGACGCGTTCGCGTTCGACAACGGCGCCCTGGTCGCGGTCGTCAACTTCGGCGCCGACCCCGTCCCGGTCGCCCAGTACGGCACCGAGGTGCTCCTCGCGAGCGCCGACCTCGTCGACGGACAGCTGCCGGGCGGCGCGGCCGTCTGGTTCGAGAAGTAGCACGGGATCGTAGATCCTATAGGATATAGGATCTACGATCCGAGCGTGAGGGCCCGCGGCAAGCGCTGCGGGCCCTTTCCATGTCGCACGCCCGGTCCGATGCGGACGCCCGCCAGTGCCGCCGCGCCGCACCCGTACCGCCCCGCACCTCCCGTTCGGGCGTGCAGTCGGGCGGTGACTGAACCGGTATTGCCCTCCCGCGACCTCCGGGTTTAGATTCGGGGCCTCAATCGCATACCCCGCGATGCGAGGCCGTCCGGCGCGGCCTCCCAGGTTCTCCATCGCACAAGCCGACTCCGGCGGAGCCGGGGCGCAGCCGGCGCCCGTGCCCGCGGTCCGCTGCGCTGACCCGACGGAGACCCGCCATGACCCGACCCGACCTCCTCACCCGACGGGCCGCCCCGCGGCCCGGACCCCTGCGCCGCAGCAGAAGACGCGGCACCGTCCTCAAGCTCGCCGCCTTCGCGCTCGTGTTCCTCCTCGCCGCCGCCCTCGCCGTGATGGCCGAGGCGGGCGGGCGCGGGAACCGGCCCGCCCGGCCCGTGGAGCTGTCCCGGGCCCTCCCCTTCGACATCGCCTCCCTCGACGGCACCGGCAACAACGAGGCCGAACCCGACTGGGGCGCGGCGGGGCAGCCGTACCAGCGCCTCGCCCCCGCCGCCTACGCCGACGGCGTCGGCGCCATGCAGGAGGGCCCCGACCCGCGGTACGTCTCGAACCGCGTGTTCGCCGACGACCACGTCAACCTCTTCTCTGAACGCGGCCTGTCCCAGTGGAACTGGGCCTGGGGCCAGTTCGTCGTCCACAACATCGCGCTCCGGCGGACCTCGGCGCACGACGACCCGGCCGCCGAGGCCGTCACCGTCCCCTTCGACAACGCCGACCCCTTGGAGGAGTTCACCAACGACGCCGAGACGCTCCCGTTCCTGCGGTCCGTGCCCGCCGAGGGCACCGGCGTCGACTCCCCGCGCGAGCAGGTGGACCTCCTGCCGTCCTACCTCGGCGGGTTCGAGGTCTACGGCGGCACCGAGGACCGGCTCGAATGGCTCCGCGACGGCGAGGTGAACGGCGACCTCGCGGACAACGCGGCCACGTTCATGCTCGACGGCGGCTACCTCCCCACCGCCGACCTGCGCGGCGACGCGGCCGCCGCGCCCTACATGGACGCGAGCGGGCGCCTCACGGCCGACCCGGCGGCGGCGATGGTCACCGGCGACGTCCGCGCCAACCAGTCGCCTTCCCTGCTCGCCCTCTCGACCCTGTTCGCGCGCGAGCACAACCGCATCGTCGCCGAACTCCCGCGGCGCCTCACCGACGAGGCCAAGTTCGCGATCGCCCGCCGCGTCGTCGTCGCCGAGATCCAGCGCATCACCTACGAGGAGTTCCTCCCCGCGCTCGGCGTCGAGCTCCCCGACTACGAGGGCTACGACCCCGACACGCGCGTGCAGGTCTCGAACGAGTTCGCGACGGTCGCGTTCCGGGCCCACTCGATGATCCACGGCGACTTCCTCATCGACGTCGCCGACGGCTACTACACCGACGAGGAGCTGGAGGCCTTCGAAGCCGCGGGCCTGGAGGTCGAGGCGGGCGAGGACGGCGTGGAGGCCGAGGCCCCCGCGGGCCTCATGTTCTTCAACCCGGACCTGTTCCGCGACGTCGGCCTGGAGGCGTTCGTCCACGGCATGTCCGTGCAGACCGAGTACAACAACGACGAGATGGTCGACAACCAGCTCCGCTCGGTCCTCAACCAGGTGCCGGTCGGCGACGCCACCGACTGCCTCGACTCCTCCGAGTGCTTCACCATGGTCACCGACCTGCCCGCGCTCGACCTGGTGCGCGCCCGCGACCACGGCCTGCCCGGGTACAACGCGCTGCGCGAGGCGTTCGGCCTGGAACCGGCCGCCGCGTTCACCGACATCACCGGCGAGGACACCGAGGCGCTCCCCGAGGGCCTGACGATCGACTCGCCCGAGATCATGGCGTTCACCGCGTTCGCCGACGCCGACGGGAACCCCGTCACCGAGGAGGAGGCCCGCGGCGACGGCGCCGCCGTCAGCGCGACGCGCGCCTCCACGCTCGCCGCGCGCCTCGCGGCCCTCTACGGCGACACCGACTCCCTCGACGCGATCACCGGCATGATGGCCGAACCGCACCTCCCCGGCTCCGAGTTCGGCGAGCTCCAGCAGGCGATGTGGGCCGCGGAGTTCACGATGCTCCGCGACGGCGACCGCTTCTTCTACCGCGGTGACGAGGCCCTCGACTTCATCGCCGACCGCTACGACGTCGAACCGGTCGCCACCCTCGCCGAGCTCATCACCGGCAACACCGGCATCGGCGCGGGCGACCTCCAGGACAACGTCTTCTTCGCCGCCGAGACCGCCCCCCTTCCCGCCGCCGCCCGCGACGCCGAGGACCCGCCCGCCCGCGGCTGCCACCACCGCCAGGCCGCCGCCACCGCCCAGGACCGCTGCCCGGGCCGCCGCTTCAGAGAACCGGAGCGCTGAACCGGGCAGCAGGAGGCCCCGCGGCCCGACGGGACCGCGGGGCCCGACACCCGCGAGGGCCCGGCCGCATCGCGGCCGGGCCCTCGCTTCGCCTTGCGGCGCGGTGCTACTTGATCTTGGTTCCGGCGGAGCGGAGCTGCTGGCAGGCCTCGATGATGCGGGCGGCCATGCCGGCCTCGGCGAGCTTGCCGTAGGCGCGCGGGTCGTACGCCTTCTTGTTGCCGACCTCGCCCTCGACCTTGAGCACGCCGTCGTAGTTCTTGAAGATGTGGTCGACGATCGGGCGGGTGAACGCGTACTGCGTGTCAGTGTCGATGTTCATCTTGATGACGCCGAAGTCGACGGCGTCGGAGATCTCCTGCGCGGTGGAGCCGGAGCCGCCGTGGAAGACCAGGTCGAACGGCTTGTCCTTGCCGAGCTCCTTGCCGATCTCGTCCTGGATCTCCTTGAGGATCTCCGGGCGCAGGTGCACGTTGCCGGGCTTGTACACGCCGTGGACGTTGCCGAAGGTCAGCGCGGTCATGTAGCGGCCGTTCTCGCCGGAGCCGAGGGCGGCGACGGTGGCGCGGGCGTCCTCGACGGTGGTGTACAGCTGCTCGTTGATCTCGGCCTCGACGCCGTCCTCTTCGCCGCCGACGACGCCGATCTCGACTTCGAGGACGACCTTCGCCTTGGAGGTGCGCGCGAGGAGGTCCTGGGCGATCTCCAGGTTCTCGGCGAGCGGCACGGCCGAGCCGTCCCACATGTGCGACTGGAAGAGGGGCTCCTCGCCGCGGGCCACGCGCTCCTCGGAGATGGCGAGGAGGGGGCGGACGAAGCCGTCGAGGTGGTTCTTGGGGCAGTGGTCGGTGTGCAGGGCGACCTTGACCGGGTAGTTCTTGGCGATCTCGTGCGCGGCGGCGGCGAGCGCGGCGGCGCCGGTGACCTTGTCCTTGATCGTGGGGCCGGAGAGGTACTCGGCGCCGCCGGTGGAGACCTGGACGATGCCGTCGGACTCGGCCTCGGCGAACGCGGCGAGCGCGGCGTTGAGGGTCTGGGTCGAGGTCACGTTGATCGCGGGATAGGCGAAGGAGCCGGCCTTCGCCCGGTCGAGCATCTCGTTGTATTCCTCGGGTGTTGCGATAGGCATGCTGCCTGCTCCTTTTACAAGTCGATGATTGCTCCCCGACCGGGGGCCAGACCCAGACGCCGCTGTCTGATGGCCTCGAACTGTTGCGTCGAGGTGAAGTATCGCCCACGAACATGTGAAGGCACGTCCCAGGCTACCTGGTGGTTCACTGGCCGGACGCGGCCCTCGGCACTACGGTTGGTTTATGAATTATCACCAGGAATGGGCCGAAGAGAACGACGAGCTGTCGGAGTTCGACCTCGCGAACTCCGCCGAGCCGCCCGGTGACGACGATCCCGAAGCGCCCGTGACGGACCCGGAGCCGCCGGACGAGGCCGACCCGGCGGACGCCGCCGACCAGCTCGTCATCATCCAGTTCGGCGAGGACGACGAGTCCCCCGACCAGTGAACGGAAGAGGGCCCGGGTCCGCAGCGCGCTGCGGACCCGGGCCCCTGTGCATTCCGGTCCCTACGCGGTACCCAGCCGGTCGAGGATCCATGCGAGGTTGAACGCCTCTTCCTCCCAGGCGTCGTAGCGCCCGGACCGGCCGCCGTGCCCGGCCTCCATCTCGGTCTTGAGGAGCACGTCCGAGTCGGGGCTCTCGCGGCGCAGCTTCGCGATCCACTTGGCGGGCTCGTGGAAGCCCACGCGGGTGTCGTTGAGGCTGGTCACCGCGAGGATCGCCGGGTAGGTGACCCCGGTGACGTTCTCGTACGGGGAGTACGACTTCATGTACGCGTACACCTCGGGCGATTCGAGCGGGTTGCCCCACTCCTCCCACTCGATGACGGTGAGCGGCATCGTCGGGTCGAGGATCGTGTTGAGCGCGTCCACGAACGGGACGTCGGCGAGGATGCCGGTGAACCGCTCGGGGGCGAGGTTCGCGACCGCGCCCATGAGCAGCCCCCCGGCGGACCCGCCGCGGGCGACGATCCGGTCGGGGGCGGCCCAGCCGACGGACACGAGGTGCTCGGCGCAGTCCACGAAGTCGGTGAACGTGTGCTTCTTCTGCAGGAGCTTGCCCTGCTCGTACCACTGCCGGCCCATCTCGCCGCCGCCGCGCACGTGCGCGATGGCGAAGACGACGCCGCGGTCGAGCAGGCTCAGGCGCGCGATCGAGAAGTACGGGTCGATGGAGTGCTCGTAGGAGCCGTACCCGTACAGCAGGCACGGGGCGGTCCCGTCGGCGGTGACCCCGGCCTTCGCGACGATCGAGATCGGGACCTTCGTGCCGTCCTGGGCGGTCGCCCACTCGCGGTACTGCACGTAGTCGGCCGGGTCGAAGTCCCCGAGCACGGGGGTGCGCTTGCGCAGGTGCAGCTCGGCGGTGTCGATGTCGTAGTCGTACACCGAGGACGGCGTCACGAGCGAGGTGTACCCGAGGCGGATCTGCCGCGACTCGTAGTCGGGGTTCTCGCCCAGGCCCACGGAGTAGATCGGCTCGTCGAACGCGATCTCGGTCAGGGCCCCGGACTCGTCGAGGATGCCGACCTGCGACAGCCCCGCGCGGCGCATCGAGACCACGACGTGGTCGCTGAACGCGTCGGCCGACTCCAGCCGCACCGCCTCGTCGTGGGCGATGACCTCGTGGAACTGCGTGGTGTCGTCCACGGGGGTCCAGCCGAGCGTGAAGTTCTCGGCGTCGCGGTTGTGCAGCACCCAGAACCGGTCGCCCTGGTGGTCCACGGAGACCTCGACGCCCTGCTCCCGGCCGTTCCCGAACACCGTGAACTCGCCGGTGGGGTCGGCGGCGTCGAGGTAGCGGACCTCGGTGGTGATCTTGGAGCCGGACACGATGAACAGGTACCGCTCGGAGCGGGTGAGGTCGATGCCGGTCCAGAACCGCTCGTCGTCCTCCTGGTGGACCAGGACGTCCTTGTCCTCGTGCTCGCCGAGGACGTGCCGCCACACCTGGTGGGGGCGCCAGGCGTCGTCCACCTTGGTGTAGAAGAACACCGAGCCGTCGAGGGACCAGGAGCCGCCGTAGAACACGTTCGGGATGTCGTCGGGGAAGTCGTCCCCGGTGCGCAGGTCCCTGAACCGCAGGGTGAACCGCTCGTCCCCGGAGTAGTTCACGGCGTAGGCCAGCAGGTTCCCGTCGGGGGAGACGTCGCAGGTGCCCAGGGAGAAGAAGTCGTGGCCCTCGGCGAGCTCGTTGCCGTCGACGAGGATCTCCTCGCCCTCGACCGCGACCCCGGCCTCCACCTGGGGCGGCGTGTCCCCGGCGGCCTTGACGCGGCACTGGATGCCGTACTGCTTCCCCTCCTCGGTGCGCCCGTAGTACCACCAGCCCCGCTTGCGGACGGGGACGGAGAGGTCGGTCTCCTGGGTGCGGCCCTTGATCTCGCCGAAGATCGCCTTGCGGAGCGCGGCGAGGTGCCCCGTCCGCGATTCGGCGTAGGCGTTCTCGGCCCGCAGGTAGTCGAGCGTCTCGGGGTCCTCGGGGTCCTTCAGCCAGGCGTACGGGTCGTCGACGGTGTCGCCGTGGTGGGTTCGCGGGTGCGCGCGGCGGGGCGCCGCGGGTTTCGCGGGTTGCGTTTCCGACATGCCTTAACAATAAGGGCCCGGCGCGGGACGTGCCGGTCACAGCGCGCCTCCCTCCACTCGATCATAAGTTACTCATGAGTAATATCCGCGTGGTTGGAATCCCGTGAAAACGCCCGAACCAGGGCGCACCGGCCTGTGAGGATAGTGCCCATGAGCGACAGGAGCGACGACGAGGGGCCCGTGCCCGGAACGTCCGCCAGTGAATCCGGCGGGAACGGGCCCACCGGACCCGAGAATGAAACGGCCCCAACGGAGTCGATCCCCGTAGGCGACGCCGCCCCGGAGCCGCCCGAACTCCCGCGCGAAGGCGCCGCCGTGGCCCCGCCGCCCGCCGCCGTCCCCGCCTTCGACGCGACTGCGGTCATCGACCGGACCGCGCTCCTCGAACATCCGAACGGCGACCCCTTCCTCGACGCCCGCGGCCTCACCGCCTCCGGCCGCCAGGGCGCGATCTTCACCGACGTCCACGTCAGCGCCCGCCTCGGCCAGGTCGTCGCCGTCTGCGGCGACGGCGGCGACGGCCGCTCGTCGCTCCTCCTCGCCCTCGCCGGGCGCTTCCGCACCTCCGGCGGCACCCTCGCCGTCGACGGCCAGACCCGCCCCGCGCAGATCCGCCGCCGCTTCACCGTCGCCCAGGCCGGACCCCCGATCCGCTTCGCGCAGTACCACACCGTCGCCTCCTGCATCAAGGAGACGACCGCGGTCTCCGGCGGCGCCGCCACGCCCGCGAACATCCACGCCTGGCTCGACCGCCTCGCCGTCGGCGTCGACACCGGCGACACCTTCGGGTTCCTGCCCCGCATCGACCAGATCCGCTTCGCCGTCGCCTGCGCCGCCGCCGCCCGCACCCCCGCGATCCTCGTCGACGACGCCGACACCGGCCTCGACCACTGCGGCGGCGAACGCGTCTTCGAGGCCCTGCGCACCGTCGCCGACGCCGGCCAGCTCGTCATCGCCGCCTGCACCCGCACCGACCCGCCCGCCGACACCGTAGTCGACCTCCGCGGCCAAGACCACGCCCGGCACACCCGCCGCCGCGACCACCGAGAACGCGGCCACCACGAGCGCAACGGAGGCCACCAATGATGAGCCCCTTCACACTCGCCGCCGCCGAACTGCGGCGCTTCCGCGGCCACCCGATCCGCACCCTCGCGCTCGTCGCGATCGTCCTCATCCCGCTCGTCTACGGCGGCCTCTACCTGTGGTTCGCCTGGAACCCCTACGGCAAGCTCGACCAGATGCCCGTGGCCGTCGTCAACGAGGACACCGGCGCCTCAGTGGACGTCGACGGCGAGACCCAGCAGATCAACGGCGGCGACCAGCTCGTCGACCAGCTCAAGGAGGACCGCATCTTCGACTGGCGGTTCACCTCCGCCTCCGAAGCGGCCCGAGGGCTCGAAGACGGCGACTACTACATGGTCATCACCGTCCCCGAGGACTTCTCCGCCCACCTCGCCAGCCTCTCCGGCGACGACCCCGAGCAGGCCACCGTCGAGTTCGACCTCAACGACGCCAACGGCTACGTCGCGGGCATCATGGCCTCCACCGTCGAGGCCGAACTGCGCAACCAGATCAACACCGCCGTCTACGTCACGTTCGCCACCACCATCTTCGGCGACCTCACCCAGCTCCACGACGGCCTCACCGAGGCCTCAAGCGGCGCGAGCGAACTCGCCGACGGCGCCAGCACCGCCCAGACCGGCGCGAGCGACCTCGAATCCGGCCTCGGCGAGCTCACCACCGGCGCACAGCAGGTCGCCGACGGCGCGTCCCAGGTGTCCGACGGCGTCGACCAGGCCGTGGACGTCGCCCAGCCCGTCGTCCAGACCCTCGCCGACAACTGGTCCGACATCCAGACCGGCGCCTCCAGCGCCGCCGACCTCGCCGACCGCGCCGACACCGACCTCGACACCGTCTACGCGACCCTCTGCACCGACAACGCCGACGCGGACGCCGACGCCTGCGCGCAGCTCCAGGGCTTCATCTCCGACGCCGACACCGCCAACTCCGACATCCAGGACGCCAACGACCGCATCCAGTCCACCTCCACCGACACCCTCGACCAGGCGTCCGAGGACCTCACCACCCTCCAGACCGGTGCGAGCGACGTCGCCGACGGCGCCTCCCAGGTCGCCACGGCCGCCGCCACCGCCGAATCCGGCGCGGGCGACCTCGCCGACGGCCTCACCGACCTCCAGGACGGCGCCACCACGCTCGCCTCCAAACTCGCCACGGCCGCCGACTCCGTGCCCAGCACCAACCCGGCCGACGACGCCGACAACGCCGAGGCCTACGGCAGCCCCGTCGCCATCAGCGAGAAGAACCTCAACCCGGCCGACACCTACGGGCGCGGCCTCGCCCCGTTCTTCATCGCGATCGCCCTATGGGTCTTCGGCCTCATGGCCTACCTCGTCCTGTCCACGGTCAACCAGCGGGCCCTCGCCGGACCGCTGCGCTCCGTCCCGATCGCGATCGGCGGCTGGCTGCCCGGCGCGTTCCTCGGCGTCCTGTCGGCCGTCGTCCTCTACCTAGCGGTGGAGCTGGGCCTCGGCCTGAACCCGAAGGACGCGCTCGACACGGTCGGCCTGTCGATCCTGGTGATCCTCACCTTCACGGCGATGGCGCACCTGTTCAAGCTCGCCTTCGGCACCGCCGGAAGCCTGCTGCTCGTCGTCCTGCTCATGCTCCAGCTGACCAGCGCGGGCGGCCTGTACCCGGTGGAGACGACGCCGAAGTTCTTCCAGGCGCTCCACCCGCTGCTGCCGATGAGCTACGTGGTCGACGCGCTCCGGGTGACCATCAGCGGAGGCGAGACGGCCCACGTCGTCAGGGCCCTGGTGATCCTGGCGGTCTACCTCGTCGGCGCGCTCGCGCTCTCGTCGCTGGTGGTTGCCGCCAGGCGGCGCTGGAAGCCCGACAGCCTCAACGAGCCGCTGCAAGTCTGAACGCGCGGGCCCGGACCGGAGCCGCCTCCGGACCGGGCCCCCGCCTCATCTCTGCTCCACGAGCGGCGCCAGGCCGTCGAGGGTCCGCTCCAGCCCGAAGCGGAACGCGTGCTCGGCGTCGTAGGCCGAGTCGTGGGCCTCCCCGGCGGCCCGCCCGACCCGCACCGCCGTGGGGAAGCGCTCGGGGTCGAGGACCTTCGCGAGCAGGGCCCCGTTGACCTCCCACCACTCCTGGTCGCTCATGGCGCTGGCGGCGCGCTCGGCGTCCGCTTGGGCCGCGTCCTGCGCGGCGATGCGCACGAACCCCAGCAGGTGCGCGAGGACGTCGTCCATCTCAACGTCGCTGAGCCCCAGGCCTTCCAGGGCCCGCAGCTCGTGCTCGTACTTGGCGCACTGCCCGGGCCCGAGCGGCGGGCGGCTCGGGGAGGCCGCGGCCGCCCACGGGTGCGCCCGGTACAGCAGGTAGCTGTCCTGGGCCACGACGCTCAGCCGCGCCCGCCAGGGCAGGCCCGTGACCTCGCCTCTTTTCATGGACGCGAACAGGAAGTCCACCATCAGGGCGACGAGCTCGGGTTTCCCCGGCACGTAGGTGTACAGCGTCATCGGCGCCTTCCCCAACTCCTGCGCCAGCCGCCGCACGGTCACCGCTTCCAGCCCCTCGCGGTCCGCGATGTCGATCGCGGCGGCCACGACCGCGTCGACCGTCAGCCCCTTCCGGGGCCCGCGGCTCCCTTCGGGCCCGGCCCTCCACAGCAGTTCGAGCAGGTTCGGCTTCGGCGTCTCAGTGGCGGCACTCACGCGGAAATCCTAGCCGGAAAAGTTGTACGCCGTACGACGTACTAAGTACAATATACAACGTACGGAGAAAATCACCGCCAAGGAGCGCCCATGCGAATCACCTCGTCCGCCGTCTCGCTCAACGTCGCCGACCCGACCGCCTCCGCCGACTTCCTCAAGCGCCACTACGGATTCACCGAGGACATGGCCGCCGACGGCTTCGTCTCGCTCTCGCGCCCCGACGCCGGGTTCAACGTCATCTTCCTGAAGACCGGCCTCGCCACCTTCAAGCCCGAGAGCGCGAAGGGCCACGCCGACGGCCTCCTCCTCGCCTTCGTCGTCGAGGACATCGACGCCGAGTACGAGCGCGTCCAGGCCGAAGGCGTCGCGATCACCACCCCGATCGAGACCGAGGAGTGGGGCGAGCGCTACTTCCAGACCGCCGACCCCAACGGCGTCGTCGTCCAGCTCGTCCAGTGGATGACCGAGCCGGGAGCTTAGGAGAGCCGGAGCAGCGCCGAGCCGTGCGGCTGCAACTTGACCCGCAGCTCGTCGCCGACGGCCAGGTCCGCGCGGCTCCAGCAGTCGCGGACGCTTCCGGGCCGCGCCGTCCCGAGGACGTCCCACGGGACCTGGATCTCGGCGGGCTCGGTGCCGCGGTTGAAGAGGGCGGCGAACGCGCCGTCCTCGGAGGCCCAGGCCACGAGCCTGCCCTCCCGCCAGACCTCGCGCGCCCCGGCCGGGTGGCGCTGCGCCGCGAGGACCTCGGGGTTGGTGAGCAGTTCGATCGTTTCAGCGCTGGAGTTCGGCAGGTCGGCACCGACCATGAGCGGGGAGCGGGCGATGCACCACAGCGTGAGCATCGTCCGCTGCTCGTCCGGGGTGAGCAGGCTCTCGCGGGGCTCGCCCACTTCGGCGCGGACGCCCATGCGGCCCAAGGGGAGCATGTCGGCGTCGGGCCAGTGGCCGGGCCCGGCGTGCGGGGCCCACTCGCGCAGGAGGTCGAACTGGGCGTTGACGTCCCGCCACCGGTCCCACAGGTCCGCGGAGATGCGCCACAGGTGGGAGTGGGCCTTGAGGTGCTCGGCGTGGTCGGTGGAGAGGTTCATCCCGGGGGACAGGCTGAGGAGGATGTCGCGGTCGGCGCGGTCGATCGCGTGCCAGAACGCCTCGACCTCGTCCTCCCAGTAGGGGGCGATCATGTCGTCGGCCTTCACGTAGTCCACGCCCCAGTCCGCGAACTGGCGCGCGAGGGAGTCGTAGTACGCCTGGCCGCCGGGATGGGAGTGGTCGATGCCCCAGTTGTCGTCGATCCAGGAGGAGATCCGCTCCCGGTCGGGGATGTGCGCCGCGGAGTACTCGCTGCCCTTGATGGGGGTGTCGGCCGCGACGGCCCGGCGCGGGACGCCCCGGAGGATGTGGACGCCGAACTTCAGGCCCAGGGAGTGCACGTAATCGGCGAGCGGCTTGAACCCGGCCCCGCCCGCGGCCGAGGGGAACCGGTTCGGCGCGGGCTGCGGGAGGCCGTACTCGTCCAGCACCAGCTTCGTCCCGGAGTTGTACCCGCCCGCGCGGGCGGCCGGGTCGTACCACTGGATGTCGACGACGACGTACTCCCAGCCGTGCTCGGCCATGTGCTCGGCGATGAACTCGGCGTTCGCGCGCGTCTCGGCCTCGGTGACCGAGGTCCCGAACACGTCCCACGAATTCCAGCCCATCGGCGGGACGGCAGCGAGTCGGGTCACGGAAACCTCCTCGGGGGTAGGGTGCCCTGTACGCTACCCGCGACCGCCGACGGGTTCCACCGTCGCACCGAAAATGCTTGCGCCGCTTTGACTTGGTTGATCAGCACTTCACCCGCCTTGCCCCCGCGCGGCCCCGCCGCATCGCACCCGATCGGGTGCCCCCGCCCCCGCCCCCCATCGGGGCGGACGTCACGTTCCCCGCAATACCTCCTCGGCCCCCCGACCGCCGATGTTGTACAGTGTTCACGGCAACGCGCAGCGCGTGTTTCCTGGCCAGGTAGCTCAGTTGGTACGAGCGTCCGCCTGAAAAGCGGAAGGTCGCCGGTTCGACCCCGGCCCTGGCCACCGAGAGCGTCACCCCGTCTCCCAGCACGAACACTGGAAGGCGGGGTTTCCTCTTGCCCGGCTCCGACCGGCGAGTCCGGCCGGAAACGGCCGATCTACGGGCCTATAGCGATCCCAGCATTTCAGTCAAATAGTGCAAATCTTGCAATACGGTCATTTCAAATGGGAGTAGGTCACCTCCTGAAGAATGATCTCTTGGCCTGTTGAAGCATCAGGATCTGAAGCGGATCGATCTCGGCGGCATGGCTCGGGCCCATTCGAGCCACTCAGCGGCCGATTCCATTTTTGCTGGGGGAACAGCTCCTTGATGAGCGCGCTGGGTGCCGGTGACCTGGACTCGCCGTATGCCCGCATCAACCGATCGGTTCTTTCAAGGTCGTCAGATCGATGCGTTGAACGGAGCCCGCGGGTTGATCCTGCCGCGCCGATCCTCGACGAGGCTTGAGGCATGGCAATCATCGAAGTCGACGACCTCAAGAAGTCCTACGACGGGCGGTCCGTGCTCGACGGGGTCACCTTCGCCGTCGAGGAGGGCGAGGTGTTCGGCATCCTCGGTCCCAACGGCGCTGGGAAGACGACCACCGTCGAGTCCATCGAAGGTCTGCGCCGCCCCGACTCCGGCCGCATCTCCGTGCTCGGTCTCGATCCGCACAGGGACGCCGCCGCGCTCAGGCCGCACATCGGCGTCCAGCTCCAGCAGACGCAGCTGCCCGACAACCTCAAGGTCTGGGAAGCTCTCGACCTGTACGCCTCCTTCTACCCCGAGCCCCGCGACTGGCGTTCCCTCTTGGACGAATGGGGTCTGGCCAGGCAGCGCAACACCCGCTTCGGCAAGCTCTCGGGCGGTCAGAAGCAGCGGCTGTTCATCGCCCTCGCCCTCGTCGGCGACCCGAAGGTCGCCTTCCTGGACGAGCTCACGACCGGCCTCGACCCCCAGGCCCGGCGCGACACATGGGAGCACGTCAAGCGCATCAAGGCGAGCGGTGTCACCACGATCCTGGTCAGCCACTACATGGACGAGGTCGAGGAGCTGTGCGACAGGGTCGCCGTCATCGACCGCGGCACCGTCGTCGCCCTCGACACTCCGGCCGGCCTCGTCGGCAGTGCGGCAGGGCCGCAGCAGCTGCGGTTCACGCTCCCGGGCGGCACCGATGACCCGATCGACCTCGTAGCGGCCGTCCCCGGTGTCACCGACGTCCGCCGCGACGGCGATCGCGTCATCGTGACCGGCACCGGCGACTTCGCCACTGCCGTCACGGCGCAGCTCGCCCGCCACCACGTGCTCGTCGCCGACCTCCGCATCGACAGCCGCTCCCTCGAAGACGCCTTCATCGCCCTCACCGGCCGCCCGTTCGACCACTAGACCCCACCCCACGACAAGAAAGCGATCCGCACCGTGAACGCCCTCGCCAAGCTCACCACCGTCGAGACCAAACTGCTCCTGCGCGAACCCGGCTCCCTCGTCAGCGTCCTCATCCCGCTGTTCTTCCTCGTCGTCTTCGGGGCCTCCGCCGACGGGACCGACACCATCCTCCTGCCGATGGGCACCGCCATCGCCGTCGCCCTCATCGGGCTCTACCTGCTGCCGACGACCCTCGCCGGCTACCGCGAGAGGGGTGTCCTCAAACGCCTGGCCACCACCCCGGTCAAACCGGGGAACCTTCTCGCCGTCCAGCTGCTGCTGCAACTGGTGCTGCTCGCGGCCTCGACCGCACTCCAGCTGACGGTCGCCGACCGACTGCTCGGCCTGGCGCTGCCCTCTCGATTCGGTGTCGCGGCTCTGGTGCTCGCGCTGGGCACGGCAGCGATGTTCGCGATCGGGCTGCTCATCGCCGCGCTGGCCCCGAACGGACGGGCCGCCAACGGGATCGGGGTACTGCTGTACTTCCCCCTGGCCTACCTCGCCGGACTCATCCAGCCGGTGCACCAGATGCCTGCTAGCCTGGCCCGGCTCGGCGAGTACACCCCGCTCGGGGCGTTCCGGGCGGCCTTGGAACAGGCGTGGGCGGGCCAGATCCCGGACCCCCTGCCGCTGATACTGCTGGCCGTGTACACACTGGTCATCAGCGCGATCGCGGCGCGCTGCTTCCGATGGGAGTAAAGCGATGTCAAGCGATGCGGGGCGGCTCGACCGCTGGGAGCGGCTACTCCAGTCGCAGTTGCGCCTCGCACCATATGCGCTGCTGGCGGTCTCGCTCGGCCTGTACTGGCTCACCGAAGACGCGTCATGGGGAGAGCGGCTCGCGGTGCTCGGAGTGTCAGCGGCCGCGGTGGCATGGATGCGGTTCTTCCCCTCCGCCAAGCCGTCCCGGGCCCGCGAACCGCTCTGGCAGGGCGTTTACATCGCCGGGCTGGTCGCCTGCATCGCATTGCTCGGTGCGCAGGCGGTGTGGTTCGCGACATTCTTCGGCTTCACCGGTTACCTCCACTCGTGGTGGCTTTTGAAGGGACCGTGGAAGTTCGCGGGCGTCACGGCCAACGCCGCAGCGAGCGTCGGCATCTACCTGGGCGTTCCGGGCGATGCCGCCGAAGCTGCCGTTGCAGTGCTCTTCACCGCCGCGATCACCGCCCTGGTCGCCCTGTTCAGCTTCGTCGGCGACGTCACGACCGAACGCAGCGCTGAACGCAAGCGGACCGTGGAGCGGCTGGAGGCAGCCCTGGCTGAGAACGCCGGACTCCACGCTCAACTCCTCGTCCAGGCCCGTGAGGCCGGCATCCTGGACGAGCGCCAGCGCATCGCCGCCGAAATCCACGACACACTCGCGCAGCACCTCGCCGGGATCATCGCGCAACTCCAGGCCGCCGGAGACGACGCCGACTCCCGCTCCCGCATGGACAAGGCGCTGCGATTGGCCCGCGAGGGTCTCGCCGAAGCCCGCCGAACCGTCCACACCGTCGTACCCACCCAACTCGAATCCGCTTCGCTGCCCGAAGCGCTCAAAGCGGTGACCGACCAGTGGACCGAGCTGCGCAACGTCCCAGCGGCGCTGACCGTCACCGGTACCGTTGCTGACATGCACCCCGAAGTCGAAGGCACCCTCCTGCGCGTCGCTCAGGAGTCCCTCGCCAACGCGGCCAAGTACGCCGACGCCGCACGCATCGGCGTGACCTTGTCGTACATGGACGACGTCGTGGCCCTGGACGTGCTCGACGACGGCCGCGGCTTCGACCCCGCACGCCTTGCCGAGGCAGGGGGTTTCGGCCTGACCGCCATGCGGCGCCGAGTCGAACGCCTCGGCGGCACGCTCGCAGTGGAATCGGCCCCGGGCGAAGGCACCGCCGTCTCAGCGACGCTGCCTGTGGTCGCGCGCGATCGGGTCGCCAAGTCAGCAATGGAGTCGGTATGACCGAGACACCGATCCGAATCCTCATCGCCGACGACCACCCGATCGTCCGCGACGGCTTCCGAGGCATGTTCGCCACCGAGCCCCACTGCGAAGTCATCGCCGAGGCCGCCAACGGCGCCGAAGCGGTGGCCATGGCCCAAGCCCTGCACCCGGACGTCATCCTCATGGACCTGCGCATGCCGGTCATGGGCGGAGTCGAGGCCATCCGCGAACTCGCCCGCAAGGGCGCTGCCGCCCGCGTCCTGGTGATCACGACCTACGACACCGACCAGGACGTCCGTCCCGCCATCGAAGCCGGGGCCACCGGCTACCTCCTCAAAGACACCGGCCGCGACGAGCTGCTGCGCGCCGTCCGCGCCGCCGCACGCGGCGAAGCAGTCCTCTCCCCTGCCGTCGCGAACCGCATGATGAGCCAACTCCGCGCCCCCCGGGAACAGCTGAGCGACAGAGAACTCGAAATCCTGAAACTCATCGCCGACGGCGCCTCCAACAAGGAAGCCGCCAAACAGCTCTTCCTCAGCGAAGCCACCGTCAAGACCCACCTGCTCCGCCTCTACGCGAAACTCGGCGTCAACGACCGAGCGGCCGCCGTCGCCACCGGTTTCCGGCGCGGCCTCCTCGACCTCGAACAGCGCTGACCTCACGAGAGGATCCGAATCCTCTGCGAGGTCAGGCAGCAGCACCGGGGTTTCCTCTTGCCCGGCTCCGATCGACGGTGGTGGCGGAAGGAGGGGTCAGGGCAGCGACGGCATCTGGCCGTTCGACCAGGCCCAGGCGGCGATGCCGACCCGGTTGGCGGTCTTGAGCCTCCGCTGGACGGCCGCGACGTGGTTCTTCACGGTCCCCGCGCTGATGAACAGGCGCTCGGCGATCTCGGCGTTGGTCAGCCCCCGCGCCACCAGCCGAACCACTTCGAGCTCCCGCTCGCTCAAGGCGTCCCCGGTCGGCCCGGCGGCGCTCGCGGGCAGCAGCCGGTGCAGCAGCCTGACGGTGACCTGCGGGCTGATGAGGGCGTCCCCTGCCATCGCCGCCCTGATCGCCTCCACCAGCAGCGTCGGCGCCGAGCGCTTGAGGATGAATCCACACGCGCCCGAGCGCAGCGCCGCGTACACGTACTCGTCCAGGTCGAACGTGGTGACCACGATGACGCGCAGCGGATCAGCCGCCTCGGGCCCGGCGAGCCGCCTGGTCAGCTCCAGGCCGTCGAGGCCCGGCATACGGATGTCGGCGAGCACCACGTCGGGCCGCAGGTGCAGGGCCTGGTCGAGGGCGCTCCTGCCGTCGGCGGCGTCGGCGACCACGCGCATGTCCGGCTGGGCGTCGATCACCATCCGGAAGGCGTCCCGGACCCCCGGCTGGTCGTCGGCGATGAGCACTCGGATCGTCACGTCGTCACTCCTTCGGTGTGGAGGCGGCGCGAAGGGATGCGGGCCTCCACCCGCCAGCCGCCGCCCTCGCGCGGACCCGCCGCGAACTCCCCGCCCAGCGCTTCGACCCGGGCGGCGAGGCCCGGCAGGCCCAGTCCCGACGAGGTCCGCCGGCCGCCGCGGGACCGCCTCCGGCCGTCGTCGGCGACCGCGACCGCGAGGAGGCCGCCGCCGTCGTCGAGTCCGACATAGACGTTCTCGGCGCCGACGGCGTGCCGCCGGACGTTCGTCAGGGCCTCCGACACGAGCCGGTAGGCCACCGCCCCGGCCTCGCGCCCGACCGGCCGCGACAGCCGCTCGTCGAGCACGGCCACCGGGGAGCCGACCCGGTTGAAGCGCAGCACGAGTGCGGCGATGTCGGCGGCCCCGCCGACCGGCGCCAGTGCCGCCGAGTCCGAGGCGCGCAGCAGCCGCACCGTCCGGTCCATCGAGTCGAGGGCCCGCAGCCCGGCCTTCTCGATGCGCTCCAGGAGCGCGGCCACCCGGTCGTCGCCGACGGCGAGCACCATCCGGCCCGCCTGGGCCTGGGCGACCACCTCGCTGATGTCGTGGGCCGCGAAGTCGTGCAGGTCGTGGGCGAGCTCCAACCGCTGCTCCCGGCGGGCCGCCGCGACCGCGTCGAAGCGCCGCCGCTCCTGCCCGCGCTGGTACGCCGCCAGCACGACCAGCGCGAGTCCCGGTACGCACCAGGACGCCCCGGCCGCGAGCGTCTCCCACACAGACCCCTCGAACAGCCGGAACATCATGAGCGCCAACGCCGTGCAGAGCCACGCCACCGACCAGACCGCGGCGCGCGGCGGCGACCACCTTGCGGCCGTGTACATCAGCACCGTCAGCGCCGCCGGTTCGGCCAGCACCCACAGGGCCGACCCGCCGTCCCGCGTCCCGGCCCAGAGCGGCAGGAAGGTGAGGAGCACCGAGAGCGCCCCCGCCCCGATCGCCGACGGGAACAGGAGGGCCCGGCAGCGGGCCAGGACGGCAGGGGTGAGGAGGGGGCGCCGGTTGGTCACGGCCGCAACACTACCTGTGGTCGGCGGGGCCGCCGATATGCCGAACGGCATATTGCGGCCGTCCCGAGCGGCGGGGCCGTGCCGTTCGGCATCTGACGGAACCGCAGGTGGCGCCCGAGGATTGGGGCATGAGAACGCAATGGCACCAATGGATCGGGTACGCGACCGCCGCCTGGTCGCTCCTCTACGGCGCGCTCGGCCTGTTCTGGGCGCTGGGCGGCGCGGGCTTCCCCTTCGGCACGGGCGACGCCGAACTGATGATGGAACCGGACTTCGCCCTCAAGGTCTCCCTGCTCGGCGAGGCCACGCCCGAGGCCGCCGGGCCCGTCATCGCGGCGCTCGGACTCGCGGGGGCGGTCGCCGCGGTCCTCATGGCCCGCGGCTTCACCCGGGGCCCGGCCCGGTGGGCGCTGCCCGCGTTCGCGTGGACGACGGCGTTCGGCATGACCGTGGCCGTCCAGGACTTCCGCACGCTCATCGTCGTCGCCTACACGCCGATCATGCTCGTCGGCAAGCCGTTCTTCGGCTGGCCCGAGGGCGCGGACTGGGGGGACCTGTACCGGCTGCCGCGCCTGAACCTGCTCATGATCCTGGTCGTCGGCATCGGCTGGGCCCTGGCCGCGACCGCCTACCGGCGGGCCGCCGCGGGCGACTGCCTCGACTGCGGCCGCGGGCCGCGCCCGGGTTCGACGCTGCTCCAGCGGATCGCGCGGCCCGCCGTGTGGACGGCCTTCGCCGTCCCGCTCGTCTACTGCCTGACCCGCTGGGCCTGGGCGCTCGGCTTCAGCCTCGGCATCGACCCGGTGTTCTACCAGGAGGGCAAGGAGGAGGGCCTGTGGCTGGCCGGGGCGGGCCTGGCGACCCTCGGCGGACTCGGCGCGATCCTGACGCTCGGCCTCATGCAGCGCTGGGGCGAGGTGTTCCCGCGCTGGATGGTCGGCCTGCGCGGCAGGCGGGTCCCGCCGATGCTCGCCGTCGTCCCCGCGACGTTCGTCGCGGTCCTCGTGACGTCGGCCGGGTTCATGTACATCCGCCTGGTCGTCAGCCGGGGCGGCGTCACCGCCGAGACCTGGCCCCTCGAACTGCCCGAGACCCTCTGGATCATCTGGGGCGCAGCCCTGTTCGCCGCCGCGATGGCCTACCGCGAACGCAGGCGCGGCACCTGCGGCACCTGCGGCACCTGCGGTCGCGGCGAAGCGGCATCCCGGTAATGCCAGTGCCTCCCTGCCGCGCGCCTGCGGCCGTACGGTGGAGGCATGGACAGGAACCAGGACGCCGCCGCGTTCCTCAAGTCGCGGCGGGACCGCGTCAGCCCCACCCGGGCGGGGGTGTTCGGGTCGGGCCGCCGCCGGGTGCCCGGTCTGCGGCGCGAGGAGGTCGCGTTCCTGGCGGGGGTGAGCGTGGACTACCACGTGCGCATGGAGCGCGGCGACCTGCGCGGGGTCTCCCCGGAGGTCCTCGACGCGCTCGCGAGGGCCCTGCAACTGGACGAGGCCGAGACCGCCTACCTCCACGATCTCGCCCACGCCGCCGGGCCCGGTGCCCGCAGGCGCCGCGACAAGCCGGTGTTCGACAGCCCCGCCGGGCGCGGCAACACGAGCCGGTTCCTGTTCCTCGACCCCGCTGCCCAAGTCTTCTGGCCCGACTGGCCGCTCATCGCCGACCAGAACGTCGCGTCGCTGCGGTCGATCGCGGGTCAGCACCCGCACGACAGGACCGTCACCGACTACATCGGCGAGCTCGTGACCAGGAGTGACGAGTTCCGGGTCCGGTGGGCCGCCCACGACGTGCGCTTCCACCGCGCCGGCGTCAAGCGACTCCGCCATCCCGAGGTCGGCGACTTGGAACTGGACTACGAGGCGATGGACCTGCCCGCCAGCCCCGAACTGCGCCTGACTGCCTACACCGCCGCGCCCGGCACCCCCAGCGCCGAGCGCCTCGCCCTCCTCGGCAGTCTCGCGGCCTCGGCGGGGGCGGATGACACTGCTGTAAGCGCCGATCGCTCCCGAGGGACGCGGGGCCCAGGGGAGTAACACCAGTCCCTCCCCTGGGGCCCCGAATGCATTTAGCGTCGGTGCCATGAGCGAACACGAGTTCCACGCGACGCTGAACAACGGCCTGCGGATGCCCCTGCTGGGATTCGGGGTCTTCCAGACCCCGCCCGACCAGACCCGGGACGCGGTCGCCGAAGCCCTCCGCGTCGGCTACCGGCTCATCGACACCGCGGCCGCCTACGGCAACGAACGCGAAGTGGGCCAGGCGATCCGCGCGTCGGGGCTCGACCGAGGCGAGGTGTTCATCGAGACGAAGGTCTGGATCTCCGACTTCGGCTACGACCAGACCCTTCACGCCTTCGACAAGTCCGCCGCCAAACTCGGCGTCGACACCCTCGACCTGTTCATCCTCCACCAGGCCTTGCCGACCGCGTTCGACAAGACCGTCGAGGCCTACCGGGCCCTGGAGACGCTCCTCGAAGACGGGAAGGCCCGGTCGATCGGCGTCTCCAACTTCATGCCCGTCCACCTCGCGCGGCTCATGGAGCATGCGGGCGTCGTCCCGGCCGTCAACCAGGTCGAGGTCCACCCCTACTTCACGCAGCCCGACGTCCAGGCCGCCGACGCCGACCGCGGCATCCTCACCCAGGCGTGGTCGCCGATCGGCGGCATCACCGCCTATCGGGACACCGGCACCGGCTCGGTCTTCGAGGACCCGACGATCACCGCGATCGCCGCGGCCCACGGCAAGACCCCGGCGCAGGTCATGCTGCGCTGGCACCTCCAGGCCGGACGCTCGGCGATCCCGAAGTCCGTCAAGGCGCACCGCATTGCGGAGAACTTCGACGTCTTCGACTTCGCGCTCACCGCCGACCAGACCGCGGCGATCGACGCCCTCGACACGGGCGTGCGTGGCGGCCCCGAACCCGAGGCCGTGACCCTCGAAGCCTTCGGCCGCGACATCCCCGAAGCCTGACCCGCATCGCCTGAAAGGAACCACCGATGAAGGCCACGTTCATGTACGGCCCCGGGGACGTCCGCGTCGAAGACGCGCCCGACCCGGTGATCGAGCGGCCGACCGATGCGGTCGTGCGCGTCGTCCGCTCCTGCCCGGCGTCCTCGACGGGGCCGTCGACCCCGGCAAGGTCTTCGACCGCACCATCGGCATCGAGCGGACCCCCGAAGGCTATGCGGCCATGGACGACCGCGAGGCCCTCAAAGTCATGATCCGGTTCTAGCAGGAGACGCCATGGAACTCATCGCCAAGCAGCCCACCGCCACCGGCCCCGCCGACTGGTTCACCGGCGCCGTCTACATCAACCAGCTCGTCGCCGCCGAGGCACCGGCGCGCCTGCGCGCGGGCCTGGTGCGCTTCACGCCCGGCGCCCGCACCCACTGGCACCGCCACAGCCTCGGCCAGACCCTCCACATCGTCTCCGGCATCGCCCTCGTCGGCACCCGCGACGGCACCGTCATCGAGGCCCGCCCCGGCGACACCGTCTGGACCCCAAAGGGAGAGGAGCACTGGCACGGCGCGACCGGCGACCAGTTCATGGCCCACCTTGCCATGTGGGAGGACGACGACGTCACCTGGAACGAAGCCGTCACCGACGCCGACTACAGGCGCGGCCGGACCCTCGCACACTGACACCGATCTCCGGAAGCAGGAGCCGTGGAACAGCGACAACTCGGCGTCGGCCAAGGCGTCCCCGCAGCCCGGTGCGGCCAAGACCGTTCCCCAGGAAGGCCCTTGATCAGGGCGGCGGCGTACTCGAACAAAGCGCCTCGGCCACTGTCAGCAGAGTCAGGGCCTTGGTCCGGCCGTGCGGCAGGGACATGGCGATGCGCTCGGCTCGGGCGGTGGAGGTTCGGCTGAGCTTCTCGGCGAGTCTGGAGGACGCCTGGACGCGACGGCCCTCGTCCTGCATCAGATGGAGCATCCGCTCGGCACGCCGGGGGTCGAGGTGCGCCATCGCAAGGCCCGCATCCTCGACATGCGAATCGAAGCGGGTCCAGTCTGTAGGAATTCGACGCGCCAGGTCCTCGGACCGCGCCGGGGCCACGGCCGCCCAGGCGATCATGAGGTCCGCGAGTTGCGCTGAGCGGTAATACTCGTGGTCGTCTTCGATCGCACGTGCGTACCGCTCGGCGGACGCGAAGAGCCTCGCCGCTTTCGCCGGGTCGAAGACGGCGTGCACTTCCCCTACCGACCGGGCCGCCTCGGCTTTGGCCATCTCGTCGTCCGGGAGCATGTCAAGGAGCCGTTCGGCTTCGGAAAGGACGGCGAGGATGCGCTTCGGCGACTTGAGCCGGCCCGCCAGCGATGCCAGGACGATGATCTTGTGATCGAGTGTGGAGGGGTCATCGGGTATCTGCCTCGCCGCCGCCTCCGCTGCGGCGGGTTCAGTTGCGGCCAGGCAGATGGCGGCCTTCCTGAGCGCCTGACCGCGGTAGTACGGGTCCTCGATGCTGCGGGCGATGTCCGCCGCAGCCCCGGGGGCGCTGGGTGCGAGGGCCTTGACCACTTCGACAAGTGCTGCGGAGCGGTCCACCGGATCGCCCAGGCGGGGCACGAGTTCCAGCGCCCGGTGCGGATCGGCCTCGGCGATCCCCTGGACGACGGACGAGAGGAACCTATCGGGGTTCTCTGTCGCCGGGAGCCCGGCGATCAGGGCGTCGATCTGCTCTGGCGCCCGCTTCCCGATGATGGTCGCGGCGTACTGAAGGGCCACGGAGATCCAGTTGTCGCCCTGGTGCATGCCGGCGGCGACGCGGAGTGCATCGCTGAGACTGAACGCCGCGTACGCCCGCACGACGCCCACCTTGGCCCGGTTGCGGGCCTTCCGCTTCGGGATCGAGACCGCCATGCGCTCGGCCGCCGACGCCATCCGACGAGCCGCTTCGACATCGACGGTCGCGGCGCGCTGGCATGCCTCCTCGATGCTGCTGATCGTGCGGCTGTCGTCGGGATCGAGCTGGAACAGGCGCTCGGAGATCCAGGGGAGTGTGCTCGACAGCGTCTCGGCGTGGTGCTGAACCAACCAGAAGCCGACGCCGTCGGACTCGGTCACCAGCAGTTCCACCTCGTGGAGCAGGAGGTCGTGCAGTTTGGAGTCCGCGGGGTCCGAGTGCTCAAACTGGATCAGGAGCGCCCCCAGCATGTCGTCCGGGTCAGTGTCTCCGTCGGTCCTTCGGCCCGCGACCTTGAGCAACCGGTAGGCGAGCGCCGGATGCTTCCGATGGATGGCGGCGGCGGCCGCGGCGAGGTCGTGGACGGTCTCTCCGTCGAACGCGCCGTCGGGAAGGAGGTCGTCGTCCGGAGCGAGGAACTCCAGCGCGACGGTCGGAAGCAGCGGTGCGAGCCTGACTCCGGTCTCGGCCGCCGTCTCGGCCCGAGACGCCGCCGGGACCTTTCGCAACGCCCGACGCAGGCCCGCGACGAGATTGGCGTACCACCGCTCCCTCTCCGGAAACGCCGTCCGCGTCGCCGACAGCAGCTGCGGCGGGAAGGCCTCGGGGTCGACCATCGCGGCGAACCTCGGATCGTGGGCCGAGAGCAGCGCTATGAGCAGCGTGGTCAGACCGCGCAGTTCGAACCGGTCGCCGCCGACATGCTCGATCTCCTCCCTGGCGCTCCCCAGCAGGTCCGTCGCCAGCCGGGACCGATCCTCGCCGAGGCCGCGCGCGGCGGCGATCCTGGCGGTCATGCCGAAGGGGCGCTCCTTGAACAGCGCTGTCAGGTGCGGTGGGAGGTCGCCGTCCAGTGCGGCGAGGCCCTGGACGTATCCCTCGACGGCCGCCTCCTTGAGTTCGCCTCGCGGCATGGCGGTGAGCACTTCGGCGCACCAGCGCTCGTCGAGCGGGCCGGCGCGGAGGAAGAACAGATACGCCGTCGCCGGCACCTCGTCCTCCTCGTCCGGTTCGTCCAGCGCGGCGCGCAGCGAGCGACGCAGGAGATCGGAGACCTGGTCTCTCGCGGCGGGAAACTCGAAATCGGCCGGAGCGGGCTCCGGGGTCTCGACGAGACCGGCAGGTCGGAGCTCCGGAGTCCCCGCCGCGATCGGTTCCTCCGGTGCGCGCGCGGTATCGCGGCGGGCCAGCGTGATCGAGCCTTCGCCGTCGAAGCGGAACTGGGGACGGGAGACGCCGGCCGACCTGAGATCGCGCTCGATGTAGTGGTAGAGCTCCTGCGTCGTCAAGTGCCCGGAGGACTCCGCGAGACGGAGCCCGTCGGCGAACGCAGCGGTGAAGGGGCTCGGGCCGTCGGGGCGCACCTCGTCCCTCACGAGCTGGTCGGCGCCGGCGCTGGCCATCACGCACCGGCCGCGGCCGGTGGCGGTGACGGCGACGTCGCCGCGGAACGCGCCGCTGTGGCAGGAGTCGATCACGGTGACGATCGACCTGGCGGGCGACTGGTCGATGAGGGCTTCGATGTCGGCGGCGTACCTGAGCGAGGTCGAGTGGAGCCGGCTCGTCTGCGAGTCGAGGGCGCACAGGTGCAGCCTGCCGTTGAGGTCGATCTTGCCGTGGCCGCTGTAGTACAGGAGCAGGGTGTCGTCGCGGGTGGCCTCTTCGATGAAGAACCGTTCGAGGCGTTCGTGGAGCTCCTGTGCCGGGCGGTCGAGGAGCGCCTCGACGCCGTCGGGGTCGAAGAGCCCCACTGCTGGGTCGGTGAGCGCCTCGTAGAGCGCGGCGACATCCGCTCCCGGGCCCCGCAAGCGCGGCAGTCCCACCGGGTCGCGGAGGTAGAGGGCGTTGCCGATGAGCATCGCCCGGTACCGGGCGATGCTCATCAGCGGCCCTCCAAGGCCCGTCCGATGGCTTCGGCGAGGGCTTGGAACGACTGCCGGTCGATGTTCTCCCCGGTGAGCCGGAGGTGGTGCCTCGTCTCGTCGGGGTCGGTCCATTCGACGTCGAGGGTGCGGGTCTTGTCCCGGTCGAGCCAGAGCCGGAAGCAGGTGACGGCGGCCGTGATCGCGCCCGACGATCCCAGCGCGATGATCACGGCCTCGGTGGTGCCGCGGTGGCCCTCCTGCGTTTCGCCGGAGCGCAAGGCGACTCGCCCGGCCCGGCTTTCGAGTTCGCGGTAGAGGGCTCCGAGCTCGGAGCGCCATTGCGGGCTGTCGTCCGCGTACTTGCCGGTGGACGCTGTGATCTCCACTGCTACCTGCACGGTGTGGGCACCTTTCCGGAGGGGGGAGCCCATTCTATTTCGCGCGGACTTGAGACACGGTCCCGCGCAATGCCTCTGCGGCACCGGAGTTGCGGAGTCGGCGGTCGGGTCTCAAGCACGCGGCGGTCAGGCGGACGTGTCGGTGGCGGTGCGGTGGTCGAGGGTGTGGGCGCCGTGGGCGAGGGCTTGCTGGATGAGGGGGCGGAGGTGGTGGTCGGCGGCCGAGTAGTAGACGAAGGTGCCTTCGCGGCGGGTGGTGACCAGGCCGGCGAGGCGGAGTTTGGCGAGGTGCTGGCTGACCGCGGTGGGGCGGGCGCCGGAGAGGTCGGCGAGGCAGGCGACGTTCTCCTCCCCTTGGAGGAGCGCCCACATGAGCTTGAGGCGGGTCGGGTCGGCGAGCATCCGCAGCGCGTCGGCGGCGGCCTGGACCTGCTCGTCGTCCGGCATGGCGAAGTCGGGAATGCCCTCGTGCATGGAGGCGAGCCTACCGGAGTTTGCTATCTGCGTAGTTGCGAATATACGATGGCACGCATGTTCGCTTCGATGCTCCGGCTGTCCGACGTCCGCTGGGCGGCCGCGGCCCTCGCCCTGTTCGCCGCGGGGATCGCGGCCCAGTTCGGCGGCGCCCCGACGCAGGTGTGGCTGCCCGCCTACCTCGCCTGCTACCTCGCGGGCGGCTGGGGCCCGGCGTGGGAGGGCCTGACCGCGCTGCGCAAGCCGCGCTTCGAAGTCGACCTGCTCATGGTCATCGCCGCCGCGGCCGCCGCCGCGATCGGCCAGTGGTTCGACGGCGCGCTCCTCATCGTCATCTTCGCGACCTCCGGCGCGCTCGAAGCGGTCCTGACCGAGCGCACCGCCGACGCCGTCCGCTCCCTCCTCGAACACGCCCCCGACCGGGCCGTGCGCCTGGCGGACGGCCGCGAGGAGACCGTGGACGCCGCCGACCTCGCCCCCGGCGACCTGGTCCTGGTCCGCCCCGGCGACCGCGTCCCCGCCGACGGCACCGTCGCCTCCGGCGAATCCGAAGTGGACGAATCGACGCTCACCGGCGAGGCCCTGCCCGGCCGCAAGGCCGTCGGCGCCGCGGTCCTGGCCGGGACGGTCAACGGCACCGGCGCCCTCGAAGTCCTGGTGGCCCGCTCCAGCGCCGACTCGGTCCTCGCCCGCGTGGCCCGCCAGGTCGAGGAGGCCTCCGAGGCGAAGTCGAAGACGCAGTCGACCATCGAACGCGTCGAGCAGCCCTACTCCCTCGCCGTCGTCGCCGCGACCCTCGCGCTCACCGCCGTCCCGCTCGCCTTCGGGGCGGCGTTCGAGCCGACCCTGCTGCGCGCCATGACCTTCATGATCGTCGCGAGCCCCTGCGCCATCGTCCTGGCGACCATGCCCCCGCTCCTGGCCGCAGTCGCCCTCGCCGGGCGGCGTGGCGTGCTCGTCAAGAGCGCCTTGATGATCGAACGCCTCGCCGAGGTCGACCGGGTCGCCTTCGACAAGACCGGCACCCTCACCGACGCCACCCCGCGCATCGAGCGGATCACCGTCCTGTCCGGCGCCGAGGCGGACCTGCGCCGCCTGGTCGCCGCGGCCGAGGCCCGCTCCGAGCACCCCGTGGGCCGCGTCCTCGCCCGCCTCGGCGACCCGGGCCCGGTCGAGGACTTCCAGGCCGTGCCCGGGCGCGGCGTGCGCGCCCGCGTCGACGGCGCCGAAGTCCTGGTCGGCCACCCGGTCCTGCTGGAGGAGGCCGAGGACGACACCGCCGCCCGCACCGCGGTGGACGCGTTCGCCGCCGAGGGCCTGACCGTGGCCGTCGTCGTCGCCGACAAGCGCCCGGTCGGCGTCGTCGGCCTCACCGACACCGTCCGGCCCGACGCCGCCAGCGCCGTCGCCGCGCTCGCCGCCCGCCTCGGCGGCGAGGCCCGCCTGCTCACCGGCGACCACGCCGCCGCCGGACGCCGCGTCGCCGACGCCGTCGGCATCCGCGAGGTCGAAGCGAGTCTCCTGCCGGGCGACAAGGCCGACCGGCTCGCCGGGACCCGCACCCTCTACTGCGGCGACGGCGTCAACGACGCCCCCGCGCTCGCCGCCTCCCACGTCGGCGCGGCCATGGGCGGCACGGCCTCCGACCTCGCCCTCCAGTCCGCCGACGTCGTCCTCGTCGGCCGCCGCCTCACCGCCCTGCCCGCCGCGATCGACCTCTCCCGCAAGGCGACGCGCATCGCGAGGGCCAACCTGGCGTTCGCCGCCGCGGTCATCCTCGCCCTCACCGCCTGGGACCTCCTCGGCCACCTGCCGCTCGTCCTCGGCGTCGCCGGGCACGAGCTCTCCACCGTCGTCGTCGGCCTCAACGGCCTCCGGCTCCTCCACCGCCGCAACTGGAGCGAACCGGCCTGAACGCGGACAGGAACCGACCTCGTTCACGATGAACATGGGGGCGACAGCGACCATTCGAAAGGACCCGCCATGACCGCACCGCCTCCCGCCCCGGCCGGATCGAACACCGTCAACCCGTTCCTCCTGGCCGACGGCGCCGCCGCCCTCATCGACTTCCTCACCGAGGTCTTCGTGGCCGAAGACGTTCCCGAGGCCCGCACGCTCGACACGGACGGCCTCATCCTGCACGCCGAACTGCGCATCGGCGACTCGCTGCTCACCGTCGCCGACCGCAAGCCGCACTGGCCGTTCACCCCCGCGCTCGTCCGCGTCTACGTCGAGGACGTGGACGCGGTGCTCGCCCGCGCGGAGAAGCTCGGCGGGAGGACCCTGACGCGCCCGACCGACTTCTTCGGCGACACCCTCGCGCGGTTCCAGGACCCCGCGGCGAACCTCTGGTGGGTGTACCGCCACCACCCGGACGCCGCCCAGGACTGGTTGCAGGCACCGGAATCCGACGGTGCGGCGGAAGCCTGGCAGGCCGACGGGGTCGAGGACTGGAGCAGCTTCACCACGCCCGAGCTCGAATACCTCCATTCGAGCCTGGACGAGGCCCTGACCGGCCTCGCCGACCCCAGGAAGGCCGGCTAGCGCGCCCCGGCGGCGCTGGACCGGCGGCCCCGCGCCGTCACCGGTCCAGCGCCGCGAGCATGCGGCGCAGCATCCGGCGCATCTCGTCCCGGTCGGCGTCGGCGAGCTCCACCCGGTACGGGGTCCCCTCCGGCAGCCACGAGAGGCCGTAGGCGACGTCTCGCACGCTCGCACCGCCGACGGGCCAGCGCGTCCGCTCCGGACCGTCGGCCTCGGCGCCCTGCGCCCACTCGCCGAAGGCGGCCTTGAACGACTCGACCGGCATGTCGAGGACCGCCGCCGCGTCCTGCGCGCGGGGCCCCCAGGTCCGCGCGACGGCGACCAGCGCGTCCACCCGCTCGGGCGCCAGATCGCGCGGTGCGAACCCGACGCGCAGCGGCTCGACGCCCTGCACGCGGTCGGTGCGGAAGGTCCGCCAGTCGGCGCGGTCGAGGTCCCAGCAGACCAGGTACCAGTCGCCGCCGACCGGGACGAGCGAGTGGGGTTCGACGCGGCGGTCCTGCCGCTCGCCGCCGTCGGGCGTGTAGGCGATGCGCACGCGCTCGCGATCGCGGCACGCCAGCGCCAGGTCGGTGAGCACCTCGGAGGGGACGCCGCCGTCTCCGGGCGGGCGCGGGGACGCGGAGGCGAGGGCGCTGACGCGGCGGCGCAGCCGCGCGGGGAGCACTTGCTCGAACTTGGCGAGGACCGACAGCGCGTACTCGGCGCCGCGGCGCACGCGGCCCGCCGCCACCAGGCGCAGCCCGATCGCGATCGCGACCGCCTCCTCGTCGGACAGCAGCAGCGGCGGGAGCGACGCCCCCGCCGCGAGGCGGTAGCCGCCGTGCACGCCCGCGGTCGAGTCGATCCGGTACCCCAGCTCCCGCAGCCGCTCCACGTCCCTCCGCACGGTCCGGACCGTCACGCCGAGGCGCTGGGCGAGTTCGGGCGCGGGCCAGTGGCGGTGCGACTGCAAGAGGTTGAGGAGCGCGAGCGCGCGCCCGGTCGTGGCGGACATCCCCCGATTCTGCCCCGGAACGGTGACGGTTCCCGGCCTCGTTCGCGTCTCCGGTCAGTGGAGGACGGTGGTGGCGCCGTAGTAGACGTTGCCGTGGTCGAGTTCGACGACTTTGACGACGGTGCTGGAGTTGGGGGCGTGGACGATGAGGCCGTTGCCGATGTACATGCCCATGTGGGAGAGGTCGTTGTAGAAGACGAGGTCGCCGGGTTGGAGCTCGTCGCGGCTGATGTTGGCCGTCGAGTTGAACTGGGCGGCGGCGTTGTGGGGCAGGTCGATGCCGATCTGGGCGTAGGAGCGCAGGACGAGGCCTGAGCAGTCGTAGGAGTCGGGGCCCGCGGAGCCCCAGACGTAGGGCTTGCCGACCTGGTCGAGGGCGAAGGAGACGACGGCGTACTCGTCGTCGGACATGTAGGGGAGGTCGTAGTCGGCGATCTCGTCGCCCGCGGCGGCCTGCCACTCCTCGGAGAGGTCGTCCATGCGGGCGTTGAGGTCCTCCTGCCGCTGCTCCAGCTCCGCCTCCTGCTCGTCGAGGTCGGCCTGGAGGTCGCCGAGGAGGTCGAGCTGGGCGGTGTACTCGTCGGCGGCGGTGCGCAGCTCGTCGAGGAGGTCGAAGCTGTAGAGGTTGGCGGAGTTGAGGCGGTCGAGGCGCTCGACGAAGGCGTCGGGGGAGCCCGATTCGAGGAGGAGCGCGGCGTCGCCGATCCCCTGGTCCACATAGGTCGCGGTGATGTAGTCGGCGAGCTGGTCGCGCAGGGCGTTCAGGTCGGCCTCGGCGGCGGCCAGGGACTCCTCGGTCTGGGCGGCCATCTCGCGGTTGTCCTGGGCCTCCTGGGCGAGCCGGTTGTACTCCTCGACGGCGGCGGTGAGGTCGCCGTCGGTCTGCTCGATCTCGTCGTTGATCTCCTCGGTGTCCCGCTGGGCCCACGCGGGGGCCGAGCCCACGGCCGAGACGAGGAGGCCGCCCGCCACGGCGGCGGCGGTCCACATGCGGCGCAAGGGGGTCGGGTTCACGGTCGGGTCGCTCCTTCGGGAGGGATGCGGGGGAGGTGCCGGCGGGACGGTGACATCACCTGAGGCGGCGCCCCGCCGACGACGAGCCCACCCTACTACTAACTTAGTTAGTAGACAATGGGCCGGGGCGGCTCAGCGCATGCTCAGGTGGACGTGGTTGGTGTGGTCGGAGTTCGGGTCGCCGTTGCCGAGGCTGTAGGCGCGCCAGCCGGTGGCGGGCTGCCAGATGCGCTCGTACCAGATGACGTACCGGACGCCGAGCTCGTCGGCGTTCTCGACCAGCCAGGCGGCGAGGTTCTCCCCGTAGTCGAAGTCCTCGCCGTAGGCGACGCCGCCGAAGCCGCCGGGCTCGGAGGAGAGGTCGCAGGCCTTGCCGAGGGGGTGCTCCCCGCCGCCGCCGCCCCGGTAGCACTTGACGTAGCGGGTGAACCCGGCGAGCTGGATCTGCTCCAGCGCATGGAGGGTGCGCGGGGAGACGCACCCGCTGGTGGTCGGGTCGTCCTCGGAGCAGCCTTCGGACGGGAGCGTCCCGTCGCCGTTGCGCGGCGCGTCCTCGGGGTCGGGGAAGTCGCCGGGGGACGGTCCGACCGCGTCGTCGCCGCCCGCCGCGGCCAGCTCGCGCGCGGCCTCCTCGGCGGCGGACTCCATCTCGTCTGCGAGGTCCTCCTGCTCGGCGATGTTGTCCGCCAGGGTCTCGCGCATCGCCTCGATCTCGGTGAGCCGCGCGATCAGCTCGTCGAGGCGGTCGGCGCGGGACTCGCCGAGGAACTGGAGGGTCGACATGGCGTCGATGGTCTCGGTCGGGTTGCCCGAGGACATGAGCGCGGCCGTGGACTGGAAGTCCGAGGCGGTGTAGGCGATGTACGCGAACTCGCCGAGCTCGGCCTCCAGCGCCGCCGCCTCGGTCTCGGAGTCGGCGAGCTCCTGCTCCAGCTCCTCCTGGTCGGATTCGAGGGCCGCGAGCTCGTCCTGGGCGTCGAGGTAGGCGCCGATCGCCGCGCTCAGCGAGTCCGAGCCGCCCTCCTCCTGCGCCGCCGAGGGCGCCGCGGGCCCGGCCAGCAGCGGGAGGAGGGCCAGTGCGGCGAGCGGGAGGAGCCGCGCGGCCGGTGGCCTGACGGTCTGCGGCGCAGTGGGATCGGGGTCGTGGTGCAAGACGTGATGCCTCCGGCAGGTCGTCGCCGCGCCCGCGCGGAAGGCCCGGCGGGGCCGCGCGCGGACTGAACTACTAAGGAAGATAGTAGATAACGGAGTGCAACCTGAGACACCCTCGGACCCGGGTGTCAGACCTGGCAGCAGACGAACCCGACCGCCGTCGCGACGGGCGTGACGACCACCAGCAGCGGCGCGGCGACCGCCGCGAGGTTCCCGCCGAGGATCGAGCCCACCCCGGCCGGGCCGGGCCGCTGCGGGGCGTCGAGGAGCCGCTCGATCCGGGCGACGGTGTCCCCGCCCCCGGCGGCGAGCGCCGGGCCGGGGGCCTGCGCGGCCGCGACGTTGAGGAGGCTCCCGGCGAGGACCCGGCGGCCCGCGGCGCGGGCGGCGGTGTCGTCGGCGGCGAGCTCCACGAGGTGCGCGACGCGCTCGGACAGGTGCGAGAACAGCGGCAGCACACCGAAACCGGACCCGAGCGCCTTGGCGATCCCGGCGATCCGGTGGTGGCCGCCCGACAGGTGGGCGCGCTCGTGGGCGACGACGGCGCGCAGCTGCGCCCCGTCGAGCACCGCGACCGCGCCGGAGGTCACCACGACCAGGCCCCCGCGGCCGGGCAGGCAGTACGCCGCGGGCCGCTCGCCCGGGACGACGACGGCCCCGATAGCGGGGTCGAACGGGTAGCCCTCCAGGCTCCTCCGCAGCCGGGCCCGCTCGCGGCCGGTCGCCCACCAGGCCGCGGCCAGCGAGGCGGCCAGCCGCGCGGGCACCGCGCACACCAGCGCGCCCGCGCCCAGGGCGAGCGCGGCGCCGCCGACCGTCCCGTAGTGCTCGCGCAGTTCGCGCAGGCAGTGCCAGATGAGCCCGCGGCCGGTCGCGCTGTCGTGGACCTCCAGCGGCATGACGATGACGACGCCCGCGAGGACCGCGGCCAGGACGAACGAGGCCGCGAGCGCGAACCAGGTCGCGATCGCCAGGCGCGGCGCGGCCGAGGCCCAGCGCGCGCGGCCCAGCAGCCGCGGCCCGAGGACGGCGAGCGCGGCGGCGTAGGCGAGCAGGAGCGCCGCGGCGATCACGCGGACTCCTCGGCCTCGTCCATGGCCGCGCGCAGGCGGGCGAGCTCGTCGGGGCCGATCTTGCCGATGAACCGCAGGAGGGTCGCGCCGCGGTCGGCGGAGGACTCCAGGACCGAGGCCATCGCCTCGGCGTCGAAGTCCTCCCGCGACAGCGCCGGGCGGTACGCCCACGCCCGGCCGTCGCGTTCGCGCGTGACGATGTCCTTGCGGTGCAGGTTGTCCAGCACGGTCATGACGGTGGTGTACGCCGGTTCGGGGTCGCGGTCGAGCGCTTCGAGGACCCCGCGCACGGTCGCCGGGCCGGGCGCGGCCCACAGCACGTCCATGATCGCGGCCTCCAGCTCGCCCAGTCTGCGCATCGCCGCCCTGCCTCCCGTGGTCCCCGGCGCGCCGCACGGCACGCTACGAACGACGATAGTAGCCGGTCGGGGCCCTGTCAGACCGCGGCGAGGGCCGCCCGGAGGCCGCCGGTCCGCGACGCGTTGCCGACAGGTGTGCGATCCGGTGCAACCGGTTCCCGCGCGGCGGCGTGTAATCGTCGCCGGTCGCACCGGTGTCCACACCCCTCAGTTCTGTCCCAATTGAACAAGGAGCCCCATGACCCCCCAAACCCCCCTTGTCCGGCGCAGCGGCATACGCCTGCTCGCCGCGACTGCGGCCGGGTTCGTCGTCGCGTCCGCATTCGCGACCCCCGCCTTCGCCGAGGTCCCCGGCATCGCCGGCGACCCGGTCGTGAACCCCGGCGTCGCCGCCTCCGTCACCGCGGGCGAGAGCACCCCCGGGACGATCACCGTCGACTACACCGCCGCCGAAGGCTCCGCGGACCAGACGCACGCCGTCGCCGCCGAGTTCACGATCGAAGGCAGCGCCGGCGTCATCGAGCTGACCTCGACCGACGCCGCCTGCGACGCCGCCACCGCATACCTGGTGGCCTGCACCGACGCCGCCGCCGACGCGAACACGGCCTTCGGCTTCGACCTCGCCGCCGTCCCCAGCGCCGACGACGAGACCCTCTCCTACACCCTCAAGGTCACCATCGACGGCATCGAGGTCGCGAACCAGAGCGGCACGGTCGACGTCGTGTCCACCTACGACGTCCACAACCCGTACGCCCACAGCGACGTCGCCGTCACCGGCGTCGCCGCGGGCGCCAGCGTCGGCGTGAACCCGGTGGTCTACCAGGACTTCGACCTGGCCCCCACCGCGGAAGCCGTGGTCGTCACCTTCACCAACCCGGCCCCCGACGAAGGCGCCCTGAACACCGCGGGCCTCGCGACCGCGGTCGACGGGTACGCCAACTGCCGGACCACGTACGAGGGCGGCACGGCGACCGGCCTCGAATGCGTCATCACCGACGTCACCGACGCCAAGGGCCAGTTCCTGACCCTCAGCAAGGCCGTCAACTACCAGTTCGCCAACGGCCTGGTCGGCCCGCTCGAAGTGTGCGGCTGCGACTACAGCGTGAAGACGATCGACGCGGGCACCCTCGCCGACGAGTTCGACGGCCTCTCGTGGGTCCCGGCCACCGGCACGAAGCTCAGCCTCGTGTCCGCGGCCGCGGGCTGGGACGGCGCCGAGGACTCCATCGCCTACTACGCCGGCGGCATCACCCTCACCAGCGCGAAGCGCACCTACGACCTTGAGGTCTCCGAGACCGTCATCGAAGGCTCCGTGGGCGACACCGTCACCGTGACCACCGAGATCGAGAACAACGGCCCGGCCGCGGGCTCCGACCTCGACCCGGACGGCAACTCGTACCTGGTCCGGGCGCAGCTCCCCGAGGGCGTCGAGCTCGTCGGGGTCGACAGCGACGGCCAAGGCACCTGGGAGTGCTACGACGACAGCGAGCTCGCCGCGCTCCACGCCGCCACCGACACCGCCCTTGAGCGGTTCGACTTCGCCTGCGCCGTCGACGAGTTCGGGTCGAGGTCGCGGCTGTACATCACGTACACGGTGAAGCTCACCGACACCACCGCCTACCAGGGCGCGGTCGAGATCGGCGCGGTCTACAACGACGGCGAGTACGAAGGCGCCCCGGGCAGCGACTTCGCGCTCATCTACAACGACGCCTACGAAGCCCGCTACGACTACAACCGGGACAACTACGAGGACCTCCTCGTGATCCGCAAGTCCGACGGGGCGCTGCGCCTGTACAAGGGCACCAGCGCCGGGACCTACGGCTCCGCGGTCTCGGTCGGCACCGGCTGGGGCGGCTTCGACATCGTCATGGCCGGGGACCTCACCGGCGACGGCGTGCCCGACCTGCTCGCCCGCGACAACAAGACCGGGACGCTCTACACCTACCCGGGCAACGGGAACGGCGGCTTCGGCTCGCGCATCACCGTCGGCACCGGCTGGAACCGGATGGGGCAGATCTCCGTCGGCCACTACGACGGCGACGGCATCCCCGACCTGTACGCGACCTCGTACGCCGACGGGAACCTGTACTACTACCCGGGCCTCGGCAACGGCAAGTTCGGCGCGCGCGGGCTCGAAGGCGAGTGGTGGGACGGCATGGACGTCCTCACCTCGATCGGCGACCTGAACGGCGACGGCTACGACGAGTTCCTGACCCGCTGGAACTACGACGGGCACTACTACGTCTACTCGTCGACGGGCGACGTCTACGAGCTCGACCAGACCCTGTACGACTGGCTCTACACCCGCCGGTACGAGCAGGTCGTCGGCGTCGGCGACGTGACCCGCGACAGCGCGCCCGACATCGCGTCGGTCGACCTCCGGACCGGGCAGCTCGTGCTGCGCACCTTCGACCCGGAGTCGCCCGCCAGCTCCTCCGGCACGTCCGTCGGCACCGGCTGGAACGCCATGCGCCTCCCCGTGACCCTGCTCGACCGCACGTACGACTACGACTACGACGGGTTCGGCGACGTCATCGCCCAGCGCAAGTCCGACAAGGACCTGTACCTCTACTGGGGCACCGGCTCCGGCCTGGGCACCCGCTGGAACATGTGCGACAACTGCGACGGCATCACCCTCGCCTCCGCAGGCGGCGACTACAACGCCGACGGCCGCGCCGACATGCTGTACCGCTCGTACACCGGCGGCCTGTACATCGCCACCGGCCTCGAAGGCGAATCCGGGTTCGCGGACACGATCACCGCCGGAAGCGGCTGGAACGTCATGAACGTCCTCACCGGCGGCCACGACTTCACCGGCGACGCCAAGGACGACCTGGTCGCCCGCGAGACCTCCACCGGGGTCCTGTGGCTCTACCCGGGCAAGGGCGACGGCAAGTTCGGCACCCGCATCAAGATGGGCACCGGCTGGAAGTCCTTCAGCGAGATCGCCTCCGTCGGCGACCTCGACCACGACGGCCACGCCGACCTCCTCGCGCTCCGCACCTCCGACGGCTGCCTGTACTTCTACGGCGGCAAGGGGAACGGGACGCTCAAGTCGGCCGCCAAGGTCTCCTGCGGCTGGAGCGGCTACGACCAGATCACCGGGGTCGGCGACTTCAACCGCGACGGCCACGCCGACTGGCTCGCCCGCCGCAAGTCCGACGGGGCCCTGTACCTGTACCCGGGCAACGGCAACCACGGCGCCGGGACCCGCAAGGCCATCGGCACCGGCTGGAACTCGTTCACCATCGCCTAACGGCGTCAAGGAATGAACCAGGGGAGCCCCGCACCAGCGGGGCTCCCCTCTCGCCTTGCGGCCCGGGCCTTCAGCCGCGCAGCGCCGCCACCAGCTCCCGGTAGTCCCCGAACGCCGCCTCGACCTCCCGCTTGTCGAAGCCGTACCGCTCCATCGAGTACTCGTGCCCCGTCCGGTGCTCGTCCAGGATCGCGTTGAGCCCGTTGCGGTCCGACACCGTCCAAGGCGCGCCCAGGCGCTCGAACAGGCGCGGCGCGAACTCGTGCGGATACCCCGTGAACCGGTGGTAGTTCACGTCCGCCACCGCGTCCTCCGGAAGCGAGCGCCGCAGCTTGCGCCCCCGCTCGATCGACTCCGCCAGCACCGGCAGCCACGTCCGCCCGATCACCAGCGGATCGACCTCCTTGCAGTGCAGCGCCGTCAGCCGCTCCACCGCCGAGCAGAACGACGGCACCGCCGCCACCGGGTCCCGGTGCATCCACACGAACACCGCGTCGGGGAACACCTGCCGGATCACGTCCAGATGCGCCACGTCCCCCGAGAACCGCAGGACCCACCGCCGCGGCGGCGCCCCGTACTGGAGCACCTGGAGCACCAGCTTCAAGTACTCGTAGTCGCCCGTGACGTCCTCGTGCGCCACCCACTCCCGGTACTCCGGCAGCGGCGCGCTGGCCATCGGCGCGTAGGTGCGCCACAGGACCGCCGTGGACTCCTCGGGCCGGTCGGCCCACAGGGGCCGGACCGCGTCGTAGCCGGGGGCGAGGCGGCGCATGGCCGCGACCTGGCGTTCGACGGCGGTGCGGCCGCGCCCGGCGTCCTCGCGGGCGAGGCCGGTGCGCTGCATCTCCCACAGGTGCGGGGCGCGGTGCCCGGGGGCGGCGGCGAGGACGCGGTGGGCGAGGCCGGTCGCGGCGCGGGGGAGGCCCACGATGAACACGGGCCGCTCGACCGGCGCGGCGCCGACCAGCGGGTTCTGGGCGTGGATCCACTTGACGCGCAGGCGGTTCTCCAACCGCTGCACGGCCCCGCGGAGCTGGAGCGTCCAGCCCAGCGGGGTCAGCTCCGGCACCGCGGCGAAGCACTGGAGGAGGAACCCGAGGTCCTCGATGAACTCCCAGTCGCGCAGGTCCGGCTCGGTGTCCGCGGCGGCGACGGCCTCGCGGATGCACTTGCGCCACAGCGCGAGCGTCTCGGAAGGGTCCCGGCGGACCCTCGCGGACCGGCCGAGGGCGGCGTTGAGCACCATTCGTCGCATGGGGCGTCCTTGCATCCTAAAAGGAATGGATTGTCACTCCCAATCGGTGCAATGTTACCGATGCGCCCCGGTCGTGTACATACCCGGTCGCCGCAACCCGAATCGCCCTCGCCGGACCTGAAGTCCCCATTAGACTCACGACGATCCGGTATGGAGTCTTTTCCCTTGGGGGCGTTGCTGATCGAAGGGGCATCCCCTGCGATAGCGCGCGCAAGGCAGGTGCTAACCTGAGCGCAGACTTGTCTTCGAGGGGTATGGGCCCTGACCGGCGTCCTGCGCCGGTCAGGGCCTGTTTTTCGTGCGGCGCACCGGGTCAGATCGCCCGGGGGAGGCCCGCCGTGACCGCGAAGGGCGCGACCCGCAGGCCGTCGAAGCGCCAGCCGGCCCCGGTCCGGCGCGCGGTGTAGTGGTGGGTCCCGGCGGCCACGGCCGCCTCGTTGCCCTCCTTGAGGAACACGCCGAGGTCGTTGGCGCGCACGGCGGCGGTGTCGCCGTCGAGGTCGATGACGACGTTGGCCTTGGTGTGCAGCGTGGCCTCGTACCCGTTGCCGCCGCTCACCAGGGCGACCAGCGCGGGGATGCCGCGGGCCTCGCCGCGCGGGGAGGTGACGGCCACGTCCTCGGTGAAGATCCGGCCGGTCTCGTCCCAGCGCTGCTCGTCGATCCACACGGTGTGGCGGGCGACGAGGTCTTCGATCTCGGCGCGGTCGGCGAGCAGGCGGACCAGGGTGTCGGTGTCGCTCATGATGGTCTCCTTCAGGTCGTTAGTAAGACTAACGTTTGTGTCGCTAACGAATCTACATCGTTAGTGGGACTAACGCAAGCGGGGTAGGCTGTCCGCATGGACACCAGCGATGAACTGCGGTTCGATCCGGCCTTCGACGGCGGCGGCGCCTCGAAGCGGCTGCGGCGCCAGCTCTCGCGCCTGCTGGGCATGACGAGCGCGCAGACCAGCCGCGTCGCCGCCGAGGCGCTCGCCCCGCTCGGCGCGCCCAAGGCCCACTTCGTGGTCCTCGCCGTCCTCGACGAGGCCGGGCCCGCCAGCCAGGCCGTGCTCGCCGACCGCGCCCGCGTCTACCGCTCCGACCTCGTGGCCGTCCTCAACGAGCTGGCCGAGGGCGGGTGGATCGTCCGCGCCCCCGACCCGGACGACAAGCGCCGCAACACGATCACCATCACCGACGCGGGGCGCGAGCGGCTCGCCGAGATCGAGGCGGTCCTCGACGGCGTCAACGACTTCATCACGGCCCCGCTCAGCGAAGCCGAACGCGCCCAGCTGTTCTCGCTCCTCGGGCGCGTCAACGCCCACCTCGCCGCTAGCGCAGGCGGCGCATCACCTGCTCCTTGAGGGAGGTGAACGGCGGGTACACGACCCGCATCGTGTCGGGCGCGAGCGGCTTGTCCAGCACCGACTTCGCGTGGGAGAACACCTCGATCGAGTGCTTCCCGTGGTACGCGCCGAGTCCGGAGCTCCCGACGCCGCCGAACGGCAGGCCCGGGACGTCGATGTGCGCCATGGGGATGTTGAACCCGACCGCGCCCGAGGAGGTCCGCGTCAGGAGCTTGCGGCGGGTCGCGTCGGAGTTGGTGAACGCGTACAGCGCCAGGGGCTTCTCGCCGGAGTTGACGTAGGCGATCGCCTCGTCCAGGGTGTCGACGGCGAGCACCGGCAGGACCGGCCCGAACACCTCCTCGCCCATGACCGCGTCCTCGGGCGAGACGTCGGCGAGGACGGTGGGCGCGATGTACCGGTCGCTGCGGTTGCGGCCGCCGCCGACGACGAGGCGGCCCTCGCCGAGGAACCGCTCCAGGCGGTCGAACGCCCGCTCGTCGATGATCCGCCCGTAGTCGGGGCTGTCGGCGGGCGCGTGCCCGTACATCTCCCGCACCGCCTCGGCGAGGTGCTTCTCCAGCTCCGGGCCGGTGCCGCCGACGGCGAGCACGTAGTCGGGGGCGATGCACGTCTGCCCGGCGTTCATGAACTTCCCCCAGGCGATCCGCCGCGCCGCCGTCGCCAGGTCCGCGCCCGGCTCGACGATCGCGGGGCTCTTCCCGCCCAGTTCGAGGGTCACCGGCGTCAGGTGCTCGGCGGCGGCCTTCGCGACGATCCGGCCCACGCGCGGCGAACCGGTGAAGAAGATGTGGTCGACCCGCTCGGCCAGCAGCGCCGCCGTCTCGGCCGCCCCGCCCTGCACGACCGCGACGGCCTCGGGGTCGAGGTACTCGCCGATGAGCCGCCCGAGCACCGACGCGGTCGCCGCCGACGCCTCCGAGGGCTTCACGGCCACGGCGTTCCCGCACGCGAGCGCGCCCGCGAGCGGCGCGAGCAGGAGCTGCACCGGGTAGTTGAAGGGCCCGATGACGGTGACGACCCCGAGCGGCTCGCGCAGCACGTACGCCTTCGCGGGCTGGAGGTGCGGCGGCGTGTAGACCCGCTTGGGCCGCAGCCAGGACCGCAGGTGCTTGCGCAGGGCCCGCACCTCGGCGGACACGAAGTCGATCTCGGCGAGGAACGACTCCGGCGCGGCCTTCCCCAGGTCCGCGCGCAGCGCGTCGGCGAGCTCCTCCCCGGCCTCCCGCAGCATCCGGTCGAGGCCCTTGAGCTGCTCCAGGCGCCACGGCACCGGTTTGGTGCGGCCGGTGTCGAAGTGCGCCCGCAGGCGCGAGACGGTGTCCGAGGGGGACTCAGGTGTGAACTCGCTCGCCATGGGACGACTCTAGCGACTCCCGCACGCAAGCGGCGCCGTGCGCTCGTACCGTTTCGCACAGCACAAAAGGGACAGAACGAGTGTGTCATGGCGCATGGCCCCGCCTCGGTCCCCGGGACAGTGCGACCGCCCCGTGACAGGATGTCGCGTATGAGCGCCGCGAAACGATCCCCGCTACTGTCCTGGACCGTCATCGCGCCGGTGGTCGGCATCATCGTGCTGGCCTTCACCTGGGGCCGCGAGTCGGAGACCGCGCTCGTCGTGATCGCCGCCGTCGCCCTCATGGCCACCGTCCTCGCCGCCGTCCACCACGCCGAGGTCGTCGCCCACCGCGTGGGCGAACCCTACGGCTCCCTCGTCCTCGCCGTCGCCGTCACGGTCATCGAGGTCGCCCTCATCCTCACCGTCATGGCCTCCGGCGGCCACGACGCCGACACCCTCGCCCGCGACACCGTGTTCGCCGCGGTCATGATCACCACCAACGGCATCGTCGGCATCTCCCTGCTCCTGGGGGCCCTCAAGTACGGGACGACCCTGTTCAACCCCGAGGGCTCGGGCGCGGCCCTCGCCACCGTCGCGACCCTCGCGGTCCTGGGCCTGGTCCTGCCGACCTTCACCACCAGCGAGGCCGGCCCCGAGTTCTCCTCCTCGCAGCTCGTGTTCGCCGCGGTCGTCTCGATCGTCCTGTACGGCCTGTTCGTGTTCACCCAGACCGTGCGCCACCGCGACTTCTTCCTCCCCATCACCGAGTCGGGCCCGGTCACCGAGGAGACCCACGCCGACCCGCCCTCGGGGAAGACCGCGCTGCTCAGCCTCGGGATGCTCATGGTCGCCCTCGTCGGCGTCGTCGGCCTCGCGAAAGTGGAGTCCCCGGCGATCAAGGCGGGCGTCGACGCCGCGGGCTTCCCCGCGTCCTCCGTCGGCGTGGCCATCGCCCTGCTGGTGCTGCTGCCCGAGTCGATCGCGGCGATCCGCGCGGCCCGCCGCGAGCGCATCCAGACCTCCATCAACCTCGGCTACGGGTCCGCGATGGCCTCGATCGGCCTGACGATCCCGGCGATCGCGATCGCCTCGTTCTTCATGGACGGGCCGCTGCTGCTCGGGCTCGGGCCGACGCAGATCGTGCTGCTGGGCCTCACCCTCGTCGTCTCGGTCCTCACGATCGTCCCCGGCCGCGCCACCCGCCTCCAGGGCGGCGTCCACCTCGCGCTCCTCGCCGCGTACCTGTTCCTGGCGATCAACCCCTAGCGGGCCGCGGCCCACACGTCCCAGCCGAGCCGGGCCAGGAGCGCGAGCACCACGACCACGAGGACGATCCGCACGAACCGGGAGCCCTTCGCCATCGCCGTGCGAGCCCCGAACCACGCGCCCGCCATGCAGCCCGCGCCCAGGACCAGGCCCAGGAGCCACCACACGTTCCCCTGGAGGGCGAACACGGCGACCGCGCCGATGTTGGTGGCCGCGTTGACGACCTTGGTGTGCGCCGCGGCCGTCACGTAGTCGAAGCCGATGATCGTCGTGAACGCCACCGACAGGAAGATCCCGGTGCCGGGGCCGATGATCCCGTCGTAGAACGCGACCCCGACGCCCGCGGTGAGCATGAGCGCGGCGGCGCGCAGCGGGGTCCGCAGCCGCGGCTGCGGCTCCAGGCCGAGCTGCGGTCGAGCGATGACCAGCACCAGGACCGCAAGCAGCACCGCGATGATGATGGGCTTCAAGGCGCTCGCGGAGACCGCGAGGGCCGCGACGGCCCCCGCGCCCGAGCCCGCCAGGGCCAGGCCGACGGTGGGCCACAGGAGCCGGTGCTCCAGTTTGATCTTGCGGGAGTAAGTGATCGCGGAGATCGTCGTCCCGCACACCGACGCCATCTTGTTGGTGCCCAGCATGAGCTGCACCGGCGCTGTGGGGAACGCCACCAGCAGCGCGGGGAGCTGGATCAGCCCGCCGCCGCCGACGACCGCGTCGACCCATCCGGCGAACACCGCCGCGACGATGAGCAGGGCGAACACGCCGGGGTCGATGTCGAAGGGCACCAGGCCAAGTTACTTGCCGCACGGTCAGCCGACACGCCGATGAGGTGAGGAACACGTGGCGGTGCGTAATCGTCTGATATCAACAGGTCATGGACATGACGAAGCCTATGACCCACTTGGTGAAACGCGGGTACGAGTATACGTTCGACCCGGACGAGCAGCAGCTCAGGAACCTTGAAGAGACCCTGGAAGCGGTTCGGGCCGTGTACAACTGGTCGCTGTCGGTGTTCCAGCGCGAGTGGCGCGCGAAGGGGGAGAAGATCTCGTACGCGGAGATCTCCGCCCGCCTGACCAAGTGGAAGAACCAGGCGCCCAACCGGTGGGTCAAGGCCTATTCGTCCGTGCCCCTCCAGCAGATCGCGCGTCAGCTCCACACCGAGTACCACGCGTTCCTCAACGGCCGCAGCCGCGAGCCCGCGCCGAAGGAGCACGGCGAGCAGGAGCAGCTCGTGTACTCCCGGGCCGGGTACTACCTGAAGGGCCGCGAGGTCAAGCTCGCGAAGCACAAGGAGCCCTTGGACATCATGTGGGGCCTGGAGCGGCCCGGCCGCGACGACATCACCTCCATCACGGTGATCCGCGAGCACGACCGGTGGAAGCTGTGGATCGTGGCCGAGGAGTTCGTGGAGGTCCCGCGGCAGAAGCCGCCGGAATGCGGCGAGTGCGGGCGCGTCCTGGAGGACTGAGCCCGGTGCACTGCGGCCCCCGTGCGCGAGCGCCGGGGGCCGCCGCCGTGCCCGGCCTGAGCTGGTCAGCCGCACCTCCTAGATCTATTCTAAAGTGAGAAGCCGTCCAGCATGAGTGGTGCGCGGCCCGTTTGTCCTGCTAGAGTGGGGTTCGACTTCCTGACCCGTTGAGAGAACAGCATGAGCGACCTGGTAACCCGACTGCGGCGCCACAACTGGCGCATCACCCCTCAGCGACGCGTCATCGCCGAGACGCTGGAGGGTTCCCACGTGCACTTCACCGCCGACGAGGTGCTCGAACGCGCCGTCGCGCGCATGCCCGAGCTGTCCCGCGCCACGGTCTACAACACCCTGAACGAGATGGTCGCCCTCGGCGAGGTCCTCGAACTCTCCCTCCAGGGCCGCTCGAAGCGGTACGACCCGAACGCCGACCACGACCACCACCACCTCATCTGCGACGGCTGCGGCCTCATGAAGGACGTCCACGCCGTCGCCGACCCGATCGAGTGGCTCCCCGGCGACGAGCGCCACGGCTTCACCGTCACCAGCGCCGCCGTCACCTACCGGGGCCTGTGCCCCGACTGCCGCGCCGCGTCCTCATAGGAGTGGTACGGGCCCTTTCGCCCGGATAGGCTCTGGCGCATGACACCGCCCGAGGAGCCCTGGAAGTCCGACATCTGGAGGAACCGCCCAGCGTTCCTGTACTCGCGGCGGCCCATCGCCCGGTACGTCGGCCGCCCCGCGGCCGAGTTCCTCAAGATCGAGCCCGCCGCGGGCGTCGTCCTCGTCGTCTGCGCCGTCGCCGCGATGCTCTGGGCCAACTCGCCCTGGTCGGCGTCCTACGAGGCCGTGTGGGGCCTGGACATCACGCTCTCCTTCGGGGACTTCACGCTCCACCACTCGCTCAAGGACTGGATCAACGACGGCCTCATGGCCCTGTTCTTCTTCGTCGTGGGCCTGGAGATCAAGCAGGAGATCGTCTCCGGGGAGCTCGCCAGCCCCCGCAACGCCGTCCCCCCGATCGCCGCCGCCGTCGGCGGCATGGCCGTCCCGGCCCTGGTCTACGCGGCCCTGAACGCGGGCGGCGAGGGCGCGCACGGCTGGGGCATCCCCATGGCCACCGACATCGCGTTCGCCGTCGGCGTCCTCGCCCTCTTCGGCTCCCGCATCCCCTCGGCGGCCCGGATCTTCCTGCTCACCCTCGCGATCGTCGACGACCTCGGCGCCATCGCCGTCATCGCCGTGTTCTACACCGACGACCTCTCGCCCGAGTGGCTCATCGCCGCGGCCGCGCTCACCGCCCTCGCGGTCCTCATGCGCCTGCTCAACGTCTGGTCCCCGGCCGTGTACCTGGTCATCGGCGTCCTCTTGTGGGTCGCGATGCTCGAATCGGGGGTCCACGCGACCATCGCGGGCGTCATCATGGGCCTGGTCATCGCCGCCCGCCCCCTCCTGGACCCGGCCGTGGCCCACGACGAGGCCCAGGAGCTCGCCAAGGACGGCCTCACCGTCGAGGAGACCGAGCGCCTCGTCAGGCTCACCCGCGACGCCCAGCCGCCCGCGGCGCGGCTCCAGCACCAGCACCACCGGTTCTCCTCCTTCGTCGTCCTGCCGCTGTTCGCGCTCGCGAACGCGGGCATCCCGCTGTCCTCGGACCTGGTCGGGGCTGCGTTCGGGTCCACGGTGACGCTCGGGATCATCGCGGGCCTCGTGCTCGGCAAGACCGCGGGCATCACGCTCACGACCTGGCTCGTCGTGAAGCTGGGGCTGGGCCGGATGCCGCGGGGGACCACGTGGCCGCTGCTGGCCGCCATCGGCGCGGTCGCGGGCATCGGGTTCACGGTGGCCCTGTTCATCGCCGAGCTCGCGTTCTACGGCGGCGACCCGGTCCTGGCGTACGAGGCGAAGATCGGCGTCCTCGCCGCGTCGGTCCTCGCGGCGCTCATCGGCGGGATCGCCGTGCACTTCACGGCGCCCCGCACGCCCCAGGAGGACGACGCCGACCCGGACCGGGAGGACGCTCCCGTGGCGGGGTTAGGCTTGTCCGACTGCTTTTCACGAGCGACTCGACCCTAGAGTGAGGACCCGAATTGGCTCCGCAGAATCTGATGTCACAGCCTCCGGCGACGCTGATGCCCGAGGACACCGAGGCCAGGACGTACCTCGACGAGCACACGCCCGAGGACACCGTCCGCCAGTTCCCGTGGTTCTGCGCCGCGTGGGCGCGGCTGGCGAAGAACGCCCTGGAGTCGGGCGACGACGTCACCGCCTACGCGTTCGCGCGCACCGGGTACCACCGGGGGCTCGACCAGCTCCGCCGCAGCGGCTGGAAGGGGCACGGCCCGATCCCGTGGGAGCACAAGCCGAACCGCGGGTTCCTCAAGTCCCTGCACCAGCTCTCCCGCGCCGCCGCCGCGATCGGCGAGGCCGACGAGGCCGCGCGCTGCGCCCAGTTCCTGCGCGACTCGGACCCGGCCGCGGCCGACGCCCTGACGTAGACAACAGGGCGACGCTTGCGAGCCCTGCTCCAGGGCACAGCACGCGAAGCGGCCGGGAAGCGATCGCTTCCCGGCCGCTCCGTCCCGCCCTGCTAGGCGAGGAAGATCTGGCCGTCCTCGACGGTGATGTCGACCGGGGTCAGGCCGGTCTCGGCCGGGCCCTTCTCCAGCTCGCCTTCGAGGGAGAACGTCGAGCCGTGGTTGGGGCAGATGATGTCCCCCGCGGCGTCCGGCGGGTTCACGATGGTGCCCATGTGGGGGCACGCGGCCGAGAACGCGAGGAATTCGTCGGCGCTCGGCTGCACGAGCACGGTGTCGGCGACGACGATCCCGCCGCCCTCCGGGACGTCCGCGGTCGCCGCGATGGCGTCCCCGCCCGCGTCGGCGGACGAGCCGTCGCCCGAACCCCCGGTGGTCGCGTCCGAACCGGAGGAGGTACTCGAATCGGACGGCGACTCGGCCGTCCCGCACGCGGCCAGGGCCCCTGCGGCCCCGAGCCCCGCCAGGCCGCACATCAACCCGCGCCGCGAGGCGATGACCCGCCGCGCGAGGTCGCTACCGGTCTTGCTGTCGGTCATGTCTGAGCTCCTTGTCCATGCGGCCCGTCCCCCGCGGCAGCCTGCGCGCCTGGGAGGGATTTCGGGCCGCGGCGGCAACGCTACTGCCGAAGAGCCGAGCTTGTCATGATTCGGGGCGGAAACTCAAGACCTTTAGTTGAAGTTTTCAGTAAGTTCCCAGGCGCCGTCCAGAGCCCCGGACGGCGCCCGGAACCGCTACAGCCCCAGGGACCTCGCGATGAGCATCCGCTGGACCTCGTTGGTGCCCTCGCCGATCTCCAGCACCTTCGCGTCCCGCCACGCCCGCGCCACCGGCGTCTCGTTCATGAACCCGTACCCGCCGAAGATCTGCGTCGCGTCCCGCGCGTTGTCCACGGCCGCAAGGGACGCGTGGAGCTTCGCGAGCGCCGCGTCCGTGCCGAACGGCTCCCCGGACTCGGCCTTGACCGCCGCGTCCTGCCACGCGAGGCGCGAGGTGTGGGCGCGGAGCTTCATGTCCGCGAGCATGAACGCGATCGCCTGGTTCTCGCCGATGGGCCGCCCGAACGCCTCGCGCTCCTTCGCGTGCGCGAGCGCCTCGTCCAGGCACCCCTGCGCCGACCCGGTGGCGAGCGCGGCGATGGCCACGCGCCCGGAGTCGAGGAGTTCGAGGAACTGCACGAACCCGCGCCCGCGCTGCCCGACGAGGTTCGCCTCGGGGACGCGGCAGTTGTCGAAGTACACCGGTCGCGTGTCCGAGGCCCGCCACCCCACCTTGGAGTACTCGGGCCCGATCTCCAGGCCGGGCGTGCCCGGTTCGACGGCGATGCAGGTGACCTCGCCGGGCCCGGTCTGCGCGGTGGTGATGATGAGGTCGGTCATCGCGGTGCCCGCGTTGGTGATGAAGCACTTCGCGCCGTCGATGACCCACTCGCCGTCTTCGAGGCGGGCCTTGGTGTCGGTGTACCCGGCGTCGGTGCCGCCGCCGGGCTCGGTGAGCGCGAACGCGACCAGGCCCTGCCCGGCGGCGAGGTTCGGGAGCCACTTCGCCTGCTGCTCAGGGGTGCCGAACTTGGCGATCGCCTCCGCGCCGAGCGTCACCGACGCCTCGACGGTGACCGCCACGGACGCGTCGACGCGGGCGATCTCCTCCAGTGCGAGGCCGAGCATGAACAGGCCCATGCCGGCCCCGCCGTGCTCCTCGGGAAGGGTGACCCCGAGGACGCCGAGCTTGCCGAGGCCCCGGACGAGTTCGATCGGGAACTCCCCGCGCTCATAGAAGTCGCCGATGACGGGGCGGATCTGCTCCTGGGCGTAGGCCCGCACGGCGGCGGCGAATTCGGTCTGCTCGATGTCGAGTTTCATTGCTGGCTCCTGTTTCACACCGGTGTGATCGGGTGTCGGCGGTCGGCGAACCGGCGGTCCTTGTGGGTCAGCCGGCGGTACCGCGCGATGAGGTCATCGCGCAGCTCCTCGGGGGCGAGGACGTCGTCGACGACGAGTTCTCCTGCGAGCCTTCGCAGGTCGACGTCGGCTTCGTATTCGGCGCGGCGGTCGGCGACGAACTGCTCCCGCTGGGCGGGGTCGTCGATCGCGGCGATCTTGTTGGCGTACACGGCGTTGACGGCGGCCTCGGCGCCCATGACGGCGATGCGCGCCGTCGGGAGCGCGAGCACCGCGTCGGACCCGAACGCGGGCCCGGCCATCGCGTACAGCCCCGCGCCGTAGGCCTTGCGGACCACGACGCAGATCTTCGGGACGGTGGCCTCGGCGACGGCGGCGATCATCTTGGCGCCGTGGCGGATGATCCCGGCGTGCTCGACGGCGGAGCCGACCATGAACCCGGGGACGTCGGCGAGGAACAACAGCGGCACGTTGAACGCGTCGCACGTGCTCACGAACCGGGCGGCCTTGTCCGCGGAGTCGGAGAACAGGACGCCGCCGCGGACCGCGGAGTTGTTGGCGACGATGCCGACCGGCCGCCCGTCGAGGCGCGCGAAGACGGTCATGAGCTCCCCGGCCCACCGCGCCTGCACCTCCAGGGCCGAGTCCCGGTCCACCAGGCCGTCGAGGAACGCGTGCATGTCGAACGGCGCGGACTCGCTGGGCGGGATCGCCGCGGCGAGGTCCACCGGGAGCGGCGGGCGGGCCGCGCGCACCGGCGCGGGCTGCGTCCAGTTCGACGGCAGGTACGACAGCCACCGGCGCACGTCAGCGATGGCCTCGTCCTCGTTGCGGCACAGGAAGTGCCCGACCCCGGACCGCTCGGTGTGGACGCGGGCCCCGCCCATGTCCTCCAGGGTCGTCTTCTCGCCGGTGACCATCTCGACCATGCGCGGGCTGCCGAGGTACATGGACGCGTTGCCGTCGACCATCGCGACGATGTCGCAGAACGCGGGGATGTACGCGCCCCCGGCGGCGCTGGGCCCGAACAGGGCGCACGCCTGCGGGATCTTCCCGGAGGCGCGGACCTGCTCGTGGAAGATCCGCCCGGCCCCGCGGCGGCCGGGGAACAGCTGCACCTGGTCGGTGATGCGCGCGCCCGCGGAGTCCACGAGGTAGACGATCGGGTGCTGCTCAAGCTGGGCGGCCTCGATGGTGCGGATGATCTTCTCGACGGTGCGCGCGCCCCACGACCCGGCCTTGACGGTGGAGTCGTTGGCGACGATCCGCACCGGCCGCCCCTGCACGGTGGCGGACCCGACGACCACGCCGTCGGCAGGCAGGCTGGGGTCGGGGTTGGCCCACAGGGCGTCCTCGCGGAACGAGTCGGGGTCGCACAGGCGCCTGATCCGCTCGCGGGCGTGGTACTTGCCCGCCGCAGCCGCCGCCTGGTGGTACTTCTCGGCCCCGCCGCGCTCGATGCGCGCCCGCTCGGCCGGGTAGTCCCCGCTGAAGTCCACGATGACGTCCTCCTTGACGATCCTCCGACCTGAACGATCGTTAAGGTCATGGATATTGTGGCCCGCCCGGAGCCCCGTGTCAACGCATCCGCGAACCGCCTTCTACGCTCGGTGTCGACACCCCCGCAGCGACCGCCCCCCGCCACGCCCCGGAGACCCATGAGCGCCACCTCCACCGCCGAACCCGCGGCCGACAGCGCGGGCCGCGCCACCGCCGCCAGGCCCCCGCGCCTGCGGGAGATCGACGGCCTCCGCGGCCTCGCCATCGCGGTCATCGCGGTCTACCACATCTGGTTCGACCGCGTCTCCGGCGGCGTCGACATCTTCCTGCTCATGTCCGGGTTCTTCATCACCGCCGGGTTCCTGCGCTCCGCCGACGCCGGACGGGGCCCGGGATACCTGCCGTACGCGGCCCGGATCGTGCGGCGCATCTTCCCGCCCGCGCTCGTCGTCGCCGCGGGCACCGTCCTCATGGTGCTCTGGTGGCTGCCGCGCGCCACCTGGGGCCAGCAGCTCGGCGACATCGCCGCGTCCGCGCTCTACTACGGCAACTGGAACCTCGCCGCGCACTCGGTGGACTACCTGTCCTCCAACAACGGCGCGAGCATCGTCCAGCACTACTGGTCCCTCGGCGTCCAGACCCAGTTCTACATCCTCTGGCCGGTCCTGGTCGGCCTCGTCCTGTGGGCCGCCCGCCGCGCCGGGCTCCCGCCGATGCGTACCGTCGCCGCCGTCCTCGCACTCGTCCTCGCCGCCTCGTTCGCGTTCGCGCTGTGGGAGACCGCCGAGAACCAGGCGTACGCGTACTTCGACACCCGCGCCCGCATCTGGCAGTTCGCCGCCGGCGGCCTCCTCGCCCTGACCCTGCGGCCCGCCGTGCGGGGCTGGACCGCGCGCCTCCCGCGCCTCGCCGCCGTCGCCCTGGGCTGGGCCGGGGTTGCGGTCCTCGTGCTCGCGGGCGCGTTCCTCGAATCCACCCAGTTCCCCGGCTGGGCCGCGCTCGCGCCCGTCGCCGGGGCCTGCGCGGTCATCGTCGCCGCCACCGCCGCGCCAGGGAAGGGCGCGGGCCTGCTGCTCAACACGTGGCCGCTCCAGCGCCTCGGCACCCTCTCGTACACGCTGTACCTGTGGCACTGGCCGATCCTCGTCTGCTACCTGACGGCGACCGGCCGCGACACCGCCACCCTGGCCGGCGGCCTGCTCATCCTCGCCGCGGCCACGGTCCTCGCCGCGCTCACGCACTGGGCCGTGGAGGTCCGCCTCCCCGCCTCCGGGCTCGGCCAGTCGACCGCGCGCGGCGCGTTCGCGCTCGGGGCCGCGTGCATCGCGCTCGTCCTCGCCGCGTGCGCGTCCATGACCTGGTACATCGCCCACGAGCGGGCCCGCCTCGCCGAGGCCGCCGCCGACCCGGCCCGCTACCCCGGGGCCGCCGCGCTCGCCGAGGACGCCGCCTTCCCCGAAGCGGACTTCGCGCCCTCGACGCTCGACGCGGCCGAGGACTACGACCCGGCGCTCTCGGGCGACTGCAACCAGACCATGGAGGGGTACGAGCCGATCCGCTGCGACTTCGGTTCCCCTGAAGCCGAGGCCGCGGCCACCGTGGTCATGTACGGCGGCTCGAAGATCTGGCAGTGGCTCCCGGCGGTCCTCGAAGCGGCCGAGTCCCGGAACTGGCACGTCGTGGCGTACACGAAGAACGCGTGCATCATCGAGACCGGCCAGGAGGACCTCGGCGAGGAGCGGTACCGCTCCTGCGCGGCCTGGAACGACGCCGTCGTCGCCGAGATCGGCGGCCTCGCCCCCGACCTGGTCTTCACCTACGGCTCCCGCGTCGGGTACGAGGCGTACGAGACGTTCCCCGACTACACCGACCGGTACGAGCAGCTCCTCGCGACGGGCACGAGCGTCGCGGTCGTCCGCGACACCCCGAGCCCCCGCTTCGACATCCCGCTGTGCGTGGACCTCCACGGCCCCGAGTCCGCCGAGTGCGCCGTCGACCGCGACTCCTACTACGAGGAGGGCGCGTTCGCGGAGCTCGACGTCCCCGAGGGCGTCCACAAGATCGACCTCACCGACGCGATCTGCGGCCCCGAGACCTGCGCGCCCGTCGTCGGCAACGTCCTGGTCTACCGCGACGACGCCCACCTGACGAACACGTACGCCGCGACCCTCGGCCCCTACCTGGAGGCCGAGCTCGCCGCGGCCCTCGGATAGCGCGAAGGCCCGGTCCGCTCGGACCGGGCCTGCCTGAGGTCTCGCTACGCGGTGACGGCGTCGAGGGCGATCTCGACCATCTCCGAGAACGACTCCTGCCGGTCCGCCGCGGGCAGCTCCGTGCCCTTGAGGATGTGGTCGGAGATCGTGCACAGCGCCAGCGCCCGCGCCTTGAACTTCGCCGCCAGCGTGTAGATCGCCGCGGCCTCCATCTCGATCGCGAGGATGCCGTAGTCGGCGAGCTTGGCCTCCACCTCGGGCGCGTCCGTGTAGAACGTGTCGGAGGAGTACAACTGGCCCACGTGCATGTTCACGCCGCGCGCGGCGGCCGCGTCCACGGCGTTCCTCAGCAGCCCGAAGTCGGCGACTGGCGCGTAGTCCACGACCCCGTTGAAGCGGATGCGGTTCATCGAGGAGTTCGTGGACGCCCCGATCCCCGCCACGACGTCCCGCAGCTCGATGTCGTCGTGGATCGCCCCGGCCGAGCCGACCCGGACGACGGTCTTGACGCCGTACACGTCGAGCAGCTCGTGCGTGTAGATCGACGCGGACGGCTGGCCCATCCCGGTGCCCTGGACGGAGACGCGCTTCCCCTTGTACGTGCCGGTGAACCCGAACATGTTCCGGACCTCGGAGTAGCACTCGGCCTCGGTGAGGAAGGTCTCGGCGATCCACTTCGCGCGCAGCGGGTCCCCGGGCAGGAGGACGCTCTCGGCGATGTCGCCGGGTGCGGCGGAGATGTGTGCAGTCATGCCGCCAGCCTCTCATAAACATCCCATGAATTCCCGGAGACCACCTGTGAGCTGAATCGCCCGATCCCGGTTGCGCGCCCGCATCGCCGATCCGGTAACGTTTTCGGCGGTAGCGTGTCCGAGCGGCCGAAGGAGCTCGCCTCGAAAGCGAGTGTCGGGTAACCCCTGACCGTGGGTTCAAATCCCACCGCTACCGCCAACGTCCGAACGCCGGGCCTCACCGAGGCCCGGCGTTCGCCGTTCCTGGCGGCGTCCCGCTAGGCTGTCGAAACTCCAGAGCGGCCGGTGCGGGCCGCCGACCGTGCGAAGGGCGGACCGGGATGGCCAAGACCGGCGGGAAGATCTACAGCGGCGTCGTCATCGCCCTGTCGCTGCTGCTCGCGGCGATCCTGCTCCTGCACCGCTTCATCCCCAACCGCTGGTACAACCTCGGCAGCCTCATCGAGACGTTCCTGCCCTGGTTCGGCCTCGGCGTCCCGGTCCTCATCCTCCTCGCCGCGGTCCGGCGCAGGCCCTTCGCGATCGTCTGCGCGATCCTCCCGGCCATGGTGTGGTTCCAGATGTACGCGAGCCTCATCCCCGACAAGCACGACGGCGAGGGCGACTTCCGCGTCGTCGCCCACAACGTCAACGCCGAGAACACCGACACCGAGGCCACCGCCGCGACCCTCCTCGCCGCCGAACCGGACGTGATCGTCCTCGTCGAGCTCACCGAGGACCAGCGGATCGCCTGGGGCGACGCGCTCGCCGAGCGGTACCCGTACTCCGTCGCGTACGGCACGGTCGCCCTGTGGTCGGTGTACCCGGTGACCGACTCGAACGAGGTGGACCTCAACCTCGGGTGGGCGCGCGCGTTCCGGGCCGCGGTCGACATCGACGGCGAGAGCGTCGCGTTCTACGTCGCCCACCTGTTGTCGGTGCGCGTCAACTCCGAGGGCTTCACCTCCGAGCAGCGCAACGAGACCGCCGAGCTCCTCGGCGAGGCCATCGCCGACGAGGAGCTCGACCGGGTCGTCCTCGCGGGGGACCTGAACGGCACCGTCCAAGACCGGTCCCTCGCGCCGATCACGTACCAGCTCGAATCCGCGCAGGCGTCGGCCGGGAAGGGCTTCGGGTTCACCTGGCCCGCGGACACGCCGCTGGCGCGCATCGACCAGGTCCTGTACCGGGGCCTGGACGCGACCGGCTCGGGCGTCCTCGACGCGACCGCCTCGGACCACCGGCCGGTCTCCGCGGATTTCGCCTTCTGACCGGGCAACCCCGCGCCGCGGCCGCGGCGTCTCACTGACGTGACCGAGAACGACGCCACGCTGATCCTGCCGACCGTGACCGCGGAGGGCGCCGCGGACGACACCGCCGTGTTCGCCCGCGTCGCCGCGTCGCCGGAGGCCGACCCCGGCCCGCGCGCGCTCATCGAGCTCGACGGCGTCGGCATGACCTACCCGGGCCCGCCCCCGGTCGAGGCCCTGAAACCGGTGCACCTCAAGGTGGCCGACGGCGAGTACGTCGCGATCGTCGGCCCCTCCGGCTCCGGCAAGTCCACGCTCCTCAACCTCCTGGGCCTGCTCGACGCCCCCACCGCGGGCACCTACTGGCTCGACGGGCACGACACGTCGGCGATGAAGGAGTCCATGCGGACCCGCCTGCGGGCCGACAAGATCGGGTTCATCTTCCAGTCGTTCCACCTCATGGCGCACCGCACCGCCACCGAGAACGTCGCCATGTCCCTGGTCTACCAGGGCATCCCGCGCCGCAAGCGCCGCCAGATCGCCCGCGAGAAGCTCGAACTGGTCAACCTCGGCCACCGCCTCGACGCCCTCCCCACCACCCTCTCGGGCGGCGAGCGCCAGCGCGTGGCCATCGCCCGCGCCCTCGCCGCCGAGCCGAGCCTGCTGCTGTGCGACGAGCCCACCGGCAACCTCGACTCGCACACCGCCGACGCGGTCCTGGCGACGATCGACGAGCTGCACTCGGGGGGCCTGACGGTCCTCATGATCACCCACGACCACGACGTCGCCGAGCGCGCCCAGCGCGCGGTCACCATCCGCGACGGCGAACTGCGCGAAGGCAACCACGTCGCGGTCCCCACCGACGAGCCCGGCCCCGGCACCCTCGTGTCCACGGCCCCCTGAGCCTTACACCCTCCCAAGGAAAACGAGGGCCCGTGCCATACGGCGCGGGCCCTCTCCCGTTGTGGTGCAAGCCCGTCAGGGCCGCGGGTCAGTCGCCCCCGCCGCCTCCGCCGCCGCCTCCGCCGCCGCCCCCGCCTCCGGGGCCGCCGGTGGTCTCGTCGCCGGTGGGCTCCTCCTCGTAACCGGAGCCGTCGGAGACGAGGATGTAGACCGGGGCGCCCTTCGGCGCCGAACCGGACGGGGAGGTCGCGAAGGCCTCGCCCTCCTTGCAGTCGGACTCGAACCTGCCCGGCGCGATCGAGGCGTCGAAGCCCGCGTTCGCCACGCGGGAGCGGGCCTCGTCGGCGTCCATGCAGCTGACGGACGGGATCGAGGTGAGGTTCTTGCCGTTGACCATCTCGTCCGAGGGCTTCGGCCAGCCCTCCTCGTCGAGTCCCTTGACGGCCTTCTTGAGGATCGCGACGCCGACCTCCTTCACGGAGACCTTCAACCCCGCTGTGGCCGTGCCGGACCGGTAGGTCGCGTCGGTGTCGCCGACGAACGTCGCGGTGGTGGCGTTGGGGGTCGAGCCGATGAACCAGTAGGCGCGGTCGGAGTCGGAGGTGCCGGTCTTGCCGAACAGCGGCCGGTCGAACCCGCCGGTGTAGGCGGCGGCGGTGCCGTTGCCGGAGCACTGGGTGCCGTCGGCGCTCTGGCCCACGACGCAGCGCCCGGCGCTGACGGCCGCGTACGCGACCTCCTCGGGGAACGCCTGTTCGCACTGGGGCGCAGAGGCTTCGGCCCACTCCTCACCGGTGGCGTCGATGACCTGCATGACCGGCAGCGGGTTGCAGTGGAGGCCGCCCGCGGCGACCGTGGCGTACGCCTCGGCCATGTCCATCGGGGTGGTCGCGTCGAACCCGAGGGTGAAGACGCCGTAGTCGTCGAGCGTGCCGCTCTCGACGCGGGCGTCGAGGCCCTCGTTGTTGTAGAAGTCGATCCCGGCGCGCTTGGCCGCGTCGTACGCCTTGCTGGTTCCGACCATCTCCTGGAGCTGCACGAACGCGGTGTTCGAGGAGCGCCCGAACATGCCCCACATGTTCATCGGGGAGGCCGACCAGTTGCCGTCGTTGGACGGGCACCAGTGCTTCTGGTCGTTCTCCAGCACCGAGCCGCACGCGGACGGGTCGTCGGCGGCCGTGAGGTAGTGCGAGGTGTACCTCCCCGGCGAGGGGATGCGGGTCTCCAGCGGCCAGCCCTCTTCGAGGGCCGCGAGCATGGTGAACATCTTGAACGTCGAGCCCGCCGGGTACCCGGCGACCCGTTCGTTGCCGCTGAGCAGCGGGATGGTGGTGTTCGGGTAGTTGGAGGGCTTGGAGTCGTCCCCGTCGGTGCGTGGACCGTTGTCCGTCTGGTCGAGGCTGTAGACGCGGTTGACGGCCATGGCCCTGACGTGCCCGGTGCCCGGGGTGATGGTCACCGATCCGAGGGTCGCGGAGTTGTCCACGTCCACCTCGTCGGCGAGGCGCTCCGTGGCGTCGTTCTGGAGCTCGGCGTCGAGGGAGGTGACGATGCGGAAGCCGCCGCGCTTGAGCAGGGAGATGCGGTCGCGCTCGGTCTCGCCGAACAGCTCCTGATCGCCCCACCAGGCCTTGAAGTAGTCGCAGAAGAAGCCCCAGTTGGAGGTCGCCACGTCGACGCACTCGCTGCGGACGGGGCGCGGGTTGAGGCCGAGGGGCTGCTCCTTGGCGGCGTCGGCGTCGGCCTGGTCGATGTAGCCGAGGGAGGCCATGCGGTCGAGGATCCAGTTGCGGCGCTCCATGATCTGGGAGTCGTCGCCCTCGCCGTCGAGGAGGCCGTCGGCGTAGGAGGGGAACTTGGGGAGCGAGGCGAGGGTCGCGGCCTCCCACAGCTCCAGTTCGCTCGGCGGCTTGTTGAAGTAGGAGTAGGAGCCGGCGTGGACGCCGTACGCCTGGTTGCCGAGGTAGATGACGTTCAGATACCCCTCAAGGATGTCCTCTTTGGACATGGAGTCCTCGATCGCCATGGCGTACCGGGCCTCGCGGAGCTTGCGCTCGTACGTGTCCTCGGAGGCGGCGATGACCTCGTCGATGGTTGAGGCCGAGTAGATCAGGGTATTGCGCACGTACTGCATGGTGAGGGTCGACGCGCCCTGCGAGTCGCCGCCCTGGTTCGCCACCGCGGCGCGGATGATGCCGGCCCAGTCGACGCCGTTGTGCTCGTAGAACTTCGAGTCCTCGGCGGCCAGCAGCGCATCGATCATGAGCGGGGACACCTCGTCGAGGGTCACCTCGCGGCGGTTCTCCTCGTAGAAGGAGGTGATCAGGGTCTCTCCGTCAGAAGCGTACACATAGGACGTCTGCGGCAGCGTGGGCTTGGTGAGCTCGGTCGGCAGCGACTCGAACGACTGGATGCCGTTCTCGGCGGCCATGCCGAACAGCCCCGCCAGGGGGAAGGCGGCCGCGGCCGCCAGGATTCCGGCGAGGACACCGCACACGAGCAGGGCTACGGCATCCCCGAGGGGACTGCGGTCGCGTTTCAAGGTCTCCACCGCCTCAGATTAGAACGGACGTCGGGAAGGGCGGGGACTGCCGGGCACTTGTGCTGAGCACGGCCGCGGAATCCGCGCAGGGCGGCGCCCAGAAGTGGTACGCCGTGAACGCGGATCGAGGGTGCCCCCGTATTGGAATCGTTATTATCGCGAGTCGCATTCGCTAAGCGAACCGTAGGGGTGAAGCCGTCCCATGGAGTCCGATTTTCGTCTCGGAGAGTAGTCAAACACTTACAAGAGGTGTAGGGTCCGTTCTGACGGCGACGTTGTGTGATCGAGAGGTCACTCGACTGTAGTCGTCGGGGGGTATGAAGGGTAGATCTCACGGGGAGGTCATGCAGATGGGACTGCTGATCGACTGGACGACCAAGGCACTTTGTCAGGATGGAGATCCTGACGCCTTGTTCGTACAAGGGGCGGAGCAGAACAATGCGAAGAAGGTATGCCGCGGCTGTCCGGTCCGGCTTGAATGCCTTGCCGACGCACTCGACAATCGCATCGAGTTCGGCGTGTGGGGCGGCATGACCGAAAGGGAACGGAGAGCGCTCCTGCGCAAGCATTCCGACGTCCGCTCCTGGCGGGCCATATTCGAAGTCGCCCTCGACGAGGAGCAGCGGAGCGCTCGCAAGAGCAGCCGACGCCGGATACCGGTGAACCTCAACTTCTGACCGGCGGGCCGCGCATCGGCGGCCGTATACGCTTTCGCGCCCGGACGGCCCAGCCGTCCGGGCGCGTCCATGTCCAGAGGGTTGTCCACAGCCTGTGGACGACCGCTCACTCCACGCCCGCGGCCGCCGCCCCGAACGCCCGCAGGTCCGCCAGGTCCACGACCTCCACGCCCAGCGACGGCAGCCACCGCTGCGCCACCTCCGGGCACGCCGCCGCGTACCGGGCCGCCACCCGCTCCTCGGCCGCCCGCCGCCGCGCCAGGTCCGCGTGCGTGCGCAGCACCGCCGCCACCGGGTCCTCCGGGTCCGCCTCCTCCAGCTGCGCCGCCGCCCCCAGCGCCCGCTCCGCCGACAGGTCCGCGGCCAGCGGCGTCAGCCGGTTGAGGATCATCCCGTCGAGCGGCATCCGCTCCTCGGTGAGCCGCCGCGTGAAGTACACCGCCTCGCCGACCGCGGCCGGCTCCGGCGCCGCGATCACCAGGAACGACGTCTGGTCGTCCTGGAGCGCCCGGAACGTCGCCTCCGCCCGCTTGCGGAAGCCCCCGAACGTGTCCTCCAGGCTCGCCGTGAACTCCGCGACGTCGGTGAGCAGGTGCCCGCCCAGGACCTTGTTGAACACCCGCGTGAACACCGCCGCGCTCGCGCCCATGAGCGAGAGCATCGAGCGGCGCGCGCCGGGCGTGGAGGCCGAGAGCAGGCGGATGACGCGGCCGTCGAGGAGCCGGGCCAGGCGCGCGGGGGCGTCGAGGAAGTCCAGGGCCGAGCGCGACGGCGGGGTGTCGAGGACGATGAGGTCCCACTGCCCGGTCGCGCGCAGCTGCCCGAGCTTCTCCATCGCCATGTACTCCTGCGTGCCCGAGAACGTCGAGGACACCGCCTGGTAGAACGGGTTCGCGAAGATCTCCGCGGCCCGCTCCTTCGAGGTGTGGGAGGCCACGACCTCGTCGAACGTGCGCTTCATGTCGAGCATCATCGCGTCCAGGGACCCGTCGCGCACGCCCGCGACCGGCCGGGGCGTGTTGTCGAGGGCCTCCATGCCCAGCGACTGGGCCAGGCGCCGGGCCGGGTCGATCGTCAGGACGACGGTGCGCCGCCCGTGGACCTCGGCGGCGCGCAGCGCCAGGGCCGCGGCGGTCGTGGTCTTGCCCACGCCGCCGGAGCCGCAGCAGGCGATGACGTGCTTGCCCTGGTCGCCCAGGAGGGCGTCGACATCGAGGACGTCACTGCTCATTGCGGCCCCCGAGCGCGCGCGCCAGCTGGTACAGGCCCGACAGGTCCACGCCCTCGGGCAGGAGCGGCAGCTCCTCGACGGGCCGCCCGAGCCGCTCCAGGCGGTCCCGGTAGGCGTCGACGGCGCGGATCTCCTCGCGCGCCGCCCCGTACTCGGCCATGAGCCCGGCCACGAGCGCGCCGTCCGGTGCGATCCCGGCGCGGGCCAGGCCCGCGGCGAGCTCCTCCTCGGCGACCTCGCCGGACTTCGCGCCCGCGACCTTGTTCAGGAGGATGCGGCCCACCGGCAGGTCCGCGGCCGCGAGCTCCCGGTACGCGTCCACGGTCTCCTGCACGGGCATCGCCGCGGGGGTGGTCACCAGGTGCACGTTCGTCAGCGACGAGTGCAGCATCCGCGCCACCGACCTGGAGTGCTTCCCGATCGGCCCGGTCTTCGCCAGCCGCCCCGACTCCACGGTCACGTTGAGGAACTTCACGACCCGGCCCGTCGGCGGCGCGTCGAGGACGACCGCGTCGTACGCCATCCGCCCCGACTCCGCGCGCGAGACGGCCTCCTTGAGCTTCCCGGTGAGCAGGATGTCCCGCAGGCCCGGCGCGATGGTCGTGGCGAAGTCGATGGCCCCGAACTTCTGGAGGACCCGCCCGGCCGAGCCGAGCCGGTAGAACAGCGTCAGGTAGTCCAGGAGCGCCTCGTCGGCGTCCACCGACTGCCCGAAGACCTCACCGCCGCCCGTGCCCGCCGCGAGGTGCCGCTCCTCGTATCCGAGGGACGCGGCCCCGAACAGGGGCGCGATGCCCTGCCTGCCCTCGACCTCCACGAGCAGGACCCGCCTGCCGGGCCCGGCGAGCGCCAGGGCGAGCGCCGCCGCGACCGAGGTCTTCCCCGTGCCGCCCTTCCCGGTGACGATGTGCAGGCGCGGCACCGGGAGCGCAGAGGCAGTCATTCATCGGAGTCTAGTCATCCGGCGGCGATCCCGCAGATGAGCCATTGCGGGTCGCCTTCCTCGGCCACGAGCGTGAACGCCCAGGTCGCCGGGGACGCGCCGCCGTCGATGCCGATCTCGGCCGTGACGGTGGCCGCACCGACGGTGCGGCCGGTCTCGGCCACCTCGCCCCACTCGAAGCCGCGGTCGGCGGCGTCGGCCATGGCGGCGACGGCCGAGCCCAGGTCGCGGTCGGCCTTGTCGGTGCACAGCCACGCGGCCGCGGCCTCGGCGTCGCGGTCGTCCAGGAGCGAGCCGAGGAACGCCGAGACGGTGTGCTCGGGCGTGTCGGTGACGTCGCCGGACGCGTCGCCGATGAACAGGCGGGTCGCGCCGAAGACGACCGCGGCGCAGAACAGGACGACGGCCACCGCCGTGATGACGGTCCACATGAGACCTGAATGCTCGGGTGCGGGGCCGGGCGGGCCGGTCGGCCGCGGCGCGGGCTCCTGGCGCGGCACGCGCCCCGCGGACGGCGCCTCGGCGGCGCCCTGCGGTCGCGGCTGCGGCGATCGCGCCCCTGGCGGCTGCGCCCCTGACGACGGCGCCGCAGTGTCTGACGACATGGGGACTCCCTGGTTCACTGGTGCGGCACGGGGGCCGCGGGGACTCTTCGGGGAGGCGACGCACTCTGAGCGTAGCGGTGCGCCGCGGGCGAATCAAGACGCCGTACTGTGGGCGGCATGGAGAAATGGGAGTACCTCACGGCGCCGCTGCTGATCCACAACACCAAGATGATCCTCGATACGTTCGGGGACGACGGCTGGGAACTGGTGACGGTCCTGCCGGGCCAGAACTCGGAGCAGCTGGTGGCGTACTTCAAGCGCAAGAAGGAGCAGTAGCCGTGGCGGGTGTCGAAGGGGCCGTTGCGGAGGCGCTCGCGCGCCTGGGCCTGGAGCTCCCGGCGGTCGTGCCGCCGGTCGCCGCCTACCAGCCCGCGGTCCGCGCGGGCGACCACGTCTACACCTCGGGCCAGCTGCCGATGGTCGCCGGCGCCCTCAAGGCGACCGGGAAGGTCGGCGCGGAGGTCGACCCGGAGGACGCGTACGACCTGGCGCGCATCTGCGCCCTGAACGCGCTCGCGGCGGTCGCGTCGGTGGCGCCGCTCGACGAGGTCGTGCAGATCGTGAAGGTCGTGGGCTTCGTGGCGTCGGCGCCGGAGTTCACGGGCCAGCCGAAGGTCGTCAACGGGGCCTCCGAGCTCCTCGGCGAGGTGTTCGGCGACGCCGGGGTCCACGCGCGGAGCGCGGTGGGCGTGGCGGTCCTGCCGCTGGACGCCCCCGTCGAGGTCGAGCTGATCGCCCGGCTCGCCCCGAGCGCGAAGACGGTCCTGGTCTAGCGTTCTCATCCGCATCCGTCCGCACCGGCCGGTCCCGCAGGGGACCGGCCGGTGCGCTGTCGGTCAGGTGATGGACGGGAGCACGCGGGTCTCGACCTCGCCGAGGGCGATCGAGGTGCCGCGGGGCCCGGGGGCGGTGGCGGTGACCTTGACGACGTCGCCGTTCTCCAGGCGCCACTGGCCGGTGACGGCCTCGCCGGACCCGTACATGAGGCCGGGGCGCAGGACCGCGCCGCCGGCGGTGAGCTGCGCGAGCTGCTGCGCGGGCGTCCAGCAGGCCTCGGCGAAGTCCGCGCCCGCGACGGCCACGCCGTTGACGTGGATGTCCAGGTGCAGGTCGAAGCCGTACCGGTCGGACTCCTTCAGGTAGGAGGCCATGTCGGGCGCGGGCTGGGGCGCGGCGGTGCGGGCCGCGTTCAGGGCCTCGATGGGCGTGATCCAGGCGCTCATTGACGTCGCGAAGGACTTGGAGGCGACGGGCCCGAGGCCGTCGGTCTCCAGCTCCTGGAAGTCGCGGGCGGTCCAGTCGTTGAGCAGGACCGCGCCGAACACGTAGTCCTCGAACTCGTCGGGGGAGACGGGGCGGCCCAGTTCGGACTCGCCGCCGATGATGAACCCGACCTCGGCCTCGATGTCGAGGGCGCGGGTGGGGCCGAACACGGCCTGCCCGTCCTCGCCGCGGCGGTGCCCGGCGGGCCGCACGAGGTCCATCCCGGAGGGGATGAGCGTCGAGGGGCGGCCGTTGGAGGCGCGCGGGTAGACCCGGTCGGAGCCGGGGGCGCGCATGGTGAAGTCGACGTAGTCGGTGACCAGGAGCGGGGCGTGCATGACGGCCTCGCCGACGGGGGTCAGCCAGTCGGAGGCGACGTCCTGGAGGCTCGGCTCGGTCAGGGCCTCCTGGACCTGGGCGCGGACCTGCTTCCACGCGGCCTTGCCGAGCGACAGGAGCCGGTTCAGGGCCGGGTCGCGCAGGGCGGTGCAGGCCGCGCAGGTCTGGCAGTCGCCGGAGAGGACCGCCTTGTGCATGTCGAGGATGTGGTCGCCGATGCGCACGCCGATGCGCGGCAGGGTCTCGTCGGCGGTCGAGAAGACCCCGAACGGCAGGTTGTGGATGTTGTAGGGGCTCTCGTCGGCCCCGGGAACCCAGCACGTCGTCACTTTGGTGTCCTCCATCGGATCGGTGGTGAAGGACTAACGAGCGCGGGCGCCCCGAGGTCACTCGGGGCGGCGGTGGCGGCGCAGAACTGTGAACCAGCCCACCCATGCGGCGACGGCGACGGCCGCGAAGCACAGGCGCACGGTCGAGTCCATCTCGGAGCCCAGGAGCGCGGGGACGGCGAAGACGACGGCGACGCCCAGGAGCACGGACCGGCCGAGGGCCCCGCGGAAGAGGCCGCGGCCGTAGAGCTTCCCGCGCCAGGCCGGGTCGTCGGCGTCGGCGTCGACCCAGCGGCGGCGCACGCGGCGGGCCTCGGGCGGCAGCACGTGCACGTTGTCCTCGACGGCGAGCCCGGGGTCGAGCTCGGCGGCGGCGCGGCGCGAGCGCCTCGCGAGGTCGTCCATGCCGAGGTCCTCGGCGATGGCGGCGAGGACCCGGTGGGTGCGCGGCTGGTCGGGGGCGATGTTCACGGCGTTCCAGGCGGCGTCGAGGGCGGGCTGGGCGGCCCCGGCGCGGCGGGTGATGAGCGCGTAGTGGACGTGGTGGAGCCAGGACGTGCGGTCGAGGTCGAGGAGGGACGCGGCGGCCTGCATGGCCTCGTCCTTGCGGCCCGCGTCGGCGAGCGCGTATCCGCGGGTGATCATGGCGCGGCGGTGCCCGGGGGTCTGCGCGAGGGCCGCGCCCGCGTACACGAGGGCCTCGTCGGGGTCGTTGTCGGCGAGGGCGCACGCGGCGGCCATGGCGTTCGCGTCGGGGCTGAGCGGGTCGAGGCGCAGGGCCGCGTCGGCCTCGGCGCGCGCGTCGGGCACCTGGCCGAGCTCGTAGAGCAGCTCGGCGCTCTGGAGGTGCTCGGCGACCGTGCGGTTGGGGTCGGCGTCCATGGGCTACTCCCGGACAGGTCTCAGGGCTGGTACAGCAACGCTACCGCGGTCGCGGCGAGGCCCTCGCCGCGTCCGGTGAAGCCCAGGCCGTCGGTGGTGGTGGCGGAGAGCCGGACGGGGGCGCCGACCGCGGCGGCCATGGCGTCCTCGGCCTCGGCGCGGCGGGCCCCGAGGCGGGGCCGGTTGCCGACGACCTGCACGGAGACGTTGCCGACGGCCCATCCAGCGTCGCGGACGCGGCGGGCGGTCTCGGCGAGGAGCGCGGCCCCGGAGGCGCCGGCCCACTCGGGGCGGTCGGTGCCGTAGTTCGATCCGAGGTCGCCGAGCCCGGCGGCGGAGAGCAGGGCGTCGCAGGCCGCGTGCGCGGCCGCGTCGCCGTCGGAGTGCCCGGCCAGCCCGGCCTCGCCGGGCCATTCGAGGCAGGCGAGGCGGCAGGGCCGCGCGGTGTCGAAGCGGTGCACGTCGGTGCCGTGCCCGATGACGTAGGGCGTATTGGGACTGCTCACGGTGCGGTCTGCTGGCGGTGCCGGTCTACTTGACCGGGGCCTCCTGGAGCAGGACCTTGTCGAGGATGTTGTCGGCCTCGTCCTTCACGCAGTCCTCGGCGAGGGCGATCTCGCCGGTGAGGATCTCGCGGGCCTTGGAGAGCATGCGCTTCTCCCCGGCCGAGAGGCCCCGCTCGCGGTCGCGCCGCCACAGGTCGCGGACGACCTCTGCTATTTTCAGCGGGGAACCGGAGGCCAGCTTCTCGACGTTCGCCTTGTAGCGCCGCGACCAGTTGGTGGGTTCCTCGGTGTGGGGGGCGCGCAGCACCTCGAAGACCTCTTCGAGGCCCTCGGCGCCGACGACTTCCCGGACGCCGACGAGCTCGACGTTCTTGGCTGGAACCTTGACCGTGAGGTCACCCTGCTCGACGCGCAGCACGAGGTATTCCTGTTCGATACCACCGATGGTGCGAGTCTCTACAGCTTCAACGAGTGCGGCCCCGTGGTGGGGGTAGACAACGGTCTCGCCGACACTAAAACCCATAGGATCGAAACCCCTTTCGCTGTGTCTAGCCTAACACGGCAGCCGGGGTTTTCCCGACATCGGATCGCCACGAATTCCCTGGTCAATTGGTATGTGACTGATTACTCTACGGCACCTTGGGCTTTCGGGCGGCGGGCGGATGCGGCGAATGAGGCCCAGGTCGCTCCCCCGTGCGCGCCGCCGCCCCGCGGACGCGGCGCCCGGATGCGGGTTCGCGGCTGCGGACGAACCGTAACCGCCCGGGACGGCCCCGGCAGTAGGCCGCCGCCCCGGATGCGGCACGGCCGCAACGGGACCGGCCGGTCCCTGAGACGTGCGTTCCACCGCCGCACCGGCCCGGGCGAGAGGTGAGAGCGAGTCGTCTACGCTGTCGTGAGCATTCCTGTCGGAACTCGGAGAGGACCAGCAGTGGCCAAGGGGATCATCACGGCCCGCCGCGCGGCCGCCATCGCGCTCGCGGGCGCCGCCGCGGCGGCGCTGTCGGCGTGCGCCGCGGGCAACGAGACCCAGACGGACATGAAGGTGAGCGCGATCGCCGGGGTGAACGTCGACGAGGGCGACCTCGCGCTGCGCGACCTCCAGGTCGAGTTCGACTCCGCCGCGGGCTACGCCGTCGGCGACAGCGCCGCCCTGCGCGTGTGGATCGGCAACGAGGGCGACGCCGAGGTCAGCCTGACCGGCGTCTACGCGTACGCGACCGAGGAGGACGCGGCCGCCGACGCCGAGGAGTCCGACGACTCCCTGTGGGCCGGCACCGTCACGTTCGTGAGCCCGACCGCCCCGGTCGAGCCCGCGACCTCCGCGGAGGAGGAGCCCTCCGGGGACGCCTCCGAGACCGAGACGGGCACTGAGACCGAGACGGGCGCCGAGACGCCGTCCGGGGACGCCGAGTCGTCCGCGGCCGAGGAGCCCGCCGTCGAGGAGCCCGCGTTCGAGGGCGACCCCGCGATCGACATCGCGATCGCCCCCGCCGAGTACGTGCGCCTCGACCAGGCCGTCGAGGACGGCGACTACCTCCTCGTCGAAGACCTCGGCACCGACCTGCCCGTCGGCTCCCAGCTGTGGGTCAAGTTCGTGTTCGCCGACGGCTCCGAGGTCCTCGCGGCCCTGCCCACCGGGCAGGACACCACCGGCGACGAGGACCGCGAGTACTACGAGCCCGCCGAGGAGGCCGAAGGCCACTAGGCCCGGCGCCCAGCAGCTTCGACCCGAGGCCCCGGTCCGCGCGGACCGGGGCCTCGGGCCTTCCCCGCGTCTCAGGCCCGGGGCGCGCTCACCGCTGGAGCGGCCACCGCCGGTCCACCGTCTCGTCGCGGCCCTTGCGCTTGAAGTACGCCTCCAGGCTCGCCGCGTCCTCCGCGTGCCACCGCACCTGCGAGGCGTGCAGGTCCTGCGGCGTCAGGTCGCCGACCTCCGGGTACAGCGCCCCGATCGCACGGGCCAGCGCCACCGTCGCCTCGGCGTCCCCGGCCGCGGAGTGCGCCCCGTCGTGGACGACCCCGTACTGGAGGGACGTCGCCCCGAGGGTGCGCTTGCCGCGCCGGTACTTGTCCACGCGCTTGTCGAGCACCGACGGGTCCACGACCGCCAGCCGCTCCCACGCGGGCTGCTCCAGGCCGTGGCGCTCCAGCTCGTACGACAGGAGCGTGCAGTCGAACCCGGCGCGGAACGCCACCACCGGCGTGCCCGCGTCCGCCGCGGCCCGCAACGCAGCCGCGACCTCCGCGAGCGCCTCGGCCGGGGGCCGCCCCTGCGCCCGCACCTGCTCGTCGGTGATGCCGTGGACGCGCGTCGCGCCCGGGGGGATCGGGACGCCCGGGTCGATCAGCCACACCGCGCTGCCCGTGCCGGTGACCACGGCCGCCTGCACGATCCGGTCCCGCTCGACGCTGACGCCCGTGGTCTCGGTGTCGAACCCCAGCAGGGGCCCCTCAAACCATCGCTCGCTCATGTCCACACGGTACCGGCCGCCACCGACAATCCCGCCGATGCGCTGGCCCGCACGACGAACCGCCGCGAACCGCGCAAGACGGCCCCGGTGTTCGAAAGGGCGTGACGGACCCCGCCGCTACCGTTGCGGGATGGCGCAGGAGCATCGGAAGGACGACGCGCCGGGCACGGTCCTGGAGGCCGTGCTCGAACGCGTCACGTACGCGAACGAGGAGACCGGGTACACGATCGCGCGCGCCAGCCCCGCCCGCGGCGGCCCCGACCTGGTGACCGTCGTCGGGCCGCTCCTGGGCGCGCAGGTCGGCGAGTCCCTGTCGCTCACCGGCCGCTGGACCAGCCACCCCAAGTACGGCCGCCAGTTCGACGTGTGGTCCTACCGGACGGTACTGCCCGCCACCGTCCAGGGCATCGAGCGCTACCTCGGGTCCGGGCTCGTCAAGGGCGTCGGCCCCAAGACCGCCGCGAAGATCGTCGCCCACTTCGGGACCGCGACCCTCGACGTCATCGACGCCGACCCCGGCCGCCTCATCGAGGTCCCCGGCCTCGGCCCCAAGCGCACCAAGGCCATCGGCGCCGCATGGGAGGAGCAGCGCGCCATCAAGGAGGTCATGGTGTTCCTCCAGTCCGTCGACGTGTCCACCTCCCTCGCCGTGCGCGTCTACAAGCAGTACGGCGACGCGTCGATCGGCGTCGTCAAGAACGAGCCCTACCGGCTCGCCAACGAGGTGTGGGGCATCGGCTTCAAGACCGCCGACGCGATCGCCCGCGCCGTCGGCGTCCCCGAGGACTCCCCCGAGCGCATCAAAGCGGCCCTCCAGTACACGCTCTCGCAGGCCTCCGACGGCGGCCACTGCTTCCTGCCCGCCCCGAACCTCGTCGCCGACACCGTGGAACTCCTCGCCCAGCCCTCCGGGCCCGTCGCGGCCGCGCTCGCGGAGCTCGCCGCGGCGGGGGAGCGGGTGATCGCCGAGGACGTGCCCGTCGGCGACGCCACCGTCCCCGCCCGCTACCTCGCGCCGTTCTTCCACGCCGAACGCGGCCTCGCCGCGGGGCTCCTCGCGCTGCTGCGCACCGGCGAGGACCGGCTCGGCGTCTTCGGCGGCGTCGACTGGGACAAGGCGTTCGCGTGGCTGCGGCGCCGCACCGACGCCGAACTCGCCCCCGAGCAGGCCGACGCGGTGCGCCTGGCCCTGACCGAGCGGGTCGCGGTCCTCACCGGCGGGCCCGGCTGCGGCAAGTCGTTCACGGTGTCCTCGATCGTGGCGCTCGCGCGGGCCAAGGGCGCGAAGGTGATGCTCGCGGCCCCCACCGGGCGCGCCGCGAAGCGCCTCGCCGAGCTCACCGGGTTCGAGGCCCGCACCCTCCACCGGATGCTCGAACTGCGGCCCGGCGGCGACGCCGCCTACGACCGCGACAACCCCCTCGACGTGGACCTCCTCGTCGTCGACGAGTCCTCCATGCTCGACACCGTCCTCGCGAACAAGCTCGTCAAGGCCGTCCCGCCCGGCGCGCACCTGCTGCTCGTCGGCGACGTCGACCAGCTGCCGTCCGTGGGCTCCGGGGAAGTGCTCCGCGACCTCCTCGCCGCCGAGACGATCCCCCGCGTGCGCCTCACCCGGATCTTCCGGCAGGCCGCCGAGTCGGGCGTGGTCGCCAACGCCCACAAGGTCAACCGCGGCCAGTTCCCCGAACTCGACGGCTACCCGGACTTCTTCTGGTTCGCATGCGACGACAACGACCTCGTCGCCGACCGGATCGTCGAGATCGTCTCCCGCCGCATCCCCGCCCGCTTCGGCCTCCACCCCGTCCGCGACGTCCAGGTCCTCGCCCCCATGCACCGCGGCGGCCCCGGCGCCGGGAACCTCAACGCCCGCCTCCAGGAAGCGCTCACGCCCGCCCGCGAGGGCCTGCCCGAACGCCGCCACGGCGGCCGCGTCTTCCGCACCGGCGACAAGGTCGTGCAGATCCGCAACGACTACCAGAAGGGCAAAGCGGGCGTCTTCAACGGCACCATCGGCATCGTCCAGGGCATCGACGCGGTCGCCCAGACCCTCACCGTCCGCACCGACGAGGACGAGGACGTCGAATACGAGTTCACCGAGCTCGACGAACTCCAGCACGCGTACGCGCTCACCGTCCACCGCTCGCAGGGCTCGGAGTACCCCGCGGTCGTCGTGCCCGTCACCACCAGCGCCTGGACGATGCTCCAGCGCAACCTCGTGTACACGGCCATCACCCGCGCGAAACGCCTCGTCGTCCTCGTCGGCTCCAAGCAGGCCCTCGCCGTCGCCGTGCGCACCGCGGGCACCGGGAAGCGCCACACGGGCCTGACGCACCGCCTCGCGGCCTAGTCCTCCTGCGGCGCCTCGACCCGCCGGTCCGCGGGCCGCTCGCCCTTCGCCGTCGGGTACACCACCCAGAACTCCGAGCGCTCGTCCTTCTTGTACGAGCGCTGCGTCACCACGACCATGAGCGCCACGAGGCCCCCGCCCACCACGAACAGGGCGAGCGCGACCAGGTCGGAGACGTCCATAGCGTCAGCGGTAGTTCGTGAACTGGAGCGCCACTTCGAGGTCCTTGCCCTTCAGCAGCGCGATGACCTCCTGGAGGTCGTCCCGCTTCTTCCCGGTCACCCGCAGCTTGTCGCCCTGCACCTGCGGCTTCACGCCCTTCGGGCCCTCGTCGCGGATGATCTTCCCGATCTTCTTCGCGTCCTCCGTGGAGATCCCCTGCTTGAACGCGACGTCGATCTTCGTCTCCTTGCCCGACTGGCGCGGGTCCCCCGCGTCCAGCGCCTTCAAGGAGATGCCCCGCTTGATGAGCTTCTCCTTCAGGACGTCCAGGGCCGCCTTCGCGCGGTCCTCGGTCTCGGCCGAGATCACGGCCGCCTCGTCCCCCGAGCGCTCCACCCCCGCGCCCGTCCCGCGGAAGTCGAACCGGGTCCCCAGCTCCCGCTGGGTCTGGTTGATCGCGTTGTCGAGCTCCGCGAGATCGATCTCGGAGACGATGTCGAACGAGGCGTCGGCCATGGCGTCCGGTCCTTCCAGTGTCGTAGGCGGCTCAGCATCGGCGCTGCGGCGGCCGCGGGCGCGGCGGCGCGCGCCGCGCAAGGGGCGCGACCGCCAAGCTTAGTCCGGGGCCGCCGCACCGGGCGACCGCGCCCGCGGCCCGGGCAGTGAACGCCGTCTCAACGGGGGAGAACCCGCTTGCGGACCCGGTGGGAGGGGACGCTATTCTTGCTCTCGCTACACGCCACGGCAGGTTACCCAAGTGGCCAAAGGGAGCTGACTGTAAATCAGCCGTCATCGACTTCGCAGGTTCGAATCCTGCACCTGCCACCGACAAGGCCCGCATCACCCGATGCGGGCCTTTCACGTTCCCGCCGCACGGAACCCTACATCCTATAGGAAATAGGATCTACGATCCCGCGGTGCCGACCGGCACCTCCGGCACCGCCCGCGGCAGCCACGCCGCCGTCTCCCAGCCGCCCTCCGGCCGCGGCTGCGCCCGCAACTGCCCCCCGACCGTCTCCACCCGCTCCCGCAACCCCACCAGACCCAGACCCCCGCCCGACGCCGCCAGCGCCTCCCGGCCCAGCCTGCCCCGCGCCGCCCGGCCGTCGTCCCGCACCGACACCTCCACACCCTGCCCGCCCGCAGCGGCCACCACCACCCGCACCCGCGTCGCCCCCCGCGCGTGCTTGCGCACGTTCGTCAACGCCTCCCGCACCACCCGGTGCGCCGTCGCCGCGATCTCCGGCGCCACCGCCCCCGCCAACTCCGGCGAGATGAAGCACGACGCGTCCGTCCCCTCCCGCGTGAACCGGTCCACCAGGTCCTCGATCTGCGACAAGTCCCCCAACGGGTTCACACCCCCCGCCGCGTCGTCGTCCCGCAGCATCCGCACCATCCGCCGCATCGACGCCAGCGCCGCCAGCCCCGCCTCCTCGATGTCCGCGAACGACTTCAACGGATCGGTCGCCGCCACCTGCCCCGCCTGCGCCAGCACCACCATCCCCGTCACGTGATGCGCCACGAAATCGTGCATCTCCCGCGCCAACTCCAGCCGCTCCGCCCGCCGCACCTCCTCCTGCGTCTCCCGCCGCAGCTTGTCCATGCTCCGCAGATACGCGCCGAACCCGACCACCGTGGAGATGCCCATGCCGATGAGCACCGTCCCGGCCACCGCCGACCCGTCGTACACGAACAGGCGCACCCCGATCACCAGGATCGCCGCACCGAGCGCGAACGCCACCCACCGGCCCGGCGCCGCGTCCCAATGGCGCACCGCGAACAGCAGCAGCAGGCCCAGCGCCATCAGCTCCGCGGTGCCCACCCCGCGCGGCCCCTGGTCGAAGACGGCGTCGATCCCCGTCGCCGCGAGCGACACGACCGCCGCGACCGCGATCCACGTCTTGCGCCCCGGGCGGTACCACGTGTAGACGCCGATCGCGTACAGCGAAGTCGCACACTGGACCCACGACACCCACGACGTGTACGGCGGCTTCTCGCCGACCATGTGCGAACTCATCTCCGCGAGCAGCACCAGCAGCAGACCCGAGACCGTGCCGATCTTCAGCAGCCGCATCACGAGCCGGTTGAAACGGCCGCCCGCGGCCGCCCTGGGAGCATTCATGGGCTCGAAGGTAGCCCGGGAACACGCGTCCTCGGCCGAACGGCCGACCCGAGCCGCCCGAAACCCGTCGCCGAGCCGAAGCGGACCGGCCCCTCCCGCCGCGAAGCTTGCACCATGAACGGAATCCTGGAAATCGGCACCGCCCTGGGCCTCGTGCTCACCGCGGTCTTCCTCATCGCGGGCACCGCCGTGTCCTTCCTCCCCGACCACCCCCTCCGCCCCGGACACGGAAAGGCCCGCCGATGAGACCCCCCATGCTCAGCGCCCGCGCCCTCGTCAAGCACTTCGGCACCGCCCCCGCCCTCGACGGCGTCGACTTCGCCGTCGCCCCCGGCGAATCGGTCGCCGTCACCGGCCCCTCCGGGTCCGGCAAATCCACACTCCTCCACTGCCTCGCCGGCATCATGCGACCCGACTCCGGCGAAGTCCGGCTCTACGACGAACGCATCGACACCCTCTCCGAACGGTCCCGCAGCCACCTGCGCCGCACCAGGTTCGCGTTCCTCTTCCAGTTCGGGCAGCTCCTCCCCGAACTGCCCGCCGAAGAGAACGTCGCCCTCCCGCTCATGCTCGACGGCACCCCGCGCAAAGCCGCCCTCGGCCCCGCCCGCGAACAGCTCCGCCGCCTCGGCCTCGAAGGCAAGGAAGGCCGCCGACCCGGCGAACTCTCCGGCGGGGAAGCCCAGCGCGTCGCCCTCGCACGCGCCCTCGTCATCAGCCCCGCCGTCGTCTTCGCCGACGAACCCACCGGCGCCCTCGACCGCACCACCGGCGACCAGGTCATGGGCGTCCTCCTCCAAACCGTCGCCGACCTCGACGCGGCCCTCGTCGTCGTCACCCACGACCCCCAGATCGCCGCACGATGCACCCGCACGATCGAGATCCGAGACGGCCGCCTCGGAGGCCTCCCGAGAACCGGCACCGGCATCGACGCCGCCGCCGGGAAACGCCCCGTGATAGCAGGAGACGGCCGCTTCGGCCCCGAACCGGTGGCGGAGGTCTGGCGATGACCGAACTCGCCTGGCGCCTGACCCGGCTCGGCGGGCGCAGCGCCCTCCTGAGCACCGGCCTGACCGCACTCGCCGTCGCGGTCGCCACCCTCCTCCTCCAATTCGCCGTCGCGGGCAACTTCGCATTCGACGCCCGCGCCGACCGCACCACTTGGCGCGACGTCCCCGAAGCCGCCGGAGGCCCGGTCCTTCTCGCGACCGCTTCCGACCATTACGGCGGCGCCTCGGTCACCCGGGTCGACCTCGCCGCGCTGGCCGACGACGCCCCTGCGCCGCCCGGCATGGACGCGTTCCCGGCGGTCGGCGAGGTGTGGCTGTCCCCGGCCGCGGCCGACCTCCTCGACGGCGTCCCGGACTCGGACTTCCTGGCCCGCTACGGCGACGTCGAGGTCGCGGGCGAGCTCGGGCCGGAGGCGCTCGCGCACCCGAACGAGCTGGTCGTGGTCGTGGGGCGCAGCGCCGACGACCCGGCGATGGCCGGGGAGCGGTTCAACGCCGACACGGTCTCGCCGCGCGTGGTCGACGGGTTCGGCGGCGGGCAGCCGGACACGGTCTACGGGTTCTACCTGATCCTCATGGTCCTGGCCGCGATCCTCATGGCCGTCCCGGCGGCGGTGTTCGGCGCGGCGGCGGCCCGGCTGACGGTGTCGCGGCGCGACGAGCGCCTCGCGACCCTGCGGCTCATCGGCGCGACCCCGGGGCAGGTGATGCGGTTGACGCTCATCGAGACCGTGCTCGCCGCGGTCGCCGGTTCGGTCGCAGGCACGGCCCTGTGGATGCTCTCGACGCCCCTGGTCGCGCTCATCCCCATCGACGGCGGCCGCTGGTTCGCCTCCGACCTGTGGGCGGGCGCGCCCTGGATGGCGGCCGTGGCCCTCGCGGTCCCGGTCCTCGTCGCCGTCTCGGCCCTCATCGGCCTCCGCGGCGTCGTCATCAGCCCCCTCGGCGTGGCCCGGCGCGTCAAACCCAAGGGCCTCAAGGCGATCCGCGTCCTCATCTTCGCGGGGCTCGCCGTCCTGTTCATGATCGCGACGCAGATGGTCGGCGGCAGCATGGTCGCCGTCGCAATCCTCATAGGACTGTTCGCTGCGACCCTGGCCGCCGTCAACCTCATCGGCCCCTGGCTCGTCCAGCGCCTCGGCCGCACCCTCGCCCGCACCGCCCGCGGCCCGGCCCGCCTCCTGGCGGCCCGCCGCCTCGCCGAGGACCCGAAGGCCGCCTGGCGCACCGTGTCCGGCGTCGCCATCGCGGGCTTCGTCGCCGGCTCGGTCGCCCTCTTCCCGATGCTCGTGGCCGACACCGGAACCCAGGCCGCCGAGTCCATCGCCGCGATGGTCCCCGAAGCCGACGCCGAAGCCCTCGCCGCGACCCTCGCCGCCGACCTCGGCGACCGGGCCGACGTCGCCGTCGTCGACAGCAGCGGCTTCCTCACCGCCGACCCCGGCACGGCCGTCCTCGAAGCGACCACCTCCGGCGACGACCTCGAAGCGGTTCGCAGCACCATGACCGCGATCCTCCCGGGCGACCCGCCCGAGCGCGAGATCGACTCCAGCCTCATGTCGAACCGCATCGTCAGCTCGGTCCGCACCGGCGTCACCGTCGTCCTCGCCGTGGTCTTCATCACCGCCGCCGTCTCCACTGCGATCAGCGCCATCGGCTCAGTCCTCGACCGCCGCCGCACCTACCGCCTCCTCCACCTCGCCGGAACCCCCCAACAAGTCCTCGACCAGGCCCGCCGCCAAGAGACCCTCCTCCCGCTCGCCTTCCTCGGCGGCGCATCGGTCCTCACCGGCATGCTCCTGACCGCCCCGGTCATCGGCGTCATGGGCTTCGACATCAGCGGCGCCCTCATCCTCGGCGCCACCCTCGCGGCAGGAACCGCATCGGTCATCGCCGCAGGAGCCCTGGCCCGACCCCTGCTCCGGTCGGTCATGCAAGACGTGAGCCCCCGGCCCGACTAACGCCCGGGCCCGACCCGGGTCCGGCCAGGTGACCGACCGGCGAGCCCGGCGATCGAGCGGCATGACCGGTTCAAACGGCCGCTGGGATCGGTCCTGCGGGCCCGCTTCGGGTCGGCCTGCCGGGGCGGGTCTGGGTTTGGGTGGTTGTGTGGTGCGGGCGCATCGGCTGGGTGCCGATGCGCCCGCGTATTGCTCACCTCGCGAGGTGTCTTCCGGTAGGAGCCGCGAGCGGGTGCACCCGCTCGCGGTCTTCGGGGGCGGCCCCCGGGGTCTCCCGCATTCACCGCCAGTCCTACCGGAACCGGCTCCACCTGCCTCCTCTCCACCACCACCGGAGACAGGTGTTTTTGATATCTACAATCACATGCCTGGATTGTCCTGCCAAGGTTTGTTTTTCTGCCTGTGGATAACTTTTGTCTGTGCTGGTGGTGGGGCTTTTGGGGCGAGTGTGCCTACTAAGGCGGTTTGGCCGGGCGGAATGCGGTGGGGCGCGGCGGGCGTGGGGGTGGGGCGGCGGGGTACAACTGAAGGTGTGAGGGTTAGGTTCGCCTAACCATGCTTCTCCAGGCGAGGCCGATTGCGCGGCTCGGGGGCCCCGCCGAACGGAGTCGTGAGCCGCTTGACCGAAGGAGCCCGAATGGCTGAACGTCGTGAGCGCAGGAGCCCGATCCTCAAGACCGCCGAAGTCGTGCGGACCGAGCGGATCACCCCGCACATGATCCGCGTGGTCCTCGGCGGCGACGGCCTCGCAGACTTCCAGTGCGGCGACTTCACCGACCACTACCTGAAACTCCAGTTCCCGGTCGAGGGCGTCGCCTACCCCGAGCCCTTCGACATGGCCCGCATCCGCGAGGAGCTCCCGCCCGAGCAGTGGCCGGTCACCCGCACCTACACCGTCCGCCGCTGGGACCCCGCCGCCCGCGAACTGTGGATCGACTTCGTCTACCACGGCGACGAGGGCGTCGCCGGCCCCTGGGCCGCCAAAGCCGAGCCCGGCTCGCTCCTGCGCTTCGCCGGACCCGGCGGCGCCTACGCGCCCGCCCCCGCCGCCGACTGGCACCTCCTCGCCGGGGACGCCAGCGCCATCCCCGCGATCGCCGCCGCCGTCGAGAGCCTCGCGCCCGGCGCGCGCGCCCACGTGTTCCTGGAGGTCGACGGACCGGACGAGGAGCAGCAGTTCAAGTCCGCCGGGGACGTCTCCGTCACGTGGCTGCACCGCGGCCCGGAAGCCTTGGGGCGCAAGCTGGTCGAGGCCGTCCGCGGGTTCGAGTTCCCGGCGGGGGACGTGCACGCGTTCGTGCACGGCGAGGCCGGGTTCGTCAGAGAGATCCGCCGCTACCTGCGTTTCGAGTGCGAGCTGTCGCGCGAGCGGATGTCGGTCTCGGGGTACTGGCGCGCGGGGCACGACGAGGACGGCTGGCGTTCGTCGAAGCGGGAGTGGAACGCCGTGGACGAGGCCGACGAGGCCAAGGCCGCCACCGCCGCGAGCACCGCCACTATCGCAACCGCCGCAACCGCCGCGACTAGCGCGACCATTACCACTGCCGCGACCGCTCCGAGCGGTGCGACTGCCCAGGGCTGAGCCGCCCTTTCAGCGGTCGGCGCTGGAGTCGTTCCGCGGCGGTTCGGTCCGTCCGCGTCAGTCGGTCCCCGGGGACGCCGACTCCGTGCCCAGTTCAGTTTCCCCGTCGGTGTAGCTGTCGGGGTTCGCGGCGTCGCTCTTGACCCATTCGGGATTCGCGGCCATCCACGCGTCGAGCGTGTCGTTCTGGAGCGCGAGCCACAGGGACGCCGCCGCCTCCGCCTCGGGCCCGTCGTGGATGCGCTCGATGTCGCCCCACTCGGTGCCCTGCTCGGAGCTGGCGGGGACGCGGACCGTCGTCATGGTGCTCGGGTCGATGTTCCGGAGGTTGACGGCGAGATCGGTGACCGTGACGCCCTCGGGGAGGTCGAGGGTCACCTTGTCGCCGAAGCCTTCGAGGAGTTCGGTGAGCTTCGCGGGGTCCTGGAGGAAGCCCTGCGCCTTCGCCTGCTCCAGGAGCGACTTGATGGCCTGCTGCTGGAAGTTCTGGCGCGCGTAGTCGCCGTACAGGTTGAGGTCGTAGTCGATCGTGTCGTAGAACTGGTAGCGCTGGCGCACCAGGTCGAGGGCCGCCTCCTTGTCGTAGTCGTGGCAGCCCTTCTCGAAGACGCGGTCGGTGTGGTGGGACTGGAATTCCTTCCATGTGCAGATCTCGACGGTGCCGACGAGGTCGACCATGTCGACGAAGCCGTTGAAGTCGGCGGTGGCGCCCATGTGGAAGCGGACGCCGGTGAGGTCGTAGACCGTCTGGACGACGTTGGCGCGCGTGACGTCCCAGTCGTCGGAGATCGAGGCGGCGTGGTTGAGCTTGTTCTGGCAGGGGTTGCCGCCGAAGCCGGGGCCGCAGTCGGGGATGTCGACGAGGAGGTCGCGGGGGAGGGACACCATGGTGGCCTGGGTGAGGTCGCCGTTGATGTGGACGATGATCATGGTGTCGGAGCGGGTGGAGCCGCCCTGCTTGTCCGTGCCGAGGACGAGGATGTTGAGGGGGCCCTCGATGTTCTCGACGTCCATCTCGGCGCGGTTGTCGCCGAGGATGTCCTCCTGCTCGATGGTGTTGTTCGCGCGGTCGAGCGCGTACTGCGCGAACCCGGCGGTGGCGCCGGCGACGACCATGGTGAGGCCGCCCGCGTACATGAGGAAGTGGGCCCACCAGGGCGCGCCGCTCTTGCCGGCCATGCGTCTCCAAGTCGTCGGAAGTGTTCCGATTCTAGAGACGCTCCGGGGGCGTCCGCGGGTTGCCGCGGACCGGTGTCGTCACGTCCCGGCGGGGCCGGTTCGGCGGCGTCAGTCGGTGGTCGTCTCGGAGGCGCCGTCGCCGGAGGGGGTCTCGGTGGACGGGGTGGTGTTGCTGCCGGTCTGCTTGACCCACTCGGGGTACTGGGCGATCCACTCGGTCATGGTGTCGTTCTGGAGGGCCTCCCAGAGCGCGTCGGCGGCCGTCCTCTGCTCCCCGTCGGCGATCACCTCCGAGGAGCCGACCTCGGTCTCCTGGGACGTCGCGGGGACGCGGATGGAGGTGATGTCCTCGGGGTTGAGGTCGCGGAGGTTGAGGGCGAGGTCGATGGTGGAGAGGCCGTCGGGCATGTCCATCGTCAGCTTGCCTTCGAGGCCGTCGAGGACCTGGGTGAGGCGGGTCGGGTCGGAGGCGTAGCCGTCGGCCTTGAGCTCCTTGATGAGGGCCTTGATGGCCTGCTGCTGCATGGCCTGGCGGCCGTAGTCGCCCCACAGGCCGGACTCGTAGTCCTCGGGGTCGTCCCAGGGGTAGCGCTGGCGGATGAGGTCGAGGGCTTCCTCTTTGTTGTAGTAGTTGCAGCCCTCGGGGAAGACGCGCTTGTCGCCGTGGATGGACTGGATCTCGTGCCAGGGGCACAGCTCGATCTCCTCGACGAGGTCGACGAGGTCCATGAAGCCGTTGAAGTCGACGGTGGCGCCCATGTGGAACTCGACGCCGGTGAGGTCGTAGATCGTCTGGACGACGTTGGCGCGCGTGACCTCCCAGTCGTCGGAGATGGACGCGGCGTGGTTGAGCTTCTGCATGCAGGTGTTGTTGCCCCAGTCGGGGCCGCAGTCGGGGATCTCGACGTAGAGGTCGCGGGGGAGGGACACCATGGAGACCTCGGTGAGGTCCTTGTTGACGTGCACCATGATCATGGTGTCGGAGCGGGTGGAGCCGCCCTGCTTGTCGACGCCGAGGACGAGGATGTTCAGGGGCCCCTCGATGTTCTCGACGTCCATCTCGGCGCGGTTGTCGCCGAGGATGTCCTCGGACTGGATGGTGTTGTTCGCGGTGTAGGCGGCGTACTGGGCGATGCCCGCGGTGGCGCCGGCGACGACCATGGTGACGCCTCCGGCGTACATCATCAGGTGGGCCCACCAGGGTGCGCCGCTCTTCACTGCCATGCTTCTCCCAGGGTCCGGGCGGCATCGACCGCGGTGTTCACGTGGTGGCGACGCCCCCCGGCCGCGCCCCGCCCCAGGCTAATCGGCGGTCTCTGAGGCGCCGTCGGTAGGGGGTGCCGTCGTGGTGCCGCCGGTCACGGCGGTGCAGTCGGGGGCGGAGTCGCCGGACAGCCACGTCGGGTTGGCGCAGGCCCACTCCTCGATGGTGTCGGTCTGGATCGCCTCCCAGAGCGCGTCGGAGGCGGTCTCCTCGTCGGTGCCCTCGTGGATGAGGACGTACGAGGTGCCGTTGATGGTGCCCTCGGAGGAGGGGGTGCCGACGGAGAGGATCTCGTTGGGGTCGACGTCGCGCATCTGCGTGATCATGTCGACGAGGTTGTACCCGCCGACGTCGACGCTCAGCGCGTCGCCGAAGCTGTTGAGCAGCTCCACGGCCTTGAGCGGGTTCGACGCGTACCCCTGCTCCTTGGCCCGTTCGAGGATCTTCTTGATGGCCTGCTGCTGCATCTTCTGGCGCCCGAAGTCGCCCCAGGTGCCGTTGGCGTAGTCCTCGTCGGAGTCCCAGCCGTACCGCTGGCGCACCAGGTCGAGGGCGTCCTTCTTGTCGTACTCGGCGCAGCCTTCGGGGAACGTCTTGTCGGTGTGGATCGAGGTGATGTCGTGCCAGGGGCACAGCTCGATCGTGCCGAGCTCGTCCACCATGTCGAGGAAGCCCTCGAAGTTCGCGATCGCGCCGCCGTTGAACTGGACGCCGGTGAGGTTGGTGATGGTCTCGGCGGTGTTCTGGAACGACTCGTTCCAGTCCTCGGAGTACGCGAACGCCTCGGTGAGCTTCGTCTGGTCGGCGGGGACGCCGGAGGGGATCTCGACGAGGAGGTCGCGCGGGAGGGAGATCATGGAGACCTGCGTGAGGTCCTCGTTGATGTGCACGATGATGTCGGCGTCGGTGCGGGCCTCGCCGCCCGCGTCCACGCGCTCGTCGGTGCCGAGGACGAGGAAGTTCAGGGGGCCCTTGATCGGCTCGCCCTCTTCGACGTCGACGCCCTGGTCGCCCAGGAGGTCCTGCTGGTCGACGGCGTTGTTCACCAGGTTGAGGCTCACCTGCGCGGCGATGGCGCCGCCGCCGGCGACGACCATGACCATCGAGCCGGTGATGACCATGGCCTTCGCCCACCAAGGCGAGGTCGCCTTCGCAGCGTGCTTGATCGGGTCGCCCATTGCCTCTCCCGGGACTACAAGTGGGGTGTCGCGGCGCAGCCGGGGGAGGCTGGCCCGCTCTGCGGGGAACACGCGTGGTCCTCCGGCGGGGTTGCGTTCACCGAACAGTAGTTCATGTTCACCCGGTAACCGCCCTGTGCACAGCCCCGCGGGCCTTGCGACCGGTCGAAACGGGACTACCAGAGCGAATACAGTATGACGCCTGCCACAGCCGCCGCGAGCAGGAACGCGATTGCGAGCCTCGGGCCGCTCCACGGCCGGTCCGCGACCACGCGCCCGGTCTCGCCGTGGACCGCGACCATGCGCCGCCGCCCCCGGTGCGGGTACGACGCCAGCCACACCGGCAGCAGCACCAGGCGGTACCCCAGCCCCGCGTAGGCCGTGTCGATCACCGGGACGTGCTGCGCGTCCCCGCCGACCAAGGCCCGCACCTCCCGCTCCACCGCGGCCGCCATGCGGGCCTTCGCGAGCTCCAGGCCCACCTCCGGCTCCAGGTCGTACCGCTGCACCCAGCAGCCCTCCAGGAGTCCCGGGTCGAATGCGACCGCGTCGCCGAGCGTCCAGTCCCGCGCCAGGTCCTCCAGCATCCGCGCGTCCACGCGCACCGTCGCCGCGACCGACACGTCCGTGAACGACCGGTCCACGGTCCCGGCCGCCGGGCGCCACCGCACGCCCCGCACCCGCGAGCCCCGCGCCGCCCCCGTCCGGCCCGCCTGCGACCACTCGTAGTCCCCGCGCGCCGCCCGGTACCGCGAGCGCGTCCACGCCCCCCACACCCAGTGCGGCAGGTACGCGGCCCGGAACGACTCCGACTCGTCGACCCGCCGGAACGCCCGCGGCGCCAGCCACCGCCGCCGCACCCGGTCGCGCAGCAGCCGCCGCGCCGTCGCCCGCTCGATCCTGAACGGCACCAGCGCGTCGGGCACCGCGATCGGCTCCGGCGTGTCGTCCGCGTACCGGGCCTTCGCCTTGGGCGCCAACGCCGCCCAGTCCGGGTCGACGAGCCGCCGGGCCGCGGGCCGCCCGTGCAGGGACGTCCCGCACGCGTCGCAGGCCAGCACCGTCGCCCCCGCGGCCACCGCCAGGGGCGCGCCGCAGGACGTGCACGGACACGCAGGGAGCAAAGCCCACCGTCCTTCCATCTCGGGTCCTGCCCCGACTCTAAGCGCCCGACCGGCCCGCCGGACGGAAATGCTTCGCGCCCATGACCATCCGAGGCCGCAAGGCGCGGCCCCTGCGACCTGCGGCACTGGATATATCGCCGCGGCGGTGGCAGGATAGACGCGTGACGCCACGGAGGGAGCTCACGTCAGCGCGTGATTATGCCGACCAGTACCGGCGTCTGCGCGGACTCATGCGGTCAGGCCAGGTGGCCGAGGCCGTCAGCGAGGCGACCTGGATCGTCTACAACTCCGAGACCGCGCAGCAGCGCGCCCAGGCGTGGCTGTTCATCCTCCAGGGCCAGATCAACCAGCGCGCCATCGACAAGATCCCCGGCACCATCGACCAGGCCGGCACGGCCGTCACGCGCTGCCGCGACCCGCGCCTGGACGGGAAGTACCACGCGCTCTCGGCCTGGTACTACCACCACCACATCAAGTCCCTGGACTTCACGGCGCAGCGGCTCGTCCTGTCCTCGCGGGCGCTGCGGTCGATGACCGAGGCCAGCCAGGCCGCCGTCGACGCCTGGTACGACCTCGCGGTGATCCTCTCCAACTGCGGGTACCAGCAGCAGGCCGCCGAGGCGCTCGACCAGTGCCACACGCTCGCCGAGCGCGCCGGCGTCACCAGGTCCTCTGTGGAGGGCGTGGAGATCCGGGTGCGGGACGCCCTGCTGCGCTACTACACCGGCGACCCGCGCGCCTGCACGGGACTGCTGCGCCAGGAGCTGCGGCGCGTCAAGCCGAACCTGCACGACCTCGACACGCGGGAGCTGGAGTGGGTGCACTACGCGCTCGCGCGCCTCTCGCTCCTGGGGTTCAGCGAGCAGTGGTCGGTGGAGCACCTGCTGCCGGAGGAGACGTCGTCGGTGGAGGCGATGGACCTGCGGACGATGGCGCGCGCGTCCCGGCTCATCGCGCAGGCCCGGGGCCTGGAGGCCCTGGAGGTCCTGGAGGCGCGCGACATCGGCGACGAGACGCTCGGGGTGATGGAGCCGCAGCACCTGCGGTCGCTCGCGCTGGTCGCGAAGGGCGACCACGCGGCGTCGATCCTCGCCGCGCACGCCACGACGTACGCGCTGTACAAGCAGATCAACGAGTTCCACACGATCTACCTCGCGTCGGCGGCGGCCCTGGTGGACCACGACCAGCTGCGGCGCGCGGCCGCGGGCTGGGCCGACCGGGCGAACACCGACGAGCTGACGGGCCTGCCGAACCGGCGGCGCCTCGACGCGTTCCTCTCCGACGTCGAGGGCGACGGGATGATCGCGGTCCTGGACCTCGACGGGTTCAAGGCCGTCAACGACACGCACGGCCACCAGGCGGGGGACGCGATCCTCCAGCGGCTCGCCGCGCTCCTGTCGAGCGTGGTCCGCTCGGGCGACCTGCTGGCGCGCACCGGCGGCGACGAGTTCATCATGGTCCTGCCCGGCGCGTCGGAGTACGACGCGGACGCGGTCTCCCAGCGCATCCGCGTCGCCGTGGCGGCCGAGAACTGGGAGTACTCGGTGCCCGGGACGCCCGTGGACGTCTCGATCGGCTGGGCCCGCCTGGCCGCGGGCGGCAACCCCTCCCAGACCCTGTGGGCCGCCGACCAGGCGATGTACCAGATGAAGCGGTCCCGCAAGGGCCTTTTAATGCCTGACGCGGGCGAGGACCCGGAGGACTTCGGGGCGGTCTACTGGCACGGTTCGTAGACCGTGTCGAGGTCGACTCCGGCCACGGCTCCGGCGAAGCCCTCCTCGGCGTAGTGGGCGCAGGCGGCGGCCTTGTTGGCGGGGTCGGCGGCGTAGTCGACGGCGAGGACGAGCTTCCCGGCGTCGTGGACGGCGCGGGTGTTCGCGAGGTTCTCGGCGCACCAGTCCTCGTCGCAGGGGGTGTCGGCGTTGAGGAACCAGAGCTCCTCGATGCCGATGCCGTCGATGGCGTCGAGGTAGCCGTCCTGGTCAGCCAGTTCGGGGGAGTTCTGAGGGAGGATCGCGAGGCCGTCCCCGGCGTGCTCGTCCGCGGCGATGACGAGGTCGGCCATCTTGCGGGCGAGGGTCTCGCGGGTCTCGCCGGGGACGAGGTCCAGGTCGATCTCCTCGTAGGCGTTGGGGACGTCGAGGTAGACGCCGTCGAACCCGGCGGCGGCGGCCTGGTCGAGGCGGGGCTCCATGACCAGGTCCCACCAGTCCTGCTCCCAGTACTTGACGAAGTACTCGTCGGGCCAGTCGCCCCACTGGTTGAGGATCAGGCCGGCGCCGCTGGCGGCGACGGCGTCGTACTCGGGGCGGTAGGTCTCGATGGAGCCCATGGTGAAGTACGCGTAGACGGTCTTCCCGGCGTCGTGGAGGGCGTCGATCTCCGCGGCGGTCCAGTAGTCGTCGCCGCCGTCGCGGGCCAGGTCGACCACGGCGGTGGGCTGGGGGGCGGCGGCGACCGCGTCGAGGGTGCCGTCCTCGTAGCCGGACAGCTGGTAGAGCCAGTTGTCGGGGGTCGCCTGTACCGTCGTGTCCTCGGTGGGCGCTTCGCCGGATTCATCGGCTCCGGCGTCCTGGGTGCAGGCGGAGAGGAGGAGCGGCAGAGCGAGCAGCGCGGCGGGGAGGCGTCTCATGGCAGCAGCATAGGCGCACCGTGCGATTCGGGCGCTCAGGCGCCGCCTATGGCTTCGGCGACGGCCTCGACGGCGAGGGCGCGGACGACGTCGACCGAGGCGGCGAGGGCGCCGGTGGACGCGGCGATGAACGCGTCGCCGTCCATGCGGGTGTGCACGGGGCTGATGGCCTTCGCGAGGCCGTCGTGGGCGCCTTGGGAGACGAGCGCGCATTCGACCTTGTCGAGGCGGGCGTTGGTGACGACGGCGCCGATGGTGGTGTTGCGTCCGAACGACCCGGTCGCGAACCCTTCGGGGTGCAGCAGCTCCCGGTCGAGCGGGCCGGGCTCGCCGAACGCGTTGACGGCCACGAGCGCGGCGACGACGACCGGTCCGGCGGCGACCGCGGCGGTGCGCAGGCCCGAGGGGAGGGTGACCCCGCGCCACTGGCCGACGGTGGCGCCGCGCCCGGCGCCCACGGGGCCGTCGAGCGCGGGCTCGAACGGGGCCATGGCGGCGTCGCACGCCTCGTAGCCCTGCGCGGCGCCCGGGACGGTCCCGGAGCCGTCGAGGTCGTACAGGCCCAGCGTGGGGACGATCGGGACGGGGCCGCCGGGGGTGGGGACGCCGCGGCCGCGCTCGGCGAGCCACTGCATGACGCCGTCGGCGGCGGCGAGCCCGAACGCGGACCCGCCGGTGAGCAGGACCGCGTCGATCCCGGCGTTGGTGCGGAGCGGGTCGAGCAGCTCGATCTCGCGGCTGGCGGGCGCGCCGCCGCGGACCTCGCCGGAGGCGAGCACGGCCTCCTCGAACAGCAGCACCGTGCAGCCGGTGTGCTCGCCGGTCCAGTGTCCGACGCGAACTCCCAAGTCCCGCATCCGGACAGCGTACCGCCAGGGGGGTCCGCAGTGCCCGTGGAATTCGATAACCGAACGGTAACTAAGTGCTTTGTGGACAGTGTCGTGGACTACATGTGACCCACGCGAAATCCCTGGATTTCCCTGGCCGAAGGCGCTTACCATTGATTCCAGAGGCACGGAGACGCGGAGCCGGAACGGCGAACCCGAACCGCTTCCGCAAGCGGCCTCCCGAAGCGGTCCAAGGCGATCGCGACGGTTCCCCGCCGTCGACAATGGCGTCATCGACGAGCGGTCCCCCTTCAGAAGATCCACGATCCGGCGCACCCCGCCGGGAAGGAATCAGCAATGAACGAGCTCGTTGGAGCTTTCCTCGCAGTCGACGCCGCCAACACCGCCGCCACCTCGGCCCTGCCGAACGCGCCGGTCGTTGACGACGGACGGGCCGACAAGCCGTATGTCTTCGGCGTCACCCGTCCCGAGAAGGTCCGCCTCTCGACCGCCGGCGTCCTGCGCCGCGTGGCCGACCGCGTCGAGGGCCGCGCCCTCGCCGGCCTGGCCCGCTAGGTCCGAAAGGCGAGCGCGCCCACAAGGCGCCGCGCCCGACTGCACAACTCAACCCACCGAACGCGACGCGCCGGCCTGCGGGCCCGGCGCGTTTCGTCCGCCCGGAGACGGGAGCGGGCCCTGGCCGAACGGCCGGGGCCCGCAGTCATGCCGCCCTCACGCCGCCGGGCCCCGCCGCGCCAGCGCCGTCAGCGCCGTCCCCGCGAGGACCGCGGCCGCGGCCGCGGCGATCCACCCGGCCGTCGGCGCCCCGGTCGCGGGGAGCTTCGCGGCCGGCGCCTCCCCGCCGCCCGCGCCCGAGTCCGCGGTCGGGGCGGCCGTGCTCGGATCGGTCGCCGGATCGTCGGGCCCGCCGGCCGTCTCCATCGAGATCGTGCCGCCCAGCCGCGGATACGGGTCCGCGCTCGGGCCGTCCCAGGCGTCGGCGGTCGTCAGGCGCAGGAGGTCCGGCGCGTCCGGGTCCCAGTCGGGCGTTCCGATCTGCCACGCCAGTTCGTCCGCGTCGATCGCGGAGACGCCGTACCCGCAGGCGCAGACCGCGGTCGATCCCGGCGCGTCCGCGTCGACCAGGTAGTCCACCGGCCCGGTCAGGGTGAGGAGCTGCCCCGGCAGGTCCGGGGGGTCGAGGAAGTAGCAGGAGACGCCGTTCCAGTTGTCGCCGGAGGAGAGGCGCTTGCAGTTGTCGTAGTCCGCGGTCGCCTCGGCCCCGTCGACGGGCCAGCCGTCGCGGGCGGAGCCGGTGAACGAGACGACCACGGCCGCAGTGAAGTCGGCGAGCGGCTCCTCCTGCCGGAACCGCGGGTTCACCTCTACGGTCGATCCGGGCGCGACGTCCGTGAACGACAGGTCCGAGTGCAGGTACGGGTGGTAGGGGTCGCCCTGGGCCTGCGCGGGCGCGGCGGTGACCGCGGCCGCCAGGGCCGCGAGCACCACCGCGGCGAAAGCCGCCGCGAGCCGGATCGGGTGCGATGCCTTCATGGGGTTGCTCCTTTCCGTCCATCACTGGAACGTGCGGGAGCCGTCACCGGTTGCGACCTCCGAAACCAACTTCAAGTGAACGAAAACGGGCGCCCGGCCTGTGGGGGCCGGGCGCCCAGCGGGTTCACTCGGTGGTTCGCGGTGTCGCTATGCGGCGCTGGGGATTCGGCGCTTGCGGGCGGCGAACGCCAGGCCCGCGCCCGCGGCGAGGACGGCGCCCGCGCCGCCGAGCAGCACCGTCATCGACGAGCCGGTGGTCGGCAGGTTCGCCGAGCCGCCCGCGTTGACGCTGAACACGGCCTCGTCGTCGGCCGGGTCGGCCTCGAAGCCGCCCTCCTCGTACCGGCGCTCGACCACGGCCAGCGTCCCGTCGTTCGCCGAGGCGCCGCTCGTGACCTCGACGCGCAGCGCCACGTCCAGCGACTCGCCCGCGGGCAGCGCGTCGAAGAAGCACACGAAGTCGAGGCCCGAGAGGTCCTCCAGCGGCAGCAGGTCGGCCCATTCGGCGGCGTCGGGGCAGACGACGTCCTCGTCGTCGACCGCGACGAGCTCCAGGCCGGTGGGCAGCGTCCCCAGGAGCGCGTACGAGCCGGGCTCCTCGAAGAACGGGACGGCGCCCGCCGGTCCGGCGTTCGCGACCTCCACGACCACAGTGGTCTCGGTGTCCTTCGCGCCCTTGGCGTTCAGATCCTGGACCGACAGGTCGAACCGCTGCTCGCCGCTCTGGACGTTGATGTACCCGGTGAACGGGTTGCTGTACTCGTCGGGGCCGTCGGAGGCCGTGAAGCCCATCAGGTCGTCCGAGTCCTCGTCCCAGGACACGCCGCCGTACGCGGCGAGCCCGTCCGCGTCGACCGGGAACACCTCGTACTCGCAGTCGCAGTACCAGAACGGGCCCGGCAGGCCCGCGTCGAGCGCGTAGTCGACGGGCGAGAGCGCGAACGCGGTCCCCGGCTCGTCGGGGAAGTCGGTGATGACGCAGGTCGCGCCGGGCCCGCCGAAGGCGCCCTTGGTGCAGTTGCCGTACCCGGCGGTCACCTCGACGCCCTCGGTGACGGCGAAGTCGGGGCCGGTGAAGACCGCGACGACCGCGGCCGTGCCGGCGGGCAGGGCCGCCTGCTGGAGGACCTCGGCCTCGATGCCGATGGAGGTGCCGGGGGCGACGCCCGTGTAGTCGGCGATGCCGTGCAGGTAGGGCGCGTCGTCGTCGGGGCCGACGACCTCGATCGTGTCCTCGCGGACCGCGACGGTCTCGCCGTCCACGGCGAACGTGACGGTGTAGTCGTACTCGCCGGAGACGAGCTCGGCGGTCGCCCCGTACCGGAACTCCCAGAACGAGACCGCGTCGGCGTCCTCGGCCGTGCAGGTGACCACGGTGCGCGCGTCGTTCACGGGGCAGTCGCTGCCCGACCCGTCGGGCAGGCCGATCGTGAACGCGTTGTCGAGGGCGTCGATCACGACGGTCGCCGTGACGTCGTGCTCGCCCGGGGCGAAGTCGTCGCCGAACGCGATGCGCAGGCCGAACTTCTCGGGCTCGTCGCCGAAGGCGATCGGCGAGTAGTCCTCGACGAACACCTCCGTGGGCGTGAAGGTCTGGGCCTGGGCCGGGAGCGCGAACGCGCCCGCCCCGAGGGCCGCGGCGGCGAGGGCGGCCGCGGCGCGGGCGGCGGTCTTGACGGGTGACATGGGTGGCTTCCTTTGCGGTGAAACGGATTCGGTCCGTTGCGGGGGTCTTGGTACCTAGACGAGGGGGCCCGCGGATCTGACGCACCCGATCCAGAGTTTTCTCATATTTTGTTGCGGTATGCGAAGCGAGCGCCCGTCCGGCCGGACGGGCGCTCGCTTCGCTTCCTGGTTTCCTGGGGTCTACTCGGCGGCGTCGCCGGTGCCCCTGCGCCGGCGCGTCGTCGCGACGTACAGCGCGATCCCGACGACGAGCGCGGCGGCCGCGCCCGTGAGGACCCACGTCAGCGGCGACCCGGTCTTCGGGAGCGCCCCGGACCCGTCGAGCCGGAGCGCGGCGGTGTTGTTCCCCTGGTCGGCGTCGAGGTCGCCCGGGTAGTCGGCGGAGCCGAGGGCGGCGACGGTGAGCGAGCCCGCGCCGCGCGCCGACCCGTCCGTGATCTCCACGGTCAGTTCGACGTCGAGGGTCGCTCCGGCGTCGATCCGGTGGAACAGGCACACGAAGTCGGCGCCGTCCGCATCGACCTGCGGCATCGAGACGTCGACGTATTCGGCGGCGTCGCCCGGGTAGGACTCGCCGTCGTCGCCGCAGAACCAGCCGTCGTCCGGGCCCTCGACGCCGACGAGGCGGGTGCCCGCGGGCAGGTCCCCGACGAGGGCGTAGGAGCCGGGGCCGTCGAACACGGTCGGCGCGTCGGCGGTGCCGAGGTTCTGGACGGGGATCGTGACGGTGACCTCGTCGCCCTCGGCGCCCTTGACGGTCCGGTCGGTCAGCGCCAGGTCGTAGGGGTGCTCGGCGGTCCGGATGTCGAGGTAGCCGTTGTAGGGGTCGGAGAACTCGGACTCCGGGTCGCCTGCGGCCATGAGGCCGAACAGGTCGCCGCCCTCGTCCCAGAACACGCCGCCGAACCGGTCGTCCAGGGTCCCTTCGTCGATCGCCTCCACGGAGTAGGAGCAGCCGCACAGGTTCATCGGGCCGGGTGCGGCCGCGTCCACGTCGAGCCACAGCGAGTCGCGGAAGACGAACGCGGTGCCCGGCAGGTCCTCGAAGTCGGTGACGACGCAGACGGCCTCGGGCGCGGAGTCCGCGGGGATGCAGTTGTCGTACTCGGCGCGCGGCCAGGCCAGCCCGTAGGAGACGTACTCGGAGCCGCGGACGGTCACGACCAGGGCGGCGGTGTCCGAGGGGAGCGCGGCGTCCTGGAGGAACTCCGGCCGCACGTCGGCGGAGGACCCGGGCTCGACGTCCTCGAAGAAGAGGTCGCCGTGGAGGAACGGGCTGCCGGACTGGGGGGCGACGACGCCCATCGTCTCGTCCACCGTCAGGACGGTCTCGCCGTCCACGGCGATGGTGATCGTGTACGGGTACTCGCCCGCCGCGGCCTCCGGCTCGGCGGCGTACATGTAGCTGAAGTCCACGGTGCGGTCGGCGTCCTCGGCCGCGCAGTGGAGCAGGCCGCTCGTCGCGTCCGGGCCGCAGCCGCCGTACGACGGGTTGCTGTCGGCCCAGTAGACGACGCCCGTGCTCGGGGCGAGGTCGAACACGGCGGTCACGTCGTGCTCGCCTTCGGCGAAGTCCTCGCCGAAGACGACGGTCAGGGAGCCTTCGAGCTCCGAGCCGTCGGCGGTGATGAGGTGGCTGCTCGGGTGGACTACGTCCACGGGGACGGGGGCCTGCGCGAAGGCGGGGAGGGCGAAGAGCCCGGCGCCGAGGGCGGCGGCCCCGGCGGTCGCGGCCAGGCGCGCGGTGCGCCGGGCCCGGGGGGAGGGTGCGTTCATGGCGGTGTTCCAGACAGGTGTGAGAGGACAGTCCCCTGTGGGCTGTCACTCGCGGGGACTCGATGACTACTAGACGCCGCGAACCGCCCGCCTGACGCACCCCGCGCCGAAGTTTTTCCGCTCTGTAGCGCACGGCACACGCGAACGGCGCCCGTCCGGATGGACGGGCGCCCCTGTTCGCTTGCGCCGCTTGGCCTTTGCGGCTACGCCTTCCAGCCCGGGATGGGGAACGCCTTCGTGTGCTCGCGGATCTCCCCGGCGACCACGTCCAGCTCGGCGTCCTTGCCGTCCTTCGCCGCCGAGACAGCCCGGTCGATCCACCCGGCGATGAGGTCCATGTCGCCCTCGGTCATGCCGCGGGTCGTCACCGACGCCGTGCCGATGCGCAGGCCCGACGGGTCGAACGGCTTGCGCTGGTCGAACGGCACCGAGTTGAAGTTCAGCTCGATCCCGGCCGCGTCCAGGGCCTTCGCCGCGGGCTTGCCCGGGATGTCCTTGCTCGTCAGGTCCACCAGGATGAGGTGGTTGTCCGTGCCGCCCGACACCAGGTCGAAGCCGCGCGCCGTCAGGCCCGCCGCGAGCGCCTTCGCGTTCTTGACGATCTGCGCCGCGTAGTCCTTGAACGCCTCGGTCGCCGCCTCGCGCAGCGCCACCGCGATCGCCGCGGTGGTGTGGTTGTGCGGGCCGCCCTGGAGGCCCGGGAAAACCGCCTTGTCGATGGCCTTCGCGTGCTCCTCGGTGGTGAGGATCATCGCGCCGCGCGGGCCGCGGAGCGTCTTGTGGGTGGTCGTGGTGACCACGTCGGCGTGCCCGACCGGCGTCGGGTGCGCGCCGCCGGCGACGAGCCCGGCGATGTGCGCGATGTCGGCCATGAGCACCGCGCCGACCTCCTCCGCGATGGCCTGGAAGCCCGCGAAGTCGACGGTGCGGGGGATCGCGGTGCCGCCGCAGATGATGAGCTTCGGGCGCTCGGCGCGGGCGATCTCGGCGACCTCGTCGAGGTCGATGCGGCCGGTGTCGCGGCGGACCCCGTAGGAGACGGCGTCGAACCACTTGCCGGTGGCCGAGACCTTCGACCCGTGGGTCAGGTGCCCGCCCGCGGGCAGGCCCATGCCCAGGACCTTGTCGCCCGGGGACAGGAACGCCATGTACACGGCCAGGTTCGCAGGCGAGCCCGAGTACGGCTGCACGTTCGCGTGCTCCGCCCCGAACAGGGCCTTCGCCCGGTCGATCGCGAGCTGCTCCACCTGGTCGATGAGCTGCTGGCCCTCGTAGTAGCGCTTCCCGGCGTACCCCTCGGAGTACTTGTTGGTCAGGATCGAGCCCGTCGCCTCCATGACCGCCTGGGAGACGTAGTTCTCGGACGCGATGAGGCGGATCTTCTCCGACTCGCGGCGTCCCTCGGCCTCGATGAGCCGCTCGATCTCGGGGTCGGCGGCCGCGAGGTTCGCGGTGAGGGCCTCGTAGGCGTCGGACATGCAATGCTCCTCGCTGATCGGCATGATCTCGCACGGCGACCGGGCAGGTGGCCTTGATGCCCCGAGCATAGCCGGAGGACAGTCTCGTCGATGCTTGCGAGACGTCAATGTGTGCTGTGGGGGCCGCGCCCGTTTCCTCACGTGTGGGACGCCGCGACCGGCCTCACCCTCACGCGATCGGCCGTTCGAGACTCCATTGCGTACACGCAGTAGCGTGCGACGTATGTCACCTAGATCCGCCGCGAAGACCGTCGGCGCCGGATTCGCGGTCGCGGCCCTCGCCGCGCTCGCGCAGCTCGGCCTGGCCTACGGCTTCGGGCTCCTCTCCTGGGCCGACGCGGCCCCCGGCGCCGCCGACCCCGTCCTCGACTACCGCTGGAACGCCAACCTCGCGTGGGTCGCCTGGTTCGCCGCGGCCTCCTGCGTCGTCGGCGGCCTCGCGTCCGGCGCGATCGGCTCCCGCGCCGCCGCCCGCGCCACCCCCGGCACCCGCTTCGCCGCGGTCCTCGCGTCCGCGGCCGGGGCGTTCGCCGTCGGCCCGCTCGTGGCCCTCTCCGCCGAGCAGGGCGCCGTCTCCGACGGCTTCCCCACCGACCCGCTCGTCGCCGCCGGGCTCGGCGCGGCCGTCGGGTTCGCGCTCGCGCTCATCGGCCTCTCGTCCCGCTCGGTCGCCGTGAACGTCGGCGCCTCCGCGGCCCTGGTGTGGGTCCTCGCGGTCCTCGCCGTGTTCGTGGACGTCGGCGACCGCGTCTCGCCCGTCACCGAGCTCGGCGTGTGGGGCTCGTGGGCCGCATCCGACACGTTCCTGGGCACCCGCGGGTTCTCCATCGCGATCCCGTTCGTGACCGGCTCGCTCCTCATCGGCGCCGTGGTCGCCGCGTTCGCGCGCCGCAGCCACATCTCCTCCTCCGGGTACCGCATCGCCGCGGCCTCCGGCATCGCCGGGCCCCTCATCGTCACCGTCGCCCACCTGGTCGCCGGCCCCTCCCGGCTCGACAACGCCGAGTCCCTCGCCGTCATGCTCGTCGGCCCCTACGCGGCCATCGCCGGGCTCCTCGGCTCCCTCATCGTCTGCGCCCTCCCCAAGGCGGGCGGGCAGATCGACGACCGGCCGCAGGCCCAGGCCGAGCCGCGCGCCGACGGCCTCGCCGAGACCGCCCCCGGCTGGACCGTCCCCGTCCCCGCCTCGGCCTACGACGACGCGAACGACGGCGACACCGCCGACCTCGCCGCCCCGCCCGCCAAGCCCAAGCGCCCCACCCGCCGCGAGAAGCAGGCCGCGAAGGACTCCGAGCGCGCCGCCAAGCACGAGGCCGCCAAGCGCGCCGAATGGGAGCCGCAGGAAGGCGACGACACCCCCAACCCCGACGTCGACTGGGTGCAGGAGCTCAAGGCCGTCGACATGGAGGACCAGCCGCAGGAGGCCCCCAAGCCCCGCCGCGCCAAGAAGACCACCGCCCGCACCCGCCGCAAGATCGACTCCGGCGACGCCGAGTCCTAAGCGCCGCAGGACAGAGCGGCCGGGCCCCTTCGGGCCCGGCCGCTCACGCGCCTACACCTCCCACTCGTGGACGGGCCGCCCGTCCGCCGACCGCGCCGCGTAGTCGAGGACCATGGCCCGCAGCGCGTCCCGGCGCTCCAGCCGCTGCCGGTGCTCGGCGACCTGCACCCGCGCCACCTGCCAGGTCGCGCCGTTCACGCCGCGGCGGCACCGCGACTCGATCACCCCGAGGTACCGGTCCGCGTCCCGCGCGCTCACGCCCAGCGCCGACAGGCCCTCCGCGGCCTTCGGCAGCAGCTCGTCCAGCACCAGGCGCCGCACCGGCACCAGGCCCAGCCCCGGCCACCACTGGTCCGCGTTGATCCCGTGCCGCGCCGCCGAACGGAAGTTCGCCGCCGCCTGTGCGAAGTCCATGCGCTCGCTCAGCGGGGGCTCGGCGTCCGCGAAATGCGCCACCAGGCCGTAGAACAGCGCCATGTTCGCGCAGATGTCCACCGCCGTCGGCCCCGCCGCGACCACCCGGTTCTCCACGCGCACATGGGGCCTGCCCCGGAACACGTCGTACACCGGGCGGTTCCAGCGGTACACGGTCCCGTTGTGGTACCGCAGCTCCTGGAGGACCGGGACCCCGCCGCCGGCCACGACGGCCGCCGGGTCCTCCTCGTCGCACAGCGGTAAAAGCGGCGAGAAGTGCCGGTAGTTCTCGTCGAACAGGTCGAGCACGCCGCCGATCCACCGCTCCCCGAACCACGCCCGCGGCTTCGCGCCCGCCGCCCGCTGGTTCGCCCGCCGCGTGTCCGTGCCCTGCTCGAACAGGATCACCCGCGTCTCCGCCCACAGCTGCCGCCCGAACAGGTACGGCGAGTTCGCGGCCGTCGCCACCTGCACGCCCGCGAACGCCTGCGCGGCGTTCCAGTGCCGCGCGAAGTCCTCCGGCGCGACCTGCAAGTGGAACTGCACCGACGTGTTCGCCGACTCCGGCGCGATCGACGAGGACGTGAAGTCCACCGACTCCGCGCCCCGGATGTCGATCCGCAGGTCCTCCCCGCGCTGGGACATGATCTCCTCGTTGAGGATGCGGTACCGGCGCGCGGTCGAGAGCGCGTCCACGCTCATGTGGTCCGTCGCCAGCGTCGGCATCGTCCCGATCGGGCAGATCTGCACCCCGGCCTTCCCGGCCGCCTCCCGCACCTCCGCGAGCACCGCCGCGAGGTCGCTCTCGTACCAGGACAGCCCGGCCCCGTCGAGCAGCCGCGGCGGGAGGTTCAGCTCGATGTTGAACGCCCCCAGCTCATGCTGCGCGCCGTACAGGGCGTCCTCGTCGCCGGAGGTGTGCAGGTGCTCCAGCACCGCGTCGTTCGCGAACGCCGGGTCCCCGTCGGGCTCAACGAGATCCAGCTCCAGTTCGAGTCCCGTCATCGGTCTGCCCCGGTCGAGCCGCTCGTCGGCCAGCAGCTGCGCGAGGGCCGCTCGTCCCGCCTGGAGTCTCGCCGAATATGCCGGGTGATCCCAGTGCTTCAAGGCAGAGCCGGTCACCTCGTCGCCCATATGTCCCTCCCCAGGAATCGAACGTCCATCAACTCTAGGACGCTTGGTCATGCGCTGGCTACCAAAGGAGAAGTTGTTTCGTCCCAAATGGCGTAGGTCGCGCTCATATTAGGGAGTCGTCCGGCGCGGCGGTGTCGGGATCTTGACACAAGCGGGTTCCCCTTGACTGCGGACCGTCGCCGCGCAGGTCGGATGCGTTGCGACCGAGGCCACCCGGGAGCCTCCGGCACTCCCGATAGGATCGCCGCGTGACCGATGAGCGCCAGTCCCGCGGGCCCGCCGAGTTCTTCGCCGCCAACCGCGGCGGCGGCCTCGTGACCCTGCACCTCGACCAGCGCGGCGGCGCGCTCTTCGCTTACGCCGCATGGCGGACCGGCCTGCGGCCCACCCACCTGACTCTGCTCAACCTGGTGCTCGGCCTGGCCGTCAGCGCCGCCGTGATCGCCTACATCCCGGCCGCGAGGGACGGCGCCCCGTGGTGGCCCGTGGCCCTCGGCGCCCTGGTGCTGTGGCACGCCGCGTACATGCTCGACTGCGCCGACGGGCAGCTCGCCCGGGTCACCGGGACCGGCTCCGACGCGGGCGCGCGGGTCGACATCCTGTGCGACGTCGCGATCCAGGCGTCCGTCGTCGCGGTCGTCGTCGCCGTCGCAGACGCGTACGCCGCTTGGGTTCCGGCCTGGTGCGGGGCGGCGTTCGCGGCCCTGTGGATGACGAACCTGGTCACCGCGGTCATGGCCAAAGAGGACGCGTCGGTGTCGATGGTGACGAGCACGGGCATCGTCGTGCGGCTCGTCAAACTGGTGCGCGACTACGGGTTCGTCGTCGCCGTCATCGCCCTCGCGCTCCTGTGGCCGGAGTCGATGGCCGCGGTGATGCTGTTCTTCGGGGCCGTCAACGGCCTGTTCCTCCTGGCGAGCATCGCCGTGAGCGCACGGGCCACGCTCCGCTGAACCCTATATCCTATAGGAAATAGGATGTACGATCGCGGCCCTCACCCCTCGGCGAGCAGCTCCTCGTAGATCTCGACGAGCCGCCGCAGCGTCACCTCCGGCGCGAACACCGACTCGTAGCGGGCGCGCGCGTTCGCCGCGTACGACGGGTCCTTCGCCACCTCGTTGATGGCCGCGGCGAGCGCCGCGGGCTCGGGCGCGGCGACGATCCCCGCGGGCGCGGGCGTCCCCTCCCCGGCGATGAACGGGGCCCCGCCCATGCTCGTGACGACGACCGCGCGGCCCGCGGCCAGGGCCTCGATGCCGGAGGTCGGCAGGATGTCCTGCCAGATCGAGGGCACGACGACGGCCGCGGAGGCGGCGACGGCGGCGTCGCGCGCGACCGGGCCGAGCTGGCCGAGGTAGTGGATCTCGGGGTTCGCGGCGGCGGCGTCCTCGACGAGGCCCCGCAGCGGCCCGTCCCCGGCGATCCGCAGCGGCACCGCGGGCCGGGCGATCCGCCACGCTTCGAGCAGCAGCTCCACGCCCTTCTCGGGGACGAGGCGCGCGCCGAACAGGAACCCCTCGCCGAGCGGGGCGACCCCGGGGTCGGCGACGGCGTTCGGCTTGACGCGGATGCGGCCGGGCTCGATGCCGATGCCCTCCAGGTACCCGGCCATGGCGTCGGTGAGGGCGACGAACCGGTCCACGGACCGCCAGGTGCCCTGGTGGACGCCGAGGGCGAGGGCCATCACGGCGCTCTGCGCGCGCGAGCCCCGGTAGCAGGCGTGCTGCACGCCGGGGCCGTTCCACCGCTTGCCGTGGCAGTCGCGGCAGTCGTGGCCGTCCCTGAAGTAGAGCCCGTTCATGCAGTCGTGCCGGTAGTTGTGGATGGTCTGCACCACTTTGACCCCGTGCCGGTGCGCGGTCGTCACCACGGACGGCGACAGCAGCGGGTACGGGTTGTGGAGGTGCAGCAGGTCCGGCCGCTCCCGTTCGAGGACCTCGGCGAGGCGCCGCTGCGTCCCGGCCGCGTGCACAGGGGAGGCCGCGAGGAGCGCTTTCTTATGGGCCGGAAGGGAACCGATCTCGTCGGAGGAGCGCAGGAACGGGACGACCTCGATCCCGGCCTCACGGAGCGCGCCGATCTCGTAGTCCACGACGACGTTCTCGCCCGAGGGCTGCGCCGAGGAGTACCGGTTGTGCGCGATGACGATCTTCACGGGCATCCTTCACGGCAGGGGTGGCGGGAACGGCTTTCAGCTCGGCCGAAGATACCGCAGGAGCCGAATAGGTGTAGGTTGTCGGGTACCGTGTCGGCGGGCCGCCCGGTGATCAGGAGACGCAGCGTCGATCTCCGCCCGCGGACACTCACCTCCACCGTAAGCTGACGACCGCAGGGATGTGCAGTGGCTACGAGCCTGGAACGTCCAGCAAACAATATCCAGGGAAGCGGCAGTGTTCCGTACGGACGGACGGGGACCCAGGTGGCCGGTACTCGCGTAGGCGGCGACCCGCAGCTCGTCACCAACGGCGCCACCCGCCGCACCTGGCGGCGCCTCGTCCGCGCCTCGAACTGGCACCGCTACTACCAGGGCGCCCTCGTCGGCGCCGACCTGCTCGCGGCCCTCCTCGCCACCGTCATCGCCGTCAACCTCACCCACTCCCCGAGCGCCGGGTTCGACACCGACGACCAGCTCCACTTCTTCTACCTCACGGTCTGGCTGATCCTGCCCCTCGCGTGGCTGCTGGCCCTGTGGGGCACCGGCTCCTACGACCGCCGCTACTTCGGCATGGGCAACGAGGAGTTCAAGCGCGTCACCCGCGCCGCCATGTTCATGCTGGCGCTCGTGTCCTTCGCGGCCCTCACGTTCAAGGCCGACGTCTCGCGTGTCGCGGTCGCCGTCATCCTCCTCGCCGCCGCGGCGCTCGTCATCGGGTTCCGCTACGCGGCCCGGTACGGCCTGCACCGGATGCGCCTGGCGGGCAAGGGCGTGCAGCGGGTCCTGCTCATCGGCGCCTACCCCGAGGCGCTGGAGGTGTACCGGACGGTGCGCCGCGCGCCCGCCGCGGGCCTGGTCCCCGTGGGGATATACGTCACCGAGGGCGCGTCCTCGGTCCGCAACCTCGACACCCCGGTCCCGGTCTTCGCCGGGACCGACGTCGTCACCTGCGCCGAGCGCCTCGAAGCCGACACGCTCGCCGTGTGCGGCTCGGCCTCGGCCGACGCCGCCGACCTGCGCCGCCTCGCCTGGCAGCTCGAAGGCACCGGCCGCGACCTGGTCGTCGCCCCGGCCCTCACCGACATCGCGGGCCCCCGCGTCCACATCCGCCCCGTCGAGGGCCTCCCGCTCCTGCACGTCGAGGAGCCGAAGATCTCCGGCGTCGGCTGGCTCATCAAGAACATCCTGGACATCTCCTCCTCCACGTTCGGGCTCATCCTCCTGTCGCCGCTGTTCCTGGCCGTGGCGATCGCCATCAAGACCGACAGCCCCGGCCCGGTGTTCTTCCGCCAGAACCGCGTCGGCCGCGACGGCGAGACGTTCTCGTGCTGGAAGTTCCGCACCATGTACATCGACGCGGAGGAGCGCCAGGCCGCGCTCATGATGCACAACGAGACCGACGGCCTCCTGTTCAAGATGAAGGACGACCCGCGCATCACCAAGGTCGGCAAGTGGCTGCGCCGCACCTCCATCGACGAGTTCCCGCAGCTCATCAATGTCGTGCGCGGCGAGATGAGCCTCGTGGGGCCCCGGCCGCTCCCGGCCGAGAACGGCGACTTCCTCGGCGACGTGCGCCGCCGCCTGCTGGTCCGCCCCGGCATCACCGGCCTGTGGCAGGTCTCGGGCCGCTCGGACCTGTCCTGGGACGACGCGGTGCGCCTCGACCTGTACTACGTCGACAACTGGTCGCTCACGACCGACCTCCAGATCCTTTTCCGCACCGTCGCCGTAGTATTGCGACGAAAGGGCGCGTACTGACGGGCCCATGGGCGTACGCCTCGCGAATGCACAGCCTGCGCCCAGGTGAACGCCAGGCCAACCCTGATAATCTGGGATCTTGATGACTACTTACGGAACCGGCAGCCGCATCCTCGTGACGGGCGGCGCGGGCCTGGTGGGCAGCCACCTGGTCGACGCGCTCCTCGCGAAGGGCTGCGACGTGACCGCTGTCGACAACTTCTCCACCGGCTCCAAGGCCAACCTCGACCCCCACGAGCGCCTCACCGTCGTCGAAGCGGACGTCACCGAGGGCCTCCCCGTGGGCGAGGCGCCCTTCGACGCCGTCCTCCACTTCGCGTGCCCGGCCAGCCCGGTCGACTTCGCGACCCTCCCGGTGGAGATCCTCCGCGTCGACTCCGTCGGCACGCTGCACGCGCTCGACCGCGCGCTCGCCGACGGCGCCCGGTTCCTCATGGCCTCCACCTCCGAGGTGTACGGCGACCCGCTCGTCCACCCGCAGCCGGAGTCCTACTGGGGCAACGTGAACCCCATCGGGGTGCGCTCCTGCTACGACGAGGCCAAGCGCTTCTCGGAGGCCGCCGTCGCGGCCTACCACCGCCACAAGGGCCTCGACGCCGCGATCGTGCGGATCTTCAACACGTACGGCCCCCGGATGCGCCCCGACGACGGCCGCGTCGTCCCCAGCTTCATCTCGCAGGCCCTCGCGGGCGAGCCCCTCACCATCCACGGGGACGGCTCCCAGACCCGCTCCCTGTGCTACGTCGACGACCTCGTCGCCGGCCTCGTGCTGCTCCTGGAGTCCGGCGAGTACGGGCCCGTGAACCTCGGCACGGAGTACGAGCTCACCGTCCGCGAGATGGCCGAGGTCGTGCTGCGCCTCACCGGCTCGTCCTCGACGATCGAGTACACCGACCGGCCCTCCGACGACCCCGAGCGGCGCCGCCCCGACCTCACGAAGGCCCGCGAGCTGCTCGGGTACGAGCCGCAGGTCCACTATGAGGCCGGTCTCAAATCCACGATCGACGACTTCGTGGCGCGCCGCGCCGACGGCGGGATCGCCGTCGTCTAGAACGCAGCCGTCGAGGAACGCGGTCGTCTGGACAACACAGTCGTCTGAGCCACACGGCGCCGCCGCCCCGCGTGCGCGGTCCGGCGCGCGGGCGGACACCACGTAAGCTGGCACCATGACGTATTCCGGTTCCAACTACCGCGGCAGCGCCTCCGTGCCCCCCGCGGGCGGCGGAGGCGGCGCGCGAGTCGCCGCCGCGGCGGCCGGCGGCGGCCCGACCCGGCGGGGCCTCATCGGCTCCGGGATCGGCCTCGTGGCCTCCATCGCGGCCACCGGCGGCGGGTTCGCGATCTGGTCCACCGCCAAGACCACCGACGCGGACCTCGACCGCCCGTTCGACCTCGAAGCGATCCCCGACGAGGACCGCCCCGAGAAGCTCAACGCGGCCTTGAACATCCTCATCGTCGGCTCCGACCACCGCGAGGGCAACGACGAGGCCGACGCCCGCTCGGACACGAACATCATCATGCACGTCGCCGAGGACGGGACCGAGGCGTACGGCGTCTCCATCCCCCGCGACCTGTACGTGCACATCCCCGAGTACGCCGAGGCCAGCAACTACCCCGAGTACACCGGGACCGACGCGAAGTTCAACGCCGCGTACGCGTGGGGCGGCGTGCCGCTCACCGTCCTCACCATCGAGGACTTCACCGGCGTCCGCATCGACCACGTCGTCGAGATCGACTTCGCGGGCCTCGTCCAGGTCGTCGACGCCCTCGGCACCGTCACCATCGACATCGAGGCCGCCGACGCCGACGGCTACATCACGAGCGAGCCCGGCGTCGAGTCGATCCACGGCGACCACCGGTTCTTCCCCGCGGGCCCCAACGAGCTCACCGGGGAGGAGGCCCTCGACTACGTGCGCCAGCGCAAGCAGTGGAACCGCGGCGACTTCGCGCGCATGCAGCACCAGCAGGACCTCATCAAGGCCATCATGGACTCCGCGCTGAGCGCGGGCGTGCTCACCGACCGCGGCAAGCTCACCAGCTTCATCGACTCCACGTCGGACGCGGTCAAGGTCGACACGGAGTTCAACGTCGTCGCGACCGCGATCAGCCTCATGGACCTGCGCAGCGACGACCTGGTCTTCATGACCACGCCGAACCTGGGCACGGACACCATGGGCGGGGAGTCCGTGGTCGTGTACTCGTACGACCTGGAGAACCCCGCGAACGACAACCCGGAGGCGACGACCCTCTGGGACGCCATCCGCGAGGACACCGTGAGCGCCTGGATCGACCAGAACCCGGACCTCGTCGGCGGCGGCGAGGAGTAGCGGGTCCCGAACCCGGTTCCGAACTCGACTTCCCGAACTCTGGGCCCGGCCTTCCGGCCGGGCCCAGCGTCGTGTCCCCAGAGCCCTCCTGTAGTCCGATGTGGCACTAGTGGTCACCGATTCCCTTGCGGCCATTGGTGCTTGTGCGACTTCGTGGGGTGATCCCGAAGCCCGGCACTGTGATCAAGGTCGTACGATGTGCGCAACGTTCCTTCGACGAAGAGGCTGTGTCATGGCAGAGAACGAAGACCTCACGCCCGAATTCGACATCTCCAGGCCCACGATCGCCCGCGTCTACGACGCGATCCTCGGCGGCAAGGACAACTTCGCGGCCGACCGCGAGGGCCGGGACGCCTACGTGAAGTACGTGCCCAACGCGAAGCAGGTCGCGGAGGACAACCGCGCGGGCCTGAAGAAGGGCGTCGAGTACATCGCGAACCACGGCATCGACCAGTTCCTCGACATCGGCGCGGGCCTGCCGACCATGGAGAACACGCACCAGATCGCGCAGCGGATCAACCCCGACGCGAAGGTCGTCTACGTGGACAACGACCCGATCGTGCTGGCGCACGGCCGGGCCCTGCTCGCCACCAACAAGACCACGACGATCGTGACCGCCGACCTGCGCGACCCGCAGAGCATCCTCGACCACGAGGAGGTCAAGGCCAACATCGACTTCACCCGCCCCGTCGGCCTCATGGTCGTGGGCCTCCACATGCACTTCCACGACGACGAGCAGCCCGACGAGTGGGTGCGCGTCCTCCTCGACGCCTGCCCGAGCGGCTCGTACCTGCTCATCACCGACTTCGTGGACACCGGGGAGCCGCTCCAGAAGGCCATCGAGCAGGCGGGCCTGGAGTCCCTCGGCAACGGGTGGATCCGCACGCCCGAGCGCATCCGGGAGCACTTCCTGGGCCTGCCGCTGGTGGACGACAAGCTGGAGTTCATCCCGCGCTGGTTCCCCGGCGAGCCCGACCGGGAGGTGCCCGCGGTCGAGGACATCGAGCCGTGGCACAAGATCATCGTCGGCGGCATCGGCTACAAGGCGTAGACCGCCATGCGAAGGCGCACGGCCGCGGCCGTGCGCCTTCGGCGTGTCCGGGGGTGTCGCTCACCCGAAGGGGTGAACTTCCCTCAGGCGGACAGGATCGTCCACGCCCGGGGGGCGGTCACTAGGAGTAGTGGTCGCGGATGATCGAGTTGATGATGTCCTGGGTGTCGCGCGGCGGCGACGCCTGGACACACAGGTGCTCCATGGCCGCCTGGTAGGCGTCCACGTCGGAGTCGCGGTCGAGGTACAGGCCGCCGGTGAGGTGCTCCATGTAGATGACGTCGTCGAGCTCGGGGTAGGCGAAGCGCAGCCAGGTGAAGGGCGCGCCCGCGCCGGAGTGGGCGCCGCTGTCGAAGCGCACCACCTGGATGCGCACGTTGGGGCGGTCGCAGGCCTCGATGAGGAGCTTGAGCTGGTCGCGCATGACGCCGTACCCGCCGAAGGGCCGGTGCAGCGCGGCCTCGTCGATGACGGTCCACAGTGTCGGCGGGTCGACCTCGCGGTCGAGGACCTTCTGCCGCGCCAGGCGCAGCTCGATCCGGTTGTCGATCTCGCGCAGGGGCGTGTGCCCGTAGCCGAGCATGAGCAGCGAGCGGGCGTAGTCGCGGGACTGGAGCAGGCCCGGGACGAGCTGGACCTCGTAGGTGCGGATCGTGGAGGCGGCGCTCTCCAGGTCCAGATAGGTCTGGAACCAGTCGGGCAGCGCGTCGCCGTAGGGGTGCCACCAGCTCGGTTTGTTGGCCTCGCGGCACAGCATGAGGACGCGGTCGATCTCGTCCTGGTCGGTGCCGCCGTACATGACCATGAGGTCTTCGACGTCCCTGAGCCGGAACGAGACCCGGCCCAGTTCCATGCGGCTGATCTTCGACTCGGAGTTGCGGATCTCGAACCCGGCGGCCTTGCGGGTGATGCCCGCGGCCTCGCGCAGGCGCCTGAGCTGGCCGCCGATGATCATGCGCAGGGCTGTGGGACCGGTCGGGTTGTCTTCCTTCGCCATTCGTCCCACCTCCTCTCGCATCGGTCGCCCGGAAACGAGCAACTCACCCTGACAGGGTAGCCCGTCGGGCCCCTCCTGCCAGGGTGAGTGTGCAGCCCTTGGGCTTCCGTCTCTCGGTCCTAAACGATCAGGTCGTCGAACTCGCCGTCCTTGGCGCCCTCGACGAGGGCCCGGATCTCGGCGATCGTGTAGATGAGGGCGGGACCCTCCGGGAAGCGGGAGTTGCGCACCGCGATGTCCCCGTCGGGGAGGGCGGCCAGCTCGACGCAGTTGCCGCCGTTCGGGCCGCTGCGGCTGCTCTTGCGCCATGCCAGCGTCGAGGGGAGTTCCCCGGCGAGGATTCCGTTGTGTGCCTTGTTCATAGAGATCCTTCCACCAGTGGCCGGTAGGTCCGGCCGGATTCTCTTCTTGCAGTTCCGACCGACCGTCGGAGGCGTGGAACCGGGGCCGCGGGCATACCAGACGGTCGCCCAGGCGGACGATTCCGACATCCCCGTAGTCGATCGGATCAAGTGTCGCACATTACACACCGTAACTGCACGGGAGGATGGCCGCGCAAATGCACGTGCATCTGCCCGGTGTCGATGCATGTTACGATGAATGTGACAATGCACATAGACACGGCCGTAGAAGGTATGCGACCGTTGTCACGGACTCAAATGCCGCTAACCGACGCTTCGGGCAGCGACAGGCGGAACCGTCCGAAACCTCCGGGTTCTCGGATCGGCAATCGCCTTCGCGAACCGGCGTCCTGCATCTCATAACCGGACACACCAGTGCAGAGCTTGGCCGGACCCGCTCCGGCGAGGCCCGATCGTCGCCCGGAGAGGGGTTGGGTGCCACATGGAACGTCTTGAGGCGCAGACGTTGCTACAGGCAGCCGCGGCAGGCAAGCTGCGGAGCTCGATGTGCCAGCAGGTGATGGCGATCGAATACGACCGCAGCGGCCAGGTGCTCTACCGCTGCGCCCGCTCGTGCGGCAAGCACACCGCAGACGCCGTCCAGGTCCAGGCAGGACTCCTGTGGCACTACCGCGGTCGCAGCCTCGGCGAGCACTACGGGCTCCCCGACGAGGACATCGTCGACGACATGTTCGCCTCCCTCCAGCTCGCCTGGATCCGCGACGGCGACATCTACACGGCGCGCTTCCGCTTATCGCAGCGCGCCCCCGAGACCTTTCTCTATTTGGTGGGATAGAGCTTCGGGGAGGCCGGTGGGGGCCTCCCCGAGCTCTTCACCAAGACCAGAACACATCGCGAACAGTGCTGACACACTGAAAAACGGGCGGGACCCAACAGGCCCCGCCCGTTCTCGTTCCCTCAGTACCGCTAGAGCCTGCGGGCCCTTCGGATCGCCATTGCTCCTCCTGCGATGGCGAGGAGGGCGGCGATCCACAGGCCGGCTCCTGGGCCGGTGGTGGGGAGGGCGGGGTGGGTGTCGTCTGCCGAGTCGTGGTCGTCGGCGGCGGGGGAGGCGGCGGGGGGCTCGGGGGTGCATTCGATGGAGAAAGACGGGCCTTCGGCGGCGTCGTCGGTGACCTCCAGGGGTTGGACGGCGGGGCCGTCGACCGGGTAGTGCTCGTCGGTGACGACCTGGACCTGGTAGCTGCCGGGGAAGACCTGGGGGAAGCGGAAGGCGCCGTCGTCGAGGGCGGCCACGACGGGTTCGCCGTCGTCGCCGATGACCGGGTCGCCGCCGGCGTCGAGGAGGGCGAGGCTCACCTCGCCGGCCATGTCGTCGCAGCGGCCGAGGACGTCGGCCGGGGCCGAGGGGTCGCCGGGGTCGCCGCCGGGGTCGCCCGGGGCGGTGATGAGGACCGGCGTGACGGGGGCGACGACCTCGTAGGCGTGGGCCGCGAGCCAGAACTGGAACATCGGGATGCCGGAGAAGTCGGTGAACGTGAACGTCAAGGAGGCGATGGAGGCGGTGGGCTGGAACCAGCCGGTCGCGCCGACCGTGTCGCCGGAGTTGGTGCCCGTGAGCGTCATGGCCGCGGGGTCCCAGACGGGCTGGTCGGTGGCCGCGGACTTGCACCCGGCGGGACGCGGGGAGTCCTGGCAGAGGTTGAACGAGCTCTGGTAGCCGAGGTCGGCGGCGGCGAGGGCGCCGCCGCCCGCGGTGGTCCCGGAGATCCGGACCATGTCGACGTCGATGTCGCCCAGGGCGAAGCCCCAGTCAGAGGGCGGCGTCGGCGAGTCGAACACGACCGTGGTCGTGGACGGCAGGTTCCCGCCGGTGGTGCCGATGCCGATGTACCCCTGGTCCCGGGACGAGCCGAACTCCGCGCCGAACGGCGTGCCCTCGCCCATCCAGATCGACTTCCCCGACGGGGTCGTGACGGGCGCGCCGTCGGTCGTGAGGTCCGCGCCCGGGAACCCGGCGGCGGGGCTCGACATCTGGAACGAGCCCGACCCGCCCGACCAGGCGGCGTACTCGGCGGCGAAGGGCGCCGACGGCACGAGCACCGCGGCGGCAGTGGCGGCGGCAGTGGCGACGACTCCGGTCATGATCCATTGTGAACTTTGCTTCCACATGGAACGATCGTTGCAAACCGGACACTTGGAATCGATGCGCGACACGCGGGCGACCCGGGGCGCGGCCCACCGCGCGGCGGATGCGGAGCGAGGAGGCGAACCCGAGCGGTTCGGAAGCGGCTGTCGCCTGAGTGGGATGGTGCCCCCGGCAGGATTCGAACCTGCGACGCACGGTTTAGGAAACCGACGCTCTATCCCCTGAGCTACGGGGGCGACGGAAGCCGAGTCTAGCCGATCGGCCGGAGGCGGGCGAGGCGGCGCAGGTCGACTGCGGCGAGGCGGGCGGTCTCGGCGGCGTCGTCGTCGGGCTGCTGCTGGGACCGGCGCTCGGCGGCCACGCGGTGGACGTACGTCTCGACTTCGAGGGCCTGGCGGGCCTCGTCCCAGCCGAGGACGGCGCCCGCGAGGGACGCGGCGTCCTCGGCGGCGCGGGTGCCGCGGTCGAAGGTCTCGATGGAGAGGCGCAGCCGCCGGGTGAGGATGTCGTCGAGGTGCAGCGCGCCCTCAGCGCGGGCCGCGTAGACGACCTCGGCGCGCAGGTAGTGCTCGCCGCGGGCGAGCGGGCGGCCGAGCTGCGGCTGCTCGGCGACCATGCGCAGGAGCTGCGGCGCGAGGTTCCCGTGGCGGCGCAGCAGGTGCTCGACCACGGGCAGCGCGAGCCCGCTGCGGGCCGCGATCCGCTCGCGCGCGCCCCAGTAGGACGCGAAGCCGTCCGCGCCGAGCAGCGGGAGCAGCCGCGTGCCGCTCTCGGGCACCTCGGGCCCCAGGCTCACCGCGGCGGCGTCGATCGCGTCCTTCGCCATGATCCGGTACGTGGTGAGCTTCCCGCCCGCCACGAAGAACAGCCCCGGCTCGGGCTCGAACACGGCGTGCTCGCGGCTGAGCTTCGAGGTCTCCTCGGTCTCCCCGCGCAGCAGCGGCCGCAGCCCGGCGTACACCCCTTCCACTTGGGACACGTCGAGCCGGCGGCCGAGGACCTCGCTCGCCTGCTGGAGCAGGTACGCGACGTCGCTCGCCGACGCGGCCGGGTGGGCCGGGTCGAGCCGCCACTCGGTGTCCGTGGTCCCGATGAGCCAGTGCCCGTCCCACGGGATGATGAACAGGACGCTCCACTTCGTGCGCGAGATGATCCCCGCCGACCCCTCGATCGCCGAGCCGGGGAGCACCAGGTGGACGCCCTTGGACGCCTGCACCGCCAGGCCCGGCCGCTCCGGGAGCGTCCGGGCGAGCTCGTCGCTCCACACGCCCGCCGCGCAGACCACGGTGCGGGCCTTGACGAACCGCTGCACGCCGGTCTCCACGTCGAGCACCTCGACGCCGGTGATCCGCCCGTCCTCGCGCCCGAACCCGACCGCCTGCGCCGAGGGCACGACGGCCGCGCCGAGCGACGCGGCCGTGCGGGCGAGGGCCACGACCAGGCGGGCGTCGTCGACCTGCGCGTCGTAGTAGCGGATCGCGCCGTGGACGCCCTGGTCGAGGTCGGGGAAGGCTTGCAGCGCACCGGAACGGGACAGGTGCCGGTGCCACGGCAGGCCCCCGCGCCCGGAGCGCGGGCCCAGCGCGGTGGCGAGCACGTCGTAGGCGGCGACGCCCGCGCCGTAGTACGCCCGCTCCCAGACCCCCTTGAGCGGCAGGAGGAACGGCACGGGCCTGACCAGGTGCGGGGCGAGCGTCCCGGCGAGGAGCCCGCGCTCGGTGAGCGCCTCGCGGACCAGGCCCAGCTCCAGCTGCTCCAGGTACCGCAGGCCGCCGTGGACGAGCTTGCTCGACCGCGACGAGGTCCCCGCGGCGAGGTCGCGCGCCTCCACCAGCGCGGTCCGCAGGCCGCGCGAGGCCGCGTCGAGGGCCGCGCCCGCGCCGGTGGCGCCGCCGCCCACGACGACCACATCGAACGGTTCGGAGGCGAGCCGCTCCAGGTCGGAGCGCCGCCGCTCGGGGGAGAGGCGGCCGGCCTGCGACCGGGACCAGGACACGGGCGTGCGCATGGGGTTCACGATACGGGCAGCGAGCTGGGCTGACACCCGTCTCCGAGTACGAGACGCGTAAATTGGAAGGGTGAGCACGAATGCCCCTGCGCGCCCAGACAAGCTCACCGTCTTCGCCCGGTTCGTACAGTTCAAGCTGAAGGTCCCGGTCCTCGTCGCGGTGTGCGCCTCCATCCCCGCCGTGTTCCTCACGGTCTGGACCGACGGCGGTTTCGCCTTGGCGGGCAAGGCGATCGGCTGGGCCGCCGGGGCGGTGCTGTGGTTCGAGTCGGTGGTCCTGCTCCTGGCCGCCGAGCACAAGCGCGAATGGCTGTGGCGCCACAAGTGGATGCTCCTGGTCTGCATGCTCACCGTCGTCAGCCTCGTCCTCGCCGCGGGCGGCGCCCAGGTGCTGCGCCTCGCCTACCTGGTCGGGACGATCCGGGCCCTGCGCGCCAAGCGGATCTTCGACGCCGCGGGCATCCTCGCCCGCCGCCTCAGCCTGGGCCTGTGGTGGAAGTCCGGGCTGTTCACCGGCGCGGGCGTGGTCGCCGCCGGGATCGCCGCGGTGCTCCTGTTCGACCCCGACGCCGAGTACCGGGAGCTCCTGCACTGGTTCGACGCGAACCTGCGGCTCCTGCCGATCCTCCTCGCGGGCGCCGTGCTCGCCGTCGCCACCTGGTACTTCGTGCGCTCCCGCACCGCCGCCCGCCGCACCGCGCGCGCCGCCGTCCCTGTCCCCGAGCAGCGCGCCCCCGTCGAGGCCCTGGGGGCCGCCGTGGAGACCGCCGTCGAGACCGCGGCGGAGGCCGTCGCCGAGGTCGTCGCGGAGGCCGCTCCCGCGGCCGCGTCCCCGCTGCCCGCCGCCGCGCCCGCAGAGGCCCCCTGACCGGCCCTCCGATCGTCCTTCCTCGACTCCACGGCGGTGTCGAGTAGGCTCGGGCGCGTGGATACCGACCTGATCACCCTGACCGGCCTGCGCGTCCACGGGCGCCACGGCGTCTTCGACTTCGAGCGGGACGCCGGGCAGGACTTCGTCGTGGACGTCGCCCTCCGCACCTCCACCGCCGCGGCCGCCGCCAGCGACGACCTCAAGCACACCGTCGACTACGGCGCCCTCGCCGACACGCTCGCCGCGATCGTCGCGGGCGAGCCCGTCAACCTCATCGAGACGCTCGCCGAGCGGCTCGCCGACGCCTGCACCGCCCTCGACGGGGTCGCGTCGGTCCAGGTCACCGTCCACAAGCCACAGGCGCCGATCGCCCAGCAGTTCGCCGACGTCGCCGTCACCATCGAGCGGAGTGCCCCATGAGCAGGGTCGTCTTCAGCATGGGCGCCAACCTCGGCGACCGCGAGGCCGCACTGCGGACCGCCATCGCCGCCGTGGCGCCCGCCGCCGTCTCCGACGTCTACGAGACGCCCCCGTGGGGCGGCGACGACGAGCAGCCCGCCTACTACAACATCGCCGTCATCGCCGACGACCCCGCGAGAGGCCCCGGCGACTGGCTCGAACTCGGCCAGCGCCTCGAAGCCGAGGCCGGGCGCGTGCGCGACCCCGAGCGGCCCTACGGGCCCCGGACCCTCGACGTCGACCTCATCGCCGTATGGGACGAATCGGGCGCCGTCCACTCCGACGAGCCGCGCCTCCAACTGCCGCACCCGCTCGCGCACCTGCGCGCGTTCGTGCTGGTCCCGTGGTTCGCGGTGGACCGCGACGCGGAGCTGCCCGGCAAGGGCAGGGTGAGGGACCTGCTACGGGACGCCACGGTTGCCGCGGACGCGCGCGCGCTGCGCCGTCTACACCCGATATGGTCAGAGCATCATGAGTGACGGGAAGCACGGTCCGCAGCCGAGCCTTCGACCGACCGCGGCGTCCACCATCGCGGTGGCGGCCCTGGCCGGAGCGGCCCTGACCCTGCTCCTCGTCGCCCGCTACTACCAGCAGGCCCCCGACCTGACCTGGTACAACTCCGCGGTGATCCTCGCGCTGGCCGTGCTGCTGGCGTGGCTGGCGTGGACCACCCGGAAGGCGCTGCACCCGGGCGGGAAACGTCTCCAGGAGGCCGCGGTCGACGCGAAGCCGCCGCCCGGCGCCGGGCGGCTCGACGGTCCGGAGCACGCGCTCCAGATCGCCCGCTTCGCGGTGCTCGGCAAGGCCGCCTCGATCGCCGGGGCCGCGTTCTTCGGCGCGTACCTGGGGTTCACGGTGTGGCTGGCGGTCCAGGCAGGACGCCTCACCGCCGCCGCCGACGACCTTCCCGACGCGGTGCTCGGCACCGTCGCCTGTGCGCTGCTGACCGCCGCGGCGGTCTGGCTGGAGCACTCCTGCCGCATCCCCCCGCAGGACGGCGACGAGGACCGCCGCGACCGACCCTGACCTGTTCCTTCCCCGACCCGATGCTGGACCCATCCCCCCATATCCCCAATATTTCGCGCGTTTAGAGGTGCGCCCCATGAAATTCGATCGCCCTTCTCAAGATCGCCAATCCCAAGAGCGCGACTCCACCACGCAGATGAGCGCCGTGTCGGAGGCCGGGGGCGAGGCTCCCGCCGACCGCATGGCGGTCCACGTGGTCTGGGAGATCGGCCTGCTGCTCCTCGGCGGCGGCGTCCTGTTCGCCCTCACCCGCTCGTCCTCCGGGCCGTTCGCCGAGGGCGGGTGGTCCGCGTTCTCGGCGGCGCTCGCGCCGGTGCTCATGCTGGCCTGCGCCATGTCCGTGTCGCTGCGCGTCGGGGCCGTGAACCTCGCGGTCGGGCCGATCGCGCTCCTGTCGGCGTGGCTGTTCACCGACGCGTCCGGCTCCGGTTCGGCGATGGCGCTGGCGTTCGGGCTCGGCGCTGCGGCGTTCACCGGCATCGTCCTGGCGACGCTGACGGCGTGGCTGCGCGCGCCCGGCTGGGCCGCGAGCGGCGCGGTCGGCGGCGCGATCGGCCTGTGGGCCGAGACGCAAGGCGACCCGGGGGCGTTCTCGCTCTCGGAGCTGCCGCAGACGGGCGTCCTGGCGGCGCTCGCGGGCGCGGCGGGCATCTCGCTGTTCCTGGGCCTGGTCGGCGCGTTCGCGGGCGTGCGCTCGCGGCTGGCGCCGATCCGCGACACCCCGGTCGGCGAGCGGCACGGCCGCGGCGGCCTGGTGTTCCTGGGCCTCTTGATCTCCTCGTCCCTGGCGGGCGCGGCCGGTGTCGTGGCCGCGTGGACGTCGGTGCCGGACGCGGGCGCGGCCGGGCTGCCGGACCCGATCCTGCTGACGGTGCTCGCGCTGGGCGCGGCGCTGCTGGGCGGGACGAGCCTGGTGGGGCGGCGCGGCGGCGTGTGCGGCACGGTGTTCGCCTCGCTGCTGGTGCTGGCCATGATGTGGCTGGCCCAGGCGCGCGGGTGGAGCTTCGACCCGAGCTGGATCGCTTTGAGCGCCATCGTGGCCGGGTTCCTGGTGACGCGGCTCGTCGAGGCGATGAACCAGGTCGACGAGAACGAGGCGGCGTCCGCTTCGCGCGCCGGGTCGGTCGACGACCTGCGCGAGGAGGACCCGCGCGACACGGGCTCGTACGAGCGCTACGACGAGGACCTCGCGGACCTGGGTTCGGGCGGCGAGTCGTGGTCGACGGGCACGGGCGGCATCCGCACGGGCGCTGGCACGACCGGCGGCATCCCCAAGCAGCCCGCCGACCCGTTCGGCGCTTCGGGCGCCTTCGACGACCTGCGCGACGGCTACGGGACCCGCTTCGACAACGACCGCCGCTACGGCCGCTGACCGCCCTCCATCCCCCCATAGAGGACAGACGATATGACGTACGTACCCCCTGACCGCGACGACGAGGTCGTCCTGGACCAGACGCAGCGCCTCGACACGACGCCCGCTCCGGCCTTCCCGGCCGTCGGCAACGGCGTCGACGCCCAGAGCGCGCAGCCGGTCGACCCGTTCGCGGGCCGCCCCGCGGTCACCGTCGGCTACGCCGACTCCCCGGCCGCGCCCCGCGACCGCACGGTCTTCCAGTTCGTGTGGGAGGCGATCCTGCTGCTGTTGACCCTGAACGCGCTGTTCCTGGTCTACCAGCGGCAGGACGAGATCTTCGGCGGCGACGCCACGATGGACGCCCTCGGGTCCCATTTCACGACGCTCACCTCGCTGCTGCTGATCGCGACCGGCTTCGGGCTGACGCTGCGCCTGGGCGCGGTGAACCTCGCCGTCCCGGCCATGCCGATGCTCGCGCTCATGCTGCCGTCGCTGTTCATCGGGGAGAACCCGCTGGTCGGCCTCGGCTACCTGGCGGGCGCCTCGCTCGCGCTCGCGATCGTGTTCACGGTGCTCACCGTGGTCTTCCGCGTCCCGCCGTGGCTCGCGGGCCTCGCCTCGCTCGTGATCCTCGCCGGGTCGTTCCAGGCGTTCACCGAGCTCGCGGAGCTCGTCGGCGCCACCGACGGCGGCACCTGGAACAACCCCGGCGAAATGTGGGTGCTCCTGGGCGCGGCCGCGCTCGCGGTCGCGGGCGGCCTCCTGGGCCTGGTGCCCGCGGTGCGCGACCGGTTCACCAAGGTCAAGGGCGCCGCGGACGGCACGGGCGACCGCGACGCCGGGTCGGTGTTCATGCTCCTCGGCGGGAACCTGCTCGCGCTGCTCCTCGCGGCTCTGGCCGGGTTCCTCCCGATCGTCTTCAACGGCGGCGCGGAGTCGGTGCAGTGGTTCGCGTCCGCCCCGCTCTCGGTGGGCGTGCTGTCGGGCCTCGACCTGACCCCGTTCGCGCTCATCGCGGTCCTCCTCGCGGGCACGAGCCCCTGGGGCCGCCGCGGGCCCGTGTTCGGCACCGTCCTCGCCACCGTCGCGGTGTGGGCGCTGCTCCTGGTGTGGTCCAGCCTCACCGGCCCCGCCTCCGACCCGGAGCTGTTCCAGAGCTGGACCGGCGCCCTCTACGCGGGCCTGCTCCTCCTCGGCCTCTTCGTCGCCTTCGGCCTCGACCGCCTCGGCCGCCCCAAGGAGCCCGCCGACGACGACACCTCCGCCACCACCGAACTCCCCGCGACCTACGACCCCGCCGACCCCGGCACGGGCCTCTTCGACCCGAGCCTCCAGGACCCGGCCGCCGCCAACCGCTAAGCGGCGCAAGCCGAACGGCCCGGGCGCGACGCGCCCGGGCCGCTCTGTCCCCGCGCCCCTACGATCGGGCGCATGGAGATGGACGAGTACCAGAAGGCGGCGCTGCTGACGGCGGCGACGAAGGACAAGCCGCACGAGGTGTTCCACCTGCTGCTGGGGCTGGTGGGGGAGACCGGGGAGATCGCCGAGAAGGCGAAGAAGATCGTGCGGGACGAGGGGGGCGACTTCTCAAGGTGGGACCCCGAGGACCTGAAGAAGGAGCTGGGGGACGCGCTCTGGTACCTCGCGGTGCTCGCCGACTTCTTCGACCTGTCGCTGGGCGAGGTCGCGGAGCACAACATCGCGAAGCTCGCCGACCGGCAGCGGCGCGGCGTGCTCGGCGGGAGCGGGGACGACCGGTGAGGCGCGTCAGACGGCCGTGATCACACGACGATGACGCGGATGCCGGCCTCCTCGAAGCCGCGGAGCTGCTCGGGCGGGGCATTGCCGTCGGTGACGAGGGTGTGGACGCGGTCGGTGGGGCAGATGCGGGCGAACGCGTGGCCGCCGATCTTGGAGCCGTCGGCGATGACGACCACCTTGCGGGCGCGGGCGGCCATGAGGGCGTTGATCGCGGCCTCGCCCTCGTGGTGGCTGGTCGCGCCGAGCTTCATGTCGATGGCGTCGACGCCGAGGAACGCGATGTCGAGGGTGATCTCGCGCAGGATCGGGGCCGCGAGCGGGCCGATGAGCTCGTAGGACTGGGGCCGGACCACGCCGCCGACGACGACCACTTTGAGGTGGGGGCGCACGATCAGCTCGTTGGCGATGTTGAGCGCGTTCGTGACGATCGTCAGCCCCGTCGAGCCGGGCGTGGCGACCAGGTCGGTGCGCATCGCCAGGGACCGGGCCACCTCGGTGATCGTGGTGCCGCCGTTGAGGGCGATGACCTGGCCGGGGCTGACCAGGCCCGCCGCGGCGGTGCCGATGCGGTGCTTCTCCTCCACGTGCCGGGCGGTCTTGTAGCGCAGCGGGAGGTCGTAGGAGATGCCGCCCGCGACGGCGCCGCCGCGCGTGCGGGTGATCATCTGCTGCTGGGACAGCTGGTCGAAGTCGCGCCGGATCGTCGCCTGCGAGACGCCGAGCCGCTCGGCCGCACCCTCCACGGTGATGCGGCCGGTCTCTGCGAGGATCTCCAGCAGGGTGTTCCACCGGGCGTAGCGGTCCACGTCGCTCCTCTGGGAGTACTGGTTCGGGACGGCGGCGGGCCGCCGCCGTCTGCACGATAGTGTTCAAAGTATGCTCTGGGGCGCTCGGGCCGTGCTCAAGCGGTGCTCGCGCGCTCACGATCATTGTGCCGCACCGGGGTGGGCCTGCACACGCCGGATCGATTGGAAGGAGCGCCCGTGGACGGCGTCATGCTCCCGGCCGTTGGCCGGATCGTCACCCCCGACGGCGTGGTCAACGGGACCCTCGTCGTCGAGGGGGACCGCTTCGAGGGCATCCTCGAACGCGAGGGCGAGCCCACCGGCTGGGTCCTCCCCGGCTTCGTCGACGCCCACTGCCACGGCGGCGGCGGGTACTCCCTCGCCAACGGCGACGCCGAGTCCGCGCGCGCCGCGGCCGCGTTCCACGCCTCCCGCGGGACGACCACGCTCATCGCGTCCCTCGTCTCCCAGACCCACGGCTTCCTCATGGACGCCACCAAGGCCCTCACCCCGCTCGTCGCCGAAGGCGTCCTCGCCGGGGTCCACTACGAGGGCCCCTACATCTCCGCGTCCAAGTGCGGCGCCCACGCCAAGGAGGTCCTGCGCGACCCCGACATCGCGGAGCTGACCGAGCTCATCGAGGCCAGTCGCCTGGACGAGGGCGCGAGCGCCGTCAAGATGGTCACGATCGCGCCCGAGCTCGAAGGGGCCCTGGAGGCCATCGAGTTCCTCGACGGCCACGGCGTGGTCCCCTCCATCGGCCACACCGACGCCTCCTACGAGGAGACCCTCGCCGGGATCGACGCGGGCGCGCAGGCCGCCACCCACCTGTTCAACGCCATGCGCGCGTTCAACCACCGCGACCCCGGCCCCATCCCGGCGCTCATGAACGACGAGCGCATCCTCTCCGAGGTCATCGCCGACCCCGTCCACCTGCACCCGGGCGCGATGCGGTTCGCGTTCGACCTGTCGCTGCCCGCGTGGACGCTCCTGGTCTCCGACGCGATGGACGCCGCCGGGCTCGACGACGGCCGCTACGTGCTCGGCCGCCACGAGGTCGACGTCAAGGACGGCGTGGCCACGGTCGCGGGGACGGACACCATCGCCGGGTCCACGATCACGCTCCTGGACGCGTTCCGCAACGCCGTCCGCCTCGGCGGCCAGACCGTCGAGGCCGCCTCCCAGATGGCGTCCGCGACCCCCGCGGAGCTGCTGGGCCTGCGCGAGGTCGGCGCGATCGAGACCGGCAAGTACGCCGACGCGGTCGTCCTGGACGACGACCTCAACCTGGTGTCGGTCATGCGCCGCGGCGCCTGGCTCCAGGTCTAGACGAGCCGAAAGGGCCGGGAGCGATCCGCTCCCGCCCCTTTCGCGTGCGGCGGCTACATCGGCGCCGTGTTGTACATGGACGTGCTCGCGCCGCCGAAGATCACGATCCAGATCAGGCAGAACGTGAAGAACGAGACGATGCCGAGCACGAGCCCCGCGATCGCGAACTTCTTGTTCGTCGCCTGCCCCTTGTTCGCCCGCGACCAGCCGATCGCGCCGAACACGATCGCGAGCACGCCGAGCGGCCACACAAACCAGTTGACGCCCGGCACGAACGACAGCGCGACCGCGATGATCCCGCAGACCAGCGCCGCCTTCCCCAGGCCGTTGCGCGGCTGGCCGCCGATCGCGCCCTCCGCGTTGTAGGCGGGCGGGGGCGGTGGCGGCGGCGGGACCGCGCCTCCTCCGGCGTACGGCGTGTACCCCGCGCCCGGCGGCGGGGGCGCGGGCGGGATGCCCGCGGGGCCGGGCGGCGGCGGCGCGGGCGGCAGGTTCGGGTCCGGGGCGGACGGGGCGCCGGACGGGTCCGAGGGCGGCGTCGGCGGCCGCGGCTCGCCGGAGGGCGCGCCGTCGGTGTTCCCGGCGAACGGCTCCTGCCCGGGGGAGCCCTCGGCGTTCGGGCTCCAGTACCCCCCGTCGTCCTTGGGCCGCTCGGGTTCGGGCGGGTCGGAGGCCGGCGGGTAGGTGGTCATGGTGCCCTCCTCGGCTCGGATGCGCGCGCGGCGCCGATGCCCCGCAAGGTAACCCAAACCTCACTCGTCGTGTGCCGAATCAGGGGAACCGGCCGGGGCCTCCGCCGATTCGAGAACTCCGTTCGGATTTTTTGGGGTTAGGGGTTTACTACCCGTCAGTAGACGAGTAGAAATGAGTTACGGATCCGGAAGGACTTCCCGGGGACACGGTCTCCAGAGATCGGAAGGATTCGTGCACCGCCGCCGAGCACCCACGTGCGACCTGAGCCGTCGGGAGGCACAGCGGGTCCAGCACCTAGGAGCAGGACACCGCTATAAAAGACTTCACGCTTGGTAACTCGGTCGGAAGTGCTGAAAGTTGCGTGCGGCCCAGTCGAGGCTATTGACCGACTGGGCCGTGTCGTTTGCCCGCCAAGCGGTCCCGCCCCTCCCGCGATCCCCGTTCCCGGCGTGCTGTGTCCGAACTGACTGGGAACCTTCAGCCGCGGCTGCAAGAATGGGCCACGATGACCACGATCGAACCCGGCTGGTACGCCGACCCCGCCGACCCGTCCACCCAGCGCTACTGGGACGGCTCCGCCTGGGTCGGGAAGCCGATCCCCGCGGGCGCCGAGCCGCCCGCCGAGCCCGAGCCGGTCGACCCCGAACCGGAGCCGCTCCCCGAACCCTCCACACCGGACCGGAGCGTCCAGGAGCTCCCGCCGGACCCGCGCTTCGGCGCGGGCCCGCCGCCGAAGGTGATCCAGCGGACGCCCGGCGCGGTCCAGCCGCCCGGGACGATCCCCATCCGGTCCCTCGGCGTCACCGTCGGCTGGATCTCCCGGCCCGACGTCGACCGCATCCTCGAAGGCCGCGTCCTCGCCCACCCCGGGCAGCGGTTCGTCGCCCGGATCGTCGACACCCTCGCGCTCATCGCCCTGAACGCGGTCGTCAACGGCTACTTCATCTACCAGTTCATGCAGACGGTCTGGCCGTACGTGCTGGAGATGGCCGGCGCCGACGACCCCAACGACGTGCAGCTGCCCGCCCGCGCCTCCGACCAGTGGTGGGTGGTCCTGCTCATCTCGCTCGGCCTGTGGTTCGCGTACGAGGTCCCCGCGACCCTCAACTCCGGGCAGACCCTCGGCAAGCGCCTCATGGGCATCAAGGTCGTCTCGCTCGCCCCCGCCGGGCTCGGCTGGGGCCGCCTGCTGCTGCGCTGGTCGTACGCGGCGCTGCCGCTGCTGTGCTTCCCGTTCGGCGCGATCCTCTGGATCATGGACGGGATATGGTGCATCCGAGACCAACCCTTCCGTCAATGCCTCCACGACAAGTCGCCGGGAACGGCCGTCGTCGAGGCGGGACCCCAAAAGGAGCCCGCAGCATGACCGATCCGATCCGCGACGACCTCGCGGCGATCCCCCGCTACGTCCCCGGCAAGGCGCTCCCCGACGCGCTCAAACTCTCCAGCAACGAGGTCCCGTACGGGCCGCTCCCCGGCGTCGCCGAAGCGGTCGCGGACGCGGTCGCGAACGTGCACCGCTACCCCGACATGGGCGTGGCGGCGCTGCGCGAGGAGCTGTCGAAGCGCCTCGGCGTGGACGCCGAGCGGATCGCCACCGGCACCGGGTCGGTGGCCCTCATCGGCCACCTCCTCCAGTCGGTCGCGAGCCCCGGCAGCGAGGTCGTCTACTCGTGGCGGTCCTTCGAGGCCTACCCGATCGCGGCGACGGTGGCGGGGCTCAAGTCGGTCCAGGTGCCGAACACCGCCGACCACGGGCACGACGTGGACGCGATGATCGCGGCCGTCGGGCCCGCCACGCGCGCGGTCATCCTGTGCAGCCCCAACAACCCGACCGGGCCGGCGCTGACGGCCGCGGAGATCGACCGGGTCTTCGACGCGGTGCCGGAGACGGTGCTCGTGGTCCTGGACGAGGCGTACCGCGAGTTCGTGACCGACCCGGCCCTGCCGGACGGGGTCGAGCGGTACGGCGACCGGCCGAACGCGGTGGTGTTCCGGACGTTCTCGAAGGCGTGGGGCCTCGCGGGCCTGCGCATCGGCTACATGGTGGCGCGGCCGGAGGTCGCGGACGCGGTGCGGCGGTGCGTGATCCCGTTCGCGGTCAACGGACCAGGGCAGGCGGCGGCGCTCGCGGCGCTGGCGTCGGAGGACGAGATGCGCCGCAGGGTCGCGCTGGTGACCTCCGAGCGCAAGCGGATCGTCACGGCCGCAAGGGAACTGGTGCCGGACGTGCCGGAGACGCAGGCGAACTTCTTCTGGCTTCCGCTGGGAGAGCGGGCGGTCGAGTTCGCGGCGCACTGCGAGGCGCGGGGGATTCTGGTGCGGCCCTTCGCGGGCGACGGCGTGCGGGTGACCGTGGGCCTGCCCGAGGAGAACGACGCGATCCTGGACGCGCTGCGGTCGTTCGTCAAGGAGTGAGGTGATCCGGGCGCCCCACCGGCGCCCGGAGCCGGAGTTACCTGGCGGTGCGCTCGTTCTGGTCGCAGAAGGCCTCGTACATCTCGGTGAGGGTCTGCTTCTGCTTCGCGGTGAGCTCGCGGTCGGTGGCGATCGCCAGGGGCGTCGCGGAGCCGTCCTCGCCGCTGCCGACGCCGGCGCGGAGGTACATGATCGGGGTGGTCATCCGCAGGGCCAGCGCGAGCTGGCGGAGCACCGCGCCGCTGGGGCGGCGGACGCCGCGTTCGCCCTGGAGGTAGGGGTTCGAGACCCCGGCGGAGTCGGAGAGCTCGCGGAACGAGACGTGGGCGCGTTTGCGCACGTCCCGGACGAATGAGCTGAAGTCGCGATCTGTCACCCGCGTCACCATACGCGCCTCGCCCCGCCGCCGCCACCTGCCCCTGCCTGACTTTGCCGACATTCGGTACTACCGGCCGACACGGGGCTCACCCGATCAGACGATATGAAAGCGACTCGCGAGGCGGTTGCGTCTCAACCCCTCGCCGCCGCGGGAAGCCAGCCGATACCATCGGAAGTCGACGCGTAGTGCGTCCTCGCAACGCCATGACGAGGACATGACGAGGAGGGGAGAACCGGTGAGCGTTCTGCAACGCTTGGAGAAACAACTGGAGGGCCTGTTCGAGGGCACCTTCAACAAGATGTTCAAGGGCGTTGTGCACCCGGTCGAGATCGCCAGCGCCATGCAGCGCGAGGCCGAGACCCACAAGGCGGTCCTCGCCGGTGGCCGCGTGCTGGTGCCGAACCGATACGTCATCGACCTCTCGCCGCCGGACCACGACCGGCTCGCGCCGTATGCGGCCGCGCTGGCGCAGGAGCTCGCCCAGTCGCAGGCCGAGTTCATCGGCGAGAACGGCTGGACCGTGTACGGCGACGTGATCGTCGAGATCGAGCGCGGCGAGGGCCTGGACACGGGCATGTTCCGCGTGACCGCCGAGGTCGCGGCCCTCAACGAGGGCGTGGACCAGCCGGTGTCGGGCGGCGGCTACGGCCCCGCGCACCCGCAGGCCCCCACGGGCCCGGTGCTGGTGACCGCCGACGGCCGCCAGTTCACGGTCGCGCACGGCGCCACGGTGATCGGCCGCGGCGAGCAGGCGCAGATCCGCCTCCCCGACGTGGGGATCTCGCGGCGCCATGTCCGGGTGGACTTCGACGGCCGCCAGGTGTCGGTCACCGACCTCGGCTCGACGAACGGCACCCTGGTCAACGGCCAGCGGATCGCCACCGTCTCCATGCAGCCCGGCGACGTCATCCAGATCGGGACGACCTCCCTCACCCTCCAGGCGGGGTAGTCCGAGCACGAACGGCCCGCCCCGATCCGCGGTGATCGGGGCGCCGTCGTTTCCGCACAATGAGAACCCCACGGGCCCTTGCGGGTAGCGGTGGGATGACCGGGTGCCTTCGGCGGCTCCCCTGCTGGGGCGCGCGCCGGTGGGCTACCGTGTCTGAGACCGTTCGTTCATCCACTGGGAGCACCGAATGCCTGAGATAGTCCAGACCGTGGCCCGGTTCGGTTTCCTGGTGCTGCTGTGGCTGTTCGTGTTCGCGGCGGCCCGGACGATCACGCGGGACCTGCTCGCCCAGCGCCGCCCGGCCGCGGCCGGGTCGGGCGCGGGCTCGGTGTCGGCGCCCCCGGCCCCCGGGCGCGGGGCGGCGCCGCAGCAGGCGCACGCCGCGCAGTGGCTGGTGGTGACCACCGGCGAGCTCCAGGGCCGCCGGATCGGGCTCACCGGGCAGCCGATCTCGATCGGCCGCGCGGCCGACTCCACGATCGTGATCCGGGACGACTTCGCGTCGAACCGGCACGCGCGGGTCGTGCCCATGGACGGCCAGTGGATGGTGGAGGACCTGGGCTCCACGAACGGCACGTACCTGGGGCGCGCTAGAGTCACCAGACCCACGCCGGTCCCGCTCGGGGTGCCCATCCGGATCGGGCGCTCCTCCTTCGAGCTGCGCCCCTGAGACCCGAGCGAATGACGCGGCGATGTCGGCATCGATCAGCGGGCGTGCCCCGCGCTACGGCGGTTGAAACATGAGTTTGCACCTGCGATACGCGGCCGTCTCCGACCGCGGTGTGGTGAGGCAAGGCAATCAGGACTCGGTGTTCGCCGGGTCCCACTTCATCGCGGTGGCCGACGGGATGGGCGGCATGGCCGCCGGTGACCTGGCCTCCGCGATCGTCATCAACACCGTGGCCCGGCTGGACGTCGCCCCGCCGCCGGACTCGGTGGTCGACGAGCTCGCGGACGCCGTCGCGGACGCCAACCGCGCGATCCGCCGCTGCGTCGCCGACGACCCGCAGAAGGAGGGCATGGGCACCACGCTCACGGCCCTGTGGTTCGACGGCGAGTGGTTCAACCTCGTGCACATCGGCGACTCGCGGGCGTACCGGCTGCGCGAGGGCGCGTTCGAGCAGGTCACCGTGGACGACACATACGTGCAGATGCTCGTTGACGAGGGCCGCATCACCGCCGAGGAGGCGGAGCGGCACCCGCAGCGCTCGCTGCTGCTGCGCGCGCTCGGCGCCTCCGAGGTCGAGCCCGCGTTCCAGACCATCAAGGGCGTCGTGGGGGACCGGCTGCTGCTGTGCTCCGACGGGCTCTCCGGGCCCGTGTCGGACGCCGACATCGCCCGGACCCTCCAGACCGCCGCCTCCCCGCAGGAGGCCGCCGAGACCCTCGTGCAGCAGGCCCTCGACGCGGGCGCCCCGGACAACGTGACCGTGCTGATCGCCGACGTCGTCGCGGAGGACCCCGGCGAGCAGCGCCAGATCATCGGCGGCGCGGCCGCCGACCAGCGGCTCGCCGAGTCCGACACGGCCGTGCTGCGCGCGGTCAAGGAGGACGCCGCCGAGCCCGGCGGGGACGAGACCGTCGACCTGCGCGCCGAGGCCCCCGAGGACGGGAAGAAGGCCAAGAAGCGCGGCCGGGTGTGGCGGACCGTCCTGTCCTGCCTGATCGTGCTGGTCCTCGCGGCCGGCGCGGGCGCGTACTGGGTGCGCACGCAGTACTTCATCGGAGTGTCGGACGCGGGCAACATCAGCGTCTACCGGGGCCTCCCTTTTGAGGTGGCCGGGCTGCGCGCGGCCTGGCTGGACATCGAGTCCGATCGCCCCGCCTCCGAGGCGACCGACGAGGTCGAAGCCGACCTGGAGGAGGGCATCCGCGTCGGCGGCCAGACCGCTGCGGAAGAGGAGATCGCGGAGCTGACCGACCCCTCCGCGTCCAATGCGAACCTCGACCCGATCTGCTCCGCTTCGGACACTGAGGCGGTCCCGACCGCGTCGAAGGACTGCCGCGACGACTGAGCGTCACCGTTGTACGCTCACAGCGCAGACGGACCGGCGCGGGGGCGCCCGTAACACTTCGAGACGCGAGGGGAACCGATGGCCCAGCCCATGTCGGCCACCGCCCGACCGGCGGGCCCGTCGGAGACGCCGCTGACGCCGCTGTCGGGGATGCCCAAGCGGATCGGCCGCGAGATCGTCATGCTCCTCATGGGCGGCGTCGGGGTCTTCTGCTTCCAGCTCACCATCGACATGGCGCTGGCGGGCGAGACGACGACCGTGACGTTCATGCTGCCGATCCTCATCTTCATCGTGTCGATGTGCGCGTGGACGGCCGTGAAGTTCCTCGCCCCCTACGCGGACCCGCTGTTCGTGCCGATCGCCGCGTTCCTCACCGGGATCGGCATCGTCTACATCCGCCGCATCGACCGGACCGCGCTGACCGACAACCCGCTCCCGCAGGACGCGGGCGTGTTCGCCGGGTCGGGCGGGCGCCAGCTCATGTACTACATGGCCGCGGTCGTGGTCATGACCGTGCTGCTCGCGGTGGTCCGCAACCACCGGCTGCTGCGCGGGTACGCGTACATCCTCCTGTTCGCGGGCATCGCGTTCGCGGCCCTGCCGGGCTTCCTGCCCGCGTCGATCTCGGAGTCGGGCGGCTCCAAGAACTGGATCCGCTTCGGGTCGTTCTCGGTGCAGCCCAGCGAGTTCGCGAAGCTGATGCTGCTGATCTTCTTCGCGGTGTACCTGGTGCGCAAGCGCGACATGCTGTCGGTGGCGGGGAAGAAGATCCTCGGCCTCCAGCTGCCGCGCATGAAGGACCTGGGGCCCATCGTGATCGTGTGGGCCGCGAGCCTCCTCATGCTCATCTTCGAGCGCGACCTGGGCACCTCGCTGCTGCTGTTCGCGATCTTCCTGTCGATGCTGTACATGGCGACGCGGCGCGCGTCGTGGATCGTCATCGGCCTCACGCTGTTCATCGGCGGCTGCATCGCGATCTTCCCGTTCTTCTCGCACCTGCAAGTGCGCGTGGACATCTGGCTCGACCCGTGGGACCCGGTGAAGGTCTACGAGACCGGCACCTCGTGGCAGCTCGTGCAGGGCCTGGTGGCCCTGAACTCGGGCGGGCTGCTGGGGAACGGCCCCGGCTCGGGCAACCCGAACCTCATTCCCGCCTCCGAGTCGGACTTCATCCTCGCCGCGATCGGCGAGGAGGTCGGGCTCCTGGGGCTCACCGCGATCCTGCTGCTGTACGCGGTGCTGGTGGAGCGCGGCTTCAAGACCGGCATCATGTCGCGCGACCTGTTCGGGAAGCTCATGGCGGGGGGCCTGGCGTTCCTGGTCGCGTTCCAGCTCTTCGTGGTGTTCGGCGGCGTCACCGGGCTCATCCCGATGACCGGCCAGACCACGACGTTCCTCGCCGCGGGCGGCTCCTCGCTGGTCGGCTCGTGGCTGCTCATCGGCCTGCTCCTACGCGTCTCCGACGACGCCCGCAAGCCCTGGCAGGCGTCCTACGGCCTCATGAAGACCGAGGCGCCGCCGGAGTTCCTCGCCCAGCAGGCCGCCAAGCGCGCCGCCGAGGAGGCCGCGAAGGCCGAGGCCGCGGGCGTCATGGACTCCGGGCCGATCCCCGGCGGCGACCAGCCGACCGAGCTCATCATCCCCGGGCACCTCCCCGGCTCGCCCGGGACCGGCACCGCGAGCGGCCCCGGAGGGACGGTCGAGGAGGACGTCGTCTCCCCGACCCGCCAGGGCCCGTCCTCGCCCCCGAGCGGCCCGTACTCGCCGCCGCCCGGCCCCGGCAGCCCGACGGCCCCCTACTCGCCGCCCCCCGCGGGCCCCGGCTCGCCCCAGGGCCCCGGCACGCAGCCGTACCGCCCGCAGACCCCGCCCCCGCCGCCCGGCTCCGCGTACGGCCGCCCCGGGGACCCGCAGCGGCCCCCGACCCGCCCGGCCCCCCAGACCCCGCCCCCGCCGCCGCCCTCGGCGTTCGGGCCGCGAACCGAACCGAAGGAGGGCGACCGATGAACCCTGCCCTGCGACGCACGGGCGTCATCGCGCTGATCCTGCTGGCCGCCCTCATCGCGCAGTCCACGTGGGTGAGCTTCTTCCACCACGACGACTACGACCTCATCGCGGACTCGCGCACCCTCATCGCCGAGTACTCGGTGCCGCGCGGGGACATCCTCGCCGGGGACACCGTCATCGCCACGTCCGTGGAGACCGACGGCGACTTCTACGTGTACGAGCGCCAGTACCCCGAGGGGGACGCGTTCGGGAACATCACCGGCTTCAAGTCCTTCAACTACGGGTCCTCGGGCATCGAGGAGGCCGAGAACTCGATCCTCAACGGCTCCAGCTCACTCCTGGCCTTCGACGACTTCTGGGCCACCGTGAAGAAGGACCAGAAGCCCGGCGGCGACGTGGTCACCACGATCGACCCGGCCCTCCAGCAGACCGCGTACGACGCGCTCGCCGACACCGGCGTCAAGGGCGGCGCGGTCGTCATCGACCCGCAGACCGGGCAGATCCTCGCGCAGGCGTCCTACCCCGGCTGGAACCCCACCGACGTGTCCTCCAACAACGGCGACACCGCCACCGAGGCGTGGGCCGCGATCAACGACGACGAGGACAACCCGGCGCTCGACCGCACCCGCTCCGAGTGGTACCCGCCCGGCTCGACGTTCAAGACGATCGTCGCCGCGGCCCTCATCGAGGACATGGGCGCGACCGCCGACACGAAGGTCCCCGCGGGCAACGAGTACACCGCCCCGAACACCGACCACACCATCACCAACTCCTCCAACCAGTGCCCGAACCAGGAGTACACGCTCGCCGAGGCGTTCGCGAAGTCGTGCAACACCACGTTCGCGCGGCTGTGCGTCGAGGAGCTGTCGGCCGACCAGATCTCCGAGATGGCCGCGAAGTTCGGGTTCGGGGAGGCGTTCGAGACGCCGCTGACGAGCCTCGCCTCCCAGACCGGCGACCTGTCCGAGGACGCGTTCCGCGCCCAGGCGTGCATCGGCCAGCAGGACGTGCGCGAGACGGTCCTCCAGAACGCGATCATCGCCGGGACCATCGCCAACGAGGGCGAGCGGATGGAGCCGCAGCTCATCGCGGCCCTCACCGACTCCAAGGGCGAGACCGTCCAGAACGGCCCCGAGGACTCCGCCGGGCGCGTCATCGACGTCGACACCGCCCAGGAGCTCCAGACGATCATGGAGGGCGTCGTCGAGAACGGCACCGGCTCCAACGCCCAGATCAGCGGGTACACCGTCGGCGGGAAGACCGGCACGGCCGAGCAGTCCGCCTCCAGCGAGAACACCCTGCCCGACCACGGGTGGTTCCACGGGTGGGCGATGGACAAGGACGGCGAGCCCGCCGTGGCCGTCGCCGTGTTCCTCGACTCGTACGGCGACGGCGCCTCCGCGAAGGCCGCCGAGATATCCGGGACGCTCATGGAGCAAGTCCTCGAAGGCAGCGGCGACTGACGCCGCGCCAACGCTTGGGGGCGTAGGGAAGACGAGAAGGACACAGTTTCCTCAAGATCCCCGGGAGCGGCAACCGGAGGGGCCCCCGGGACGTGGATCTTCGGAGACGGTTCGACGGCGACCGGATAACGAGCGCCCAGGTGCCGGGCGACCTGCAAGTACACTGAAGCGGCGATCCCCCCGGATCCGATCAGCCCGGACACCGATCCGCCGAAGAAATGAGGAGACGCCGTGTTGAGCCCCGAAATGCTTCTCGGGCAGCGCTATCGCCTGCGCGAACGCATTGCCGTGGGCGGCATGGGCGAGGTCTGGCGGGCCGAGGACACCGTCCTCGAACGCACCGTGGCCGTCAAGGCCATGCTGCCGTCCCTGCTCAGCGAGCCCGGCTTCACCCAGCGCTTCACCGCGGAGGCCAAGACCGTCGCGGCGCTCACCCACCCCCACATCGTCAACGTCCACGACTTCGGCAACGCCGACCTGCCCAGCGGCGAGACCACCGCCTACCTCGTCATGGAGTTCGTCGAGGGCAAGTCCCTCGCCGACCTCATCGCCGAGCGCGGCCGCATCGACGCCCGCGAGCTCATGCCGATCATCGCCGCGACCGCCGAGGCCCTCCACCACGCCCACGTCCACGGCGTCATCCACCGCGACATCAAGCCCGGGAACATCCTGGTGCGCGACCGCGACGGGCGCGCCGTCCTCACCGACTTCGGGATCGCCCGCTCCGGCGCCTCCGGGGACCTCACCCAGACCGGCGCGGTCATGGGCACCGCCTCCTACATCGCGCCCGAGCAGGCCGAGGGCACCGGCGTGCTCCCCGCCTCCGACATGTACTCCCTCGGCGTCGTCGCCTTCCACGGCCTCACCGGCCACCGGCCCTTCCAGGCCGAGAACCCGATCGAGCTCGCCCTCCACCACGTGAGGACCCCCGCGCCGCCGCTGCCGCAGGAGATCCCGCCGGGCGTGCGCGCGTTCGTCGAGCGCTCCATGTCCAAGGACCCGCACCGGCGGTTCGCCACCGGCGACGAGATGGCCGCCTCGGCGCGCGTGGCAGTCGACGCGCCCCCGGCGACCTCCGTCATGCCCCCGGTCGGCCAGCTGCCGCAGCGCGCGGGCGTCGTCGCCATGGGCGGGCCGCCCGCGGGCGTCGCCCAGCCCGCGCAGCAGCTGCCGCCCGGCCCGCCGACCCCTCCCGGCATCGACCTGGGAGCCCCGCAGCCCCCCGGGGCGTCCAATCCCGGACCGAACAAGACGCTGCTCGCGGCGATCGTGGGCGTGGTGGCCCTGGTCGTGGTGGGCGGTATGGTGTGGCTGCTGCTGTCCATGAACGACGACAAGGACCCCGGCGGCGGCTCCGACGACCCTTCGACCAGCACCTCCACCGACGCGGAGGAGACGGACGAGGGCACCAATGAGACCTCCGAGGACGAGCCCACTCCCGACGAGCAGCAGACCACCAAGAGCGGAGGCCTCGGAGACTGCCTCCCCGGAGCGGACTGCAACGACCGATAGCGGGCTTCCGGGCCGCGCGCTGCCACTAGAATCAATCCGCGATGAACGGAACACGAGGACGTAAAACGCGATGACGACAGAGCCCCGCCTGCTCGGCGGCAGATACGAGATCGGCGAGGTCATCGGCTACGGGGGGATGGCTGAAGTCCACCGTGGCCGGGACCTGCGACTCGGCCGCGACGTGGCGGTGAAACTGCTCAGGGCCGACCTGTCCCGCGACGAGTCGTTCCTCATCCGCTTCCGCCGCGAGGCCCAGAACTCGGCGTCCCTGAACCACCCCAACATCGTCGCGGTCTTCGACACCGGCGAAGAGGCCGGCATCCCCTACATGGTGATGGAGTTCGTCAACGGCCGCACCCTGAAGGAGGTCCTCCTCGCCGAGGGCCGCTTCGACCCGGCCGCGGCCTGCGAGGTCGTCGCCGACATGTGCTCGGCCCTGGACTTCTCCCACAAGCACCACATCATCCACCGGGACGTCAAGCCCGGCAACGTCATGCTCTCCGAGACCAGCCAGGTCAAGGTCATGGACTTCGGCATCGCGCGGGCGCTCGCGTCCGGCCAGGCCACCATGACGCAGACCAGCGCCGTCATCGGCACCGCCCAGTACCTCTCCCCGGAGCAGGCGCGCGGCGAGACCGTCGACGCCCGCTCCGACGTGTACGCGGTCGGCTGCGTCCTCTACGAGCTGCTCGTGGGGCACCCGCCGTTCACCGGCGACAACCCCGTGTCCGTCGCCTACCAGCACGTCCGCGAAGAGGCCCGGCCGCCGTCGGAGCTCAACCCGGCGATCCCGCCGTCCGTCGACGCCGTGATCATGAAGGCCCTCGCGAAGAACCCCGAGAACCGGTACCACTCCGCGGGCCAGATGCGCGAGGACCTCATCCGCGCCGCCCGCGGCCAGGAGGTCATGGCCCCCGCGGTCATGAGCCCCGCCGACCGGACCGCGATCATCGACCCCGACGCGACCGCCCCGATCCGCCAGCTCCCCACCTCCAACAGCAAGCGCCGCCCGTGGCTCATCGCACTCGGCGTGGTCCTCGCGCTCGTCGCGGTCACCGCCGCGGCCTGGGGGATCATGCAGGCGATGAACCAGGCGGCCCTGGTGACCGTGCCGGGGGTGATAGGCCTGTCCGAGCAGGAGGCCACGGACCAGCTCACCTCTGAGGAACTCAAGGTCGAGCCCGAGTACGAGGTCGCGACCGACCCGAACGACACGAGCATCGGCGAGGTGATCGACCAGACGCCGTCGTCGGGCGAGGAGGTCGACGAGGGCACCACCGTCGTCATCACCATCCTCCAGGCGCCCGAGGACGTCAAGGTCGCCAACGTCGTGGGCGACCAGTACGAGGACGCGAAGGCCGAACTCGAAGGCGACAACCTCGTCGTCAAGGAGAACCCGGTCGAGGACACCGCGCCCGAGGGCCAGGTCCTCAGCCAGGACCCCCCTGCCGACGAGATGGTCCCGCCGGGCACCGAGGTGACGCTCACCGTCTCGGCCGGCGGCCAGGCCACCGTCCCGGACGTGTTCGGCATGGTCGTCGACACCGCCATCTCGACGCTGGAGAACGCGGGCTTCGACTACGTGGTCGAGTACGGCAGCGGCGGCACCACGGTCGGCGTCGTCTACAGCCAGAGCCCGAGCAAGGACTCCACCGAGTCCAAGGGCGCCACCGTCACCATCACCGCCCAGGGCGTGGTGGTCAGCTGGGACGCCTCCACGACGCCGCAGGCGCTCATGGACACCCTCAACGGCCTCGGACTCGACGCGACCGTCAACGGCGACGCCACGCTCACCACCATCGAGTCGGTCTCCGGACCCGACGGCCAGCTCACCAGCGGCACCGCCGTCGCCCCCGGCTCCGTCATCACCATCGTCCCCGCAGCGGACGACGGCGGCGGAGGCGGCGACGAGACCGCCACTGACGAGGACACCTGCATGCCGCCGCTCTGCCAGGACGACGGCGCCTAGCGAACGCTGAAGGGGCCCGGTGCAATCGCACCGGGCCCCTTCGCGTGCGCTGTGTCACAAACATGAACCCGACGCGTGTCGCTACCGGCCCGGCCGAAACTTCTGTAGTGTTATCAGTACATGCCGAGACATCCCAACAAGCACATCCGCGCGGCAATCGAGTACATGGAGGCGAAGGAGCATGAGAGGGTGACCGTTTACTCATTTGAGCTGCATTTCTCCGCCGGCCCCGGTGAACATGTGATCGATGCGCTGTACGAGGCCGGCTGGGCCGACGCTTCAGTCGCTTTCGACGTCGACACGGGCGGCGAAGGCTGGGCGACCTTCCACCGCGAAGCCCCCTCCGGGCTGCAAGCGGTCGTCTCCGCCATCAGGCAGGGCCGCAAGGCCGGAGTGGAGCCGCTCGGAGTCACCGAGGACTACGTCTCGCTCACCGAGATCGCCGAGCGCACCAACCGGACCCTCTCCGCCGTCGACCACTGGGCCACCGGTCGCCGCGGGCCCGGCGACTTTCCCGCGCCGCGGGTGCCGCGGCCGCGGGTGAGCCTCTATTCGTGGGCCGAGGTCACCATGTGGCTGGTCGCGAACGGCCTCGCGGCGATGTCCCCCGCCGACATCGAGATCGCGCGGATCTGCGAGGTCGCCGACGCGATGCTCCGCGCGCGGCGGTTGCAGAACCGCCTCGACGAAGCGGACCGAGAAGCCCTCAACCTCGCGGTGGCCTGACGGCACGGGTCCCGCGCGGACGGAAGGGCCCCGGTCTGTTCGACCGGGGCCCTTCGCTTCCCTCGTGTGCCGCGCCGAACCCGCCTCGGTGCTGCGCGGCCCGCGGCGGGGCCCTGTGGGGCCCCGCCGCCGAGTCCTGTCCCCGGGACGAGCAGCGTCCCCGGGAACGGGTCTTGGTTTCCTGGTGGGTCCTAGACGGGCTCGATGCCGCCTTCGAGGATGCGGACCATGATCGGGTTGTCGAAGTAGATGTCGTTGAGCGAGTAGTCGCCCGCGTCGATCTTCTTGACCCGCTCGCCCTCGATGGCGTACGAGACGCGCTGGTTCAGGAACAGCGGCAGACGCGGCAGGGTCTCGTTGAAGACGATGCCGAGCGTCTTGTTCGCCTCGGCCTGCTCCTCCTCGGTGCCCTTCTGCGACGCCAGGTACAGGTCGTCCACGTTCACCGTGCCCAGGGAGGTCGTCACGACCTCCTTGGTGTTCAGGCCCATGCCCGGCTGGTCCGGCGTCTGCGAGTTGTCCGTGAACCAGGTCATCTGCCACGAGCCGTAGACGTAGGGCACGAACGGGTTCGCCCACTGGCGCACCGCGATGTCGAAGTCGCCCGCGCCCCAGATGCCCCACGGGTTGTCCGCGGGCACGTTCTCGTAGGACACGGCCAGGCCGAACTCGGCCAGCTGCGACGCCGCCTGCTCGCCGGTGAGCGAGAAGTCGGTCCAGCCCTCGACGCCGATGATCTTGTACTCGGCGAGCGACCCGTCCGGCTTGTGCCAGCCGTCGGACTCCTTCGCCCAGCCGGCCTCGGTCAGGAGGGTCTCGGCCTTGGCGTGGTCGGTCGCGTAGAACTCCAGTTCGCCGTCGGCGAACAGGCCCTCCGCGTGCGGGTCGGGAAGACCCGAGTAGGTCGCCGGGATGTAGTAGCCGCCCGCGCCCTTCGCGATCTCGCCGATGACCTCGGTGTCGAACACGTACATGAGCGCCTTGCGCACCTTGGCGTCCGCGAACTCGGGGAACCGGCCCTCGTTGAGCATCAGGCCGATGCCGTCGTAACCGGGGGTCGAGATCTCCTTGAGGCCGTCGACGCCCGCGATCGTGGAGCGGTCGGTCGCGCCGAGCACCTGCGTGGAGTAGTCCACCTCGGACGACAGCAGGAACTGCACCGAAGCGGCGTTGTCGCCCTTCTGCACCTCGACGGTGGAGAACTTCACCTGGTCGGCGAACAGCCCGTCCTCGTGGACGGTCAGCGTGATGACCGTCTCGCCGATCTGGTCGAACTTGTAGGCGCCGCAGGAGATGAAGTCCTCGTCGAGGAAGTCCTCGGCCGCGATCTTCTCGGCCAGGGCCACCTGGCCCGTGCCGCCCTGGACCTCGCCGGCCTCGACCAGGCCCTGGGCCTCGTCCATCCACTCGCCGTAGCGCGCGTACGGCAGCACCTGCGCCTTGAGCGCGCCGTGCTCGACACCGGTGAACGCCTCCGTGTAGGTCACGGTCACGGTGGTGTCGTCGTCGGCGGTCGCCGACTCCAGCTGGTCCCAGCCGATGGTGCCCTGCGCGGCGTTCAGCTTCTGGAGGTAGATCGTCCCGACGACGTCCTTCGCGGTCACGGCCGCGCCGTCGGTCCACTTGATGCCCGAGCGCAGCTTGATCGTCAGGGTCGTGCCGTCCAGCGTCACCGACTCGGCGAGCTGCGGGGTCCACTCCAGCGTGTCCCAGTTCAGGATGGCGCAGCGGGGGATGAACAGCTCCGCCACGGGGGCGGCGGTCAGCAGCACGCCGGTGTTCAGCGCCGCGTTGTAGTGCTCGACCGAGATGTCGAACGGGTACACGTACACGAACTTGCCGCTGGCGCCGTCGCCGCCGTCACCGCTGTCGGCCTGGCAGGCGCCGAGCACGGAGGTGGTCGCGACGGCGCCGGCGCCGAGGCCGACCGCCTGCATGAGGTTGCGTCGGCTGAGCTCGAATCGCTGAGAGGTCATCGCCGGTTCCTTTCAATGTAGAGGGCGATAGAAGTGATGAGGATGAGGAACAGCCCGAGTCCGACGGTCAGCGCGCTGACGGAGGACTCCGCGGTTCCGCTGGGAGTCAGGAGCAGGAGGAGCCCGGCGGCCAGGGTCAGCAGGACCCCGAACGCCAGCCCCGCGCGGGCGATCAGGCCGACCATGCCGCTCCCGGTGACTTGTTTGGATCGTCGGCCGCCCCCGCGGGCGCCGGGCGCCGCGACTTGGGAAGGGCCTCAAGGGTGAGCGTCCTGTCATCGCGGCCCGCGGCCGCCTGGACGCTCCCGCGCCGCTGGTCGCGCGCCACGATGTGGCACGAGACCCGGCGGCGCCCGCCGGCAGCGCCCGTGCGTTCGAGCGCGGGCTCCGTGCTGTCGCACAGGCCCGGCTCGTATGCGGGGCACCGGGGGTGGAAGGCGCACCCGGCGGGAAGGTCGGTGAGGGACGGGATCTCGGCCGAGCGGAGCTGCTCGGCGGCCGCGTTGGCCTTCGCGAGGTCCGGGTCCGGCTCGCACACGGCCCCGATGAGGGCCTTCGTGTACGGGTGCTGCGGGTTCCCGATGACCTCCGGGGTCGGGCCGTGCTCGACGACCTTCCCCAGGTACATCACCGCGATCTCCCCGTCCCACGCGAAGTACTTGGCCACGGCCAGGTCGTGCGTGATGAACAGGAAGCCCACGTCGAGGTCGTCGCGGAGCCGCCCGAGGGTGTTCAGGAGGCTCACGCGGATCGAGACGTCCAGCATCGAGGTCGACTCGTCGCAGATGAGCAGCTCCGGGTTCATCGCGAGCGAGCGCGCGACGTTCACGCGCTGGCGCTGGCCGCCGGAGAGCTGGTGCGGGTAGGAGTCGAGGTAGGACTCGGGCGGCGTCAGGTCGACGAGCTGGAGCAGCTCGGCGGCCTTCGCACGCGCCTCGGTGCGGTTCTTCACCAGGCCGTGGCGCTTGAGCCCGGCGGTGAGGGTCGAGGCGACGGTGCGGGTGGGGTTGAGCGCCGCGTACGGGTCCTGGTGGATGTACTGGACGGCGCGGCGGTAGGCGGTCTTCTCCCCGGGCGTCATGTCGGTGAGGGACTTCCCGCGGAACTCGACGGCCCCGGCGGTGGGCCGGGTGATCCCGGCGGCCGCGCGGGCGGTCGTGGTCTTGCCGCAGCCGGACTCGCCGACCAGGCACAGGACCTTCCCGGCCTGCACTTCGAGGTCCACGCCGCCGACGGCGGCGACGGGGCCCTTCTTGGTGTCGAAGACCTGCTCCAGGCCGCGGAGCTTCAGCAGGGGGGCGGCGGTCTCAGACATTGGCGTTCTCCTTCGCCTTGCGCTGGAGGCGGACCTGGTCGTGGTGGACGCACGCGACGGCGTGGCCCATGGCGAGCGGCCGCTCGGCGAGCAGCTCCAGCGGGACGCGGTCGCGCTTGCACTCCTCGGTCGCGAAGGCGCAGCGCGGGTTGAAGGCGCAGCCGTCGGGCATGGCCTTGAGGCTCGGCGGGTAGCCGGGGATCGACTCCAGGGCCGGGCGCTCGCCCTTGACGGGCATGACCGCGTTGATCAGGCCCGCGGTGTAGGGGTGCTTCGGCGTGTAGAAGATGTCGCGCGCCGAGCCGGTCTCGATGATGCGGCCCGCGTACATGGTGGCGACGCGGTCGGCGAGCTCGGCGGCGAGGCCGAGGTCGTGGGTGATGAACACCATCGTGAACCCGAACTTCTTGCGCAGCTCGTGGAGCTGCTGCACGATCGAGCGCTGCGTGAGCAGGTCGAGCGCGGTGGTCGGCTCGTCGAGGACGAGGACCTGCGGGTCCAGGGCGATGGCGAGCGCGATGAGGGCGCGCTGCTTCATGCCGCCCGACAGCTCGTGCGGGTAGGACTGGAGGACCCGGTCGGGGTCGAGGCGCACGGTCTCCAGGAGCTCCCCGGCGCGGGCCTCGACGGCGGCCTTCGTCCAGCGCTTGCCGTCGTCGGCGTGGTCGCGGAGGGTGTCGGCGAAGTGGTCGCCGATCTTGATGACCGGGTTGAAGGCGTTCATCGCGCCCTGGAAGACCATGGCGGCCTCGCTCCAGCGGAAGCGGCGCAGCTGCTCCTTCTTCATCTTGAGCAGGTCGGCGCGCGTCCCGTCCTTGAGCCGGTAGGTGAGGGAGCCGGAGGTGATCTCGCCGAGGCCGGGGAGGAGCCGCAGCAGGCCCAGGCCGAGCGTGGTCTTGCCGCAGCCGGACTCGCCGACGAGCGCGAGGGACTGGCCCTCGTACAGGTCGAGGTCGACGCCGCTGACGGCGGTCACGGACTCCTTGCGGCCGGTCCGGTACGCGATCGCGAGGTCGCGGACGCTGAGAATCGGGTCGGTCATGGTCTCACCTTTCCCGGAGGCGCGGGTTGAGGGCCTGGTCGAGGCCGCGGCCCATCGTCACGAGCCCGATCGTGAAGAGCACGATCATGATGAGCGGGGCGACGACGAACGGCAGGGCGACCGGGTTGAGGTAGAAGTTCTGGCCCCAGGACTGGTGGATCATCAGGCCCCAGTTCGGCGTGCCGGAGGGCATGAGGCCGAGGACGTAGAGGCCGACGATCGCGTAGATCGCCTGGTTCACCGAGATCACGAAGTTCACGAAGATGAACCCGGCCATGTTCGGGAGGATCTCGCGGAAGACGATGCGCGCGGCCCCGAGGTTCTGGAGCCGGGCCGCCTCGACGAACTCGCGCTCCTTGAGGGACATGACCTGCGCGCGGATCGAGCGGAACAGGAAGGCCCACATGGTGGAGCCGACCACGATCGAGATGCCCCACGGCGGGATGTCCTCGAAGAACGCGACGACCGCGAGCATGAGCAGGAACTGCGGGATCGTGACGGTGACGTCGGTGAGCTGGAGGAGCACCGCGTCGACGCGGCCGCGGAAGTACCCGGCGATCGAGCCGAGGGTGACGGCCACGAACGTCGCCATGAGCGCGGCGAGCGTCCCGACCCAGATGGGCTGGGCGCCGGAGTTCACCAGGATCGTGAAGGTGTCCTTGCCCTCGTACTGGGTGCCGAGCCAGTGCTCGGCGGACGGCGAGGTCCAGATCTGGGTGGTGTCGGTGGGGTTGTGCTGGTCGATCAGGAGCGGCCCGACGAAGGAGAACAGCACGATCGCGAGGACCAGGAGCGTCCCGGCGAACCCGGCGGGGGAGCGGGTGAGCCCGATCCACAGGCGGCCGAAGAACGATTCGCTGAAGTGCTTGCGGGGCTTCGCGATAACGGCTTCGAGAGCGGGGTCGAGGGTGGTCGTCACGCTTCCTGCCCTTCGGTCTTGATGCGCGGGTCGATCCGGACCAGGAACAGGTCCACGATGAGGCTGGCGATGACCACGGAGGTCGCGAGGATGATGACGGACGCCTGGACGACCGGGTAGTCGCGGTTCGAGATGGCCTGCATGAGCATCTGGCCCGCGCCGGGGTACTGGAGGATCTGCTCGATGACGATGGAGCCGCCGACGAGCGTGCCGAGCTGGAGCGCGATCTGCGGGATGATCGGCAGCATCGCGTTGCGGCCCACGTAGCTGCGGCTGATGCGGCCGGGCTTGAGGCCGCGGGCCTGGGCCACGGTCACGTAGTCCTCGGTGAGGACCTCGGTGGTGGCGGCCTTCATGTTGAGCATGAACGAGCCGGTGGCGGTGAACGCGAAGGCGAGGATCGGCAGGATCGCGTGGAACAGCGCGTCGCCGAAGAACACGAAGTCGAAGCCCGGTTCGACGCCGGCGGTGATGCGCCCGCGCATGTCCAGGAACGGCAGGACCCCGAGGATCGTGTAGCCGACGACGATGACCGCGGCGATGAGGATGTAGTTGGGGACGCCGGTGAGGAAGGACCCGACGGAGGTCATCGCGTGGTCGAACCAGGAGCCGCGGCGGTAGGCCATCGCCATGCCGACGGTGAGGCCGACGACGATCGCGAGGACGACGCCCGCGCCGACCGCGAACAGCGTCCACGGCAGGTACTCCATGACGTGCTCGAACACGGTCTTGGAGGGGTTGGTGAGGGAGTTCCCGAGGTCGAAGGTGACCAGGCCCTTGAGGAAGTCGAGGTACTGGACCCACACGCTCGCGTTCGGGTCGTACGCGATGATGTTCGTCGCCGTGGCGACGGCCTGCTCGTGGCTCATCCCGGAGCTGTTCAGGCGCCCGGCCATGATCTCGATCGGGTCGCCGGGCATGAAGTGCATGAGCAGGAACGTGATCGTCGCGACCAGCCAGATGACGAACACCGACTGGCGTATGCGGCGGAACGCGTAGGAGGCCCAGATCCGGCGCAGGACGGACGGGCGCGCGGCGGCGGGCGAACCGACCGCCGCGTCATCGGACCGCGGCGGGGGTGCGGTAGGTGCGGTCACCTGGCACTCCTTCGTGCGTGGGGTTTCGACTGAGATCCCGAAACAAATTGGAAAGATTGTTTCTAGTTAACGAACTTACCTGTCGTGACCCGAGGCACGCCAGCCTTGAGACGGAATCGTTACGTTGAACTTCAGGGAACGTTTCCCCTGGTCTCACTCGGGAGGCGCTGTCCGACGGTAGCCGGTCGGCGACGGGATCGATCCATCATCGCGCGCACGGCTGTGGCCAACGACTCGCCGGGCGGCCGACGGACCTTCACCCGCGCCCAGTACGCTCGTACTGTTAGGAGCTGTAGCTCCCCGTCCCGACCACGCGCGGCGAAGCGCAAGGAGAGGTGCCGAAACCCATGGCGAAGATCAAGGTCGCGAACCCCGTCGTCGAGATCGACGGCGACGAGATGACCCGCATCATCTGGAGCAAGATCAAGGACGAGCTGATCCACCCCTACCTGGACGTGGACCTGCACTACTACGACCTCTCGATCGAGCACCGCGACGCCACCGACGACCAGGTCACCGTCGACGCCGCCAACGCGGTCGCGGAGCACCACGTCGGCGTCAAGTGCGCGACCATCACCCCCGACGAGGCCCGCGTCGAGGAGTTCGGCCTCAAGAAGATGTGGCGCTCCCCGAACGGCACCATCCGCAACATCCTCGGCGGCACCATCTTCCGCGAGCCGATCATCATGAGCAACGTGCCGCGCCTGGTCCCGGGCTGGACCAAGCCGATCATCGTCGGCCGCCACGCCTTCGGCGACCAGTACCGCGCCACCGACTTCAAGGTCGACCGCCCCGGCACGCTCACCGTCTCCTTCACCCCCGACGACGGCACCGAGCCGATCGAGTTCGAGGTGGCCCGCTACCCGGAGGGCGGCGGTGTCGCGCTCTCGATGTACAACTTCAAGAAGTCCATCGAGGACTTCGCGCACTCCTCGTTCCGCTACGGCCTCCAGCGGAACTACCCGGTGTACATGTCCACCAAGAACACCATCCTCAAGGCGTACGACGGGATGTTCAAGGACACGTTCCAGGAGATCTACGACAACGAGTACAAGGCCGAGTTCGAGGCCAAGGGCCTCTCCTACGAGCACCGCCTCATCGACGACATGGTCGCCGCGGCGCTCAAGTGGGAGGGCGGCTACGTCTGGGCCTGCAAGAACTACGACGGCGACGTCCAGTCCGACATCGTGGCGCAGGGCTTCGGCTCGCTCGGCCTCATGACCTCGGTCCTCATGACCCCCGACGGGCAGACCGTCGAGGCCGAGGCCGCGCACGGCACCGTGACCCGCCACTACCGCGCCCACCAGCGCGGCGAGAAGACCTCGACCAACCCGATCGCCTCGATCTTCGCGTGGACCCGCGGCCTGGCCCACCGCGGCAAGCTCGACGGGACCCCCGAGGTCACCGCGTTCGCGAACGAGCTGGAGAAGGTCGTCATCGACACCGTCGAGGGCGGCAAGATGACCAAGGACCTGTCGCTGCTCATCGGCAAGGACGAGCCGTGGCAGACCACCGACGAGTTCCTCGACACCCTCTCGGAGAACCTCGCCAAGTCGATCGCCGCCAAGTAGGGCGTAACCGGGTCCGTCCCGGACTCGTTGTAGAGGGAGCGGTCACCGTTCGCACGGTGCCCGCCCCTTCCCAGTTGGAGGCCCCGGCCGACGTGTGCAGGCGCACACTCGGCAGGGGCCTCCCCCCTTTCGCGGCTTGTAAACTAGCCGGGTTGCACACCGGTTCGCGCAGATTGCGCCGCCGGTGCCCCCCGACCGAAAGGCAGACATGAGAGGCGTCATCCTCGCCGCCGGACAGGGGCAGCGCCTGCGCCCCGACACCGACCGCCTCCCGAAGACGCTCCTGCCGGTCGCCGGGACCGAGACGATCCTCGACACCATCGTCCGCGGCCTCGCCGAGGTCGGCGTGACCGACATCGCGGTCACCGTCGGCCACGCCGCCGAGAAGATCCGCGAGCACGCCCCCGAGCTGGAGTCCCGCTACGGCGTCCAGGTGACGATCGTCGAGAACGACAAGCCGCACTGGAACAACGCCTACTCGCTGTGGACCGCCCGCGAGCGGTACGAGGGCGGCGCGATCCTCGTCAACGGCGACACCGTCCACCCCGCGAGCATCGAGCGGCGCCTCCTGGCCGCCGCCGAGGACGACCCGCGCCTGCTCCTGGCCCTCGACGACCACAAGCAGCTCACCGACGAGGCCATGAAGGTCCGCATCGGCGAGCACGGCGTGGAGCTCATCCACAAGCAGCAGCCGATCGCGGCCGCCGCGGGCGAGTACATCGGCGTGAGCCTCATCCCCGCCGGGATCGCCGAGGAGCTCACCAAGGCCCTCGAAGCGACGTTCACGCGCGACTCGACCCTCTACTACGAGGACGCCTTCCAACTGCTGGCCGAGGCCGGGCGCATCGGCACGGTCTCCACCGGGCCCGTCGCCTGGACCGAGGTCGACGACCACGCCGACTGGGCCGTGGCGCGAGAGATCGCGGAGCTTGCGGAGCGATCCAGGCGGCACAGCGCGGAGCGTGCGGAGCGATCCGGACAGCAGAGCGCCGAGGCGCTCTAGTGCCCACGTTCGCCCGCACGGTGCTGGCCCCCATCACCGTCGAGGTCTCCGCGGGCGCCGTCGCGCGCCTCCCGGAGCTCCTCGCGGACTCCCGGATCTCCTCGGGCGGCCGCGTCGCCGTCGCCCTCGGGCCGGGCCTCGGCGAGACCATCGCCGACCAGCTCGACCACCTGCCCGACGCCACGGTCCACACCGTCGATCCCGGCAGCCTCGACAGCGCCAAGGAGCTGACGAAGCGCCTGCGCGACGACCACCGCGTGGACGCGCTCGTGGGCATCGGCGGCGGGAAGCTCCTCGACACCGCCAAGTGGGCGGCCTCCGACCTGGGCCTGCCGATGGTCTCGGTCGCCACGAGCCTCGCCCACGACGGGCTCGCGTCCCCCACGGCCTCGCTCGAACGCGACGGCGTCTCGGTCTCCTACGGGGTCCACCCGCCGCTCGCCGTCCTCGCCGACCTCGACTTCATCCGCCGCGCCCCCGCGCACCAGCTCCAGTCCGGCATCGGCGACGCCCTCACGAACCTCTCCGCGGTCGCCGACTGGCACCTGTCGCACGAGGTCAACGGCGAGCCCGTGGACGGCCTCGCCGCGGCCATCGCCCGCACCGGCGCCGAAGCGGTGCTGCGCCACCCCGGGACCATCGCGGACGACGCGTTCCTGGCGACCCTCGCCGACGCGCTCATCCAAGGGGGCCTCGCGTCCTCGATGGCCGGGTCCTCGCGGCCCTGCTCGGGCGGGTGCCACGAGATCGCGCACGCCCTCGAAGCGCTCCACCCCGGCCTCGCGACCCATGGGGCCGAAGGGGCCCTCGGGGCGCTCGTGTGCACGTGGCTGCGCGGCGACGCGGCCCTGTTCGCCGAGCTCGCCGCGGCCATGGGACGGCACGGCCTGCCGCGCACCGCGAGTGAACTCGGGTTGACCACCGCCCAGCTCGCCACAGCGGTGGCCTACGCGCCGAGGACGCGGCCAGGCCGTTATACGATTCTCGAACATCGTGAACTGGACTCGGTGGCGCTGGAGCGACACCTGACGGAGATGATGCATGAGCTCGATTAGCCCGCACCCCGACGGCGTCTCCGGCCCAGCCGGGAACCGCGACGGGAGCCCGGACCCCACCGACGCGGCCGCCCCCCAGGGCGGCTTCGGCGCCGGGCCTTCGGCCGCTCCCGCGGGATACCCGCCGGGGGCCATGAGCTCCGGTTCGGCCGCGTTCGCGAGCCCTCCGCCGTCGGCCGCGCCCGGCATCACCCCGCCGCCCCACCCGGGCGGCCCGGGGCAGCCCCAGGGCGCCCCGCAGGCCCCCGCGCCGCAGGGCTATGCGCCCCAGCCGGGCTACAACCCGGCCGCGCCGCCCCACCCCGCGGCGCACCCGGGCCAGGTCCCGCCGCCGCCCGCCGCGTACGGCTCCCCGCAGCAGCCCTACGGGGCCCCGCAGGCGCCCTACAGCACCCCGCAGCACCAGTCGCCGCAGCCGCCCCACCCCGGGCAGCCCCAGCACCACCAGACGCCGCCCCCGCCCCACCCGGGCCAGCAGCCGCCCCCGCCTCCCGGCTACGGGCAGCAGCCGGGGCAGCCGCCGCAGCCGTACGCCCAGCCCGCGCCGCACCCCGGCCAGCAGCAGCCGGGCCAGCAGCACTACCAGCCGCAGACGCCCCCGCCGCCGCCCGCCGTCGCGCCCCCCGTGCCGCAGGCCGTCGGCGGCCCGGGCCAGGTCCCGCAGGCGCCGTACGCGACCCGCGCCGAGCCGGGCCGCGAGATGCCGATGGCCGGGGCCTCCCCGATCCGCCGGAACATCGACGACACCGCCGAGCTCCCCGCGTTCCTCGACTCCGCGCGCCGCGACGAGGGCCCGATCGACAACACCCGCGAGGCCGAGGCCAAGCCGCTCAAGCGGAAGTTCCCGCTGACGACCGGGTTCACGGCGCTCCTGCGCCACCGGTACGCCATGTCGGTCCTGGTCCGCCGCGACCTCGCCGTCAAGTACCAGTCCACCGTCATGGGCTACGTGTGGTCGCTCATCGAGCCGCTGGGCCTGACCCTCATCTACTGGTTCGTGTTCGACCTCGTCTTCGGCGGCGGCCGCACCCTCCCGGGCAGCTCCGGGTACCTGCTGTTCATCGTCTCCGGCATCTTCGCCTACCAGTGGTACAGCTCCGCGGTCGGCGAGGGACAGAAGGCGCTCGGCGGGCAGGCCAGCCTCATCACCGTCATGAAGGTCCCCAGAGAGGTCTTCCCGGTCTCGAAGGTCTTCGCGCGCTTCGCGGAGTACGTGGTCGGCTTCCCGATCCTCATCATCGTCGCGATCCTCGACGGCGGCGTGTTCGGCCTCAACCTGTTCTGGCTCGTCCCGGCGATCCTGGTGCAGGCCATGCTGACCACGGGCATGGTGTTCGTGCTCTCGGCCGCGAACGTCCTCTTCAAGGACGTGCAGCGGTTCATGCCGCTGGTCATGCGGCTCCTGTTCTACGGCTCCGCGATCATCTACCCGGTCTCCAAGGTCGCCGAGGCGCCCACGGTCAAGGAGAACCCGTGGATCTACGACCTGTTCTCCTCGAACCCGCTCGTCGGCATCTTCTCGATGCACCGCGCGGCGTTCAACCCCGAACTGGCCCCGACCACCTACCAGGTCGCCGTCGCCGTCGGCTTCTCGATCTTCCTGCTGTTCTTCGGCCGCTGGATCTTCTACAAGCTCGAACCGCGCGTCCTCAAGGCGCTCTAGGCGAGATGACGGCCCCGACCTCCTGGTCGGGGCCGTTTCGTTTCCCTGCGGTCCGCGCGGCGTTCACCCCCGGGCCACCTCGCTCCTGGACACTGTCCCGATGCCTTCGACGTGGCGCACCGCCCGATGACGACCACCGCGAGCCGCACGGACCCCGGACGCACGGACACGCTCCTGCTGCCCCGCATCGTCCCCGCGCCCGACCGCTGGCCCGGCCTGGGGTTCCGGCCCGACGTCCAGGGCCTGCGCGCCGTCGCCGTCGGCCTGGTCCTCCTCTCGCACGCCGGGTTCCCCAGGGCCGCAGGAGGTTACGTCGGCGTAGACGTGTTCTTCGTCCTCTCCGGGTTCCTCATCACCTCCCTGCTCGTCAAGGAGGTCCACGCGACCGGCCGCGTCTCCATCGCCGGGTTCTACGCCCGCCGCGCCCGCCGCATCCTGCCCGCCGCTGCCGTCGTCACCGTCGCGACCGCCTTGGGCGCGTGGGTGTTCTACCCCGTGACGCGCCTCGAATCGGTCCTCCAGGACGCCCTCGCCGTCGTCGTCTACGTCGTCAACTACCGCTTCGTCGCCGAGCAGACCGAGTACCTCAACGCCGACCAGGCGCCCTCCCCGTTCCAGCAGTTCTGGTCCCTCGCGGTCGAGGAGCAGTTCTACGTCGTCTGGCCCCTGCTCCTCCTGGTCCTCCTGGTGTGCACCGGAAGACGCCCCCGTCGCCTCGTCGCCGCCGCGATCGTCTGCTCCGCGGTCATCTTCGCCGCGACCCTCGCGCTCTCGGTCGCCGTCACCGCCGCCTCGCAGCCGACCGCCTACTACGCCGCCCACACCCGCGGCTGGGAACTCGCCGCCGGCGCCCTCCTCGCCCTGAGCCTCCCCGCCCTCAAGAAGACCCCGCGGGCCCTCGCGTGGGTCCTCGGCCTCGGCGGCCTCGCCGCGATCCTCCTGTCCGGCTTCATGTTCACCGAGGCCACCCCCTTCCCCGGCTACGCCGCCCTCGCCCCGGTCCTCGGCACCGCCGCCGTCATCGCCGCGGGCTCAGGCCCCGGCGGCAACCCCGCCTCGGCCCTGCTGAGCACCGCCCCGTTCCAGTTCCTCGGCCGCATCTCCTACAGCCTCTACCTCTGGCACTGGCCGATCCTCATCCTCGCCCCCCTCGCCCTCGGCACCGACCCCACGCTGCGCCTCAACCTCGTCCTCGTCGTCGCCACGGTGGGCGTCGCCCAGCTCTCCTACGCGTACATCGAAGAGCCCGTGCGCAACTGGCACCCCCTCAAACGCAACGCGCCGGGCCTCCTCATGGGCCTCACCGCCTCCCTCGCCTGCGCCGCCGCCGTCCTCGCCCTCCTCCACGTCTTCCCCAAGACCCCTGGCGGCACCGAACCGGTCGACCTCGCAAGGATCGAGGCCGCCGACGACCTCACCGCCCAGGAGCAGCGCCTCCGCGACGGCCTGGAGACCACCGCCCTCCCCGCCGACCTCCTCCCGCCCCTCGCGGGCATGGACGGCGACCGGCCCGCCACCTACGACGACGGCTGCCACCTCGACTTCGACGAGACCGAACCGCCCGCCGACTGCACCTACGGCGACCCCGGCTCCGACACAATCGTCCTGCTCTACGGCGACTCCCATGCGGCGCAGTGGTTCCCGGCCCTCGACGCACTCGCCGACCGGGAGGGCTGGGCCCTGGTCAGCCGCACCAAGAGCTCCTGCACGCCCGTCGAGGTCCACGTCGGCTCCACCCAGAGCGACGGCGAGTACACCGAGTGCTGGGACTGGAAGCAGCGCGTCCAGGACGAGATCGCCGACCTGCGGCCCGACCTGGTCGTCTTCGGCAGCACTGACAACAGCACCCCGTTCGGCGCCGACGACCCCGAGCGGACCTGGTCCGAAGGGTGGGCTGCGGCCCTCGGCGCCGCCGCCGAGCACGCGGGGGCCGTCGCGGTCCTCACCGACACCCCTTGGGCGACAGGCGAAGCGGCCCCCGAATGCCTCGCGCTCAACCCAGGCGCCGTCCAGGAGTGCGTCTCGGAGGACCCCTACGCGCTCTCCCACCTCGACTACCGCGGGCTCAGCCTCGCCGCGCAGGCCGACGCGGGCGTGACGACCATCGACACCGAGCCGTGGTTCTGCGTCGACGGGCAGTGCCCGCTGGTCGTGGACGACATGGCGGTCTACCGCGACGGCCATCACGTCAGCACCCCGTACGCCGCGTCCCTCGCAACCCTCCTGGGCGATGCGCTCCCCCTCCCCGGCTAGGCGCGGGAGGCCAAGGGGCCGAGACGGAACCGTCCGGGGCCAGCGCGAAAGCCCACCGGTCGGTAGGATTGCGGACGGGCCCAAACCATCCGACACCGCCGAGCCTGAAGGCAGGACGCGGACGCCTAGTATGGTGCGACCGACCCGGCACCCCAAGACGGAGACTGTTGCACGATGACCTCGCCCCAGCCCCCCGACCCCCGGCGCGCGGCCGCGGGGCCTGCGGTCAACGAGGAGTCGACGCTGCACCTGCCGCTGACGACCCCGGGGCAGGCCGTGCCCCCGCCCGGGACCGCCCGCAGGACCATGCCGAGCCCCTATCCGGCGCGCGCCCCGTTCCGCGCGCCCGACCCGATCCGGCCCCCGCCGGTCGCGCCCGTGCAGCCCGGTCCCGGCGTCCCGGCCGCACCCGCTCCGGCCGCCCGCTGGCAGGGCACCGGGTTCCGGCCCGACATCCAGGGGCTGCGCGCCGTCGCGGTCGTCCTGGTGCTGCTCACCCACGCGGGCCTGCCGTTCATGGCGGGCGGCTACGTCGGCGTCGACGTCTTCTTCGTGGTCTCCGGGTTCCTCATCACCTCGCTGCTGGTGGAGGAGGTCTTCGCGACCCGCACGGTCTCGATCGCCGGGTTCTACGCCCGCCGCGCCCGCCGCATCCTCCCCGCCGCCAGCGTCGTCACGATCGCGACGGTCGCCGGGGCGGCCCTGTGGTACCCGATCACCCGCCTCGAATCGGTCCTCCAGGACGCGTTCACCGTCGTCGTCTACGTCGTCAACTTCCGGTTCGTCGCCGAGCAGACGCAGTACCTCAACGCCGACCAGCTCCCGTCCCCGTTCCAGCAGTACTGGTCGCTCGCCGTCGAGGAGCAGTTCTACCTGGTGTGGCCGCTGCTCCTGCTCGGCGCCGCGGCCCTCTCCAAGCGCGACCCGCGCAAGGCCGTGCGCATCGGCCTGGGCGCCATCGCCGCCGTGTTCGCGCTGTCGCTCGTCGCCTCGGTGTTCCTCACCGAGGCCACGCCCGCCGCCGCGTACTACGCGACCCACACCCGCGTGTGGGAGCTCGCCGCCGGGGCGCTCCTGGCGCTGTCCCTTCCGACCTGGCGGCGCCTGCCCAAGGCCGTGGCGGCCGTGCTGGGCATCGCCGGGCTCGCGGCGGTCGTCGGGTCCGCGTTCCTCTACGACGCGGCGACCCCGTTCCCCGGCTACACCGCGCTGCTGCCGGTGGTCGGGACCATGCTCGTGATCGCCGCCGGGACCGGCTGGGACCGCCACCCGGCCGCCGCCCTCCTCGCCACCGGCCCGTTCCAGTACGTCGGGAAGATCTCCTACAGCCTGTACCTGTGGCACTGGCCGGTCCTCATCCTCATCCCGCTGGCGATCGGCGCGGAGCCCTCGCTCGTGCTCAACCTCGCCCTGCTCGCGGCCGTGTTCGCGCTCTCCCAGCTCTCGTACCTCCTGGTCGAGCAGCCGATGCGCGGTGCGAAGCTCCTCAAGTCCCACTCCGGGTACGGCATCGGGGCGGGGATCCTCTGCTCCCTGCTCGCCCTCGGCACGGTCGTGGCGACCTCGGTCACCGAGCTGCGGACCGCTCAGGAGAACCAGGCCTCGCAGGAGATCCAGGTCGACGACATCGAAGGGCTCACCGCGACGCTCACCGAGGGCGCCCAGACGCAGACGCTGCCCGAGGACCTCCAGCCGCCGCTCGAATCGGTCGCCGAGGACTACCCGCGGGTGTTCGCCGACGGGTGCTTCCTCAGCTTCAACCAGACCGCGAGCGAGGCCGACTGCGTGTACGGCAGCGCCGACGCCGACACCACGGTGGTCCTGTTCGGCGACTCGCACGCCGCCCAGTGGTTCCCCGCCGTCGAGTCGATCGCGCTCGAACGCGACTGGCGGGTCGTCGTCCGCTCCAAGGCCTCCTGCCCCGTCCCGGACGTCACCGTCGACCACCCGAGCGAGGACCGCGAGTACTCCGAGTGCGACCAGTGGCGCGGCGACGTGGTCGACTACCTCGGCTCGCTCAAGCCCGCCCTCGTGATCGCCACCTCGTCGGTGTTCTACGACCTGCCGGGGGAGGACGACGCGGCGGCCTGGGCCTCCGGCTGGGAGCGCACGCTCACCGGCCTGAAGGACTCCGGCGCGGCGGTCGTCACCTTGAGCGACACCCCCAGGACCCCGTGGAACGTCCCCGACTGCCTTGCGACGCACCAGGACGAGGTCCCCGAGTGCGTGCCCCCGCGCGCCGACGCCCTGCCCAACGGGAACCTGCGCGACGCGGAGTCGGTCGCCCAGAGCGCCTCCGGCGCCACCGTGATCGACGTGGTCCCGTGGTTCTGCCTGGAGGACGTCTGCCCGGTGGTCGTCGAACACCTCCAGGTCTACCGTGACCGGAACCATATAACGGTCTCGTACATCAGCTCGCTCGCTCCGCTGCTGGCCGAGCGCCTCCCCGTCCAGTGAGGAGCGGCAATCGGGACGCCCACCCCGAAAACGGGCCGCGGTCCAGGTCGGACCGGGTGCTCGGGGCACCGGACCGCGAGCGTTCCCCTGATACCATCGGGACATCGCGACTCCCCGAAGGGACCCCCAGACCAATGGACCTGAACCGGTTGATGCGACCGCTCCTGCCCATCGCGGTCGTCGCCCTGGCCGCCGCCGGCTGCTCGGCGAGCACCGACGCCGACCTGACGGCCCCTGCCGGGGGCCACCCGCAGGCGGCCGAGGAGGACTCCCCGTTCGCGGGCGTCACCGACCCCGTCGCCCTCGACATCCAGGCCCCCGAGGGCTTCACCGCCGACGACGCCCTCGTCCGCGAGGTGCCGATGTCCGATGCGGTCAACACCTACAGCTTCCGCCTCGACGGCGGCGCCGACACCGCGGTCATCCAGGTCAGCACGTACGTGCTCCCCGACCCGGTCGACGACTCCGACTACCGGGGCGCCGTCTCCTACATCCGCGACTACGACGCGCAGGTCGGGTACGAGTACACGCTGGAGAACGACCGCGGCACCATCGCCCACGGGCGCGCGGGCGTCGGCATGCTCACCGGCTTCCCCCTGGGCAGCACCGAGGTCGTGCAGCAGAACCACTACTTCTTCGAGGCGTCCCACGCCATCCAGGTGACCTGCCAGTGGTCGAACTCCGACTTCGTCGCGGTCTACGACGCCTGCAAGTCCCTCCTGACGACCTTCCCGTTCCCCGACGGGTGGACTGCGTGACCCTCGTCGCCGAAACGACCGACGAGGACCGGCGCGCCCCGACCGGGGGCGGGCCGGTCGTCGTCAAGACCCTCGAACCCCACTTCGCAAGGCTCGAACGGAGCGGCGCCACCCTCAACGCCCTCACCGTCTCCGCCCTCTCCGGGAAGTCCCGGCTCGCCCGCCACATGCTCGCCCGCCTCGCCTGCCCCGGCGACCCGGGCGGACTGCTCTCCCCCGAGCCCATGCCGCGCACCGGCCGCCTCCACTGCGCCTCCGCGGTCGCCCTCACCAGGGTTCTCGCCGTCCAGCCGCTCGAACCGTGGCACCGCAAGCGCGCCCTGGAGCTGTACGACCGGGTCCTCGACGAGGGCAACGAGATCGTCAACGCCGCCCACCAGGGCCTGCACGCCGAGCTCATGTTCCACTTCGGGCAGGCCGACCGCGTCGCCGACGCGCTCGCGGCCTACAAGAACATCGACCGTCCCGTCCGCCGCGCCCTCGAAGCCGAACTCCACCACCCCGCGCCCGGCGAGGACACCGGCGAGTTCCTGCGGCGCTTCCAGCAGTTCGCCGCCTGGGCCGACCTCGACCTCGAACTGCGCGACGGCGACGCCCCTCTGCTCGACCGCCTCGCCCTCACCGGCCTGAAGCCGGTCCACGGCGGACAGCGCGTCTCGATCCTCATGAGCGCCTACCGGCCCGGCCCCGAACTGCTCACCGCCGTCCGCTCCGTCATCGCGCAGAGCTGGCAGAACTGGGAGCTCCTCCTCGTCGACGACGCCTCCGGCCCCGACTACGACGACGTCCTCGCCGAGGCCGCCGGGCTCGACGGGCGCGTCCGGCTCCTGCGCCGCGAGGAGAACGGCGGCACCTATGCCGCCCGCAACGACGCCCTCAAGGCCGCTACCGGCGTGTTCGTCACCGGCCTCGACTCCGACGACTGGGCCCACCCCCGCTGGATCGAGGCCCAGATCGAGCCGATGGTCCGCTCCCGCGAGATCGTCATGACCTACTCCGAAGGCATCCGCGCCACCGCCGACCTGCGGATCCTCCTCCAACCCGGGCGGGCCCTCACCGAGATCCGCTCCACCTCGATCATGTACCGCCGTGCCGAGGTCCTCCCGCGACTCGGCCGCTTCGACCGCACCCGCAAGGCCGCCGACTCCGAGTTCCGGTTCCGCCTCGTCAGCGCCTTCGGCGACAAGGCCGTCGCGGCCGTCGCCGGCCGGCACACGATCGTCCGCCAGCACTCGGGGACCCTCTCCCACGGCGAGATCGGCCAGGGCTGGCTCCACCCCGCCCGCGTCGCCTACGAGTCGGGCTACCGCCTCTGGCACGCCGCCATCCGCCGCGGCGCCGACGCCTACCTTCCCGAGGACGGCCCGCGCCGCGTCTACGCCCCGCGCCGCCTCACCGAGCCCGGATACGAGCCCGGACCCGTCGACCGGGTCTTCATCGCCGATTGGCGCACCTTCGACCGCCGCCGCCAGGCGCTGCTGCGCTCGGCCCAGGCCGCCCTCGCCGAAGGCCGCACCATCGCCCTCGCCCACTACGCGAAGCCGTGGGAGCACACCCTCCTCAGGACCCCCATCGCGGCGGAAGTCCTCGCGTTCGCCCGCGACGAGGGCATCGAGTTCGTCGACCCGGTCGCCGTGGACGCCGCCAAGGTCGTCGTCGCCGACCAGGAGACCGACGAGGCGCTGCGCATCGAGCGCCCCGACGGCGCCGCCGTCGCCGCCGAAGCCCTCGACCGTCGCCTGCCCCGGCCCCCGGCGCCCCGCCGCCGGGGACGCAGGCAGCCCGGACCCCGCGCGCTCGCCGCCCTCGCCGTGACCTTCGCGGCGGCGGCGGTCGCGGCGGCGGTCCTCGCCGGGTTCCCCGGGCCGCTCGGCCTGGCCCTCACCGCAGGCGGACTCGTGTTCGCCTGCGGGGCCGCCGCCCTCGCGGCCGTCAAGACCGCGTCGCGCTGGCGCAGATGACCGCGGGCGGCCCGGCCGCTCCGCGAACCCTTCCGACCGAAGACAACTGGTGAAACGAGCATGGTGAGAATCTCAGAGACCGTCCGGACGCGCTTCGGCCGCTCAGGCGTGCGCACGGCCCTGGCGGTCCTCGCCCTGTTCAGCCTCGTCACGGCGGTCCTCGCCTACCTGCTGCCGCAGCGCCTCGCCATCGCGCTCACCGCCGCCGTCCTCGTCGCCGAGGCCGGGGTCGTCGTCCTCGTCGCGCTGCGGACGTACCGGGGCGTCCGCCGGGCCGAGGAGGCCCGTCAGCGCCCCGAGTCGGTGCAGGGCCGCTCCGGCCCGTTCCGCTCGGTGCAGCTCACCGACGAGCAGCGCCGCATCCTCAAGAACTGGCGCGCGCGGCTGTTCGGCGGCTTCTCGGCGACCGCCATGCGCGAGCTGCGGCCCGTGGTCACCTCCGCGTCGGCGTCCCCCGCGTACCGGCTCGCCGTCGCCGAGATGGTCATGGACTGGTACGCGGCGAAGGAGGCGCGAAGCGAGGACCGCGACCCGCTGCGGTTCGACATCGTCATCACCTCGCACTTCGCCCTTCCCGGCGGGACGACCTCGGCCAACGCCGAGGAGATCCGCGCCTACCGCAAGGCCGGGCTGACCGTGGGCCTCCTGCACCACCCCGTGTACCACTGGGATGTCGCCCGCCCCATCGACCAGAAGATCCTGGACCTCGTCGACGGCGAGCAGGTGCGCCTGCTGGACGCCGCCGACGCCGCCGAATGCGACCTCATGATCGTGCGGTTCCCGCCCGCGGTGATGCGGCTGCTCGACGACCGCCCCCGGATCACCGCGGCCCGCACCGTCCTGGTCGTCAACCAGACCCCGTACTCCTTCTACGGTCCCGAGGGCGGCACCTCGGTCGCGTGGGACGTGCGCACCGTCTACGAGAACCTCACCGAATGGGTCGGCGACCACACCTGGTACGCGATCGGCCCAGTGGTGCGCGACGCGCTCCGCGAGCACCACGCCGACGAGATGGAGCGCGTCGACCTCGCCGACGCGTTCTGGTACGAGAGCATCGACGCCGCCGAATGGCGCCGCCCCGGGCAGCGCGAGCGCGACGGCGGCCCGTTCCGCATCGGCCGCCACTCCCGCGACGCCCGCCTGAAGTGGCCGGACACCGCGGACCTGGTGCGCGCCTGCTACCCGACCGAGGGCGACGACTACGAGGTCCGCATCCTCGGCGGCGCCGAGATCCCCAAGGAGATCCTCGGCGGGCTGCCCGCCAACTGGGTCGACCACCCGTTCAACTCGATGCCCTCCCGCGACTTCCTCGCGGACGTCGACGCCATGGTCTACTTCATCTCCAGCGAGGGCGCCGAGGCGTTCGGCCGCGCGCCTCTGGAGGCGATGGCCGTGGGCCTGCCGTGCGTCATGGAGCACCGCTTCGAGGAGCTGTTCGGGGACGCCGCGATCTACTGCTCGCCCGAGGAGGTCCGGGGCGTGCTCGACCGGCTCCGGACCGACCCGGCGTACTACGCGGAGCAGGCCGAGAAGGCCGTCCGGTACGTGCGCGAGCACTTCTCCCACGAGGCGCAGCTCGCGCGGGTCGCCGGGCTCGGCGTGGACCGGCTGCGGACGGCCGCCGCCGACGGCGTCGTGGCGGCCTGACCGCGCCGCCCTAGCGGCCGAGGACCCGCCTGACCCGCCGCCCCAGGCCCCGGCGCACCCGGACCGCGAAGCGCCCCAACCGGTTCGCCTCGAAGGCCGCGTAGCGCTCGTCGGCGCGCAGCCGCGTCAGTTCGAGCTCCAGCCGCGCCATGCGCCGCCGCCGCGCCAGCGCCCCCTCGGCGCCCTTCGCGGCCCGCAGCCACCGGTCCGCGGGCTCGACGCCCGAACCCCAGACGCGCTCGATCGCCGCCGCGTCCGCGCCGAGGCCGAGCCGGAGCGCGCGGTTGACCGCGGCGGTCCGCTCCAGGACCGCGACGCGGCCCTCCACCGGGTCCTCCAGTTCGACCAGGCCCAGGCGCCGCCCGTCGGCGTGCGCCACGAGCGACTGGAGGCCGTCGAACTCCAGGGCCGCGCCCGCGGCCAGGGTGAGCCGGAACGGGGTCGGCGCGGCGGTGCGGTCCGGGGCCTCGCTGAACGACACGCGCGGGTCGCCGCCGAACGCCTCGCGGATCAGCCGCAGCTCCAGCAGCGGGTCGTCGAGCGGGGCGACGCGCTCGGCGCCCAGCTCGCCCCAAGGCCCGACGAGGACCGCCGAGGCGTCCTGGAGCGACCCGCCGAGCACCGACGTGAGCGTCGTGCGGACGTGTTCGAGCCTGGCCTCGCCGATCTCCACGACCACTTCGACATAGGGGACGGGCCACTGGAGGCCGGGCCGGTTGCGCAGGTACCGCAGGCTCGGGACGCGCCCGGCCATGTACTGGTGGCGGAAGCGGGTCCCGGCCTTCTTGCGGGCCGACTTCATCTGGGACACGCCCAGGTGCCAGGCCCCCGCCTCGGCCTCGGGCACGAACACCGCGCCCTGCTGGGCCAGCCGGTACCCGAACTCGGTGTCGCTGCCCAGCGGCATCGACCGGTCGAGGCCGCCGCAGGCGTCGTGCATCCCCCGGGTGAACGAGACCGTCGCGCCGTTCGCGGTGATGAACGCCCGCACCTCGTCGTCGATCCGGCCGCCCGACTCGCGGACCAGGCCGATCTGCCAGTCCTCGTCGTACTCAAGGCCCTCGAACAGGGCCCGGGTCCCGCCCGCCGCGACCGCGTCGCGGACCTGCTCCGGGCGGAGGTCCGCGGCGTCGGTGTCCACGAACACGAGCTTGCCGAGGACGACGAACCCGTCGCCCGCGTGGTGCCAGCGCATGTGCGCCTCGACGTGGCCGCGCACTGGGACCACGTCGGAGTCCAGGCGCAGGACGACCTCCCCCTCCGAAGCGCGGATCGCGGCGTCCACGGCGGCGGCGATTCCCCAGGAGCCCTCCGGGGTCCGCACGATCCGGGTCCGCTCGGGCCGCACCTCCGGCAGGCGCAGCGGGGGCTCGCTGCCGTCGTCGGCGACCACGACGTCCATCAGGTCGCCCGGGTAGGTCTGCGCCGTGAGCGCGGCCAGCGTCAAGTCGAGCTTGGCCTGGTTGAGGTAGGCGGGGACGACCACGGACACCGTCCGGGTCGGTCGCAGGTCCCCGGCGGGGCGGACGGCCTCGTAGCCGTTGCGCCGGACGATCGCGCGGTCGGGCCGCTCGGACGGTGTATGCGTCATGGTCCTCGGTTGTCTGTCGGGTTCGTGGGCTGCGCGTCGGCCGCGGCGCTAGGCGCCGGTGGGCTTCCGCAGGACGATTGTCCCCCGCTCGTGCCCGATCCGCTCGGGCTCCAACCCGTCGAACTCGGCGGCCCAGCGCTCGGCGGTGGCCCGCTCCTCGGGGCGGAACGCGTCGTCGAGCACGACGAGCGCGCCGGGGGCGAGATGCTCGTAGAGGACCGGGACGGCCGGGTAGCGCGCCTGCGGCCCGGTGCTCCCGGGCGGCCCGTCGACCACCAGGAGGTCGAACTCGCCCGCGGGGACCGCCTGCGGGTCGTACCAGCGCCAGGACTCCCCGGCGAGCGCCACGTCCACCAGCGGCGCGTCCACGACCTCGGCCCATTCCTCAAGGCCCCGTTCGCGGAGCATGCCGCGGGTGATCTCGGCGAACCGCGGCTCGTGTTCGAGGGCCACGGCCCTCCCGGTCCCCAGGGCCCGCAGGGCGTACGCGAACAGGACGGTCGAGCTGCCCGAGCCGCATTCGAGGACGCGGGTGCGGCCGTGCTCGCGGACCTGCGTGTAGAGGTAGCGGGCGAGGTCGACGCCCGCGGCCCAGCCCTGCGTGTGCGGGAGGGCCCGGCCCGGGTCGATGTCGTGGTACAGCGCGAGGAGGTCCTCGACCTTGCCGTAGACGCGGCGGGCCTCGGTGGTGACGGCGTCGCGGTTGGCCCGGCCGCGCAGGTCGGTCTCGGACCGGGTCGCGTCGACGGCCGCGGCGATGTGGACGGCGCGCTCTGAGAGCGCCTCGTGCCGGGCCAGCGCCGTCTCGGCCCAGTGCCGCGACTGGGTGTGGCGCTCGGCGGCGCGGCGCTCGGCGGCGGCCAGCTCCAGGCGCACGTCGCCGGAGGACCGGCGGGCCTCCTCGAAGCGTGCGTCGAGCCGCTCGGACAGCTCGATCTGCCGCGACCGGGTGTTCGCCGCGGTCCGCTCGACCGCCGCGACGGCGTCGGCGAGGCCGCGCAGGAGCCGCTCCTGCTCGCGCTGGCGGCGGCGCAGGACGAGTGCCGACGCGGCGACGGCGCCGCTGAGGAGCACCCCGGCGGCGAGCACCGCTCCCGGGACGCCGCCTGCGGCGAGGCCGAGGGCGGCGGCCGCTGCGGCGGTGCCCAGCACGAGGAGCGGGACGAGGAGGGGGCGGCGGGGAAGGGTCATATGGCGTGCCTGCGTTTCGATCGCTGCCGGCGGCGCGGGGCGGCGTCCGCGTCGGCGAGGGTGTCGAGGTAGGAGTGTCGGTGCGGCGAGACTAGCAGTCGTGCGGGTCACCCGCTCGGGTCGACGGCGTCGAAGCCGGCGCCGAACGCGATGTTGTCGTGGAAGACCACGCGGGAGGGCACGTCGGTGGGCCCGTCGTTCCACGCGGGCTTGTACAGGCCCCATTTGAGGTAGCCGCTCGCCTCGGCGTCGTTGAACGTGTTGGGGCCGGTGGTGTCGAGGACCTGCTCCCAGCCGGGGGCGAGGTCGGTCTGGTGCCAGACCTTGACGACCCCGGTGTCGGTCGAGTCCCACCGGAACGCGAACACGAAGTCGTGCCACTGGCCGGGCGCGGCGTCGGCGAGGTCGAAGCCGGTCTTCTCGACGGAGTCGGCGGTTGTGCACGGGTCGTCGTCGGAGTTGACGCGCAGCCGCCACATGCCCTCGGGCTGGACCGACAGGAACGCGCTCGGCGGCTTGTCCGTCTCGCAGTCCTCGGGCTCGGTGTGCCACTGGAAGACGATGTCCTCGGAGCTGTCGGGCTCCCATGTGCTGACGAGGTAGACGCTGAACCCGTAGTAGACGGTGTCGCCGGGGCCGAAGCGGCTCTCGTCCCACCGGGCGGTGTGGGTCTCGGCGCGGGGCCCGTCGGCGACGCGCTCGTCGCCGTATCGCAGATAGCTGCGGAACGCCGGGCCGCCGTCCCGGGAGTAGTCGCTCTCCTCGACGCTGTCGTCGCAGCAGCCCTGGAAGGCCAGTTCGGAGTCCCAGTCGACGTGCTCGGTGGCGCCGTGGCGCGGGCCCCACCCGGCCTCGGGCGGCGGGGACTCCAACGTGGTGTCGGCGTCGGCCGAGCGGTCGGCGACCACCACTGCGGCCACCGCGATGACCGCGGCGGCCAAGGCGACCGCGGCGTACGTGAGGGCGGTCCGCTTCATGCGGCCCATGCTATCGATCACGCGTCCGCACGTCGGGCGGACCGGTCCGGCGGGTACCGGAGCTCACGGGCGCGCGCCGCCGTCGAGGTCCAGGTGCGGCGCGAAGTCCTCCAGCCAGGCCGCGAGCAGCCCGGCCCAGCCGAGGACGCGGAACCGCGCGGTGTCCTTGCGGACCCGCTCGGCGAAGTCGGCGCCCGCGAGGTCGGCGCGCAGGTCGTCGCTGAGCAGGCCCATGACGGTCTCGGAGGACCTGACGCGGTCGGTGAGGGCGGCGATGGCGGCGGGCCCGGTCTGGCGGCGCGGGCCGATCGCGGGCCGCGGCACCGGCAGCGGGTCGTTGGTGGACGGGAGCGCGGCGGTCCGCGGGTCGGCGGCTTCGAGCATCCTACGGTAGAACGCCTTGCCCACCTTGGCCTCCGGCGGGATGCGCAGCGCGGTCCGCACCGCCTCGGGGTGGACGAACGGCAGGGCGGTCTCGGTCTCGGGGGCGAAGATCCACATGGGGGAGATGCCGATCGAGCGGCAGGTGCGGGTGTGGAGCGCGCCGAGCGTCAGGGCCGCGGGGTGGCCGTCGAACGGCGCGACGGCCTGCTTGAACGCGCCTGCGTGGAGCTCTTCGAACGCGGCCTCGACGCCTGGGTGGAGCTGGGCCTTGACCTCGTCGCGCTTGCGCTCCATGCGCTCGCGCAGGAGCTGCCACCGGTCGCGGGGGTCGGGTTCGGCGAGTGTCGCCTCCGACAGGAACGAGCCGCCGAAGAGGACGTCGCCTGCGAGGCCGTCGAGGAGCCGGACCCGCTCGCGCCGGAGGGATTCGGCCAGCGGCATGAGCCAGGTGTGGAAGAGGGTCTGGTAGCCGGTGCGCCGCCAGACCGCGGCGTGGTGGTCGTTCCACGCGGTGTCCGCGGGAATCATCACGCGGTGGCGCAAGCCGAGCGCCTCGGCGACGGCCGGGGCGTACCGCACGTCGAGGTCGAGTCCGTCGTCGGTGCTGACGGTCCACGCGCGCATGCGCGCGACCTTCCGCGTGGCGAGGACGCCGAGGAGCCGCGAGTCCCAGCCGCCGCTGAGGGTGACCGCGGTGCGCCGGTCGGGGGCGAGGACGTCTTCGAGGACCGCGAGTGCCTCTTCGGGGCCGAGGTCCGGGTCGGGTTCTGCTCCGGCCCATGACGGCTCGAACGATTCCCAGTGGAGGCGGCCGTCGCGCCAGGTCCAGGCCCCGGCGGCGCGCATGCGCTTGATCTCGGCGAAGGGGGTGCGGTCGTCGACGGGGGAGGACATGGCGAGCGTCGAGGCCCAGGCGCCCCAGTCGACGTGCGCGCGGGCGCCGCCGACGGGCAGGAGCGGCTCGATGCGCCCGGAGAAGTAGACGGCGTCGCCGATGCGCCGGTAGTAGAGGTCCTGGAGGCCGAGGGCGTCGGTGTGGAGCGCCGCGTACCCGGGGCCGGCCGCCGCCCCGGCGGCCATGCGCGACTCGGCGGCCTCCCGCCAGCCGCGGGGCGCGGGGCCGTCGGCGAGCGGGCCCCAGAGGCGGCCGCGGTGGTCGCCCGAGCGCCACCGGTCGGTCCCGCCGGAGGCGTGCAGCACGAGGCCGTCGTGCTCGGCGGTGCGCTTGACGGCGGTCGGGGCGGCGGCGAGCAGCTCGTCGAGCCGCCGCCGGTCCCAGTCGCCGAGGGCGCCGCACACGTAAGGGCGGGAACGGTACCGGATCGCCCGGCCGCCGGGGGCGTGTCGCATCGGACCGGCTCCTTGGGGGTTTCACTTGTGGGGGAGGGGACGCGGTCCGCTCAGCGGCGGGCGGACGCGGGCGCGAGCGCGGCGCGGAGGCGGTCCGCGAGCTCGTCGTAGTACCGGTCGGGGAAGTGGAACGGCGCGAGCCCCCAGCGGTGGCCGGGGTCGGCGACCACCAGTTCCGGAGGCAGGGTGACGCTGGTGGCGCGGGGGCCGACGGCCGCTTCGAGGAGGTCGTAGGCGCGGTCGAGCCAGGTGTTGGACCGGGCGGCGAGCTCGTGGTTGGACAGCGGCGCCCCGGAGGTGTCCTCGGTCGCCCACATCGCACGGTGCACGACCACCGGCTGGTCGGGCAGGAGCGCCGCGAACCGCCGCGCGGCCTCGGCGAAGGGGCCGTCGTCGGCGAGCTCCCGGTCCTCGGCGACCGGCGCGTCGCCGCGCTCGCCGAGCCCGGCCTGGTTGAAGTGGAGGGTGGCGGCGACGAGGCCGTGCCCGGTGTCGACGAGCGGGGCGCGCTCGTCGATGAGGTCGATGACGACGGGGTGGTCGAGGGTGGGCGCGATCCGGGCGACGCTCTTGTCGTGGTCCTGGATGATGACGCGCCGCTGGAACTCGGAGTCGAGCTTGACGGTGGCGGGGTCCAGGGGCGTCGGGTCCGAGACGATGCTCTGGATCCTGGTGCGGGAGAAGTAGTACTCCGGGCGGGGCAGCGGGTGCGCGCCGAGGTCGCCCGCATCGCGGGTGACGCAGGAGCCGATGAGGGAGTACTTCATGCTGAGGGCCGTTCGTCGCAGGTCGTCGGCCGTGCGGATCCGTCGGGGGTGAGGGGGCGTCGGATCAGGCCGTGTCGACTGTAGCAGGTCGGCGGGTCCGCACCGGTCGGCACGATCGGTCACGGCGCCCCCTCGGGCGGTCTCAGGCGGCGGCGGGCTGGAGGACCTCGCGGATCTGGCGGGACAGCTCGTCGTAGTACTCCACGGGGAAGTGGAACGGCTCCTCGCCCCACCGGTGCTGCGGGTCGGGGACGCGCAGTTCCTCGGGCGGCACGACGTAACGGATGCGGGGGCCGAGCGCCTTCCCGAAGATCTCGTAGGCCCGGTACAGCCAGGCGTTGTAGCGCTGGGCCATCTTGATCTTCTCGACGGGCTTGCCGTCGGCGTCGTGCGTGGCCCAGTACCCGGCGTGGAGGACCACCGGGTGGTTCGGCACGAACCGGGAGGCGAAGTAGTGGCACGCCTCCGCGAACGGGCCGTCGTCGCGCAGCTCCCAGTCCTCGGGGACCGGCGTGACGTCCGGGCGGTCGCCCAGCCCGAGCTGGTTGAAGTGGAGCGTGGCGGTGACGAGCCCGCCGGTGCGGGTGCGCACGAGCGGGGAGCGCTCGTCGCCGAGGTCGACGACCAGGGGGTGGTCGAGGGTCGCGAGCGTCCGCGCCGCGGACTTGTCGTGGTCCTCGATGATGACGCGCCGCTGGAACGGGGACTTGAGCTTGACGTCGTCGGGGTCGAGGGGCGACGGCGGGGAGACGAGGCTCTGGATCCTGGTGCGGGAGAAGTAGTGCACGGGCTTGGGCAGGGGGGCGCGGCCGACGTCGGCGGCGTCGCGGGTCACGCAGGTGCCCAAAATGGAGTATTGCAAGGGTTCGTCCGGGGTCATGGTCGTTCGCTTCCTGCCGGTTGCTTTTCCGAGGGTTATTCGGTTATGACCGAAACGACCATAGCAGAGGGGGTCCGGCGGGCCGGGTGCGAAGCGGGGCGGGTCCCGGATGGCGGACGGGACGCGGAAAGGGGCGCCGCGGCATCCGCGGCGCCCCTTGTGAGCTGGTGCTAGACCAGGCCCTTCTTCTCCAGGGCCGAGCAGACCGTGTCGACGATCTTGCCGGTGACGAGGTAGGGGTCCATGTTGGCGTTGGGGCGGCGGTCTTCGAGGTAGCCCTTCTTGTCCTTCTCGACCTGCCAGGGGATGCGGATCGAGGCGCCGCGGTTGGAGACGCCGTAGGAGAACTGGGTGTAGTGGGCGGTCTCGTGGGCGCCGGTGAGGCGGTCGGCGATGCCGTCGCCGTAGACGGCGATGTGCTCGGCGGCCTTCTCGCCGAGGGCCTCGCACGCGGCGATGATGGGCTCGTAGTCCTCGCGCATGGCCTTGGTGGAGAAGTTGGTGTGGCAGCCCGCGCCGTTCCAGTCGCCCTTGGCGGGCTTGGGGTCGATGGTCGCGGAGACGTTCCACTCCTCGGCGGTGCGGTAGAGCAGCCAGCGGGCCAGCCACAGCGAGTCGGAGACTTCGAGGGCCGACGCGGGGCCGACCTGGAACTCCCACTGGCCGGGCATGACCTCGGCGTTGATGCCGGAGATCGGCAGGCCCGCGGCGAGGCAGTTGTCCAGGTGCTTCTCGACGATCTCGCGCCCGAAGATCTCGTCGGCGCCGACGCCGCAGTAGTAGCCGCCCTGCGGCGCGGGGAAGCCGCCCTCGGGGAAGCCGAGCGGGCGGTCGCCCACCATGAAGGTGTACTCCTGCTCGATGCCGAACCAGGACTCCTGGCCCGCGTACTTCTCGGCGGTCTCGGCGGTCTTGGCGCGGGTGTTGGAGGGGTGGGGGGTGAAGTCGATGTCGAGGACCTCGCACAGGACCAGGATGTGGTCGCCGCCGCGGATCGGGTCCGGGACGGTCTTCACCGGGCGCAGCACGCAGTCGGAGGTGTGGCCCTCCGCCTGGTTGGTGCTGGAGCCGTCGAAGCCCCAGATCGGCGGCTCTTCACCGGCTCCGAGGATCTTGGTCTTGGAACGCAGCTTGGCCGTCGGCTCGGTGCCGTCGATCCAGATGTACTCGGCTTTGATGGCCATCGGTGGGAGCCCTTCTTCATACGAGGTCCAGCCGTGAGGCTGTGCTGCCACGCTCCCAGAAGGCAATTTCCCCCTCGTTGATCACATGTAAACAGTCTGTTAAGCGGTGCTGCGGGTGAGTAAGGTGGGGCTGTGAGTCCTGTTCACCCTATTTCGGGGAGAAAATCTGATTCACCCCGTATCCACCGTTGGTCCGTTCTCGTTCTCTAGGTGCGAGCGGCCAGACCGCTCGCGCTCAGGTTCAGGACGACGGGGGAGACGATGGGACGCATCGCAGGCGGCAGCGGGGACACCCGCCGCACCAGCGTGCTCCGGTTCCTCCTCGGCGCCGCGCTCACAGCATTCGGGTCCCTGCTTCTGGGGGCCTTCGCCATGGCGACATCCGCTTGGGCATCAGACGATTCCGCGTCATCACAGGGCCTAGCCGCGATGACCGACCCCCTCACCGCAGAGGTGTCCGACATGTCGCGCCTGGCCGCGCGACTGATCCCGCAGAACCAGCAGGGACATCGGGCAGCGGCGGTGCAGGGGGAGGTCACGGGGCTGGTGTCGGGCCTTGCCGATTCGACGGGATCGCTGGTGGACGAGACGGACGGCGACGTGCGCACGATGCTGCCGGGCGGCCCCGGCCTGCTCGACCTGGACGACAAGTCCGTCGGAGACGGCACCGCCGAAGTAGTGGCACCGCTGGTGGGAACCCTCGTGCAGGGAACGGCGTCCATTGCGGACCGCCCCGCCCCCGCGGTGTCCGGTGTCTATGAGACTGTCGCGCCCCCGACCGATCCGGTCGGCGACCTGGCGCGACTGGTGACCGATGGCCTGCGGTTCGGCGACGCGACGACGCCCGGGAGCGTCCTCGCCGCTGCCGCAGGACAGCCGAGCTTCACCACACTTGCGGCGAATGCAGACTCCAGCGAGGTGGCGGCGGCGCTCTACGGAGCGCCCAGCGGCCGGCCGGCCGCCGCCTTCGAGTGCTCCGCAGACCACATGCGGGGGACGGACCGGTCCGAGGTCGAAGAGGTGCACGGTACGCCGCGCACCGCTGCCGAGCCGTGGGGGTACCACGGCGCCGCGCTTCCGGACCTGAAGATCATCCCCGGTGGAGCCACTGGCTCGACCGCCGGTATCAGCGTCGACAGCGGCCACAACGCTGTCTGCGTCTCCCCGTCCGCCGGGGGGGAAGAGGTGTCACTCTCCCGCACGGTGATCGGGGAATTGGGGCGGCCGCTGGACCGCGCCGCCGAGCAGTCCGTCGCCCCAGACTAGCGCCGCCGCGCGTCGACGCGCGGGAACCGAAGTCCGCCTTCGCAACTCCCAACGGAACCCGGGGACCAGATCCCCGGCGAGTCCGGCGCGCCGACGCGCGGCAGGCCGTCACCGCCGCCTCCACAGAGGCGGGGAAACCACATGAGTCGCCCGAACGATCGGGCGCACGACCCAGAAGGAAACCGCACATCATGCGCAAGGTTCTCACTGTCGCCGCCGTCGCCGCCGGCGCCGTCGCAGCCGCCGCCGCCCCCGCGATGGCCGGTGGCAACAACTCCGGCGTGACCGCCGGCCCGGTCAGCCTCGTCAACATCGACGCCTCCTCGGCGGCGCACTGGCAGATCTGCGGCCAGAACGTGCTGACCCAGTCGTTCGGCCAGGTCTGCGACAACCGCGACCACATCGGCGAGGGCCCGCAGTCCGGCGTCACCGCCGGCGACGTGTCGCTCGGCAACCTGGACATCTCGGACGCCGCCCACTGGCAGATCTGCGGCCAGAACGTCGGCGTCGCGCCGTCGCTCGACCAGCAGTGCGCGAACTACGACCACCTGAACGAGTAGGACTTCCCGAGGCGGGCCGTCCGATGCGGACGGCCCGCCGAGGGGGCAACCAAGTAATCCGACACAGAACGGGGAACAAACAATGCGCAAGGCTCTCGCCGTCACCGCCGCTGCTGCCGGAGCGGTCGCCGCTCTCGGCTCCGCCGGCACCGCCATGGCCCAGAACTCGGGCGTCTGGGCGGGCCCGGTCAGCCTGGTGAACATCGACGCCTCCAGCGCGGCGCACTGGCAGATCTGCGGCCAGAACGTGCTGACCCAGTCCTTCGGCCAGGACTGCGACAACCGCGACCACATCGGTATGGGCCCGCAGTCCGGCGTGCAGGCGGGCGACGTGTCGCTCGGCAACCTGGACATCTCGGACGCCGCCCACTGGCAGATCTGCGGCCAGAACGTCGGCGTCGCGCCGTCGCTCGACCAGGAGTGCAAGAACTACGACCACCTGACCCACGCGGCCGAGTAATTCGACCGGGGGCGGGCTCTCGACCTGAGGGCCCGCCCCGTCTTTCACGAAAGGAACTCATCACATGCGCAAGATCCTCGCCGTCACGGCCGCCGCTGCCGGCGCCGTCGCCGCCCTCGGTGCGGCCTCGCCCGTCATGGCCGCGGCCTCCGGCGTCAACGCCGGCCCGGTCTCCCTGGTCAACATCGACGCCTCGGACGCGGCGCACTGGCAGATCTGCGGCCAGAACATCCTGACCACGTCGTACGACCAGAGCTGCGACAACCGCGACCACTTCGGCGAAGACCAGGGCTCGGGCGTCAACGCCGGGGACGTCTCCGCCGTGAACGTGGACGCCTCGTCGGCCGCGCACTGGCAGATCTGCGGCCAGAACGTGCTGACCCAGTCCTTCGGCCAGGTCTGCGACAACCGCGACCACTTCGGGGACAACGCGGGCTCGGGCGTCAACGCGGGCTCGACCTCCCTGGGCAACCTCGACGCGTCGAGCGCCGCCCACTGGCAGATCTGCGGCCAGAACGTCGGCGTCGCGCCCTCGCTCGACCAGCAGTGCCTCAACGCCGACCACGTCTCGGACGACGACGACCACCCGTCCAAGGGCGACGACCAGGGCGACTACTAGTCCGACCGCGCTGAACGGTTCAGGCGAGAGACAAGGGTAGGAACATGCGCAACACCACCATGGTGGCGGTCTCGGCCGCCGCAGCCGCGGCAGCGGCCGCGTTCACGGGAGGGGCCGCCCAGGCGTCCACCCCCGACTGGCTGACGCTCGCCACTGTGGAGTCCGAGCACGACTCGGTGCTGCCCGGTGTCTGCGAGGCCGACCAGGTCGGTGCGCTCACCGCCACGGCCTGCGGCACCGTTCTCGGCTCGCCTTCGGCGGACGAGATCGAGGCGACGGGCCATACCGTCCCGGAGTCCCCGGACGCCGCGGGCATGCCGTCGGTCGCCAACATCGACCTGCGCGACTTCGCGAAGTGGCAGGTCTGCGGGATCGCGGTCGCGGCCCAGTCCGAGGGCTTCGAATGCGACAACTCGATCGACGGCCCGAAGGAGCCGGTGGGTCCCGGAAGCGGGATCTCGCTGGTGAACGCCGACACGACCGGTGCGTTCCACTGGTCGGTCTGCGGCGTCGCCGTGGGACAGGCGAGCGTCGACACGACCTGCTAGCGGGTCAACCTTCATACCAAAGCGGCCGGAGTCCGATCGGACCCCAGCCGCTCCCCTCTGCTCTCAAAGACTTCAGACGTCGGCGGCCCACGGGACGCCGGCGTCGAGCCTCACGGCGAGGTCGTCCGCGCCGCCGCGGCGCACGCGGACCCGCACGTCCACGCTCGACGCCAGCTCCACCGCGGTCACCGCGCCGCCGCGCCACGCGAGTCGCTCCACGGTCACCCCGCCGCGGGCCCGCAGACCCCGGACCTCCCCGTCGGGCCACGCGGACGGCAGCGCCGGGAGCAGCTCGATCACCGGCTCGCCGTCGACGGCGCGGTGCGACTGCACGAGCATCTCCGCGATCGCCGCGGTCGTCCCGAAGTTCCCGTCGATCTGGAACGGCGGGTGCGCACACAGCAGCGAGGAGTAGACGCCGCCGTCGGCGTACTCGGCGCCCGCGCCGCGGAAGCCCACGGGGGTCAGGAACTCCCCGAGCAGGCGGTGCGCCCGGTCGCCGTCGCCCAGGCGCGCCCACAGCGCGGTCTTCCACGCGAGCGACCATCCGGTCCCGGCGTCGCCGCGCGCTTCGAGGCTCTTGCGGGCCGCGTCCAGCAGCTCGGGGGAGTCGGCGAACGAGTCGCCGGGGAAGACCCCGTACAGGTGCGAGACGTGGCGGTGGTGCGGCTCGGCCTCCTCGCGCTCGGCGGCCCATTCGAGGAGCCGCCCGTCGGCGCCGATCTTCGGGCCCGCCAGGCGCGGCAGGGCCGCCTCGATGTCCATGACGAGCTGGAGGTCCTCGCCGTGGAGGGTCTCGGCGACGACGTCGGCGGCCTCCACGACGAACGCGAACAGCTCGCGCACGAGGGTCGCGTCCATCCCGGTGGACTCGTCCAGCGCGGAGTTCCCTGCGGGCGTGACGAACTCGTTCTCCGGGCTCGACGCCGGGTTCGTCACGAGGGTGCCGTCGCTGCCCTCTGAGAGCCGGTCGTACGCGAAGCGGGCCGCGCCCAGGACCGCGGGGAGCCGGTCGGCGAGGAACTCCTCGTCGCGGCCGAACCGCCAGTGCTCGGCGACGTGCATCGACAGCCACAGGCCGCCCATCGGCCACGCCTGCCAGCACGCGCGCCCGTCGACCGGGGTGGTCAGCCGCCAGTAGTCGGTGTTGTGGTGGCAGCACCAGCCGCCCGCGCCGTAGAGCTTCCGCGCGGTCTCGGCGCCGGGGACGGCGAGCTCGTCCACGAGGTCGAACAGGGGGCCGTGGAACTCCGGGAGGCCGCAGGTCTCGGCGGGCCAGTAGTTCATCTCGACGTTGATGTTGGTGGTGTAGTCGCAGTTCCACGGCGGCCGGACCTCGCTGTTCCAGATGCCCTGGAGGTTCGCGGCCTGCGTGCCGGGGCGCGAGGACGCGGCGAGGAGGTAGCGGCCGAACTGGAACGCGAGGACCGCGAGCCCCTCGTCCGGTTCGCCGGAGGCGCGGCGGCGCAGCCGCTCGGCGGTGGAGTCGCCCGCAGTGCCCTGCGGAAGGTCGAGGCCGACGCGGTCCATGACGGCCCGGTGCGATGCGAGGTGGTCGGCGAGGAGCGCCTTCCAGCCGTTCGCGGCCGCGCGCCGGGCGTCGGACTGCGCCCGGTCCAGGGCCGCGGACTCGTCGAAGTCGGAGTGCAGCGCGAGGAAGACCTCGACCTCGCGGCAGCCGGTGAAGCGGTGCCCGCCCTCGGCGGGGGCCAGGTCGCCGTCGCAGCGCAGCTGCGCGTTGAGGCCGAGCCGGCGCACGCCCTCGACCGTGGAGTAGTCGCTGCCGCCGCCCTCCTTGTGGACGTCGGCGGGGGCGTGCCCGGTGAAGCTCAGCTCGTCGTAGTCGGCGGCGCTGGAGCCGCCCTCGTGCGGCCACTCGAAGCCCAGGTCGAGGTCGAAGGGCTCCTCGGCGCTCCAACGGATCGCGATGACGCCGTAGGCGACCGATGCGAACGCCTCCTGGCGGACCCGCCCGCGCACGGTGGTCGCGACGCCGTCGCGCAGGTCGAGCTCGCGGTGCTCGCCCCCGCCGCCGGTGTGGATGGCGGTGAACGCGCCCGCGGGCTGGTACGCCTGGGTGCTCGGGCCCTGGAGCCTGGTGATGAGCTGGTCGGCGGCGTGGAACTCGCCGCGGCGCACCAGCTCCGCGGCCTCGGCGGCGACGCCCTCGACGCCGTCGGGGACGCCCTTGTTGCCGTCCCCGGACCAGAATCCGTCCTCGTTCAGCTCGATCCGGTCCCCGACGAGCATCGCCCCGACCCGGCCGTTGCCCAAGGGGAGACCCTCGTGCCAGGCTTCCGCGGGTTTGTCATAGCTCAGCTTCAGTGCTTGCGGCATTCCTATATCCTATAGGATCTACGATCCGGCCCGGGTGCGGCGCTCTTGCCCCCGGCGCTTCGGCCCCTTCCGCCGATTTCGCGGTGAATTGGCAGGTCAGCCGTTCGGGCGAATTCTGAATCAGCCTCATGGAACCGCAACTCCCGTGACGTCGGGGGCGTGAACACTGCGTCCGCGCCTGGCCCAGGCGCAGTCGGACCCCGGCACGTTCGACACCTCCGACGACCCATCACGGAGAGCACTCCCTTGAGATTCACACGCCGACAGAAGGCATTCAGCGCCGCGGCCGCGGCCGGTCTGGCGGGAGCCGTCGCGCTCGCCTTCGCCGTCCCCGCGCTCGCGGGCGGGACCCAGACGATCTACATCAACCAAGGCAACGTGCCCACGACCGCCGAGGACTTCAAGAACAGCTGCGACCAGATCCCGCGGGACACCGAGGACTGGCTCGACGGCTGGGTGTTCGTGCTCCCCGGCGACGTCAGGGCCGAGGGGAACTTCAGGTACATCGAGGCCGTCTTCCAGGACGAGGACGGCAACACGCTGCGCTACAACACGAACGACGACGGCGGGATCGTCTCGGGTTCGGGGAACAACAAGGCGTACATCATCACGCCCGCGGGCCTGACCCTCATCGACGCCGAGGCGGAGATCAAGCGCGACCGCGACGGCAAGAACCGCTTCAACCTGACGCACACCTGCCCGGCCACCGAGGAGCCCCCGGGAGAGGAGACCCCGAGCGAGGAGCCCTCGACCGAGGTCCCGACCACGGAGGAGCCCTCCACCGAGGCGCCCACGACTGAGGAGCCGTCCACGGAGGCCCCGACGACCGAGGAGCCTTCGACGGAGGCGCCGACTACGGAGGAGCCCTCCACCGAGGCGCCCACGACCGAGGAACCGTCAACGGAGGCACCGACCACCGAGGAGCCCACGACCGACGCGCCCACCACGGACGAGCCCTCTTCCGAAGGCCCGACCACCGACGAGCCGTCCTCGGAGGGCCCGACGACCGACGAGCCCTCGTCCGAGGGGCCGACCACGGACGAGCCGTCCTCCGAGGCCCCGACCTCGGAGGGCCCGGCCGAGTCCAGCTCCGAGCCGGCCGCGACGAGCAGTGCGCCCGCCGGGGCCTCGACCACGCCGGTCTCGCAGCTGCCGACCACGGGTTCGTCGCTGACCTACTTCCTGGTCGGCGGCGGCATCGTGATCCTCGCGGGGATCGTGATCCTCGTCGTCCTGCGCCGCAGGACTGAGCCGGACGAGGAGTAGGAGCGTGCGGGCGCGGCCGTGAGAAAAGCCGCGCCCGTTATCGAACCGTTATGCAACCGCACAAGACGCCGCCGCGTTTAGCAGTTGTCTCAGGGCAGGAAGCCCGGCGCCTCTGCGCCGGGGCGAGACCTCCGACTACCGCCCGCTGCTTGACGGTGCGGTCCTTGTCGAGCCCCCGGAATCCTGCCACCGGGGGCTCGACCCTAAGTCGACGCCCCGGAGCCGTCCCCCCCTTGGCTCCGGGGCGTCGCCTTGTCCCCGGCCCCCGAAGCGTGTGCCCGCCCCGTGAAGACTGTGTAAAACTCACAACTTCGAGGCCAGCTCGCTTTTCTTTCCGTGGCGGACCCGGTACATTACCCGCAGGTTCAGCGCCTATCCATTTACCCTGGTCCCCGGGGTGCCAGCTGCCCGGCATCCGAAGACTCGCCTGCACAGGAGTGCCCGAGACATGGCCACTGAAGCCAAAGACAAGAAGGAGGCGCCCCAGTCCGGGCGCCTCGACCAATACTTCGGGATGACCGAGAACAAGACCAACTGGAGACGCGAGGTCCTCGCCGGGACCACCACGTTCCTGGCCATGGCCTACATTCTCGCCGTCAACCCCGGCATCCTCAGCTTCGGCCTGTCCGAGGCCGGGTTCGACGCCCCGAACCCGGGCGCCGTGTTCACCGCGACCGCGCTCGCCTCGGCGCTCGGCTGCCTCGTCATGGGCCTGTGGGCCCGCTACCCCATCGCCACCGCCCCCGGCATGGGACTCAACGCGTTCTTCGCCTTCACCGTGGTCATGACCCTCGGCATCCCGTGGCAGACCGCGCTGACCGGCACGCTCGTCTCGGGCGTGCTGTTCTTCGTCCTCGCCGTCACCGGCGCGCGCGAGTCGATCATCAACGCGATCCCGGCGCAGCTGAAGCTCGCGGTCGGCGCGGGCATCGGCCTGTTCATCGCGTTCATCGGCCTCAAGGGCGGCGGCATCGTCGTCGGCTCCGAGGCCACGCTCGTGACGATCGGCGACTTCACCTCCGGCACCGTGCTGCTCACCGTGTTCGGCCTGGTCGCCACGGCCGTGTTCATGGTCCTGGGCTGGAAGGGCGGCGTGTTCTACGGGATGCTCGCCACGCTGGTCCTGGGTGTCCTCACCGGCGTCATCGACTTCAAGCTGGCCGAGGGCTTCACCCCGAACCTCGACTCGTTCGGCGCGGCCTTCACCGGCTTCGAGGACGCGTTCACCGTCCACATGATCGCGGTCATCCTGACCATGCTGTTCGTGGACTTCTTCGACACCGCCGGGACGCTGTTCGCCGTCGCCGGGCAGGCCGGGCTCGTCAAGGACGGCAAGCTGCCGCGCGCGGGCCGCGCCCTCGCCACCGACTCGATCGCGACCTCCGCGGGCGCCGTCCTCGGCACCTCGACCACGACCGCGTACATCGAGTCGACCGCGGGCGTCTCGGTCGGCGGCCGGACCGGCCTCACGGCCGTGACGACCGGGTTCTGGTTCATCGTGTCGCTCGTGGCGTTCCCGGTGTTCGGCCTGGTCGCGAACAACCCGGCGGTCACCGCGCCCGCGCTCATCATCGTGGGCGTGCTCATGGCGAAGGCGCTCGGCGAGATCGAGTGGGCGAAGCTGGAGTACGCGATCCCGGCGTTCCTCATCGTCGCCGCGATGCCGCTGACCTACTCCATCTCCAACGGCATCGCCCTGGGCCTGGTGTTCTTCCCGATCATGATGGCCGCCAAGGGCCGCTGGCGGGAGGTCCACCCGATCGCCTGGGTGCTCATGCTCGCCTCGATCGGCTACTTCCTGTTCCTGACGGAGTAAGGCCGCCTTACTTCACGGACGCGAACCGCGGGCCCTATATCCTATAGGATATAGGGCCCGCGGTTGGTGTTGCGGCGCTAGGCGGCTCGGCGCAGCGCCTCGCTGATCTTCATGCGCGAGCCCGTGTAGAGCACGGACCGCTTGTAGAGCTGCGAGCCGAGGGCGAGCGCCCCGGCCGCGGCGAGCGCGAGGAGCACTCCGGAGAGGCCGATCTGCCAGGCCGGGACGTCGGTGATCGCCATGCGGGTGGGCATCGCGATGCCGGAGAACGGCGGGACGATCGACAGGATCTCCGCGAACGTGCTCGTCGGCGCGTTGAGCAGGAAGATCGCGCCGAGGTAGCTGAGCGTCAGCGACATGATGAGCGGGGTCAGGACCGACCCGGACTCCTCCTGGCGCGACACGAGCGAGCCGACGCCGCCGGCGAGCGTGCCGAACAGGGCGAACGCGATGAGCCACCAGCCGATCGTGGAGACCGCCGCGGAGGCGGTGCCCGCGGGCAGATCGGAGAGCATCCCGGTGGCGGCCGAGACGCCGAGGCCGACGGCGACCATCGCGATGAGGTTGACCAGGGAGATCACGCCGAGGCCGATGACCTTGCCGCCGAGGAGCTGCCACGGTTTGAGGCTGGTCAGGAGGATCTCGACGATGCGGCTGGACTTCTCCTCGACGACGCCCATGGCGATGTACTGCACGGGGGTCATGAGCATCATGAACATGATGATGGAGATGATCAGGCCGGTGAAGTAGTCGAGCGTGCTGCCGACGCCGCCCTCGGACTCCAGGGTCACCCACTCCAGGGGCTGCACGGTGAGCGCGTCGGCGATCTGCTGGTCGCTGAGCCCGGCGTCCGAGAGGTTCGTCTGGACGCTCGCGGCCTGCCAGGCGGCGTCGATCTTCGCCTCGACCTCGTTGCCGACCCCGTCGCGGCTGTAGAGCGAGCCGTCGGCGACGGCCGAGTCCACGGTCTCGTCCTCGACGGCCTGCTCCGCTTCGGCGGCGGTGTCGTACACCGTGATGTCGAAGCCGCCCATGGCCTCCAACTGGGCCTGCATCGCGGGGGCGGTGTCCCCGGCGAGGCCGATCTTCTCGTCGTCGGAGCCGCCGCCGATGAGGCTCGGCAGCGCCGCGAGGACGCCGACGATGACGACGGTGACGATGAGGCTGACGATGTTGGACTTCGACAGGCCGCGGACGCGGATCTCGCGCCCGGCGACGAGCATGAGCCCGCGCATCCTCGACGGTTCGTTCTGCGTCATCGGGTCACGGCCTCTCGGAAGATCTCGGCGATGGTGGGCTGGTCGTAGGCGAAGCGGGTGACGCGCCCGGCGGCCGCGGCGATGCGCAGGGCCTCCTGGTCGTCGCCGTCCTCGATGAGGTAGTCGTCGCCGTCGCGGGTGACGGTGCCGGTGAACTCGGCGGTCAGGTCGCGGTCGGACTCGACGCTGATGCGAAGCTGCTTGACCTCCTTGGCCTTCAGCTCCTCCACGGACCCGGACGCGATGATCCGGCCGTTGCCGATGATGACGACGGAGTCGCAGAGCCGCTCGATGAGGTCGAGCTGGTGGCTGGAGAAGATCACGGGCGCCCCGGCGGCGGCGCGGTCGCGCAGGGCGCCGCCCATGACGTCCACCGCGATCGGGTCGAGGCCGGAGAACGGCTCGTCGAGGATGAGCGCCTCGGGGTCGTGGACGAGGGAGACGGCGAGCTGGACGCGCTGCTGGTTGCCCAGCGACAGGTCCTGCACGAAGTCGCCCATCCGCTCGGTGAGGTTGAGCTGCTCCAGCAGCTCGGCGGCGGAGCGCTTCGCCGCGGCCTTCGTCATCCCGTGCAGCTCACCGAAGTAGGCGACCTGCTCACCGGTCTTCATCTTGGGGTAGAGGCCGCGCTCGGAGGGCATGTAGCCGAAGCGGCGGCGCTGCTCGACGCCGAGCCGCGCGCCGTCGTAGACGATCTCGCCGGAGTCGGCGGCGAGCACGCCCATGGCGATGCGCATGGTGGTGGTCTTCCCGGCCCCGTTGGCGCCGACGAATCCGACGACTTCGCCCGGGGCGGCCGACAGCGACACCCCGTCGAGGGCAACGGTGTCGCCGAACCGCTTGTGCAGGTCCTTGATTTCCAACATGACTTCACCCTAAGCGCGCACGCGGGCCGGTTCCTCCTGCTTGAGAGGGATTCCGGCCCGGCCCGCTTCATTCCCGAGAAGTAATCAGGTCAGCTTCGGGCGCGGCGCGACCGCCGGCCGGCGGAACGCCCGCAGCGTGAACACCCCGACCAGCAGCGCCGTCAGCGCCAGCAGCAGCAGCCCCACCGCGTACGAGCCCGTCGCCTGGTACACCGCGCCCATCACCAGCGGCGGGAAGTACCCGCCCAGGCCGCCCGCGGCCCCCACGATCCCGGTCACGCCGCCGACCCGCGCGGGCTCCACCAGTTCGGCGACCAGCGCGAACACCCCGCCCGTGCCCAGGCCCAGGAACAGCGCCATGAGCACGAAGCACGCGCCCGCGGGCACCTCAAGGGGCGGTTGGAACGACAGGAGCACCGCCATGATCGCCGCCCCGAAGAACGACGTCAGGCAGATCTTCAACGGCCCCACCCGGTCCGAGAGGATGCCGCCCGCCGGGCGGGCGACCACCGCGGCCAGGCTGAACCCGGCCGTGCGCAGGCCCGCGTCGGTCTGCGCCAGGTCGTAGGCGGTCACCAGCATCGTCGGCAGGTACGTGGAGAACGCCACGAAGCCGCCGAACGCGACGGCGTACAGCAGCGACATCTGCCACGTGACCTTGAGCTTCGCGACCGCGCGCAGCCGCGGCAGCGCCGGATCGACATTCGGGCTCCACTGGGGAGCGTCGCGCGCGAACGCCCAGCACACCAGGCCCATCACCGCGAGCGCCGCGCACATGAGCAGGTGCGTCGGCAGCAGCCCCATGCCGTCCACCAGGCGCGGCGTCAGGAACGCCGACAACGCGGTGCCGCCCATGCCCGCGCCGAACACGCCCGTCGCGAACCCGCGCCGCGCGGGCGGGTACCAGGCGTTCACGAACGGGATGCCCACCGCGAACGACGTGCCCGCCAGGCCCAGCAGGAACCCCGACGCGAGCAGCGCCGCGAACGAGCCGCCCGACAGGCCCACCAGCAGGACCGGCACGATCGACGCGAAGCACGCGGCCGTGAGCATCGTCCGGCCGCCGAACCGGTCGGTGAGGATGCCCGCCGGGATGCGCCCCACCGCGCCGACCAGCACCGGGAACGCCACGAGGACCGACGTCTGCGTCGGGTTCAGGCCCAGGTCGTCCGCGTAGGTCTTCGACAGCGGCCCGATGAGGTTCCACGCCCAGAACGTCAGCGCGAACGCGGCCGTCGCCAGCGCCAGGTTCCTCCCGGCGCCGCGCTGCACGGTGTCGGTGGTGCCCACGGGCGGCCTCCTCGGTGCGGTCTCCACTGCCGAGGACAGTATGCCGATTAGTCCCCTTTGCGGAGGCTGAAGACCCTAATCTGGCTGCGGACTCCCGCGCTGCCGCGCGGGCCGTGCGACCGAGAGGGAGACCAGCGTGGCGCGAACCGACCGGCCCGCCTCCGCGCTGCTGCTGCGCACCGGCGTCCACCTCACCCGCTCCGAGGCCACCGGCGACCTGCGCGCGATCATCAAGGACGGCGGCCGCGAAGGCGACGTGTTCTACCGCGACCGCTGGTCCCACGACAAGGTCGTCCGCTCCACCCACGGCGTCAACTGCACGGGCTCGTGCTCCTGGAACGTGTACGTCAAGGACGGCATCATCACCTGGGAGACCCAGGCGACCGACTACCCGTCCGTGGGCCCCGACCGGCCCGAGTACGAGCCCCGCGGCTGCCCCCGCGGCGCGGCCTTCTCCTGGTACACGTACTCGCCGACCCGCGTCCGCTACCCGTACGGGCGCGGCGTCCTCGTCGAGATGTTCCGCGAGGCCAAAGCGCGCCTGGGCGACCCGGTCGCCGCGTGGGCCGAGATCACCGCCGACCCCGAGAAGCGCCGCCGCTACCAGTCCGCCCGCGGCAAGGGCGGCCTCGTGCGCATCACCTGGGACGAGGCCGTCGAGATCGCCGCCGCCGCGCACGTCCACGCCATCGGCGCCTACGGGCCCGACCGCATCGCGGGGTTCTCCCCGATCCCCGCGATGTCGCAGGTCTCCCACGGCGTCGGCGCCCGCTTCGTCAACCTCCTCGGCGGGTCCATGCTCTCCTTCTACGACTGGTACGCCGACCTGCCCGTCGCCTCCCCGCAGGTCTTCGGCGACCAGACCGACGTGCCCGAGTCCGGCGACTGGTGGGACGCCGCCTACCTGATCCTGTGGGGCTCCAACGTCCCCGTCACCCGCACCCCGGACGCGCACTGGATGGCCGAGGCCCGCTACCGGGGCCAGAAGGTCGTCACCGTCGCCCCCGACTACAACGACGCCGCGAAGTTCGCCGACGAATGGCTCGCCCCGCACCCGGGCACCGACGGCGCCATGGCCATGGCGATGGGCCACGTGATCCTCAAGGAGCATTTCGTGGAGCAGCGCACGGAGGCGTTCGACGCCTACGTGCGCAAGTACACCGACCTGCCGTTCCTCGTGGAGCTGGAGGAGCGCGGCGGCCGCCTCGTGCCGGGGAAGTTCCTGCGCAGCGACGCCGCCGACGACCCGTACGCCGAGTGGAAGCCGGTGCTCCTCGACGAGGCCACCGGGGAGCCGGTGGCGCCCAACGGGACCCTCGGGACCCGCTGGAACGACGACGAGCCCGGGAAGTGGAACCTCGACCTGGAGGGGGTGACCCCCGCGCTGACCTTGTACGCGGAGGGCGGCGAGTCCGCGGCGATCTCCCTGCCTCGCTTCGACAGTGTGAGCTCGAACGACGGCGAAGCCGATTTGACGGAGCGCGGCGTCCCGGTCCGGCGCGTCAGCGGCCGCCTCGTCACCACCGTGTTCGACCTGCTCCTGGCCCAGTACGGCGTGCAGCGGCCGGGCCTGCCCGGGCGCTGGCCCACCGGGTACGAGGACGCGGCCGAGCCGTGCACGCCCGCGTGGGCCGAGTCGGTGACCTCCGTGAAGGCCGACCGGATCGCGCGGATCGCCCGCGAGTTCGCCGCCACCGCAAGGGACTCGGGCGGCCGGTCCATGATCGTGCTCGGCGCGGGCACGAACCAGTGGTTTCACGGCGACACCATGTACCGCTCGTTCCTCACCCTGCTGCTGCTCACCGGCTGCCAGGGGAAGAACGGCGGCGGCTGGGCGCACTACGTCGGCCAGGAGAAGTGCCGCACCCAGACCGGTTGGGCCGCATACGCCTCGGCGATGGACTGGACGCGCCCGGCGCGGTTCATGGCCGCCACGCCCTACTGGTACCTGCACACCGACCAGTGGCGCTACGACACGTACGACGCCGACGCGCTCCTGTCGGCCGCGGGCCCGAACCGTTTGGCGGGCACGCACACCGCCGACATGGTCGCGGCCTCCGCGCGCATGGGCTGGATGCCCTCGTACCCCACGTTCGACCGCAACCCGCTCCTGCTCGCGCAGGAGGCCAAGGAGGCGGGCAAGGCCCCCGGCGAGTACATCGCCGACGAGCTCGAATCCGGGGAGCTGCGGTTCGCCGCCGAGGACCCGGACGCCCCCGAGAACTGGCCGCGGGTCCTGACCGTGTGGCGCGCCAACCTGTTCGGGTCCTCCGCGAAGGGCGACGAGTACTTCCTCAAGCACCTCCTCGGCACCCAGAACTCCGTGCAAGGCGCCGAGGCCGGGCCGGACCACCGGCCCGCCGACGTCACGTGGCACGGCCGAGCGCCGCAGGGGAAACTCGACCTGCTCTTGTCCCTGGACTTCCGCATGACGTCCACCACGCTCCTCTCCGACCTGGTGCTCCCGGCCGCCACCTGGTACGAGAAGCACGACCTGTCCACAACGGACATGCACCCGTATGTGCACGCGTTCTCGCCCGCGATCGACCCGCCCTGGCAGGCCCGCACCGACTTCGAGGCCTTCCACGCGCTCGCCCGCCGCTTCTCGGAGCTCGCCGAGGACCACTTGGGGGTCGCCACCGACCTCGTCGCCGCCCCGCACCAGCACGACACCCCCGGCGAGCTCGCCCAGCCCGGCGGCACCGCCCCCGACTGGAAGGCCGAGGGGCGGCGGCCGGTCCCGGGGAAGACGATGCCCGCGATCATCGCCGTCGAGCGCGACTACCCGGCCGTGGCGGCGAAGATGGCCGCGCTGGGCCCGCTCGCCGAGGAGAAGGGCCTGCCCGTCAAGGGCGTCGCGTTCACACCCGACGTCGAGATCGGCTGGCTCGCGGCCAGGAACGGCGCCTCCCGGCAGCATCCGGCGATCGGGCGGCCGCTCATCGACACCGACGTCAAGGCCTGCGAGATGATCCTCGCGCTCTCCGGCACCAGCAACGGACGCCTTGCGGCCCAGGGGTTCGAGCGGCTCGCGGCCCGCACCGGCACCGACTTCGACGAGCTGATCCACGGCGCGTCCGAGCGCCGCGTGGTCTTCTCCGACACCCAGCACGGGCCCACGCCCGTGGGCGCGAGCCCCGAGTGGTCGGGCAAGGAGGCGCACGACCGCCGGTACTCGCCGTTCACGATCAACCTGGAGCACGACAAGCCCTGGCACACCCTCACCGGGCGCATGCACTGCTATGTGGACCACGATTGGATGCACGAGTTCGGCGAGGCCCTGCCCGTCTACCGGCCGCCGCTGAACATGGCGGCGCTGTTCGGGGAGCCGGAGATCGGGCCGACGGGGGAGCGGGCCGTGGCCGTCAGGTACCTGACGCCGCACTCGAAGTGGTCCATCCACTCCGAGTACCAGGACAACCTGCTCATGCTCACGCTCTCGCGCGGCGGTCCCAACATCTGGATGAGCCCCGCCGACGCGGAGGCCATCGGCGCCGGGGACAACGACTGGGTCGAGGCCGTCAACCGCAACGGCGTGGTGGCCGCGCGGCTCGTCGTCTCGCACCGGATGCCGCAGGGCACGGTGTACATGTACCACGCGCAGGAGCGGGTCGTGGACGTGCCGAAGACCGAGACCACCGGGAAGCGCGGCGGCATCCACAACTCGCTCACCCGCCTGCTCGTCAAACCGACCCACCTCATCGGCGGGTACGCGCAGTTCTCCTACGCGTTCAACTACATCGGCCCCACCGGCAACCAGCGCGACGAAGTCACGGTGGTCCGCAAGCGCAGCACCGAGGTGACGTACTGATGGCCCGCATCGGCAAAGTCATGGCCCAGGTCGCCATGGTCATGAACCTCGACAAGTGCATCGGCTGCCACACGTGCTCCGTGACGTGCAAGCAGGCGTGGACGAACCGCTCCGGCGTCGAGTACGTGTGGTTCAACAACGTCGAGACCCGCCCCGGCCAGGGGTACCCGCGCCGCCACGAGGACCAGGAGCGGTGGCAGGGCGGATGGAAGCGCACGGCCGCAGGGCGTCTCAAGCCGCGCGCGGGCGGGCGGCTGAAGAAGCTCGCCACGATCTTCGCGAACCCGAAGATGCCCGCGATCCAGGACTACTACGAGCCCTGGACGTACGACTACGAGCACCTCGTGACCGCGCCGCTGGGCGACGACATCCCCGGCGCGCGGCCCAGGTCGCTCCTCACCGGCGACCCCATGCAGATCAAGTGGTCCGCGAACTGGGACGACGACCTCGCGGGCGGGGAGGAGCTGGCGTCGAACGACCCGATCGTGCAGAAGATCGGCGACAAGGTCCGCTTCGAGTACGAGCAGTCGTTCATGTTCTACCTGCCGCGCATCTGCGAGCACTGCCTGAACCCGAGCTGCGTGGCGTCGTGCCCGTCGGGGGCGATGTACAAGCGCGCCGAGGACGGCATCGTCCTGGTGGACCAGGACAAGTGCCGCGGCTGGCGCATGTGCGTGACGGGGTGCCCGTACAAGAAGGTGTACTTCAACCACAAGACCGGCAAGGCCGAGAAGTGCACGCTCTGCTATCCGCGCGTCGAGGTCGGGATGCCCACGGTGTGCTCGGAGACGTGCGTGGGGCGGCTGCGGTACCTCGGGGTGATCCTCTACGACGTCGAGCGGGTGGGGAAGGCCGCCGCCGTCAAGGACGAGCACGACCTCCTCGCGGCGCAGCTCGACGTGTTCCTCGACCCGTCCGACCCGGAGGTCGCCGCGGCGGCGATCCGCGACGGCATCCCGGAGCGGTGGATCGAGTCGGCGCGGCGCTCGCCGGTGTACAAGCTGGCCAAGGAGTTCGGGATCGCGCTGCCGCTGCATCCGGAGTACCGGACGATGCCGATGGTCTGGTACGTGCCGCCGCTGTCCCCTGTGGTCGACGCGCTGAGCGAGACCGGGCACGACGGCGAGGACGCCGGGAACCTGTTCGCGGCCATCGACACGCTGCGCATCCCCGTCGAGTACCTCGCGGAGCTGTTCACCGCGGGCGACCCGGAGCCGGTGAAGGCGGTGCTCGCGAAGCTCGCGGCGATGCGCGCGTACATGCGTCGCCTCAACCTCGGGCAGGAGCCCGACGAGTCGATCGCCGAGGCGGTCGGCATGAGCGGCACGGAGATCGAGGCGATGTACCGGCTGCTGGCGATCGCGAAGTACGACGACCGGTACGTCATCCCGACTGCGTACGGCGTCGACGAGGCCGACCGCGGCGTCATCGACGAGATCGGGTGCAGCCTCGACTTCGAGGGCGGCCCCGGCATGGGCGGCATGGGCGGCGGCGTGCCGTTCGGGGAGGCGTCGGGGCGGCCGCAGCCCGCGTCCGTGGAGAACTTCCACGCCCTGCGCGACCGCCAGACCAGCGACGGGCGCTCGGGTCCGGCGCGGCGCTTGAACCTCCTGAACTGGGACGGCAACGGCCGGCCGCCGGGGCTGTTCCCCGAGAGGGACAAGCAGGACGCGGACCAGAACTCCTCGGACGGCAAGCACCTCAAAGGAAGCGGTGAGGCCCGGTGACCGCCGTGATCCGCCAGGCCGCCGCGATGCTCCTGTGCTACCCCGACGCCGCGTTCTTCGAGCGGCTGCCGCTGGTGGAAGCCGCTGCGGCCGAACTGGAACCGGGCGACGCGCGGGAGGCGCTCACCGCGTTCTGCTCCTACGCGCGGGCCCAGACCGCGCTCGACCTCGGCCGCGAGTACGTGCGGACCTTCGACCTCAAGCGCCGCAGGGCGCTCCACCTGACCTACTACACCGACGGCGACACCCGCAGGCGCGGGCACGCCCTCGCGCGCATCAAGGAGATCTATGGCGCCTGCGGCTGGAGACTCGACGCCGCCGAACTGCCCGACCACCTGGCAGTGGTGCTCGAATTCGCCGCCAGAGGGGACGTGGAGGCGGGTGGACGGCTCCTCGTCCGGTTCCAGCCCGGCATCGAGCTCCTGCGCGCCGCCCTCCACGAGGGCGCCAGCGCGTACGCCGCTGTCCTCGACACCGTGGCCGCAACCCTCCCGCCCCCCGACGAAGCCCGCCGCGAGGCCGCCCGCCTGGCCGCCGCCGGACCTCCCGCCGAGGACGTAGGGCTCGACCCGTACGGCGCCGGCGCCTCCGGGGCGGTGGCGCTCGGCATGCCCGCGAAGATCGGAGCCGCGAGATGAACCCGACCGCCGTCGACTACCTGCTGTGGGGCGCACTGCCGTACGTCGTCCTCGCCGTCCTCATCGGAGGGACGGTGTGGCGGTACCGGTACGACCGGTTCGGCTGGACCACCCGCTCCTCGCAGCTGTACGAGTCGCGGCTGCTGCGCATCGCCAGCCCCGTGTTCCACTTCGGACTCCTCGTGGTGATCGTCGGCCACGTCGTGGGCCTGCTCATCCCCGAGTCCTGGACCGACGCCGCGGGCATCACCAACGACCAGTACCACGTCACCGCACTCTCCTTGGGCGGCATCGCGGGCGTGACGACCCTCGGCGGCATCGCGCTCCTCATCTGGCGACGCCGCACCACCGGCCCGGTCTTCAGCGCCACCACCGTCAACGACAAGGTCATGTACCTCGTCCTCGTCGCCGCGATCCTCGCCGGGATCGCCACCACCCTCCTCAGCGCCGTCGCGGGCCTCACCGGCGCGCACGAGGCCGACTACCGCGAGACCGTCTCGCCGTGGTTCCGCAGCGTCTTCTACCTCCAGCCCGACGTTGCCGCCATGAGCGCCGCGACCGGCGCGTTCAAGCTCCACGCGCTCATCGGCCTCGCCCTGTTCGCGCTGTTTCCGTTCACGCGCCTCGTCCACGCGTTCAGCGCACCCGTCTGGTACCTCTTCCGGCCCTACGTCGTGTACCGCACCCGCGACAAGGAGCCCACGCAGTCGACCCGCCCGATCCGCCGCGGCTGGACCTAGAACGTGCCAACTTCGGTCCATGCCGCCCCGCTGATCCCGTTACCCCCACCAGGAGCCGGACGCCCCACGCGCGACCCCCACAATGGATGAACAGCGTCTATATTGTTGGTTCGCAGCCACCGCCGGGCCGGGCGAGACCCTTGGCCTCCAAGCGGAACGGAGCAGCCATGACCCGCCACCACGGGACCGACGCACCCCGCACCGGCACCCCCGACACCGACTCCCCGAACACCCGCGGGGACGACGGCGCCCCGAGCCGCCCCCGCAGCCCCCTCCCCGGCCGCAGCCACGCCGACGACGCCCGCGCGACCCGCGACCGCATCACCGCGTCCCGCCCCTCCAACACGAGCGCCACCCCGAGGCCCTCGTCCTCCGCGTCCGCCAACCCTCCCGGGACGCACCCCTCCGGCGCGACCCACGGGACCCACCACACCGAACCCTGGCCGGACCCGATGGACCTCGCCGTCCAGAGCATCGCCCCGATGAACGCCAACGCGCACCTCAACGAGGCGTACGTCGTGACCTTCGAGGACGGGTCGCAAGGCCTCTACAAGCCCGTGACCGGCGAAGACACCACGACCGTGACCGGCGTGCCGCCCTCCGGCCTGGCGCCGCGCGAGGTCGGCGCCTCCGTCGTGGACCGGCACCTCGGGCTCGGCCTCACCCCCGCCACGACCAACTGGGACGGGCCCCAAGGACCGGGCTCGCTGCAGCGCATGGCGATGCCGAACACCCCGAGCAACGACCCCGGCGACTACACCTCCTCCGAGCAGCAGCGCATGGCCGTGCTCGACTACGTGATCGGCAACAGCGACAGGCACAACGGCAACTACCTCACCGACCAGAACGGCGGCGTCGTCCCCATCGACCACGGCTACAGCTTCCCCGTCGACCAGGACTCCTTCGACCGCGGCCCGATCCGCGGCATCCGCTCCGACTTCGTCGCCAACGAGTACGGCACCTACATGGACCAGGACATCGTCGACGGCCTCAACCGCGTCGACTCCGACCGCCTCGGCGACGACCTCGCGCGACTAGGCTTGGAGGAGCCGGCGATCGACGGCGCCCTCAGCCGCCTCGACGAGATCCGACAGAACGGCGGCATCACCGGCGCCAACTGGCCCGGCCGCATCACCGAGGCCCACCCGCTCTACGTGGCAAGGGAGACGAGACCGTGACCAGCAGCATTCCCGACAAGGTCGGCTTCTACGCCCTCCAAGCCGACGGCATGCGCAAAGTCGCCGTCTACGACCGCACCGCCGACGGCATCACCCTCACCGTTCTCGACGACCGCTGGGCCCGCATGGCCCGCGGCTACCTCACCGACGGCATCCTCCTCCAACGCCTCGGCGCCATGGTCACCCCCGACCACCCCGACCTCTTCATCGAAGCCCTCCTCGAACCCCGAAACATGACCTACTACGACTTCCGCCCCGAACCCTGACCGCCGCGTTCACCGGAAGTTCACCGGGGGTGCAACGGCCGCCCGATGCCGCGCGTGTCGGAATCATGAGCCCTTCCCGAATGGACAGACAGCGTCGTCTCATCCGAATCGCGGCGGCGGTGGTCGCGGCCGGACTGGTGCTGGTCGCGGTGCCCGCGCAGGCGCAAGACGATCCCGCGACGTACACGCTCCAGGTCGAGGACATGGCCGGCGTCGAACCCGGCGCCTCCTTCACCTCGACCCTGAAGTTCCGGTACGACGGGGCGACCGCGCCCGAGCACGGCGTCCAGCTGACCTTCACCTCGGGCCGGTACCTGACGACGACCGCCGACTACGCCAACTGCGGCGAGGGCTACTGCGCGTTCGAGGACTTCGCCCCCGAACCCGGCGTCGTCTACGAACTCACCGCCCCGCTCACCACCACGCTCGCCGAAGACGCCGTCGAAAAGGCGTTCGCCAACGACTTCACCATCGGCGACCTGCCCGCGGAAGCCGCCGACGGCCCCGAACCCGACGACGCCGACACCGTCCTCGCCTTCGAACCCAGCGACGACCAGGACATCGAGCAGCACCCCTACATGCTCGTCACCGTCGCCGACGGCGCCTACGACATCGCCGTCGCCGACCACACCATCGAGGGCGCGCCCGGCGACGTCTTCACCGCCGACCTCGCCTACACGAACCTCGGCCCGGCCGGAGCCGTCGCCTACGAGAACCCCGAGACCGGCGGGCGCAACTTCACCATGGCGATCACCCTTCCCGCCGGACTCGAAGTCGTCCACCAGGGACCCGGCATCCCACCGGGCGTCTTCGACATCGACATGGACAACTACTGCCTCATCTACCCCGACTACCAGTACCCGCCGCCCGACGCCTCGCTGTACGGCCTCGACCGCATCGACCTCCTCTGCTTCGGACCCGGAATCCTCGACCCCGGCGAAGCAGCGCCCCTGCCGATCGACTTCCGCATCACCGAGGACGCCGTATCGAACGACGGCGCGATCTCGATGCTCGAACAGTCCCGGATCTGGGAGGAGACCCCGCCCGAGCACCTGGGCACGGCCCTCCCCGAGTACCCCGACTTCGAAGCCGACCCCGCCGACAACACCGCCGCCCTCCACCTCGACGTCACCGGCGCCGCACCCGGCCCCGGCGGCCCCGAACTGCCCGAGACCGGCGACGACCTCACCGCGATCGGCCTCGCCGGAGCCGGGACCATCGCCGCCGGAGCGCTGCTCCTCGCACTCCTGCGCCGCCGCACCCTCAGAAATCTCTAGCGCGGACCGAGTGTCGGGAGGCCGTGCCGCGGTCACCCGTTCGGGGTGAGAATGGGAGGCGGACCATACCGCCTACGGGAGCCGGAGTCGTCATGAATGCACCGTTCGTCATCGTCGGGGGCGGCCTCGCCGCCTCCAAGGCCGCGCAGACCCTCCGCGACGAGGGGTACGAAGGCGACCTGGTCGTCGTGACCGGGGAGCCGCACCGGCCCTACGAGCGGCCGCCGCTGTCCAAGGACTACCTGCGCGGCGAAGCCGGGCGCGGGGCCTTGTTCACCGTGGACGAGGAGTGGTACCGGCAGAACGCCGACCTGCGGGTCGGCACGCCCGCGACCGGGCTCGACACCGCCGCGCACCGGGTCGCGCTGGCCGACGGGAGCGGACTCGACTACGCGAAGCTGATCCTGGCCACCGGGTCGAGCCCCAGGGCCCTGCCCGTGCCGGGCGCGGACCTGCGGGGCGTGCACCTGCTGCGCACCGTCGAGGACGCCGATCTCCTTGCGGCCGAACTGAAAGGCGGCGAGGGACGCGTCGTCATCGTCGGCGACGGCTGGATCGGCATGGAGGTCGCCGCGTCGGCGCGGCAGCTCGGCCGCGACGTGACCCTGTTCGGCATGGGCGCGCAGCCCCTCGAACGCGTCCTCGGCCCCGAGATGGGCCTCGTGTTCGCGCAGCTGCACCTCGACAAGGGCGTGGACCTGCACCGCCGCACCGAGATCGCGAAGATCGTCGGCGAGGACGGCCGCGCCGTCGGGGTCGAGACCACCGCAGGCGAGCGCATCGACGCGGACCTGGTGCTCGTCGCCGTCGGCGTCGTCCCCAACGCCGGGCTCGCCGCCGCCGCGGGGCTCCAGCAGCGCGAGCGCGCGCTCGGAGGCGGCCTCGCCGTGGACGCCACGCTGCGCACCAGCGCCGAAGACGTCTGGGCCGCAGGCGATGTCGCGAGCGCCCCCTACCCGCACTACGGTCGCCCGATCCGCGTGGAGCACTGGCAGACCGCGATCGACACCGGCGAGCACGCCGCGAAGGCCGCGCTCGGGTCCGACGCGGCCTTTGACAAGCTCCCGTACTTCTTCACCGACCAGTACGACCTGGGCATGGAGTACCTCGGGTTCGTGGCCGGGCCGGACGCCTACGACGAGGTCGTCGTCTCCGGCTCCGTCGAGTCCCTGGAGTTCGTGGCGTTCTGGACGAAGGCCGGCCGCGTCCTCGCCGGGATGGCGATCAACACGTGGGACCGCATCGGCGAGATCGAGGCGCTCATCCGGGCCGAGGAGCCGCCCGGGGAGGACGCGCTCCGGTCATTCCTGTGACACTGTCATTCAGGCGGCGTGGTCATTCAGGCGGCGTGGCCAGGAAGGGCCGCAGCAGGTCCGGCACGGCCTCGGCGGCGAAGTCGAGGATCTCGTGCTCGTCGGCGTCGATCACCGCGTAGTGGCCCTTCCCGGCCGCGGTGGTCGCGTCGAGCGTCATCAGCCCCATGCGCCGCTGGAACACCGACTGCGTGATCCGCCAGCCGATGATCCCCGACCGGTCCAAGTGGACGGTGGCCCGGCGGGTGCTCCCGCGCCGCGACACCAGGTGCCGCGCAGTGAGCGCATGACCCAGGGACGCATAGGAGTCGAACGCCGTCCACGCCGCGAACCCCGCGCTCAGCACGGCCGCCAGGACGATCGCCGCGCTGAGCAGCGCCGGGAGCGACCACAGCAGGTGCGGCACCACGGCCGCGGCCGCGAGGACCACGACGGCGACGGCGGCCCAGCGCAGGCGCCGCGTCCGCGCCGTCCGCGGGTGCGCTGCCAAAGCGCAGTCGACGGGCCCGATGACCGCCTCGGCCGCGTCAGTGACCGCCGGGAGCGGCGCGGCCGGGACGAGCGTCGACAGGTCCGAGCCCTCCTGGTCGGTCTTGAGGCCGATCGCGACGACGTCGAGGCGTCCCGCGCCCGCGGAGCGCACGCCGAGCGGCTCGACGATCTCCACGCCGCGGATGCGCTCCTCCTCCAGGCTGAGCGAGCGCGACACGAGCAGGCCGCGGCGCACCCGGAGGGTGCCGCCGGGCTCCCGGTCGAGCCGGTGCCCCCACCATGCCTCGCCTTGCAGCGCAAGGCTGGCGATGGCGCCGAGGAGCAGCAGGCCGACCAGGCCCAGCCCGAGGACCGCCCACGGGCCGTACTCGTCCACCAGGCCGCCGACGATCTCCACGGGCAGGCCGCCCTTGCCGAACCAGTCGGCGATCTGGAACGTGCCGCCGACGGCGGCGCCCGCGAGTGCCGGCGTCAGGAACGACAGGGGCGCGTACTTGAGCCAGCCGGGCTCCCACGTGGCGAGCCGCTGCTCGCCGTCCGCGCCGACTTCGGCCGCGCTGCGCCGCAGCAGCTCCGCGCGCAGCCGCTCGGCCTCGGCGCGGCCCACCGAGTCGAGGGTGAGCGTCTGCTCGCTGGTCGAGCCGGAGCCGCCGCCGGTCTCGCCGGTGCCGACCTTGACCTTCGCGAGGCCGAAGGCGCGTTCGAGCGGGTTCGCGGTGAGGTCCACGGAGCGGATGCGCTCGCGCATGAGCGAGCGGCGGGTCTTGAACAGGACGCCGGTGTGCATTTCCACGCGCGCGTCGGTGACGCGGTACCTGGTGACGCGCAGGCGGATCGCCTCGTACCCGACGACCAGGCCGATGACGAGCGCCGCGCCGGGGACGACGAACGCGAGCGCGATGAGCAGTCCCGGGCCGGAGCCGATCCCGATCGCGACGGGCACGCCCGCGCCGATCATCACGCCGATCATGTACAGCGCGGTGACCTTGAGGCCGTCGCGGTGGAGCCGTCGCCACGGCTCGTTCCCCTCGGCGTGCTCGATGCCGATCACGTCGCGTCCCCGGGGGTCGCGTCGGTCAGCTCGGTGAGCCGCTCGGCCAGGGCCGACGCCTCGTCCTGGTCGAGACCTTCGAGTTTGACCGCGCCCGCCGACGACGCGGTCGTCACGACCACCGTGGACAGTCCGAAGGAGCGCTGCACGGGGCCCTGCGTGGTGTCGACGGTCTGGATGCGCGACATGGGCGCGACGCGCCAGGTCCGCCAGAAGTACCCGGTCAGCGTGTACACGGCGGTGTCGGTGACCTCCCAACGGTGCACGCGGAACCACCACGCGGGCATCGTGAACGCGGCGGCGAGGCCGAGCGCGAGGATCGCCGCGGCGGGCAGGAGGAGCCAGGTCCGGGCCGGGGCGATGAGCAGGCCGAGGACGGCGAGGGGGACGACGGGGACGGCGGTGGTGATGAGCCATTGGGCGCGCCACCAGGGCTTGACGCGCGGGTCGAAGCGGTGCCGGGGCGGGCGGAGGGCGGTCCGTGGAGCGGTCATGCCCGAATAGTAGGAAATGCCCGCGGCCGCTGCTTCCGACTTGCGGCGGATTTCCCGGCGTGGCGTGTCATACCGAGGTATCGGGTGGGGGACCGCCGCAGGTGCCGCTGCACCCGGACGGTCCCGCCGCGGCCTTGCGGGCCTTGCTATCCGATGGAGGCCGCGTCGATCGCGGCGAGCTCGTCGGCGGTGAACGCGAGGTTCGCGGTGGCGGCGACGTTGTCCTCCAGCTGCTTGACGGAGCTGGCGCCGATGATGACGCTGGTCATGCGGTCGTCGCGCAGGGCCCAGGCGAGCGCGGTCTGCGCGAGCGACTGGCCGCGGGCCGCGGCGATCTCGTTGAGGGCCTTGACCTTCGCCATGGTGGCGTCGTCGAGGCGGTCCTCGTTGAGGAAGTGGCTGGTGGCGACGCGGGAGTCCGCGGGGATGCCCCGCAGGTACCGGTCGGTGAGCACGCCCTGCTCCAGGGGGCTGAAGACGATGCAGCCCGCGCCGGCCCCTTCGAGGGCGTCGAGGAGGTGGTCCTCTTCGATGCGGCGGTCGAACATCGAGTAGCGCGGCTGGTCGATGAGCAGCGGCGTGCCGAGGTCCCGCAGGATCGCGGCGGCGGCCGTGACCTGCTCGGAGGTGTAGTTCGAGACGCCCACGTAGAGGGCCTTGCCGGAGCGCACGATCGCGTCGAGCGCGCCCATGGTCTCCTCCAGGGGCGTGTCCGGGTCGGGCCGGTGGTGGTAGAACACGTCCACGTAGTCGAGGCCGAGGCGCTTCAGCGACTGGTCGGCGGAGGCGATGAGGCTCTTGCGCGAGCCCCATTCGCCGTACGGGCCGGGCCACATGTAGTACCCGGCCTTGGAGGAGACGACGATCTCGTCCCGGTACGGCTTGAGGTCGTCGGCGAGGAGGCGCGCGAAGTTCTCCTCGGCGCTGCCGCCGGGCGGCCCGTAGTTGTTGGCGAGGTCGAAGTGGGTCACGCCGAGGTCGAAGGCGCGCCGCACGATCGCCCGCTGCGTGTCGAGGGGCCGGGTGTGGCCGAAGTTGTGCCACAGGCCGAGCGAGATCGCGGGGAGCTTGAGGCCGCTGCGTCCGGAGCGGCGGTAGGGCATGGACTCGTAGCGGTCGTCCGCGGGAAGGTAGGTCACGAAGGCAGCCTATCCGATGCGGCAAGCGTTATCCCTATATCCTATATCGTATAGGATATGCGATTTCCGGAGGTGAACGGCGGGTGAAGGCCCTGAGGGGACCTTACGCGTGCGGGTCGAACTTGTAGCCGAGGCCGCGGACCGTGACGAGGTGGCGCGGCTTGCCCGGCTCGGGCTCGATCTTGGAGCGCAGGCGCTTGACGTGCACGTCGAGGGTCTTGGTGTCGCCCACGTAGTTGGCGCCCCAGACCCGGTCGATGAGCTGGCCGCGGGTGAGCACGCGCCCGGCGTTGCGCAGCAGCATCTCCAGCAGCTCGAACTCCTTGAGGGGGAGCTGCACGTCGGCCCCGCCCACGGTGACTGTGTGCCGGTCGACGTCCATGCGCACCGGGCCCGCCTCCAGGACCGTGACGATCGGGTCGTCGGGCTCGGCGGAGCGGCGCAGCACGGCCCGGATGCGGGCGACCAGCTCGCGCGAAGAGTACGGCTTGGTGATGTAGTCGTCGGCGCCCAGCTCCAGGCCCACCACCTTGTCGACCTCGGAGTCGCGGGCGGTGACCATGATGATCGGGACGTTCGAGTTGGCCCGCAGCTCCCGGCAGACCTCCGTGCCGGACTTCTCCGGCAGCATCAGGTCGAGCAGGACCACGTCGGCGCCGGCGCGCTCGTACTCCTTGATGGCGGCGTCGCCGTCGGCGGCGACGGCCACCTCGAAGCCCTCCTTGCGGAGCATGTAGGAGAGGGCATCGGAGAACGATTCCTCGTCTTCAACTACGAGCACGCGGGTCACGAGTGAACCTTCCTAACGGGCGGCTTGCTGGCTTGTTCCGATTTCAGCCGAGTCCGGTGCCGTGGCGTCGGACGGAAGGGAACGAGCAGGCAACATCAAGGTAAACACTGATCCGGCATCGGGCATACTGGACACTTCCACCCTACCCCCGTGATTGACGGCCACATGTTTGACGATCGCCAGGCCGAGGCCCGTGCCGCCGGTCTGGCGCGACCGCGCCGCGTCCACCCGGTAGAACCGCTCGAAGATCCGGTCCAGCTCCTCCGCGGGGATGCCGATCCCCTGGTCGCGCACCCTGATGCACACCATCTTGACACCGGCCAGATGACCGGTGGGGGACGTCATCGACGTCTCCACCTCCACGGCCGTGTTCTCGGGTGAATAGGAGATGGCGTTGCCCACGAGGTTCTTCACCGCGGTGACGAGCTGCGCCTCGTTCCCGAGCACCTCCATGTCCTCCAGGCCGGTGAGCCGCAGCTCGATCCCCTTCTCCTCGGCCGCTATCCGCGTCTGGTCGAACGCCTCCATGACGATCCGGTCGACCTCGACCGGCTCGGGGTCCGGCAGCTTCTCCGCGCCCTGGAGCCGCGACAGCTCCAGCAGGTCGGTGACCAGGTGGTTCATGCGCTTGGACTCGGAGCGGATGCGGTCGGCGAAGCGCGCGGCCGCGTCGGGGTCCTCCGCGGCGTCCTTGAGCGCCTCGGAGAGGATCTGCATCGCGCCCACGGGGGTCTTCAGCTCGTGGCTGATGTTCGCCACGAAGTCGCGGCGGACCCGCTCGACGCGGTGCAGCTCGGAGATGTCCTGGAACTCGGCGACCGAGACGCCGTCGGGCAGCGGCGTGATGCGCACGCTCACCGCGCTCGGCTCGCCCATGACCTGCTTAGGGACCTCGATCTCCGCGTCCCGGTAGCGTCCGGAGCGCCGCGCCTGCGCGAGCAGCGCCCGCAGCGTCAGGGACACGATCTCGTGGTCGTCCACGAGGCCCAGGTCCCGCGCCGCGCGGTTGGTGTACAGGACGCGGTTGTGGTCGTCGACCAGGCAGACGCCCGTGCGCAGCAGGCCGACGGCGGCCTCCCACGGGCGGGTGTCGGGGACGGGCGCGGTGCGCGGCTCGGGGTGGGGCGTCCCCCGGTGCCTGATCCGCATGAGGGCGGTCGCGGCGGCGCCGAAAGCGGCGCCGGCGGCGAGACCGGTCAGGACGCGCCCGATGCCTCTGCCGAGGCTCTTGGGCTGCGGTTCGTTGTGGGCCACGAGCCCAGATTAAGCAGGAAACGGCCCGGCGTCGAGCACCGGGCCGTTTCTGCGACGCTTGCGAGCCGAAAAAACAGCTCAGCGCAATTCACGCGTTGTTCACCCAACGCGCCGATGTCCGCTTATTTCTTGCCCTGCGCGGCCACCGCGGCGGCCGCCTCGGCGGCGGCCTCGGGGTCGAGGTACTCCCCGCCCGCCTTGACCGGCTTGAGGGTCTCCTCGTCCAGCTCGTACCGCAGCGGCATGCCGGTGGGGATGTTCAGGCCCACGATCTCCTCGTCGGAGACGCCGTCGAGGTGCTTCACCAGCGCGCGCAGCGAGTTGCCGTGCGCGGCCACGAGGACCGTCTTCCCGGCGCGCAGGTCGGGGACGATCCCGTCGTACCAGTAGGGGAGCATCCGCTCCAGGACGTCCTTGAGGCACTCGGTGCCGGGGCGCACCTCGGGGGCCAGGTCGGCGTAGCGGGCGTCGCCGTCCTGCGCGAACTCCGAGCCCGCCTCGATCACGGGCGGCGGCACGTCGTACGAGCGGCGCCACGTCATGAACTGCTCCTCGCCGAACTCGGCGAGCGTCTCGGCCTTGTTCTTGCCCTGGAGCGCGCCGTAGTGGCGCTCGTTGAGCCGCCACGACCGCTTGACCGGGATCCACGAGCGCCCAGCCTCGGCCAGCGCCAGCTCGGAGGTGTTGATGGCGCGGCGCAGCAGCGAGGTGTGCACCACGTCGGGGAGCAGGTCGGCCTCGGCGAGCAGCCGCCCGCCGCGCCGCGCCTCGTCCTCGCCCGAGGCCGACAGCTTGACGTCGACCCAGCCGGTGAACAGGTTCTTGGCGTTCCATTCGCTTTCGCCGTGGCGAAGCAGCACGAGCGTGTAAGTCATGCCCCCTATCCTGCCGCTCCCACGCAGTGAGCGTCCCCCGGTCGCCGCGAAGGTGTGGCGGCCGTCGCCCCGCGCGTCCCGCCCGGCGGGATCAGTCCTCGGGCTTGAGGTGCGCGAAGGCTTCGAGGTTCCTGGTGGACTCGCCGCGGGCGAGGCGCCAGCGCCATTCCTGCCGGATGGAGGAGGCGAAGCCGAGTTCGAGGATGGTGTTGAAGGTGTCGTCGGCGGCTTCGAGGACCTGGCCGAGGACGCGGTCGAGCTCGTCGGCCGTGACGGCGGCGAAGGGGAGGCGGCCGACGAGGTGGATGTCGTCGTTCGCGTCGGTGGCGAACGCGACGGCGTAGAGCTTCCCGTTGCGGCGCAGGAGCTCCGCCCAGACGGCCTCGCGGTTCTCCTCGGGGCGGCGGGCGACGAAGGCCTCGACGCGGAGGGCGTGGTCTTCGAGGATGAGGCCGCACTCGGTGGTGAGCTTGCGGTTCCCGGGGAGGGTGACGACCGCCGAGCGCGGGGTGTCCAGGCGGTAGTCGGCGCCGGTCCCGTCGAGGGCGGCCTTGAGTCGCTCGATCACCGGTTCAGCGTAATCGCCTGGGAGCGGCGCAGGACGGTGCGCCGGTAGGCGGCCCCGAGCCCTTCGGCGGTGGCCTGCCAGGAGAACAGCGCGGCGTGGGCGCGGGTCCCGGCGGCGAGGCGCTCGCGCAGCGCGCCGTCGCCCATGAGGCGCCCGAGGGCCGCGGCCCAGTCGTCGGAGCGGTGGGAGTCGACGAGCATCCCGGAGACGCCGTCGGCGACGGCGGTGGTCAGGCCGCCCACCTTCGCCGCGAGCACGGGCGTGCCGGTGGCCTGCGCTTCGAGGGCGACGAGCCCGAACGACTCGTTGTAGGAGGGGACGGCGACGGCGTCGGCGGCCCGGTAGACCTGCGCGAGCGCCTCGCCCGAGCGCGGGGTCCGCCACTGGACGCGGTCGCCCAGGCCCAGCTCGCCGGCGAGTTTCGGCAGCCAGTAGAGGTCGGTGTTGGAGGGCCCGCCGACGAACACGGGGACGATCCGCTCGGCCAGGCCCGGGTCGGTCTCGCGCAGCCGCGCCAGGCCCCGCAGCAGCACGTCCGGCGCCTTGGCGGGCTGGATGCGGCCGACGAACGCGACGACGAGCGCGTCCTGGGGCAGGCCCAGGGCCTCGCGCGCGGCGTACCGGTCGCCGGGCCGGAACACGCCGAGGTCCACGCCGGGGTGGACGACCTCGACGCGGCGGGCGTCGGCGCCGTAGTAGCGGTGCAGCTCGTCCGCCTCGGCGGCGGTGTTGGCGATGAGGAGGTCCGCCTCGGTGGTGAGCTGCTCCTCGCCGCACACGCGCCCGATCGGCTCGGGCTTGTCGCCCTCGGCGAGCTGCGCGTTCTTGACCTTGGCGAGGGTGTGGAAGGTCTGCACGAGCGGGACGTTCCACCGCTCGGAGGCCACCCACGCGGCCTGGCCGCTGAGCCAGTAGTGGGCGTGGATGAGGTCGTAGTGGCCGGGCCGGTTGTGCGCCTCGGCGCGCAGGAGGCCGCCGGTGAAGGCGCACAGCTGCGTGGGCAGGTCGTTCTTGGAGAGGCCCTCGAAGGGCCCGGCGGGGAGGTGGTGGACGAGGACGCCGGGGGCGGCCTCGACCGTGGGGGGCTCCTCGGAGGAGGTGGCGCGGGTGAAGATCTCCACCTCGACGCCGGCGCGGGCCAGCTCGCGGGCGGTGTTGAGGACGTACACGTTCATGCCGCCGGCGTCGCCGGTGCCGGGCTGCGCGAGCGGGGAGGTGTGGACCGAGACCATCGCCACGCGGTGGACGGCCTGCTTTCGGCATCGTGCCCGGAACGCCGGTGTGCGCCGTTGACTCACGTGTGCTTCCTCTCCCGCGGCTGCCATCCCCTAGAGCAACGCGCAAAACACTCGTCATCCTTCCGCCTCCGGGCGTCCGGGCACAACCGCCGCACGCGCGGGAGTGACCAACTCCGCATTCCCGCAAGACGGGAGGCGACATGACGCTTTCGTTCGATTTCGTGGCCGAATGGTGACACTCGGTCGGGGGAAGCCGGAATTTCTCTCGCGACACGACCGGGAATGAGCCTCAAATCCGGGCAAGTCGTCCATGATGGGGTGACTTGTCATCACGAGGGGGGAGACAACACCATGAGCACTGCCACCGTGCCGGCCGCGAGGCAGCCCACGATGTCACCGGTGTCCAAGTTCGGCCAGACGCACTCGCTTCGCCGCCTGCCCGTCCAGGAGCGCTCGGCCGCCCGCGTGCGCCGGATGCTCGACGCCGCCGCCGACCTGATCGAGGAGGTCGGCTACGACCGGCTCTCGACCACCGCCATCGCGCAGCGGGCCGACGTCGCGATCGGCTCGGTCTACCAGTTCTTCGGCGACAAGCGCTCGCTGGCCGAGGCGCTCTCGCAGCGGTACATCGACCTGTACTTCGAGCGCCTGACCGCCCGCTTCGACGCCGAGCCCCCCGCCGACTGGCGGGCCGGGGTCGAGGCCGCCATCGGCGAGTACGTGCACATGTACCGCACGGCGCCGGGCTTCCGCGTCCTCCACCTGGCCGACGCGATCGACCCGGGCCGGGCCGACGCGGTCACCACCGGCGGCGACGTGATCGCCGACCAGATCCTCGCCGGGCTCGCCCAGCGCTTCGGCATCGGCGGCGACGACGAGCTCGGCAAGACCGTGACCGTGGCCGTCGAGACCGGGCAGGCCCTGGTCCGCCTGGCGTTCCGCCGCGACCCCGAGGGCTGCACGGCGTCGATCGCCGAGGCCAACGGCGTCGTCTGCGACTACCTCGCCCGCCGCCTGCCGTAGCGGCACGTCCCAGGCCACTCTCAACACCGCGCCGGGACATGAGGCCGCATCGGGCCGACTAGTCTCGTAGTCGACCCGGTGCGGTCTTCTGACTTTCGAGGAGCAGCATGGCGAACACCCTTGCCGACATCCAGACGGTGCTGCGGATCAGGCCCTTCCGGCGGCTGTGGACCGTGCTCGGCCTGGCCTCGTTCGGCGACTGGCTCGCGATCTTCGCCACGGCGGGGTTCGCGCAGTCCCTGTTCGACGACCCCGCGGCCAAGGGCGCGGCGTTCTCCGCGACGATCGTGCTGCGGCTCCTGCCGTCGCTGGTGCTCGGCCCCGTCGCGGGCGTGTTCGCCGACCGGTTCGACCGGCGCAAGACCATGGCCGCGTGCGACACCGCCCGGTTCCTGCTCATCGCCTCCGTCCCCACGGTCTACCTCATCACCGACAACACCGCGTTCACCGTCGTGTGGCTCGCGGTCGCCCAGCTGTGCATCGAGGGCGCGGTCCTCATCTGGTCGCCCGCGAAGGAGGCCGCGGTCCCGAACCTCCTCCCGGCGGAGAAGTACGAGGCCGCGAACCAGCTCAGCCTCGCCACCACGTACGGCATCGCCCCGCCGCTGGCGTTCGCGGTCCTCGCGGTCCTGGAGCGCGGCTCGAACGTCTGGTCCAACCTCGGCTCCTGGGCCGAGCCGATGGTCATCGCGCTGTACCTGACGGCGGCGATGTTCGCGATCCTCGCCGTCACCGTGTACTTCTTCATCCCGCAGATCTCCGGCCGCTACGGCCAGACTGCCGCGAAGGCCACCAGCGTCTGGTACGACCTCGTCGAGGGCTGGTCCTACCTGCGCACCAATGAACGCGTTCGCGGCCTGATCCTCGGGATGCTCGGCGCGTTCAGCGGTGCGGGCATCCTCATCGGCGTCGGCACCGTCTACGCGGCCACGCTCGGCGCCGGGGACGCCGCGTTCTACACGCTCGCGGTGTTCCTGTTCCTCGGCCTCGGCGCGGGGATCGCCTTCGGCCCCAAGCTCATCGGCGAGCTCTCGCGCCTGCGCTGGTTCGGCATGAGCATCGTCCTCGCCGGGGCCGGGCTCGCCATCGACGCGGTCGCCCCGCACATGGTCTTCTCCGTCATCGGGTCGGTCATCATCGGCCTCGGGGCCGGGATGGCGTTCCTCGCGGGGATCACGCTGCTCCAGCGCTCCACCGAGGACGAGATCCGCGGCCGCATGTTCGCGTTCATCGCCGTCTCCGCGCGCGTCATCCTCATGCTCGCCATGACGATCTCCGCGCCGCTCGCGGGCTGGCAGGCCGCCCGGCAGCTGAACCTCGGGTTCACCGAGGTGCAGGTGTCGATGAGCCGCATCCTCCTGTTCGTCGCGGCCGGGCTCGTCGTGTGGCTGGGCGTCACCGCGTTCCGGTCCATGGACGACAAGCCGGGCGTCCCGGTCCTCGCCGACCTGTGGTCCTCGCTGCGCGGCCGCCCGCTCTCGGCGGCCGTGCCGCTCGCCAGCGACGGCTTCTTCGTGGTCTTCGAGGGCGGCGAGGGCGCCGGGAAGTCCACCCAGTCCGTGAAGCTCGCCGCGTGGCTGAAGCTCCGCGGCTACGAGGCGGTCCTCACCCGCGAGCCCGGCGCGACCGACATCGGCATGCGCATCCGCTCCCTGGTCCTGGACTCCGGCGGCGACTCCGCGCCGTCGCCGCGCGCCGAGGCCCTGCTGTACGCGGCCGACCGCGCCCAGCACGTCGAGCGGGTCGTGCGGCCCGCCCTCGAACGCGGCGCCGTCGTCGTCTCCGACCGCTACATCGACTCCTCGATCGCCTACCAGGGCTCGGGCCGCGACCTCGGCAAAGACGAGGTCGCGTGGGTCTCCCAGTGGGCCACGGGCGGGCTCAAGCCCGACCTGACGGTCCTCCTCGACGTCGACCCCGCGCAGGGCCTGCACCGCGCCAAGGCGGGCGGCGAAGGGGACCGGCTGGAGCAGGAGCGCCTGGAGTTCCACGAGAAGGTCCGCGCCACGTTCCTCGGCCTCGCCGCCGCCGAACCCAAGCGCTACCTGGTGATCCCCGCGGGCGGCACGCCCGACGAGATCGCCGCCGCCGTCCGCGAGGCCGTCGCCGAGCGCCTCGACATCCGCACCCAGACCGCCCGCACCGACGCCGGCTGGCCGGGCCTGGACTCCGACAAGGCCCCCGAGCGGGGCAGCGACGAGGAGTACGGCTGGGGCAGCGTCGCCGAAGAGGCCGGGCGCGCGTGAGCGTCTTCGACGAACTCGTGGGCCAGGACGAGGCCCGCCGGGCCCTCTCCGACGCCGCCCGCGGCACCGGCATGACCCACGCATGGCTGTTCACCGGCCCGCCCGGGTCCGGCCGCTCCACTGCCGCGGTCGCGTTCGCCGCGGCCCTCCAGTGCCCCGACGGCGGCTGCGGCGAGTGCCACGCCTGCCGCACCGCCCTGGGCGGCACCCACCCGGACGTCACGCGCGTCATCCCCGAGGGCCTGTCCCTCGGCGTCGACCAGGTCCGCGGCCTCATCCTCGACGCCTCCCGCGCCCCCACCTCCGGGCCCTGGCAGGTCCTCATCGTCGAGGACGCCGACCGCCTCACCGAGGCCGCCGCGAACGCACTGCTCAAAGCCGTCGAGGAGCCCCCGGAGCGCACGGTGTTCCTCCTGTGCGCGCCGTCCACGAACCCCGCCGAGATCTCCGTGACGATCCGCTCCCGCTGCCGCGTCATGGGCCTGCGCCAGCCCCCGCCCGGCGCGATCGCCGACCTCCTCGTCGCCCGCGACGGCCTCGACCGCCGCGAGGCCGAGCTGTTCGCCGCCGCCGCCCAGGGCCACGTCGGGCGCGCGCGCCGCCTCGCCACCGACGCCGAGGCCCGCGCGAAACGCCACGACGTCCTCCAGATCCCGCGCCGCCTCACCGGCCTCGGCGCGTGCTTCACCGCCGCCGTCGAGCTCATCGAGGCCGCCGAGGCGGAGGCCTCCGGCACGTACACCGAGCGGTCGGCCGCCGAACGCGAGGCCCTGGAGACCGCGCTCGGCAAGGGCGGCACCGGCAAGGGCGCGTCCCGCGCCGCCCGCGGCGCCTCCGCTGCGCTCAAGGACCTGGAGAAGAAGCAGAAGACCCGCGACACCCGCGCCCAGCGCGACTCCCTCGACCGGGCCCTGGTGGACCTCGCCGCGTTCTACCGCGACGCCCTCGCCGCCGGGTTCGGCGCCCGCGTCGACCCGGTCCACCCGGACATGGCCGACACGACCCGCGCCGCGGCCGCCCGCCTCTCCGCGGAGTCCCTGCTGCGCCGCATCGACGCGATCCTCGCCTGCCGCAAGGCCATCGAGGCGAACGTGCGCCCCCGCATCGCCGTGGAGGCGATGATGCTGTCGCTGTGGCGGGCCTGACCCCGTTCCCCGATGTCGCACCCCCGCGCCATTGTTGAACCGGGGGACGCTCGTTCGCGACACGCCCGACCGCGGGGGCCGTCAGCGGCTCATTGCGTCCACAGGTGGTGGATGAACGCGTCCTGCGCCTTCGGGATCTGCCCGCTGCGCCGCCACCGGTACCAGGCGCGCTCCTCGACCACGCGCACGCAGAAGTCCCCGTCGGTCTCGAACGGCTCGGAGACGCACCGGAAGTCGTCGCGGAACACCCCGTCGGTCCAGTTCCACACGCGCCGCCCGATCAGGTTCGGCACGTCCGACGCCGGGTAGGGCCGGCGCACCGGGGGCGCGTCGGGGTCGGAGAGCCGCTCGATGAGGTACCCGGGCCGCGGGGCGCCCGTCCCGGGCTCGGGCCGCTGCACCCACACGTCCTCGGCGGGGACGAGGCTCGCGTACGCGTCGCCGTCGCCGTCCACGGCCCGGTAGTAGTCGGCCTCGGAGATCAGCGGCACCAGGAGCGTCCCGTCGCGCGTGACGGGGTCGTCGGCGCGGAGGTCGAACACCCACCCGCATCCGGGCGATCCGGTGAGGACCCGCGAGGAGTGGAGGTCGAACGCCCGCCCCGCGGGCACCGGGACCAGGGCCGGAGGCGGGTCCGGGACCGCGAATGAGCTGTCCGGCAAGCCCAAGGAACGCTCCTGACCTTCTGTGACAACTGCGCGCAAGGGGGACCGGAGAAAGCATAGGGGGTTGGCACACTCTGGGGATTCACGGCCCGGGGGCCGGTCGTAAAGTTCTTCTCACAAGCACCGAACACTTCAAGCACCTGAGGATGGAAGACATGAGCGAGTACGAAGAGCCCGCGGTCGAGGCGGACGCCACCGAGGACTACACCGCTGAGGAAGAGACCTCGTACACCGAGGACTACAGCTACGACGACACGTCGGTCTCGACGGTCGAGGAGACCTTCGACCTGGACGGCGACGGCTACGAGGACAACACGATCACCGCCGACGGCGTGACCCTGATCGACTCGGACGGCGACGGCGAGGCCGAGGGCGTGGCGACCGACTACGACGGCGACGGCGTCAGCGACGAGCTGATCCTCGACGCGGACGGCGACGGGACCCTGGAGTCCTACGCCTCCGACGCCGACGGCGACGGCTACATCGACACCTACGAGTCCGACACCGACGGCGACGGCTTCGTCGACCAGGTCTCGGTGGACTCCAACGGCGACGGCTACATCGACTCGGTCGCCACCGACACCAACGGCGACGGCTACACCGACGTCGTGGCCTCGGACACCAACGGCGACGGCTTCGTGGACGACATCTCGATCGACTCCGACGGCGACGGCGTGGCCGACGCGGTCCTGACCGACGAGAACCAGGACGCGTTCCTGGACACCGTCTACACCGAGACCACCCCCGAGGGCGACTCGTTCCAGTCCCAGACCGGGCAGGTCATCTAACAACCGGGTGCTTGAGACCGGACACCCCTGGCCTCAGTCCTTCCATACGCGAGGGCCGGATGCGACGCATCCGGCCCTTCGTCGCGTCCGGGTTCAGCCGCTGGTGCCGCGCAGCAGCGACATGGCCTCGGCGCGGGTGCGCGCGTCGGACTGGAGGGTCCCGCGGACCGCGGAGGTGATGGTGCTGGAGCCCTGCTTCCTGATGCCGCGCATGGACATGCAGGTGTGCTCGCACTCGACGACGACGATGACGCCGCTGGCTTCGAGGGACCGGTAGAGCTGGTCGGCGATCTGGCTGGTGAGCCGCTCTTGGACCTGGGGGCGCCGCGAGTACACCTCGACGAGGCGCGCGAGCTTGGACAGGCCCACGATCTGGCCGCTCGCGCCGGGGATGTACCCGACGTGGGCGACGCCGGTGAACGGCAGCAGGTGGTGCTCGCAGAACGACTGGACCTCGATCTCGCGGACGAGCACGAGCTCGTTGTGGTTCTCGTCGAAGGAGGTCTTGAGGACTTCGGCGGGGTCGACGCGGAGCCCGGCGAACAGCTCGGCGTAGGCGCGGGCGACGCGCCGGGGGGTCTCCTTGAGGCCGGGGCGGTCGGGGTCCTCGCCGATGGCGGCGAGGATCTCGCGGACGGCGCCCTCGATGCGGTCGAGGTCGACCGCGTCCTCGACGGGGCCGCCGTTGATTCTGCCGTCGATGAGCCGCGCGGCGAGGTTGTCGAGTTCAGCCATGGCGCAAGCTTACGTTTCCGCCCCGACAATCCGAGTGCGCTTCGTCACGGGCTGGAAACACGCGGGCCCGCCTACGCAGGTAGGCGGGCCCGGGAAATATTCGCTCCGTGTTACGGGAGGGGCGTCTGCCCCTCGGTGCCGGGGCCGACCTCGATGCCCTCTTCGGGGCCGTCGACCGGGCGGGACCCGTTCGGCGTGGAGACGGGCGGTTGGCCGAGCTTGCGCTTGTCGGTGCCGTTGAACGGGGACATGGGCGGGCGCTTGACGACGCGCGCCGCGATCCGCTCCAGGTCCTCCTGGTTCAGGGTCTCCTTCTCCAGGAGCTCGGTGACCATCTGGTCGAGGACGTCGCGGTACTCGGTGACGATCGCGTACGCCTCGTCGTGGGCGATCTCGATGAGGGCCCTGACCTCGGAGTCCACGAGGGCCGCGATCTCGTCGGAGTAGTCCTTCTGGTGCCCGTACTCGCGGCCGAGGAACGGCTCGGAGCCGCTGGAGCCGTACTTGACGGCGCCGAGCTTGGAGGACATGCCGTACTCGGTGACCATGGCGCGGGCGACCTTGGTGGCCTTCGAGATGTCGTCGGAGGCGCCGGTCGTCGGGTCGTGGTAGACGAGCTCCTCGGCGGCGCGGCCGCCGAGCGCGTACGCGAGCGTGTCGATCATCTCGGAGCGCGTCTGCGTGTACTTGTCCTCGGTCGGCAGGACGAGCGTGTGGCCGAGGCTGCGGCCGCGCGGCAGGATCGTGAGCTTGTGGACGGGCGCGGCGTGGGGGAGCGCGTGGGCGACCAGCGCGTGGCCCGACTCGTGGTAGGCGGTCATCTTCTTCTCGGCGTCGCCCATGACGCGGCCCTTGCGCTCGGGTCCGGCGATGACGCGGTCGATGGCCTCTTCGAGGGCGTCCGCGGAGATCGCCTTCTCGTTGTGGCGGGCGGTCAGCAGGGCCGCCTCGTTGATGACGTTCTCCAGGTCGGCGCCGGAGAAGCCCGGCGTGCGGCGCGCGATCGTCTCGAACTCGACGTTCGGGACGAACGGCTTGCCCTTGGCGTGGACGGCCAGGATCGCCTGGCGCCCTTCCTTGTCGGGGGCGTCGACGGGGATCTGGCGGTCGAAGCGGCCGGGGCGCAGGAGCGCCGGGTCGAGGATGTCGGGGCGGTTGGTCGCGGCGATGAGGATGACGCCGCCGCGCGTGTCGAACCCGTCCATCTCGACGAGGAGCTGGTTGAGGGTCTGCTCGCGCTCGTCGTGGCCGCCGCCCATGCCGGCGCCGCGGTGGCGGCCGACGGCGTCGATCTCGTCGACGAACACGATGGCGGGCGCGTTCTCCTTGGCCTGGGTGAACAGGTCGCGGACGCGGCTGGCGCCGACGCCGACGAACATCTCCACGAAGTCGGAGCCGGAGATGGAGTAGAACGGGACCCCGGCCTCGCCGGCGACGGCGCGCGCGAGGAGCGTCTTGCCGGTGCCGGGCGGGCCGAACAGGAGGACGCCCTTGGGGATCTTCGCGCCGAGCTCCTGGTACTTCTTCGGGTCTTCGAGGAAGTCCTTGATCTCGCGGAGCTCCTCGACGGCCTCGTCGGCGCCGGCCACGTCGTCGAACGTGGTCTTCGGGGTGTCCTTGGACACCATCTTCGCCTTCGACTTGCCGAAGTTGAGGACGCGCGAGCCGCCGCCCTGCATCTGCGACATGAAGAACAGCAGCAGCAGGACGATGAGGACGATCGGCAGGAGGCTGAGCAGGAAGCTCACGAACACGGAGGTCTCGTTGACCTCGGTGTCGAACTTGACGCCCGCGTCCTCCAGCTCGGTGGCGACGGTCTCCATCATCCCCGCGGGGAGGTAGGCCTCGACCTGGTCGCCGTTGGTGAGCGTCAACTGGACGAGCTGCTCCTTGTCGAGGAGGTTCGCCTCCTTGACGCTGCCGTCGTTGATGTCCTTGAGGACTTCGGAGGTGGTGGCCTCGTCGTAGTCGGAGCCGCCGGACCAGAAGCTGCCGATGAGGACCGCGATGAGGGCGATCAGCACGATCCATACGAGCGGCCTGCGGAAGAACCGCTTCCGCTCAGGTGTGGGTCTCCCGGCGTCGACCACTCGTTTCCTCCTGCTGCGTTCGTCGCGTATTCGAGCGGGGCCGCGGTCGTGCACGGCGCGACGGCCTCGCTGTGTGGCCTTGCTGGGTTTCCTTGGCCGCAAGGCTTTGACACCTCGAACGTACACGGTGTGAAGGATCGGCGTCCCGTAGCGTTCGCACCCCGAAGATGGCGCTTCGCGCCGGTCGCCGCCTTTTACCCGCCCCGCCGATAGTCCGTAATTAGTACCACGGGCGGCTTGACTTCGCCCACCCAAGCCTGCGGCGCGAGCGAACGGGTGGCACCCTTGTTGCATGACGTCGGAGTTGGTCAACGAGGTGCCGTCAGCCGCGGCGCAGGACGCGGTGTTCGATCCGGATGCGTGGTACGCCGGGCAGATCGAGCGCACCATCATCACCGAGGAGGAGCTCCGCGCGAAGGTCGCCGAGCTCGGCGAGCGGGTCTCGGCGGACTTCGCCGACACCACCGACGAGCTGCTGCTCGTGGGGGTCTTCAAGGGCGCGGTCATGTTCATGGCCGACTTCGCGCGGGCGCTGACGGTGCCGGTGAAGATGGAGTTCATGGCGCTGTCCTCGTACGGGAGCTCCACGACCTCCTCGGGCACGGTCCGCATCCTCAAGGACATCGACTCGGACGTGGCCGGGAAGCACATCCTCGTCGTCGAGGACATCATCGACTCGGGCCTGACCCTGTCGTGGCTGCTCAAGTACCTTGAGGGCCTGCGCCCGGCGTCGGTCTCGGTCGTCTCGATGCTCCGCAAGCCGGGCGTCCAGCGCGTCGACATCCCGGTCAAATACGTCGGCTTCGACATCCCCAACGAGTTCGTCGTCGGCTACGGCCTCGACTACGCCGAGCGCTACCGCGAACTCCCGTTCATCGGCGTCCTCAACCCCGAGGTCTACCAGTAGGGGAGCATCCCCACACCCAACCGTCCGAGGGCCCGCGCGAAGCGCGGGCCCTTTCTCTTTTGCGGGCCCGCTTCGCGCCGCGCCCGCCCCCGCGCTCCGAGCCTCCCCGCTTCCGGTTCGCCTCCCCGCCCCGTTTCGGTTCACTGGGAGTTCTCCCAGTTTCGCTATAAGCGGAAACCACCGGATCACATCCGGTCCGGAGGGCCCCGGAACTGTCGGACCCCCGCCGGAGGATCGCACCTATATCTCCCCTGGGCGGGTGGGGGCTGGGGATGGAAAGACGTCTACCCCACCCACCCGCCCTCCGGGCGGCGCACGTCCCGCCCCGCCCGCGCGCCCATGCGATGGCCGTGCGCAGGCGCCCGGCGGCGCGGGCCTCGGTGTGGCCGACGGCGTGCATACGCGCGGCGCGCGCAGGCGCGAGCCTCGGCTGCGATGGCCGTGCGCAGGCGCCCGGCGGCGCGGGCCTCAGTGTGGCTGACGGCGTGCATACGCGCGGCGCGCCCGCAGGCGCCCGTCCGCCCTCGTGATCTCGATGCCCCCGGGCAGGAACGCCGGGCCCTGCCCGCGCCACTGCGCGACGAGCGCGTCCACCGCGGCGAGGTGCCGGTGGTTCAGCTCCGCGCCGTCCACCCCCGACTCCAGGACCCACGCACGCAGCGCCCGCGTCCGCACCGGCCCCGGCAGCGCCGCGAGCCGCTTCGCGTCCAGCGCGCCGCCGCGGCCCGAGCCGCCATCCCGGCCGTCGCCGCCCTTCGCCTCGCCGCCGACCGGGCCGCCCTCGCCCGCCGCGTCCCCGTCCCGGCACTCGTCCAGCGCCGCCAGCGCGAGCGCGTCCAGGTAGTCCGTGTCCTCCCCGACCAGCGCCGCGGTCCGGGCGAGGTTCGCGACGAGTCCGTCGCCGAGGACCGCCACGAGCGAGTCGAGCGCGGGCCGCAGGGCCGAGCGCAGGAACCGGGGGTCCTCGTTGTGCGGGTCGGCCCAGGGCCGCAGGCCCCGTTCGGCGCACGCCGCATGCGTGTCGGCGCGCGCGATCCCCAGCAGGGGCCGCCGGTAGCGTCCGCGCACGGCCCGCATCCCGGCGATGCCGCGCGGCCCGGCGCCGCGCACGAGCGCCAGCAGCACGGTCTCGGCCTGATCGTCCCTGGTGTGCCCCAGCAGGACCGCCGCCGCGCCCCACCGCTCGGCGGCCGCGTCGAGCCCCGCGTACGGGGCCGCGCGGGCGGCCCCTTCGGGCCCGCCGTCCGCGCCGACCTCCACGCGCACGGCCTCGGCCGGGTCGAGCCCGGCCCCCCGCGCCCACGCCGCGACCGACGCGGCGCGCGCGTCGGAGCCGTCCTGGAGCCCGTGGTCGACGCTCACGAGCCCGGCGCGCAGCCCCATGCGCGGGGCGCAGAACGCGACGGTGTCGGCGAGCGCGAGCGAGTCGGGCCCGCCGGAGCAGGCGACGAGGACGAGCGATCCGGGCGGGAGGCCGTCGAGGCCGTCCCGGACGGCGGCGCGCAGGCGCGCCACCGCGGGCGGGAGCTTAGCCACGGGCTCCGAGGACGCGGGCGGTCCACAGCTCGGGGCGGTCGATCTCGGCCTCGGTGGGGAGGTTCGCGGGGGCGTCCCAGACGCGGTTGAACCCGTCGAGGCCGCGTTCGCCCACGACGTGGTCGACGAAGCGCCGCCCGGCCGCGTACTGGCGCATCTTCGCGTCGAGGCCGAGGAGCTGGCGCACGAACCGCTGCAACGTGGTCGGGTTGGTGCGGCGCCGGTCGAAGCGGCGGCGCAGGAGCGCGACGTGGTTGATGGAGGTGCGTCCGACGCCGTCCATGACGGCCTCGGCGTGCCCCTCCAGGAGCGTCATGAGCGCCTGGATCTGCGAGATCGCCTGGCGCTGTTCGGGACTGGTGACCGCGGTCATGACGTCGGCGCCGGAGCCCTGCGGCGGTTCGTCCTCGCGGGCGGAGGCGAGGGCGCGGCGCACGGCGAGCGCGAGGCCGGCCGCGGAGGACCGGTCGGGCTCGGCGGCGTCGAAGAACGTCTGGATGAGGCCCTCGAAGTGGCCGCGCATCCACGGGACGGCCGTGAACTGGGTGAGGTGCGCGGCCTCGTGGACGGCGATCCACAGGCGGAACTCGCGCGAGGGCAGGCGCAGGCGCCGTTCGACCTCGACGATGTTGGGGGCGACGAACAGGAGCCGCCCGGTGTCGGAGGAGAACGTCTCGAACTGGCCGAGGACCCGCGAGGACAGGAACGCGAGGACGGCCCCGGCCTGGACTCCGGTGAGCCGCGCGGCGGCGCTGGGGACGCCGGTCTCCTCCACGTCGGCGCCGAGGCCGGTGAGGAGGCGCCGGAACCCGGCGATGTTGATGCGGCTCCAGCGGATGCGGTCGACGACGTCCACGGGGGCCTGCGCGGCGGGGACGAGACCGGTGTAATCGGTGACCAGGTCGATCGCGGTGCGCGCGTGGCGGTGGAGGTCGGCGACGACGTCGAGGGCGCCTTCGGGGCTCATGCGCGGCCCGCCCTTGCTGAACGCCCGCGAGCACGACGCGGCGGTCCGCCAGTCGACTGACGGCAGCATCGGGTTTCCTGCGGGCGGCGCCATCGTCCAAGCCTATCCACAGCGCAGTCGTCTCGCCACCATCCCGCGCAAGCGGGTCCGAACCGGGCCAGTCCCGGCGAACCCGCCCCGGCCGCCCTGGCTCGCCGGACCCGGTGCTCACGAATTCAAATATCGAACGTCTTGAAAGTTTCGGGCTGCGGATGTTACGTTCTCTCCAAGCTCGCAACATCTTGCATAGATTGCGGGCAGGAATTGCACAGGGAGCAACAATGCCTCAATCCATCGCCAGGCGGATGCTCGCCGCCGCAGGCGGGGCCGCCCTCGCCGCGACCGCCGTGCTCGCCGCCGCCTACCCGCAGACCGCCCCCGACCCCACCGCCGACACCGCCGCCGACCTCGCCGCCGCGGCCGCCCTCGGCGGCGGCGACTCCATCCTCAACATGTTCGAGTGGACCTGGAACTCCATCGCCGCCGAATGCGACGGCGCCCTCGCCGACACCGGCTACACCTACGTCCAGACCTCCCCGCCCCAGGAGCACATCCTCGGCACCGACGCCTCCTCCGGCGAACAGGACGCCTGGTACATCCACTACCAGCCCGTCAGCTACGAGATCGAGTCCCGCCTCGGCACCCGCGCCGAATACGCGAACATGGTCGCCACCTGCGAGGCCAACGGCATCGGCGTCATCGCCGACGTCGTCATCAACCACATGGCCGCCGGGTCCGCCACCCAGACCCGCCACGGCTGGAACGGCAGCGAATACCGCCAGTTCTACTACCCCGACGCCGGATACGACGCCGACGACTTCCACAACACCGGCTCCAACTACTGCGAAATCACCGACTACACCAACCGCACCCAGGTCCAGGAGTGCCACCTCGTCGGCCTCAACGACCTGAACACCGGCTCCACCCACGTCCGCGAGACCATCGCCGCCTACCTCGACGACCTCATGAGCCTCGGCGTCGCCGGATTCCGCGTCGACGCCGCCAAGCACATCTCCGCCACCGACCTCGACGCCATCATGGACCTCGTCGACGGCGACCCCTACATCGTCCAGGAAGTCATCGGCGCCGCGGGCGAACCCATCACCGAGGCCGAGTACACCGGCATCGGCGACGTCCAGGAGTTCTCCTACTCCTACGACCTCAAGAACCACATCAACGGCTCCTCCGAGGCCCGCCACCTCACCACCCTCGGCACCTCCTGGGGCTACACCTCGCCCGCGGGCGTCTTCGTCGCCAACCACGACACCGAGCGCGGCTCGCTCACCATGAGCTACAAGAACGGCCAGGACTACCTCCTCGGCGAGGCCTTCATGCTCGCCTACCCGTTCGGCACCCCCGCCTCCTACACCGGCTACTCCTTCTCCGCCAACCACTCCGGCCCGCCCCTCAACGCGGACGGCTCCGTCGCCGACGTCAACTGCGGCGCCGACGCCTTCACCTGCATCCACCGCTCCCCGTACATGAGCGGCATGGCCGGATTCCGCGCCGCCACCGCGGGCGACGCCGTCGTCAACATCTGGGGCTCGGGCGACGCCCTCGCCTTCGGCCGCGGCGACTCCGGCCACGTCGTCATCAACGCCGGGACCTCCCCGATCACCCAGACGTTCACCACGTCGCTCCCCAACGGCTCCTACATCGACGTCATCTCCGGCTCGACCGTCACCGTCTCCGGCGGCGCCTTCACCGCCACCGTCGCCGCCAAGACCGCGCTGGCGATCTACGTCGGCAACGACTCGGGCGGCGGCAACGGCGGCGGCACCGGCGACTGCGTCGAGGTGAGCGCGTACGTGACCGGCACGAGCGTCGGCGACGAGGTCTACATCGTCGGCTCGATCCCGCAGCTCGGCAACTGGACCCCGATCGCCTCCGCCCACCTGTCGGGCACCGGCTACCCGTACTGGAAGGCCACTGTCGCGGTCCCGGCCGGCACATCGTTCCAGTACAAGTACGTGATCGTCCGGTCCAACGGCAGCCTCACGTGGGAGTCCATCGGCAACCGGTCGGCCACGGTCCCGAGCACCGGGTGCCTGGCCCTGAACCAGACCTGGAACACGGCCTGACCCCGCCCCCACCGACGGCTTTGGGGCCCCGGGCGCGAAGCGCCCGGGGCCCCTATGCCGTACTCCCGCAACGGTTCGGGCAGCGGCCCTCCCGCATTGCCGCCTTCCTGAAGGGCCCTTCAGGCGCCTTCAGCCCAGCTTCAGGCCCGGCGACCCATCATGGACGGGCCGCAGAAAGGAGGAGGCCGATGAAATAGAGCGAGCAGGCGACCGGCCATCGGCGGCCGACGCCCCGCAACGGGCAACCGACGACCGACACAACCGGTGACCAGAGACTGGTGACCGCGAGCCGACCGCCTAGCAGCCGCAGAGCGCGACGCCCGTCGCGATCCCGTCCAGCGCCGCCTCGACCGCCACCTCGCCGGAGGTCGCGCCGTTGCTGATGAGGGAGAAGATGAGCTGGCGTCCGTCAACGGTGGTCAGCGTCCCGGTCAGGGAGCTCACGCCGGTGAGCGTGCCGGTCTTGGCCCGCACGACGCCCTTGCCTTCCTCGGCCGAGCCGAACCGGTCGTGGAGCGTCCCGGAGTACCCGGCGACCGGCAGGGACCCGAAGACCGCCGACGACCCGGACCCGGCAGCGCCGAGCAGCAGCTGCGTGAACCCGTTCGCGGTCATGCGGTTGGTGGGGGACAGGCCCGAGCCGTCGTAGAACACCAGCCCGGTGTTGTCGACGCCCAGGCCCTCCAGGGTCGCCAGGTGCACCGAGGACATCGCCGCCCAGGTCATCTCGCCCTCGACGACCAGCGCCGTCTGGAGCGACACCGCGTCGGCGAGCAGGTTGTCCGAGGTCAGGATGAGCTCGTCGACCAGCGCCGCGAGCGGCGCCGAGTAGACCACGGCCAGCTCGGCCGCGCCCGCCTCGGCGGTCCCGTCGGCCACCGTGGCGGCGCCGAGGAGGTCCGCGAACTGCTCGGCCGCGACCTGCGCCGGGTCGGGGTAGTGCTGCGCGTACTTCTGGGTGTTGTCCACGCGGCCGCCGTCGACCATGAACGGCGCCATCGGCGCGGTCGCGGTCTCCAGGTCCGTGGTCGGCACGCCCTCGGCCTTCGGGTTGTCGGTGAACACGCTCGTGTCCAGGTACACCGTGGCCGGGGCGGTGCCGCCGCGCGCCTCCAGCACCAGGTCGGCGAGCTCCTGGAGGCTCGCGCCGTCGGCGTACTCGGTGTAGTAGCCCTCGCCGTCGACGGTCAGCGTCACGTCGCCGCCCGCGACGAGCACGACGCTGTCCTCGGTCGGGCCCTCGACCACGGTGGTCGGGATGCGGTACTCGGCGCCGAGGTGCTCCAGGGCCGCGACGGCCGTGACCACCTTCATCGACGACGCGGGCGCGAGCGGCGTCGTGCCCTCCTGCTCGAACAGGACCTCGCCGGTGAGCGCGTCGGCGAACGACGCCGACAGGCTCCCGTTCAGGCCCGCGTCCGCGAGCAGCGCCGGGAGCACCGACTGGAGGTCCGGCACCGGCGCGTCGGCGTTCGTCGAGGCCAGCACCGGTGCCACCGCGGCAGGCGGGTACGCCTCGGGCGTGGTGAACGTTCCGGTTCGCGGAGCGGCGACCGCCGAGATCTGCCACAACAGGCCGCCGGCGGCGGCTACGGTGACCAGGACCGCCAGCGCCGCGAGCACGCCGGTCAGGACCCGGCGGCGCCGCCGCGGTCCCTGCTTCTGGGGCCGCGCCGGAGCGGGCGCGGCGGGCCGGGCGTGTGGCGTACTACTCGCGACCTTGGGGTCGGCGTTGTCGCTGAGGGACATGCACAGAGACTAAGCCATGGAGACACTGCACAGGAGCCTGGAGGAGGTCGGCCGATGGAGTTCGACGTGACCGTCGAGATCCCCAAGGGGAGCGCCAACAAGTACGAGATCGACCACGAGACCGGTCGCATCCGCCTGGACCGGACGCTGTTCACCGCCACGGTGTACCCGGCCGACTACGGTTTCATCGACGACACCCTGGGCCAGGACGGCGACCCGCTGGACGCGCTGGTGCTCGTCGAGCCCACGTTCCCCGGCTGCGTGATCCGCGCCCGCGCGATCGGCATGTTCCGCATGCGCGACGAGAAGGGCGTGGACGACAAGGTCCTCTGCGTCCCCGCCGAGGACCCGCGCAAGGACCGCTTCAAGGACATCGCCGACGTCCCCGAGTTCGACCGCCTGGAGATCCAGCACTTCTTCACGGTCTACAAGGACCTCGAACCCGGCAAGAGCGTCGAAGGCGCCACCTGGACCGGCCGCGCCGAGGCCGAAGAAGAGGTCCGCCGCTCCTTCGACCGCGCGAAGGCCGCCGGATACCACTCCAACCACTAGACGGACGCACCGAAGGGGCGGCCCGGGCTCTCGCCCGGACCGCCCCTTCCGTCATCTTCAGCTCCCCTTCAGCAACCCCGACGCACCATCGGCACCGGGGGCCCTGCTTACTACACCCGAGGGTAGGTCGCGACCCTCTTCAGCCGCCCTTCAGCTACCCGCGGGCACCCTTGACGCAGGGGGTCCCGCTTACTACACCCGAGGGTAAGTCGGGTCCGTCTTCAGCGGGGCTTCAGGTGCTCGCGGGCATCATCGGCACCGGGGGTGCTGGTTACTACACGCGAGGGTAGCTTTCGGCCGGTCAGGCGCCGACGATGTCCAGGAGCCAGGGCTTGGAGCGGGTGGCGGGTTCGGAGAGTTCGACCTTCCAGCCCTGGCCGGCGAGGAAGTCGCCGAGTTCGGCCGCGGACTCGGGGCGGGCGCCGCCGGCGAGGAGGGCCCGGGCGACCTCGCCGCGGGTGGCCTTCGCCATGTGGGTGACGACGCTGCGCCGCCCGTCGGCGTCCTCTTTGAACACGCGCACGGACACGCCGCGGTCCTTGGGGCCCCACACCTGCGCGTACGCGCCGGAGCGGAGGTCGACCACGAGCTCGTCGCGCGCGCCGAGCACCTCGGCGACGGCCGGGCGCCACAGCTTCGCGAGGGTCTCGGTCCCGGGGAGCTTCGCGCTCATCGGCATCCGGTACGGCGGCACCCGGTCGGAGGGCCGCAGCAGCCCCCACAGCGGCGACGCGATGAGGACCTGCTCGCCGTCGGGCAGGTCGCCGAGGCCGAGCCGGTCGTAGAGGACGCCGTTGTAGAGCTCCCAGGCCGCGAGGGTCGGGGCGCTGCGGAGCGTGCGGTTGGCCTGGACGTAATGCCGCTGCGTCGCAGGGAGTTTCAGGGTCCGCACGGCCGTCTCCTCGTCGGCGCACAGCTCGACGAGCCGGTCGACCAGGAGTTCGCGGATGGGGTTCAGCGCCGGTGAGGAGAGTCGCCCGAGGTCGAGGGACGGACCGTCGCCTTGGACGGCCTTCCCCTCTGACGGCGGCAGCAGTATGAGCACAGCAGGCGAGTCTACCGGCCCGTTCGCCTGGTGCCGTCGGGGCCGCACCCGCGCGGCGGGCCTCCCGGGTTTTCACCCGACCGGGGGTGCACGGGCGGGCGGCGATCCGCTATAGTACATATGTTCGATTCCAGCGGGAGCGGGCCCGCCCCCACCGAGGGCCACGTGTGACGCCGGGTCGAATAGGCGCGGCGGCGGTTCTCCGCGACTGCCGCCGCGCCGTCCAGCGGCGGCGCCGAGCCCACACCGCCCGCCGCGGGTTCCACCGCCACCGGCCCGGCGGTGGAGCTTGCCCGGAAGCCGCCCGGACCCGGTCCGCGAGCCGCTTCCGCCATCCTGCCCGGCCCCTCCGACATTCCGAGTGCCCCAGGCCATCCGGACCCCGCCACCTGCGCCCCGTCCTCCCGGATGCGGTAAGGTCCCCGGCAAGGGCCTCTAGCTCAATGGCAGAGCTGCGGACTTTTAATCCGTAGGTTCTCGGTTCGAGTCCGAGGGGGCCCACCATCTTGGACGGTGCGGGCGGTCGGCTCGCACCTTTTTCCTTGCCCCGGGCGAGCGGCCCCGGGTAGAGGGCCGGTCGCCCGCCGGAACCCCGTGGAGTGTGACCGGGGGCATGATCGGCACCTTGGTGTTCACGAGGCTTGCCCGAGGGTTTGCTGGGGCGTAATGAGCCGGTGACACCGGACGGGCAGAGTTGTCGGCGAGGCCCCGGGGGACCGCGATCCGGTCGGGCCTCACGCCGCACCGGCGCGGCACGCGAACCTGCATCACCGCCCGGAAGGAAACACCATGGACCACTACGCGATTCTCGCGCTCCCGATGCTGAAGACCGAGGCCATGTCGGCACTGCCCGACGCACCCGTGGTCGAGGACCGTCCCACACTGCTCGACCGCATCGTCGGGGGCTTCGCCGCCGCCCGGCACGGGTTCATCGCCCGCGACCTGCGCGTCCGCGGCGAGTTCGCGACGCTCCCGTCGCGCGCCGACGTCCGCCGCGCCGCCTAGGGGAGACCCGGGGCGAGCTCGGGGCGATTCCCGAGCGGAGTGCGCCGGAGCGAAGTACCGCAAAGGCCCGGAAGGCATCGCCTTCCGGGCCTCTCTCTGTCGTCTCAGTTGACCTGCACGCCGTCGATGTACGCGCGCTCCACCGTCGAGTAGTAGTCGAGCGGGTCGCCCGACCACACGCAGAAGTCGGCGTCCTTGCCCGCCTCAAGGGAGCCGAGCCGGTCGGACACGCCGAGGACCTCGGCGGGGTTGATCGTCACGGACCGCAGCGCGGTCTCGCGGTCCAGGCCCGCCTTGACGCACTCCATGACCTGCACGATGAGGTACTGGATCGGCACCACCGGGTGGTCGGTCATGATGACGAGCTTGACGCCCGCCTCGGCCATCCTCACGGCGTTGGCGGGGAACCGCTTCGCGGTCTCGACCTTCGCGCGCGCCGTCAGCAGCGGCCCGAACAGGACCGGGATGCCCTTCTCGGCGATGACGTCGGCGAGCAGGTGCGCCTCGGTCCCGTGGTCGAGGACCAGGTCGTACCCGAACTCGTCGGCGACGCGGATCGCCGTGGCGATGTCGTCGGCGCGGTGGCAGTGCTGGCGCCAGGGGATCTCGCGGTCGAGGACCTTCACGAGGTTCTCCAGCTTCAGGTCCCGGTCGGGGTCCTCGGCGGCGCGGTGCTTCTCGGCGGCGACGAACGCCGACCGGAGCACGCCCGCGGTCCCCATGCGGGTCTTGGGGGTCTGGCCCTTGTCGCCGTACACGCGCTTGGGGTTCTCGCCGAGCGCCGACTTGATCCCGGCGGGGGAGCGGACCACGAGGTCGTCCACGCGGCGGCTCCCGGCGGTCTTGACGGCGACGCACTCGCCGCCGATGACGTTCCCGGACCCGGGGTTGACGCACGCGGTGAGCACGCCGCCCGCGAGCGCGTCGGCGAAGCCGGGCTCGGCGGGGTTGATGCCGTCGAGGGCCCGCACGTGCGCGGTGTTCGGGTCGGTCATCTCGTTGGTGTCGTCGCCCGCCCAGCCCTCGCCGGTCTCGTGGACGCCGAGGTGGGTGTGGGCGTCGATGAGGCCCGGGACGATCCACTTGCCGGTCGCGTCGATCACCTCGGCGCCCGCGGGGACCGCGAGGCCGGGGCCGCCGACGGCGCTGATGCGGCCGTCCTCGACGATGATGACGCCCTGCTCGATCGGAGCCGACGTGATGGGGACGATCGTCGCGCCGGTGAGCGCGTACGCGGCATGGGACATGGACCCGCCTTCGGATTCGACAGCAGCTTGCCGCCCAATCCTGCCGCACGAACTAGCCGAGCGGCTAATTGTTGACCGTATTGTGACCGGCGCTCACCTGGAGCGGCGACCGCGGCTCACGACGCCCACCGGATGATCTCCTTCGTCACCGTCTCCGGCGCCTCCTGCTGCGGGAAGTGCCCCACCCCGTCGAGGAGCTTCCACTCGTACCGCCCGTGCACGTACCGCCCCGAGCCCTGCGCCGTCCGCGGCAGCACGCACGTGTCGAGCGCGCCGTGCAGCTGGAGCACCGGCACCGGCGTCGGCCGCTGGAGCAGCTTCACGAACCGCCGCCCCGCCAGCCCCACCGACGTGCGGAACGGCCACCGGAACGCCTCCAGGGCGCAGAACGCGGCCTGCGGGATCTGGATGACGTCCCGGCACGCGCGCACGTACTCCTGGAAGTCCCGCGTCCCGCGCCAGCCCGGCCCTGACCACGCGTACATCAGGTCCGCGACCTTCCTTGCGTCCCAAGCGGTCAGCTTGTGCTCGTAGCGGGGCATCTGGAACGCGAACAGGTGCCGCGAGGCCGAGAGCTGCCCCTTCGGGTCCACCGCGAGCGCCGCCCGCTGGCGCAGCGGGTGCGCCGCGCCGAGGACCACGAGGGACTTGAACTGCCTGGGGTGGAACGCGGCCGCCGCGAACGCGAGGATGCCGCCGAGGTCGTGCCCGACGACCGTGGCCTCGCGCTCGCCGAGGGCCCGGACGAGCCCGACGACGTCGGCGGCCATCGTGTACGCGTCGTAGCCCTTCGGCGGCTTGTCGGAGGCGCCGTAGCCGCGCAGGTCGGCGGCGACGACGCGGAAGCCCGCGTCGGCGAGCGCGGGCATCTGGTGGCGCCACGCCCACCAGAACTCGGGGAAGCCGTGCAGGAGCAGGATGAGGGGGCCTTCTCCGGCCTCGGCCACGTGGAAGCGCGAGCCGTTGGCGTCGACTTGCCGGTGGGTCCAGGGGCCCTGCTTCAGGGCGGCGCTGTCGGCGAAGGTCTTGCGGGTCACGCGGACAGCGTACGAGGTGACGGTGAGGTCACGGCGGGCCGCCGGGCGCGCGGTGGCCCGGATCGTAGATCCTATTTCCTATAGGATCTACGATCCGGGGCGCCTCAGTCTTCCTTGCCGCCTTGCAGCCCCGTCTTGATGCGGCTCATGACGGTGTTGTCGGCGAGGGTCGTGACGTCGCCGATCTCGCGGTCCTCGGCGATGTCGCGCAGGAGCCGCCGCATGATCTTGCCCGAGCGGGTCTTTGGCAGCTCGGCCACGATGATGACCTGGCGCGGCTTCGCGATGGCGCCCAACGTCTTCGCGACGTGCGCGCGCAGCTCCGCGAGGTGCTCGGGGCTCGACTCGGACTGCCCGCGCAGGATCACGAACGCGACGATGCCCTGCCCCGTCACCGGGTCCGACGCCCCCACGACCGCCGCCTCCGCGACCGTCGCGTGGCTCACGAGCGCCGACTCCACCTCAGTGGTGGAGATGTTGTGCCCGCTGACCAGCATGATGTCGTCGACGCGGCCGAGGAGCCACAGGTCCCCGTCGTCGTCCTTCTTCGCGCCGTCCCCGGCGAAGTACATGCCGTCGAAGTGCGCCCAGTACGTGTCGAGGAACCGCTGGTCGTCGCCCCAGATCGTGCGGAGCATCGACGGCCACGGCTCGCGGATCACCAGGAACCCGCCGCCGCCGTCCGGCACCGACTCGCCCTGCTCGTCGACCACGTCGACGCTGATCCCCGGGAGCGGCCGCTGCGCCGAGCCCGGCTTCGTGGACGTCACGCCCGGCAGCGGCGACACCATGATCGCGCCGGTCTCCGTCTGCCACCACGTGTCCACCACGGGCGTGTTCCCGCCGCCGATGTGCTCGCGGTACCAGACCCACGCCTCGGGGTTGATCGGCTCGCCGACCGACCCGAGGACCCGCAGGCTCGACAGGTCGTACTGCGCGGGGACGTCGTCGCCCCACTTCATGAACGTGCGGATCGCCGTCGGCGCCGTGTACAGGATCGTCACCCCGTACTTCTGGACGATCTCCCAGAACCGGCCGGTGTGCGGCGTGTCCGGGGTGCCCTCGTACATGACCTGCGTGGCGCCGTTCGACATGGGCCCGTAGACGATGTACGAGTGCCCGGTGACCCAGCCGATGTCGGCGGTGCACCAGTACACGTCCGTCTCCGGCTTCAGGTCGAACACCGCGTGGTGCGTGAACGACGCCTGCGTCAGGTACCCGCCCGAGGTGTGCAGGATGCCCTTGGGCTTGCCCGTCGTCCCCGACGTGTACAGGATGAACAGCGGGTGCTCCGCGTCGAACGGCTGCGCCTCATGCTCATTGGAGGCCCCGCCGACGGCGTCCTCCCACTTGACGTCGCGCTCGTTCCACGCGACCTCCTGCCCGGTGCGGGTCACCACGAGGACCTGCTCCACCGACGGGCACGACTCCAGCGCCTCGTCCACGGTCGGCTTGAGCGCGAACGCCTTGCCCTTGCGGAACCCGCCGTCGGCGCAGATCACGAGCTTCGCGCCCGCGTCGTCGATGCGGCTCGACAGCGCGTTCGCGCTGAACCCGCCGAACACCACCGAGTGCGGGGCGCCGATGCGCGCGCACGCGAGCATCGCCACCGCGGCCTCGGGGATCATCGGCATGTAGATGACGACTCGGTCGCCCGCGCCCACACCGAGATCAGTGAGCGCGTTCGCGGCCCGCTTGACCTCGTCGAGCAGCTCCGCGTACGTGACCGCGCGCGTGTCGCCCGGCTCGCCCTCGAAGTGGATCGCGACCCGGTCCCCGAGCCCGTTGGCCACGTGCCGGTCGAGGCAGTTGGCGGAGACGTTCAGCTCCCCGCCGGTGAACCACTTCGCGAACGGCGGGTTGTCCCAGTCGAGGACCCGGTCCCAGTCCTTCGCCCAGTCGAGCCGGCGGGCCTGGGCCTCCCAGAACGCGAGGCGGTCGGCGGCGGCTTCGTCGTAGGCGGCCGCCGTGACGTTCGCCGCCTGGGTGAACTCGGGGGACGGCGGGAAGGTCCGGTCCTCCGACAGGAGATTGGCAAGCGTCTCTTGCGGGGTATCTGCCACTGGTATTGGCTCCTTACAGATCTACGCGCCTGTGCGCGACTGTGAGGCGGGTCTATGTCCGGTAACACTACCGCGAACAGGGCGACACGGAACGTGCCCCTGAGGCGCCACCGGCATCTGGGACCTGCCGTCGCCGAACGGCCCGCGGGCGGGCGTCCGGCGGCCGCCGAGCGGTCGGGGCGCCCGCCCGCTCCCCGCCTGTGTTCCCTCGACTCGGGGACCCTTGCGCGCCGATTCGCCGGGTATCGTCGGAGCGGTGTCGACCCGCGAAGTCCGATACTGTTCTGTGACTGCCCTCTAGCCCGCCCGGTGCGCCGTTTGCGTGCTCCGCACTAAAGGTAAGGTTCCGCCCGTGGATCCTCTCGCGCCTCTCCTCGAACTCTCCGAGGTCGCCGACGCCCTTGAGAATGCCCGAGCCGGCGTCGACCGCATGCTCTGGCACGAGGCCCTGCGCGGCGGCGAGGAGGGCGAGGCCCTCGTCGAAGCGGAGGTCGCACTGCACTCGGCGTCCGCGACGCTCGCCCTCGACGGGTACGACTGCGACGTGGAGCGCCTGCGCGCCGGGGACTTCGACGACCCGGTCGTCTCCGGGGTCCTCGCCGTCACCGACGCCCTCCCCTCCCTCGCCGGCGTCTGGCCCGTCTCGCCCCGGTACGTCCTCGCGAAGCTCCACCTGCTCGCCACCCGCGACCTCCCCGACGCCGGCGTCGAGTTCGAGCCCGGCCGCATCGAGGTCGACGAGTCCGGCTCGGCGCGCATCAACGCCCTCTGCGCCCTGGTCACCAACCCCACCAAGGAGATCCCCGCCGCGATGGCCGCCGCCGTCGTCCACGGCGAGCTCCTGTCCGTGCGCCCGTTCCCCGTGGCCAACAACGTGGTCGCCCGCGCGGCGGCCCGCCTCGCGCTGGCCAGCAAGGGACTCGACCCGAAGCTGCTCATCACCGTGGACGCCGGGCACCTGGAGCGCCAGCCCGAGTACGTGGGCGCGCAGCGCGCCTGGTCGACCGGGACGCCCGACGGGGTCCGGTCCTGGCTCAAGCACTACGGCAAGGCCCTCGAGGCCGGGGCGGGCGAGACGCTCCAGATCTGCTCGGAGCTGATGAAGGACGCGTAAGGCCGGGCACGGCCCCGCAGGGACCCGCAAGGACGGCTTGCAAGGACGCGGAAGGCGCCTTATGAGGTGAGTCCCTCACCCCATAAGGCGCCCTGAGTCCCTTACTCTCCCGCGAGTTCGGCGCGCAGCCGCTCCTTCTCCTCGCGGCGGCGCTTGACGCCCGCGTCGATGTGCTCGATCATCGCCTCGCGCTGCCTGCGCAGCAGCACGAAGCCGAGGACCATCGACACGAGCAGGCCCGCGGCGACCGCGAGCAGCGCGTTGATGAAGAACATCAAGGGGATCGCGACGACGGCGACGAGCGCCACGCGTGCGAGGTAGAACTTGGCGACCGGGTTCATGCGGGCCGCTCCTCTCCGAAGGTGCGGACCCCTGCGTACCACAGGGGCGCGTAGACGAGTGCTGCGGTGAGTCCGGCGAGGCCGCCGGCGAGCATCGGCGGCCACGTCGGGGGCAGGAGCACCCCGACGGCGAGCCCGGCCCCGATCCCGAGGACCACGCCGACGAGCATGACGCCCCAGCGGGCCGCGCCGCCGTAGCGCCGGAACTGCTCGCTGTACGCCCACACGGTCGGCAGCGCGGCGATCCACCCGGAGGTCTCGCCGAACGGCCGCCCGCTGGGGAACACGAACAGCAGGTCGATGACGGCGAGGACGACCGCGCCCATCACGAAGTACGCGAGCGCGGTCCCCACGAGCTGGCCGAGCGTCCCGGCCGCCTTGGACTCCTCCGGTTTCGCCTGCACCGCTAGAACTTCACGGACTGCGGTTCGGCCCGGCGCTCCGCGATCGACTGGGGCCCTTCGTACTCGCGCACCACGTCGTAGCGGGTGTTGCGCTCGACGGGCTGGAAGCCGGCGTCGCGGATGAGTTCCAGGAGGTCGTCGCGGGTCATCTTGTCGGGCGTGCCGTACTCGTCGGCGTCGTGGGTGATCTTGTACTCCACGACCGAGCCGTCGAGGTCGTCGGCGCCGAACGACAGCGAGAGCTGCGCGACGTCGAGGCCGTGCATGACCCAGAAGCACTTGACGTGGTCGAAGTTGTCGAGCAGGAGCCGCGAGACCGCGAAGACCTTGAGCGACTCGGCCGGGCTCGCCATCGTGGTGCGCGCCTGGAGCCGGTTGCGGATCTTCCCGTCCTTGGAGTCGTGGAAGTCGTGCTGGTAGCGCAGGGGGATGAACACGGCGAAGCCGCCGGTCTCGTCCTGGAGCTCGCGCAGGCGCAGCACGTGGTCGACGCGGTGGCGAGGCTCCTCGATGTGGCCGTACAGCATGGTCGCGGGGGTGCGCAGGCCCTTGGCGTGGGCGAGGCGGTGGATGCGCGACCAGTCCTCCCAGTGGCAGTCGTGGTCGACGATGTGCTGGCGGATCTCCCAGTCGAAGATCTCGGCCCCGCCGCCGGTGAGCGACTCCAGGCCCGCCTCGATGAGCTCGTCGAGGATCTCGTCGGCGCCCAGGCCGGAGATCTTCTCGAACCACTGGACCTCGGTGGCGGTGAACGCCTTCAGGTTCACCTCGGGGAGGGTCTCCTTGAGCGCCTTGAGGACCCGCGGGTAGTAGCGCCACGGGAGGGTCGGGTGGAGGCCGTTGACGATGTGCAGCTCGGTGGGGGCGTCGCCCTTCATCTGCTCGGCGAGGGCCACGGCCTGCTCGACGCGCATCGTGTACGCGTCGGTCTCGCCGGGCTTGCGCTGGAACGAGCAGTACGCGCAGGACGCGGAGCACACGTTGGTGAGGTTGAGGTGGCGGTTGACGTTGAACATGGTCCGGTCGCCGTTCTTGGCGGTGCGGACCCCGTGCGCGAGGCGGCCGAGCCAGGCGAGGTCGTCGACCTCGTACAGCCCGACGCCGTCCTCGAAGCTCAACCGCTCGCCCGCGGCGAGCTTCTCCTCGATCCCGGCCTTGAACCTGGCGGTGTCGTCCATGGCGCTCCCAACGTTGTCGCGTTCGGTGCCAGCGTAGCCCCGCGGACACGCGGCGGCCGCCGCGCACGATTCGCTTGTGAGGCCGCGGGCCCGGCGGTGTGGGACCGATTCGGGCGGTTCGTCCGGGGTGGTGTGAGTTCGAGTGGCGGGCAACACGATCGGGGGCCGGGGGCAACCGTGGACGCGAGAGTTGCGTGTCTTCGGTACAGTATCCGTGGCTTCCCCCACAGAAGGACACCTCACATGCGCGTTTCACGGTTCGGTGCCCGCATGATCGCCGCCGCCAGTGCGGCGGCCGTCGTCTTCGGCGGGGCGCTGCCCGCGTTCGCCGAACCCGGGGTGACGGTCCCCGACGACGGCTCGCGGCCCCTCGGCGGGGCGGGCGACGACACGCCCGTCACCAACCCCGAGACCGCCGACGGCCCCCTGGGCGACCAGGTCACCGCCGCCTCGATCGACCTCGCGCAGCTCGCCGAGGAGACCACCGCCGCGCAGGACGAGTGGACCGCCCGCGAGACCCGCCTCGCCGCCGCCCAGACCGAGTGGACCGCGACGACCGGCGAGCTCGCCGCCGCGCAGGACGCCCTCGACTTCGCCGCGGGCGAGGCCTACGCCGACACCGCGGGCGTCCCCGAGGCCGAGCTCCCGGACCTGACCGGGCTCGCGCCCGTCGGGGGCGAGTGGGACCTGCCCGCGCTGTCCGCCGACCTCGACGACGCCGCCACCGCCGAGCAGGTCGCCCGCGCCGCCTACGACGCCGCCGTCCTCTCCGCCGACCGCGCCGAGACCCGCTACCTCGCCCTCGACACCGAGTTCGACGCCGCGCAGGCCGCGCTCGACCTGCTCGTCGAGCAGAACCGCGAGGCCCTGGAGCAGCTCGAACGCGAACGCGAGGCCGCCGCCGCCCAGTACTCCGACGACTTCTCGTCCGAAGTCGACGGCTGGGACGCCGCCCCCGAGGCGAAGAAGGCCGTCGAGTACGCGCTCGCGCAGCTCGGCGACCCGTACGTGTGGGGCGCCGAGGGACCCGACTCCTTCGACTGCTCCGGGCTCGTCCAGTCCGCGTACGCCTATGCGGGCGTGAGCCTCCCGCGCGTCGCCGCCGACCAGTACAACGCGACCCGCGACAAGCCCGTCGACGTCGAGAAGCTCCTCCCCGGCGACCTCCTCTACTGGTGGGACGACCCGGGCAACTGGCAGTCCGTCTACCACACCGGCATGTACCTCGGCGACGGCAAGATGATCCAGGCCCCGCGCACCGGCGACGTCGTGAAGATCTCCTCGATCTGGTTCACGAACTTCGCGGGCGCCCACCGCGTGGTCGACGCGATCCAGACCGACCCCGGGGCCGGGAACCCGACGCAGACCCCCGGCGAGCCCAGCTCCCCGGACGACGACCCGACCACGAGCACGCCCCGGCCGACGCCCAGCGAGACCGAGTCGCCCAGCCCGGACCCCGAGCCCACCGACAGCGAGTCGCCGTCCGAGTCGCCCTCGCCGAGCCCCACCGACGACCCGCAGACGCCCACCGAGGACGAAGGCGAGTCGCCGACGCCGACGCTGGCCGACACGGTCGCCGGGGCGCTCCTGCGCCAGACCGCGGCCTGAGAGGCGTCCCCGGGTAGTGGGAAGGCGTGCACGCGACGCGACCGGATGATGGCACGATGGTCACCGAGGTGCCCGAATGACGACGCTCCAGCCCCGAGGAGGCTTCCGTGGACGGAAACAGCTGTAGCTCCTGCGGCCAGCGGCTCACGTCCGGGCAGCGCCGCTGCCCCCAGTGCGGCGCCCCCCTGCCGCCCCCGATCGGCGGCTTCCCCGCGGAGCCGAACTACCCGCCGCCCGCCGGGTACGGCGCGCCGCCGTCCTACGCGCCCCCCGGTGCGCCCCAGGCGTACGGCGCGGCCGCGGTCCCCCAGTACGCCCCGCCCGGCGACCCCCAGGCCTACGCGCCCCCGCCCGAGCCCCAGTACGCGCCGCCCGGCGCCTACCAGCCGACCGCCCACCCCGAACCGCCCCTGAACCAGGGCGGCCCCAACCAGGGCTACGCGGCCGTCCCGCCCCCGAACCAGCCGTACGGCGCCCCGCAGCAACAGCAGCAGTGGGCCCCGCCGCCCGCCCAGGGCTCGGCCGCCGTCCCCCCGCCCATGCCACCGCAGGGCCAGGCCGCGGTCCCGCAAGCACCGCAGTACGGCTCGGCCCCGGTCCCCCCGCCGCCCGCATACGGCGCCGCGCAGGTCCCCGCCTACCCGCCGCCCCCGCAGCAGGGCCAGTACCCGCCCTACCAGCCGCCGCAGCCGCCCGGCCAGCCCTACCAGTCGGCCCCGCCGCCGTACCAGTCCTCGCAGTCGCTGCCGCCGGTCGCGTCCGCGCCCTCGACGGTCCCGCCGGTCTCCCCGCCGCCTCCGGCCTTCCCGCCGCCGGCCGCGAACCCGACGTTCACCGAACCGCCCTCGGCGTCCTCCCCGGTCACCGGCCCGCCCTACGCGCCGCCCGCGAGCAGCGGCTTCAGCCTGCCGTCCGCCGACTCCGGCATGTTCGCGCCGCCCGGCGCCCCGCCCGCGCCCGACCTCCCGGCCCCCGCCCCCGACGGCACCCAGATCCTGCGCCGCACCCCGCCGCCCCTCGAAGCGCCCTTCGCCGATCCGGGCCCGACCGCGCCCGCCGTCCCCGCGGCCGCCCCGCCCGGGTTCAGCGTGCCCTCCTCCGAGAGCAGCCCCGGCGCCGCGTACGCCCCCGGCTTCACCGTCCCCGGCGCCGAACCCGCCGAACCGGCGGTGTCGTTCAGCAGTCCCGCGTTCAGCAGCCCTGCGCCAAGCAGTCCCGCGCCCAGCACCCCTGCATCGACCAGTCCCGCCTTCGGCGACCCGGCGACCAGCGCCCCTGCCGCCGGTCCCGCGTTCAGCACCCCGGGCGCCGAGAGCGCCGTCTTCGGCACCCCGGCCGCCGAGAGCGCCGCGTTCAGCGCGCCCGCCCCCGAGCCCGAACCGGCCCCGCCCGCTCCTCCCACCGCACCCGCGGTCCCCGCGCCGCTCGCGGAGGACGACGACGAGGACGGCGCCTGGGACACCCTCCCCGACCCCGAGGAGCCCGACGACGACGCCGAGCTCAGCGACGAGGACGAGTCCGCGCTGGCGGGCCTCGGCGACGAGGTCCCCGGCGAGTCCCTGCCGCCCGCCCCGGCGGACGCGCCCGGCCTCGGCGACGACCCGGAGTCCGTCGTGGAACCGGAGCTGGAGGAGGCCCTCGCGGTCGCCGCCGTGGTCGAGGCCCCGAGCCCCGGCGCCGACCTGGTCGAGACCGCCGGAGCCGCCGCCGACATCGCCGGCGTCCCCGTGGACGACGTCCCCGAGCCCGTGATCGGCCTGGGCGCCAAGGCGTTCAGCGACGCCGTGATGAGCGACGCCGTCGCGAAGGCCTCAGCGGACCTCGAATCCGGAGTCACCCTCAACGAGCGCAGCGCCGACCCGGTCGCCGTGGACCCGGCCCCCGAGCCGACCCCGGCCCCCGAGCCGACCCCGGCCCCCGAACCCACGCCGCCGCAGCCCGTCCCCACCCCGCCGGTGCCCGACCCGCTGCCGCCGGAGCCGACCCCGGTCCCCGAGCCGGAACCGGTCCCGCACCCCGAGCCGACGCCGCCGCAGCGCCCCGAGCCCGGCCCCGTCCCGGACCCCGAGCCCGTGCCGCGCCCGGAGCCCACGCCGCCGCCGTCGTACCTGTACGCCGACGACAGCCCGTTCTCCGACGCCGCCCCGTACGAGGAGCCGGTCCCCGCGCCCACGCCCGCCGCCCCGCAGGCCCCGGTCGAGGCCGACACGCCCCCGTCCGAGGCCCCCGAGGAGGGCCCGCGGACCGAGGCCGAGTCCTCGCGCAAGAAGATCGTGAACGCGCCCGACATCAGCCTCTTCGAGGAGCCGACCACCAAGACCGGCGCGCACAAGCTGCCGCCCGCATCCTGGCCGCCCGCCGACGAGGAGGGCTACCGGCGCGGCCGCGCCCGCGTCCAGAACCACCTCGACCGCTCCGAGCTGCCCGAGCACATCCCGCTCCCGCGGCCCACCGTCTACGGCGCCAAGCCCGAGGACGACGCCCCCGAGGGCTGACCGCTCTGTCCCGCTTCTCGCTGCAATAGCCCGAAAACACGCCCGCCGTCCCCGCGCCCGGTCCATGCTGTTGCTGGAGGGCCGCCGCGGCGGCCCGGCGGCGGCGACCACCAGGTCCGGGCGCCGCTGAACCGGGGGAGGGGAGCAGCATGGCCGAGCGCCGTGTGAAAGTGAGCACAGAGGTCGGGATCCAGGCGCGGCCCGCGACGGTGTTCGTGGAGACCGCGGCCTCGTCGCCCGGCGAGGTGACGATCGCGAAGACCGGCGACGACCAGTCGCACGACGCGAAGTCGATCCTCCAGGTGCTCGTCCTCGACGTGCGCCCCGGCGACGAGATCGTCCTGACCGGCGACGACGAGGACGTCCTCGACCGGCTCGTCGCGCTCGTCACCGCCGACGGCGCCGACGGCGAGCACGCCGGGTCCGACGGCGGGAAGGACCTCGCGGACATCGACGAACGCTGAAACCTTGGTGACGCCGGCGACGCCGTCGCCCTCTCGGGACCGTCCTAGGACTCCGAGGGGGGATACGGTCGGAACCGTGAACAACGCGCGACGCCCGAGGGTCGGCCACATCGCCTTCCTCAACTGCATGCCCATCTACTGGGGACTGGCCCGCACGGGCGCGCTGCTCGAATTCGAGCTGCGGCGCGACGCGCCCGACGAACTCAGCCGCCTCCTCGTCGAAGGCGACCTCGACATCGGCCCGATCACCCTCGTCGAGTACCTCAAGCACGCCGACGACCTGCTGCTCATCCCCGACCCGGCGGTCGCCGCCGACGGCCCGGTCCTCAGCGTCAACCTCGTCTCGAAGGTCCCCCTCGCCGACCTGCCCGCCGAGCCGCGCGTCTCGCTCGCGTCGTTCTCGCGCACCGGCGTCCTCCTCGGCAAGATGCTCCTGGAGGACCGCTACGGCCGCAAGCCCGCCTACCGGGTCACCGCGCCCGACGTGGACTCCGCGCTCGACGGCGCCGACGCGGCCGTCCTCATCGGCGACGAAGCCCTCCGCGTCCACCACGACCCGCAGGGCAACCACGTCCTCGACCTCGCCGCCGAATGGAAGGACTGGACCGGCCTGCCCATGGTCTTCGCCGTGTGGGCCGTGCGCCGCGACTACGCCGAAGCCCACCCCGGGCTCGTCAAGGACGTCCACCTCGCCTTCCGCGACTCCGTGCGCCTCAGCCGCGCCGAGATCGACGCGGTCGTCGCCTCCGCCGCCCGCTGGGAGCCCTTCGCGCCCGCCGCGCTCGCCGAGTACTTCGACCGCCTCCAGTTCGGCCTCAGTGAGCGGCACCTCGCGGGCCTGCGGGAATTCGCCTCCCGCGCCGCCCGTTACACGGAAGTGAAAGACCTTTCGCCCGAAGGGCCCGAATTCTTCGACAGTGACATCTGAACACCAGTGACATCTGCGCGGACGCAGCGAATGCGCGACCGCACCGACCGACACTCCGCGACCGAACACCCCGCCACCGACACCCCGCGCGACGAGAGGACCGCCCCGTGGCCATCGAGCTGAAGCAGCCCCGCAAGAACCGCCCCGCGTGGCACAAGCTCACCGTCAGCGCCGTCCGGGCCCTCACCGACGACGCCGTGGAGGTCACGCTCGCCGTCCCCGAGCACCTGCGGCCCAAGTTCGACTTCAAGCCCGGCCAGCACCTCACGTTCCAGCGCGTCGAACCCGACGGCTCGGAGGTCCGCCGCTCCTACTCCCTCGCCTCCACCCCGCGCGAACTCGCCGAGCGCGGCACCCTGCGCCTGGGCATCCGCTCGATCCCCAAGGGCTCCTTCTCCGGGTACGCGAACCGGAGCCTCCTGCCCGGCGACGTCCTCGAAGTGCTCCCGCCGCTCGGGAACTTCTGCACCGACATCCGGCCCGAGCGCCACTACGGCTCCGTCGTCGCCGGGTCCGGGATCACCCCGATCATCGCGATCGCCACCGCCGCCCTCGAATCCGGCGCGACCGTGACCCTCCTGTACTCCAACCGCACCGAGGACACCACGATGTTCGCGCCCGAACTGCGCGAACTCGAACGCGTCCACGGCGACCGCCTGCGCCTCCACCACGTGCGCACCCGCACCGACGGCCCCACGCCGCTGCTCACCGGCCGCCTCACGCCCGAACGCCTCCGCGAGGTCCTCGGCACCGTCGTCGACGCCCGCGAGGTCGACGAGTGGTTCCTGTGCGGCCCGTACGAGATGGTCCTCGGCGTCAAGGAGGTCCTCGAAGAGGCCGGGACCGGCGAGATCCACACCGAGCTCTACACGGTGTAGGAGCCGCGGCCGAGCGGCGCCGTCGGGTAACCCACGAGTCAATCCGCTCGGGCGCACTGTCCCGCAGGGCCTCGCGGCGGATACGCTTCGTGCATGGCCGAGATCGACGACATCCTCGCCCGCGCCGCCGACGGCGGCGCCATCAGCGCCGAGGAAGCCCTGCTGCTCTACACCGAAGCGCCCTTCCACCCCCTCGCCGAGGCCGCCGACACGGCCCGGCGGCGCGTCGTCGGCGACAACATCGTCACGTACATCATCGACCGCAACATCAACTACACGAACGTGTGCGTCACCGCGTGCAAGTTCTGCGCCTTCTACCGCGCCCCCAAGCACGACGAGGGCTGGGCGCACCCGATGGAGGAGGTTCTGCGCCGCTGCGGCGAGGCCGTGGGCCTGGGCGCGACGCAGGTCATGCTCCAGGGCGGGCACCACCCGGACTTCGGCGTCGAGTACTACGAGGAGCTGTTCTCCTCCGTCAAGCGCGAGTACCCGCAGCTGATGATTCACTCGATCGGGCCCTCCGAGATCGCGCACATGTCGAAGGTCTCCGGCGTGGAGATCGACGAGTCGATCCGCCGCATCAAGGCCGCCGGGCTCGACTCGATCGCCGGCGCCGGCGCCGAGATGCTCCCGGCCCGGCCGCGGACCGCGCTCGCGCCGCTCAAGGAGTCGGGCGAGCGCTGGCTGGAGATCATGGAGGCCGCGCACGGGCAGGGCCTCGAATCGACCGCGACGATGATGATGGGCACCGGCGAGACCGCGGCCGAGCGCATCGAGCACCTGCGGATGATCCGCGACGTGCAGGACCGCACGGGCGGCTTCCGCTCGTTCATCCCGTGGACGTACCAGCCGGAGAACAACCACCTCAAGGGCCGCACCCAGGCGACGACCCTGGAGTACCTGCGGCTCCTGGCGACCGCGCGCCTGTTCTTCCACAACGTGAAGCACCTCCAGTCGTCGTGGCTGACGACCGGGAAGGCCTCGGGGCAGCTCAGCCTCCACCTCGGCGTGGACGACCTCGGCTCGATCATGCTGGAGGAGAACGTCATCTCCTCGGCGGGCGCCCGCCACCAGTCGCGCCTCTCGGAGCTCATCGGCCTCATCCGCTCCGCCGACCGCATCCCGGCGCAGCGCGACACGCTGTACGAGCGCATGGCGATCCACTGGACGCCCGAGGACGACCCGACCGACGACCGCATCCGCTCCCACTACTCGACGATCGTCGCGGAGTTGCAGGTCAAGTAGGGCACTGCCGGAATGTGAACGGCGGTTCCGGGCAAATCGGGCGCCGCGAGGCGCCCCCGATTCAACAGTGCCCCAGGGGTACGACAACGAAGTGCATACGACGGCGGCGGCGGGGCGGACCATCGGTCCGCCCCCCCGCCGTTCGCCGTCGCTAGAGCAGGTGGCCGATCTCGGCCTTGATGAGCTGGGCGTTGACGCCCGAGTTGGGGCAGCCTCCGAAGTGGTGGAGGGCGACGACCTCGTGGGTGTCGCGGGAGATGACCGGGGAGCCGGAGGACCCGAACTCGGTGTCGCAGTAGTAGGAGACGTCGCTGCCCGCGACGTAGCCGTCGTAGACGGCGTTCTTGACGACGCAGTTGCCGCCGTCGACCGAGGACTCCATCGCGATCTCCGTGGGCCGACCGGCCGGGTGCTGCGGGATGTAGATCGCCTCGCCCGCCTTCGCGGGCTCGTCGGCCAGCTCCAGGTACCCGAACTGGTCGATGCGCGAGAAGTTGTCCACGGTGAACAGCGTGTAGTCCAGGGGCTTGGAGGTCTTCAGGACCTGCTGGCCGGAGACCTTCACCGGGATGTTCGCCGCGTCGGCGCCGCACGCGACGCAGTCGTACCCGAACCAGACCTCCGTCTGCTGGGCCTCCCACGTCTCCGTGAAGCAGTGGTGGTTGGTGAGCATCCGGTTGTCCTCGCCCACCCGGAACGCCGTGCACAGCACGGTCCCGTCGATGAGCAGGCGCGCCACCGGCTCCGCGTGCTCCACGACCTCCGGGTACGAGGACCGGTAGCACGCCGAGGACTTCTTCTCGTCGCCCGAGCAGACGCTCTCCTCCGGGCGGGCCGCGTCGGCCTGCTCGGCCACGAGCGCGTCCACCACGTCCGAGGCGAACCCGTATGCGGCCCGGTCGATGAGCACCCCGAGCGCGTCGGACGCCGGGCTCGACTCGGCCCGGTGGAGCTCCACGATCGCGGTGTCGCCGGTGATGGAGGTCGCCCACGTGTCGACCAGGGACTCCTCATACCGGTACGACTCGGCGCCGTCGGGGCTGGACACCGTCACGTAGTCGCCGTCGTCGAGCAGCAGCCGCTCGAAGTGGACCTTCACGTACCCCGCGTCGGGCCCCGAGACCGTCACCGCGTCCTGCGCGTCCGCGTACGTCAGCGACTCGGTCAGCGCCTCGACCTCGCCGACGTCGACCAGGCCCAGCAGCGAGTCGTCCACCGGGAGGAGCTCCGAAGCACCCGCGAGGGCCTCGGACACCGGGTCGTCGGCGAACGCCGTGGGGACCACGACCGCCGCGCCCCCCAGCGCCAGAGCGCCCGCGGTCGCCGCGAGGACGGCCTTGCGGCGCTTGCGCTTCAGGCTCCCCGCGCCTCCGGCGCCGTCTCGATCCGCCCGCGGTCTCCGCTCGCTCGCCGCCACTGCCGGCCCCTTCCGTGAGAGATGTTTCCACGGTTGAAACGAGCGAGCGGCCCGGAAGTTGCGCACACTCACACCAACCGGCGAGGGTCACAGGCGGACGGACGCGGCCCGGATCGCCGGTGGAGGGTGGGGCGCACTCACCCGACCGGCGAGACTCACAAGCGGCCGAAGTCGTCCTCGTCCTCTGCGGGGCGCGGCGCGCAGCATGCGCGAACCTCGTTGAGGCCCTTGCGGGTGACGAGCACCAGGAGCGTGTCGCCGTGGGTGATCTGGAAGCCCGCGTCGGGGTTCCACCTGACGTTCCCGGTCGGGCGGCGCACCGCGAGGAGCCGGTGGGAGCCGGGGACGGTCGCCTGGCGGGCGGGGACGTCGTCGAGCCACGCGCCCTCCTCCACCGTCACCTCCGCGATGTACGCGATCTGGCCGCGCACCGGGATCGTCTCCAGGATCTCGTCGTCGGTGAGCTCGCGCGCGAACGACCCCGCGGCGACCTGCGGCGCACTGTACGAAGAGTGCTGCGACGCCTCGTGGAGCGACCGGTTCTTGTTCAGGTTCCGGCGGATCAGGGCCGCGAACTCGGGGTCGTAGATGCGCATGACCGTGCGCAGGTCCGGCTTGCACTCCAGCCCCGACAGGGCCGTCTCCAGGTTCGCGGAGTCCTGCTTCGCCATCGCCACCAGCGACCGCGAGTACTTGACCTCGGCCTCCTGGAGCGTCGCCGGGCGGCTCGCGTCCCCCAGGAGCACCTGCGCGCCCGCGGCCCGCGCCGCGCGCACGCCGATCGCGTCCCGGTCCTTCTCGATGGCCACCACCGGGATGCGCCGCTCCCGCAGCGTCTCCACCACGCGCGTCCCCATGTTGCCCAGGCCCACGACGATGACGTGGTCGCGCACCGCGCGCACCATCCGGCCCTCGGCGAGCGCGTACCGGCGCTCCACCACGGCCTGGACGATCGCACCGGTGACCACCGGGATGAGCAGCGCCCCCGAGACGACCACGACGACGTGCGTCAGCCGCAGCTCCCAGTGGTCGGTCGTGTCCGGGTCGGCGCCGCCCGCGGCCATCATCGCGAGCATGTACAGCGCGTCCCAGAAGTCCCCGTTCACCTCCCGGCTCGCGTTGAGGCTGTTCACCGTCAGCAGCGTCGTCATGCCGCCGAGCATCACCGCCATGAGGACGGCCGCGGCCATCCACAGGCCCTTGGAGAACGTGCGCCGCAGCGTGTGCAGCGACTGCCGGAACCACTGCCGCACCCGCTCCCACATCGGACCGACCCACCGCCGCGCGGCGACCGGCTCCAGGCACAGCAGCCGCACCGCCTCGTCGGCGTCCTCGGGCCGGTCGGGGTCCGGGGGGATCATGTCGACGCCGAACTCGTTGCCGGTGGCGACGACCCACTGCGCCTGCGCCCGCGGGTCGCCCGCGCGCGCGAGGTACAGGCGCCGCTCCCAGATGACGATGTCGCCGGGCGGGATCTGCTCCAGGGCCGCGGCCGCGTAGGTGCGGGCGACCATGTCGGCGTCCGACTTGACGAATACGCCGTCGTCGCCGAGGAGCTTCTGCATGTGGGCCCGCAGCCCGCTGTTGTACATGCGGATGACCAGGCGCGGGAGGGTGTCGTCGTTGAGGTAGCGGGACATCTCGCGCAGCTTCAGCGCGAGGTGGAGGTTCCCGACGTCGTTCTGGTCCATGAGGGCGACCGCGTACGCGTCGGTGAGCCCGGCGTCGCGGATGACGTCGGCGTCCACGTTGCGGGCCTCGCGGATGGTGAGGCGGTGGTTGTGCTCGGCGGCCCGGCGGATCTCCTCGCGCTGGCCGCCGGGGCCGGAGGGGATGACGGCGACGACGTGGAACGCGAAGTTGTCGACGAGGTTCCTGATGAACCTGAGGGTGAGCCCGTTGTCGCCGACGACGATGACGCGGCGCTCGTGGCGCGCGTCGTCGGGGTCGGTGTGGCGGGGGTGCATGACCGTCAGTGTAAAGAACATTCGCAAACGGTTGCGGTACAGATGTTCACAGAATCTTCACAAGCGGCCCGCCGAGCGGCCCGCCCGGCGGGCCGGTCAGGCGGGGCGGGCGAGGCGGGACAGGAGCTTGTCGACGTCCGCCTCGTAGTCGTACCAGTCGACGTCGTGGACGAAGCCGAGCTCGCCGTTGATCCAGCGGACGTCGTCGGCGGAGTCGAGAGTCCAGGTCTGGACGTCCACGAGCTGCGGTTCTGCCCGGCGCAGCTCGGTCAGGAGGCGCGCCTTCATGGTCATCGCGAGCCCGTAGGAGCGGTGGGCGGGGGCGACGACGGTGTCGTACTGGTCGGCGCGGGTGGGCCGCTGCGCGGAGACGACGAGCTCGGTGAGGCCCACGACGTTCCCGTACGGCTCGGAGACGGCCACGGCGATGTGCGAGCGCATGCCGCGGCGCGCGAGCGTCTGGAAGGAGTCGCGGAGGGCCGGCGCGTAGGCCGAGCCGCGCCACTCGGGCACGAACGCGACGTTCCCAGGGGCCGACCGCAGGTTCGCCTTGACGTCGGCGTAGGAGTCCATGAGGCGGTCGGGGACGCCCCCGGCGTGGTATTCGAGGCGGTACCCGGCGGCGAGGCGACCGGCGGCGTGCTCGATCTTCTCCCAGTCGATGTCGGCCCAGCGCAGGAGGTGGCGCTGCTCCACGGTGGAGCGGGCGAAGCCGTGCCGGTCGTAGAAGCCGACGGCGGGGGTGGTCGCGATGACCTCCACGGACAGGGTCCGGCAGCCGCCGGCCTTGGCGCACTCGGCGACGGCGCGGAGCAGTCGCGTGCCCACGCCCTTGCCGCGCGCGGACGGCCTGGTGGACATCTCGACGACGCCGGTGCCCGCCTGCTCGCCGCCGAAGACGATGAGGCTGGCGTGGCCGACGAGGTCGCCGTCGGCGTCGCGGTCGAGGAAGAGGTGCCGCTCGTCCTCGGGGAGGGTCGCGTCGAGGTAGTCGCGGAGGCGGTCGGTGCGCCAGCGCGGTTCGGCGGGCATGTCCGCGGCGGTCATGTCGTTGAGCACCGAGCACCAGTCGCGGAGGTCGTCGTCCGTCATCTCGCCGGGAGCGAGCTGCTTCAGGGGCATCTCTTATCCTTACCCGAAATCGTCACCGAACGGAACCCCCGGCTCACCGATCGCAGCGGTCGGGGCCTCTGTCAGGCGGTGCTCGTCCTGCCGTACTGGTCGGCGCGGTCGAACACCTTCTGCACGTAGTCGTCCCTGGGGTTGTAGGAGTTGACGGCCTTCTGCCAGCCGTCCGGGGTCGCGAGGTCGCGGTCGCCGTGGCAGAGGTAGTTGGCGGCGGCGGTGACGGCGTCGTCGATGTCGTCGGGGTTGAACAGGCCGTCCTTGTCGCCGTCGGCCTTCCACGTCTCCCAGGTGCTGGGGAGGAACTGCATGGGGCCCATCTCGTCGTAGTCGGCGCCGCGGATGGGGGTGAGGGTGGTGCCGTCGGCCTGGACCCGGTTGCCGCCGGTGGTGCCGTGGTTGGTCTCGGTGGCGCCGATCCCGGCGAGGGTGGTCCAGGAGAGGTTGCAGCCGGGGTTCTCGACCGCGGAGACGAGCTCGGCGCGGCCGTAGGCGACGAGGACGCGCTCGGGGATGCCGAGGTGGGCGAGGCTGCGGGCCCACGAGTCGAGGTCGGTGGCGCCGGCCTGGGTGGTGGTGCCGTCGGTGGGGGAGCCGGTGGCGGCCTCGTCGAGGTCGTCGGTCTCGGCGGGGAGCCCGGCGGCGGGGGCGTCCTCGGGGGTGAGGACGAGCGGGGCCTCCTCGGCCTCGGGGCTGGGCTCGGTGCCGAAGGACCAGGCGGGTCCGGCGCCGGGGACGACGAGCCATCCGGCGGCGAGCGCGCCGGTGACCGCGAGGACCGTGAGCGCGACCTGGACGCCGAGGCGGCCCGCGGGGGCGCGCAGGGCGCGCCAGGCGGCGCGGACGCCCCTGCCGGCGGCCTTGAGGGCGCGCCAGGGGAGGAGTGCGAGGCGGCGTGCGAGGCGTCGGAGGAGGTGCAGCACGGGTGCGGGTCGTCCTTTCTCGATCGTGGCGGCCGGTGGTGCGGCGGGGCTTGCGGCGGTGAACGCGTCGGCGCCCGGGGCGGAGCGGAGTCGGCGCTGGCGGGAGCGCGCGGGCGCGGTGCGGCGCGCCCAGTATGCACCCGCGGGGCGGCGCGCGTGCGGCGCCGCGGCGGGACCGGACTGAATGCGAGTATTCCCTAGTTTCGTTCCCGCGGGCAACGCCTGAGGGGCAACAATTCTCCCGGCTGCCCGCTACCGGCGGGCGGCCGGATCGTTCTCCTATATCGGATCGGTGGTTGCCACGAGCAAACCCGCGTCGAGAAGGCCTCACGTCCGCGGAAGGGCAAGGAGACACGGCCATGCGGAGTGCCAGTTCCCATCACGGCAGGTAACCGACTGAGATGGGGGTGACACTGTGAGGCCGCTGGGCATTTGTGCCCGCGCACCAGCGCGCCACAGCCCGGCATACGGGGGCTGAACGAAAGTTGACCGACACGTGGATACGACAACGGCATCGCACGCCGCACTGGCTTCCTTTTCGATGCTTGGCAACGAGAGACCGGATCTTCGGAACCCGTCGGACGGGGGCGGGGTCCGGCCGTTCGCGAATGCGGCGCCCGCATTCGATTCTCCGTCCGATGTGGCCGGACTTCCGGCGGCCGGCGGGGGCGGCGAGGGCCCGTCGGGACCGGCACTGCTGCCCGCCGGGGACGTCACGTTCCTGTTCACCGACATCGAGGGCTCCACGCGCCTGGCCTCCGGGCTCGGCGCCGAGCGCTACCGGGTCGTCCTCCACCGCCACCGCGCGCTCGTCCGCGAGGTCCTGAGGGACTGCGGCGGCGTCGAGATCGACACCGAGGGCGACTCGTTCTTCGTGGCGTTCCACGACGCGGCCTCGGCCTGCGCCGCCGCGGCCGGGATCCAGACGGCGCTCCACGGCGCAGACTGGCCCGACCACGGCTCGGGGCCGCTGCGCCCGCGCGTGCGCATGGGCCTGCACACCGGCGAGGCCTGGCCCTCCGCGGGCGGGTACGCCACGCCCGAGGTCCACAGGACGGCGCGCATCTGCTCCGCGGCCCACGGCGACCAGATCCTGGCGTCCGCGGCGTGCGCGGCCGCCGCGGGCCTGCCGCCGACCCGGGTGCGCCGCCTCGGCGACTTCGAGCTGCGCGGCCTGCCCGGCGCCACCGAACTGGTCCAGATCGACACGCCCGGCCTTCCTGAGTCCTTCCCGCCGCCGTCGTCGCGCCCCCGCCGCCACAACCTGCCGCACGCTTTGAAGCCGCCCGTGGACCGCCCCGAGGACGCCCGCGAACTGGACCGGGCGTTCGCCGTCAGCCGCATGGTCGCCCTCTCCGGGCTGCCCGGGTGCGGCAAGACCGTGTTCGCGAAGGCCTGGGCCCGCAAGCGCCTCGCCTGCTACGAGCACGGCGTCTGGTACTCCGACGCCGGACCCGACCTCGGCCGGGCCCTCCTCGACGCCCTGGACCTGCGCTCGGAGCCGCTGCGCGACCCGATGGCCACGGTCACCGACCACTTCCGCGACCGGCGTGCGCTCCTCGTCGTGGACGGCACCGACCGCCTCGGCGCCGAGCGCCGCTCCGAGCTGCTGCTGCTCCTGGAGTCCTGCCCGGAGCTCCACCTGCTCGCCGTGGGCCGCAGGCCGATCGACCTGCCGGGGGCCGTCAAGCGCTCCCTGGACCTGCCCGCGGGCGCCGTGGGCGCCGCGATGCTCGCCGGGTTCTGCGAGGACCGCGGCGCGCCGTGGACGGCCGCCGACTGCCGCGGCCTGGCCGCCGCCGTCGAGAACTTCCCGCCCGCGCTCCTGGCGCTCGCCGACCTCGTCGCGCTCGCTTCGCCGCAGGCGGCCCTGCGGCGGCTGCGCGACGACCCGGTCGCGGTCCTCGACGCGGGCGGGCGGTTCCGCGCCGCCATCGACGACGCCGTCGCCGCGATCTCCGGCCCCGCCCGCGCGGTCCTCCTCGAACTCGCCGCGCGCGAGCGGGGCGCGAGCGTCGACGAGGTCCTCGACCTGTGCCGCCAGAGGGACGGCAGCCTCGAAGCGCTCGTCGAGCTCGTGGACGCCGCCCTCGTGGTCATCGAGCGGCCCGCCATGGACCAGGCCGTCTACCGGGTCCCCGCGCCGCTCCGCTGGCTCCTCGCCGGCCCCGACGCGGTCCCGGAACCGGCCCCCGCGGCCCGCCTCGACCTCGCCGAGCGCCTCGTCCACCCGGTCCCGTTCAACGCCCCGCGCCTGCGCGCGGTCGCCTTACGGGCACCTGCTCACCGCCGAGCGGCCCGACTGGTGTCCGCGCCTGCGCGCGGTCGCCTTACCGGGGCGCGGTCGCGGCAGCGGTCCGGCCGGTCCGATCCGGCCCGGGCCGCCCTCCGAGCACCGGAAGACATGGCGGGGTCCGCACCCGTCTTCCGGGCACCGGAAAGCATGGCGGCGGGGTTCACACCCCGCCGCCGCCACTCTTCCGGGTGACACGGGCGGCCCGGGGCGGCGTTTCTGTCGTACCCGCGCGGGAGGCTGGTCCGGTCCGGTCCCCGGGGTGGGTGGGGGCTGGGGATGGAACCACTACTACCCCGCCCACCCGCCCTGCGGGCGGCGCGCGTCGCGTCCGCCATGCCGTCCGAGGCGAACCCGTGAGCCGCGCGGGGCGTGTGCGATGCTGGGGCCGTGACTGACAGGCAACCGGGGCCGCTCGACCGCTCCCGCTCGAAGGCCGCCGCCGAACGGGCGGCGCGTGTCATCCCCGGCGGCGTGAACTCGCCGGTCAGGGCCTTCCGGGGCGTCGGCGGGGACCCCGTGTTCATCGCGGAGGCCAAGGGCGCGCGGATGACCGACGTCGACGGGAACACGTACGTCGACCTCGTCGGCTCGTGGGGCCCGCTCATCCTCGGCCACGCCCACCCCGACGTCGTCGCCGCGCTCGCCGAGGCCGCCGCCCGCGGCACCTCCTACGGGGCGCCGACCGTCGGCGAGATCGAGCTCGCCGAGCTCATCATCGACCGCACGCCCTGCGAGATGGTCCGCCTCGTGTCCTCCGGCACCGAGGCCACCATGAGCGCCGTGCGCCTCGCCCGCGCCGCCACCGGCCGCGACAAGGTCATCAAGTTCGCGGGCTGCTACCACGGCCACGCCGACTACTTCCTCGCCGAAGCCGGGTCCGGGGTCGCCACCCTCGGCCACCCCGACTCGCCCGGCGTCCCCGCCGCCGCCGCGGCCGACACGGTCGTGGTGCCCTACAACGACCTCGGCGCCGTCGAGGCCGCGTTCGCCGCCCACCCCGGGCAGATCGCCGCCGTCATCACCGAGGCCGTCCCCGGCAACATGGGCGCTGTCGCCCCCCTCGACGGGTTCAACGAGAAGCTCTACGCCGCCGCGCACGCCCGCGGCGCGCTCCTCATCTCCGACGAGGTCATGACCGGCTTCCGCGTCGCCCCCGGCGGCCTCGCCGCCCCCGCCGACCTGTACACGTACGGCAAGGTGATGGGCGGGGGCCTGCCCGCCGCCGCGTTCGGCGGCCGCGCCGACCTCATGTCGATGATCAGCCCCGCCGGGCCCGTCTACCAGGCCGGGACGCTCTCGGGCAACCCCCTCGCCGTCGCCGCCGGGCTCGCGACCCTCCGCGCCTGCGACGACGCCGTCTACCGCACCCTCGACGCCACCGCCGCCGAGATCCAGCGCATGGCCGCCGAAGCCCTCACCAAGGCCGGCGTCCCGCACTACGTGTCCGCGCCCTCGAACCTGTTCTCCGTGTTCTTCACCGACACGCCCGTCAAGGACTTCACCGAGGCGAAGACCCAGGACACGGCCGCGTTCGGGGCGTTCCACAACGCGATGCTCGAACACGGCGTGTACCTGCCGCCCAGCGCGTTCGAGTGCTGGTTCACGTCCGCCGCGATCGACGAGGAAGCCCTGTCACACATCGAACAGGCGCTGCAACCCGCCGCCGAAGCCGCGGCTAAGGTGCGCTCATGAGCGGCTCCAAGACCATCGTCCACCTGCTGCGCCACGGCGAGGTCCACAACCCGGAGGGCATCCTCTACGGGCGCCTGCCCGGGTACGGCCTGTCCGAGCTCGGCCGGGAGATGGCCGTGGCCGCCGCCGAGCGGCTCGCCAAGCGCGACATCGTCCACGTCGGCGCGTCCCCCCTCCAGCGCGCCCAGGAGACCGCCGAGCCCGTCGCCGCCTCCCACCGCCTCCACACCGTCACCTACGACGGCGTCATCGAGGCCGGGAACTCCTTCGAGGGCCTCAAGGTCGGCGTCGGCGACGGCGCCCTGCGCGAGCCCCGCTACTGGTGGCGCCTGCGCGACCCCTTCCGCCCCTCCTGGGGCGAGGCGTACCTCGACATCGCCCGCCGCATGATGGACGCCGTCGACAAGGCCCGCGCCGCCGCCGACGGCGCCGAAGCGGTCATCGTCTCCCACCAGCTGCCGATCTGGACGGTCCGCCGCTTCGCCGAGCGCAAGCGCCTCTGGCACGACCCGCGCAAGCGCCAGTGCGCCCTCGCGTCCGTCACCAGCTTCGTCTACGAAGGCGAGTCGCTCGCCCGCGTCGAGTACTCCGAACCGGCCGCGCACCTCGTGCTCAGGTCCGCGTCGGCCCGGCGGGCCAAGGGCGCCTGACCGTGGGGCTGCGGCGGAGGACCATGCTGGCTGCGGCACCGCTGCTGGCCCTCGCGGCCTGCGGCGAGTCCGGTGAGAACGCCGACCGGGTCAACGAGATCAACCGGGACCGCTTCGTCTCCGGCGACGGCTCGAACTACCGGTGGGAGGACCCCGAGGAGCGCTTCGACGCGCCCCGCCTCCAAGGGACCGACCTCGACGGGAACCCGGTCGACACCGACGAGTGGGCCGGGACCGTCCTCGTCGTCAACTTCTGGGGCTCCTGGTGCCCGCCCTGCGTCGCCGAGGCCCCCTACCTCGTCGAGGCCGCCGAGACCCTCGCGGGCGAGCCGGTCCAGTTCCTCGGCGTGAACATCCGCGACACCGCCGACGCCGCGAAGGCCTTCGAGCACCGCTGGGGCGTCCAGTACCCGTCCATCGAAGACGAGGCAGGCCGCATCGCCGACCAGTTCGTCGACTACGGCCTCTCCCCGAACGACATCCCCGCCACGATCGTCATCGACGCCCAGCACCGCGTGTTCTCCATCTGGCGCGGCGGCCTCGACGACACCGAGACGATCGTCGCCGACGTGACCAAAGCCCTGGAGTCCTGATGAGCGCCAACCCTTCCGGCAACCCCGCCCTCCGCAAGGCCGCCAAGCGCGCCGTCATGGCCGGAACCGCCGCCGTCGCCGTCACCTCCCTCGTCAAGCGCCGCCTCAACCCACCCGAGCCCCCCGTCCGCGAGGAGGCCGAGTGACCCGCCCCCAGACCGCCCGGCCCCGGCCGCAGGTGGCCGCGTGAACCCCGCCGAGACCGCCGCCTCCGGGCCGCTGCTGCTCGCCTTCGGCGTCGCCGCGCTCGCCGGGCTCGTCTCCTTCGCGTCCCCGTGCACCCTCCCCCTCATGCCCGGGTACGTGTCCTACGTGACCGGCATGAGCGGCACCGAACTGCGCGGCGACGACCCCGCGGCACGCCCCGCCGACCGCCGCATCGGACGCGTCCTCACCGGCGCGCTCCTGTTCGTCGCCGGGTTCACCGCCGTCTACACCGTCCTCGTCTTCGCCCTCCAGAGCGCCGGACGCGCCCTCCTCCAGAACACCTCCGTCCTGGAGACCGTCGCCGGGGTCGTCATGATCGCCATGGGCCTCATGTTCATCGGCCTCATCCCCACCCGCGGCGGCTTCGCCCCCAGATGGCGGCCCGCCGTCGGCCTCGCCGGGGCGCCCCTGTTCGGCGCGGTCTTCGCGCTCTCCTGGATCCCCTGCACCTCACCGGTGCTCGCCGCCATCACCAGCCTCGCCGTCATCCAGGACGGCACCGCCCGCGGCGTCGGCCTCATGATCGCCTACTGCGCCGGGCTCGGCCTCCCGTTCGTGCTCTTCGCCGTCGGCATGCACCGCCTCGCCCGCGCCCTCGACTTCCTCAAGCGCCACGGCCGCGCCATCTCCGTCGCGGGCGGCGTCATGCTCGTCGCCGTCGGCGTCATGCTCGCCACCGGCGCCTGGGGCGAGTTCACCAACTGGCTCAGGGCCACCGTCGGGACCGGGGTGAGCATGCTGTGACCGCCACGCTCACCTCCCCGCCGCGCAGGAAGCCCAAGGCCGCCAAGCGCCTCCGCGCGTTCGGCCGCCGCTGGTGGCACCAGCTCACCGCCATGCGCACCGCGCTGATCCTCCTCCTCGCGCTCGCGCTCGCCGCGATCCCCGGATCGACGTTCCCGCAGCGGTCCATCAGCACCGTCGACGTCGCGAACTACTTCGACGAGCACCCCGACCTCGCGCCGTGGCTCGACCGCGTGTGGGCCTTCGACGTCTACACCTCGCCGTGGTTCTCCGCGATCTACCTGCTGCTCATGATCAGCCTCGTCGGCTGCATCGTCCCGCGCCTCGGCGTCCACTGGAAAGCCCTGCGCGCCAAGGTCCCCGACGCCCCCAAGCGCCTCTCCATCCTCCCGTACCACCGCGTCCTCGACCCCGGGACCGACGCCAACCAGGGCCGCGCCCGCGCCGTCCTCAAGCAGCGGCGCTGGCGCACCGCCGTGCGCGAGCACGAGGACGGCACCGTCGTCATCGCCGCCGAGAAGGGCTACCTGCGCGAGACCGGGAACCTCCTGTTCCACACCTCGATCATCTTCGTGCTCGTCGGCGTCGCCGCCGGGAGCCTCATGAGCTGGTACGGGAACCGCATCCTCTCCGAGGACAAGGCGTACTGCAACAACCTCCAGCAGTACGACGAGTACGGGCTCGGCGCGTGGGTCGACGAGACCGACCTGCCGCGGTTCTGCGTCACCCTCGACGAGTTCGACGCCGAGTTCACCAACGGCGGGCCCACCGCCTTCGACGCCGACGTCACCTACGAGACCACCGGCGACGACGGGACCGAGACCGGCGAGTACGACCTCAAGGTCAACCACCCGCTGAACATCGACGGCACCAACGTCTTCCTCATCGGCCACGGCTACACCGCCGTCGTCACCTACACCGACCGCTACGGGCAGACCCAGACGCTCCACCAGGAGTTCCTGTCGATGGACGCGGCCCTGAACTCCGAGGGCGCGTTCAAGTTCCCCGACGCGAACGTCAACCCTGAGACCGGCGCGGTCGACGAGGACGCCGAGGTCGGCTTCGACGCGATCCTCGTGCCCACCTTCGACGACTCGACCGCGATGCTCCTCGGCTCCGACCCCGAGCTGAACAACCCCGTCCTCGCGCTCACCGCCTACACCGGCGACCTCGGCCTGGGCGACGGGCTGCCCGAGTCGGTGTACTCGGTCAACGAGGACCAGATCGCCTCCGGCGCACTGGAGCAGGTCAACGACGACGTCGAGGTCATCGGCGTCGGCGACGCCATGACCCTCCCCGACGGGACCACCCTCACCTTCGACGGCGTCGAGCAGTACGCGGTCCTCCAGGTCCGCCACGACCCCGGCGGGCCCGTCGTCCTCGCGGGCGCGGTCCTGCTGCTCCTCGGCCTCCTGCCCGGACTCGCCGTGCGCCGCAGGCGCTACTGGATCCGGTGGAACCCCGACGGCACCGTCGAGACCGCCGGCCTCAACCGCAACGACTTCGACGGCCTCGACGAGGAGTGCGACGAACTCACCGCCGCGATCGCTCCCGACTTCCAGCCGCCGGGAACCAGTACCGACAGGAGTGACCAATGACCGGTGCCGAAGTCGCGAACGCCCTGTTCGTGGCGACCATCCTCGTCTACGCGGCGGCGATGTTCTCCTACGCCGTCGAATACGCCTTCGACAAGCGCGCCCCCAAGCGCGCCAAGGCCCTCGCCGCCTCCGGCGGCTCAAGCGGCACCGTCGCCCCCGGCGGCGGAGCCGACACCGCATCCGCTGCCGCCGACGCCTCCGACGAGGGCTCCTCCGAGGCCCCCATCAGCCCGGCGGCCGCCCGCGGCGCGGGCCGCCTCGGCCTCGTCCTGACGTTCCTGGGCACCGCGGCCCTCGCCGCGAGCATCGTCGTCCGGGTCGTCTACACCGGACGGTGGCCGTGGGGCAACATGTTCGAGTACACGGTGGGCGTCGCCCTGGCGGGCATGGTCACCTGGCTGATCCTCGTCTCGCGCGGCTCCGTCCCGCGGCGCCTCGGCCTGTTCGCGACGTTCGCCGTCACGATGGTCCTCGGCACCTCGGTCCGCGTCTACACCGAGGCCGGACCGCTCGTCCCGGCCCTCGACTCGTACTGGATCATCATCCACGTCACGGCCGCCATCGTCGCCTCCGGCATCCTCCTCATCGGCTGCGTCTTCGCGATCCTGCACCTCCTGCGCCGCGGCCACGACCGCCGCGTCTCCGACGGCAAGCCGGTCCGCTTCCCCATCAACATCGCCGAGCGCCTGCCCGACGCCACTGTGCTTGAGCGCCTGACGTTCAAGATCCACGTCTTCGCGTTCCCGCTCCTCACCTTCGGCATCGTCGCGGGCTCGGTCTGGGCCCACCTCGCCTGGGGCCGCTACTGGAACTGGGACCCCAAGGAGGTCTGGGCCTTCATCGCCTGGGTCGTCTACGCCGCCTACCTGCACGCGCGCGTCTCCGGCAAGTCCGCCAAGGCCAACGCCCCCTGGATCGCGATCCTCGGGTACGCGGTCATGCTGTTCAACCTCACCGCCGTCAACCTCGTCTTCGGCGGCCTCCACTCCTACGCGGGGGTCTGACTCTCCGCCACGGAACGCCGACACGGACACGGACACCGATCGGGCCCCCTTGCGCGCCAGTGCAAGGGGGCCCGATCGCTCCATCAGGTCGATTCAGTTCGGGTCGGTCCGGCAGGTCTGGGCAGGTCCCGGCCGGTTCGGAACTGGTTCAGTCAGGACGGCTGCTGTCGGCTGCTGTCAGTATTCGGCTAGGCGAGCGGGTCGTTGTCGTCCTCGAACCTCGCCAGGCCCCAGACGTCCTCGTCCTCGGTCAGCCATGTGTCCTGGCCTTCGCCGTCCTCGTCGCCACCGGCCCCCGGGCGTCCGCCCGCGCCGCCGCCCATCATCCCGGCGCCGCCCGCGGTCTTCCCGAACAGCCCCTGGCCCTTCCCGAGCCCGGCCCCGCCGGCCTTGGCACCGGCCCCGGCGCCAGCACCGACTCCGCCGCCCGCGGGCCCGAACAGCCCCATCCCGGAGCCCATCCCGCCCCCGGCGCCACCGCCGGGAAGCCCACCGGCCCCGCCGCCCGCACCGCCACCGGGCAGCCCGCCCGCCCCGAGCCCGCCGCTGGCGAGACCTCCGGACGGGTCGTCTTCTCCGTTCCCCGCGTCGTCGGGGGACCAGGACGGCACGGTCGACGTGGTCGTCCCCTCCCCGAATTTCGTCGTGCTCGCAGGCGGGTTCAGCCCGCTCGACCCGGAACTCGTCGGCGACCCGTTGAAGTCCCCGCCGCTGGGAGGGGAGTAGCCCCCGCCGTCGAGGTCGGCCCCGGACTCGCGGAAGGTGGTGTCCTGCACGGTCTCGACGGTGGGGCTGAACTCCTGCGTCGTGATCTCCGCGTCTTCCCAGCGGGCGATCACCGTGTCGTTCTGCTCGGCGGCGCGGTCCTGGTAGTCCTCGGAGCCGCTGTCGTAGTCGCGCTTCGCGCGCGTGTCGCCGTCTCTCTTGGCGAGATCTTCGGCCTCGGTGCGCAGCTCGGCGTCGGTGGCGTCCGGGTTCTCGCTCTTCAGCCGCGACAGGTGGTACTCGGTCTGGTCGGTGACGTACTGGCCCAGCTCGTTGGCGTAGTCGCCGTCGAACCCGCCGAGCTCCATGGCCCGGTTCGCGGAGTCGTCCTCGCCGTCCCACGAGCAGCCGTCGGTGACCTCGCACCCGCCGTCGGTGAAGGGGGGCCGGTGGTGCACTTCGGGATCGGAGAACAGCCCGCCCTCGTCCTTCACCCAGTACTGGGGCGCGGGGTAGGGGAGCTCCTTCGAGTCGCCGCCTTGCAGGGCGTAGATCTCGTCGGCCGCCTGGTTGAGGAGGCCCGACATGCCGTCGGTGCCGTCGCCGATCTCCGCGCCGATCTGCTCGCAGTTGGTGAAGACGGTCTCCATCTGCTCGGCGAACGCGTCGAAGTCGGTGCCCTGCCAGCCGTTCGACAGTTCCGAGAGCTTGGTCCGCAGGATCGAGGCGACGGCCGTGGACTCGTTGGCGGCGAAGTCGAACTGCGCGGTCGTCCACTTCTCGGCGATCGTGCGGAGCGCGTAGTCGTCGCCGTTGGCCGGCCGGATCTGGGCGACCATCGACTGGACTTCTTGCGGCGTCGGGGCCGCCGTTCCGCCCGCGACGCACTGGAAGCTCTCGGCCTGGCCCGCGACGGGGATCGCCGATACCAGCTTGATCCAGGCCACCTCTGCCGGACTCTGCCGGTTCGTGCAGTTGGAGTCGGCGCAGCCCTCGCCGTTCACGAGGTACGACTCCTCGGCGGACGCCACGCCCCCCGACGCCGTCCCGCCCTCCATGCCGCTGTAGTCCTCGGTCGCGTACTCGATGTCGTCGCCCATGGCTACTGCACCTCCGTTATCCGCTCGTTGACGGTCTGGTTCACCTGCGGCAGATAGGTCTCGATGAACCATTGCCGGAGGCCGTCCTCGGTGAAGGCCAGCGCGGGATCGCCGCCGCCGCGGAGCCCGTAATCGTTGGAGTGGTAAAGGTCGATGTGGAACACCCACTGCCCGTCCTGGGCGATGACCTGCGTGTACGGCTGGTCGGCGTCGCCGACCCACGAATAGGCCGCGCCCTGGTCCCAGGGGTCGCCGATCTCCTCCTGCACGAGGTCCTGTCCCTCCGCCGCATCGGACTCGATGCGCGAGACCCGTCCTGTGAACAGGTCGGCCGCCGCGTCCTCGCTCTCGGCGGGGATGATGCCGACGCTGAACTCGCCGCTCATCGAGTAGCCCTCGTAGTCCCCGAGGTTGAAGAGGCCGTTGCAGCCCAGTGCGTCCGGGTCCCAGGTGTTGCCGAGCTCGGAGTTGCCGGGGAGCCCGCCCTCGGAGGTCGAGGCGCCCCAGCCGACGATGCCCATGTAGTCGGTGACCGGCTGGAGGTCGCCGAGGACCTCGCAGGCGTTCCAGGAGGCCATCGCGGCGTAGACGGGGTCGTCGCCGCCGCCGTCGGTCGCCTCCCCGGAGGGCTCGTCGGCGCTGTTGCAGGCGGCGAGCAGGAGCGCGGCGGTTCCGGCGGCCGCGGCGGTCTTCGTGAATCGCTTCATGGTGAGGGGTCCTAGCTCTCGGTGTCCGCGTCTGGTGCGCTGAGGATCTGGACGTTCAGCTCCTCGGAGTCCGTGTGGACGCCGAGCGAGTCGTTGAGCGTCACGATCGCACCGTACAGGTCCTGGCGGAGTTTCTGGAGGTTGTTCCAGGTCTCCTCGTGCGCGCGTGCGTAGTCGGCGCGGGCCTGCTGCGAGGCTTCGAGTAGTCCGAACCCGGGCTCGACGCCGAGTTCGTTGCCGGACACGAGCTTCTGGGTCAGCTCGGTGACGAAGTTGAGCCTCGCGACCAGCTCGTCTCGGAAGGCTTCCAGGTATGCGGGATCGAGGATCCGTTGGGCCATGACGGGACCTCCGGGGTTAAATCGGGATCATTTGCTCTGAGCTTCATGGTATCGGCTCGTCACTGATCGTGTGGTACACCGAAACCCGGTCGGGCGCATGGAATCGACGGTGCGTAGCCGCGCATATATATAAGGTGCACGGGAACGGCCCCCGCTCTCCAGAGCGGGGGCCGTTCGGGCTGCTTGCCGGGTGCGCGGGTCAGTGGCCGCGGGGGTTGGGGGAGGTGCCGTTGCGGGCGGCGCCGTAGCGTTCGGCGGTGACGTCGAGGTCGGCCTGCTGGAAGGATCGCTGGGCGCGGGGGTGGTCGGGGACGATGCGGGGGATGTCGTCGTGGCCCTGGGGGGCGGGGACCGGGGGCGTCGCGGGGCGCTGGTCGGGGACGTAGCCGGGGGTGCGCTCGGTGCGGTTGCGGACGCGGCCCGGGGTGCGGGCGCGCTGCTGCTGGGAGCGGAGGCGGTCGACGCGGATGGCGCCGGTGGCGGTCGGGAGGACCTCTTCGTCCTCGACGTGGATGCCGAGCTGCTCGCGGCGGCTGACGGTTTTGGGGGTGGTCCCCATGAGCGCGAACAGGAGCACGATGATGCCGATGGTGGCGACGCCGAGGATCGGGAGGATCAGCATGATCGGGTCGATGCCCTCGACGGTGTCGCGGCCCTCGTTGTAGAGGGTGACGCGCACGCCCGCCATGCCCGTGTAGTGCATGCCGCACACCGCGATCGCCATGACCACCGCCGCGGCGGTGTGCCACTTCCAGCCTTCGAGGTACATGCCGCAGAACAGGGCCGCGGTGGCGGCGACGACGGCGATGACGACCGAGGCGACGAAGTAGGTCTGGTCGTGGGTGATGTGCCCCGAGACGTTGATCGCGGCCATGCCCGAGTAGTGCATGACGACGACGCCGAGCCCGGTGAGCGGCCCGGCGATGAGGATCTTGCCGACGGTGCCGCGGGTGCCGGTGCCGGCCACGAGGAGGCCGAAGAACACCGAGCCGACGGAGGCCACGAGGCTCAGGAAGGTGACGAGCGGGTCGTAGGCGATGTCGGAGCCGAGGACCTTGAAGCCGATCATCGCCGTGAAGTGCATCATCCAGATCGCCGTGGCGCCCAAGGAGAATGCGGCGAGGGCGATCCACTGCACGCGCTTGCGGGCCGCTTTCACCGTGCCGTCCTGCCGGCGCGCCTGCGTCATGCACATCAGCGCCAGGATCGAGCCCGCGAAGGCGAACCCGAACGACATGATCGGGTTGATCCACCCATAAGTGAAGTGACTCACATGTTCCATCAGTGGTCTTCCTCCTCAGGCAGATGCCCGTATCCGGAATGTTGCGCGATTGGAATCGACGCGATTTGAAACTTATACGACTACTGTCCGGCTGCATCCGCAAGACGGACAGTTGCACTAGGACGGTCATTTCGGTCCGATCCGTCGAGGTTCGGCGAGGCCAGCACCCCGAAGACCATGCCCACGATCGCGATGAGCGCCAGCAGGAGGATCGGCAGCAGCAGGATCAGCGGGCTGATCCCCGCGATGTCCCCGCGCGAGGGGCCCTCGACCTCCACCGCCGCCATGCCCGTGTAGTGCATGCCGACGACGGCGACGCTCATGACGGCCGCGGCGAGCGCCATCGAGCCGCGGCGGTCCACCACCGCCGTGAAGCGGAGCGCGACCGTGGACGCGACGACCGCAACGGCCGCGGACGCCGCGACGAGGACCGGGTCGTAGACGACCCGCCCGCCCGTCGCGACCGCCGCCATGCCGGTGTAGTGCATCCCGACCACGCCCGCGCCGCAGAGCAGCCCGCCGAGCAGCAGGCGCGGCCAGCCAGCGCGCCTGCCGCCCGAGACGGACAGCCCGGTCCCCACGGCGAGCACCGCGAGCCCGAAGGACAGGGCGGTGAGCGCGGGGTCGTACGCGATGTCCGCACCGGTGACGGTGAAGCCGATCATCGCGATGAAGTGCATCATCCAGATGCCGATGCCCCCGATGGCCAAGGACGCCATGAGGGTCCAGCGCAGCCGCGAGCCGCGCGTCGCAGCGGCGCGGGCGTAGCGGGAGGCCGAGAGGCCGAGGTAGGACCCGGCGGCGGCGAAGGCGAGGCCCATCGCCGGATTGAGCCAGCCGTACGTGAAGTGGTGGTGCTCTAGGGTGACCGCGAGCGGGTCCATGGGGTTACCTCCTGGAAGGCGTTGTGGGTCAACGGTGCCTCAACGGGGGGTGGAGTCTGTCGCACAAGAGGTGCGATTTGTCCGGCGCGCGGCCGGGGATATGCAGGATCTGTCCGGAACGCGTGGTCGCATGGACCCGCTGCGTCACTGGACTAAGGTGGCGAAACGGTCGCTACCGACCGTGCTCGCGATGCCGCGCAACGTATCGACGGCGGTGATTTTCCGCGGACGGGGCCGTTGGTCTGAGCCTCATCGTCCGAGTAGTCGCTTTTCTCGACCGGACGGCCGAATACGCGGTAGGTGTGTGTCCGAAATACCAGCGTTTCTTGTGATCCGCCCGGTAACTCGGTGCGATACGGGCCCGAGTTCAGTACTCCGGTACGCCCCTGGATTTCGACGCCCTCATTCGTCATGATGGAATCTGCTGGGCTTCACATGCCGAACCCCCGCCGCCCCCGGCGGCAGGACGGCAGCCGGCGCGCGCCGTCGGCCCGAGACCGAGCCCGGCCCGGCACGGGCCCGTCGGTCTGACACAGAGGACCACCCCAGGAGGCTAGACAAGGTGAGCAAGCGCAGCTCGAACCGTGCGGGTTCAGCGGCTCGACGAGGACCGCTCGGCCTGCCCCGCATCGCCGACATGCGAATCCGGTCCAAGCTGGGACTGATCCTCCTCGTGCCCCTCGTCGTCCTGGTGGCGGTCGCCGGCCTCCGCCTGTACGACCTCGCGGACCGGGTGTTCGAGTCCCAGGACATGGTGAGCCTCGTCGAGTTCAACGCCGTGACCGCCGAACTCCGCTACGACCTCCAGGTCGAGCGGTCCCTGCTGGTCACGCACCTCCGCATCGGCGACGAGCACGTCGCCGACATCGACGTCTCCCAGTACGACGAGGCGGCCGTGGCCGCCCGCCAGGCCGAGACCGACGACGCCCTCGCCCAGTTCAACGAGAAGGCCGACGGCCTCCCCGACATCTCGGACGACATCTCCAACCGCATCGACGCCGTCCGGACCCAGTACGAGACCCTCGTGCAGATCCGCCAGGCCGCCGCCGACAGCCCCGACGGCGTCTCCATCGACCAGACCTCCCGCGTCTACCAGCGGCTCGTCGCCGAGCTCGTGACGATCACCGACATCTCCTCGCGCATCGTCAACGACCCCGAGATCGCCCGGAACCTCCAGGCCATCGCCGCCGCCACCACCGTCCTGGAGACGCTGGAGGAGGAGCGGTCGATCGCGATCAACGTCGGCAACGGCAAGAACTTCATCAACAACACGCGCTGGCAGAACTTCATCGCCTTCGCGAAGCTCCGCGAGACGGCCGAGGACGAGTTCAAGACCGTCGCCGACCGCGACGAGCAGCTCGCGTTCTTCTTCAGCCCCGGCGGCCTGAACACCGGCGAGGCCGAGGCGGCCCTGACGTTCGAGAACGACGCCGTCAACGCGGGCACCGCGAAGCCGCTCGAAGTGAACGCCGCGGTCATTGACTCGTACAACGCGATCCTTGAGAACGGCCTCGACTACATCAACGACGAGTCGGAGCAGGTCCTCGCGGACGCCGAGAGCGACCTGAACGCGCAGATCTTCCAGCTCCTGCTCGAAGCCGTGCTCATCCTCGCGGCGTTCGTCGTCGCGACCGTGGTCGCCCTGCTCATCGCCCGCAACATGGCGACCGGGCTGCGGCGCCTGCGCGAAGGCGCGCTCGACGTGGCGCACGTGTCGCTGCCCCAGGCGGTGGCGCAGATGCGCGACGCGGAGACCATCGGCAACCGGACCCCGGACGAGGTCGCCGCCGACACCGGCGCGGTCATCGACATCGACCAGCGCGACGAGATCGGCAACGTGGCGCACTCGTTCAACATCGTCCACACCGAGGCCATCCGCATCGCGGCCGAGCAGGCCGCCCTGCGCGCCAACGTCTCGCAGATGTTCATCAACCTGGCCCGCCGGTCCCAGAACCTGGTCGACCGGCTCATCGGCCACCTCGACCACCTGGAGCGCGGCGAGGAGAACCCGGACCGCCTGGCCGAGCTGTTCCAGCTCGACCACCTCGCGACCCGCATGCGCCGCAACGACGAGAACCTCCTGGTGCTCGCCGGTGCGGACTCCACCCGCCAGGAGCGGTACCCGGCCCCGATCGGCGACATCCTCCAGGCCGCCCAGTCCGAGGTCGAGCAGTACACCCGCATCGAGTTCGGGTCCCTGGAGGCCGAGCGCGAGATCCGCCCGGCCGCCGTCAACGACCTCGTGCACCTCATCGCCGAGCTCATGGACAACGCGACCGCGTTCTCCCCGCCGGAGTCCCCGGTCCTGGTCGAGGCCGAGCAGATGCGCACCGCCGAGGCCCCGCAGGGCGCCATCCGGGTCCGCATCCACGACGTCGGCATCGGCATGCCGCCCGCGCAGATCGAGGACATCAACCGGCAGCTCTCCGAGTCCGCCGACGTCATCGACCTCGCGTCCTCGCGCATGATGGGCCTGGTCGTGGTCGCGCGCCTCGCGAAGCGCCACGAGGTCCACGTCGAGCTGCGCCCCGGCGAGCAGCGCGGCACCGTCGCGGAGGTCATCCTCGGCGACGCCGTCCTGACCGAGGCGAAGCTCCCCGAGCGCGGCCTGCGCTCCGGCGTCCCGCTCGACGCGGTCAACGGCTCCGCGCCGCGCGGCGAGCTCCTGTCGGGCATGGAGGCCACCGGCGCGCTGCCGCGGGTCCCCGAGAGCCCCGCGGGCCTGTTCGACACCGCCGCGCCCCAGGCCCCGCACTCCCCGCCGCCGCCGCAGCCCACGCCCCCCGCGTGGCAGCCGAGCGCCCCGCCGATGCCCTCGCGCCCGAACGTGCCGCCGCACCCGGTCGAGCCCGTCACCGGCGAGTACCCGATGCAGCGCCCGCAGCAGCAGTCGTTCCAGCCGCCGTTCCCGCAGACCGCCCCGGCGGACGAGGAGCCGGGCTTCATGTTCCGCCCCGGCGGCCTCGCCGACGAGCGCAAGGCCAACGGCAAGGTCATGGAGGTGACCGGGGAGATCGTCTCCTCCGAGCACGTGGCCCTGCCGAAGATCCAGCTCGAAGCGTGGACCCCCGAGCCGGAGCCGGCGCCCCCGTCGTGGCCCGACGTGGCCGCGGCCCCCGCCGGGACCGAGGCGCCCCGCGCCGCCCGCCGGGACCGCGTGTCCGCACTGGACGCGACGACCGAGCTGCCGATCTTCCGCGAGGTGGAGTCCGCCTGGTTCAAGGCGGTCACCCCCGCGCCCAAGAAGGTCGAGGACGAGGCCGCCAAGGTCGAGGACGCCCCCGCGTCGTCCTTCCGGGCCGCCCCAGCGGCACCCGCGGAGGTGGCGGACGCAACCTCGCCGCGCTACGCTGACCAGTCAGGTGCGGCCGAGTCCCCCGCCCCGGCTTGGGACGCGGCGCCGCCGTCCCCTCCGCAGCCCACGGAAGGCCCGACCATGCAGCACACCCCCGCCGCCGACGAGTCGCCGGCCGCTGCCCCGGGCATGGAACGCCGCCGCCTGACCTCCCCCGAGACCGACACCGGGTCCTACGCCTGGCGCACCGCCGCCGACGACGGGTGGTCGCGCGTCGACGACGCCTTCGCGGAGACCATCGAGGAGACGACCACGGTCGGTCTTCCCAAGCGCCGCCCCATGGAACGCCTCGTTCCCGGCGCGGTGGAGGAATCTCAGGAGACCGTCAGCGCGCAGAAGCGCAACCCCGAGGGCATTCGGGGCCTGCTGTCGGCCTATCACCGTGGGGTGCAGCGAGGACGTGGCAATGACGGCAACTGAGTCGCTGATCCGCAACACGGCAGACGCTACTAAGGAGCGCAAACGATGAGCACTGGTGGAACCTCGGTCCAGGACCTGGGCTGGCTGCTGGCCGGCTTCGCCGAACGCGTGCCGGGCGTGGCCCACGCCGTGGCGGTCAGCGCCGACGGTCTGCTGCTGGCGTCCTCCCGGGACCTGCCAAGGGACCGCGCCGACCAGCTGTCGGCGGTGACCTCGGGTCTGGTGAGCCTGACCCAGGGCGCGTCCCGCTGCTTCGAGGGCGGCGCCGTCCTCCAGACGGTTGTCGAGATGGACCGTGGCTTCCTCTTCCTGATGTCCATCAGCGACGGTTCCTCGTTCGCGGTGCTGGCGTCGAAGAACTGCGACGTGGGCCAGGTCGGCTACGAGATGGCCCTCCTGGTCGACCGGGTCGGCCAGGCCCTGACGCCTTCGGCCCGAAGCTGATCCGGGCCGCTTCCGGTGCGCGCTTGGCGCAACGGGTTGCGGCACGGTAGGCTCCATTCGAGCGGAACGCAGCACGAGTGGGACGAACTGAACAACGACCCCTCCGTCGCATCCCCAGGCGACGGGCCGGTGCCTCCCCGGGCATCCGGTACATGGATAACTGACAAGACTGCGGCACAAGGGTTGTGGGATCCGAGGCCGTAGTTGGAGGTAACAATGGTCCTCGGTGGTGATGAGCCTACTGGCTCACTCGTCAGACCGTACGCGGTCACGCGCGGCCGTACGCGGCCGCAATTGGAGATCGCCCTCGAAGCGCTGGTGGAGACCACCGCGCGCGGCAGGTCCGGGCAGTTCCTCGGCGGCAGGGAGCAGAAGGTGATCGTCGACCTGTGCGGCGGCCGCCTCCAGTCCCTGGCCGAGATCGCCGCACGCATGGAGGTGCCCCTCGGGGTCGCCCGCGTGCTGGTCGCCGACATGGCGGCCGACGGCTTGCTGGCAGTGCACGAACCCACCGGTTTCGACGCGGACGGCGCCGACGAATCGGTCGGAACCGAGCTCCTTGAGCGCGTTCTCAGTGGACTCAGGAGGCTATAGACCCTAATGAACTCACCCGCAGACACCTCTCGTGTGACCTCTGCCAAGATCGTCATCGCCGGTGGCTTCGGCGTCGGCAAGACGACCTTGGTCGGCTCGGTCTCCGAGATCACCCCGTTGACGACCGAGGCGATCATGACCTCCGCCTCCGAGGGCGTCGACGACAACAACCTGGTGCCCGACAAGGCGACGACCACGGTCGCGATGGACTTCGGCCGCATCACGATCGACCAGGACCTGATCCTGTACCTGTTCGGCACCCCGGGCCAGACCCGGTTCTGGTTCATGTGGGACGAGCTGGTCCGCGGCGCCATCGGCGCCATCGTCCTGGTCGACACCCGCCGCCTCGCCGACTGCTTCTCGGTCATCGACTTCTTCGAGCACCGGAAGCTGCCTTACCTGGTGGCGGTCAACTGCTTCGACGGCAAGCAGCTCCACGAGATCCAGGACATCCGCGATGCCCTCCAGATCTCCCAGGAAGTCCCCGTCGTCTACACGGACGCGCGCAACCGCGAGTCCACCAAGCAGGTGCTCATCAAGCTCGTCGAGTACGTGCTCTCGATGCGCCGCACCCGCACCGTCGGCGTCCACTAAGTGCCCACAAACGGACACCCGACAACAATCGCGACCCGCGCCTGACCCGCGCGGCGACCGTCTAGGCTGACCCAAAACACCTGGACCATAACGAAGGGGCGCAAGGCAACTCATCTGCCTTGCGCCCCTTTGGTGTTCCCTGGGCGGGGCGGGGCGGGTCGGGGCGGAGTGGGTGGGGCGGGGAGGGGACGGGAGTGGATTGCAGCTTTGCCGTTGAGGGGTGGTGCTGGTTAGAGCGGGCGGCGACAACGGGGTGGGTGGTGGGGTGGGGTTGGGTGCTGCGGCCTTCGGGGGGTGATGGGGTGCGGGTCTTTTTGGCGGCGACGGAGGGATGTGGGGGCGGGCCGGGGTTGGGGTGTCGGGCCTGGGGTCTGGTGTGCTTGTGCGCCTGGGCCTTTGCTTGGTCCTCCCGGCCCGGTTGGCTGGCCGGGGCGGGCCTCCTAAGGAAGGCGGGTCGCCTCGGCTGCCTGCGGGGACCGGTGCGGGTTCCTTGGGTTGGGGTGTGAACCGTGTTCGGCATTTGGCTCGGGCGGCGCGGATGGCGGCGAGGGCTCGTTGCCTTTCGGCTGCTTCGGTTCGTGAGTCCAGGTCGGGTTTGAGTGTGTCCGACCATTCGCTGCGGTAGAGCCCGGTCGGGAACACATCCCAGTCCGATCCCCGGTGTTCGGTGTCCATGTCGGCATCGGTCCGCCAGTCGGAGCATCCGCACTCTCTGGCCTCCTCGGCCCCGGTGTGGGTGTCGGGGTGGTTGTGGTGGGTGATGGTGGCTTGGCCGGGCCCGGTCTTCGCTACCGTCCAGCCTGCGGTGTGGATGCGGCCGTGGTGGAAGCGGCACAGCAGGATCAGGTTGCTGGCGTTGGTCTCGCCCCCGTCGGCCCAATGCTGGATGTGGTGGGCTTCGGTCCAGGCGACCGGCCGCGAGCAGCCCGTCCAGGCGCAGCCTTCCCGCTGCTCCAGTTCGAGCTTGCGGCGCAGGGCCGCGTTGGGGAGGCGCTTCTCCCTGCCCAGCTCGATCGCTTCCCCGGTCTCGTAGTCGAAGACGCCGGGGATGACACCGGCTTCGCAGGCGAGGTGGCGGGCTTTGGCGACACTGACCGGCTGGCCCTCCAGGAGGGGCGTGCGGCCGGTGTCTTCGCCCTTGAGGGTTTCGATGTCGACCATGAGGTCGAGGGTGGCGGTGTGCCCGTGGCGTTTCACGGCGTCGGGGGAGGTGCCGTATCCGGCGAGGAGTTGGTGGAGGGCTTCGGCGTGGCGGTTGGGCTGGGCCGGAAGGACCTCGTCGGGGTCCTGCTCGTCCTGCCTGGGTGGCGGGCAGGCGGTCTTCAAGTATTTGTCGAGCAGGCGACCGGTGTCGGAGGAGAGTTCCCCGGAGAGGGCCCACATGCCGTTGTCCTGTTCGGCGACTTCGATCCACTGGAGGGACTGCTCGCCGAGGGTGTCGAGGAGTTCGGTCTCCTCGGCCAGATGCGCGGCCAGCTCGTCAAGGTGGCGTTGGAGGTCTTTGAAGGGGGCGTGGGTGCAGTACTGGGCGATCAGGTGCTCAGGGGTCGCGCACAGGGTGTCGGCATTGAAGGGGGAGGCCACGGGGGTGCGGAAGGGGGTGAGGGTGAACAGGCGCATCGCCGGGGTCCGGTCGAGTTGGCGGACGGCGTAGGCGACCTGGTCGATCCTCGCGTCGCCTGAGACGGCTGCCTCCACGAGGGCCTGGAACTTGGAGGAGAGGCGGGCGATGGCCGCGATGTCCGAGGCGGTGCGGTGGGTGAAGTCGAACTGGGAGAGCAGGAGGTCCCGCAGGGCCGAGTAGCCGAAGGCGGTGCGGTGGAGGTTGGCCTCTTTCATCGCGATGACCGAGGACAGGACTGCCGCGTATTGGGAGTTGACCACGGTGGCGGCGTCTTCGAGGAGGGTCCGGATGGTCTGGGCCTGGTCGCTGGTGCTGGTCCGGCTGTGGATCGTATCGGTCGCCATCGGGATCACCCCCTCGTACTGTTCTCGAATGTCTTGCTGTTTTCTGTCTGCCTGTTCGATTGCCGTGCTTCAATTGTGACTCTGTGTGCTAAAGTGCGTCAACACCCAGAAGGGTGATCTTTGGTGAGGAAGTTTCGACCCGCCTCACCCGCACCATGCCAGGCTCCCACCGCGGACCCCATGGCCGCCAACCCGACCCCGCCCGCCCTGGGACCTCTTCGTCGCTGCCCGCTCTAACCCAAAACAAAACGGCCCCAAAGCAGCAGAGCTGCCTCAGGGCCGTATCAGCGCTTGCTTAGACGACCTTCGGGATCGAACCGGTATTGGTCAGGGCCTCGTTCAACAATGGCCCCACCTGCATCGTGAACTGCCCGAGCTCGTACCCGAGCTGTTCTCGATCGCATTGCGACACAGCGAGAAGCGTCAGGCAGATTTGCGGCCCCACCGGGGCCGCCAGAAGCACGCCTTCCGCCATCTCGACGATGACCTGCTGCGCAGGGCCATGATCCATCGATCGCCCAGCGCCCTCGCCAATAGAAAGCAGCCCGGAGCCGATGCCCGCCAGCTGATCGGCGCGCTCCTTCGGCAGTCCGGCGGACACCGCCAGCGGCAGGCCGTCGACGCTCACCAGTACGGCATGGGACAGCCCAGGGGTGCGGGCGACGAGGGAGCCGAGGAGCATGCTCAGGGAGCGCTCGTAGACGCCGAGGTTGGCGCTCATCGGGCGGCCATCCTCTCCGTCCTGGCGGGGCTGCCGGGGCGGCCGCCGCGGGCGCGGCCCCAGCCTCGGAAGTAGCCGGCGGTGTTCTGCGCCAGCAGTTCGGGGTCGCGGTCGATGGGCTCGTCGAAGCGGGGGTGCTCGTCGGCGACGACCGCACCGGGGACGAGGTTGGCCTGCGGCTTGCGGCGCGGGAGGCCGGCTGCCGTGGTGGGCTCCTCGGTGGCGGGGGTCTCGGTGGCCGAGCGGGCGGTGCGCCAGCCGTCGTCGCCGGGGAGGTTCCACGACTCGGATTCGGGCTCTTCGCTTTCGGGCCGTTTGAACCAGGCGCTCTTGGCCTGGCCGAAGATCAGGAGGCCGTCGTCGTCGGCGGCGAGCGCCGCGACGTCGACCATGGCGACATCCTCCCGCGGCTGCCACGGGTGGCGGCGCGGCGGCTCCTCGTGGGGGAGCTCGGCGGGCTCGGCGCGGCGGCGGCGGATCGAGCGGGTCTGGCTGCCTTCGCTGTCGACCGGCTGCTGCATCGACGGCGAGGAGAACGAGTCCGGGAGGACCTGCGTCGCTTCGAGGTCGGGCATGACGACCGAGTGGAGCTGCGACGCGGGGTCGAGGGCGCGCAGGCTCTGTCGGTCGGGGAGGTCGCCGGGGAGGCGGACCGTCCGGTGCGTGTCGGAGTCGTGCCCGCGGCCGCGGCGGCGGGACGTGCGGTCCTCGTCCACCTGGGGCGGGGACATGTGCGGAAGCGCGGACTCGGGCTTGGGGCGCTTGGCCTGGAGGAGGCCGATGAGCCCTTCGAGCGAGCGGTCCCAGGCCGAGACGGCCTCGGCGGTGGCGGACACCGAGGGGGCGACGGACGGGTCGTCGCCGCCGCCGATCTCCCTGATGGCCTCGGTCAGGGCACCTGCCATCGCCGCAACCTGTCCCGGGTCGGCCACGGTGGCGAGGTCGGCGGCGAGCTCCTCGGTCGAGATCGACTGGAGGGCGCCGGGCTGGGGGAGCCGGGTGAGGATCGCGACGGCGTTGGCCTCGCTCGGGTCGTCCCAGGCGGCCAGCGCCGCCGGGAACACGGCCCGCAGGAGGCATGTGAGGGCCTCTGCCGCGTCGTGGCGCGCACGGGCGGCCGATGCCACGGTGTCCAGGATCGGGCGCAGAGCGGCGACCTCAGGGCGTGCGGCGAGGGGCTGCCCGGCGACCTCGCCGGTGGCGAGTCCGCGGGCGATGGCGATGGCGTCGTCGAGGGCGTCCTTGGAGCGCAGCGCCCGGGAGTCGGCGCGGACGACGAGCTGTCCTGCGGCGGCCGCGAACTCGGCGAGCTGGACGACGTCTCCGGCGACGGAGATGGAGACGGACTGGCCGGGGGCCGACCTGGCGAGGAGCCCGTTGAAGCGGACCCAGCCGCGGGGGTCGTCGCCGAAGGTGTCGGTGGCGATGAGGCCGCCTCCGGCGGCCACGAGGGCGACGGCGCACGCGGTGTCGCCGTGCCCGGCCCCGGACACCTGCTGGTCGGTGGTGATGCCGCAGAACACTTGCACCCGCGGAGCTCCTCTCGTAGGGCGCGCAGCCGGCGCTGTCCCCTGTCGCCGGGGCTGGTGCCCGGCCCGTTTTTACCAGTCCGTTATCAGTTTTCCGCAGAATACTCGGTTCTGCAAGCGGACTGCCTGTGCGGGTTCGCCTACGGAGCGAAGGCCATAGCACACATATCCGTCAATTCGCTGGCAGTCCCGACCTGCCCATTCCCTTGTGGAATAACGCAGCGGAGCCGCCGCGGGACTGCCGCGGCGGCTCGTGAAATCGGACTCGGCGGCCATCGGAGTGTGGCCGTTCGGCTGAGTGGGGACGCGCCCTATCCGCGCCATTCCACATGGTCGTTGATCTTGGCGATGACGCCGCGCCAGGCGATGGCCGCCTGCTGCGCGTCGTTGCGCTTGAGGCGCCGCTTCGCGAACTTGCCCTTGAGGCCGCCGTCCACGACCACGCGGAACGTCTCGTCCAGGTCGTCGAGGGGCGATCCCGGTGCCAGCGCGGCGATCACGGAGTCGTTCTTGAGCGCGTACCCGAGGTCGCGGCCGACCTCGGCGGCCTTGATGAGCAGCTCGGGCTCCCACGCGTCCTGGCCGCCGCGGAGGTTGGCGACGACGAGGTCGAGCTCGTAGGTGTCGGCTTCGTCACAGACGATGTCGTCCTCGGACACGCGGTCCTTGAGGTCGGCCCACTCCTCGATCGCGGCGAGGTCGTGGTCGTCGTTGTCCCTGACGTACGCGACGAGCGCGGCGGGCTCGCGGAAGACCAGGAGCTTCCCCTTGCGCGTCAGGAAGACCGGGACCTCTTCGGGGGCGGCGTCGAGGGCGTCCTCGTCGTCGTCCTCCTCGGCCTCGGGCTCGTCGTCCTCGAAGTCGGCGGGGTCGGGCTCGTCGGCGTCGGGGTCCTCGGGGACGGCGTCCTCGGCGTCCTCGTCGTCGTCCTCCGGCTCCTCCTCGGCCGCTTCCTCCTTCTCCGGTCCCGGCAGGGTGTCCGACATCCGGTAGGCGCGGAGGGTGTACCCCGAGTCCTTGCCCAGATGGAGTTCCACCGGGTCCACCCCGGTCTCGTTCCAGAGCTTCTCGGTGTCGGCACCGCGCTCCGGCGCGTCAGATTCGGCCGCCATGTCGCGTCCCTCCCGTAAGTCGTCTAGCTGGGGAACAGCCTACGACGCAAGGGCGCGCCCCATCGCATCCGGTGTGCGCTTTTCTTTGTGGATAGCGACGGGGCCCTTTCCGCGGTGGCGGAAAGGGCCCCGGATCGATCACTAGTACGCGCCCCCGGCGCCCGCGGCCATCCCGGCCGGGTGCCACACGGTCTTGTACTCGGTCCACTGCCGCAGCAGGTCGAGGGCGTTCCCGCCCTTCCCGGGGCGGCGCACGACCTTGAGGGTCTCGGCGGCCGCGGCCTCCAGGGAGGCCGCCAGGTCCGCGTCGGCGCCGGTCAGGTCGAGCCCGTTGACGTCGGCGTGGGACGCCAGGTGCGGCGCGACCTCGGCGGCCTTGCCGCTCAACAGGTTCACCACTCCGCCGGGCAGGTCGGAGGTCGCCAGGACCTCCCCGAAGCTCAACGCGGGCAGGGGCTTCGCCTCGCTGGCGAGGACGACGACGGTGTTCCCGGTGGCGACGGCGGGCGCGATGACCTCGATGAGGCCCAGGAACGGGTCGTCCTGCGGGGCGAGGACGGCGATCACGCCGAGCGGCTCGGGGGTCGTGTGGTTGAAGTACGGCCCGGCCACGGGGTTCGCGCCGCCGAGCACGGACGTGTACTTGTCGGTCCAGCCCGCGTAGTGGACGAGCCGGTCGATCGCGGCCTCGACGGTGCCGAGCGCCTCGTGCGGCTCGGCGCCGGTGGCGTCCGCGAGCTCCTCGGCGAACTGGCCGGCGCGGCCTTCGAGCATCTCGGCGGCCCGGTAGAGGATCTGCCCGCGCAGGTACGCGGTCTGCCCCGCCCAGGGCCGCTGGGCCTTGCGGGCGGCGGCGACGGCGTCGCGGGCGTCCTTGCGGCTGGCGAGCGCGGCGTTCGCCAGCTCGGTCCCGTCGGGGCTGCTCACCGGGTAGGTCCTTCCGGACTCGGAGCGGGGGAACTTCCCGCCGACGTACAGCTTGTAGGTCTTCTTGACCTGGAGTCGATCAGACATCGAGGTACGCCTCCAGTCCCTGGCGGCCGCCTTCGCGGCCGTATCCGGACTCCTTCAGGCCGCCGAAGGGGCTGGCGGCGTCGAACTGGTTGAACGTGTTGGCCCACACCACGCCCGCGCGCAGCCGCTCGGCCGCCCACAGGATCTTGGAGCCCTTCTCGGTCCACACCCCGGCCGAGAGGCCGTAGGGCGTGTTGTTGGCCTTCGCGATCGCCTCGTCGGGGGTGCGGAACGTGAGGACGCTGAGCACGGGCCCGAAGATCTCCTCCTGCGCGATCCGCATGGACTGCTGGACCCCGGTGAACACGGTGGGCCGGAACCAGAAGCCGTTCTCGGGCAGGTCGCAGGCGGGCTGCCACACCTCGGCGCCCTCGCCGCGCCCGGCCTCGGTGAGGGCGGTGATGCGCTCCAGCTGCTCGGCGGAGTTGATGGCGCCGATGTCGGTGTTCTTGTCGAGCGGGTCGCCGACCCGCAGCGTGGAGACGCGCTCCTTGAGCCGCGCCAGCACTTCGTCGGCGACGGACTCCTGCACGAGGAGCCGCGACCCGGCGCAGCACACGTGCCCCTGGTTGAAGAAGATGCCGTTGACGATGCCCTCGACGGCCTGGTCGATCGGGGCGTCGTCGAAGACGATGTTGGCGGCCTTGCCGCCCAGCTCCAGGGTGACCTTCTTCTTGGAGCCCGCGACGGCCTTCGCGATCGCCCGCCCGACGGCGGTGGAGCCGGTGAAGGCGACTTTGTCCACAGGGCTGTTGACAACCGCGGCGCCAGCCGCACCGGCGCCGGGGAGGATGTTGACGACGCCCGCGGGCAGGTCGGCCTCCTGGCACAGCTCGGCGAACATCAACGCAGTGAGCGGCGTGGTCTCGGCGGGCTTGAGCACCACCGTGTTCCCGCACGCGAGCGCGGGCGCGATCTTCCACGCGAGCATGAGCAGCGGGAAGTTCCACGGGATGACCTGGCCGACCACGCCCAAGGGCTTCGGGTCGGACCCGAGCCCCGCGAACTCCAGCTTGTCGGCCCATCCGGCGTGGTAGAAGAAGTGCTGCGCGGCGGTCGGGACGTCGAAGTCGCGGGTCTCCTTGATGGGCTTGCCGTTGTCGAGGGACTCGGCGACGGCGAACTCGCGGGCCCGCTCCTGGAGGAGCCGGGCGATGCGGAACAGGTACTTGCCGCGCTCGGCGCCGCTCATCGGCCCCCACACGGTCTCCTGGGCGCGGCGGGCCGCGGCGACGGCGCGCGCGACGTCCGCTTCGCCCGCCTCGGCGACGGTGAAGAGGACTTCCTCGGTGGCGGGGTTGACGGACTTGAACACCGCGTCACTGTCGGTGAACTCGCCGTCGATGAAGAGCCCGTAGTGCTCTTTGATGTGGGGCCGCACCGACTCGGGCGCGGGGGCGTACTCGAACATGGCTAGTCCACCGTCACGTAGTCGGGGCCGGAGTAGTGGCCGGTCTTGAGCTTCTGGCGCTGCATGAGCAGGTCGTTGAGGAGGCTGGACGCGCCGAAGCGGAACCAGTGGTTCGAGAGCCAGTCGTCGCCGAGGACCTCGTTCACGGTGACGAGGTACTTGATCGCGTCCTTGGTGTTGCGGATGCCGCCCGCGGGCTTGACGCCGACCTGGACGCCGGTGGCGGCCCGGTAGTCGCGCACGGCCTGCATCATCAGCAGCGTCACCGGCAGGGTCGCGTTGACGCCCACTTTGCCGGTGGAGGTCTTGATGAAGTCGGCGCCCGCGTACATCGCGAGCCACGAGGCCCGGCGCACCGCGTCGTAGGTGGCGAGCTCGCCGGTCTCCAGGATCACCTTGAGCCGGGCCTCGCCGGACGCGGCCTTGACGGCCTTGATCTCGTGGAAGACCCGTTCGAGGTCCCCGGCGAGGAACGCGCCGCGGTTGATGACCATGTCGATCTCGTCGGCCCCGGCCCGCACCGCGGACTCGGTGTCGGCGAGCCGCACGTCGAGGGGGACCTGTCCGGCGGGGAACCCGGTCGCGACAGACGCGACGAGCACGCCGCTGCCCGCGAGGGCCTCCTTGGCGGTGGCGACCATCGACGGGTAGACGCAGACCGCGGCGGTGGCGGGCGCGTCGCCGTCGGGGCGCACGGCCTTCGCGGCGAGCGAGCGGACCTTGCCGGGGGTGTCGGCCCCTTCGAGGGTGGTGAGGTCGATCATGCTGATGGCGAGGTCGATGGCGTGCGCCTTCGACGTCGTCTTGACCGAGCGGGTGGAGAGCCCCGCCGCGCGCGCTTCGAGGCCCACCGCGTCGACGCCCGGGAGGGCGCGGACGAGGGACGCGGCCTCGGCGCCGCTCAGAATTGATCCCATGACCCGATCGTATCCGTATCTGTCAGACGCGTGAATCAGACTGTGGTGACCAGCTCACATTAGCGCGGCGAACTGGGCGTTAAGGTTATGAACCGTGGATGTCAAGATCGTCGAACACCCGCTCGCCGCCGAACGGCTCACCGCCATGCGCGACGAGCGCTCGGACTCACCGAGGTTCCGGGCCGCCCTGCACGAGCTCACCATGATGCTCGTCTACGAGGCCACGCGCGACGTGGCCGTCGCCGAATACGAGATCAGGACGCCCGTCGCCAAGGCGAAGGGCTTCCGGCTGGGGAACCCGCCGCTCCTGGTCCCGGTCCTGCGCGCCGGGCTCGGCATGGCCGACGCCGCGCAGGCCATGATCCCCGACGCCTCCATGGGCTTCGTCGGCCTCGCCCGCGACGAGGAGACGCACGAGCCCTACGCCTACATGGAATCCCTCCCGGACGACCTGGCCGGACGCCACGTCATCGTCCTCGACCCCATGGTCGCCACCGGCGGCTCGCTCCTGCGCTGCTGCGAGATGATCGCCTCCCGCGGCTGCACGGACATCGACCTGGTCAGCGTGCTGTGCGCGCCCGACGGGATCGCGCGCCTCGAAGCCTCCGGGATCGCGATGCGCATGACCACCGCCGCGGTCGACCCCGAACTCAACGAGAAGGCCTACATCGTCCCCGGTCTCGGCGACGCCGGCGACCGCCAGTTCGGCGCCTACCGCCGCTTCTAGACGAAGCAAAAGGGGGCCGCATCCCGCGGCCCCCTTCTGCGTGTCCTCTAGTGCGGGACGCCGAGGATGCCGGCGACCTCCGCGCGCAGCGCCTCGACGCCCGCGCGGGCCCGCTCGCGGGCCGCGGTCAGGTCGCCGCCGGTGTCCTCGCGGACCTCCAGGTACGCCTTGAGCTTCGGCTCGGTCCCGGACGGGCGGCACACGACGCGGGCGTTGGCCGTCGTCACCGTGACCACGTCCGCCTCCGGGAGCCGGTCGAGGTAGTCGGTGACGGGCTCGTCCAGCAGCGACGCGGGACGGTTGGCGCGCAGGCGCTTCATGCACGCGGCGATCTCGCTCAGGTCCTCCACGCGCACCGACAGCTGCCCGGTCTCGTACACGCCGAACTCCTCGGCGAGCTCGTCCAGGCGGTCCTGGAGCGTCGCGAACCGGGCGGCCTGCCCGGCGGCGATCTCGGCGACCACGAGGGACGCGGAGATGCCGTCCTTGTCGCGCAGGAACTGGGGCGCGACGCAGTACCCGAGGGCCTCCTCGAACGCGAACGCCAGGTCCGGGCTGGTGCGGGCCAGCCACTTGAAGCCCGTAAGGGTCTCCATGTAGGCGTGGCCGCGCCGCTCGCACATGGCCTTGAGCTGCGTGGAGGAGACGATCGTGGTCGCGTAGGTCCCGGTGCGGCCCTTGCGCATCCAGTGGTCGGCCAGGAGCACGCCGACCTCGTTGCCGGAGAGCTGGCGCCAGCCGCCGTCGCCGGTGGGGACGGCGACCGAGCAGCGGTCGGCGTCCGGGTCCAGCGCCAGCGCCACGTCCGCGCCCTCCTCGGCCGCGAGCGCCTTGAGCAGGTCGATCGCGCCGGGCTCCTCCGGGTTCGGGAACGCCACGGTCGGGAAGTCCGCGTCGGGCTCGGCCTGCTCGGGCACGAGCGTCGGCGCCCCGAACCCGGCCCGCTCCATGGCCTTCACCAAGGTGGCGCCGCCGACGCCGTGCATCGGGGTCGCGACGGAGGCGAGGCGCTTGGGGTCGTCGGGGTCGACGACGGAGGCGACGGCCGCGAGGTACGCGTCGAGGACGGTCCCGTCGAGGGTCTCGCCCTCGTCGCCGAGGGGGATCTCCGAGAGCGGCCCGAGCGCCTCGATGGCGGCCTCGATCTCGGTGTCGGCGGGCGGGACGATCTGCGCGCCCGCGCCGAGGTCCCCGCCGAGCTCGCGGCCCAGGTACACCTTGTAGCCGTTGTCCTGCGGCGGGTTGTGGCTGGCGGTCACCTGCACGGCGGCGGCGCCGTCGAGGTGGGTGACGGCGAACGCGGTCACCGGCGTCGGCAGCGGGCCGGGCAGGAGCAGGGCCCGGCGGCCCGAGCCGGTGACGACGCGGGCGGTCTCGACGGCGAAGTCGCGGGAGCCGTGGCGGGCGTCGTACCCGATGACGACGGGCCCTTCGGCGCCCTTGGCGTCCAGCCAGTTCGCGAGCCCTGCGGCGGCGGCGCGGACGACGGCGAGGTTCATCCCGTTGGGGCCCGCGCGGAGCGGGCCGCGCAGGCCCGCGGTCCCGAACTTCAGGCGGCCGGAGAAGCGGTCGGCGAGTTCGGCGGTGGTCCCGGGGAGGCCGTCGAGGAGCCGGTAGAGCTCGTCGCGGCCGGCCTTGTCGGGGTCGTCGGTGATCCACTGGAGCGCTTCGGCTCGCAGCGCATCAAGGTTCGCGTCGATGGCTGGCGCAGAGTCGGTCATGGGGAAATGGTCGCATATCCGCAGCCTGGGAGACCGGTGTTGCGGACGGTGTGGCCTCAGCCGGTAGCGAACGAGGAGGCGGCGGTGTCGTACACCCCTTGTGATAGGTCCCATGTGTCCGCGTCGCCGGACACGAAGATCCCGAACGTGGTGCCGTCGCCGGCGTCCACGATCGCCCACACCGAGTGCCGCTCGGCGCCGGTGTCGTCGAGGTTCGTCCCGGTGTACTCCAGGACCGCGCCGCTCATGCCGCCGATCTCGGTCTCCTCCAGGCGGACCCGCTCCAGGTCGGTCATCTCGGCGCCGAGGCCGTCGAAGTAGTCCGACAGGTAGCCCTCGGGATCGCCCGCGCCGCGGTCGGAACCGGAGTAGAACCGCACCCACTGGGTGTCGTCCTCGGGGTTGAAGAACGACACGGAGTCGTCGCCGCCCTCGCCCTCGGACCAGTCCTTCGGGTAAGCCGCGGAGAAGCCGTCCCCTTCGTACACGGTGGTCTCGAACGGCGCGGCGCCGTCGTCGCCCTCGGGGGACTCGCCCCCGCCCTCGGGCGACTCGCCGCCGCCGTCGGATGCGCTGTCGCTGGTCCCGGGGTCCTCGGCGCCCGACCCGCCGCCGTCCTCGCCGGTGAGGAGCTTGTAGGCGCCCCAGCCGAGGACGAGCACGAGGAGGATGCAGATCGCGATGACCGCCCCGGACTTCCACGGGTTGCCGCGCTCGGGCTCGGGTTCGGCCTCCCGCACACGCGGGCGCGGGCCCGTCGTGGACGGCGGCCCCTCCTGGTAGCCCTGGTCGGGGCGGTAGGGCGGCGACTGGTGGCCGGGCCCGCCGGGGCCCGCGAACTGCCCGGAGAGCAGCGTCTGGAGTTCGTGGCGCACCTCGGGGAGCTGCATGCGCTGCCCCGGGTCCTTCGCGAGCATCCCGCCCAGCAGCGGCGTGAGCGGCCCGGCGTTGCGGGGGCTCTCCGGCGGCTCCTGGACGACCGCGCGCATCGTGGAGACGGCGTCGCCCCGGTCGAACGGCGGGCGCCCCTCGACGGCCGCGTACAGGGTCACGCCGAGGCTGAACACGTCGGAGGCGGGCTCGGCCGGGTGGCCCACGGCCCGCTCGGGCGCGATGTAGTGCGCCGAGCCGAGCACCTTGCCCGGGGTCGTGCCGCCCGAGACCTGGTGGAGCTGGGCCGCGCCGAAGTCGGAGAGGACGCAGCGCCCGTCGGTGGAGATGAGGACGTTCCCGGGCTTGACGTCGCGGTGGATGATCCCCGCGTCGTGCGCCGCCTGGAGGGCGCCCACGAGGGCCAGGCCGATCTTCGCGGCGACGCGCGGCTGGAGCGGCCCGTCCTGCGAGAGGATCTCGGCGAGGCTCCGCGACTGGAGCAGCTCCATGACGATCCACGGCAGGCCGCCGTGCTCGACGACGTCGAACACGCGGATCACCGACGGGTGCGACAGCCCCGCCGCGATCTGGGCCTCGCGTCGGGACCGGTCGATGAGCTGGACCCGCTCGTGCGGCGGCAGGTCCGGGGGCAGGAACACCTCTTTGAGGGCCACTTCGCGGCGCAGCACCGTGTCGGTCGCGCGCCACACGGACCCGTTGCCGCCCTTGCCCACGAGGTCTTCGAGCCGGTACCGGTCGCCCACCAGGTCGCCGGGGCGGGCCCGGTTCGCGGGGCCGCCGGGGCCCGGAGGGCGCTGGCCCGGCTCGCCGCCGACGGCGAAGGACTGGCCGAGGTTCCCGTAGTTGCCGTACGAGGAGCTGTGCCGGTACGAGGAGTCGCCGTAGGAGTCCCCGCCGTACGGGTCGCGGTTGTAGCCCTGCTGGCTCGACGAGTACGGGTCGGAGCCCGTGAACCTCCCGCCCAGGGACGGGTGCGGGTCGCGCCGGGGCTCCGAGCCGTACGGGTCGCCTTGGCGGCCTTCGGACTCGGGGGAGTACCGAGGGGACGGCACCGGGCCGGATCGGGGGTCCTCATAGGCGCCGGGACCACCGCGACCGTAGTCAGATGAGTACGTCATGCAACCACTCCTCGCGAGGGATCCCCCCTAGTCTGCCGCGTCCCGGCCACCGGTGCGGGACCGGGGATACACAAGTGATCCTCGGTCACGGCCCGGGCGCGGCGCTGGGCCAGGTGCGCGAAGGCGCCGCCGGGGGGCGCACTGCTTCCCGGAGGCGCGGTTCACCACCTAGGATGGCAGCCATGCAGTCGTCACCGCAAGGCCGCGACGGGATCGAGATCCGACCCGTCTACGGCCCCGCCGACGCCGCGGACGATCTGGCGGAGCGGCTCGGCGAACCCGGGTCCTTCCCCTACACGCGCGGCGTCCACCCGACCATGTACACCTCCCGCCCCTGGACGATGCGCCAGTACGCGGGCTTCGCCACGGCCGCCGAGTCGAACCGCCGCTACCGGGACCTCCTGGCCGCGGGCACGACCGGCCTGTCCGTCGCGTTCGACCTGCCCACCCAGATGGGCTACGACTCGGACGCCCCCGAGGCCGCCGGGGAGGTCGGCAAGGTCGGCGTCGCCGTCGACTCCGTGGCCGACATGCGGACCCTCTTCGCGGACATCCCCCTCGGCGAGGTCTCCACGTCGATGACGATCAACGCGCCCGCTGCCGTGCTGCTGCTCCTGTACCAGCTCGTCGCCGAGGAGCAGGGCGTCGACCCCGCCGCGCTGCGCGGGACGATCCAGAACGACATCCTCAAGGAGTACATCGCCCGCGGGACGTACATCTTCCCGCCCGCGCCCTCCCTGCGGCTCGTCGCCGACACCTTCGCGTACTGCGCCGCCGAGCTCCCGCAGTGGAACACCATCTCCATCTCCGGCTACCACATGGCCGAGGCCGGGGCGACCCCCGCACAGGAGCTCGCGTTCACGCTCGCCGACGGCATCGAGTACGTCAACTGCGCCCTGGACGCCGGGCTCGACGTCGACGCGTTCGCGCCGCGCCTGTCCTTCTTCTTCGTCGCCCGCTCCACGCTCCTCACCGAGGTCGCGAAGTTCCGGGCCGCGCGCCGCATCTGGGCCCACGTCATGCGCGACCGCTTCGGCGCGAAGGACCCCCGCTCCATGCGGCTGCGGTTCCACACCCAGACCGCCGGGGTCGAGCTCACCGCGCAGCAGCCGGAGGTGAACCTCGCGCGCGTCACCGTCCAGGCGATCGCCGCCGTCCTCGGCGGCACCCAGTCGCTCCACACCAACGCCTACGACGAGGCCATCGCGCTGCCCACCGACGCCTCCGCGCGCCTGGCCCTGCGCACCCAGCAGGTCATCGCCGCCGAGACCGACCTGACCGCCACCGTCGACCCCTTCGCCGGGTCCTACGCCGTCGAGGCCCTCACCGACGAGGTCGAGGCCGAGGCCCTGCGCCTCATCGACGCGGTCTTCGCGCACGGCTCCGCCGTCGCCGCCATCGAAGAGGGCTTCCAGAAGGGCGAGATCGAGCGCAGCGCCTACGAGACGGCCAAGCGCATCGACTCCGGGGAGCAGACCGTCGTCGGCGTCAACAAATACATCCTCAACGGGGACGAAGCCCCCTATTCACCGCTCAAAGTGGACCCCGCCATCGAGGCAGCGCAGGTTGACCGCCTCGCCGCCCACCGCGCCGGGCGCGACGCCGCGGAGCTGGAAGCGGCCCTCGCCGACGTGAAGGCCGCCGCCGCCGGGACCGCGAACGTGCTCTACCCGCTCAAGCGCGCCCTCAAGGCCGGGGCCACCGTCGGCGAGGTGTGCACCGCGCTCGCCGCCGAATGGGGCCGCCACGTCCCCGCCGACAACTGGTGACCGAACGGACCCGGACCGGTGAACGCACATCGCGTCTGTCGCCGGAATGCCCTCGCGGGGAAAGACTCGGTGCGGACGCGTCATCGAACGGCGACGCGTCCGCCGTCTGTTCAAAAGTCGGATCTCGGCCGTAACTTATCGGCCCGGCAAGCGTTATGCCTTATGACGGCAGGTTCGGCCCACAGGGCCGTGACCGGCTGTCGCGCGGCCGTGACCCCGGGCTCGCCACGATGAACCCGGACGCGGCCGCCGGGCGTCGCAAATCACGGCGCTAGCCGCAACGGAGCGCGATCGGATTAAGCTTGCCGGATCGCACTCCATTGGCTTTGATCCTCGAACGCGAATTGCGAGGCGCGAAGGAAATGCACACGCTCACTGCGGAGAAAGTCGTCGAGATGGGTACCGCCACGAAAGCCAATGAGCCGCTGCCGAGTGCCGTCGCACCGGAGTCCTGTCTCGTGGTACCCGCCGCACTGCCCTCGTTCGACACCGCAGCCGGGAGCGCTGTTTCCGGCACCACCGCTTCGGAGCAGGTCATGTCCACATCGCTGCCGGACTTCCTCGACGCCTGGCTGGACGCCCACGCGCACGAGGTCGTCGCGGCCCGCCGCCACATCCACGCGAACCCGCGCCTGTCGCGCCAGGAGCACGACACCGCCGACTACGTGGCCGCGCGGCTCCTCGAAGCCGGGCTCCAGCCCCAGATCATCCCCGACGGCACGGGCCTGACCTGCGACATCGGCACCGGCGACCGGGTCATCGCGATCCGCGCCGACATGGACGCCCTGCCGATCCACGACCCGAAGCAGGTCCCGTACCGGTCCACCGTCGACGGCGTCTGCCACGCGTGCGGCCACGACGCGCACACCGCGATGCTCCTCGGCGTCGGCCGGGTCCTCCACGAGCTGGAGGCCCGCGAGGGCCTGCCCGGGCGGTTCCGCCTGGTGTTCCAGCCCTCCGAGGAGCAGTTCCCGTCCGGCGCGCCCACGATGATCAAGTACGGGGCGCTCACCGACGTCGACGCGATCTTCGCGTTCCACTGCGACCCGCAGTTCCCGGCCGGGAAGGTCGGCGTGCGCAACGGGCCCCTGACGGCCGCGTGCGACGTCATGGAGGTCCGCATGAAGGGCCGCGGCGGCCACACGTCCCGCCCGCACCTCACCCACGACCTCGTGAACGCCATCGGCCGCGTCGTCGTCGACGTCCCCGCGCTGGTCAACCGCCGCCTCGACCCGCGGCAGTCCGTCGCGATCGTCTTCGGCGCCGTCCAGGCCGGTGAGGCCGCGAACGCGATCCCGCAGGAGGCCCTCGCGCGCGCCACGGTCCGTGTCCACGGCCGCGAGACCTGGGACATGATCCCGGACCTGGTCCAGGAGGTCACCCGCTCCGTCGCCCGCGCCTCCGGCGTGGAGTGCGAGATCGACTACCGCCGCGGCGTGCCGCCGGTCGTCAACGACCGCGCCGCCTCCGCGATGTTCGCGGGTGCGGCGGCCGCCGCGCTCGGCCCGGACGCCGTCGTGGAGGCCCCGATGTCCATGGGCGGCGAGGACTTCGCGTACTACCTGGAGCAGATCCCCGGCGCCATGGCGCGCCTCGGGGTCGGGCGCCCGGGGGAGCGGCTCGACATCCACCAGGGCAACTTCGACATCGACGAGGACGCCCTCTCGCACGGCGTGCGCGTCATGACCCACACGGCCCTGGCCGCGGCGCAGAGCCCGGCGTTCTAGACGCAGACAAGGGAGCGGGCGGGCGCTATGCGCCCGCCCCGCTGCCGTGTCCGGGCCGCCGGTCGGCGGAAAGTGAACGGAGCGTCCGGGGCAAATCGGACACCGGGGGACCCCCGTTTTCAACGCTATCCGCGAGGTGCGACACCGTCGCCAGCGCGGCGAACGTGAACGGAGGGTCCGGGCAAAACGGACATCCGAAGCGCCCCTATCCGAACCGTATCCGGTAGGGGCGACATGTGGTGGTGAGCTGCGGCTACTCCGCGGTCGGGCGTTTGCGGAGGGCCTCGACGTAGTCCTGGGGGGCTCCGGCGGCCTCGGCGGCGCGGAGGATCTCGTCCAGGTACCACTGGGAGGGCAGGCCGCCCTCGAAGCCCTCGAAGACGTAGAGCCACACCTGGCGGTTCGCCTCCAGGGTCGCGGCCTGGGAGTGCATCTTGCGGTAGAGCTTGGAGTTGAAGCCCTCCAGCTCGTCGAGGACCTGGCGGTCGGCCGGGTCGAGGTCGTAGAGCGACACGAAGACCCGCTCGCCGGGGGCCTCGACCACCGTGGCGACCGCGGACTCCCAGCCGAGGTCGGCGCCGCCGAAGGTGAGTCGCCAGCCCTCCAGCCAGCCCGTGCCCACCAGCGGCGACCGCGGGCAGGTCGCGCGCATGCGGGCAGGGTCGAGATTCGAGCCATACGCGGCATAGAGATGCACGACTCGAAGATACCCTTAAACCTGCCCGCACTGAAGCATCCCGAACACCGAAAGGCGCGCCCCGTGGCACGAGTAGCGATCATCGGCGGAGGCCCGGCCGGGTACGAGGCCGCCCTCGTGGCGGCCCAGCTCGGCGCCGACGTCACCCTCATCGAGGCCACGGGCGCCGGCGGGGCCTGCGTCCTGTCGGACTGCGTCCCCTCGAAGACGTTCATCGCCGCCTCCAACGTGCTCACCGAGATCCACGAATCCGCCGAGCTCGGCGTGGCGGCCAAAGAGGCCTCGACCGACCCCGTCGCGGTCAACGGCCGGGTGCGCCGCCTCGCCACCCAGCAGTCCGCCGACATCGCCCAGAAGCTCGTCAACCAGGGCGTGAACATCGTCTACGGGCGCGGCGCCCTGCGCGTCGACAAGGGCTACAACTACGTCCACGAGCTCCACGTGGTCCCTCTCGAAGGAGAGCCGTTCGACGCCGACGCCGACGTCGTCCTCATCGCCACCGGCGCCACCCCCCGCACCCTCACCTCCGCCCCCGTCGACGGCGAGCGCATCCTCACCTGGCGTCAGCTCTACGACCTCAAGGAGCTCCCCGAGCACCTCATCGTCGTCGGCTCCGGCGTCACCGGCGCCGAGTTCGCCTCCGCGTACCTCGCCATGGGCTCCGAGGTCACCCTCATCTCCTCCCGCGACCGCGTCATGCCCCACGAGGACGCCGAGGCCGCCGAGACCGTCGGCCGCGTGTTCGTGCGCCGCGGCATGGACGTGCGCAACCACTCCCGCGCCGCCGCGGCCCGCCGCACCGACACCGGCGTGGAGGTCGAACTCGACGACGGCACCGTCATCGAGGGCAGCCACGCGCTCATCTGCGTCGGCTCGATCCCCAACTCCGACAACCTGGGCCTGCACGCCTACGGGATCACCGTGGACGAGCGCGGGTTCATCCCCGTCGACAAGGTCTCCCGCACCAACGTCCCCGGCGTGTACGCCGCGGGCGACGTCACCGGCGTCCACGCCCTCGCCTCGGTCGCGGCCATGCAGGGCCGCATCGCGATCTGGCACGCGCTCGGCGAGGCCGTGCGCCCCATCAAGCTCGCCCACGTCGCCGCGAACGTGTTCACCGACCCGGAGCTGGCCTCCGTCGGCGTCACGCAGGCCGACGTGGACTCGGGCAAAGTGGACTGCCGCGGGGTCATGCTGCCGTTCGCGTCGAACCCGCGCGCGAAGATGCTCGACCGCACCGAGGGCTTCGTGAAGCTGTTCGCGTGGAAGTCCTCGGGGATCGTCGCGGGCGGCGTCGTCGTCGGTTCGCGCGCCTCCGAGCTCATCACGCCGATCGCGCTCGCGGTGGAGCAGCGGCTCACCGTGGAGCAGGTCGCGCGGACGTTCACGATCTACCCGTCGCTGTCGGGCTCGGTCGCCGAGGCCGCCCGCCAGCTCATGGAGTTCTAGCAGGCGACGCGAAAGGGGCCCGCGCCGTCTCGGCGCGGGCCCCTCTTTCATTGGTTCCCTAGTCGACGAAGGTCTCGACGCGCAGGTGGCGGATCAGGTGGACGTCGGTCGCGCGGCCGGTGGAGGCCGCGAAGCCGATCTTGAACGTGTCGGGCGCCGCGAACGGCACCTCGGACTCCAGGACCCGGGTCCAGCCCGCGCCGTCCTGGAAGTCGATGTCGACGGTGACCTTCGGGTGATCGCCGTCGCCGACCTTGAGCTTCACGAGGCGCTTGGCGTCGGCGAGCGTCTCCGAGCGCAGGCTCTCCGGGAAGTCCGTCCCGTAGATGTCGCCGCCGGTGTACTCGCCGATCTTCTCGTCGGTGGCGGTCGTCGCGAGCAGGCAGTAGCCCTCCTTGCCCTGGCCCGGGCCGCGCAGCGCCACGTTGTCGGGCGCCTTGTTCGTGTTGACGCTCAGGTAGGACGGGGCCCGGTAGTCCTCGGGGCAGCCGACGCCCCGGCCCTCGGTGTCGGCCGAGAAGTTGCCCCAGGCGTCGAGGCCGAGGCCCAGGTAGCCGCCGTCGACGCCGTCGAAGTTCTTGTTCTGCGCGTAGCCGAGGCTGCCGCCGAGGGCGCCGGACTCGGTGAGGTCGGTGTCGCCGTCCACGAGGAAGAACGAGATGCCGTCGGCGCCGGTGCCGCCGTACTGGTACTGCGCGAACGTGACCTCGATGCCGCCCTTGTTCGGGAGCGCCTTGTTCAGGAACGCCGCGCCGCTGTTGTACTCGCTGGCGTCGGTGAGCTGGAGGTACCCGGGCGTCTTGCCCGCTTCCGGGACCGGGCCGGTGGCCTGGTCCGCGCAGGAGTCGAAAAAGTTCGTGCCGAGGATCTCGGTCGCGCCGGTCAGGCAGGCGTCGATCGAGACGGCGTCGGCCGGGACGTTCGTGCCGTCGTCGGTCATGGGGGCGGTGAACAGCAGTTTCTTGGTGAGTTCTTCCGCTCCCTGGGCGCCTGCGGTCGCGGGGATCGCGGCCAGGGCGGCGGCGAGCAGCATCGAGCCTGCGCCGAGGATGGCAATGCGTTTCACTGGTGCTCCTTCGTTCCTGTCGCGCGACCTCAGTGACGGGCCGACTACAGAGCGAAGTTATATGAGAACGGTGCGCGAAGTGGGGATCTTCCCTCAATTGGGGACGGTCCACAAGGGCGCGGGACGGCTCCGGCCGCCCCGCGCCCGCCGTTCAGGCGTCCCTGCGGCGCATGGCGATCCACCCGCCGACGAGCGCGGCGGCCGTCCACAGGACCAGGATCGCGATGCCCTCCCAGGGGCCGTAGTCCCGGCCGAAGCGGTCGTCGCCGGGCACCGTCAGGTGCATGATGACCATGCCGACCTGGTCGGGGAAGTACTGCACGACCGGCTGGATCGCCGGGAGGTTCCCCAGGCCCTGCGAGCCCAGGAACAGGATCGGCAGCAGCACCGACAGCGCGACCACCGTGCTGCGCAGCATGACCGCGACGGCCGCGGTGAACAGGCCCAGCAGCGTGAGGTGGAGCCAGCCGCCGAGGAGCGCCTGGATCGTCCACCACTGGTCCAGCGGCGCGGCCGCGTCGCCGATGACGAGCCGCACGAGCGTGTACGAGACGGACTCCACGAGGAGGGCCGCGGCCGCGAGGGTGAGGCCGATGACGGTCATCTTCGCGGCGTAGAAGCGCCCGCGCGAGGGCACGGCCGCGAGCGAGGTGCGGATCGTGCCCGTGGAGAACTCCGAGCCGACGGTGGCGACCGCGAACGTCACGAGCACGAGTTGCCCGGTGAGCAGCCCGAAGAAGATCGGGAGGACCGCGTCCTCCTTCGGGCCGTCCGGCGAGAAGCCGCGGGCGATGAGGAGCGCCAGGCCGAGCGCGACGAGCGCGAACAGGCCCAGGGTGATCGCGGTGGACCGCACGGAGCGGACCTTCACCCACTCGGCGGACGCGGCCTGCGTGAACGCGCTCATCGGGTCCCTCCCGCGCGGTACTGGACCGCGTCGCTCGTCAGGCGCATGAACGCCTCCTCCAGGTTCGATCCGGAGTGCGCGGCCACGAACTCCTCGGTGGACAGGTCGGCGAGCAGGCGCCCGCGGCCGATGACGACCAGATGCGAGGCCGTCACCGCCATCTCCGACATGAGGTGGCTGGAGACGAGGACCGTGCGGCCCTCGCCCGCGAGGCGCTTCGCGAGCGTGCGGATCCAGATGACGCCCTCGGGGTCGAGGCCGTTCACCGGCTCGTCGAGGATGAGCACCTCCGGGTCGCCGAGCAGGGCCGCGGCGATCCCGAGGCGCTGCTTCATGCCCAGGGAGAACGTGCGGGCCGCCCTCCCCGCGACCTCGGTCAGGCCGGTCTCCTCCAGGACCGCCGCGACCCGGGCGCGGCCGAGGCCGTTGGACCTCGCGATCCACGTCAGGTGCTCGCGGGCCGAACGGCCCGGGTGCAGGTCGCCCGCCTCCAGGAGCGCGCCGACGACGGTCACGGGCCGCTCCAGGGCGGTGTAGGGGCGGCCGCCGACGAGCGCGGTCCCGGCCGTGGGCCGGTCGAGGCCGAGGATCATGCGGATGGTGGTGGACTTGCCCGCGCCGTTGGGTCCGAGGAAGCCGGTGACGCGGCCCGGCTCCACGGTGAAGGTGAGACCGTCGACGGCCGTGCCGCCGCGGTACCGCTTGGTCAGGTTGTGGACTTCGATCACGCCGCCAACGTACGGACGCCGAAGGGCGGCAGGGGAGTCCCCGAAAGTCGCCCGCCGGCGCGACGAAAGCGGACGGCCGGGCCCGGTGCCGGGTGCGTACCCTGGCCGCATGAGAGGTCTCCTTGCGGCGGTCGCGGTCGTCCTGGTCGAGTTCGCGGTGTTCGCCATGATCCCGACCGGTCCCGTCCCCGCGGGCGTCCTCGCGCTGCTCGCCGCCGCCGTCGTCGTGGCCCTGTGGCAGCGGTACCGGCGCGCGGAGCGCGAGCAGGAGGCCGCGGTGAACGAGGAGCGGCTGCGCCTCGCCCGCGACATGCACGACCGGATCGGCCGCCGCCTCGGCCTCGCCGCGGTCCAGGCCGCGGCCCTCGAAGTCCGCGAGACCGACCCCGAACGCCGCGCCGAGGCCCGCCGCGTCGGCGACTCCCTCCGCGGGGCCGTCGAGGACCTCCACGGTCTCGTCGCGGTCCTGCGCGGCGCGGACGAAGCGGCTGATGTCGACTTCAACGCCGCCTTCGACCACGCCGCGGCCGCCTCGCTCGCGGCCCGCTTCATCGAGGCCGGCGCCCGCGTCGAGTTCCGCCAGCGCGGCGAACCCGGCCCGTTCACCGCGGCAGGGTCGCGCGCGGCCTACGCGGTCCTGGAGGAGGGCCTGGCGAACGCGGCGAAGCACGCGCCCGGGACGCTCGTGGTCGCGACGGTGGCGTGGGAGGACGACGCGCTGCTGGTGACGGTGGAGAACCCGCTCCCGGGGGTTGCCTCGGCTCCCGCTCCCGACACGGCCTTTGGCCCCGATCTCGCTTCCGCCTCCGGCCCGGAATTCGCCTCCGGCTCCGGCCCTGACGCCGCTGCCGGTGTCTTCGGCTCGGCCGACGCCGCGGCCGTCAGTGCCGTCCCCGCCGCGGCCGTCCCCGCCGCGGACTCGGCGCTCCCGCCGCTCGCGGGCGGGCATGGGCTCACGGGCCTGCGCGAACGCGTGGACGCCGCCGGGGGCCTGCTCGACCACCGGGCCGAGAACGGCCGGTTCCGCTTGAGCGCCATGCTGCCCCGCGCCCGGGAGCCGAAGGTGGCCCGGCGGGTCAAGGCCGCCGCGTTCGCGACGCTCGTGCTCCTGCTGGTGCTCGTGCCGCTCACGTCCGTCGCGGGGGTCCGATGACCGGCCACGCCCGTCCCGTTCGCGTCGGCCGTGGGGGACCGACGCTCGCAGCGTCCGTCGCGCGCACTTCAGCAGCCTCGGCGGTCCGATGACGGCCGCGCCCGCGACCTCGGTCCTCATCGCCGACGACGAGCCGCTCGTGGTCGAGGGGGTCCGCACGGTCCTCGAAGCGGCCGGGTTCCGCGTCGCGGCCACCGCCAACGACGGCCGCGCCGCCGTCGCCGCCGCCGAGCGGCACCGCCCTGACGTGGCGCTCCTGGACCTGCACATGCCGGGCCTCGGGGGCCTCGCGGTCGCCGAGCGGCTCGCCGCGGCCTCGCCGCTGACCCGGGCGCTCGTGCTCACCTCGTTCGGCGACCAGGCGAACGTGCTCGCCGCGGTGGAGCGCGGCGCGGCCGGGTTCGTGCTGAAGTCGTGCACCCCTGAGGAACTGGTGACCGCGGTCCGCGCGGTCGCCGCCGGGGAGGCGTACCTCTCGCCCGCGGTCACGCGCATGGTCCTGGGCCTGGTCGCCCCCGAAGCGGCCCCGCGCCGCAGGGACGCGCTCGCCCGCGTCGACCGCCTCGCGGCGCGCGAGCGCGAGGTCCTCGACCTGCTCGCCGAGGGCCTCCCGAACGCCGAGATCGCCGCCCGCGCCCACATGAGCGAAGCCACCGTCAAGACCTACGTCAGCCGCGTCCTCGCCAAACTCGGCTGCACGAACCGCGTCCAAGCGGCCCTCCTCGCGAGGGACGCCCGGAGCTGACTACCAGCTGGAGGGGACCGGGGCGCCTTCGGTGTAGCCCGCGGCGGACTGGACACCGACGGCCGCGCGCTCGTAGAACTCCTCCAGGTTGGTGGCGCCCGCGTAGGTGGCGGCGGAGCGGATGCCCGCGACGATGGAGTCGAGGAGGTCCTCGACGCCGGGGCGCTGGGGGTCGAGGTACATGCGGCCGGTGGAGATGCCCTCCTCGAACAGGGCCTTGCGGGCCTGGTCGAAGGAGGTCTCGCCGGCGCTGCGGGCCTTGACGGCGCGGGCCGAGGCCATGCCGAAGGACTCCTTGTACGGCTTGCCGTTGGCGTCGTAGTGCATGTCGCCGGGGGACTCGTGGGTCCCGGCGAACCAGGAGCCGATCATGACGTTGGAGGCGCCCGCGGCGAGGGCGAGGGCGACGTCGCGGGGGTGGCGGACCCCGCCGTCGGCCCACACGTGGCGGCCCATGTGGCGCGCGGTGGCGGCGCATTCGAGGACCGCGGAGAACTGGGGGCGGCCCACGCCGGTCATCATGCGGGTGGTGCACATGGCGCCGGGGCCGACGCCGACCTTGACGATGTCGGCGCCCGCGTTGATGAGGTCCATGGCCCCTTCGGCGGTGACGACGTTCCCGGCGGCGACGGGCAGGTGCGGGGCGGCGTCGCGCACGAGCTTGAGCGCGTCGAGCATCTTCTCCTGGTGGCCGTGGGCGGTGTCGACGACGATGACGTCGGCGCCCGCCTCGACGAGCTGCGCGGCCTTGCCGGTGACGTCGCCGTTGATGCCGATGGCGACGGCGACGCGGAGCTTCCCGTCGGCGTCGGTGTTGGGCCGGTAGATGGTGTTGCGCAGGGCCCCGGCGCGGGTGACGACGCCGTGGAGGCGCCCGTCGGCGTCGAGGACCGGCGCGAGCTTCACGTTGGTCTCTTCGAGGACGCGGAACGCCTCGGCCTCGGTGGTGCCGATCGGGAGGGTCACCAGCCGGTCGGAGGCGACCTGCTCAAGCTGCGTGAACCGGTCGACGCCGCGGCAGTCGGCCTCGGTGACCACGCCGAGGGGGCGGCGCTCGGAGTCGGTGACGATGACCGCGCCGTGCGCGCGCTTGGGGAACAGGGCGATGGCCTCGGCGACCGTCGCGGTCGGCGGGAGGGTCAGGGCCGCGTCGCAGTCGAGGGGGCGGGACTTGACGCGGGCGATGACGTCGGCGACGACGTCCGCGGGGATGTCCTGGGGGATCACGGCGAGCGCGCCGCGGCGGGCGAGCGTCTCGGCCATGCGCCGGCCCGAGACCGCGGTCATGTTGGCCGCGATGATCGGGATCGAGTTGCCGGTGCCGTCGTTCGTCGAGAGGTCGACGTCGAGGCGGGACGCCACGTTCGACCGGTTCGGGACCATGAACACGTCCGAGTAGGTGAGGTCGTGCTCGGGCTGGCGGTCGATGAAGCGCATGGCGAGGCCCCCTGTAGGGAGTGGTCGAGGTCCGGCGGCCGAGTAACCGCCGCCGGGTACCCTAACCCGTTTCCGGTCGTGAAATGCAGTGCTTGTGGTGCTACGCACAGCACTGACCATTGTCCCCCGCGGGATGCCGGGTTGTAAGTCTTGGACCCGACAGATCCGTTACGGTCTCGTGGCGCTACTCGGAGATGCGGCAGATCTGGGCGCCCGCGGCGACGACGTCGCCGATGCCGATCTCCAGGCCCGAGACCGTCCCGGACTTGTGCGCCTCGATGGGCTGCTCCATCTTCATGGCCTCCAGGACCACGATCGTGTCGCCCTTGACCACGGACTGGCCCTCGGAGACGGCGACCTTCACGATGGTGCCCTGCATCGGCGAGGGGAGCGCGTCGCCGCCGATGGCGGGTCCGCCGTCGGCCTGCTTCTTCGCGGCGCGCTTCTTCGGCTTGCTGGACGCCACCGGGTTGAGGAGCCCGGCCGGGATCGACACTTCGAGGCGCTTGCCGCCGACCTCGACGACGAGGCTGGTGCGCTCCTCGGCGTCGCCGTTCCCGGCGCCGCCCGCGGTGTAGGGCTCCAGCGTGTTGTCCCACTCGGTCTCGATCCACCGGGTGTGGACGGTGAAGTCCTCGGCGAACGCCGGGTCCTCGACGACGAGGCGGTGGAACGGGAGCACCGTCGCGATGCCCTCGACCTCCATCTCGGCGAGGGCGCGCGCGGAGCGGCGCAGGGCCTCCTCGCGGGTGGCGCCGGTGACGATGACCTTCGCGAGCAGCGAGTCGAAGTTCCCGTCGATGACGGACCCCTCCTCGATGCCGGTGTCGACGCGCACGCCGGGCCCGGCCGGGAGGCGCAGCTTCGCGACCGCGCCCGGGGCGGGCAGGAACCCGCGGCCGGGGTCCTCGCCGTTGATGCGGAACTCGATGGAGTGGCCGCGCGGCGCGGGGTCCTCGGTGACGGGGACCTGCTCGCCGGAGGCGATGCGGAACTGCTCGCGGACCAGGTCGAGGCCGCTGGTCTCCTCGGAGACGGGGTGCTCGACCTGGAGGCGGGTGTTCACTTCGAGGAAGGAGATGGTGCCGTCCACGGCCACGAGGAACTCGACCGTGCCGGCGCCGTGGTACTCGGCCTCCTTGCAGATGGCCTTGGCGGCGCTGTGGATGACGGCGCGCTGCTCGTCGGTGAGGAACGGAGCGGGGGCCTCCTCCACGAGCTTCTGGTGGCGGCGCTGGAGCGAGCAGTCGCGGGTGCCCACGACGATGACGTTCCCGTGCGTGTCGGCGAGGACCTGCGCCTCGACGTGGCGGGGCCGGTCGAGGTACCGCTCGACGAAGCACTCGCCGCGCCCGAACGCGGCCTCGGCCTCGCGGACCGCGGACTCGAACAGGTCGGGGATCTCCTCGCGGGTGCGGGCGACTTTGAGGCCGCGCCCGCCGCCGCCGAAGGCGGCCTTGATCGCGACGGGCAGGCCGTGCTCGTCGGCGAACGCGAGGATCTCGGAGGCGTCGGCGACGGGGTCCTTGGTGCCGGGCACCAGGGGCACGTCCGCCTTCATGGCGAGGTGCCTGGCGGTGACCTTGTCGCCGAGGTCCCTGATGGACTGCGGGGTGGGGCCGATCCAGGTCAGCCCGGCGTCGTTGACGGCCTGGGCGAACTCGGCGTTCTCCGAGAGGAACCCGTACCCGGGGTGCACGGCATCCGCCTCGGACCGCTGCGCGATCTTCAGCAGCTTGTCGATCCGCAGGTAGGTGTCGGCGGCGGTGAGGCCGTCGAGGGCGAACGCCTCGTCGGCCAGGAGGGTGTGGGGGGCATCGCGGTCGCCGTCGGCGTAGACGGCGACGGACTCGAAGCCGGCGTCACGGCAGGCCCGGATGACTCTCACTGCGATCTCGCCGCGGTTGGCGATCAAAACCTTGCGCACGTCCCGCAGTGTAGTTGCCGGGTATCCGGGACCGGGAGGACCACGAGACGCAAGGCCCGGAAGAACCGGCACGAACCGGACTGTTTTTAGAGGGTCTCCATAAGACGGGTTGTCGATTTTTTAGAGTGATCTGTTAAACGATCGTTCAGGGGCGCCCCGGGCGGTCACTTCCCGGTCCCCTCCCGCCACATCGCCACCTGCTCCACGAACTTGTCGCCCTGGATCGACTCGCGCCAGTACTGCGCCTGCTGCGCATCGAGGTCGGGGCCGAGTTCGAGGTCGCCGGACTCGATCCGCTCGGCGGTGTGCTCGCACCACTCGGCGTCCACAGCCCACAGGTCGGCCTGGCGCTTGATCATCGCCCGCGCGTGGGCCGGGACGAACGACCCGGCGTTCGCCTCCTTGAAGTCGGAGGTCGTCGCCGCGAGCACCTGCGTGACGGTCTCGACGCGCTCGTACAGCGTCTCGGCCCGCTGCCTGAGCATCGCGATGTTCTCGGCCGGGCTGAGGACCTGCGCGAACGTCCACGCGGTGTGGAACGGGTCCTCGGAGGCGGAGACCTCCCACAGCTTCTCGCGGAGGGTCCGCTGGAACTCGGCCTCGCCCTTGGCGGTGACCTTGTACGTGGTGCGCGCGGGCCGCGCGTCGACCGACTCGGTGCCGACGACCTCGATGCTTCCGTCGGCGGTGAGCCGCTTGAGCGCGTGGTAGATCGAGCCCGCGCCGATCTCGGACACGCCGGGCAGCCGCCAGGAGTCGAGCTCCCGGCGCACGAGGTAGCCGTGGACGGGGCCGAGCCACCTGACCAGGCCGAGGACAAGCAAGCGCGTGCTCCACATGCCGACCATGGTACTTCAACGTTGACTATGCCGCTACGGACACCGAAACCGAGTTGCAGTCGTCTCAGGGGAGTGGTTATAGTCAAACTTGAACAAGGAAACAGGTTCATCCAACACCGTCCACTGAACCCGTCCACCACCCGTGAGGTACCAATGCTCATCGAGACCAAGGGGCTGAAGAAGACCTTCAAGTCCCGCGGCAAGGAGGTCGAGGCCGTGCGCGGCGTCGACCTCGCCGTCAAGGAAGGGGAGGTCTTCGGCCTCCTCGGCCCCAACGGCGCCGGCAAGACCACCACCATGCGGATGCTCTCGACCCTCATCGAGCCCACCGAGGGTCGGGCCGTCGTCTGCGGCCACGACCTCGCCAAGCAGTCCGCCGCCGTCCGCCGCGACATCGGCTACGTCGGCCAGGAGGGCGGCACCTGGGGCGAGGTGACCGCCCGCGAGGAGCTCGTCATGCAGGGCCGGCTCTACGGCATGACCAAGAAGCGCGCCGCCGTGCGCGCCGCCGAGGTCCTGGAGGCGTTCCAGCTCACCGAGTTCGCCGACCGCAACGTCAAGACCTACTCCGGCGGCCAGAAGCGCCGCCTCGACATCGCGCTCGGCATCATGCACGAGCCGAAGCTCCTGTTCCTCGACGAGCCGACCACGGGCCTGGACCCGCAGTCGCGCGCCCACATGTGGGACGAGGTGCGGGCCCTGCGCGAGCGCGGCACCGCGATCTTCCTCACCACCCACTACCTCGACGAGGCCGACGCCCTGTGCGACCGGCTCGCGATCATCGACCACGGCGAGGTCGTCGCCGAGGGGACCCCGCTCGAACTCAAGAAGGAAGTGGCGGGCGACGTGGTCGCCATCGGCATCGTCGGGGCCGCCTCCGAGGCGGTCGACCTCCTGGGCGCCAAGGACTTCGTCCGCGAGATCGAGGCGGGCGAGGCCGACCCGGCCACCGGGGTCGCCACGCTCCGCATGTACGTCGACGACGGCGCCGCCGCCCTGCCGGAGCTCCTGCGCTCCCTCGACGGCAAGGACATCGCGCCCGCGTCCATCGAGCTGCACCGGCCCAGCCTCGACGACGTCTTCCTGAAGCAGACCGGCCGGTCCCTGCGAGAGGAGGCCTGACCATGAAGGCACTGCGCGACACCTGGCTCGTCTACTCCCGGGCGATGAAGCTCAACCTGAAGCAGCCGGTCTGGCTGGTGGTCATGCTCATCCAGCCGCTGTACTTCCTGATCTTCTTCGCCCCGCTCCTCAACGGCCTCGACGGCGCCCCCGGGTTCGAGGCCGGCGCGATGGAGACCTTCGTCCCCGGCCTCATCATCATGATGGCCCTGTTCGGGTCCACCTTCGTCGGCTTCGGCCTCATCGCCGAACTCCGCGCGGGCGTCATCGAGCGGATGCGCGTCACGCCCGTCAGCCGGGCGGCGCTCCTCATCGGGCGGACCCTGGCCACGGTCACGACCACGATCATCCAGGCGCTCATCCTGGTCGGGCTCGCCGCCCCGATCGGCGGCCTGAGCATCTACTGGCCGGGCGTGTTCCTCATGCTCGGGATCATCCTCCTGACCTCGTTCATGCTCGGCGCGCTCTCGTACGGCGTGGCGATCGTCCTCAAGAGCGAGGACACGCTCGCGCCGGTCCTGAACACGTTCGTCCAGCCGATCATGCTGCTCTCGGGCATCATGCTCCCGATGGCGCTCGCGCCGCAGTGGCTCCAGAACGTGGCCGACTTCAACCCGTTCTACTACGCGGTCGAGGCCGCCCGCTCGCTCTTCGAGGGCGACATGGGCGCGAACGCGATCTGGCAGGCCGCCGCCTACATCGGCGCCCTCGCCATCCTCCTCGTCTGGTGGGCGACCCGGAAGTTCGCCCGCGCCGTGGCATAGCACCAGGAAACCGGAAACCGCCGCGAACCGTGAGGTTCGCGGCGGTTTTTCCTGCGTATCAGAGGGTCTCGACGCCGTCGGCGCCGCGGAGGGCGCCTCTCGTGTCGAGGACCGGGACGCCCGCGGGGAGGGTGTCGGGGGCGTATTCGGCGTGGTTGGTGAGGAGGACGATGAGGTCGGCCTTCGCGGTGGCGAGGTCGGCGACGCGTTCGACCTCGTGGCCGCCGACGTTCCAGGCCGTCACGTGCGGGTCGTGGTAGGCGACCTCGGCGCCGGCCTCGATGAGCTTGCGGCCCACCGGGGTCGAGGGCGACTCGCGCTGGTCGGCGATGTCGGGCTTGTAGGTGACGCCGAGGAGGAGGACGCGGGCGCGCGAGAGCGCGATGCCGTTGCCGTTGAGCTTCGCCATGGCCCGGTTGACCACGTACTCGGGCATCCGGTTGTTGATCTCCTGCGCCAGCTCCACGAACCGGAACGGGTACCCGAGGGTCCGCACCTTGTACGACAGGTAGTTCGGGTCGATCGGGATGCAGTGCCCGCCGACGCCCGGCCCCGGGTAGAACGCCTGGTAGCCGAACGGCTTGGTCTTGGCGAGGCCGATCGCGTCCCACAGGTCCACGCCGAGCTCGCGGCAGAACACCGCCATCTCGTTCACCAGCGCGATGTTGACGTGCCGGTAGGTGTTCTCCAGCAGCTTCGCCATCTCGGCCTCGCGCGGGCCCTTGGCCTCCACGATCGTCTCGATGAACCGCGAGTACAGGTCCTTCGCCGCGGCGGTGCACTCGGGGGTGAGGCCGCCGACGACCTTGGGGGTGTTCACGATCCCGTAGACCGGGTTGCCCGGGTCGACGCGCTCGGGCGAGAACGCGAGGCGGAAGTCCGTGCCCGCGGTCAGGCCCGACTCCTCTTCGAGGATCGGGGCCACGACCTCCTCGGTGGTGCCCGGGTAGGTGGTGGACTCCAGGACCACGAGCGCGCCGCGCCGCAGGTACTGGCCCGCGGAGCGGGACGCGCCGATGACGGCGGCCAGGTCGGGGCCGCCCGCCTCGCCGAGGGGCGTGGGGACGCAGATGACGATCGCCTTGGCGCGCGACTGGACCGAGGCGTCGGTGGTGGCGGTGTAGCCCTGGCCGATCATGACGGCGAGTTCGGCGTCGGCGATGTCGTCGATGTGGCTGGCACCGCCGTTGAGGGCGTCGACCACGCCCTGCGAGCGGTCGAGGCCGACCACGCTCAGGCCCTTGGCGGTCGCCGCCTGCGCGAGGGGCAGGCCCACATAGCCCTGGCCGACCACGACCAGGTCGACGTCGAGGGCCGGCTCGTTCGGTGCCGCGTCGTTAACCACAGTGGAGTCCTTTGCGAATCGGCAGGGTGGGTGCTCGGGGGTGAATCGAGATTAGCAACGGCAACGCCCAGGGGTCCAACCAGGGCAAACGTCAATTCTTGTTGGCTGTTCGTTCATTCATTCGTCATGTAATGTGCGCGAAATCGTCGCCGTGCGAGTCTGTTCACCGATTGATAGGCGAATGTTCACCATTCCCCGGGTGCGCCCGCGGCTGCGCCCACCTGCGGGAACCGCCTCCTGAATTCTACGGTTCACATGCGATTTCGCCCGGTGCGCGGCGTGACCCGGGCCCCATTCTCCGGCCGGTCCGGGTGTTCTCTGAGGGCTACGATCGGTGCATGCCCGCACTGAGCATCGTCATCCCCGTCTACGAGGCCGAGGCGTACCTCGCCGGCTGCCTCCGGACGATCACCGGCGGGGGCGACCGGCTCGAAGTGGTCGTCGTCGACGACTGCTCGCCCGACGGCTCCCGCGCCGTCGCCGAGGCCTTCGCCGCCGAGGACCCCCGCATCCGCGTCGTCTCGACCCCGCAGAACGCGGGCTCGGGCCCGGCCCGGAACTTCGGCCTGACGCAGGCGAAGGGCGACTACGTGTGGTTCGTCGACGGCGACGACGAGCTCAAGCCCGGCGCCGTCGAGCGCGTGCTCGCCGCCGTCCAGGCGCCCGAGCGGCCCGACGTGGTCCTCGTGCAGCACGAGAAGGTCCGCGACACCGGCGTGGTCGAGACCGGCGAGCTCGCCGACCTGGCCGCGCACAGCCCCGCCGACCCGGCCGCGTTCACGCTCGCCGAGTGGCCGCAGATCGTGGACTACACGCACACCCCGTGGACGAAGGTCTCCCGCCGCGAGTTCCTCACCGGCATCGACCTGGGCTTCCCCGCGGGCTGGTACACCGACATCCCGTGGACGTACGGCCTGCTGCGCCGCGCCGAGCGGATCAGCGTCGTCACCGAGTGCTGCTACCAGTGGCGCCAGCGGGCCGGGTCCTCGATCACGCGGACCCGCGACGACCGCCACTTCGACGTGTTCACGCAGTGGCAGCGCGTCTGGGACGACTTCGAGGGCGTCGAGGACCAGGGCGTGCGCGTCGCGCTGTTCAACCACATGGTGTGGCACCTGCTGCTCGTCATCGGGAACACCGAGCGCGTCGACCCGAAGAAGCGCCGCGAGTTCTTCCGCCGCACCTCCGGCCTGTACCGCCGCTACCACCCCGGCCCCGACGCGTGGCACCCCGCCGAGGGCGTCACCGGCCTCAAGCAGCGGCTCCTCGCCGCCCGCGCCTACCTCGGGTACGAGGCCCTGCGCCAGGTGTACCGCCTCGCCCAGCGCCTCAAGCACACCGAGGTGAGCGAGCGGGACTCAGCGGCCGAGGCCGCGCCTGACGGCCCGGCGCAGCGGTCCGAGACCGCGCTCCCGACCGCCACCCGCGTCACCGGCACCTGAGTCCGGGGCGAACGCCGCCGCGAGGGGGCCCTCGCCCACCCGCTCCGCACCCCACACGTCCGCGATGGACGCGCCGAGGTGCGCCGCGCGGGCCGCGGCGGCCGCGCGTTCGAGGCGCACGGTCCCTTGGGGGAGTTCGACTTCCAGCAGTCCCAGCCGGTGCTCGTTGGCGTGGGCGAGGAGCGTCTTGACGGCCTCCGGTCCGGGCTCGGCGCCCGCGGGGACCTCGATGCGGTACGGCACGCCGCGGTCGCGTTCGGCCTCGGCCGCGAAGCGGACGCGGGCCTCGCCCCCGAACGCCTCCTGGAGGTTCCGGGCCGCGAAGTGCGGGTCGTCAAGGGGCGCATGGCGGCCGGTGTGCGGCTCGGGCCAATCGCCGGTGACCGTGACGCGCACGTCCCGGACCGAGCCGGTGAGGATCGCGTCCACGCAGGACTCGGCGCCCTCGCCCGAGGCGACCACGACGTCGGCGAGCGGGGTGCCCCAGCTTCGGTTGGCCCTGGGCCGCTTCAGGTCCACCTCCGGGACGCGGTCGGCGATGCGGGGCCGCCGGTACGCCTTCGCGAGGTCGCCGCGGGAGGCGATCTGGCGCGGGCCCAGGTGCCACGCCGACGAGTCCTCGTCGGGCACGAACAGCGCCCCGGCCTGGTGCAGCCGGTACCCGAAGATCGTGTCGGAGCCGAGGAGCACGTCCGCGTCCATCCCGCCGGAGGCGTCGAACATGCTGCGGCGCAACGAGAACGACGCGCCCACGAGCACCCGGAACGCGCGGTGGTCGGCATCGCGCAGGCCCGCGGTGGCGTCGATGATCTGCTCGATCCACTGGGGTTCGGCCCGGTCGTACAGCGACGCGGCCTTCCCGGCGCGCACCGCCTCGAACACGTCCACCGGGTCCAGGTCCCCGGGCCGGTAGTCCACGAACCGCTTGTGCCCCAGCACGGCCAGGTAGTCGGCGGCGTGGTGCCACCGCAGCTGCGACTCGACGTGGTCGTCGAAGACGAGCATGTCCGAGTCCAGGCGCAGGACCACGTCGCCGTCCGACTGCGCCGCACCGGAGTTCGTGGCGTGCGCCGAGGCCCACCCGCCCGGGAGCGGCTTGACGATCCGCGTCGACTCGGGCCGCAGGTCCGGCAGGCGCAGCGGCGGCTCCGTGCCGTCGTCGACCACGACCACTTCCACCAGCGACGACGGGTACGACTGCGCCGCAAGGGAAGCGAGCGTGACGTCCAGTTTGTCCTGGTGGCCGTGGGCGGGGATCACCACGCTCACGGTGAGTTTCGGCCGCCAGTCCGCGCCCGGCCTGTCGAGGGGGCCGTAGTCGTTGCGGCGCAGGACGGTCACTGCTGGCTCCTAGCGTTTGAGCAGGGCCCGCAGCCGGGCGCGCTGGCGGGCGTCGAAGTACTTGCGGGCGAAGCGGCGCGCGAGGTCCGCCGGGGGCGGGTTGAACACGGAGCCTTCGGGTTCGGGGGCGAGGAGGCCCTCGAAGACGGTGGCGCCCCAGATCCCGGCGACGACCTGGTCGAGGCCGGCGCCGCCGGTGATGTGGCGGGCGCGGGCGAACGCGGCGGTCCGCTCCAGGCGGGCCGGGGGCCCGTCGGGGAGTTCGGCGAGCACGAGCCCGGCGTCGACGCGTTCGATGAGGTGCAGCATACGTCCGAGCCCTTTGGCGCGCATCGGCACGGGCCTGGGGAGGAGGAGCCGGTACGGGACGGCCGGGTCGGCCTCGGGCGCCTGCTGGGCGATCCGCACGCGGGCCTCGGCGTCGTACAGCTCCTCGATGAGGCGCAGCTGTGCGCCGTCCCCGGCGAGGATCGACGCGCGGTCCTGCGGGGCCGGGCCCTGGCCGGTGACGAGCGTGATCCGCACGTCCCCGTCGGGGCCGCCGAGGACGGGTGCGACGGCCGCGTCCACTTCGGCTGCGGTCGCCTCGCCGATGTCGATCACCATGTCCACCAGGGGGACCCGCCAGGCGCGGGGCGCGGCGGTGCGGCGCCAGCCGTGCAGCGGGACGCGCTGCGCGATGTAGGGGACGCGCTGCTGGCGGCCCTCGTCCTGGCGCTCCAGCATCTGCGGCATGCCCAGATGCCAAGCGGAGGAGCGGGTCTCGGGCACGAACACGGCCCCGGCCTGCGCGAGCCGGTACGCGAACTCGGTGTCCGAGCCCAGGCGCAGGTCGGTGTCGAGGCCGCCGACGGTCTTGAAGAAGTCGCGGTGCAGGGAGCCGGTGGCGCCGATGAACACGCGGTAGTTCGTGGGGTGGTGCGCGGTCAGGTCGTCGGTGTCGGCGATGACCTTCTCGATCCAGTGCGCGGTCGAGTCCTCGACGGCGAACAGGGCCTCGCCTTCGCCGACGAGGACCTTCTCGTGGACCTGCTCGGGGGTGAGGCGGCCCGGCTCCCACGCGGTGAACCGCTTGTGGCCCAGGACGGCCAGGTAGTCGGCGGTGTGGTGCCAGCGCATCTGCTGCTCGACGTGGTCGCGGTAGGCGACCATGTCGGAGTCCAGGCGCAGCACGACCTGCCCGTCGGCGTGGGCGACGCCGGTGTTGACGCCGTGCGCCGAGCCCCACGAGTCGGGGGTGGTGGTGACGAGGCGGGTGTGCTCGGGGCGCAGCTCGGGGAGGCGCAGGGGCGGGGCCGAGTTGTCGTCCACGACGACGACCTCGGTCAGCTCGGCCGGGTAGGTCTGGGCGGCGAGGGCGGCCAGGGTGAGGTCCAGCTTCTCCTGGGCCCCGTAAGCTGGGATGACGACGCTCACCGCGAGACTCGGCTTCCAGGTTTCGCCTTGCGGCGGGTGGAGGGCCCTATAGTCGTTGCGGACGATGCGCGGGCGTTTCGGTGAGTCGCTCATTTCGCGCCCACGATATCCCGGCAGCGGCGGAGGACATTGACCGGCTTCCCAGTTCAACATCTGTTTACGCAGGTGAGGGAGACCGTTCGTTTTCAATTCAACTTGGCGGCCATTGGGCACGCGAGGATCTCAGTCGAAAGCGACGCAGAGATGAACGGACGAGATGACTCCAGCTAGCGAGGACGCCCGCTACCCGGCCCGCCTGATCGACGACCAGTTGCGGCAGTCGCGGGCCCGCAGGCGCGGCTCGCTCGTGTCGACCGCCCTGCGGACGCGCTCCCCGGGCGGCCGGTACCTGCTCGCCGCGGCCGCGACCCGGGAGCTGACGCTGCACGGGCTGATCGCGGCGGCCCGGGAGGGGCGGCGCGTCGAGGCGGACCCGGAGGCCCTGGCCGACCTCGCCCGCGTCGTCGGCCTCCAGTTCGGGACCGGCGAGGACCGCGCGGACGCGCTCGCCCTGTTCGACCTCGCATTGGAGCTGGGCGGCCCGAAGCGGATCGCCGCGCGGAACGCCGCGGTCCACGCGCAGCTCGCCCACGCCACCGGCGACGCCGAGCGCGTGCGGCGGCTCATGCGCCGCTACCGGCACCTGCCGGAGCTGGAGCGCGACGCGCTCCTGGCGGACCTGGAGCACCCGGACGCGGGCGGCGACGAGCGCGCCTGGACCAGGCGGATCGCGGCGCTGTGCGGGCAGCCGGAGCTCCGTCTGGACCCTGACGCGTCGCTGCCGTGGTTCGACCGGCTGCGTTCGGACGCCGTGCCCGCCAGCGTGGACGGCCCGAACGTCTCGGTCGTCGTGACCGCGTACCGGCCCGGCCGGGCCCTGCTCACCGCCGTCCGGTCGCTCCTGGAAGGCACCTGGGGGAACCTGGAGGTGCTCGTCGTGGACGACGCCTCGGGGGCGGAGTACGACGCCGTCCTGGACGCCGCGGCCGCGCTGGACGGGCGGGTCCGCGTGATCCGCGAGGACGCCAACGGCGGCACGTTCGCCGCCCGCAACACCGCGTTCGATGCCGCCACGGGCGAGTTCGTCACCGGCCTGGACTCCGACGACTGGGCCGCGCCCGGCCGCATCGCGCGCTCGGTCGCCCCGCTCCTGGCCGACCCGGGCCTGCAACTGACGTACGGCGAGGCGTTCCTGTTCACCGAGGACCTCGCCGCGACCCGCCCCGGGCGGGTCCTCACCACCACGTCCACCGCGTCGATGACGTTCCGCCGCAGCGCACTCGACCGCCTCGGCTACTACGACGAGATCCGCAAGGGCGCCGACACCGAACTGCTGCACCGCTTCGCCGCCGCCTACGGCCAGGACGCCGTGCAGCGCCTCAAGGCCACCGACACGCTCATGCGCCAGGCGCCCGGGTCGCTCTCGCGCGAGGAGTTCGGGCCCGGCTGGAAGCACCCCTCCCGCCGCGCCTACCAGTCCGCATACCCCTTGTGGCACAAGAAGATCGCTGCGGGCGAAGCCGACCCGCACCTGCCGCGGCACCCTGAGCCGCGCCCGTTCTGGGCCCCGTACCACGCGGCCGTCGCGAGCGCTGACCAGCGGCCGCGCCGCTTCGACGTCGTCTACTGCCTAGACTGGCGGCCCTTCGGCGGCCCCCAGAAGTCCACCATCGAGGAGATCAAGGCCCTGCGCGCCGAAGGCATGTCGATCGCCGTCATGCACCTGGAGTCGTGGCGGCACATGACCACCGAGGACCGGCCCATGTGCGAGCCGATCCAGCGCATGGTCAACGACGGCGACGTCGACCAGGTGCTCCCCACCGACGACGTCGCGTGCGACCTCCTCGTCCTGCGCTACCCGCCGATCCTCCAGTTCCGCTCCGGCGAGCGCTCGAACGTGCGCCCCGACCGGATGATCGTCCTCGCCAACCAGGCCCCGGCCGAACGCGACGGCACCGACGTCCGCTACGACCCGGACGGCTGCCACGCCAACGCGACCGACATGTTCGGCACCGAACCGCTGTGGGTCCCCCAAGGGCCCCAAGTGCGTGAGGCGCTCTCAGGCCTGACCGCGGGCCGCCTCGCCGACTTCGACATGCCCGGCATCCTCGACACCGCCGACATCGCGCCCGCCCGCACCGGGTTCCGGTCCGTGCTGCCCGTCGTCGGGCGACACTCCCGCGACGATCGCACCAAATGGCCCGAGGCCGCGGACCTGCCGCTCGTCTACCCCGGCGACGGCCGCTGGGACGTGCGCATCATGGGCGGCGTCAAAGCCGTCCCCCAGATCACCGGCGAGCCCGTCCCGCCCGAGTGGACCTGCTACGGCTTCAACGAGACCGACGTGGACTCGTTCCTGTACCAGCTGGACTTCTGGATCTACTTCCCGCACCCGATGCAGTACGAGGCGTTCGGCCGCGCCGTCCTCGAAGCGCTCGCCGCCGGGTGCGTCACGGTCCTCCCGCCCCGGTTCGAGCCGGTCTTCGGCGACGCGGCCCTGTACTGCGAGCCCTCCGAAGTGGTCCCATTGGTGGACGGCCTGTACGCCGACCCCGAGCGGTACCTGGCCCGCAGCGCCCTCGCCCAGCAGCGGGTGCGCGAGCGGTTCAGCCACGACTCCTACCGAAAGCTCGTGTCGGACCTGCTGGCCGACAGCCCCGTCCGAACCGCGTCAGCCTGACCGAGAGAGCGTCGATGAAGAAACTGCTCAAGGCCGTCCACCGCCGCCTCGGCCGGCCCTCGCCCGCCCGCGCCGGGGCCGTGCTCGCCGTCCTGGCCGCCGCCGGGCTCATGGCCGTCGCGCTCCTCGGACCGCAGCGGCTCGTGTGGGCCGCGTCATTCGCGATGAGCCTCATCACGCTGGCCGCGCTGGCGCTGGTGTGGCGCGAGGCGAGGCAGGCGCGGCTCGAAGCCCGCGCGTCCGCCGAGCGCGCCGAGGTCACCTACCGCCGCATCCTCGCCGCGTTCGAGGTCGAGCGCCTGGCCGCCGAGCGCCGCCGCGCCGGGACCGACCGCGCTGCCTGAGCCCCGGACCTGCGAGATTCCTCTCTTATCGGCCGTGGACCGGCCCCGATGACCGGGCGGTAGTATTGGCGCGCCATCGAAAGGCCGCACAGCCACCATCAGTCCCGGAGGGCCGCCCCCATGGAGGAGCCGATCATTCAGGCTCGTGACCTCGGCATCTGCTTCGCGAAGGGCAAGCAGAAGAAAGGCCGGGTCAAGGACCTGTTCGTGCGGCGCGCCGCCAACAAGCAGGGCGCCCAGCAGCAGGACTTCTGGCCGCTGCGCCACGTCAACTTCGACATCTTCCCCGGCGACGCCGTGGGCATCATCGGACGCAACGGCACCGGCAAGTCCACGCTGCTGCGCCTCATCACCGGGGTCCTCATCCCCGACGAGGGGTACGTCCGCCGCGAAGGCCGCGTCGCGCCGCTCATCGCCCTGTCCGCCGGGTTCTCCGGCGACCTCACGGGCCGCGAGAACGTCAACCTGGTTGCCGCCCTCCACGGCATGACCACCAAGGAGATCAAGGCGAAGTTCGACGAGATCGTCGACTTCTCCGAGCTCGAAGACTTCATCGACACGCCCGTCAAGTACTACTCCTCGGGCATGAAGGTCCGCCTCGGCTTCGGCGTCATCACGCAGCTCCCGCACCCGATCCTCCTGGTCGACGAGGCCCTCGCCGTCGGCGACGCCGCGTTCAAGCGCAAGTGCCAGCAGGTCATCAAGGGCCTGCTCGACCAGGGCCGCACCCTCGTGTTCGTGTCCCACTCCGAAGGCGACCTGAAGAAGTACTGCGAGCGCGGCATCTTCCTCGACGCCGGGACCCTGGAGACCGACGGCACCGTCGCCGAGGCCCTCGCCGCGTACAAGGAGGCCGAGGCCCGCGACGCCAAGGCCAAGGAGGAGCGCAAGGCCCGCCGCGCCGCCGCCGCGGCGAAGGCCGCCGAGCAGGCCCCCGCCCCCGCACCGGCCCTCGTACCGGGAGCGGCCGAGGCGGGCGCGTGAGCCGAGCCGTCATCCTGCCGGCCCCGGGCGGCTTCGCCGAGATCGATGAGGACCGCACGGTCCTCGACCGGCTCATCGCCCAGATCCGCGAGGCCGGCTGCGACGACGTCACCGTCCTCACCAGGCCCGGCACGGACCGGCCCGTCAAGGCGACCCAGCTCCCGTCCGCCGACGCGGACGCCGACCTGGCCCACCTCGGGGAGATCGCGTTCTCCGGGGACGGGCCCCTGTTCGTCGCGTGCGCCGACCTCGTCGCCTCGCAGACCACCGTCGCGGCCGTCCTCTCCGACTCCTCGCGCCGCTCCGGCGTGCTCGTCGGCGGCGACGACCCGTCCGCCGCGCCCGTGCAGGTCGAACGCGGCCTCGTCACCGGCCCCGGGCCGGGCCCGACCCGCCTCGGCGGCCTCGCGAAGGTCTCCGCGGCGCACCTCGCCCGCCTGGAGCGGCACTGGCCGCGCCAGACCCAGGGGGACGCCTTCGACGGCGTCCTCGCGGCATTGCACGCCCGCGCCGTCCCCGTCAACGCGTACCGGACGCCGGGCCTGGAGCACCGCCAGGCCGCGACCGGCGACGAGGCCCGCGAGGTCATCGCCGCGTTCGAGGCCGTCGACATGGACGCCTGGCGCCTGCGCAACGCCGTCAAGCACGACGACGACTTCTTCGCGACCTACGCCGTGTCCACCTGGTCCCCGAAGCTCGTGAAGCTCTCGGCGCGCCTGGGCTGGACCCCCACGCCGATCACGTGGGTGTCGATCACGCTCGCCGTCGCCGCCGCCGGGATCTTCGCCACCGGATGGTCCTGGTGGTACGTCGCGGCGGCCGCGCTCATGTACTTCAGCTTCGTCTTCGACTGCGTCGACGGCCAGCTGGCCCGGTACACCCAGAACTTCTCGTCCTTCGGCGGCTGGCTCGACATGATGGCCGACCGCTCGAAGGAGTTCCTCATCTACGCGGGCCTCGCCGCGGGCGCCGTCGCCGGAGGGACCCCCGCGCCCGCCGCATGGGGGCTCGCCGTCGCCGCCATGGCCACCCAGACCGTCAGGCACACCGCCGACACCTGGTACGCCGTGCTCCTCGACACCGCCGTGGTCCGCCAGGCCCGCAGGCGCGAGTCCGCGCCGCCCGCGGGCCGCGCCGCGCACCTCGGCGAACGCCTCGGCTCCGCCTCCGAGCAGGTCATGGGCGCCCACCGCTCGGTCCTGTACTGGGCCAAGCGGACCGTCGTCGCCCCCGTCGGCGAGCGCTGGCTCCTCCTCGCCGTCGCCGCCGTCGCCTTCGGCCCCCAGGTCGCGCTCGCCGCGCTCCTGTGCTGGCAGCTCCTCGCGCTCGCGTACACGACCGCGGGCCGCACGCTCCGGTCCCTCGCGGCCCGGACCGCGGCCCTGCGCCGCCCCGACCGGTCCGCGCACCGCGACGACGGGCCGATCGCCCGCCTCGCCCCGCGCGCCCGCTTCGGCGGCGACATGACGCCGTTCGCCGCGACCGCCGCGGCGGTCCTCGCCGCGGGGGCCGCCGTGCTCGCCGCGTCCCTGGGGACGCCGCCGTGGGTCCCGTTCGGCCTGGCCGCGCTCGCGCTGGTCCTCGCCGGGTCGGTGGCCCGCACCGACCACGAGGGCATCCTCGACTGGTACATCCCGGCCGGGCTGCGCGCCGTCGAGCTCGGCGCGATCTGCGCCGCCGGGATCGCCGCGGAGGTCGCCTGGCCGGTCCTGTACCTGCTGCTGACGGTGATCGCCCTGTACTTCTACGACCTGGCCGCTGGCCTCGACAAGGCCGCCTCGCCGGTGGCCCGCCGGGACCTGGGCCTGGGCTGGCCGGTGCGCAGCCTCATCGCGCTCGCCGCCGCGGCGGTCGCCGTCGCGACCGCGCCCGTGGTGGCCACTGTGGTCTACGGGGTGCTCGCGGTGTACGTGGCGTCGGTGTTCGTCGGCGCGGTCGTCGCCGGGACGGTGCGCGCCTCGCGCGCGGCGGCCGCCTGACGCGGACCCTCCGGGGCCCGCGTCCTCTTGACTTCCAAGCGAACTCGTTCGGCGTACATGCCCGGACGGGCGGGCGCCGCTCGCTTTGCGCGACTAAGGTGTACGTGTGCGCAAGTGTGGGCTCCGGCGTCTGGTGCTCGTCGCGTCCGTGATCGGGGCGGTGGGCCTGCTCTCCCTGCCCTGGTACGGCGCCGCAACCGGGACCGACGGCGAGCCCATATCCCGTGTGGACTGGGTGAACGCCGACGAGACCAACCCGTGGCCGCCCGGCACCGACCTCACCGAGAGCCCCAGCTACGACGGCGACGGCACCGCCGACGGCGACGACGGGGGCACCGACGGTGACGGCGACGGGGGCCCCGGGGGCGACGGCCCCACGGGCGAGGCGGGCGAACCCGGCTCGGGCCCCGTGGACGGCGGCTCCGGCGGCGAGAAGACCGGCGGCCTCCTCGGCCTCTCGTTCCCCGTGCAGGCCGGCATGAGCGTCGGCCTCCTCGCGCTCGCGTTCCTGGCGCTCCTGCCTGGCCGCAGGATGCCCGCGAACCTCCGCTGAACCGGGTCTACAGCGCCGAGTACGTGTAGCCGCGGCGCTCGAACTCGGCGAGGATCGACCCGAGCGCCCCGCACATGTCCTTCTGGTTCGACGCCCCGTCGTGCAGCAGGATGATCGCGCCCGGCTTCGTCGCGTCGAGCACGCGGTCCTTGATCTGCGACTCCGTCGTCGCGTTGTCCCAGTCCGAGGGGTCCACGGCCCAGTGCAGCGACTCCATGCCCATGTCCGCGGCCACCGCGATGGCCCGGTCGGTCCACTGCCCGCCGGGGTGGCGGAAGTACTCGACGGTCGCGCCCGGGGCGGCCTTGGTGATGGCGTCGTTGGTGCGCTGGAGGTTCGCGCGGATCTCCGCCTCGCTCCACGTGCCGAGGTCGAACTCGTGGTACCAGGAGTGGTTGCACAGCGTGTGGCCCTCGCGGACGATGTCCGCGACCAGCTCGGGGTAGGACTCCGCGTAGGCGCCGATGACGCAGAACGTGGCCTTGATGCCCCGCTCGCGGAGCATGTCGAGGACCTGCGGCGTCCACTCCGGGGACGGGCCGTCGTCGAAGGTCAGGGCCACCGAGTCGTCCCCGGTGTGGTTGCGGGTGCCCAGGGGGCCGTCGTACGTGTTCGCGGCCCGCTCGACGGCGGGCGCCGACGACGGCGCCTCGGGGGCCTCGGACGAGGGCGACGGGGACCCGCTCGTCTCGGCCGGGTCCTCCGCGCCGGTCGTCCCGGGGTCCTGCGCGCCGTCGCTCCCGGTGTCGGCGGACTCCCCGGCGTCCTCGGCGGCGGACGAGGGCGCCTCGCTCCCGGTAGGCTCGGTCGCGGTCAGGGTCCCCGCGGGCGGCGCGTCGCCCTCGGGCCACATCCAGGCGAGCAGGAGCAGCGCGAGCAGCGCGGCGGCAATGCCGAACTTGTGGCGTCCCATGCCGTGATTGTAGGTGTCCCGGGCCATCTGTCCGGTGATTCGAGGAGTGGCGATGCGACTGGTCGTGGGAATGACGGGTGCGACGGGTGCGGTGTTCGGGGTGCGCCTGCTCGAAGCGCTCCGCGCGGCCGGCGGGGTCGAGACGCACCTGGTGATGAGCCGCTGGGCGCGCACGACGCTGCGCCTGGAGACCCCCTACTCGCCCGCTGAGGTCGCGGCGCTCGCGGACTTCACGTGGGGCGCCTCGGAGCAGGCCGCGCCGATCTCCTCGGGGTCGTTCCGCACCGACGGGATGATCATCGCGCCGTGCTCGATGAAGACCGTCGCGGCCGTGCGCACCGGGTACACCGAGGGTCTCATCGGGCGGGCCGCCGACGTGACGCTGAAGGAGCGGCGGCGCCTGGTGCTCCTGGCCCGCGAGTCGCCGCTCTCGGAGATCCACCTGGAGAACCTGCTCGCGCTCTCGCGCATGGGCGCGGTCGTGCTCCCGCCGGTGCCCGCGTTCTACAACCGGCCCGAGACCATCGACGACATCGTGGACCACGTGGTGGCCCGGACCCTCGACCAGTTCGGGCTCGACCACGCCAAGGCGCGGCGCTGGGACGGCTTGGGGGACAATGGGTCCACTGCCGAACCTGGGGACGAGGAGTAGCCGGTGGACACCCTGATGTGGGAGGCCAAGGCCGCCGAGGGCCGCGGCGCGGCCCTGCTGCGCTGGGTCCTCGACGAAGGCGTCCGCGCGATTGCCGACCCGGCGGTGCGCACCGAGGTCTTCGTCTCGGGCGACCGCGTCGTCGTGATCGCCGTCGCCGACGAGCCGCCGCGGCGGCTTCCCGACCCGCCGGAGGAGCTCATCGCGCGGCCCCCGCACGCGTGGCCGTTCACGCGGGTGAACACCGCGACCTGAACCGCGCGGCGCGCACCGGGCGCGGCTGGTCGCGAGGGTTCGTCGCGACTTGTGCGAAAGTGTTCTTGTCGGACCCCTGTGTCAGTATTGAGCCAGGGGTCCCTTTAGAGTCCGAAATGTGGCCTTTAGGGCTTTTAGCGGCCGATGCCCTGATAAGTCCAGCCGTGCTTGCGCCACTGCTCCGGGTCGTAGGCGTTCATGCCGTCGAGGAGGCGGCGCTCGGAGACCTGGCGGCCGAGGGCCTCGGGGTCGAGGGTGCGGAACTCCTCCCACGGGACCATCGCGCACACCACGTCGGCGCCCGCCACGGCCTCGGCGAGGGTCTTTACGAACGACAGCTCCGGCGCGAACGCCTTCGCGTTCTCCAGGCCCTCCGGGTCGTAGACCACCACGTCGGCGCGCGCCGCGCGCAGGCGGCGGGCGATGTCAAGGGCGGGGGAGTCGCGGATGTCGTCGGTGTCGGGCTTGAACGTCGCGCCCAGGTACGCGATGCGCACCCCCGACAGGTCCGGCCCGTTCGGGCCCGGCGTGCGCCCCACCAGGTTCGCCACCGAGCGCACCGTGTGGGTGCGGCGGCGGGTGTTCACGGCGTCGACCTCGTCGAGGAACCGGAACGACTCGCCCACGCCCAGCTCCCCGGCGCGCGCCGAGAGCGCCCGGATGTCCTTGGGCAGGCAGCCGCCGCCGAAGCCGATGCCCGCGCGCAGGAACTTGTTGCCGATGCGCTGGTCGTAGCCGATCGCGCGGGCCAGGTCGACCACGTCGGCCCCGGCGGCCTCGCTCAGGTCGGCCATCGCGTTGATGAAGGAGATCTTGGTGGACAGGAACGCGTTCGCCGCGACCTTCACCAGCTCCGCCGTCGCCAGGTCGGTCTCCACGACCGGTACCTCGCGGTCCTCGACCGCGGCGAGCTCCAGGATGCCGCGGTGGACGTCCTTGAGCAGCTGCGAGGCCCACTCGGACTGGGCGGCGTAGACGATCCGGTTGGGGCGCAGGACGTCGTGCATCGCGTTCGACTCCTGGAGGAACTCCGGGCTCCACCCGACCTCGACGCCCAGGCCCTCGGGGGCGTGGCGGTCGACCAGCTCCTGGACCCAGGAGGCGGTGCCGACCGGGACGGTGGACTTGCCGACGATGAGGACCTTGCGCGTCAGGTGCCGCGCGAGGTCGACCACGGCCGCCTCGATGTAGGACAGGTCCGCGCCGTGCTCGCCCTTGCGCTGGGGGGTGCCCACGCAGATGAAGTGGACGTCGGCGAAGTCGGCGACGGCGCCGACGTCGGTGGTGAACCGCAGGCGGCCCGATTCGAGGTTCTTCTTCAGCAGTTCGGGCAGGCCCGGCTCGTGGAAGGGGACGGTGCCGGACGCGAACGACTCGATCTTCGCGGTGTCGACGTCGTACCCGATCACCTCGTAGCCCAGCTCCGCGAAGCAGATCGCGTAGGTCGCCCCGAGGTAGCCGCAGCCCAGGAACGAGATGCGGGGCCGGGTCGTGGGGTTCTGCGAGGGGGTCTGGTTCGCGTTGGCCATCAGATGCGTGCCCTGTCTGTAGATCGGTGCAGTGCTGGTCGGTGCGGGTCCGGGGTGCTGCGGCGCCCGTACACATGATCCCGCATCGCGCGGCGACCTCGAATTGTACGTGAACGTCCCTATGGCCTGCGCCATCGTATATTCAGCTCCACGCTTGAACTTCGGATGACGTTGCGGGGAAGCCGCGGATAATTCACGGTGTCGGCCGTCACCGGGCGGCCACTCCATGGGCTACACTCGCCCTGTATTACCGACGAGTAACAATCGCTGACAGACACTGCCGGGAGCCATCGATGTCCACCGGGTTCACCCCGTACCAGCTGCCAGAAGAGTACGACGACATCCGCGCCGCGACCCGCTCGGTCTGCGACGCCGGGGTCGCCCCGCACGCCGCCGAGGCCGACGAGACCGCGACGTTCCCCGAGCAGTCCTACGAGGCGCTCAAGTCCGCCGACCTCCACGCCCCGCACATCCCCGCCGAGTACGGCGGCGCCGGCATCGACGCGCTCGGCACCGCCATCGTCATCGAGGAGGTCGCCCGCGCGTGCGCCTCCTCCTCGCTCATCCCCGCGGTCAACAAGCTCGGGTCCCTCCCGGTCCTCCTCGACGGCTCCGAGGCGCTCAAGCGCCGCTACCTGCCGCCGGTCGCCGCCGGGGACGCCATGTTCTCCTACTGCCTCTCCGAACCCGAGGCGGGCTCCGACGCCGCCTCGATGACGACCCGGGCCGTGCGCGAGGGCGACGAATGGGTGCTCAACGGCGTCAAGCGCTGGATCACCAACGCGGGCGTCAGCGAGTACTACACGGTCTTCGCCGTCACCGAGCCCGGCAAGGGCCCCAAGGGGATCTCCGCGTTCGTGGTCGAGAAGAACGACGCGGGCGTCTCCTTCGGCAAGCCCGAGAAGAAGCTCGGCATCAAGGGCTCCCCGACCGCCGAGGTCTACTTCGACGGCGTGCGCCTGCCCGCCGACCGGCTCATCGGCGAAGAGGGCCAAGGGTTCTCGCTCGCCATGCGCACCCTCGACCACACCCGCGTCACCATCGCCGCGCAGGCCCTCGGCATCGCCCAGGGCGCGCTCGACGCCGCGACGGCCTACGCCGCCGAGCGCGAGCAGTTCGGCAAGCCGATCGCCGCGTTCCAGGGCGTCCAGTTCCTCCTCGCCGACGCCGCCATGAAGATCAGCGCCGCCCGCGAGCTCACCTACGCCGCCGCGGCCCGCTCCGAGCGGGGCGACGGCGACCTCACCTACTTCGGCGCCGCCGCCAAGTGCTTCGCCTCCGACGCCGCCATGCAGATCACCACCGACATGGTCCAGGTCCTCGGCGGCTACGGGTACACCCGCGACTTCCCCTTGGAGCGCATGATGCGCGACGCCAAGATCACCCAGATCTACGAGGGCACCAACCAGGTCCAGCGCATCGTCATCGCGCGGGAGTTGCAGCGCGGCAACGCGTTCTAGCGAGTTGAGAGCGGAGGCGGGTCCTGCGGGGCCCGCCTTTCGCTATGCCCCGGCTTCGACGCGTTCGGGGCGCTGCTCGGGGATGTGGGGCGCGGTGCGTCTGCGGGGGCCGGTGAGGGCGAGGGCCCAGAGGGCGGCGAGGAGGAGGTAGGCGCCCGCGACGGCGGGCCAGGGGAGGGGGACGTCGGCGAGGAGGGCGCGGAGGTGGAGGGCGACGGCGAGCATGCCGATCGTGGCGGTGAGCTGCGCGGCCGGGACGCGGCCGGTGAGCCAGGCGGCGAACGGGGCCGCGAGCGCGCCGCCGATCGCGAGGCCCTCCGCGAGGGGCATGCCGACCGCGAGGGACTGCGGGGCGAAGATCCAGAAGCCGAGGAGCGCGCCCGCGGCGGCGGCGGCCTGGCCGACGGCGGCCGAGCCGACCGCGCGGCGGGGTTCGAGCCGCGAGACCGCCATGAGGACGGGCACGGTGACCGGGCCCCAGCCGCCCGCGACGGCCCCGGCGAAGCCGCCGACGAGGCCGGTGGGGAGCGTGAAGCCGGTGCGGGCCGCGCCGAGGGGGAGCCTGCCGCGGTAGCCGCGCCAGGCGAGGACCGCGCCGACCGCGATGAGCGCGGCGCTGGCGACGGGGGTCGCGCCGTCGAGCCCGGCGAGGGACGCGAGGGCCCAGGCCCCGACGAAGCCGCCGGCCGAACCGGCGGCGGCGAGGCGGGTCGCGGTGGGCCAGTGGACGTTCCCGAAGCGGGTGTGCGCGGCCGCGGACATGGTCCCGGCGACCAGGGACGCGGAGGCGAGCGCGGCGGCGGCCACGACGGGCGCGAGGCCGATCCCGGTCAGCAGCGCGGCCGAGACGGTGCCGAAGCCCATGCCGAGGGCGCCGTCCACGAGCTGGGCGACCAGGCCCGCGGCGGCGGCGGAGACGACGGCGATCGACACGGACACGTGCGGTTCCCTCCGGTTCGGACGGCACCAGGATAGAACGGGGCGGCGAGCCGTCCCCGCACGCGTCCGAAGTGCCGGATCAGAGGCGCCCGCCACCCGGTGAGGGGCCGGATGCGCTGGGCGAGACCAGGGTCATAGCGTGGGGGAACGGTCCTGGTTACGCTCGCGTAGCCCCTACCGGCAGCAACCAGCCTGCGGCAGCCCACAGGCATTCGCGCAGAGTTTCCTAGAGATGCAGAGGAGCATTCGATGGGTAAGAAGGTCACGGTCGTCGGCGCCGGTTTCTACGGCTCCACCACCGCCCAGCGCCTGGCCGAGTACGACGTCTTCGACGAGGTCGTCCTCACCGACATCGTCGAGGGCAAGCCCGAGGGCATCGCCCTGGACATGAACCAGTCCCGCACCATCGAGGGCTTCGAGACCAAGGTCGTCGGGGCCACGACCGACAACGACGGCAACGGCTACGAGAAGACCGCCGGGTCCGACGTCATCGTCATCACCGCGGGGCTCCCCCGCAAGCCCGGCATGAGCCGCATGGACCTCCTCGAAGTGAACGCCCGCATCGTCCGCGGCGTCACCGAGAACCTGGTCAAGCACTCCCCGAACGCCGTCATCATCGTCGTCTCGAACCCGCTCGACGAGATGACCGCCCTCGCGCAGCTCGCCTCCGGCTTCCCCAAGAACCGGGTCCTGGGCCAGGCGGGCATGCTCGACACCGCCCGCTTCACGAACTTCGTGGCCGAGGAGCTCCAGGTCCCCGTCAAGTCCGTGACGACCCTGACGCTCGGCTCGCACGGCGACACCATGGTGCCCGTCCCCTCGCAGTCCTCGGTCGACGGCAAGCCGCTCGCCGAGCTCCTCCCGGCCGACAAGGTCGAGGAGCTGGTGACCAAGACCCGCAACGGCGGCGCCGAGATCGTGGCCCTGCTCAAGACCGGCTCCGCGTACTACGCGCCGTCGGCCGCGGCCGCCCGCATGGCGAAGGCCGTCGCCGAGGACTCCGGCGCGGTGCTCCCGGTGTGCGCGTGGGTGGACGGCGAGTACGGGATCTCCGGCGTCTACCTGGGCGTCAACGCCAAGATCGGCGCCGAGGGCGTCAAGGAGGTCGTCGAGACCCCCCTCACCGACGGCGAGCTGGCGAACCTCAAGGAGGCCGCCGAGGCCGTCCGCGCCAAGCAGGCCGACGTCGCCGAGCTGTAAGCACTCTCGTGAGGGGCGCCCGCGGACCGCGGGCGCCCCTCACGCGTTCCGACATGCGGTCCGGTCCCCGATCCGGCGTCGCTAGGCTTACGCCCGTGACGGGCATCAGGCAGCGCATCGGTCGAATCGCCCCAGGGGGCTGGGAGCCGTTCGTCGTGCGGCGACCGGTCTCGTGGTGGCCGGAGATCCTCCTGACCGCCGGATTCGCGCTGTGCACGTGGCTCGCGGCGTTCCACAGCCCCCTGATCGACCTCGACATCTGGGTCCGCGACTTCTCCGACGCGCACCGGCCCCCCTGGTTCGACTGGTTCCTGGTCCAGACCAACAAGCTCGGCCAGGGCGGGTTCCTCTCGGGACTGGCGCTCGGCATCGCCGCGATCATCGGCTACTTCAAGCAGACCGTGCGGCCCGTGGTCATGTTCTTCGGCGCGTACATCCTCACCGCGCTCGTGCTCGTCCTCAAGCTCGCGTTCCCGCGGATCTACCCGCACTGGCCGCGCCCCGAGCCCGGGCCGTACGCCGACGCCGCGCAGGCGCTCCTGTACTACCCCGACCGGTCCGAGCTCGGCGACCTCGGGGACACCGCGGTCGGCGCGTACCCCTCGGGGCACGTGGTGAACACGCTCATCTGGTACGGGCTCCTGGTGATGCTCACCGGCGCGGTCCTCAAGACCTGGCAGCGGCGGCTCCTGCTCACCGCGCCGGTCGCCATCGTGTTCTTCTCCACGACGTACCTCGGGTTCCACTGGCTCACCGACTCGATCGCGGGGCTCTTCATGGGCCTGGCCCTCATCAGGGTCATGCAGCGCGTCCACTGGACGACCGTCCCCCTGCCGCTCTGGCTCGAACCCGAGCGGCGATATCGCCGCCCCTGAGCGGAAACCCGTGCGCGGTATCGTCTCGGCATGCCCACTCCGCCGCGAGCGCGGCCGCCCCTCCAGCGCCGCCTCGGCCTGTTCTCAGCCGTCGCGATCGGCCTCGCCTCGATGCTCGGCGCCGGGGTCTTCACCGTCTGGGCGCCCGCCGCACGCGCCGCCGGATCGGGCCCCGGACTCCTTGCGGCGCTAGCGGTCGCCGCGATCATCGCGTACTGCAACGCCCGGTCCTCGGCCCGCCTCGCCGCGCTGCACCCGCAGTCGGGCGGCGCGTACGTGTACGGGACGGTGCGCCTGCACCCGGCCGCCGGGTTCGCCGCGGGCTGGGGCTTCCTGGTCGGGAAGACCGCCTCCGGGGCCGCGATGGCCCTCACGCTGGGCGCGTACCTGCTCCCGGACCATCCGCGGGCGCTCGCGGCGGCCGCGGTCGTCGCGTTCTGCGCCGTGAACCTGCTGGGCGTCAAGCGGACCGCGCTCGCCTCGGCGGTGTTCGCGGCGATCACCGTCGCGGTCCTCGCCGCGGTCGTGGCGGCCGGGCTCACCGGCCCGGTCGCGGCCCGGCCGCTGGGGGACACGCACCCGTGGGGCGTGCTCACGGCAGCCGGGTTCGTGTTCTTCGCGTTCGCCGGGTACGCGCGCATCGCGACCCTGGGCGAGGAGGTGTCGCGGCCCGAGAAGACCATCCCGCGGGCCATCGCGATCGCCTTGGGCGCCACGGTGGTCGTGTACGCGGCGGTCGCGGTGACGGCGCTGAGCGTGCTCGGGGCGGGGACGCTCGCGGAGTCGGACGCGCCGCTCGCCGACCTCGCGGGTGCCGCGGCCCCCGCGGTGAAGCCGCTGGTGGCGGTCGGCGCGGGGATCGCGACCGCGGGCGTGCTGCTGAGTCTGCTGGCGGGGATCGGGCGGACGGCGCTGGCGATGGCCCGCGACGGGCGGCTGCCGGGGCCGCTGGCGGCGGTCTCGGAGCGGTTCGGGGTCCCGTGGGCGGCCGAGATCGCCGCGAGCGCCGTCGTCCTCGTCATGGTGTCCACGATGGACTTGACGGGGGCGATCGGGTTCTCGGGGTTCTGCGTCCTGATCTACTACGCGGTGGCGAACGCCGCCGCGGCCACGCTCGACACCCGGGCCCCGCTGCCGTGGCTGGGGCTGGCCGGGTGCCTGCTCGTGGCCGCGAGCCTGCCTCCCGCGTCGGTGCTCGGCGGGCTCGCGGTGTTCGTCGCCGGGGCCGTGTGGTTCTGGGTGACCCACACCCGTCACCCCACCCGCACCCCGGACCAGTGAGGGCTTCGCCCTCGCAGTTCTGCTGAGGCGCAGCGGTTCCGGCAGCGCGGTCTAGCGCGCGGCGCGCCTCGCGTCGCGGGCCGCCCGGAGTCGGCGCACGACCGCGGGCTGCTCGGCGGCGGCCTCCGGGTGGTCGATGAGGCGGGCGAGCTGCTGGTAGTACCGCTCGGGGGTGAGGTCCAGCTCGTCGGCGATGGCCTGCGTCTTCGCGCCCGAGGCGCGCCACCAGCGCGCCTCGAACTCAAGGATGCGGGCCTCGGGGCCGGAGAGCTTCGACTCGGCCTCGCGCGGGGTGCGCGGCGCGGCCTGCTGGCGGGGGGCGGCCTGGGCCTGCGGGGCCTCCCGGACGGGGGCCTCGCGCGGGGCTCGCTGGGGTGCGGGCGGCGCGTCGTCCTCGTGGCGGGTGCGGGGGGTCCTGGCGGCGGGGCGTTGACCGGGAGGCATGGGGCTGCTCCTTGCTGGCTCGGCTCACTCGATCCAGTCGATGAGGTCGGCGACCGAGTCCTTGACGTGGTTGGGCCGGAACGGGTAGCGCTCGACCTCTTCCATACTGTCAGTGACCCCCGACAGAACGAGGACCGTTTCGAGGCCCGCCTCCAGGCCCGAGAGCACGTCGGTGTCCATGCGGTCGCCGATCATCACGGTCGACTCGGAGTGGGCCCCGATGCGCCGCAACGCGTTCCGCATCATCAGGGGGTTCGGCTTGCCCACGAAGTACGGCTCCGCGCCGGTCGCCGCAGTGATCATCGCCGCCATCGCGCCGCACGCGGGGAGGATGCCCTCCAGCGAGGGGCCCGTCGTGTCCGGGTTCGTGCAGATGAACCGCGACCCGGCCTTGATGAGCCGCACCGCGGTCGTCAAGGCGCCGAAGTCGTAGCGGCGGGTCTCGCCCAGGACCACGTAGTCGGGGCGGAAGTCGGTGAGCACGTACCCGATCTCGTGCAGCGCGGTCGTCAGCCCCGACTCGCCGATGACGTACGCCGAGCCCTTCGGGCGCTGCGAGTGCAGGAAGTCAGCAGTCGCCATCGCCGAGGTGTAGATGTTCCCCGCCGGTACGTCCAGACCCGACTTCTTCAGGCGCGCATGAAGGTCGTTCGGCGTGTAGATCGAGTTGTTGGTGAGGACGAGGAACCCCCTCCCCGCCGACTGGAGCTTCTCGATGAGCGTGTTGGCGCCGGGGACGGGCACCCCCTCGTGGACGAGCACGCCGTCCATGTCCGAGAGCCAGTTGTCGAAGGGTCCAGGTGTAGTCATGGACAACATCTTGCCATCGCATCGGCCGAACGGCGAGGTGCGGACGTAAAGTGGTGGCCGTGGAGACGGCATTGACAGCCGCGCTCGTCATCGCCGCAGGCGCCATGGCGGGCGCGCTCGGCTACTGGACCATCCGAACCGCGAGGAACAAATGAGCGAGCGCGAAGTACCGGCGGAGTTCGCCTCGACCTTCGAGAAGGTCGAGCCCTACCCGTTCGAGGAGACCGACGACCTCAGGCAGGGCCCGAACCTGCACGACGACCTGCTGCCGCTCCTGCCGCTCGTCGGCCGCTGGCGCGGGCGCGGGCAGGGCGGGTACCCGGGGTCCGAGGACTTCCTGTTCGCGCAGGAGGCGTCGTTCCTCCACGACGGCCGCCCGTTCCTGCGCTACCACTCGCGCTCGTGGATCGTCGACCCCGACGGGAAGCCGGTCCGGCCCGCCGCGCAGGAGACCGGCTGGTGGCGCGTCGTCAAGGGCGAGGACCCGAAGAAGCCCGAGATCGAGGTGCTCCTGGCGCACCCGACGGGGGTGCTGGACCTGTACTACGGGCACGTCGACGGCACCAGGATCGAGATCGCCACCGACGCCGTGGTCCGCAGCCCGCAGGCCAAGGAGGTCACCGCGGGCAAGCGGCTCTACGGGATCGTCGAAGGGGCCCTCATGTACGCGCAGGAGATGGCCGCCGAGGGCCACCCGATGAGCCCGCACCTGAGCGCGAGCCTCAACCGCGTCGCGGGGTAGCTAGAAGTCGCCGGGCCAGAGGTCGTCCTCCGGCCCTTCGGCCTTCTCGGCGAAGGTCTTCGCGGTGACCGGGCCCTCGGCCGCCGCCAGGACCTTCTTCAGGAGCGTCAGCGCCCCCGGTTTGCTCAGCGGCTCGTTGCCGTTGCCGCACTTGGGGCTCTGGATGCACGAGGGGCACCCCGAAGTGCAGTCGCACCCGGCGATGGCCTCGCGGGTCGCTTGAAGCCAGTCCGTCCACTTGCGGAACGCCTGCTCGGCGAAGCCCGCGCCCCCGGGATGGCCGTCGTAGACGAACACCGTGGGCAGCTCGGTGTCCATGTGCGCGGCCGTGGACAGGCCCCCGATGTCCCACCGGTCGCACGTGGCGATCAAGGGCAGCAGGCCGATCGAGGCGTGCTCGGCCGCGTGGAGCGAGCCCGCGAGGTCCTTCAGGCCGTCGAGGGACTCCGGGTCCACCGTCCACCACACGGCGACGGTGCGCAGCGTCTGCGGCGGCAGGTCGAGCTGCTGCGTGTCGATCACCTCGCCCGAGGGCAGGCGGCGGCGCTGGTAGGAGATGACGCACGACGTGACCTCCACCTCCCCGAGGCTCAGCGTCACGTCGCCCATCTCCAGGCGCTCGCGCTCCGCGAGGATCTCCAGGTGCGTGATCTCCTGCGCGCTCGTCGTCCACGGCGGCTTCGCCGCGTGCACCAGCGCGAGGCCCTCCTCCAGGTCCAGGTCGTCCACGAGGTACGACTCGCCCTGGTGCAGGTACAGGGCCCCGCGGTGGACGAGGCGGTGCGAGGCGGCCGCGTCGATCGTGCCGATGAGCCGGCCCGTGCTCGTCTCCGCGATGTCCACGCCCATCGGCCCCGACCCGCGCAGCGTCACCTCCGGGCGCTCTGAGCCGACCCAGTAGTACCGGCCCCCGGCCCGCTTGCGCAGGAGCTTCTGCTCGCACAGCTCGTCGGCAACGGCCTTGCTCCCGGGGATCGACGCGAGGTCGGACTCCTTGAGCGGCAGCTCCTCGGCGGCCAGGCACAGGTGCCCGGCGAGCACGTACGGGTTCGACGGGTCGCACACCGACGCCTCCACCGGGCGGTCGAAGATCGCCTCCGGGTGGTGCACCAGGAACGTGTCGAGCGGGTCGTCCTTCGCGAGCATCACCGCGAGCGCCTCGGTGTCGCCGCGGCCCGCGCGCCCGATCTGCTGCCAGAACGAGGCGAGGCGCCCCGGATACCCGCACAGGAGCACCGCGTCCAGGCCCGTCACGTCGATGCCCAGCTCCAGGGCGTTCGTCGTCGCGACCCCGAGCAGGCGCCCCTCGCGCAGGTCCGCCTCCAGGTCCCGGCGGTGCTCGCGCAGGTACCCGGCCCGGTACGCGGCGACGCGGCCCGCCGCCGGGTCCGCGCCGAGCCGCGACTTCGCTTCGGCCGCAACGATCTCCGCGCCGCGGCGGGAGGGCACGAACGCGAGCGTGCGCACCCCGCGGCGCACCAGCTGCGCGAGCATCCGCGCGGTCTCCGAGAGCGTGGACGCCTGCTGCGGCTCCCCTTCGACCTCGTACGTCACCGGCTCCCACAGGGCCACCGTGGCGCCCGGGGAGGGCGAGGAGTCGACGGTGACGGCGGTCGCGGGCCGTCCGGTGAGGACCGACAGCGAGGCCGCGGGGTCGGCGGCGGTGGCGCTGGCGGCGATGACGACGGGGCTGGCGCCGTAGTGCTCGGCGAGGCGCAGGAGGCGCCGCAGCGTCAGGGCCACGTGGGCGCCGAAGACGCCGCGGTAGACGTGGCACTCGTCGACGACGACGTACTTGAGGTCCTTCAGCAGCGAGCGCCACATGCGGTGGCGGGGGAGCAGCGAGTGGTGGAGCAGGTCGGGGTTGGACAGGACGAGGTTCGCGAACCGCTGCGCCCACTGGCGGTGCTCGAACGGGGTGTCGCCGTCGACGATCGCGGGGATGAGCCCGGGGACGTCGAACTCGGCGACGGCGCGGGCCTGGTCGGCGGCGAGGGCCTTGGTGGGGGCGAGGTAGAGGGTGCGGCCGGGCCCGTCGGCGGCGGCCTCGGTGAGCAGCGGCAGCAGGTACGCGAGGGACTTCCCGGAGGCGGTGCCGGTGGCGATGACGGTGTCGCGGCCCTCGAAGGCGTGCGTGGCGGCCTCGGCCTGGTGCGGCCACGGCAGCGTGATCCCGGTGTCCCCCAAGGCTTTGCGGACCTCGTCGGGGACCCACTCGGGCCAGGCGGCGCGCACGGAGGCCCGCGCGGGGAGCTTCCGGAGGTGGCGCACCCCGCCGTCCTCGGAGTCGAGGGCGGCGATGAGCTGGTCGGCTGACATCCTGCAATGATGCCGCAACGGGCCGACACCCGGCCTCCGGCGACAGTGCCCGCCCGCATATCGGTCATACGCTCCCGGCTCCTGTCCACTCGGAACGCAGTACGCTTATGGGCCAAGACACACTCCAGCCAGCTAGGAGAGACGGCGTGAGGGGAACTTCAGGCGACGGGGCGCCCGAGCCCGAACTGGGGCTGGGCCTTTCGACCGTCGGCGACTACGCGGTCATCAGCGTCACCGGCGAGATCGACATGTACACCGCGCCGCAGCTTCGCGAAGCCGTCCGACAGCTCTCCTCCGAGGGGCGCATGCGGGTCGCCATCGACCTGACGCCCACCGAGTTCTGCGACTCCACCGGCCTGGGCGTCCTCATCGGCGCCCGCCGCCGCCTCTCCGACGCCGGGGGCAGCCTCGTGGTCGTGTGCGCCAACCCCCGCATCCGCAAGCTCCTCGACCTCACCGGCCTGGACAAGGTCCTCGACGTGAGGGAAGCGGTGCCCGGCGAGTGAACGGCTCCAGGCACGACCGCACCGGTGGAAGGCGGCCGGAGCCCGCGACGGTCAGGTTCGCCTTCACCCCCGCCGCCGCCTACGTGCGCGCCGCGCGGCTCGTCGCCGCGGACGTCGCGGCCCGCTCGGGCGTCGCCACGGGGCTCCTCGACGAGGTGCGCCAGGCCGTCGGCGAGGCGTGCACGCGCGCGGTCCTGCGGCACAGGGACCGCGGTCTGCGCGACCTCGTGCGCGTAGAGTTTTCGATCGGTGATCGTTTTGTAGCGAAAATCACCGACAACGCGCAGGATCTGCGCGCGCGCTCCGGGGACCGGGTCGGCGCGGGCACCGTCGGCGGCGATGCGCGAGCGAACGATCACGACGCGCTCGAAGAGGACACCCTCTCCGAGGAGATCACCCTCATCGTCCTCGGCGGGCTGGTCGAAGACCTGGTGGTGACCGGTCCCGACGCCGACGGGGGGACCACCGTCAGCATGTCGTGGCCGCTGCCGGGGTCCGGTTCGCAGTCCGACCACTGAGGTCCTGCACACCCCCGCGGGGGCGCGTGACCGAACCCACTCCGAAAGCCCTCATCTCGTTACACTCCGCACGTTAAGTCAGCCGCGTCGCCAAGCGCGGCACCGGCCGCCCGCTTCCCCGGAGCGGCCCCCTACGTGTCTGCGAAGGAGCGCGCCCTGCCTGCGCTGCTTCTTTTCTATGGAGGAACTACATGCATACGTTGCTCGCCAACGGCGACGAGAGCGTAGGCGCGCTGGAAGGCGCGAACCTCAGCCTCGTCGTGCTCGCGGCCGTGCTGGCGCTCATCGCGCTCGGCGGCGCCGCGGCGCTCGTCAAGAGCATCCTGGGCGCCGGGACCGGCACCGACAAGATGCGCGAGATCTCCGGCGCCGTCCAGGAAGGCGCCTCCGCCTACCTGAACCGCCAGTTCAAGGCCCTGGGGATCTTCGTCGTCATCGCCGTGGTCCTGCTGTTCCTGCTCCCGGCCGAAGGCGGCACGGACGTCCGCGTCGGACGGAGCGTGTTCTTCATCGTCGGCGCCGTGTTCAGCTCGTTCATCGGCTGGGCGGGCATGAGCATGGCGACCCGCGCGAACGTGCGCGTGGCCGCGGCCGCCCGCGACGGCAAGCCGACCACCGCGATGCACCTGGCCTTCCGCACCGGCGGCGTGGTCGGGTTCATGACCGTGGGCCTGGGCCTGCTCGGCGCCTCGGTCGTGGTCTTCATCTACAACGCCGACGCGCCGGTGGTCCTGGAGGGCTTCGGCTTCGGCGCCGCGCTCCTGGCCATGTTCATGCGCGTCGGCGGCGGCATCTTCACCAAGGCCGCCGACGTCGGCGCCGACCTCGTCGGCAAGGTCGAGCAGGGCATCCCCGAGGACGACCCGCGCAACCCGGCGACCATCGCCGACAACGTGGGCGACAACGTCGGCGACTGCGCCGGCATGGCCGCGGACCTGTTCGAGTCCTACGCCGTCGTGCTCGTCGCGAGCCTCATCCTCGGCCGCGCCGCGTTCGGCGAGACCGGGCTGATCCTGCCGCTGCTGGTGGCCTCCGTCGGCATCGTCGTCGCGATCCTCGGCGTCGTCATCACGCGCATGCGCGCCTCCGACGCCTCGGGCCTGACCGCGATCAACCGCGCGTTCTACATCTCCGCGGTGGCGGCCGCGGCCCTGACCGCGGCGGCCGTCGTCTGGTACGTCCCCACGTCGTGGTCCGAGCTCGGCGGCAAGATCTCCGCCGAGGACATCGCCGACATCCCGGTGAACCCGCAGGTCCTCGCGATCGTCGCGGTCCTCATCGGCATCGCCCTGGCCGCCGCGATCCTGGCGCTCACCGGCTACTACACCGACACCCGGTACAAGCCCACGAAGACCGTCTCGGCCTCGACCCGCACGGGCGCGGCCACGAACATCCTGTCGGGCTTCTCGCTCGGCCTGGAGTCGGCGGTCTACACGGCGCTCACCATCGCCGCGGCCGTCCTCGGCGCGTACCTGCTCGGCGGCGGGGTCTTCCTCGTCTCCCTGTTCGCGGTCGCGCTCGCGGGCTGCGGCCTGCTCACCACCGTCGGCGTCATCGTCGCAATGGACACCTTCGGGCCCATCAGCGACAACGCGCAGGGCGTCGCGGAGATGTCCGGCGACGTCGAGGGCGACGCCGCGCGCACCCTCACCGACCTGGACGCGGTGGGCAACACCACCAAGGCCATCACCAAGGGCATCGCGATCGCGACCGCGGTCCTGGCCGCGACCGCCCTGTTCGGGTCCTACACCGACGCGGTGGCCTCCGAGGGCCTCGCGGGCGGCGCGCTGTTCGAGACGCTGAACATCGCCGACCCGGTCAACATCGTGGGCTTCATCATCGGCGCGAGCGTCGTGTTCCTGTTCTCCGGCCTCGCCGTCAACGCCGTCGCCCGCTCCGCCGGGTCCGTCGTCAACGAGGTCCGCGACCAGTTCGCGCGCTTCCCCGGGATCATGGAGGGCACGCAGCGGCCCGAGTACGGCCGCGTCGTGGACATCTGCACCCGCGACGCCCAGCGCGAGCTGGTCACCCCGGGCCTGCTCGCGATCACCGCGCCCATCGCCGTCGGCTTCGGCCTCGGCGTGGGCCCGCTCGCGGCGTACCTCGCCGGCGCGATCGCGTGCGGCGTCCTCATGGCCGTCATGCTCGCGAACTCGGGCGGCGCCTGGGACAACGCGAAGAAGGACGTCGAGGACGGCGCGCACGGCGGCAAGGGCTCCGAGGCCCACGCCGCGGCGGTCATCGGCGACACCGTCGGCGACCCGTTCAAGGACACCGCGGGCCCGGCCATCAACCCGCTGCTGAAGGTCATGAACCTGGTGAGCCTCATCATCGCCCCCGCCGTCGTGGTCTACACGGTCGACGGCGTCGGCGACGAGGCCGGCGGCCCGATCCGCTGGATCATCGCGGGCCTGGCCGTGGCCGCGCTCGTGACCGCGATCGTCGTCTCCAAGCGCCGCTCCTCGGTGGTGGAGGCGGGGGAAGCCCGCACCCCGGAGCAGCGTGAGTCGGTCGAGGTCGGCTAGCTTTCCGGGTCGTTGAACCGGCGTGTGCCCCGTTCCATCGGAACGGGGCACACCCATACTCAGGGGACGCAGTGCGGAAGCGTGAGCTACCGTAACGATTCGAGTGCATTTTCCGAGTGAACGGTGGGAGCAGTGCCGGACATCAAACGCCTGGTCATCGTGGAGTCGCCGACGAAGGCCAAGAAAATCTCCGCGTACCTCGGCCCCGGCTACATCGTCGACTCCTCTTTGGGTCACATCCGCGACCTGCCGCGGTCGGCGAAGGAGATCCCCGCCAAGTACAAGGACAAGGCCTGGTCGCGGCTGGGGGTCGACGTCGACAACGACTTCGCGCCGCTCTACATCGTCAACCCCGACCGCTCCGCCCATGTGAAGAAGCTCAAGGGCTACCTCGCGGAGGTCGACGAGCTCCTGCTCGCCACCGATGAGGACCGCGAGGGCGAGGCCATCGCGTGGCACCTCCTCGAAGTGCTCAAGCCGAAGATCCCCGTCAAGCGGATGGTCTTCCACGAGATCACCGAGCAGGCGATCCTCGACGCGGCCGCGCACCCGCGCGAGCTCAACCAGGACCTGGTGGACGCCCAGGAGGGGCGGCGCATCCTCGACCGGCTCTACGGCTACGAGGTGAGCCCGGTCCTGTGGAAGAAGGTCATGCCGCGGTTGTCGGCCGGGCGCGTCCAGTCCGTGGCCACGCGCATCGTCGTCGAGCGCGAGCGCGCCCGCATGGCGTTCCGCGCCGCCGACTACTGGGACGTGACCGCCGAGCTCGCCACCGCCGACGGCCAGTCGTTCAAGGCCGGGCTCATCGCCGTCGACGGCGACCGGGTCGCCACCGGCAAGGACTTCGAGCCGACCACCGGCAAGGTGAAGGGCAACGTCGTCCACCTCGACGAGGCGGGCGCGCGCGGCCTGGCCGGACGCCTGGAGGGGCGCGGCTTCACCGTCCTCAAGGTCGAGAAGAAGCCGTACCGGCGCCGCCCGTACCCCCCGTTCATCACCTCGACGCTCCAGCAGGAGGCCGGGCGCAAGCTGCGGCTCTCCAGCGCGCAGGCCATGCGGGTCGCCCAGCGGCTCTACGAGAACGGCCACATCACCTACATGCGGACCGACTCGACGAACCTGTCCGCGACCGCGATCAGCGCGGCCCGGGCGCAGGCCGCCGAGCTGTACGGCGCGCAGTACGTGCCCGCCGAGCCGCGCTCCTACGCGCGGAAGGTCAAGAACGCGCAGGAGGCGCACGAGGCCATCCGGCCCGCCGGGGACCGCTTCGCGACCCCGCAGGAGCTGCGCGGGCAGCTCTCCGCCGAGGAGTACCGGCTGTACGAGCTCATCTGGCGGCGCACGCTCGCGTCGCAGATGGTCGACGCGACCGGGAACTCCACGTCGGTGCGGACCCGCGGCGTCACCGAGGCGGGGGAGGAGGCCGACTTCGCGGCCTCCGGCAAGACCATCACGAACCCGGGCTTCCTGCTCGCCTACGTCGAGTCCATCGAGGAGGGCGACGCGGACGACGCGGAGAAGCGCCTCCCCGAGCTGGCCGAGCGCCAGGCGCTCGCCGAGCGCGGCCTGGAGGCCGTCGGGCACACCACGCAGCCGCCCGCCCGCTACACCGAGGCGAGCCTGCTCAAGGCCCTGGAGGAGCGCGGGATCGGCCGGCCCTCCACCTATTCCTCGATCATGCAGACCATCCAGGACCGCGAGTACGTCTTCAAGAAGGGCCAGGCGCTCGTGCCCGCGTTCCGCGCGTTCGCGGTCGTCGGGCTGCTGGAGCGCCACTTCCCGCGCCTGGTGGACTACGACTTCACCGCCGGGATGGAGGACGAGCTCGACAGCGTCGCCGCCGGGCAGGAGTCCCGCGAGGAGTTCCTGCGCAAGTTCTACTTCGGCGGCGAGGACAAGGAGGGGACCGTCGCGGCCTCGGGCGGGCTCCGGCACATGGTCGAGGAGGAGCTGGCGAAGATCGACGCGCGCCAGGTCAACTCGATCCCCCTGTACACCGACGCCCAGCAGCGGCAGGTCGTGGCGCGGGTCGGCCGGTACGGGCCGTACCTGGAGCGGACCACGCCCGCGCAGGCCGAGGCCGGGGAGCCCGGCGAGCGCGTCTCGGTCCCCGAGTCGGTGGCCCCCGACGAGCTGACCGAGGCGAAGGTCGAGGAGCTGTACGAGCTCGGGTCCGCCGAGGGCGAGCTGGGGACGCACCCCGAGACCGGGGAGCCGGTGTTCGCCAAGAGCGGCCGGTACGGGCCGTACGTGACGTCGGGCGAGAAGTCCTCGTCGCTGCTGACGGGCCAGAAGCTCTCGGAGCTCACCCTCGACGACGCCGTGCGGCTCTTGACGCTGCCGCGCCTGGTCGGGAAGGACGCCGAGGGCGAGGAGATCCGCACGGGCCTGGGCCCGCACGGGCCGTACGTGAAGAAGGGCCGCGACTACCGCTCGCTCGACCGGGAGGAGCAGCTGTTCTCGCTGACCCTCGAAGAGGCCGAGAAGCTGCTCGCGCAGCCGAAGACCCGCGGGCGCCAGCAGCGGGCGCAGACGCTCCTCAAGGAGCTGGGGCCCGACCCGGTCACCGGCAAGGAGGTCTCGCTCAAGGACGGGCGCTTCGGCCCGTACGTGACTGACGGGGAGACGAACGCGTCGATCCGCAAGACCGACTCCGTCGAGGACCTGACGATCGACCGCGCGGCCGAGCTGCTCGCCGAGCGGCGCGAGAAGGTCGCCTCGGGCGTCGTCCCGGCGAAGAAGACCGCGAAGAAGGCGGCCAAGAAGACCGCCGCGAAGAAGACGGCCGCCAAGAAGACGGCGGTGAAGAAGGCCGCCGTGAAGAAGACCGCGGCCAAGAAGGCCGCGGTGAAGAAGGCTGCGGCCAAGAAGGCCGCGCAGAAGCCCGAGTAGCGGCCCCGGACCACAGGCCCGGCCCCGGTTGACGGGGCCGGGCCTCCGCTTTGCCCGAGTGGTCGGGTTTCGCCGATATGTGGCATGTCTGACACCCGAATGCGCCCGGCCACGTCCCGCCTCGGCGCGTCCCCCTACGGTTCAACCGTTCGTAAACTAATTTCTGCTTGGATGCAACCTCGTCCGGGGTCCGGCGCGTCAAGGCTTTGCGGACACCGCTCGATGCGGAGCGACGATCGTCCGATGTGGCTGAAGACGGCAATTCTTCGAAAGCGGGTTTCGAGTACATGCGAATCACATTTCTGGTCCGTAACATCTGGGGCATCGGCGGTACCATCAAGACCACCCTCAACACCGCGGAAGCCCTGGTAGACCTCGGTCACGACGTGACGATCGCATCATTCGTCAGACACAAGAAGAAATCCGACTTCACCATCGACCCACGCATCACAGTGGTCAATCTGTGGGACACCCGCACTCCGGAGAAGGGCGGCGAGCGCCTTTCATTCGTCGAGCGCTGGCAGGCGAAGCGGCATTCATTCCTGGACGTCGACAAAGTGAACAACCAGGGCGAGTCCTCGAAACTCCTCGACCTGCGCGTCAAGCGCTATCTCGAAGGCGCCGAGACCGATGTCGTGGTCGGCACGCAGGTGTCGGTGAACCTGTACATGGCCGAGTACGGCCGCCCCGAGAAGTACGCCATGGTCGCCCAGGAGCACATGTACCTCGACCACTACCGGCCCGAGGTCCGCAAGCGCATCGAGGCCCAGTACCCCAAGCTCGACGCGATCGTCACCATCACCGAGGCCGACGCCGCCGTCTACCACGAGGCGTTCCCCGGCCTGGGCGACAAGATCGCGTGCATCCCCAACTCGATCCCGCCGAGCTCCCGGCCCGCCGCCGAGCTCGCCGAGCCGCTCATCATGACCGCCGGCCGCCTCACCGGCATGAAGGGCTTCGACACGCTCGTCAAGGCGTTCTCGCAGGTCGCCGAGGAGTTCCCGGAGTGGCGGCTCAAGATCTTCGGTCGCGGGCCCAACAAGGACAAGCTCCTGGCGATGATCGCCGAGCTCGGCCTCGACGGCCGCGTGGAGCTGCCCGGGCCCGTGACGCCCCTCGACGCCGAGTGGGAGAAGGCCTCCATCGCGGCGATCCCCTCCCGGTTCGAGCCGTTCGGGCTCGTCATCGTCGAGGCGATGGCCGCCGGGCTGCCGGTGGTGTGCAGCGCCGTCAAGCACGGGCCGCTGGAGATCATCCAGAGCGAGGAGAACGGCCTGCTCGTGCCGCCGATGAAGCCGACCGCGCTCGCGAACGCGCTGCGCCGGCTCATGGGCGACCCGCGGCTGCGCCGCAAGCTCGCCGACGCGGGCCGGTCCACCGCGAAGCGGTACGAGCCCGGCGAGGTCGTCGGGCTCCACGTGGCCGTGTTCGAGAAGGTCGCGCGCGCCCGCGCCTGAGCCGGAGCGGGCGCTTGTAGATTGAGCGGCGACCCGCCCCCGAGCCTTTGGAGACGCGCTGTGCCGAGTGAACCGACGATCGCGGCCGTGCTCGCCGGGGGGACCGGCGCCCGCATGGGCGCCGGCCTGCCCAAGCAGCTCCTCGACGTCGCCGGGAAGCCCGTGCTGCGGCACACCCTGGAGGCGTTCGAGGCGAGCGCGGCGGTGGACCGGATCGTGCTCGTCATGGCCGAGGGCCACCACGAAGCGGCCTGGAACATAGCCAAAGCCGCAAATGTGACAAAACTCTCGGCGGTGATCGGCGGCGGGGCGACCCGCGCCGACTCCTCCGTGGCGGCGATCCGGTGGGCCCAGGAGGCCGCCGGACCCGGTGCGAAGCTGCTCGTCCACGACGCCGCGAGGATGCTCGTCACCGGCCGGATCATCGCCGATGTCGCTGCGGCCCTTGACGAATGGGAGGCGGTGACCGCCGCGGTCCCGTCGTCCGACACCGTCGTGGAGACCGAGGGCGGGCGCATCACCGCCGTCCCCGACCGGGCCCGGCTCGCCCGCGTCCAGACCCCGCAGGGCTTCCGGCTCGGGCTCATCGCCGCCGCGCACGAGGCGGCGGCCGCCGACCCCGGCTTCACGCCCACCGACGACTGCTCCGTGGTCCTGCGCTACCGCCCTGACGTGCCCGTCCGCATCGTCGAGGGCGCCGAGCGGAACCTCAAGGTGACCGGCCCGGAGGACCTCCGCATCGCCGCGGCGCTCCTCGGAGCGCCGTGAGCCGCGCCCCGGAAACGCCGGTGCGGTCACCGCCGGTCGGGCCCCGGTCACGGGCCGCATGATCAGCGGATTCTCATGTGACGGTCACGTAAACCTTGCGTTGGCGACTGCGTCACCGGCCGTTCAGCTAGGTAAACTGCACCAATCCAGCACCTAAACCGAACGAGGTGGCACTCGACATGTCCACGAACATCGTGATCCTCGCGGCCGGCGTCGGCTCCCGGCTCGGCAAACCGCACCCCAAGCCCCTGACGCCCCTGAACACCGGGGAGACGATCCTCGGCCGCTCGCTGCGCCTGCTCACCTCCCGGTTCAGCCGCCACTCCATCCACCTCGTCGTCGGCTTCAAGAAGGAGATGATCATGGAGGAGGTGCCCGACGTCGGCTTCATCTACAACCAGGCCTACGGCGACACCAACACCTCCAAGAGCCTCCTCAAGGCCTTCAGCATCCTCGGCCCCGGCGGGGTCCTGTGGCTCAACGGCGACGTCGTCTTCGACCCGCAGGTCCTCGACGTGCTCCTCCCGCACATCGCCATGGACCACTCGTTCGTCGCCGTCAACACCGCGAAGGTCTCCGACGAGGAGGTCAAGTACACCCTCGGCGCCGACGGCTACATCGCCAAGCTCTCCAAGCAGGTCCACGACGGCGCCCTCGGCGAGGCCGTGGGCATCAACTACGTCTCCGCCGACGACCGCGCGCTCGTCGCCAAGCGCCTCGCCGAGGTCGACGACCAGGACTACTTCGAGGGCGGCATCGAGCTCGCCATCGCGAAGGACGGCGTCAAGTTCGAGGCCGTCGACATCTCCGCGCACAACGTCATCGAAGTCGACTTCGCCGAGGACCTCAACAGCGTCAACCGCGCGTTCAAGTAGGCCCCGCCCCCGTCCCGCCCTCGAAGGCCGCCCCGAACCCGCGTGGCACCGTCGCCGACGCCCCCCAGCATCACCACGACACCGACCATTCGAGCAAAGGCACGCCAAGTTGTTGAAGAAGCTGCTCAAGTCACGGACCTTCCTGCCCACCGCGTCGGGGGCCGCGGCGCTGGCCCTGGCCCTCACCGCCTGGCAGGCCCCGTGGCCGCCGCTCCTCCTCGCGCTCGTCGCGTTCGCGGGCGTGGCCCGCCGGACCACCGAGAACATCGCGAACCTCCGGGCCGCCCGCATCGTCGCCTCCACCGCCGTGCTCGTCGCGGTGTGGCAGGTCAGCGGGTTCGAGCGGTGGCCCCTCCTGGCGGCCGGGGTGCTCATCGCCCTGTTCGCCGTCTCCTCCGACATCGTCGACCGGGCGCTGAACGTCGGCTACCTGCTCTCGGTCAACCTCGACGTCGAGCGCAGCACCCGCGAGCGCTGGTCCACGCCGCCGGTGATCGTCCGCATCATGAGCGCCCTGGGCCTGGCGTACGTCGCCGCCGCGGCCGTCCCCGCCGGCTACTCGGCGGCGGTGGACTGGGTGTTCCTGCTGCTCGCGCTCGCCTCGTTCGGCTGGACCGGCCAGGCGTTCCTCTCCGGGTACTTCCACCGGCGGCGCGAGTCCCACCCGGTCGACGGGCGCGTCATGACCGCCGTGACCCGGCTCCAGCCGAAGTTCATCGTCTACTTCGCGGGCGCCCGCGCCTCGGAGTACCAGCTCAACATGTGGCTGCCGTACTTCGAGAAGGTCGGCGACCCGTACCTGATCCTCATCCGCGACCGGTACCTCTACGACGGCATCGTGTCCCGCACCGAGGCGCCCGTGGTGCTCGTCCCGGCCCAGTCGGTGCTCGACACGATCCTCCCCGAGAGCGTGCGCGCCTGCTACTACGTCAACCACGCGATCAAGAACGCGCAGCTCATCAAGCTCGACAAGTACCTCCACGTGCAGCTCATGCACGGCGACTCCGACAAGGCCATCAGCCGCAGCCCCGTCTCGCTCATGTACGACCGGGTGTTCGTCGCCGGGCAGGCCGGGGTCGACCGGTACCACCGGTACGGCGTGGACATCCCGAACTACAAGTTCAAGAAGATCGGCCGCCCGCAACTGCACGACCTGCGCGTCGGCGACCGCGAGAAGGCCGAGGGCGAGCGCAAGGTGGTCCTGTACACGCCCACCTGGACCGGCCTGACCGCCGACGTCAACTACTCGTCCCTCAAGCAGGGCAAGAAGATCGTGCAGGCGCTGCTGGAGCGCGACATCACGCTCGTGTTCCGCACCCACCCGTACACCAAGACCAACGCCGCGTACCTCGCGCTCGCCGCGGAGATCAAGTCGATCATCGCCGCCGACGCCGCGAAGACCGGCCGCCCGCACCTGTGGGGCGCGCAGGCCGAGTCGCGCGTGTCGCTCACCGACTGCATCAACGCCGCCGACGTCGCGATCTCCGACATCTCCGGGACCGCCTCCGACTGGCTCTACAGCGGCCGCCCGTTCGCGATGACCGACCCGAAGGGCTACCGCGAGCGGTACCTCGACGAGTTCCCGCTCGCGAAGGCCGCGTACCTGCTCGACCCGAAGGCCGGGAACATCGAGGAGGTCCTCGACGAGCTGCTGCTGCACGACACCAAGGCCGCGGTGCGCGCCGAGGTCCGCGAGTACTACCTCGGGGACTTCGCGCCCGACGAGCTCATCGGCGTGTTCACCGACGAGGTCAAGGCCACGTACGCCGAACCGGTCCGCAAGACCGCGCTCGGCGAGTCCGCGATCCCCTCGATGGCCCGCAAAGAGGCGCAAGGGTCTGGAGTGGCGTGAGCGACGCCCCGGCGTGATCCAGGGCCGCCGCGCCCCCGGGGCGTCCTCGCGCGCGCCATGAGCGGTTAACCTGATGGTCGACTTCGAGTAGACGATCGGACGGAGAACTGTGGTAGCCGGTTCGGTGAAAGGGCTTGTCAAGCGCGCGGTCCCCGCGCCGCTGTGGGAGCGGCTGCGCGAGCTCCGGCGGTCGCTGAAGACGGGCGCGCGCGGCAGACGGGAGGCCCGCGCGGCCGCCCGCACCCAGGACCGGCTCCTCGCCGCCGACCCTGGCCTGCGGGCCGTCGAGGCCGACGGCCTGCCGATGGTCGGGCGCGTCGTGGACGCCTTCACCGGCGCCGACGCGGCCGAAGCGCACCTCGTGGACGTCGTGGGCGCGGCCGAGGCCGCCGGGATCGGGTACTTCCTCGTCCGCGGCAAGACCCACCTGCGCCACGTCGTGGGCGTCCGCGGCGGCGACCGCGCGGCGTTCCTCGCCGCGATGCGCGAGCGCTTCGGGGCCTCCGAGTACTACGTGGGCCGCCCCGAGGGCGGGATCTCCAACGAGTTCACGGCGGGCCCGTTCCCGTTCGCGGGCGAGCTGCCCGGCCGCCTCGCGACCGCGCGGGTCCTGCGCTTCGGGCGCCTGCTGCTGGGCCCGCAGGGCCAGCTCCTGTCCGGGCTCGAACTCGGCTGCGACGTCGAGTTCTGGGACGAGGCCGACGCGCTCGGGAACGACCCGAAGTTCCTTGAGCGCCAAGAGAAGCTCAAGGTCCGCATCCCCCCGGCGATGTTCGCCGGGGCCTGGGTCGCCCCGCGCGCCAACGAGGTCGCCGACGTGCTGCCCGCCGAGGCCCGCGTCCCCGCGCACCGCGTCGTCGGCGAGCGCAAGTTCGACACGTTCGAGCCGTTCAACCGCAAGCTCGTGGACGACGTGGACTTCCCCGTGGACGCCGTCTACATGTGGGTCGACGGCGACGACCCGGTCTGGGCCGCCAGCCGCGCCGAGCACCTCGGCGAGGGCGTCTCCAAGATCGCCTCCGCCGCCTCGAACTTCGTCAGCCGCGACGAGCTGAAGTACTCGCTGCGCTCGCTCCACGCGTTCGCGCCGTACATCAGGAACGTGTACATCGTGACCGCCGGGCAGACCCCGCACTGGCTCGATCCGCAGGCCCAGGGCGTGCGGATCGTGGACCACTCGGAGATCTTCGCGGACCCGACGGTGCTCCCGGTGTTCAACTCGCAGGCCATCGAGGCGCAGCTCCACCGCATCCCGGGCCTGTCGGACCGGTACCTGGTGCTCAACGACGACACGTTCTTCCGCCGCCCCTCGACGCCCTCGAACTTCTTCCACGCCAACGGGATCATCAAGGTGCCGTTCTCGCCCGCGCAGATCGGCCTGGGCCGCCCGCAGGCCGAGGAGGCCGCGCCGAGCTCGGCGGGCAAGAACGTGCGGGCGCTCCTGGAGGCGGACTTCGACCGGTTCATCGCCTCGAAGTTCAAGCACGTGCCGCACCCGCAGATCCGGACCCTCGCCGAGGAGCTGGAGGAGCGGTACGCCGACGAGGTGCGCACGACGACGGCGTCGCGGTTCCGCGCGCCCGACAACATCAACTTCGCGACGGCGCTGCACCACCACTACGCGCTGTTCACCGGCAAGGCCGTGCCGGGGGCGTTCCGGCTCCAGTACATCGACGTGACCGCGCCGGGCGCGCCCGAGCGGCTCGCGGAGCTGGAGGCGGACCGGAGCACGGACACGTTCTGCCTCAACGACGTGGACACCAACGAGGGCAACGCGGCGCGGATCGACGCGCTCGTGCGCGGGTTCCTGGAGCGGATGTTCCCGTTCCCGTCCCCTTGGGAGAAGCGGGCTTAAGACGGGGAAAGGGGAGGCCCGGCGGTGATCCGCCGGGCCTCCTCCGCGCTAGCGCGCGCGCTCGGCGGGGCTGGGGACCAGCCGCACCGGCGGGGGCAGCGGGGTCGGGCCGTTCGCGGCCGTCGCGGGGTGCGGGGCGACGAGGCCGCGGCGCTCGCGCTCGTCGCACAGGTCCGCGAGCTTCTCGTAGGCCGCGGCCCCGAGCAGCTCGGTCAGCTCCACGGCGTACGAGAGGTACACGGGCTCGACGGCGGTGTGGGCGAGCGGCGAACTCGTGCACCACCAGTCGAAGTCGTGGCCGCCCGGGCCCCAGGAGGCGCGGTCGAACTCGGTGATGAGGGTGACGGACACGTCGGTGCCGTCGGCGCGGTGCTCGGTCTTGAAGTCGCGCTTGACGGGGAGCTGCCAGCACACCTCGGGCTTGTACTCCATCGGGTGGACGCCGTCGCGCATCGCCTGCTGGTGCAGGGCGCACCCGGCTCCCGCGGGGAAGCCCTCGCGGTTGTGGAAGACGCACGCGCCGTCCACGACCGCGGTCTTCTTCGCGGGCTCCTCCTCGCCCTCGTCGTTCTCCAGGGTGTCGTCGACGATGGTGTGCTTCCACTTGCGGTGGAGCTGCCAGGTCTCGGGCGTGAGCTTCTTGACGACTTCGCGGGTGCGGCGGATGTCGGCCTCGTCGGTGTAGAACGCGCCGTGGAGGCAGCACCCGTCGGCGGGCTGGTTCGCCTCGATCCCGGGGCAGCCCCCCTGGTCGGGGTGCTTCCCGAAGATGCAGCCCCAGCGGGACAGGAGCCAGGTCAGGTCCGCGCGGACCATCGTGTCGGAGTCAGCGGGATCGAAGAACTCGACCCACTCGCGGTCGAAGCCCGCGGGCACCTCGTCGGTCATCGCTCAACGGTACCCGTACCGGGGGTTCAGGTCCGGTTCACGCCGCGCTGACCACGAAGCCGTCGGCGCGTTCGGAGGGCGGCGTACCCTGGTGGGCGTGACCCAGTCCGTCCCGGTTCTGCTGTCGACCACGTCCGTGTACCCCGAGCCCACCGCGGTGGGGTTCGAGCTCGCCGCCGAGCTCGGCTACGACGGGGTCGAGCTGATGGTCTTCACCGACCGGGTCTCCCAGGACCCGTCGGCCGCGGCCAGCCTCGCGAAGCACTACGGCGTCAAGATCGGCGCCGTCCACGCCCCGTGCCTGCTCGTGACGCAGCGGGTGTGGAGCGCCGACCCCTGGACGCGGCTGCGCCGGTCGGTGCAGGCCGCGGAGTACCTCGACTCGCCCACGGTGGTCATCCACCCGCCGTTCTCGTGGCAGCGGGAGTACGCGGCGAAGTTCTCGACGGTCCTCGACGGGCTCAAGGCCCGGTACCCGGGGGTGACGATCGCGGTCGAGAACATGTTCCCGCTCAAGGTCGGCAAGCGGAACCTGGTGCCGTACCGGCCGCACTGGGACCCCACCCGGCACGGGTACGACTCCTACACCCTGGACCTGTCGCACTGCGCGGCCTCCGGGGCCGACGCGCTCGCCATGGCCGAGCGCATGGGCAAGGGCCTGAGGCACATCCACCTGTGCGACGGGACCGCGCCCGGCTCGGACCAGCACCTCGTGCCCGGCCGCGGGACGCAGCCGTGCGGGGAGCTGCTGGGCTCGCTCGGCAAGGCCGGCTGGGACGGCTCGATCACCGTCGAGGTCTCGACCCGCAAGAGCGGCAACCGGTCCCGCCGGGCCGACGACCTGCACGAGTCGCTGAAGTTCGCGCGCGACGCGCTCGGCGCGAGCGCCTGACGAGGGTCACAGGAGCGGCGGCGCAACCGTTCGGGGGGTGCAGGCCGTCTACACCCTGTACGTTCACGTTTCATTCACTGCGCGTTGCCGCTGTATTATCAACTTCGCACGGACCCTCATTTCGTGCGAATCCCGAAGGAGGACGGATGCCCGGTCAGCAGCGGAGCCCCGGTGCCGCGGTGCGGCACCTGGCCGGGCTGGTGCTCCCCGCCGGGCTGCGCGACCGGGTCCTGGAGCGGCGCCGCCGCCGCACCGGCCGCCGCCGGATCGCGGCCCTGGTCGCCGCCGACCCCGCGCTGCGGGCGTTCCGCCTCGACGGGCACCAGGTCGCCGGGCGGCTCGCCGCCGGCTTCACGGCCGCGGACGCCGCCGAGGCGAACCTGCGGATCGTCACCGACGCCGCCGAGGCCGCGGGCGTCCCGTACTTCCTCGTCCCCGGCAGGTCGCACCTGCGCCACGCCGTGGGGGTGCGCCGCGCGGACAAGAAGACCCTGCTCGACGCCATGCGCGGGCACTACGGCGACACCGAGGTGTACGCCGCGAAGATCAGCGCCGCGCACCAGTCCGTGGCGCTGTACTGCGAGGGGGCCCTCCCGAAGGCCGTCAAGTTCGCGCAGGTCATCCGCTTCGGCCGGTTCACGCTCGGCCCGCAGGGGCAGGTCCTGTCGGGCCTGGACTACGGCTGCGACGTCGAGTTCTGGCGCGACGGGGACGACTTCGCCGCCGAGCCGGACTTCGAGCGGCGCAACGCCCGCCTGAAGGTCCAGGTCCCGGCCGCGATGCTCGCGGGCGGCCTGGTCGCGCCGCGGCCCAACCGCGTCTCCGACGTGCTGCCCGCCGAGGAGCTGGTCCCGGCGAGCACCGACGTCGGCGACCACAAGCACCCCACGTTCCGGGCGTTCACGCACCGGCTCGTCGACGACGTGGACTTCCCCGTGGACGCCGTCTACATGTGGGTCGACGGCTCGGACCCCGACTGGGCCGAGCAGCGCGCCCGCCACCTCGGCGGCGGCGCGGCCGACCACACGCACCTGACGGGCGCGTCCCGGTACGTCAGCCGCGACGAGCTCAAGTACTCGCTGCGCTCGCTGCACACGTTCGCGCCGTTCATCCGCAACGTGTACCTGGTGACCGCCGGGCAGGTCCCGGCCTGGCTCGACACCGACGCCCCGAACGTCAAGGTCGTCGACCACGCGGAGATCTTCGCCGACCCCTCGGTGCTCCCGGTGTTCTCCTCCCACGCGATCGCCACGCAGCTCCACCGCATCCCCGGGCTCGCCGACCACTACCTGGTCATGAACGACGACGTGTTCTTCGGCGTGCCCAGCCGGGCCGAGAAGTTCTTCCACGCCTCCGGGGTCGCGCAGCTCCCGTTCTCGCCGCTCCAGATCGGCGTCGGCGCCGCCCGCGCCGAGGACTCCGCGCCGAACTCCGCGGGCCGCAACGTGCGGGCCCTGCTCGAAGCCGACTTCGGGCGCCAGACCGTGAGCAAGTTCAAGCACCTGCCGCACCCGCAGCTGCGCGAGGCCGCCGCCGAGATGGCAGGGCGGTACGCGCCCGCCGTGGACGCCACCGCCCGCTCGCGCTTCCGCGACCCCGCCGACATCGAGTTCGTGGGGATGCTCCACCACTACTCGATGCTCACCGGCCGGGCCGTCCCCGGCGCCTCGAAGCTCCACTACGTCGACATCGGCCACCGCGACGCCCCCAAGCAGCTCGCGGAGCTCGCCGAGGGCCGCGACGCCGAGTACTTCTGCCTCAACGACGTCGACACCCCGCCCGAGAAGGAGGAGGCGATCGCCCTCATGGTCCGCCGCTTCCTCGACCACTACTTCCCGTTCCCCTCGCCCTACGAGAAGACCTGAAGGGGCGGGGCGGCGGCGCCATAGCGCGCGCGGTGTGGCGGCGGACCCGGCCCGGAGCGTCGGTACCATCGTCACGCGTCCGCACCCCGGCCGCGCATCCACCATCACCGATCCACCAGTACAGGGGGCCCAGTGCCAACGGACAACCAGGGGTTCATCCCCCCCGCCAAGCCGCACATCGGCGAGGAAGAGATCGAAGCCGCGGTAGCGGTGCTGCGCAGCGGCATGGTCGTGCAGGGGCCCGAGGTCGCGGCGTTCGAGGAGGAGTTCACCGCCGTCTCCGGCACCGCGCACTGCGTCGCGGTCAACTCCGGCACCTCGGCCCTCCAGCTCGCGCTCATGGCCATGGGCGTCGGCCCCGGCGACGAGGTGATCGTCCCGTCGTTCTCCTTCGCGGCCTCCGCGAACGCGGTCCGCCTCGTCGGCGCCGAACCCGTGTTCGCCGACATCGAGTCCGGCTCCTTCTGCATCGACCCCGCGCACGTCGAGGCCCTCGTCGGCCCCAAGACCGTCGCGATCATGCCGGTGCACCTGTACGGGCACCCCGCGGACATGACCCGCCTCGTCCAGATCGCCGAGCGGCACGGCCTCGCGATCCTCGAAGACGCCTGCCAGGCGCACGGTGCGGCCGTCGACGGCAAGCCCGTCGGGTCCTTCGGCATCGGCGGCACGTTCTCCTTCTACCCGACGAAGAACATGCACTCGCTCGAAGGCGGCATGGTCTCCACCGACGACGCCCAGTTCGCGCGCACCCTCCGGCTCCTGCGCAACCAGGGCATGGAGCAGCGGTACGCGAACGAGATCGTCGGCGCGAACATGCGCATGACCGACGTCGCCGCCGCGATCGGCCGCGTCCAGCTCCGGCAGCTCGACGGCTGGACCGAGCAGCGCCGCGCCAACGCCGCGCGCTTCGACGCCGCCATCAAGACCGTGACCATCCCGCCGGTCGCCGCGGGCGCGCGCCACATCTACCACCAGTACACCGTCCGCGTCGAGGGCGACCGCGACGGCGCACTGGAGCAGCTCAAGGCCGCGGGCGTCGGCTCGGCCGTCTACTACCCGACGCCGATCCACAAGCTCATCCCGTACGCGCACATGGACGTCGAACTCCCCGTGACCGACAGGGCCGCGGCCGAGGTCCTCTCGATCCCCGTGCACCCCTCGCTCACCGACGACCAGCTCGACCGCATCGTCGACGCCGTCAACGCCCTGGAGGTCTGAGGCATGACCGACACCCAGCTCCGCGCGGGCCTCATCGGCCTCGGCGCGATGGGCCGCAACCACGCCCGCGTCCTCCACGCCCTCGAAGGCGTCGAGCTCGTGGCCGTGGCGGACCCGGTCGCCGCCGCCTCCTCGCTCCCGTCCGGGGTCCGCCTCGTCGAGACCGTCGAGCAGCTCATCGAACTGGGCCTCGACTACGCCGTCGTCGCCTGCCCCACGGTGCACCACGAGCCGATCGGCCTGGCGCTCGCCGAGGCCGGCGTCCACGCGCTCATCGAGAAGCCCCTCGCGCACACCGCGGAGGCCTCGACCCGCCTCGCGGACGCGTTCGAGGCCAAGGGCCTCGTCGGCGCCGTCGGCCACATCGAGCGGTTCAACCCGGCGATCGCGAGCCTGCGCGAGCGGCTGTCCGCGGGCGAGCTGGGCGAGATCCTCCAGGTCGTCACCCGACGCCAGGGCCCCTTCCCCGGCCGCATCGCCGACGTCGGCGTCGTCAAGGACCTCGCCACCCACGACATCGACCTCACCGGGTTCGTCACCGGGCAGCGGTACGCGTCGGTCTCCGCGCGCACCGTCTCCCGCTCCGGCCGCCCCCACGAGGACATGGTCTCCGCGGTCGGCGTGCTCGAAAACGGCGTCATCGCGAACCACTCCGTGAACTGGCTGAGCCCCTTCAAGGAGCGCACCACCGTCGTCACCGGCGACCGCGGCTGCTTCATCGCCGACACGCTCACCGCCGACCTGACGTTCTACGCGAACGGCATCGAGGCCAACGAGTGGGAGGCCCTGAGCAACTTCCGCGGCGTCTCCGAGGGCGACATGATCCGGTACGCGATCCGCAAGCGCGAGCCGCTGCTGGTCGAGCACGAGCAGTTCCGCGACGCGATCCTCGGCAAGTCCAACGACATCGTGGACCTGCGCATGGGCGCGGCCACCGTCGCCGTCTCCGAGTCGATCCTCCACTCCGCCGCCACGGGCGAGACCGTCTCCCTGGCCCCGACCGCATGACCGACGCCCCGCCGGACCTCACCGCGGTGACGGTGCACCGAGGAAGCCTGGACTGCCTGGCGGCGCTCGCCGCGCAGACCCTCGGCCCCGGCCGCCTCGAAGTCGTCGCCGTGGCGGACGACGGGGACGCCGAGGACCTCGACCGGTTCGCCGAGAAGCACCCGGACCTGGTCCGCGTCGTCCGCGCCGGGGCCCCCGGCGGGGCCTCCCGCACCGCCGCCCTCGCGGCGGCCCGCGGGCGCTACGTGGTCTTCGTCGACCACGCCGAGACGCCCGCACCCGAACGGCTGGAACGGCTCCTGTCCGCCGCCGGGGACGCCGACGTGCTGCTGTGCGGCGCGAGCGCGGACCTCGGCGGCGCGGCGGGGACCGCCGCGCTCGCGGACCTCGGGGCCGCGCGCCTCTTCCGCCGGGACCTCCTCGACGGCCTCGACTACCCCGACGGGCCCGCCGCCGCCGAGCTGTTCGCGCTGCGGGCGCTCGCGAAGGCCGCCGCGGTCGCCGTCTGCGAGGACGACGCCCCGGCCGCCCCCTCCGCCGCGTCCCCCCTCGAACTCGTCGCCGCCGCCGAGCGCCTCGCCGAGGCCGCGGACGGCCTCGACCATGCCTCCCTCGGCCCCGACTCCCGCGACGCGGTCCTCGCCGGGGTCTTCGCCCGCGAGATCGCCGCCGCCCTCGACCCGCGGTTCCTGGCCCTCGACGCGTTCGCGCGCGCCGAGGCGTGGCGGGCCGCCGCCGACTTCGCCGACGCGCACCTCACCGAGGGCCTCCGCGCGGGCCTGCCCGTGGCCCTGCGCGTGCGCGTGTCCCTCGCCCAGCACCGCGACCTCGAACTCCTCGAAGCCGCCCTCGCCCAGGCCGCCCCCCGGTACCTCGTCGAGGACGGGCGCCTCTACGCCCGCTACCCCGGGTTCCGCACCGCCGCCGACCTCCCCGACGAGTGGTTCGCCGCCGACGGCGAGCCCCTCACCGAGGCGTTCGCGCGCGGCGTCGAGCCCCGCTACCTCGTGTGGACCGGCGTGCGCCGCAGCGACTACCACCTCGAATACTCGTGCTTCCTGCCCGTCGAGGGCCTGGACGCGGACGCCGTGCGGGTCGGGGCGGTCCGCCTCCCCGACGGCGCCGAACCCGCGCCCGCCGCCGCCTCGACCGGCTTCCCCGAGCCGGACGCCGCCGCCGCGACCGCGACCGCCCCCGACGGGACGGCCACGGTCGCCACGGCCCGGCTGCCGCTCGAAGGGCTCGCCGGCGGGGTCGGCAAGTGGGCGCTGCGCGCCTCGGTCCGCCTCGGCGCGCACGTGTACGACCTGCCGCTCAAGGCCCCCCAGGGGTACGTCCGGCGGGAGGGGGAGCTCCGCGGGGTCTCTGTAGAGTGGGGCCGGAAGCGGAGCATCGTCGTGAAGGTCCGCCAGCGTGCGACCCGGCACGGGGCCTCCCGACTGCTCGGCTTCCTGTCCGACAGGTGAATCGGACGGCCCCGAAGCGGTTCCGCGCACCGTTGGTGCACTGACCCGACATCGACACGTCCCCCGGCGTTCGGGTGCCGTTCATTCTCGGCTGCGTAGCTATAGCTTCAACGCAACTCGTCAGAAAGAGATCCCATGAACATCTGTGTGGTCGCTCTGGGGAAGATCGGGCTGCCGCTGGCGGTCCAGTTCGCCTCGAAGGGGCACCGGGTCGTCGGCGCCGACGTCAACGCCCGGACCGTCCAGTCCGTCAACGACGGGGTCGAGCCCTTCCCCGGCGAGCACCGGCTCGCGGAGCTGCTCAAGGAGAACGTGGCGGCGGGCCGCCTGCGGGCGACCACCGACACGACCGCCGCCGTCGCCGAGGCCGACGCCGTGGTCGTCGTCGTCCCGCTGTTCGTGGACGCCGAGGGCGTCCCGGACTTCGGGTGGATGGACGCCGCCACCGAGGCGGTCGCCAAGGGGCTCAAGCCCGGCACGCTCGTGTCCTACGAGACGACCCTGCCCGTGGGCACCACCCGCGACCGCTTCGGCCCGATGCTGGAGGCCGGTTCGGGCCTCACTGTCGGCGAGGGTTTCCACCTCGTGTTCAGCCCCGAGCGGGTCCTCACCGGCCGGGTCTTCGCCGACCTGCGCCGCTACCCGAAGCTCGTCGGCGGCGTCGACGCGGCCTCCACCGCCGCGGGCGTCGCGTTCTACGAGGACGTCCTCGACTTCGACGAGCGCGCCGACCTGCCCCGGCCCAACGGCGTGTGGGACCTGGGCGCCGCCGAGGCCTCCGAGATGGCGAAGCTCGCCGAGACCACCTACCGGGACGTCAACATCGGCCTGGCGAACCAGTTCGCGCGGTTCGCCGACAAGCGGGGCCTGGACGTCATGAAGGTCATCGAGGCCTGCAACTCGCAGCCGTACAGCCACATCCACCGCCCCGGCATCGCCGTCGGCGGCCACTGCATCCCGATCTACCCGCAGATGTACCTGTGGAACGACCCGGAGGCCACGGTCGTGCGCGCCGCCCGCGCCGCGAACCGCGCCATGCCGTCCTACTCGGTGGACGTGCTCGCCGCCGCGTGCGGCGACCTCGCCGGGCGAGGCGTCCTCGTCCTCGGCGCGGCCTACCGCGGCGGCGTCAAGGAGACCGCGTTCTCCGGCGTGTTCCCGCTCGTGGAGTCGCTGCGCGAGCACGGCGCCGTGCCGTACGTCTCCGACCCGATGTACACGCCCGCGGAACTCGAATCCGAGGGACTCCCCGCCCATCGGGGCGAAGAGGTGACGGCCGCCGTCGTCCAGGCCGACCACGACGAGTACCGTGGTCTGACCCCCTCCGACCTGCCCGGGGTGACGGTCCTCCTCGACGGCCGCCGCGTCACCGACCCCGACGCATGGGAAGGTCGGCGCCACATCGTCCTCGGCAGTTAGGCCGAGCGCCTGGAAGGACCCGCCCGAGCATGGAGCCCCAGACCCGTCCTCCCCGTGTCGTGATGGTGGTGGCCAACCGGATCGACGGCGACTCGCGGGTCCAGAAGGCCGCGCAGTCCATGGCCGAGGACGGCTGGGACGTCCACCTCGTCGGCTTCTCCGTCTCCGGCAAGGCCGAGGAGTACCGCCAGGGCGACTACACGGTCCACCGCTGCCCCCTGCCCGACCTGGCGGCGCCGGCCGCGCTGCGCGACCGCGTCGCCCGGGTCCGGTTCCCGCTCGCCTACGCCGACCCGGCCCGGGCCAAGGAGGTCCGGTACCGGGTCCGCGCGGCCCGCATCGACCTCGAAGCGGACGACCGGGAGCGGTCCCGCGCCCGCGACGACGGCCTCCTGCGCACCCCGCGGAAGGTCCGCCGCCTCGGCCGGAAGGTCCAGCGCAACTGGATGGAGCGCCGCGCCGCGGCCACGAAGGCCCGCGAGCGGTTCACCGGGATCGAGGAGGGCGGCCTGGAGCGCCTGGAGCGGCGCTGGTGGGCCGCGCTCCTGGGCGACCGCGCGTGGAAGCGCCTCGACGTGAACACCACCCGGATCGAGCTGGCGCTGCGCACCCGCATCCTCAAGCTCGAACCGGACCTGCTGCACGCCCACGACGTGTACCCGCTCGGCGTGTGCGCCCGCGCCGCCGCGCACCTCAAGGCCAAGGGCCGCGACGTGAAGCTCGTGTACGACGCCCACGAGTTCCGGCCCGGCCTCGACGCGCAGCCGCCCGCGCAGAAGCTCGCGCTCACCGGCTACGAGCGCCGCTACCTGCCGCACGCCGACGCCGTCGTCACCGTCTCCGAGCCGCTCGCCGAGCTGCTGCGCGACACGCACCGTCTCGACCGGCTCCCGGCCGTGGTCCTCAACGCGCCCGTCGCGCCCGACCCGAACCGGGCCCACCCCGGCGACATCCGGACCTCCTGCGGGCTCGGCCCGGACGACCCGCTCGCCGTCTACGCGGGCTGGGCCTCGCCCGAGCGGCGCATCGAGGAGATGATCGAGGCCGCGCGGCTCGTCCCCGGCCTGCACCTGGCGCTCATCGTCAGCCGCCACAAGAACCCGTACGTGCAGTCGCTCAAGGCCCTCGCGAAGTCCTACGGCATCGGCGACCGCGTCCACTTCCGCGGGTACGTGGCCTACGAGGACCTGCCGCGGTTCCTGGAGACCGCCGACCTCGGCGTGTACCCGCTCCAGACCGGGCCGATCAACCACGAGGTGTCGCTGCCGAACAAGTACTTCGAGTACAGCCGCGCGCGCCTGCCGCTGGTCGTCTCGGACGTGGCGACGATGGCCGCCGAGGTCCGCCGCCTCGGCAGCGGAGAGGTGTACGCCTCCGGCGACCCCGCCGCCCTCGCCGAGGCGATCCGCCGGATCACCGCCGACCCGAACTCCTACCGCCGCGCCTACCGCGACCCCGCGCTCCTGTCGGAGTACACGTGGGAGCACCAGGCCCGCCGGTACACGGCCCTCTACGAGGAGCTGCTCGGCCCCGCGCCCGCCCGCGCCGCCGCGCCCGCGCCCGCCCGCGACATGCTCCGCGAGCGCTCCGGCGCCCCCGCGGACCTGCCCGTGGTCGCCGTCCTCGACGGCGGGCCGGACGACGCGTGGACCGCGACCGCCGTCCGCGGCCTCGCCGCGCTCACCGAGGCCCGCACCGTCGTCGTCTGCGCCGACCCCGCCCGCGCGGCGGCGTTCGCCGACGCGGTCGTGCCGACCGGCCCGGTCAGTGCGTTCCTGTCCACCGCCTCCGCAGTGGTCCTCCCGGCCGCGGCCCGCGACGACGTGCTGCCGCCGGGCCTGGTCCTCGCCCTCGAAGCGGGCGTCCCGGTGATCGCGCCCGCCACGCCCGCGGCGCTGGACTTCTGCGAGCGCCACCGCGTCGGCCAGGCCGCGCGCGCCGACGACCCGGGCGCGGTGGCCGCCGCCGTCAAGCAGCTCCTCGCCGACCCCGACCGGGTCCGGCACCTGCGCGCCCGCGCCCGCCTGGGCACGCCCACGCCGTGGCCGAAGCTCGAAGCGACCGACGCGGTGCGCCTGGGCCTGGGCCCGGTCAACAGCGCCGGGCAGCTCATGGCGATCGCGAAGGCCGTCGCCTGGCACTACCCGGACACCGGCGTCGAGCTGGTGGCCCTCGAACCGCGCGGCGTGTTCGGCTACCCCGCCGACGAGTACTTCGAGTCCTCGCAGCTCAATAAGACCGAGTTCCAGCGGGCCCGCGCCGCCCGCGTCCTCGACGGGTACACGCACGTGCTCTCCGACTGGGCCGGGCCGGTCCTGGGGCGGCGCAACGGGAACGACATCCTCGGCGACCTGCCGTCGCTGCGGGGCGCGGGGGTGCGCACGGCGCTGCTCTTCCACGGCTCCGACGTCCGCGACCCCGACGCGCACCTGGCCCGCCACGAGCACTCCGCGTACCGCCGGGCCCCCGAGGGGACCCTGGAGGTGCTGCGGCTCAAGGCGACCGGCAGCCGGGCCGCCGCCCGCGAGTCGGGCCTGCCGCTGTTCGCGACCACCCTGGACCTCCTCGACGACCTGCCGGAGGCGACGTGGGTGCCGCTGACGGTGGACGTGGACCGCTGGTACTCCGACCTGCCGGTCATGGAGCGGGCCCGCCCGGTCGTGCTCCACGCGCCCTCCAAGCGCTGGACCAAGGGCAGCGACGACATCCTGCCGGTCCTGGAGCGCCTCGACGCGGCCGGGAAGATCGAGTTCCGCCTCGCCGAGGGCCTGCCGCCCGCGCGGATGCGGGACCTGGTGCGCGGCGCGGACCTGATCGTGGACCAGATCGCCCTGGGCTGCTACTCGACCCTCGCGGTCGAGGCGATGGCCGCGGGGCGGCCCGCGGTCGCGTACCTGCACGAGGCGACGGCCGAGCGCATGGGGGAGGAGCCGCCGGTCGTCCACGCCACGGTGCCGACCCTCGAAGAGGTCGTCGTCTCGCTCGTGGAGGACCGCGACCGGGCCCGCGCGATCGGGGCCGAGTCGCTGCGCTTCGCGCGCCGCGTGCACGACGGCAGGGCCGCAGCCGAAGCGCTGCGACCCTTCCTCGAAAGCTGAAGCGGCCCTTAGGCTTCCGCGAGCACCCCGTCGCTCTCGCGGAAGCGGTCCCCGTTCTTGGGGTCCTCCCACTCGCCGCCGCCGAGGTCGGTGAGGCGCTCCCCGGTGCGCCCGACCCATCCGGCCCGGCGCGCGGGCACGCCCATGACGAGCGCGAAGTCCGGCACGTCCTTGGTGACGACCGCGCCGGCGGCGACCATCGACCAGCGGCCGATGCGCACGGGCGCGACGCACACCGCGCGCGCCCCGATGGAGGCGCCCTCGGCGACGTCGACGCCGACGGCCTCCCAGTCGTGGGCGCTCTTGAGGGACCCGTCGACGGCGACCGCGCGCGGGTTGTGGTCGTTGGTGAACACGGCCGCGGGGCCGACGAACACGCCGTCGGCGAGCCGCGCGGGCTCGTACACGAGCGCGTAGTTCTGGATCTTCACGTTGTCGCCGATGCGCACGCCCGTGCCGATGTACGCGCCGCGCCCGATCACGCAGTTGACGCCCAGCTCGGCGTGCTCGCGGATCTGGGCGAGCTCCCACACGGAGCTGCCGTCGCCGACCTTCGCGGACTCGTGGACCTGCGCGGTTTCCTGGACCCTGTAAGACATCTGCTGCTTTCCTCGTACTGGTTCGAGCTCGGGGGAGCCGGGGCCGCCGATTCTACGGGCGGGCCCTCAGCGTTCGAGCAGGCGGCGATAGACCCCTTCGAGGACCTCGGCCTGCCGCTCCCACGTCCACGCGTCCAGGTCCACGGCCCCGTCGTAGGCCTTGCGGTACCGCTCGGGGTCGGCCAGGACCGCCTGCGCGGCCCGCGCGAAGTCGGCGGCGTCCTCGGCGGCGAACACCTCGCCCTGCCCGGTGGCGCGGACCATGGAGCCCATGGCCTCGACGTCGGAGACGACGATCGGCAGGCGCGCGTGCGCGTACTCGAAGAACTTCGTGATGAGCGCGATCTCGTGGTTGGGCCAGTGGTGGATCGGGATGACCCCGAAGTCGGCCTCGGCGAGGTGCTCCACGACCTGGTAGTGCTCGACGTACGGCAGGAAGTGGACCCGGTCGGCGGCGCCGAGCTCCTCGGCGCGGGCCAGCAGCGCCGCGGCGTACGCGTCGGCCTGCCGCGGGAGGATGAACGCGGCGTGGACGCCGGGCAGGTCCGGGAGGGCCTCGACCATCGTGTCGAGGCCGCGCTGGGGCGCGCCCGCACCGGAGTAGACCATGACCGGCACGTCGGGGCCGACGCCGCAGCGCGCGCGCAGGCTCGGGACCGCGGCCTCCGCGTCGGACACGGTCGGCTCCCACGCCTTGGCGCCCTTGGCGTCGGTGACGACGAGCTCCTGCTCCTGCCCGGCCTTGGCCGGGTCGCCGGGGGCGTTGAGGACCACCGCGGGCGGCTCGGCCAGGTGGAAGTCGCGCACGAGGAGCTCGCCCAGCTCGGCGGAGACGGTGACCACGGCGTCGGCGTACGGGGCGTACTCGCGCTGGTGCGCGAGCTGCGAGACGTGCCAGCGCGGGTGGGGCCGCCACGGCTTGATCCCGGCGAGGTACTCGTGGGCGTCCCACACGAGCTTCACGTCGCGGCCCTTGGCGAGGGCGCGGAGCTTCGCGCGCGCGCCGACGCCGAGGACGGGGAAGTCGTTGGCGTGGATGACGTCGGGTTCGAGCTTGTCGATGGCCTTGCCGAACGCGAGCTCGTAGCGCCACAGGTCGGGGTCGAGCCGCCGCCACGCGCGGTCGCCCATGGTCTTGAGCCAGAACTTCGTGATCGCCATGTCGAGGGGGGCGGTGCCGAGGAGGCGCCGCTCCAGGAGCGCGTCGGTGCGGCGCACGCGAAGCCTCGTCCACTTGGCGTCGATCTTGAATCCGGCGCGGCGGGCCTGGAGCCGGGCCCAGGTGAGGGCCCGCCTGGGGGCGGGGAGGCGGTCGCCGTAGAGCTGGAACTCGGCCTTCGCGGCGCCGAGGTCGGCGCGGCGGGCCTTGAGGTGCTGGTCCTTCCAGCGGGCCTTGAGGGCGTTGCCGTAGGCGAGGGGGTCGCGGGGGAAGCTGGTGCGCAGCTCGTGGGGGCGCTGGTGGAGGCCGGGCTGGAGGGGGATCAGCTCGACCTTCGCGCCGCCGAGGTCGCCGGTGAAGCGGCGGCGGCCGGGGGAGACCCCCAGGAGGGTCACGTCCCATCCGAGCGCGGCGATCGACCGCGCCTGCTTCTGGACGCGGGAGTCGCCTTTGACGTTGTTGTGCACCAGCATGACGATGCGCGGCCGGGGATTGCTCACTGATCTCCTCGGAGTCGGTTCGGGGGGTGGGCGCCGCTGCTGTGTTCGCGCACCGAGAGGCGGGCGGCCGTCCAACGCTAGCGTATGGACCTGCGGGTCGGCGTGGATGGTGCCGGGCACGGCGCGGCCGCGCGAATACGGCCCGAATTGACCGGGTACAAAGGCCCAAGTTTAGGGAAACGCCAGGTGAAGCAGTCGGTTTCGTACGATGTGCGCGCCGGGACCCCCTGTTTGCCCGGCGGGCGTACGTTGAACACGGAGGAACGATGGCGGAGCACCCCCGGCGGATCGTGATGCTGGTGCAGAACGGCGTCACCGGCGACTCCCGCGTGCAGAAGGAGGCCGAGTCGGCCGCTGCGGCGGGCTACGAGGTCGTGCTGCTCGGCGCGTCGCCCTCGGGGAAGGCCGAGGAGTGGGCGCTCGGGGGCGCGACGGTGCGCCTCGTCCCGGTCAACCGCGTGTTCGACCGGCGCCGCCACGAGATGCGCCGCGGCTGGCTGCGCTCCCCGCTCGCCTACCCGCCGGGGCCGCTGGCCGCGTACCGGCAGCGGCAGGCGCGCGCGTGGCGCACCGACCTCGACACCGCCCGCGCCCGGGGGGCTTCGGCTGCGGCGCTGGCGCCGCGCGAGGCCGCGTACCGGGTGTTCTGGGGCTGGACGGGGTTGCGCCGCAAGGCGACCCGGAGGCTGGAGGCGGACCGTGCCGCCGCGAAGGGCGGGGTCGACCGCCTCGCCGCGCGGTTCTGGAAGGCGGCGATGGGGGACCGGGCGTGGCGGCGGCTGGACCCGGCCCTGTGGGACCTGGAGCTGTCGTTCGGACCGGTGGTGGACGAGCTGCGCCCGGACCTGATCCACGCCAACGACTTCCAGATGCTCGGCGTGGGGGCCCGCGCGAAGCTGCGGGCGAGGGCCGGGGGCCGGGACGTGAAGCTGGTGTGGGACGCGCACGAGTACCTGCCGGGCATGAAGTCGTGGAAGGGCCACCCGTGGTGGAAGGACGCGCAGATCGGCCACGAGAACGAGTTCGCGCCGCACGCGGACGCGGTGGTCACGGTCTCGGAGCTGCTCGCCGAGATGCTCCGCGACCGGCACGGCCTCACTGAGCTGCCCGAGGTCGTCATGAACGTCCCGGACACCTCGGGGAGCGTCGAGCAGCCCGTGCCGGGCCTGCGCGAGCGGTGCGGGATCGGCCCGGGGACGCCGCTCATGGTCTACTCGGGCGCGCCCCTGGAGCAGCGCGGCCTGCACATCCTCGTGGAGGCCCTCCCGGACCTGCCGGGGGTCCACGCGGCGCTCATCGTGTCGTACCCGCAGTGGCGGTACGTCAAGCGGACGCAGGAGCGGGCCGCGGAGCTGGGCGTCGCCGACCGCGTGCACGTCCTCGAATACGTGCCGCACCGCCAGGTGGTGCCGTTCCTGTCCGAGGCGGACCTGGGCGTGATCCCCATCCACCACTGGGGGAACCACGAGATCTCCCTCATCACGAAGTTCTTCGAGTACTCGCACGCGCGCATCCCCGTGGTCGTCTCGGACGTGAAGACCATGTCGGGGCTGGTGCGCCGCACCGGCCAGGGGGAGGTCTTCACCGCCGAGGACACCGCCGACTTCACGCGCGCCGTGCGGGCCGTCCTCGACGACCCGGAGACGTACCGCAAGGCGTACGCCGAGCGCGTCCCCCTCGGCGAGTGGACCTGGGACTCCCAGGCCAAGCGCCTGACCGACCTGTACGGGCGCCTCCTTGGCGCCGCTGGAGAGGAAGAGGAGCACCCGAGACCGTGAACGCAGACCGGCACGTCGCCGTGGTGACGCCCTGGTACCCGGACCCGCAGGTGACCTACGCGGGGGCCTTCGTCAGGGCCCAGGTGGAGGCCGTCTCCGGGGGATGCGCGGACCTGGACGTGTACCACCTGAAGAGCTGGCCGGTCGGCGCCGTCGGCGCCCCGCTGGACGCGGACCCGCGGGTCCTGGACCTGCATGCGCGGCTGCTGTCGCGCGCGGACGCGCCGCTGGCGACCGCGGGCGGCGCGGTGCTGCACCGGGTCCCGACGCTGACGCCGCGCGACACGGCGTGGATCGCGCACTCGGACGCTTCATCGCGGTGGCTGCGGACGTTCCTGGGCGGGCACCCGCTCGGCGCGCCGATCGTCCACGCGCACGTGCCGATCACCGGCGGCTGGGCGGCCCTGGAGAACGCGCGGCCCGACGCGCGGGTGTACATGACCGAGCACTCCTCGTTCCTCGCCGAGCTGCTGGCGCAGCCCGCGGCGCGCGAGCGGTACGAGCGGGTCCTGGAGCGCGCCGACGGGTTCTTCGTCGTCGGCGAGCCGCTGCACGACCTCATCGCGGCGACGTTCCCGCACTTCGCGGACAAGCTGGAGTACATCGCGAACCCGATCGACTTCGGGACCTCCCGGGCCGAGGCCCCGCGGGCGCTGCGCCGCTGGCTGTCGGTCGCGGCCCTGAACGAGCGCAAGCGCATCGACTACCTCCTGGAGGCGTTCCGCCGCTGCCGCGCGGACGACCCGGAGCTCCGGCTCACGCTCGCCGGGGACGGGAAGCTGCGCCCGGTGCTGGAGGCCCTCGCCGCGGACCTCGGGGTGGCCGACGCCGTGGAGTTCCTCGGCTCGGTGGACCCCGCCGAGGTCCCGGGCCTGATGGCCTCGCACGACCTGTTCGTCCACACCAGCCGCCACGAGACGTTCGGCGTCGTCGTGGTCGAGGCGCTCGCGGCGGGCACCCCGGTCCTGGTGAGCCGCTGCGGCGGCTCCGACCAGGTGCTGCGCGGCATCGAGTCGGAGGCCGGGCAGCTGTACGACGTGGACGAGGACCCGGACGTGCTCGTGGCCGCCTACCTGGAGCTGCGCGAGCGGCACCCGGAGAAGACCGACGTGGACGCCGCGCGGGAGCACCTGCGCGCCAAGTACTCCTACGAGACCGTGGCCGCGCGCCACTTCGAGGTCTGGGACCGGGAAGGCCGCCGATGAGGATCGTGTTCGTAGCGCCCAAGAGCGCGTGGCGCCAGGCCCTCGCGGCCGAGTCGCGCGCCGCGGCCGACGCCGGGCACGAGGTGCGCGTCATCGCCGAGGAGTCCCCCGAGTGGGACGCGACCCCCCTCGACCCGCGCGTCGAGGCCCGCTGGACCGGGTCGAGCAAGGTGAGCGCCCCCGAGCCGAAGGCCACGGCGATCCTCCTGCGCAGGATCCCCCTCGGGGCTCTGCGGCTGGTCGGGCGGGGCCCGCTGCGCGGGCCCGCCGACGGGCTGTCGCGCTGGTGGCGGCGCACGGTCCTGGGTCCTTTGAAGAAGCGCCGCTGGCCCGAGACGAAGCGGCTGCGCGAGGCGCACCGGCGCGCGGCCGTGGCCGCCGCGGTCGCCGAAGCGGAGTTCGACTGGCTGGTCCTGCACGAGCCGCAGGCCGTGGAGCTGGGCGTCGACTGGCTGCCGCGGCTCCTCGACGAGCGCCCCGGACTCGTCACCACCTTCTCCTTCGAGCCCCGAGCGGAGGCCGCACGTGAGCGCTGAACGCCCGCGCCTGCTGTACCTGGCGTACTACTTCCCGCCCTCGCGCGCCAGCGGCGTCTTCCGCGCCCGCGCCACCGCGAACCACTTCGCGGAGCAGGGCTGGGACGTCACGGTGCTGCGCGCGCCCGACCGGTTCTTCTACGACATCGTCAAGTCCGTGGACGAGGCGCTCGTGGAGACGATCGACCCGCGCGTGGAGGTCCACCAGCCGCCGATGGACTTCTTCGCGTGGGAGAACGACCTGCGCGACTACTCCTTCTGGCGCGGGAACTTCCCCGTCCTCGCCCAGAAGCGGTACCAGCGGCGCCTGGACCGGACCTTCCCCGAGCACTACGTCACGTGGGCCGAGAGCGCCGTCAGGACCGGCCGCCGCCTCCACCGCGGCAACCCCTTCGACCTGGTGATCGCCACCGGGAACCCGTTCGCGTCGTTCTGGGCCGCCTGGGAGCTGGAGCGGCGCACGAAGGTCCCGTTCGTCATCGACTACCGCGACTCGTGGACGCTCGACCAGTTCGACAACTCGGACAAGTTCCCGCCCGGGCACGCCGCCTGGAAGTGGGAGGAGGCGGTCCACCGCACCGCGTCGGCGGCGGTCCACGTCAACGACGCCCTGCGGGCCTGGCACGCCGCCAAGTACCCGTTCGCGGCCGACCGCATGCAGGTCGTCCTCAACGGCTGGGACCCCGACATCATGGACGCCGAGGCCATCGCCTCGGCCCCCGACGAGGCCCGGCCGCTGTCGTTCGCGTTCATCGGGACCCTCACCCACGTGCAGCCGATCGGGTCGCTCCTGGAGGGCCACCGGATCATGGCCGAGTCCGGCGCCCACCCCGGCGCGGGCCTGGACCTGTACGGCCACATCGGGTTCTTCTCCTCCCAGGAGATGAAGCTCCGCGCCGAGCTGGGCCTGGACCGCGAGCGGCCCGGCGTGGCCTACCGCGGCCCCGTTCCCAAGTCCGAGATCGGCACCGCGTACGCCGCCAGCGACGTCCTCGTGTTCCTCAACGGCGGCTCCAAGTACGTCACGACCGGGAAGGTCTTCGAGTACATGGCGACCGGCAAGCCCATCGTCTCCGTCCACGAGAAGGGCTGCGCTGCCGAGGAGCTGCTGCGGGACTACCCGCTGTGGTTCGAGCCCGCGAGCCTCGACCCGGCCGACGTGGCCGCGTCGATGATCGAGGCCGGGGACGCCGCCCGCAAGGGCGACGCCGACACCGCGGCCCGCGCCCGCGCGTACGCCCGCTCCTTCACCAGGGAGGCGGCGCTCGCCCCGTTCGAGCAGTGGGCGCGCGAGCTCGTCGCCCGGAAGGCGGCGCGGCCGTGACGACGACCCCCGACCGCGTCCTCGTGGTGGCCTTCAGGAAGGCCGCCGTGCAGCGCGTCAACTCCTACCTCGACTACCTGCTCTCGCGCGGCGTGGCGGTCACCGTGCTCGTCGCCGACGGGCAGGGCTGGAAGCAGGCGCCGCGGTTCGACCCGCGCGCCGAGGTCCTCTCCATCGGCGACCGCGAGAACCGGCAGCCCTTCGTGTGGACGTACACGATGCTCGTCGAGCGCGGCCCCGGCGGGCTGCTGCGCCGCCTCGGGAACGCCCCCGGCCCCGTCGGCGGCGCCGGCCGCAGGCTCGGCCGCGTCCACGTCAAGGCCGTCCGCAAGATCCGCAAATGGTTCTTCTGGCGCGGCTACCAGGCCGTGCGCGGCCACAGCCTCCGCCGGATCGCCCTGCGCCGCCTGGAGGCGCTGCGCCTCGACGGCGTGCGCCGCGTCGTCATCGCCGACACCGCGGCCGTCCCCTTCGGGTGGACGCTCGCCCGCCGCCCCGGCCTCGACGTGACGCGCGCGATGGACGTGAGCGCCTTCGAGGCCCTCCCGGTCACCGACCCCGCCCCCGACCTGGACCGGGACCCCGCCGCAGCGGAGCGGCCGTACGCGCAGGTCTGACCCGGACCCCCGCGAGGCCACTGTGAACCGAGGCACCGCCACGACTGGGCCTTGGAAGAGGAGTGTTCCTTCCCTTCCAAGGCTTGGTTTCCAATGTTGCGGCACACGTGTTATGGCACCGTGACCTGATCCCGCATACCGGGAGGCTACGCTGCACACATGATGCGTTCTGTCATCCTCGCCGCCGCCAGGTCCTCGAAGATCGAGCGCCTCGTCGGCACCGCGCCCGTGTCCCGGTCGCTCGTGCGCCGCTACGTCGCGGGCGAGACGACGGCCGAGGCGGTCGCCACCACCCGCGCCCTCGCCGCCGACGGGCTCCTCGTGACCCTCGACTACCTCGGCGAGGACACCGTCGTCGTCGAACAGGCCGACGCCACCCGCGACGAGTACCTCAGCCTCCTCGCCGCCCTCAAGGGCGAAGGGCTCTCCAAGGCCGCCGAGGTCTCCGTCAAGCTCTCCGCGCTCGGCCAGCGCCTCGACGCCGAACTCGCCTACGACCGCGCCCGCGAGATCTGCACCGCCGCCGCCGACGCCGGGACCACCGTCACCGTCGACATGGAGGACCACACGGTCACCGACTCCACCCTGGAGATCGTGCAGCGCCTCCGCGAGGAGTTCACCCTCACCGGCGCCGTCCTCCAGGCGTACCTGCGCCGCACCGAGGACGACTGCAAGGCCCACGCCGTCGCCGACTCCCGCATCCGCCTCTGCAAGGGCGCCTACAAGGAGCCCGAGTCCGTCGCCTACCAGCGCAGCCTCGACGTCGACCGCTCCTACGTGCGGTGCATCAACGCCCTCATGGCCGGGGACGGCTACCCGATGCTCGCCACCCACGACCCCCGGCTCATCGAGATCGGCATCGACCGCGCCCGCTGGTACGACCGCGACAAGGACTCCTTCGAGTTCCAGATGCTCTACGGCATCCGCTCCTCCGAGCAGCTCCGCCTCGCCGCCGAGGGCTACCGGATGCGCGTCTACGTCCCCTACGGCGACCAGTGGTACGGGTACCTCATGCGCCGCATGGCCGAGCGCCCCGCGAACCTCGCCGTGTTCCTCCGCTCACTGTGGACCAAGTCTTAGAGGATTCCCATCCGGGCCGGCGCGGCGGGTGCCGCACCGGCCCGGGTGAGCTGCGCCGCGACCCGTGGACGCCCAGCGCACACCCCGCATTCGCGGCTCGCGCGACTAGCGAACGGCGACTACAGTTGCGAACGTGACTCAAGCCCCCGAGGACTTCCCCCCGGCCTCCCCCGAGCAGCCCGCCGCCGAACCCGCGGCGGCGAACCCGCCCGGGCCCGCGCCGCTCGTGCCCGGACAGCGCAGCGCCTCCGACGCGCCGCGCCCCGTCCTGCCGCAGGCCGAAGGCGACCTCGGAATCCCCCAGGCCGCGCCCATGCCGCCCATGATCGAACCCACGCAGCCGCCCTCGGCGCTCCCGGTCGACATGGCCGCCCCCGGCATGATGCCCCCCGGCGCCCCCGGCATGGCGCCGCCGGGAGCCGTCCCGCCCGGCTACGGGCACCCTGGGCAGATGCCACCCGGACAGCTCCCACCCGGCCCCATCCCCGTCAGCGCCATGCCCCCCTGGCCCGGCGGCCCCGCCGGCTACTACGCGCCCCGCCCCGAACCCCGGCGCAACCGCCTCGCCACCATCCTCGTCGTCGTCGCCCTCGTGGCCTCCTCGGTCTTCGCCGGCGCCCTCGTCAACGGCTGGCGCCCCGGCTTCGCCGACAACCCCACCGGCACCATCGACGGCCTCGCCGTCGAACCCGGCGAAGGCACCGTCCCCAGCCCCGGCCCCGACGCCTCCGCGTCCGAGATCCTCGCCTACCTGCGCGAACAGGCCCAGCTCGTCCTCGACGCCCAGGCCGAGTCGCTCCTCAACCGCAGCATCGACGGCTGGCTCGCCGCCTACGACCCGACCCTGCACACCCAGATGACCGGCCGGTACGAGTCGCTCACCTCCATGCAGGTCTCCCGCTTCGACTACCAGATCGCGTCCGGCCCCATCGAGGACGCCTCCGGCGCCGTCCCTCTCTACGACATCTCCATCGCCCTCTCCTACTGCTTCGTCGAGCCCGCCGAGACCTGCAAGGCCGCCGACATCGTCTTCGACACGCGCTGGCGCGCCGACGACGACGGCATGCGCATGATCGAGGTCCAGAACTCCGAGTTCGGCCAGGGCCCGCACCCGTGGGAGGTCACCGACCTCGTCGCCGCCGTCGGCGAGCGCACCGTCACCGCCGTGCCCGCCTCCATGGAGGCCCGCCTCGACGAGGCGCTCGCGGTCTCCGAGGCCGCCGCCGAGAACGCCGACCAGTGGGCGTACTGGGAGAAACCCGACCGGTACGTCATCTACATCGCCTCCGACGAGGAGTTCGACACCTGGTTCGGCGGCATGTGGGACTCCGAGGACGTCCTCGGCTTCGCCCTGCCGCTCAACGGCACCAACGACGGCGAGCGCCAGCCGTCCACGTACGCCACCGTCATGGGCGTCGACCGCACCGGCTGGGGCGAGGGCCTCACCTCGGTCATCCGCCACGAGCTCGGCCACGCCGTGACCCTGTGGGCCGCGCCCTCGGAGCGGTACGCCGACGACACCTGGTGGATGGTCGAGGGCGTCGCCGAGTACATCGACCACGGCGACCGGGCCCTTGAGGACTACGACCGCATGTGGGACGTCCGCGACTACGTCGCCCAGGGCGGCTGCGCGGCCGACATCCTCCCGCCCGACGAGGACGACGACACGCTCGCGGGCTCGGGCAAGTACGGCTGCGGGTTCCTCGGCGTCCACTACATGATCGAGACCTACGGGGTCGACGCGTTCGCCGAGTTCTTCGGGCTGACCGCGCGCGAGGGCACCCCGGCGGTCGACGCCGCGCAGACCGTCTACGGCAAGGACTACGCCGCGCTGATGGAGGAGATTACGGCGTTCATTGCCCAGACCGTGTGAGATCGGGTGTTGCCGGGTGGCGCGGACTGCCGTAACATGAGCAACATCCCAATCTAAAGACATCAACGTCACGCTTCGTGACGACCGACTTGTTTCGGTTCATAGGGCATTCGCGTCCACCGCACCTCTAACACATCACACAACCCCACGTCCTTGCACAGGCAATAGTGCTCGCAACAGCCCTCGACAGAACGGTGAGACACATGAGCGAACCCGGGGACCTCCTCGACGAGGTCAAGTTCTTGACGGTGACGGAAGTGGCCGAGTTGATGCGCGTCTCGAAGATGACGGTGTACCGGCTCGTCCACAACGGTGAGATCGCGGCGGTGCGGGTGGGGCGCTCCTTCCGCGTCCCCGAGAGCGCCGTGAAGACCTACCTCTCCGAGGCCCTCCAGACGGACGAGTGACCCTGCTCGGCCAGTCCCGGCCCCGCCACGCGCGAGCTGTGACGGGGCCTTCGCTCGAACTCGCCCGGCGAGGGGGCCGCCGGGAGGACGGGCTAGGCTGGTCGGGCTCTAACTATCGTCTAGTCAACACCTGTGAGGAAGCTCTATGGGCTCGGTCATCAAGAAGCGGCGCAAGCGCATGGCGAAGAAGAAGCACCGCAAGCTGCTCCGCAAGACCCGCGTTCAGCGTCGCAAGCTCGGCAAGTAACCGAGGCGACCGGCTTCCGAGCGCCTGCGGGTAGGCTGGGCCACATGCCAGAGTTCGATGCCGTGTTCGCCTTCGATGTCCGGGGCGTGATCTCGCAGATCATCGGATACGGAGCCGCGCTCCTGTCCCTGATCGCCGTCATCCACTGCGCAGTGCAGAAGCCCGAGGCGTTCAACGCCGTCGGCACCCTCTCGAAGGGCACCTGGCTCGGGCTCCTCGTCGTGAGCCTGGTGCTGGCGCTCCTCTTCGGCGGCTACGGCCGGCTCAACCTGTTCGCGCTCGTCGCCATCGCGGCGGCACTGGTGTACCTCCTGGACGTGCGCACAGGCATCAAAGACATCGGCGGCAGCACCTACTAAGGTGCGAACCTCGCGCCGGAGCGAACTGACTCGCGGAAAGCCGCGCCAGCACTGCGCTGGCGCGGCTTTCAGTGTGCCCGTTCCTTGACCGACGACTAGCGGTCGACGACGCCGCGGGCCATCGCCCGCAGCCGCGCGACGCGCTGCGCCGTCGGCGGGTGGGTCGAGAACAGGCTCGCCAGGCCGCCGCCGCGCAGCGGCGACTCGATCATCAGGTGCGACTGCTCCGCGATCCGGCTGTCCGCCCGCGCGGGCATCCGGTCGACACCCGCGGAGATCTTCTCCAGCGCGCTCGCGAGCGCCAGCGGGTCGCCGGTGAGGCGCGCGCCGTCGGCGTCGGCCTCGTACTCGCGCGAACGCGAGACGGCCATCTGGATCATCCCGGCCGCGACGGGGCCGAGGATCATGGTCAGCAGCAGCACGATCGGGTTCGGCCGGTCCTCGTCGGAGGAGCCGAACGGCAGGAAGATCGCGAGGTTCGCGATCATCGTGATGATCGAGGCGAGCGCGCCCGCGACCGAGGAGATGAGGATGTCGCGGTTGTACACGTGCGACAGCTCGTGGCCGATGACGGCCCGCAGCTCGGCGGGCGTCAGCAGGCGCACGATCCCCTCGGTGACCGCGACCGCCGCGTGCTGCGGGTTGCGGCCCGTGGCGAACGCGTTCGGCTGCATGGTCGGGGACACGTAGAGCCGCGGCATCGGCTGCCCGGCGCGCTGCGAGAGCTCCCGGACCGTCGCGTACAGCTGCGGGGCCTGCGCCTCGGACACGGGCCGGGCCCGCATCGCGCGCAGGGCGATCTTGTCGGAGTTGAAGTAGGCGTAGGCGTTCATGCCCACCGCGATCACTGCGGCGATGAGGACGCCCGTGGAGCCGCCGAAGGCGTAGCCGATGGCGATGACGATCGCCGACATCGCGCCGAGCAGCACCGCCGTCTTGAGGCCGTTGTGGTGCTTCATGCTGGTTGGTTTCCCTCCTGGTGGGAAAAGCAACATCCTGGTTACTGCCAGTATTTCTGTGCGAACTGGGAATTCACCGTGAAACGGACGTGAAGTCCAACACGAGCTGCGGGGCGAGCGACACCGCGGCGAGGGCGAGGCCCGCGACCGCGAGCGCCACGGCGTACCGCCGCGGGACCGGCCCCGACCTGCCGGTGAGCACCGCGCGCGCCAGCGGCAGGTAGTACGCGAGCCCCACGACCGCCCCGGCCGCGACCACCACGGCCAGCCACACCGCCGACGACGCGAGCACCTCCAGGACCGCGACCTTCGCGACCGTGCCCGCGAGCGCGGGCGGCAGCCCGGCCAGGCCGACCACCGCGAACAGGAACACCGAGGCGGGCAGCGGCGCGGCCTTCCACAGGCCGGCGAGGTCGGCGACCGCGCCGCCGTCCTCGGCGCGCACGGCCGTGAGGGCCGCGAAGACCCCGGCCTCCAGGAGCACGAAGAACACCGCGTACGCGAACGCGGCCGACGCGGCGGCGCCCGCGTGCCCGCGCCCCTCGGCGGTTGCGATGACCGCGAGGGGCGCGAGCGCGTACCCGGCGTGGGCGATCCCCGACCAGGCGAGGAGCGGCACGGTGCGGCGCTGCGCGAGCGCCCCGAGGTTCCCGACCGCGATCGAGGCGACGGCGAGCACGGCGACGACGACCCCGGCGCTCGCCACGTGCGGCAGCCCGAACGCGACGACCCAGACGATCGCGACGGCGCCGCCGAGTTTCGAGGCGCTCGCGAGGTAGGCGGCGACGGGGAGCGGGGCGCGTTCGAGGACGAGCGGCGCCCAGGCGTGGAGCGGGGCGGCGGCGAGCTTGAACGCGAGCCCGGCGAGGAGGAGCGCGGTCCCGGCGGCGGTGAGGCCCGCGTGGGCGCCGCCCGCGGCGGCCGCGAGCCCTTCGAGGTGGACGGTCCCGGTGGCGGCGTAGAGGAGCGCGGCGCCCATGAGCGCGGTCGCGGAGGAGGTCACGGAGGCGATGAGGAAGGTCGTCCCGGCTTCGGCGCCGTCGCGGCCGGGGCGGGCGACGAGGACGTACAGCGGGAGCGTGAGGGTCTCGACGGCGACGACGAGGGTGACCAGGTCGCGGGCCCCGGCGAGCGCGACGCCGCCCGCGGCGGAGGCGGTGAGGAGGAACCAGTACTCGCCGGGCCGCCTGCCGCTGACGGCGGCCACGAGGACGGCGAGCGCGGCGAAGAGGGCGGCGGCGCCCATGGCGGCGTCGTCGGCGACGTAGGAGTGCCACTGGCCGACGGCGAACGTCGCCCGGTCGGGCCCGGCGCCGATCCACACGGCCGCCGCGGCCGTCAGGCCGAGCCCGGTCATGGCGGCGGCCTTGGCGAGCCGGCCCGCGAACAGCGCCGCGACGGCGGCGGCCGCGGCGAGGTAGAGCGGCAGCATCGCGGCGTGGTCGATCGCTTGGGCGCGCATCAGAGGAGGCCCTCCGAGAAGAGGGTCAGGAGCGGGCCGGGGACGAGCCCGAGGAGGAGCGTCCCGGCGACGAGCGGGGACCAGACGGCGGCTTCGGCGGCGGAGACGTCCCCGATGCCGAAGGCCGCGGGCGCTATGGGGCCGTGGCTGACGTGCTTGAGCATCCGCAGCAGGTAGGCGGCGGCGAGGAACGCGCCGAACGCGGCGGCCGCGGCGAGGAGGAGCCAGGCGCCGCCGCGTTCGGCCGCGGCGTACACGGTGAACGCCTCGCCCCAGAACCCGGCGAGGCCGGGCAGGCCGAGGGAGGCGAGGGCGGCGAACCCGAGGAGCCCGGCGAGCGCGGGCGCGGCGAGGCGCACGCCGCCGAGGGCGGTGAGGCTGCCGGTGTGGGTGCGGGCCTTGAGGGCTCCGGCGAGGAAGAACAGGAGGGGGGTGACGAGGCCGTGCGCGAGGTTCCCGAACAGGGCGGCGCGGACGCCCGCTTCGGTCCCGGCGGCGAACGCGAGGACCACGAATCCCATGTGGCCCACCGAGGAGTAGGCGATGAGGCGCTTGATCTCGGGCAGGCGCAGGCACACCAGGCCCGCGACGAGGATGCCGAGCGCGGCGAGCACGGCGAGCACGGGCGCGGCCTCGGCCGCGCCCGCGGGGGCGAGGCCCCCGGCGACGCGGATGAGGCCGTAGGTGCCGAGCTTGAGGAGGACCCCGGCGAGGAGCACGGACCCGACGGTGGGCGCGGCGGTGTGCGCGTCGGGGAGCCACGAGTGCAGCGGCCACAAGGGAGCCTTGACGGCGAACCCGATCGCGAGGAGCGAGAACACGAGCAGGGAGACGTCTCCGCTGACGCCGCCCGCGGCGATGATCGCGCCGAGGTCCGCGGTCCCGGTGTCCGCCACGGCGACGAACAGGCCGGTCGCCATGAGCAGCGACCCGGCGATGGTGAACAGCGCGAACTTCGCGGCGGCCCGCCGCCGCGTGGCCGGGTCGCCGAACCGGTGCACGATCGCCCACATCGGCAGGAGCACCGCTTCGAACGCGATGAAGAACAGGACGAGGTTGTCCGCGAGGAAGACGAGGGTCGAGGCGGCTTGCACGGCCAGCAGCAGCGCGGTCAGCACGGGCGACTGCCACCCGTCCTGCTCCTCGCCGCCCGCCCCGGCTCCGGCGGGCACGCCGTGCACCGGCGCCGCCGCCAGGGGAGGCCCCCCGGTTTCAACGCTACCCGCACCATCCTGAAGGGAACCTGAAGCACCCGAGGCGACCTGAAGGTGGCCTGAAGTCGCCGGGCTCGCCGCGCGCACCCCGAGCACCGGCCCCCCGCCGCCGGGGGACCCCCCGTTTTCAACGCTACCTGCGGGTTCCTGAAGGGGAGCTGAAGCGGGCTGAAGGGAGGCTGAAGCGGTCGCGTGGTCGGCGCCGTAGAGGTCGGCGGCGCGCTGCTCCGCGCCGACGGCGTTGTGGAGGCAGCACAGGACGCCGAGGAGCGCGGTGAGGAGGGCGAGGGTCCAGGAGACGCCGTCGACCGCGAGAGAAAACTCCAGGTGCAGCGAAGGGGCCCAGGGGATCGCGAGCCGGTGCCACCAGGTCGCGCCGTCCCCGGCGATGAGCGCGCCGGTGTCGCGCCCGACCGGCAGCAGCGCCACCGCCGCGAATGCGAGCGCGGCGGCCCCGGCCCCGATCCAGTGCGCGTACGGCTTGCGCCGCAGCGCCCAGACCGCGAGCGCCCCGAGGGCGGGCAGCGCCGCCGCCAGTACCAGCATCGCGTTCATCCGCCTGCCCCGATCCGGCGCGGTGCCGCCGCGCGGCTCCCGCGCGTCCGCGCTCCGGGCCGCTTCGGCGTCGCGGTCAGTTCCACAGGCTCACCCCGATCGCAACCGCTGCGACCACGAGGGTCCCGGCGGCGCTCAGGCGCAGGTACCGCACCAGGCCGCCGCGGTGGCCCGCCGCCGTGCTCTCGGCAGCGGCGAGGGTCGCGCGTGCCGAGCCTTCGACGGCGGCGCCGTCGACCAGGCGCACGTCGAGGGCCGCCGCGGCGGCGCTGAGCGCCGCCGCCGCGCCGCGGGTCGCCTTGGACGCCAGGCGCTCCGCGTACAGGCCCTCGGCGAGCGCGCTTCGCGCGCGGCCGAGCACACGCGCCGGGTCGCGGTCGGGGACCGGTTCGCGGGCGCGGCCGTCGCGCCACCAGGAGTCGGCGACCACGGCGATGCCGCCGAGCGTGGCGAGCAGCAGCAGCGCCATGAGGTCCCCGTGGAGCGCGGGCACCTCGAACGGCCCAGCGTAGTAGAGGGCACCGACAAGCACCGTGGCCGCGGTGAGCGCCCACAGGCTGAACGACTCGGCGCGCGGCACCGCGGGCATCGCCGCGGGCCCGGGGCCGCGCCAGAACAGGAGGAGCCACAGCCGCGTCGCGTACGCCGCGGTCAGGATGCTCGCGCCGACCCCCGCCCAGAACACGACGACCCCGGCCGGGGTCCCGGCCTCGTAGGCCGCGCCGAGCACGGTCTCCTTCGAGAAGAACCCGCCCAGCGGCGGCAGCCCCGCCATCGTCGCGAGGCCGATCGTCATGGCCCAGAACGCGAGCCGCGAATCGCCCGGCCGCAGCCGCGTCGCCCGCAGCGAACCGTCCGTGCCCGCCAGGGCGATCACGACGCCCGCGGTGAGGAACAGCAGGCCCTTGAACGCCGCGTGCGCCACCAGGTGGAACAGCGCCGCATCGCCCGCCGCGACCGCCACGGCCGCGAACATGAACCCGACCTGCGAGACCGTCGACCACGCGAGCACGCCCTTGACGTCCCGCGCCGCCAGCGCGCACAGCCCCGCGCCGACCATCGTCACGGCCGCGACGACCGCGACGGCGAGCAGCAGGTCCGCGGGCCAGGCCGGGAGGAGCCGGGTCAGCACGTACGCGCCCGCCGCGACCATCGTCGCGGCGTGGATGAGCGCCGACACCGGGGTGGGCCCGGCCATGGCCGGGGGGAGCCAGATCTGGAGGGGGAACTGGGCCGATTTCCCGATGCAGCCGAACAGGATCAGGAGCATCGCGAGCGCCGGGGCGTCGTGGATCTCGCCGATGCGGAAGGTGCCCGAGGAGACGCCGAGGACCATGACGCCGAGGACGAACGCCACGTCGCCGAAGCGGGTCACCAGGAACGCCTTCGCGGCGGCGCCCGGCGCCTGCGGGAGCTTCGCGTAGTGGGCGATGAGCAGGTACGAGCAGGCGCCCATGACCTCCCATCCGATGAGGAGGAGCACGAGGTCGTCGGCGGCGACGACGAGGAGCATCGCGGCGCAGAAGAGGTTCACCTGCGCGGCGAAGGGCGCGTAGCGGGGGTCGTCGCGCAGGTACGCGGCCGAGTAGAGCTGCACGAGGAGCGAGACGAACCCGGTGGCGAGCGCGACGGCGCACGCGCCGAGGGAGAGGTCGAGCGCGGCGGTCGCCGTGACGGTGCCGAAGTCGGCGAGCACATAGGACGCCTGCGGGTTCGCGAAGGAGACGGCGGCGGCGCAGGCCAGCGCGGCCCCGGGGCCCGCGTAGGCGAGGACCACCGCGAGGTCCCTGCGGCGCACCAGGAGTCCGGCGAGTCCTGCGGCGGCGGGAACGGCGATGAGGAGCCAGGCGAGGGCGGTCACCGGGGCACCCGCCGGTCCGCGGCGCCCCGCTCGTCGGGGGATTCCCCGGGGAGGCCGTCGGTGTCGATGGAGGCGCGTTCGCGCCACAGGTTGAGGACGAGCGCGAGGCCGACGCCGACTTCGGCGGCGGCGATGACCACGATGAACAGGGCGAAGCTCTGCCCGGTGTGGGAGCGGACGACGAGGTCGGTGGTGACGAGGACGAGGTGGACGCCGCCGAGCATGAGTTCGGCGGCGGCGAGCTGGAGGACGGCGTTGCGCCGCGTGAGGACGCCGTAGAGGCCGATGGCGAAGAGGCCCACGGCGATCAGGTACCCGATCAGCGGATGCACTCGGTCCTCCCGGCGGGGAGGGGATCGGTCGATCGGGGCCACATGGCCCCATCTTGGACCACGCGGGTCGTGAAAGTCCAGACCCGGGGCCGTGTCGATCCGGCCGGACCGCGGGGGCGCGGGCCCGGCCCGCCCCCCGGTCACCACCGGCCCCACGGTCCACGCGGGACCGGCGGTGCCGCGGCGCGTCACCAGTCGGGGCGGCGGCGCTCCAGCCCGTCGAGGATGAGGTCGAGGCCGATCGCGAACTCGTCGGCGTAGGCGTAGCCGGGCCGCATGGCGTGGTCGACGGCGATCTCCACGAGGTGGGGGAAGCGGTCGGCGGCCTGGGCCATCATGGTCTCGGTGAGGGCCTGCATGTCGTCGCCGCCCGCGGAGTCGAAGGGGAGGGCGGCCTCCTGGACGGCGAAGCCGTACACGTAGCTGTCGAGGAGCGAGATGGAGTGGGCCGCACCGGCGACGGAGAAGCCGTCGGCGCGCAGGCATCCGAGGACCGCGTCGTGGTGGCGGAGGGTCGCGGGGCCCGCGTTGAGCCGGGAGTCCATGAGGCCGACGGCCCAGGGGTGGCGGCCGAGGGCCGCGCGCATCGACGCGGCGCGGCGGCGCATGCCCTCGCGCCAGGGCTCGCCCTTCTCGGGGAGGTCGACTTCGGCGAACACGAGGTCGACCATGCCGTCGAGGAGTTCGTCCTTGTTCTTGAAGTGGTGGTAGAGGGCCATGGCGCGCACGCCGAGGCGTTCGGCGAGCTTGCGGGTGCTGGGGACCTCCCCGCCGGCGGCGTCGGCCATGCCGACGGCGGCGCGCAGGACCTTCTCCCTGGTCAGCGTGCCGCGGGCGGTGCCGTTGGCGGGTTCGTCGGTCACGTGGCGCTCCTATCCGTCCGCCGTACTGTACACCGTAAGGTTTTCCTGTACAGTGTAAAGGAGGAAGTACCCTTCAGCAGCTCACTCTTCACTCCAGGAGCACCTCATGGAACCCATCCCGCAGACCGGCGTCGGCAAGAAGGTCTGCATCGTCGGCGCCTCCGGCAAGCTCGGCCGATACATGGTGCGGCACGCGCTCGACCGCGGCTACGAGGTCGTCGGCGTCTGCCGCGAGAAGAGCGTCCACAAACTGGACGAGTTCGCCGGGCGGATCACCGTCCACGGCGCCCGCACCGACGACCGCGCCGCTATCGAGCGCGCCGTGGACGGCTGCGACGCCGTCCTCTCCGTCCTCGTCCCCTGGGGCGTCCACGACTACGCCTCGGGCACGGCCAAGGCCGTCATGGACTTCGCGGAGCCCGGTGCGCGCCTGGTCTTCTCGTGCGGCTGGCACATCAGCCGCGACGGCGAGGACAAGTACAAGCGGGGCATCAAGGCCGCCGTCGCCTTCGCCAAGCTCATGAAGATCACGCGCCTCGTCGACATCGCCGACCAGTACCGGGCCACCGACATGATCTTCAACAGCGACACCCGCTGGACCGTCGTGCGCGGCTCCGACCTCGAAGAGGGCGAGAGCCAGGGCCTCCCGGTCTGGAGCCGCCACGTCGGCGACCCGGTCCTGGAGAGCAACCTGACCCGCCGCACCGACTTCGCGCTGTTCATGGTCGCCGCGATCGAGGACGAATCGCTCGTGCGCGAGGCGCCCGCCATCAACGGCCGCCTCACACCCTCAGCGCTCGCCCACGCGGCCGAAGCCGCCTAGCGCAGCAGCAGGTCCGCCAGCGCGAACGCGAACAGCGCCACGGCCACGAAGCCGTTGGCGGTGAAGAAGGCCCGGTTGACCTTCGACAGGTCGCCGGGCCGCACGATCGAGTGCTCGTAGACGAGCGCGGCCGAGACGAGCGCGAGCCCGATCCAGTACAGGAGCCCGAAGCCGGTGAGCAGCCCGAACCACGCGAACAGGCCCACGGTGACCACGTGCGCGACAGAGGAGGCGTGGAGCGCGGCCCTGACGCCCCAGCGGGCCGGGGTCGAGCGGACGCCGATCTCTCGGTCGATCTCCGCGTCCTGGCACGCGTAGATCAGGTCGAACGCGCCGATCCACAGGCCCACGGCCGCCCCGAGGACGATCGCCGGGCCCGAGCCCGCGAACGTCCCGGTGACGGCCAGCCAGGCGCCCACGGGGGCGACCATCTGCGCGAGGCCGAGGACCGCGTGCGGGTAGTCGGTGAACCGCTTCGCGTACGGGTAGACGATGAGCGGCGCCACGGCCAGGGGGCTCAGGTAGAGGCACAGCGGGTTGAGCGCGGCCGCCGAGGCGAGCAGCACGACGAGGCTGACGGCGCACCCGGTGTACGCGGTCTTCAGCGAGACCTTGCCGGTGACGAGCTCGCGCTGGGCCGTGCGGGGGTTCCGGGCGTCGATCTTGCGGTCGATGATCCGGTTGGCGGCCATGGCGAGGGTGCGGGCGGCGACCATCGCGAGGGTGACCAGGACCAGGTCCCACCAGGAGAACGCGTCCTCCAGGCGCATGACGGTGAGCGTCGAGAGGTACGCGAAGGGCAGCGCGAACACCGAGTGCTCGAAGGCGACGAGCTTCAGGAAGTCCTTGACCGGATTTTTTCTGGGCAGTGTCTCAGTCAATTTTGTATTCTTTCCAGCGTCGGTCCACGGTGGCCTTCACGGACGCGCTCATGCGCATCGCCTCCGGCCAGCCGCGCGTGTAGCCCTCCTCGGGCCACTTCGCGGTCGCGTCGATCCCGGCCTTGCCGCCCCAGAACTGGTGGTAGGAGGCGTGGTCGAGGTGGTCCACCGGGCCCTCGGTGAGCAGCAGGTCCCGCGAGTAGTCCACGTTCCCCAGTGCGCGCCAGGCGACCTCGCGGTAGTCGTGCACGTCGCAGTCGGCGTCCACCACGACGATGAGCTTCGTCAGGCTCATCATCTGGAGGCCCCAGATCGCGCTCATGACCTTCTGCGCCTGCTTCGGGAACTTTTTGTCGATCGAGACGATCACGCAGTTGTGGAACACCCCCGCGGCGGGCATGTCGTAGTCCACGATCTCCGGGATCATGATCTTGACCAGCGGCAGGAACGTCCGCTCCGTCGCCTTCCCCAGCCCGTGGTCCTCCTGGGGCGGGGCCGAGGTGATGATCGTGTGGTAGACCGGGTTCCGGCGCATCGTCATCGTCTCGACGTGCATCACCGGGAACGGCTCCACCGGCGTGTAGAACCCCGTGTGGTCCCCGAAGGGCCCCTCCGGCATCCGCTCGCCCGGCTCGGCCCAGCCCTCCAGGACGATCTGCGCGTTCGCCGGGACCTGGAGCGGCACGCTCAGGCAGTCGGCCATCTCGACGCGCTCGCCCCGCAGGAACCCCGCGAACAGGTACTCGTCGATGTCCGGGGGGAGCGGCGCGGTCGCCGCGTACGCCATCACCGGGTCCGCGCCGATCGCGATCGCCACCGGGAGGCGCTCGCCGCGCTTCTCGGCCTCGGCGTAGTGGGACGTCGAGTTCTTGTGGATCTGCCAGTGCAGGCCGATCGTCCGCTCGTCGTGCTGCTGGAGCCGGTACAGGCCCACGTTCCGCTTCCCGGTCTCCGGGTGCTTGGTGTGGGTGAGCCCGAAGTTGTGGAAGACCCCGCCGTCGCCGGGCCACACCTGGAGGCCCGGGAGGATGTTCAGGTCGACGTCCTCGCCGGTGAAGACGACCTCCTGGCACGGGGCCTTCTTCACGCGCTTGGGCGGCACCGACTTGAGCTGCATGAGCTTCCCGAGGCCGTCGCGGATGCCCGCCCAGCCGACGGGCAGCTCGGGCTTGGCGAGCTCGCCGATGCGCTGGCCGATCTCGTCGAGGTCGCCGACGCCGAGGGCCTTCGCGGTGCGCTCGGTGGTCCCGAACAGGTTGATCGCGAGGGGGATGTCGCTGCCCGCGGGCCGCTCGAACAGGAGGGCGGGACCGCCGTCGCGGACCACCCGCTGCACGATCTCGGAGATCTCCAGGTGGGGGTCGACCTCGGCCGTGATCCGCTTCAGGTCGCCGTCGGCTTCGAGGGCGGCCAGGAACGACTGGAGGTCGTCGTAAGGGAACTTGGGTGCCACGGAGCCCATTCAACCACCCGGGACGGTGGGCGTCCGGCGAGGCCGATGCGGAGTGAACACGGTCCTTCGCGCGGAGTTCACGGGACCGTCGCACCCCGGCGGTACGATTCCCTGTGATCTACTTAACGATACGGTACCGTATCGTTTCGGAATGCCGTAGAGTTCTGGGCAACACCAGGCCGCGCCCTGCGAAGCCCCAGGCTCACGAGCACGCGCCGCCCGCGCCCGGGAAGTCACGATTCCCGCCCGCGGACCGTCATAGACGACACGACACCACCCGCGGTCTCGGCGCCGCGGCGACATCTCCGCACCATCCGGCAGCGCCCTCCGGCGCTGCCCCGGTGCGATCGCAGAAATGGAAACCCTGTGAGCGAAACCCGTTCCGTTCCGGTCCCGGCGGCCGGAACCGACGACGACCACGGCCACCCCCGCAGGTGGGCCATCCTGAGCGTCCTCGTGCTCAGCCTCATCGTGGTCGTCCTCGACAACACCGTCCTCAACGTCGCGATGAAGACCCTCGCCGACCCCGAGAAGGGCGTCGGCGCGACCCAGAGCGACCTCGCGTGGATGATCAACTCGTACACGCTCGTCTTCGCGGGCCTGCTGTTCGCCTCCGGCGTCATCGGCGACCGCATCGGCCGCAAGCGGATGCTCCTGGCCGGCCTCGTCGTCTTCGGCGTCGCCTCCCTGCTCTCCGCCTACGCCTCCACGCCCGACCAGCTCATCTGGTACCGCGCCCTCATGGGCGCCGGCGCCGCGGTCATGATGCCCTCGACGCTGTCGCTCCTGCGCAACGTCTTCTCCGCCAAGGAGTTCCCCAAGGCCCTCGGCATCTGGACCGGCGCGGTCGGCATCGGCGGCGCCATCGGCCCGATCGTCGGCGGCGCGCTCCTCGACCACTTCTGGTGGGGCTCGGTCTTCCTCATCAACGTCCCGATCGTCGTGTTCGGCCTCATCGCCATCACGATCCTCGCGCCCGAGTCCAAGGGCAGCCAGGCCAAGGCCGACTTCGTCGGCATGGCCCTGTCCATGATCGGCCTCGTCAGCCTCACCTACGGCATCATCGAGGCCGGCGACGCCGGGTCCTGGACCGGCGTCGAGGTCTGGGGCACCATCGCCCTCGGCGTCCTCGTCCTGGTCGGCTTCGTCCTCTGGGAGCGGCGCATCCCGCACGCCTCCCTCGACATGAAGCTGTTCAAGAGCACCCGCTTCTCCGCGTCCTCGGCGATCATCACCCTGACGTTCTTCGGGATGATGGGCCTGATGTTCTTCATGACCTTCTACCTCCAGATCCTGAAGGGCTACTCGCCGCTGGAGACCGGCCTGCTGTTCCTGCCGTTCGGCGCCTCCATGCTCGTGTTCGCGCCGCTGTCGAACACCCTCGTCAACAAGTTCGGCGCCAAGACCGTCGGCATCGTCGCGATGCTCCTGGTCATCACCAACTTCACGGTGACCGCGCTCGTCTTCGAGGCCGACACCTCCGTGTGGGTCGTCATCGCGCTGTTCTTCATCACCGGCGCCGGCATGGCCAACCTCATGCCGCCCGCGATGAACACGCTCATGGCCTCGGTCCCGCGCGAGAAGGCCGGCGTCGGCTCCGCCCTCGCCAACACGCTCCGCCAGGTCGGCGGCGCGCTCGGCGTGGCCGTCCTCGGCACGATCATGGCCCAGGTCTACCGGACCCAGATCACCGACGCGGCCCCGCAGCTGCCCGACGCCGCCCGCGAGTCCTACGCGTCCACCTACGGCGCCCTGGAGACCGGGGCGATCCCGGCCGACGCCGCCGCCCAGGTCGCGCAGGCCGCGAACGACTCGTTCATCCACGCGCTCCACACCACCGCGCTCGCCGCGGTCGCCGTGGGCGTGGTCGGCCTCGTCATCATCGCGCTGTTCTTCCCCGGGAAGCGCCGCGCCGAAGGGACCGAGACCCCCGCCGAAGCGGCCGAGCCCGCACTCGTCGAGGTCTGAGGGACAATCGAGTCATGCGACCCGAGCTCCGCGATGCGACCGCCCACCACCGGGCCCCTGCGCCGACGACCCCCGCCAAGGGCCGCCCACGCAGCCAGGCGGTGAGCGAGTCCATCCTGGAAGCGGTGCTGGACCTCATCGCGGAGCACGGGACGGTCACCGACGTGAGCGTCGAGGCCGTCGCGGAGCGCTCGGGCGTCTCGAAGGCCACGATCTACCGGCGCTGGTCCTCCAAGGAGGAGCTCATCGCCGCGGCCTTCGAGAGCGTCAAGGCGCCGATCGCGAGCGACCTGCCGCGCACCTCGCTGCGCGACGACCTCGTGCACATCGGCAACAGCATGCGCCGCACCTACGGTCCCCGGGACCTCAAGGTCATCCGCTGCATGATGACCGTCTTCAAGGACGACCCCGAGTACCGCAAGCACCACGACCGCCTCGTCGAGCAGCGGCGCCAGTTCGTGCGCGACACCTTCGCGCACTGGGCCGGCCGCGGCGAACTCGCCGCGGACCTCGACCTCGAACTCGCGGCCGCCATGTTCACCAGCCCGCTCCTGACGACCTTCGTCTACGGGCAGTACCCGTCCCTCCAGAAGGACGGCACCATCGAGGCGTTCGTCGACCATCTGCTGCGCGGCATCGGCGGCCCGCTCTGCGAGACCCGCAACCCGTAAGGCGCGCAAGCACAATGCGGCCCCGACCGGTCACCGACCGGCCGGGGCCGCACTGCGTCGCACTCAGGTTTGCGACCGGGCCCCGCCGTCCCGCGGGGCCCGGTCTCCGGAAGGAACCGAGGATGTGGTCAGGGGGCCCGGCGATCCGCCTCCCGGAACGCCGGGCCCGGTTGCTGCGCCCTTAGTTCACGGGCGGGTACGCGTTCTCCAGGAGCTCCTGGAACTGCTCCGAGGACCAGTGGCCCGACAGCGGCATGTCGTCACGCGCCCCGGAGGGGTTGTTGCCGTTGCGGATGTTGCCGCCGTAGTCCGGGTCGCACATCTCGTCGAAGCCCTTGCCCTCGTCGTTCGGGATCTCCTCCGACGCGCCGTCGGACTCGCCCGGGGGCTTGATCCAGACGTAGGCGTCGATCCACGGCTCGGGGTCGGCCTGCGGACGCTCACCGAGGCCGGCACCGGCCTGGTTGCACCAGTTGCCCTTCTGGAAGCGCTGGTCGATGCGCGACTCGTCCACGAACGTCACCGGGTTCGTCGAGGTCGAGGTGCCGGTCGGGCGGTAGTCGCCGCCCCAGCCGTTGCGGCTGGTGTCGATCAGCATGCCGATGTCGTCGTTGAACCCGTTCGCGATGAGCTCCTCGCGCATCGCCTCGGTGAAGTCCTTCTCGTTGTTGAAGTCGTTCCAGTCGACCCACGGGAGGTTCGGGTTCTGGTTCAGCGCCTGGCCGCCGACGACCTGGTTCACCGCCCAGTAGGGCTCCTCCAGCGCCGAGTAGTTCGCGGTGTTGGAGATGAAGCCGTGCACGTCGTCCGCGGTCATCCCGTTCTCGCCGATGAGCGAGCCGAACAGCTCGGCCGCGGCGAAGAAGTTGTCGTACTGCGGGTTCGTGTCGCCCCAGCCGATCCAGCCGTGGTGGCCGGCGTCGATGTAGTTGTACGTGTTCGGCAGGGCGCCGAGCTCGGCCGTCGCGTACGAGACGCCGTCGACGTAGTTGCCGTTCGCCTTCATCGTGTCGCAGTTCGCGACCGCGGTCGCACGCGGCGAGACGTTCGTGACGAGGTTCGGCAGCGAGTCGATCTCGATGACGTTGACGATCTTGAGGTCCGCGTACTTCGACTGGCCCATGATGTCGACGATCGGGTCGATGTACTCGCTCTTGTACTCGGCGATCTCACCCGCCGCCAGCTCGCCGTTGGAGGCGAGCGCCGCGCAGTCGCGGCCCGGCAGGTTGTAGATGACGATCTGGATGACGTCCGCGCCCTGCGCGAGCGCCTCGTCCAGGTGGTCCTCCAGGCCCATCGACCCGGTGGTCGGGGAGCTGTTGCCGTAGATCGCGCTGGTGCGGTCGAGCCACACGCCGGTCGGCTCGTCGGCGACCGCGTCGCCGCCGGGCTCGGCCGCGGCCCGCGCGGACCACTGCGGGTTCACGTAGACCTGGGCGCCGGTGTAGGGGTTGTCGACCTTGTCGCCGCCGCCGGGGTTGCCCGGGTCGTCGGTGGTCGGCGGCTCGCTCGTCGGCGGCTGGGTGGTCCCGTTGCAGACGTCGCCGTTGATGGTGAACTGCGCCGGCGTCGTGGAGGAGCCCGAACCGATGAAGCCGAACACCTCCTTGCTCTGGCCGGACGCGATCGAGCCGTTCCAGCCGACGTCCTTACCGGTGAAGGCGGTGCCGCTCTGGGTGTAGCTCACGTTCCACGCGCTGGAGACGGTGGTCCCGGACGGGAAGTTCCACTTGAGCTCCCAGCCGTTGATCGCCTCCTGCGCGGTGATGGTGACGTTGGCCTGGAAACCGGAGCCCCAGCTGCTGACCACCTTGTAGTCGACCTTGCAGCCTTCTTCGGCGAGTGCCTGGTTCGCCGAAGCGAAGGTGAGCCCGGTGGCGGCGAGCGCGGCGACCGCGACGCCGATGATGGCCAATCTCCTTCGTTTCTTAGGTACTTGCATGTTTCGATGTCCTTCGGGGTTGAAGGGCCGCACTCCGGCAGCCAGGAACGGGTGTCCATCGAGGGAAGCGCTCCCAAGATGTGCATTGATAATCTCCGATATATAGATGGGCTGTCAAGAGGTCCGGCTGGATATTTCGCGCATGGGAGCGCTGGAACCACCCGTTTCACGCCCGACCGGCCGCCCGGCAAGCGTTTGAATCAGTGAAAACGCTCCCGCGGAAACGCGAAGGGTAGCTGAGAAAAAGTTCGGCGCGCACGGCGGCGGGGCCGCGCGATGCGCGGCCCCGCCGTCTTCAAGCGGGCGGAGTGCCGGTCCGCCCTGTCCCCGCGCCTAGTTCACGGGCGGGTACGCGTTCTCCAGCAGCTCCTGGCTGTGCTTCCTGGTTCCAGGAGCTGCTGGCGGTCCGATCAATTCACCGGCGGGTAGGCGTTCTCCAGCAGCTCCTGGAACTGCTCGGAGGACCAGTGGCCCGACAGCGGCATCTCGCCGCGCGCGCCGCTGGGGTTGTTGCCGTTGCGGATGTTGCCCTCGTACGCGGGGTCGCACATCTGGTCGAAGCCCTTGCCCTCGTCGTTCGGGATCTCCTCGGAGGCGCCGTCTGACTCCCCCGGGGGCTTGATCCACACGTAGGCGTCGATGCCCGCCTCCGGGCTCGCCTGCGGCCGCTCGCCGAGGCCCGCCCCGGCCTGGTTGCACCAGTTGCCCTTGTTGTAGCGCTGGTCGATGCGCGACTCGTCCACGAAGGTCACCGGGTCGGTCGAGGACGAGGGGCCCGCGGGCCGGTCCGCGCCGCCCCAGCCGTTGCGGCTGGTGTCGATGAGCATGCCGATGTCCGAGTTGAACCCGTTGGACACCAGCTCGTCGCGGAAGGAGGTCGAGAAGTCGATCTCACCGTTGTAGGCGTTCCAGTCGACCCACTTGACGTCGCCGTTCTGGTTGATCGGCTTGCCGCCCACGACCTGGTCCACCTCCCAGTACGGCTCCTCCAGCGGCGAGTAGTTCGCGGTGTTCGTGATGAACCCGTGGACGTCGTCGGCGGTCATCCCGTTCTGCCCGATGAGGGAGCCGAACAGCGCCGCGGAGGCGTGGAAGTTGTCGTACTGCGGGTCGTCGTTGGTCCACCCGATCCAGCCGTGGTGGCCCGAGTCGAGGTAGTTGTAGGTGTTCGGCAGCGCGCCGAGGGTCGCGGCCGCGTACGAGACGCCGTCCTCGTAGTTGCCGTTGGCCTTCATCGTGTCGCAGTTCGCGGTCGCGGTGGCGCGCGGCGAGACGTTGGTGACCAGGTTCGGCAGCGAGTCGATCTCGATCACGTTGACGATCCGCAGGCCCGCGTAGGCCGGGTCCCCCTGGATCTCGGCGATCGCGTCGATGTACTCGGTCTTGTACCGGTCGATCGCGTCCGCGGGCAGCTCGCCGTTGGAGGCGAGCGCCGCGCAGTCGCGGCCCGGCAGGTTGTAGACGACGACCTGGATGACGTCGGCACCCTGCGCCAGGGCCTCGTCGAGGTGGTCGCGCAGCCCCATGGAGCCGGTGGTGGGGGAGTCGTTCCCCTCGATGGCGCTGGTGCGGTCGAGCCACACGCCGGTCGGCTCGTCGGCGACGGCCTCGCCGCCGGGCTCGGCCGCGGCGTTGGCCGACCAGACCGGGTTGACGTAGACCTGCGCGCCCTCGTAGGGGTTGTCGACCTTCGCCTGCTGCGCCTCGACGGGACTCCCCTCGGCGGTGATCTCCTCGGCGCCGGCGGTGGTCACCGCCAGGGCTCCGGCGGTCGCGGCGGCGGCCGCCGCCGCGCCGAGCGCCACGATTCTCCTGCGGCCGCTGTGGTGTCTGCTTCGGTTGAGCGTCATGTGCCTTCCCTTCGCTGGTCGGGGCTGGGGAACGGCTCCGCGTGTACCGGGTGTCCACGGAAGCGCTCCCAACATCACATCGAAGTTTGCCTATGTATCACAGTGATGTCAAGAGGTTCACGACCGGAGAATCCGGAAAAGTCAGATTGGCGGCATAGATGGCGACTCAGGGTATTGATCCGACTTCACAGAGTGGGCAATTGCCCTAAATGGAACAAATCAACTCCGATGTGGATTCATCCGTCCGAATCCGGGCATGCGAAAAGCCGGTCCGCTCGCGCGTCCCCCGTCGTCCCGGAGGACGCGGTGCGCTGCGCTGGACCGGCTTGTGCCAGGCAGGTCTTCTGATTGGCGGCCGCTGCGGCGGCCCGGCGGCGAGTGCCGCGCTAGGACTGGGCGTTCCCCGATTCGAACGTGGCCTGCGCTCCGGCATCCCCTTCGAGCAGGGCCCGGACCTCTGACTCGCGGAACCGACGGTGGCCGCCCGGTGTGCGAATGCTCCCGATCCTGCCCGCCGCGGCCCATCGCGTGACCGTTTTCGGATCCACGCGGAACAGCGAGGCGACTTCGCCGGGTGTGAGTAGGCGGTCCTCGGTCTCCATGATTTCTTCCTCCCCGTGATGAAGACTCACTTCGTGCGTTAAACCCATTACACCACTATTCAGTCAAACCTGCCATGAGTTCTTGGACATACTTTCGGTTGGTAGGTATTGCCTGAACGTACCACGCGTATGTCAACGGCGCTCTGAGCTGTTTCCTTCGCTCTAGGAGTTCCCGGGTATGAGGTAGGCACAGGACCCAAGATGCAACTCCCGTTATCCTCATGGAGTGGACGAGATCGACCGGACCATCGTGAACCTCCTGCGGACCGACGGGCGGACCTCTTACGCCGAACTGGCGCGCAGGGTCGGTCTCACCGCGCCCTCGGTGCAGGACCGCGTCGTGAAACTGGAGCGCAACGGCGTCATCGCAGGCTACAAGGCCGTGATCGACTCCGAGGCGATCGGACTCGGGATCACCGCACTCATAGGCATCATTCCCGACAATTCGGCGGACCACCTGGACATCTGCGAACGCCTCCGCGCCATTCCGCAGATCGAGTCGTGCTATTTCCTCGCCGGGGTCGAGTGCTACCAGCTCAAGGTCCGCGTGCCGAAGATGGCCGACCTCGAACAGCTGATCCATCGGGTCGGCGCGATTCCCGGTGTGGCCCAGACGCGCACGACGATCACGCTCTCCACGAAATGGGAGGACCGGCCCCAGCCGATCCCCGAGGACGGGGACCTCGATGGAGTCGGCTGACCGCACCCGCGACCGCCTCTGGGTCAACTGGGCGATCACCGCCGTCGAGGCCGACGCGAACCGCTCCGCCGACACGCACCTGCTCCCGTTCCCGCTGCCCCCCGAGTGGGGCGTGGACCTGTACCTCAAGGACGAGTCGGCCCACCCGACCGGCTCGCTCAAGCACCGCCTCGCCCGCTCGCTGTTCCTGTACGCCATCTGCAACGGCTGGATCGACGAGGGCACGCCCGTCATCGAGGCGTCCAGCGGCTCCACCGCCGTGAGCGAGGCGTACTTCGCGCGGATGCTCGGCCTGCCGTTCACCGCCGTCATGCCCGAGTCCACCAGCCGCGCCAAGATCTGCCAGATCGAGTTCTACGGCGGCAAGGCCCACCTGGTGCGCGAGGCCTCCGAGGTCTGCGCCGAGGCGGAGCGGCTCGCGGCCGAGACCGGCGGGCACTTCATGGACCAGTTCACGTACGCCGAGCGGGCCACCGACTGGCGCGGGAACAACAACATCGCCGAGTCGGTCTTCGAGCAGATGCGCCTGGAGCGCCACCCGGTCCCGGCCTGGATCGTCGTGGGCGCGGGCACCGGCGGGACCTCGGCCACCATCGGCCGGTACGTGCGCTACCGGCGCCACGAGACGAACCTGTGCGTCGCCGACCCCGAGCACTCGGCGTTCTTCGCCGGCTGGCGCGACCGGGACCCCGAGGCGACCGTGGACCGCGGCTCGCGCATCGAGGGGATCGGGCGCCCGCGCGTGGAGCCTTCGTTCATCCCCGGCCTCGTCGACCGCATGGTCAAAGTGGACGACGCCGAGTCGGTCGCCTGCATGCGCTGGGCCTCCAAGCGCCTCGGCCGCCCCCTCGGCGGCTCCACCGGCACCAACCTCGTCGCCGCCCTCTCACTCATCGCCGAGATGCGCGAGGCCGGGCGCGGCGGCAGCGTCGTCACGCTCCTGTGCGACTCCGGGCAGCGCTACGCCACCAGCTACTTCAGCGACGAGTGGATCGCCGAGCAGGGCATCGACCTCGACGCGGCGGCCGAGCGCCTCGCCCCGATCCTGCCCTGACGGGAAGCCTTGTGTTAGCGCTTACATCGGGTTACGATACCCGGCAAAACAAATCGATACTCATCAGTATGTAGATTCTTCTTGAATCGTTTCAGGCCGGTCCCCGCCTCTCACAGGGGCCGCGGCGCCCGCGGGCGCCGCGGCCCTCGACCTTCGACGCACTGGAGCGCACATGTCCGACCTTCCGAACCCGCTCGGCGCCAAGCTGAGCCGCCGCTCGCTCGGCCTCCTCGCGGGCCTCGGCGCCGGCGCGGCCGCCGGGGGCGTCCTCGGCGCGGGCGCCGCGAGCGCGGCGTTCACCCCCGGGACCTGGTACCACCTCCAGTCCCGCTACTCCGGGCTGGTCCTGGAGATCGCCGGGGCCTCGACCGCCAACGCCGCCAAGCTCGTCCAGGGCAACCGCACCTACGCCGCGAGCCAGCAGTTCCGCTTCGTGGCGGCCGACAGCGGCTACTACCGGATCGAGGTCCGCCACTCGGGGCAGGTCCTCGACGTCTACGGCAAGTCCGCGGCCAACGGCGCCGACGTCATCCAGTACCCCTCCAACGGCCAGACCAACCAGCAGTGGCAGGTCATTGACGACGGCACCTGGCTGCGCTTCGTCAACCGGAACTCCGGCAAGGCCCTCGACGTCTGGGAGTGGAGCATCGCCCTCGGCTCGCGCCTGTCGCAGTACGACTCGGCCGGAGGGATCAACCAGCAGTGGAAGCTCATCCCGGCCGACGCCGCGCCCGCCTCGGGCGTCCCGACGATCTACGTCGCCTCCGACTCCACCGCGCAGACCTACAACTCCTCGGTCTACCCGATGACCGGGTGGGGCCAGAAGCTCGGCGGCTGGATGGACGCGAACACGCGGATCGCCAACCACGCCATCGGCGGGCGCTCCTCGCGCTCGTTCATCGAGCAGGGCCGCCTGGCGGCGATCCTCGACGCGATCCAGCCGGGGGACTACCTGTTCGTCCAGTTTGGCCACAACGACGCGAGCACCGGCAACCCCGAGCGGTACACCTCGCCCGACGACTACAAGATGTACCTGCGGGACCACTACATGGCCGGGGCCACCGCCAAGGGAGCGATCCCGGTCCTGCTCACGCCGGTCAACCGGCTCGACTACAACTCGTCGGGCCAGTTCAACGAGTCGTTCGCGACGTACGCGGCGAAGGTCCGCGAGCTGGTGAGCGAGACCGGGGTGTCCTTCATCGACCTCGGCGCCCGCTCGCGCGCCTACCTCAACGCGATCACCCCCGCGCGGGCCCAGACCCAGGTGTTCATGCACCTCGCGGCCGGGGCCTACCCGGCCTACCCCGACGGGCTCGCCGACTCGACGCACTTCCAGGAGTACGGCGCGAACCAGATGGCGCGCCTGGTGTCCGAGGGCGCGAAGGCCCTGAGCCGCCCGATCGCCGCGCACGTCCGCTAGCGCGCGCACCGGATCGTGCATCCTATTTCCTATAGGATGCACGATCCCGCGGTCCCCGCAAATCACCGCGAGACCGTCGCCGTTTCCAACAGGTATCGACATGTATTGACTTTCGGAGGCGGACTCGGTAGCGTCCCGGAGGTAGCAACCGCTTGCCCCGCAATCTCTCGCGTGATTGAATCGTTTCATTCATGTTTGCCCGGCGAGCGTCCTCCTCTCACTACGGAAGTGAACATGAGGTCCATGACTCCTCGACCCCCCTGGCGCCGCGCCCTCGCGGCCGCCCTGGCCGGGGCGACCGCGCTCGCGGGCGTCCTCTCGGCCGGCGCCCCCGCGCGAGCCCAGGACGACGACGGCATCACCGTCTACCTCGCGTCCGACTCCACCGTCCAGACCTACGACCCCTACTACGAGCCGCAGGCCGGGTGGGGGCAGGTGATCGACCGGTACTTCGACGAGGACGTCACGATCGCGAACCACGCGATCGGCGGCCGCTCCTCCCGGTCCTTCATCGAGCAGGGCCGCCTCGACGCGATCCTCGACGTGATCCAGCCCGGCGACTACCTGTTCGTCCAGTTCGGGCACAACGACGCGACGGTCTCCGTTCCCGAGCGGTACACCTCGCCCGACGACTACAAGATGTACCTGCGTGACTACTACATCGCGGGTGCGATCGAGAAGGGCGCCATCCCCGTCCTCGTGACCCCGGTGTCGCGCCGCAGCTTCGACGCCGCCACCGGCGAGTTCAACGTCTCGTTCCCCGAGTACGTCGCGAAGGTCCACGAGCTGCACGAGGAGACCGGCGTCGCCGTGGTCGACCTCTCGGCCTCCTCGCGCGCCTACCTCAACGAAATCGGCCCCGAAGAGGCCGAGTCGGTGTTCCTCCACGTCCCGGCCGGGGTCTACCCGAACCGGCCCAACGGGACCACCGACGACACCCACTTCCAGGAGTACGGCGCCATCCAGATGGCCCGCCTGGTCGCCGAGGAGACCGCGACGCTCGGGCTCCCGTTGAGCGAGCACGTCGTGGACGTCGCGCCCCCGGACGCCGTCCCGGCCGCCCCCACGGGAGTGGTCGCCGCGACCGTCGCGAACGCGAGCATCACCCTCAACTGGGCCGACCAGGACGACGCCGACGTCTACCGCGTCTACGTGCGCGAGCCCGGCAGTGAATGGCGCCTGGGCACCACGGCCACCGTCGGCGTCGGCCGCGTCTCCGGGCTCGAAGAGGACACCGCGTACGAGTTCGCGGTGGCCGCCGTCAACGGCAGGGGCGAGTCGGCCTACTCGGACGTCCTCGCGGCCACGACCGCGACCGCCGGGTTCAAGTACGACTTCGGCCCCGCGAGCCAGACCGTGGCCCCCGGCTACACCGAGGTCAACCGCGGCACCGTGTACGACGCGACCAAGGGCTACGGCTTCACCACCGACATGACCAGCGCGATCGACCGCGACCGCGGCGTGGCGACCGACCCGCTCGGGTCCGACTTCGTGGCCTGGTTCGGCGGCTCCTACGACTTCGCCGTGGACGTGGCCGACGGCCTGTACACCGCGCGCGTCGTCACCGGCGACTACCTCGGCTCGGCTCGCACGAACCTCAAGTTCGAGGGCGTCGACTACGGGGCGGCGAATGCCGGGTCGAAGTCGATCCTCACCAAGGACTTCGAGGGCATCGTCGTCGAGGACGGCCAGCTCAACGTCAACGTCTCCGGCCAGACCGGGCACCTGAACGGCTTGGAGCTCACCAGGATCGGCGACGTGCCCGGCTCCGGGGGCGAAGGCCCCGACGAGCCGTGCGCCGACTGCGCCGCGCAGATCGAGGACCTCGGCCGCGCGCCGGTCGCCGTGGCCGCCGAGGACGGGAACTACCTGTCCTGGCGAAGCCTCGCGACCGACCCCGAGGGCCTGGCGTTCAACGTCTACCGCGACGGCCGGCTCATCACCGCCGAGCCGACCGGGCTGACGAACCTCACCGACCAGGGCGGCACCGCGAACGCGACCTACTGGATCGCCACTGTGGAGGACGGGGTCGAGACCGGGTACACCGCCGAGTTCGGCGTGTGGGGCGACCAGTACGTGGACGTGGACATGCAGCGCCCCGCGGGCGGCACGACCCCCGACGGCGTCGCGTACGAGTACCGGCCGAACGACGCCACCGTGGCGGACCTCGACGGGGACGGCACGTACGAGCTGATCCAGAAGTGGGACCCGACGAACGCGAAGGACAACTCGCAGTCCGGGTACACCGGGAACGTCTACGTGGACGCGTACACGCTCGACGGTGAACTGCTGTGGCGCATCGACCTCGGCGTGAACATCCGCGCGGGCGCGCACTACACGTTCCTCATGGCCTACGACCTGGACGGCGACGGGAAGGCCGAGGTCGCGCTGAAGACCGCGGACGGCACCGTCGACGGGACGGGCGCCGTGATCGGCGACGCGGACGCGGACTACCGCAACTCCGGCGGGTACGTCCTGTCCGGGCCCGAGTTCCTGACCGTGTTCGACGGCCGGACGGGCGCGGCGGTCCAGTCGGTGGACTTCCAGCCCGACCGCGGCAACGTCACCGACTGGGGCGACGGCTACGGCAACCGCGTCGACCGCATCATGGCCGCCGTGGCCTACCTCGACGGGAGCACGCCGTCGCTGGTGACCACCCGCGGCATCTACACCAAGATGGAGCTCACCGCCTGGGACTGGGACGGCTCGCAGCTGGAGCAGCGCTGGGCGTTCCGCTCGCAGGACTGGGGCGCGCAGTACTCCGGGCAGGGCAACCACAACCTGTCGGTGGCCGACGTGGACGCCGACGGGCGCGACGAGATCGTGTACGGGTCGCTGACGCTCAACGACGACGGCACGATCCTCCAGTCGGCGGGCCTGGGCCACGGCGACGCGCTGCACGTCTCCGACTTCGACCCGTCCCGCGAGGGCCTGGAGGTCTTCAGCCCCTTCGAGTCCATGAGCGCCTCGGGCAACCGCGCCGCGGCCTTCCGCGACGCCGAGACCGGGGAGGTCCTGTGGGACGTCCCGGGCGTGCGCGACACCGGCCGCGGCACCTGCGGCGACATCGACCCCGCCTACCCGGGGGCCGAGTGCTGGGCCGTGTCCGCCACGGGCGCATGGAACTCGCGCGAGGGGGAGCTGCGCGCCGCCGACGGGACGCTCATCGGGACGACCATCCCGTCAGCGAACTCGATGGTCTGGTGGGACGGCGACCTGGGCCGCGAGATCTTCGACCATGAGTTCGACGAGCCCTCGTACACGCCGGTGTACCCGTACATCGCCGAATGGGACCCCGAGACGGGCGCGCAGGAGGAGATCTTCACTCCCGAAGGGGTGCAGACGAACAACGGGACCAAGGGCAACGCGGTCCTCACCGGCGACCTGTTCGGCGACTGGCGCGAGGAGGTCGTGCTCCGCAAGGAGTCGAACGACGGGGTGCGGATCTTCACCACGACGATCCCGACCGAGTACGCGATCCCGACGCTCATGCAGGACCCGCAGTACCGCCTCGGCGTCGCCTGGCAGAACATCTCGTACAACCAGCCGCCGTGGCCGAGCTTCTTCATCGGCTTCGGCATGGAGGAGCCGCAGTGGCGCCCGATCGCCGCTGAGTCCACCCGCGACGCCGCCGCCGCGCCGTACGCGGCGGGCTCGTGCGAGGTGGACTACCGGGTCGCGGCCGACTGGGGCTCCGGCTTCGTCGTCCAGATCAAGGTCACCAACACCGGTGACACCGCGATCGACGAGTGGGACCTGCGCTGGAGGTCCGGCGGGGTGGAGACGGTCGAATACGACTGGGGCGGCGAGATCGCGATCGACGGGGACGCCATGGCCGCCGACCCGGCGTTCTGGAACTTCCCGCTCAAGCCCGGCCACACGAAGCAGATCGGCTTCCAGGGCACCGGCGACCCGGACGACCCGGGGATGTTCCTGATGAACGGCCAGGTCTGCGCCGCCACCTGAATCCGATATCCTATAGGATATATCCTATAGGGAACGACGGCCCGGGCGTTCGCGTCCGGGCCGTCAGAACGCCCCCGGCGGCTTGTACAGGCGGCCGTGCCCGTTCGGGATGGACTCCCGGTCGTACAGGTCGATCGCCTTGCCGCGCAGCGAGGTCGCCGTCCAGGACGCGGCTGCCAGGAGCATCACGTTGAACAGGTACAAGAACACCAGGAGGCCGACCGCGGTCGTCACCGCCTGGTAGGCCGGGCGGTCGGAGACGTGCAGCACGTAGATCCGCCCGGCGGTCTTGAGCAGCTCCATGCCGATCGACACCGCCAGCGAGGCCCAGACGACCCGCCGCGGGAGCATGACGACCCGGGGGAGCGCCTGGAGCAGCACCGCCGCCAGCAGCGCGTTCGCGATGAGGCCGACCACGACCGAGACGGCGCGGACCAGCCAGGCGAGGTTCCCGGTCACCTGGTCCCAGTCGAGCCACCCGATCACGAACTCCGCGCCCGCCGTGGCGCCGATCGTGATGAGCAGCAGCACCGCGATCCCCAGCAGGATGCCCAGGTCGATCGCCCAGCGCAGGAACGGGTTCCCCGGCTGCGCGTCCAGGCCCCACACGATCCGGATCGCCGCCCGCACCGACTGCACCCACGCCACCCCGGCCACGACCAGGGCCACCGCCGCGAAGATCGTCACCGACTTGCGCGAGGACTCCAGCACCCCGATGTCGATCACCGGCAGGTTCGTCGAGAGCCACTTCTCGACCGAGTCGTAGATGTCGGGGAAGTTGAGCAGGTACCCGAAGATCGCGAGCGCCAGCAGCGACATGGAGAACGCGGCGAAGAACGCGTAGTACGAGATCGCGGCCGCGAGCTGCCCGCAGTGGACCTCGCCGTACCGCTCGCCGGCGCGCCAGGCGTGGTCGACCAGGTTGGACCGCCTGCGGGAGGCGTCGACCACCCGGTCCCACCACGCGCCCAGGTCAGGGAATCTCACGTGCCGATTCTGGCAGAGCGTGAACCGCCGGGGGCGTTCAGTCGCGGATGACCCAGGCGTCGGGGTCTTCGAGCAGCTTGGTGACCGAGGTCGGGAGGTCGTCGGCGGCGACGGACGCGAGCGACACGGATTCGAGGATGTTCCGCTCGGAGACGCGCAGGGCGATCCACACGTTCGTCAGCGCGGCGGCCGTGCCGGGGTAGGCGACCTGCTCGGGGCGTTCGCCGCGGACGCCCACGAGGGGCCCGTCCACGGCGCGGATGACGTCGGCGAGGCTGATCTGGTCGCCGGGCCGCGCGAGCTGGTGCCCGCCCTCGGAGCCGCGCTTGGAGGTGGCGATGCCGCCGCGGCGCAGCTGGAGCAGGATCGACTCCAGGAACTTGCGGGGGATGGCCTGGTCCTCGGCGATCTGCTCGGCCGACACCCAGCGGTCCCCGTACCCGGCCAGGGCCACGGCGGCGCGCAGGGCGTAGTCGACGCGGGCGGACAGGCGCATGAGGACTCCTCTCGGTGCCGCTCGGACGAGCGGTGCTTCCGACTCTATCTCTAGGTGCGCCGCGCTCCCGCACTTCACAAGGACGCTGTGAGCCGCCCGGGTCAGTCGTCCACGAGCAGGCGCAGGTACGCGGCGGTCTCGGCGGCCGCCAGGTCGGCGTCCCCGGCGATGATCGCCTCGATCGCCACCGAGTGGTCTATGTGCGGCTCCTCGGCGAGGACCGGCCCGAGCCCGGCGCGCACGGTGTCGCGCAGCGACTCGGCCAGCTCGGTGTACAGCTCCGCGAGGAGCTTGTTGTGGCTCGCCTCGGCGACGGCCTGGTGCAGGGCGATGTCGGCGGCCACGAACGCCTCGGTGTCGCCGACCTCGTGGGTCGCCTCGCGCTCGGCGAGGAGGATGCGCAGGCGGGTGATGTCGGCCTCGTCGCGGCGGTGGGCGGCCAGGCGCGCGGCCTCGACCTCCAGGCCGCGGCGGACCTCCATGGCGTCGGACGCGGGGCTCGCGGCGATGCGGCGGCGCACGGCGGCGGTGACCTCGCTGCGGCCGACCACGAACGTCCCGGCGCCCTGGCGGATCTCAAGGAGTCCGGCGTGGGCGAGCGCGCGCACGCCCTCGCGGATGGTGTTGCGGCCGACGCCGAGGAGCTCGGCCAGTTCGCTCTCGGTGGGGATGCGCGATCCGAGGCCCCACTCGCCGTCGCTGATCTGCTGCCGCAGCTGGTCGATCACCTGATCGACGAGGGCGGACTTGCGCGTCGACTGCAATGCCACTGGCGGACCTGACCTTCCCGGATCGGGGCCATGGCTTGCGGGGGGCCCGCCATGGGGGGTGTGCGTGTTTCCTGACACTAGAAGGATTAAAGCAGACAGCCGTCGCGATACCGTTGACAGGCCGTCAATTCATCCCATGAATTGACTCGATTCTATCCCGGCTGCCGGCGCCCCCGCCGGTGCGCCGTGAATCGGGTCGGTCACGATCCCCCGGCACTCCTCCCGAGGGCGCGGACAGCGATTGCCGGCACCGCCCGACCTACCTGCCGCGAACACCCCGGCCTCGGAAGGAGACGTCCTCGTGACGACCGATGCCACTGCCAGCGCGCCCGCTGACGCGCCCGACAGCGACACCGCCCCGGACAACACCGCCCTGGAGCACCCCGTCCCGCCGCCCGCCGCCGAGATCGCCGACCCGCCGCCCGGCCGCGTCGTGGCCGCCGCGGGCTGGATGCTCGTCGCGGGCGTCGTCCTCGCCGCCTTCAACTTCCGCACCGCCGTCACCAGCGTCGGCGCGATCCTCGCCGAGGTCCGCGGCGGCCTCGGCATGTCCGAGACCGTCGCAGGTCTCCTCACCACGCTCCCGGTCCTCGCGTTCGCCGGACTCGGCGCGTTCGCACCGCGCCTGGCCCGCCGCTTCGGCCCCCGGATGCTCCTCACCGGCGCGCTCCTGGCGATGAGCGCCGGGCTCGTCGCCCGCGCCTACGCGCCCAACACGGCCCTGTTCCTGCTGTTCAGCCTGTTCGCGCTCGCGGCGGGCGCCATCGGGAACGTCGCGATCCCGGTGATCGTCAAGCGGTACTTCCCCGACCGCATCGGGGTCATGACCACCCTGTACTCGACGACCCTCGCGGTCGGCACCGCCGTCGCGGCCGCCTCCACGGCCCCGATCGAGCACCTGTCGGGGGACTGGCGGTTCGCGCTGGCGGCGTGGGCGCTCCCGGCGGTGATCGCGATCGTGCCGTGGCTGCTGTGGCGCCCGGCCCCGGCCGCGCCGGGGGCGGCGCCGGTGTCGCACCTGCACGGGGCGCACCGCTCGCGCCTGGCGTGGATGATGCTGCTGCTGTTCGGCGCGCAGTCGGCGATCGCGTACATCCTCATGGGGTGGACGACGACGATCCTGGCGGCCGACGGGATGTCGGCGGCCGCGGCCGGGTCGATGCTCGGGGTGCTTACGATCGTGCAGATCCCGGTGTCGGTGGTCGTCCCGATCCTCACCGTCCGGTGGGGCCCGCGGCCGACGTTCCTGGTGCTCATGGCCTGCTACCCGCCCGCGATCGCCGGGCTGTGGCTCGGGGGCGGCGGGGCGCTGACGTGGCTGTGGATGGCGCTGTTCGGGGTCGCGACCTCGGTGTTCCCGCTGATCCTGACCCTGTTCGGGCTGCGGGCCCGCACGCCCGCGGGGACGAGCGCGCTGTCGTCGTTCGCGCAGTCGGGCGGGTACCTGCTGGCCGGGTCGGGGCCGCTCGCGGTCGGGTGGGTCTACGGGCTGACGTTCTCATGGACCGTGCCGTTCGCGCTGCTGTCGGTCCTGGCGGTGCTCCTGTTCGCCACGGGCCTGTACGTGACGCGCGAGCGGTACATCGAGGACGAACTGTCCCAGGCGAAACCGGTCGAATAGGCAAAAGCGCGCAAACGATCCCCCGCAGGCGGCGCCGGACCCGAGCCGTGCCACGATAGTGCTGTGGACCACAGTGCTGTGGAGACCGGGAGGCGATCGTGACCAGCGAGGTCTTGTGGCTGCCGCGCCCTGACGCGGTGGAGACGACGAACATCGGCCGCTTCGGCCAGTGGCTGTCGCGGCGGGAGGAGCGCGACCTCACCTCCTATCCCGCGCTGTGGCAGTACTCGGTCGAGCGCCTGCGCCCGTTCTGGGGCGCGGTGTGGGAGTACTTCGGCCTCGGCTCCACGGTCCCCGAGCACCGGGTCCTCGCCGACGAGACCATGCCCGACACGGTGTGGTTCCCCGACGAGACGTTCAACTACGCGAGAGCGGTCCTCACCGCGCCGGGCGTGGCCGAGGACGACGTGCTCGTGCGCGCCTACTCCGACACGCGCGGGCCGGTCGAGTGGACCCTCGCGGACCTGCGCGAGGCCGTCGCCCGCGCCCGCGCGGGCCTCGTCGCCCACGGGGTGCGCCGCGGCGACCGCGTCGCGGCCTGGATGCCGAACATCCCCGAGACGTTCGCGCTCATGCTCGCCTCGGCGAGCCTCGGCGCGGTGTTCTCCAGCTGCGCCCCCGAGTTCGGCGCGAAGGCCGTTCTCGACCGGTTCGCGCAGATCGAGCCGAAGATCCTCGTGGCCGTGGACGGCTACCGGTACGGGCCGAAGTCGGTGGACCGCACCGAGGACGTGCGCCGCGTCGTGCGCGGCCTCGAAGGGCTCGGCTCGGTCGTGACCCTCCCGTACCTGGACCCGGACGCGGCGGTCGAGGGCGAGACCTGGGACCGGTTCTGCGCCTACGACGAGGGCGTCGCGTTCGAGCCGCTCACGTTCGACCACCCGCTCTACATCCTGTACTCCTCGGGGACCACGGGCCTGCCGAAGGCGATCGTCCACTCCCACGGCGGCATGGCGATCGAGCACGCGAAGATGCACTCGCTGCACCACGACCTGGGCCCCGGCGACCGGTTCTTCTGGTACTCCACGACCGGCTGGATGATGTGGAACTACCTCGTGTCGGCGCCGATCGTCGGCGCGGGCGTGGTCCTGTTCGACGGGATGCCGGACCCGGCCGGGATGTGGCGGCTTGCCGAGGCGTCGGGGACGACGTTCTTCGGCACGAGCGCGCCGTTCCTCATGGCCTGCCGCTCGCGCGGCGTCAAACCGTCCGAGGAGGCCGACCTCTCGCGCCTCAAGGGCATCGGCTCCACGGGCGCCCCGCTCCCGGCGGTCGGCTTCGACTACGTGTACGAGTCGGTCTCGGCGACGGCGCAGCTCCAGTCCCTGTCGGGCGGCACGGACCTGTGCACCGGGTTCATCGGCGGCGCGCCCACGGTGCCGGTGTGGCGCGGCGAGCTGTCGTGCCGGTGCCTCGGCGCGGACGTGCAGTCCTTCGACCCCGAGGGGCGCCCGGGGATCGGGCGCGAGGGGGAGCTGGTGATCGCCTCCCCGATGCCGTCGATGCCCGTGGGATTGTGGGGCGACCCGCTCAAGCACCGCTACCGGGACACCTACCTCACCGACTTCCCCGGGATCTGGCGCCACGGCGACTGGATCACCATCACCGACCGCGGCTCCGCCGTCATCTCCGGGCGCAGCGACGCCACCCTCAACCGCGGCGGGGTCCGCATGGGCACCTCGGAGTTCTACGCGGTCGTGGAGGCCGTGGACGGCGTCGCCGACTCCCTCGTGGTCCACCTGGACGACGACGACCGGGACCGGCTCCTGCTGTACGTGGCCCTCAAGGACGGCGCGGAGCTGGACGAGGACCTGCGCCGCCGGATCACCGCGGCCCTGCGCGAGCAGCTGTCGCCGCGGCACGTGCCCGACGAGGTGCGGCAGGTCCCCGAGGTCCCGCGCACGCTCAGCGGGAAGAAGGTGGAGGTGCCGGTGAAGAAGATCCTCAAAGGCGTCAGGCCCGAGGAGGCCATCGCCCGCGACGCGCTCGCCAACCCCGACGCGCTGCGCTGGTTCCCGCCCTCCTGAGCCCGCCCGGCCCCGCACCTCTGAGACGAGTGGAACTCGGAGTGACGTGGGGCCACTGGTAACCCGATTTCCTTCTGCGGCAAGGGAATTCAATTGGGTGTGTGCCCAGTCGCAGACGTGCGGTCGTTAGTATGAAACGCGCCGCCCCGGTCGGTTTCCCCCGTAGCCGCCGGGGCGGCGCCATGCCCTCCGCTCCCCATCGCGCCCGCGGGCCCTGTGCTCCAATGGTCCGCGTGACTGATGAGGACGCGATGGAGGTCGGGGTCGGGCCCTGGGAGGGCCCGCTCCCCGAAGGCGACCGGTACGACCCGGAGCTGCTGCGCGGCGGCGACCGCCGCAACGTGGTCGACGCCTACCGGTACTGGACCCGCGAGGCGATCGTCGCCGACCTCGACGCCCGCCGCCACGACTTCCACGTGGCGATCGAGAACTGGCAGCACGACTTCAACATCGGCACCGTCGTGCGCAACGCGAACGCGTTCCTGGCGAAGACCGTCCACATCGTCGGCAAGCGCCGCTGGAACCGCCGCGGGGCCATGGTCACCGACCGGTACCAGCACGTGGAGCACCACGCCACGGTCGAGGAGTTCACCGCCTGGGCCGCCGCCGAGGGCCTCGCCGTCGTCGGGATCGACAACCTCCCCGGCTCCGTGCCCATCGAGACGGCCTCCTTGCCGCGCAACGCGGTCCTCGTGTTCGGCCAGGAGGGCCCGGGACTGTCCGAACCGGTCCGCGACGCCTGCGCGATGGTCTGCTCGATCACCCAGTTCGGATCGACGCGCTCGATCAACGCGGGCGTCGCGAGCGGGATCGCCATGCACGCGTGGGTGAGGGAACACGTGTTCGAGCAGCGGCCCTGAAGGTGCAGATGCAGGGAGCAGTGTCGGATACCTGACGCTTCCCTGGGGTTCGCGGGGGCGATGCGCCTACATTGAGCCAATGGAACGTGACTTGGGGTAAGCTCGCCCGTGGCACAACCGAATAGGTTATTCCGCTGGTAGATAGGCGGAGTCGGGCAAAAGTGGAACGATGTTGTTACGCTGTAGCCCGTCGATCGGCCCCTCGGCTCACACCGTCGGGGCCCATCAGAAAACTGAAAGCCGAGTCATGCTCGTACGGTAGACTCGTGCCAGCCTGCGCCAGACGAACGATCGGCCAGGACCCTTTGACGGGAGGGGTGAGGATGTTGAAGAAGATTCTGACCTGGGGCGGACTTGCGTTCCTGGTGTTCTTTGTAGCCTTCAGGCCGGACGAAGCCAGCGGTGTCGTCGGATCACTCGCCGGCGGCATCCTCGATGCCGCCAACGGCTTCGCAGCGTTCTTCACGAACCTCGTGACCTGATCACGGCGACGCCATGACCGATTCCGGTGCAGGCGGCTCGGGGGACATGAAGGACACCGAGCCGCTGGAACCCCCCAGTCCCCGCGCCCCCTCCGACGGCCCCGCCCCGGGCGCCGAGTCCCCCACGCGCGAATTCCAGTTCCCCCCGGGCGTCTCGCCCGGCGCCCCCGCGGCCGCCGCCTCCGACATCGACGGCGTCCGCTTCGACGACAGCCCCGCAGGGGGGCTGCTCTCCGGCGTGCGCGCCCCGGCCGTCCCCGACGTCCCGTCGCCGATCTCGGCGCGCTACCTCTTCCCCACCGAGAAGTACCGCGGCGAGTGGCGCCGCCACTGGGTCCACCTCATGCCCTGGTACATCATCGGCACGCTCTCGACCTTCATCATGGGCCTCGCCTCCGGCATGCTCACGAAGTGGGACAACGCGAACCGCGACACCGCCCTGTCCGTCACCGTCATCGTGTGGCTGCTGATCCTCGGCTTCGTCGGCTGGAAGATCCTCGACTGGTACATGGACCGGTTCATCCTCACCAACAAGCGGATCATGCTGATCCAGGGGGTCATCACCCGCTCGGTCGCCATGATGCCCCTCGGGCGCGTCACCGACATGAAGTACTCGCAGACGCCGATGGGCCGCATGCTCAACTACGGCGAGTTCATCATCGAGTCCGCGGGCCAGGACCAGGCGCTGCGGAACGTCCCGCACCTGCCGAACCCCAACGAGCTCTACCTCCAGATGTGCGAGGAGATGTACGAGCCCGAGGCGGTCGACGAGCGCATGGCCGAGCCCGAGGAGGACCTCATCCCCGACGGGGAGGCCGCCGTCCCCGGCAAGAGCGACGGCACCTGACCGCGTCCCGACCCGTTCACGAGCGCGCCCGCCGGCACCCGCCGGCGGGCGTTCGCCGTCCCGGCATGACGGGGGACTCGTGGCATGAATCCGGGAGGCGGCCCTTGGCACCTACTTCGTATACTCGCTTTCGTACCAACCCTCGGTTGCCGATGACACCCATCTTTTGGCAGAATTCCGCCCTGCGGGGCAACTTTCCACCGGGGGTACGTCGTCTGTTGTTCGACCCCCCCAGGGAGACGCGTGAGCGAGGTCAAATCGTCTCAGGACGAGGAGTTCCGCGAGTACGTGGCGGCGCGCTCGGCCGCGCTGCATCGTGCGGCGTATCTCCTCACGGGGAACTGGGCGACAGCGGAGGACCTGGTGCAGACGACGTTGACGAAGACCTACCTGGCGTGGAGCCGGATCAGGACGACTGATTCGATCGACGCCTACGCCCGCCGCATCCTCTACAACACCAACGCCTCCTGGTGGCGCAAGCGCTCCAACCGCGAGAAGCCCACCGAGGTGTTCGAGGACCGGGCCGACCTCTCCCGCGACTTCACCGAGCACGGCGCCGTCCGCGACGCCATGTGGCGCCACATCGCCGCCCTCCCCAAGCGCCAGCGCGCGGTCCTCGTCCTCCGCTACTACGAGAACCGCTCCGACGCCCAGATCGCCGAGATCCTCGGCATCTCGATCGGCACCGTCAAGAGCCAGGCCTCCCGGGCCCTCGCGGGCATGCGCAAGCGCCTCGGCACACCCGCCGCCGCGCTCGGCGTGGCCATGGAACCGAGGGAGGCGGCGTGAACGGGGACATCGAGGCCCTCCTGCGCAGCGGGCTGGCCGAGCAGGCCGAGCGCGCGCCCGGGTCGGTCGAGGACCCGGCCCTGGCCGACCTCGCCATAGCCGGGGCCCACCGCATCCGGCGCCGCCGCCGCATCGGCGCGGCCGCGGGCGGCGCGGGCCTCCTCGTCATCGGCGCGGGCGTGTTCGCGTTCCAGCCGCTCATGGACCTCCAGGACCAGGGCACCATCGCGGCCGACACCTCCAGCACCGCGGAGGTCCGCAACGACCTCGGCATGGAGTTCCTCGTCCGCAGCGACGACGGCTACGCGATCGTCAACGAGGACGGCGAGACGATCCCCGTCGGCCAGGACGAGCCGCAGAGCGTCCTGCGCCTGGACGACGCGTACGTCCTCGAAGACCCCGAGCGGGAGGTGACGGACGTCTACAGCCTCGACGGCTCCATGAGCGCGTCCTACGCCTCGCCCGGGCCGAACACGTACGGCACCGTCAACGTCGCGGCCACCGAGTACGCGCTGGTCACCCCGAACGCGGAGATGACCGAGGAGTCCTACGCGCTCAACGACGTCACCCTCGCCGCCGTCGCCGACGCGACCACGTTCTCGGTCAGCTACGACCTGACCCTCATGAACTGGGACGCCAGGACCGCGGTCTTCACCGCCGACATCTGGTCCACCACCGGCGGCTCCGAGAGCACCTACTACTTCAACGACCAGAACGACTGGAACCTCGCCTCGGTCGCCGCGGCCGGGTTCGAGTCGGTCGCCGTCATCGACTCGACGAACCCCGACTACGTGTGCGTCGCCGACCTCGACGCCTTCGGCGGCGTCGCCCGCGAAGGCGAGGAGTGCGGGCCGTTCGCGACCGACCGGATCAAGGACGACCTCACGGCGACCGCCGGGAGCGACTCCGCCGTCGCGGCCGTCAGGGCCACGACCGACAGCGTCAGCGGGGACATGTACTTCCCCATGGACGCCGCCGACCTGGGGGAGTACGAGGACCGGTTCTACAGCTCCAGCATGATGTTCAGCGACCCGTACAACCGCTGGGAGGTGTCGTACAACCCGGACGACGCCACCTGGATGATGATCGACTACACCGGCGAGACCCCGGTCATGTCGCTGCTCACCCCGCCCGCGGGCGCGGTGCTCCCGGTCGCGGACTACGTCCCCTCGGGGTGACCCGGCGCTGAGCCGCACGTAACACAAGGGTCGGAATCCGCGGCTGTGACGCGGCGGACTTGCCATACTCGCTGCGTGGGTGGACTCGAATACTTGCTGACCGTCATGGTGACGCTCTTCGTCATCATGGACCCGCCCGGGATCGTGCCGATCTACCTGGCCCTCACCGGGACCATGGACAAGCGGCAGCGCAACCGGGCGGCACTCCAGGCGACCCTGCTGTCGCTCGGGGTGATCTCGCTGTTCGCGCTGCTCGGGCAGCAGATCATCTCGTACCTCCACATCGACCTCGCCGCGCTCCAGGGCGCGGGCGGGCTCCTGCTCCTCCTCGTGGCCCTCCAACTCCTCACCGGCAAGGCCGACGACCCGAACGAGGCCGCGACCTCCAACATCGCCCTCGTCCCGCTCGGCACCCCGCTCCTGGCGGGCCCCGGTGCGATCGTCGCGGTCATCCTGTTCGTGCAGCAGGCGCCCTCGCGCACCGACTACCTGTGGATCGCCCTCGCCATCGTCGTGATCCACTTCCTGATCTACCTGGTGATGCGCTTCTCCGGCGTCCTCGTCAAGATCCTGCGCCGCGGCGGCATCGAGGTCCTCACCCGCATCGCGGGCGTCCTCCTCGCCGCGATCGCCGTCCAGCTGATCGCCGACGCGGTCATGAGCTACGCCGCCCACTTCGAAAGTTCATCCGGCGCTACCGGTTGGTGATCGCTTTAGGGTTCAATGAACCCATGACGACGATTCTCGACCTGCCCCTGCACCCCCTGGCGGTGCACGCGCCGATCATCTTCGTGGCGCTGCTCGTGCTCCTCGGCGCCGCCTACCTGCTCATTCCGCCGCTGCGCCAGCGGATCGGCTGGGCCGCGGCGATCCTCGTGCTCGTCGCCCCCGCGACCGTGTACGGGTCGATCCTCTCCGGACAGCAGTTCGCCGACTTCACCTACCCCGACGGCTGGCCCGACGCGGTGCAGCAGCACCACGACAACGCCTACTGGCTCCTGTGGACGCTCCTGGCGCTCATCCCCGTGTGGTTCCTGTTCACGGGCCTCGACCGCGGGCGCCGCGCCGCGCTCCTGCGCGGCGGCGACGCCCCCAAGCCCGCGGCGCCCGAGGACGGCGAGACCGCCACGGGCTCGGACGACCCGGCCGCGGGCGGGCGCAAGGTGATCATGTTCGTCATCGGCCTCATCGCCCTGGCGCTGCTGGGCCTGGCGGCCTGGTGGCTGTTCCAGACCGGGCACACCGGGGCCGAGATGGTGTGGGGCGGCGTCGTCCAGAACTGACGCGGACACGCCGAAGCCCCCGTCCCGGACCGGGACGGGGGCTTCGGTCCGTCTAGAACTCGACGAGCCCGATGATGAGGACCGTGAACATCAGCGCCACGGACACCAGCGTCAGCCACTGCGTCACCAGCCGCGCCCGCTGCTCCGCCGCGTCGATCGCCGCATGGTCCTGCGGCGGCATCCGCCGCGGCTCCCCGGGCAGCGCCACCGACTCGACCCGCCACCCCGGAGGCGGCGGCACGCTCACCGGCGGGCCTTCATAGGCGGGACTCTCGTCGCTCATGGCGCAAGCCTAACGCCGGGCAGCCCGCGGCGCCGTGGGCGGCGCTGCGCTGGGCCCCGGCACAAGGGTGCCTCGGGGGTGCGACAGGTCGGGGGCAGCACGGGGTGCCGTGGGCGGCGCTGCGTTGGGCCCCCGGCACAAGGGTGCCTCGGAGGTGTGACAGGACGCGGGCAGGGTGGAGCGCCGCGGGCGGCGGTTTTCGAGCGCCCCCGAATCGACGGTGCCCGGCGGGTACGACGAAACGCCGCGGGCGGTGTCCCCTTTGGGGGGACCCCGCCCGCGGCGTTCGCTCACGGCCTAGTCCTGGCTCGGGGCCTGGCGGTCGTTGCCTCCGGTGGGGCGGCGGCGACGGCGGCGGCGGCGCGCGGGGGCGTCGCCTTCGGCGTCGGCGGTCGCGGCGGGGGCGTCCGCGCGCGGCTTGGACTCGCGCGGGGCGGCGTCCTCGTCGGTGCGGATGCGGCGGCGCTGGCGGCTGCGCGGGGCGTCGCCCTCGGCGTCGGAGCGGCGCTCGGGGCGGTCGCCCTCGTCACGGGAAGCACTGTCACGGGAAGCACCGTCGCGGGAGGAGCCGCCGCGGGGGGCGCTGTCGCGGGAGCCCTCGCGACCGCCGCCACGGCGGTCGCTCTGGCCCCGGCCGCCTTCGCGGCCGCGCCCGCGCGGGCTGCGGGAGCGGCCCTTCTTGCGCGGCTCGCCCTCGACGTTCTCCTCGCGCTCGGCGGAGAGGCCGTCGCGCTTGCGGAGCTCGCTCGGGAGCGCCGGCGGGGCGCCCTCGGGGATGTCGAGGTCGGTGTACAGGTGGTCGGAGGTGTGGTACGTCTCCTGCGGCTCACCGAGGTCGAGGCCGTTGGCCTTGACGATGATCTTCCAGCGGGGGAGGTCCTCCCACGTCAGGAACGTGACGGCGATGCCCGTCGCGCCCGCGCGGCCGGTGCGGCCGATGCGGTGCACGTAGGTCTCGGCCTCCTCGGGCGCGTCGAAGTTGATGACGTGCGTGATGTCGGGGACGTCGATGCCGCGGGCGGCCACGTCGGTCGCCACGAGCACGTCGATCTTCCCCGAGCGGAAGGCCCGCAGGGCCCGCTCGCGCGCGTTCTGGCCGAGGTCGCCGTGGACCGAGCCGACCGCGAAGCCGCGGAAGTCCAGCTCGTCGGCGAGCTTCTGCGCGGCGCGCTTGGTGCGGCAGAACAGGATCGTCAGGCCGCGGCCGTTGGCCTGGAGGATCCGGGCCGTCACCTCGATCTTGTTGAGCGCGTGGGTCATGTACACGAGCTGCCGGGTCTTGGACACGGCCTCGTCGTCGGGGCCCTTGACGTCCGCGGCGACGGTGATCGGGCGGTTCATGTGGCGGCGCGACAGCGACATGATCGTGTCGGGCATCGTCGCCGAGAACAGCATGGTCTGGCGCCGCTCCGGCAGGAGCTTGAGGATCTTCTCGACGTCCTCGGAGAACCCGAGGTCGAGCATCCGGTCGGCCTCGTCGAGCACGCAGTGCTTGATGCCGTCGAGCTTGATGTGCTTCGACTTGTAGAGGTCGAGCAGGCGGCCCGGGGTGCCGACGATGATGTCGACGCCCGCCTTCAGGGCCTCGACCTGCGGCTCGTACGCGCGGCCGCCGTAGATCGGCAGGACCCGGATGGAGCGGGTCTTGCCCGCGTCCTCCAGGTCGCGGGCCACCTGGAGGCCCAGCTCGCGCGTGGGGACCAGGATCAGCGCCTGCGGGCGGCCGTCGGAGCCCTCGCCGGCGGACGTGATCCGGTCGATGATCGGGAGGCCGAACCCGAAGGTCTTGCCGGTGCCCGTGGGGGCGCGCCCGATGATGTCGGAGCCCCGGAGGGCGATGGGAATCGCGTACTCCTGGATCGCGAAGGCCCGCTCGATTCCAAGCGCTGCAAGCGCTTCGACGGTCTCTTCCCGAATTCCCAGGGCCGCGAATGTCGGCCCGTCGTTCACGGGCCGGTCGTTGTTCACTTCGTTCACTCTGTTCACCTCGTGGCGGAGGACGTCACCAGATCCGGGGAACTCGGCGCCACATCATGTCTCGTTTTACACAGCGGCGACGACCGCCGGATTCGGTGAGTCGCCGCTTCGCAGGAGCGGCCCGGTGAAGAAACCGGTACCGCTTGAGGACCGCCTGGTACAGGGTCGCCCCGTCGGGGCCGCGGTCCCTCCCGTCCATCGTACGCTCTCCCGGCACCATCGTCTCGGTGCGCCGTTCCCGGGCGAGGCGCGCCTTCCCTCCCAGGCCCCCGATCCGGCCCTTCTGGCCTGCGAAGACGCACGGAACGGTCCGATCGGCGACACCCCCGTGAAGGCGAGGGCCGCGACGGCCCAGTGGTAACCTGCCCCGGTGTCCGAGACTTCAGATCCCGCCCCGACCGCCGCCCCGGCGACCGAGCCCCCCGGCCGCGAGGCCGTCGTCGAACTCCTTGGGCTGCTTGCCCTCGGCGAGCTGCTCGCGTTCGAGCGCATGGTCTTCGACGCCCGTCTCGCCCCCGACCTCGGCCGACGCGCGGCCCTCTCGGAGGCGGCCGTCGGTGAGATTCGCAACTACCGGCTCATCGCCGACCGCCTGCACGCCCTCGGCGCCGACCCCGCCGAGGCCATGGCCCCGTTCCGCGAGGCGTTCCGCTCCTTCGACGCGTCCACCTCGCCGCGCGACTGGCTCGAAGCCCTGGTGAAGGTCTACCTCGGCGACGCCGTCGCCGACGACTTCTTCCGCGCCGTCTCCTCGGGCCTGGAGGACGCCGACCGCACCGTCATCGAGACCGTCCTCGCCGAGTCCGGCGCCGCCGACCTCGCCGCCGCGGAGATCCGCGCCGCCGTCGAGGCCGACGAGTCGGTCACCGGCCGCCTTTCCCTGTGGGCCCGGCGCCTCGTCGGCGAGGGCATCAACCGCGCCCAGGGCGTGGCCGCCGCCAACGAGCGCCTCACCGGGATCATCGTCGGCGACGGCGGCACCCTCGACGCGCTCCTGCGCCGCCTCACCCGCGCCCACCAGGACCGCATGAAGTCGGTGGGCCTCAACAACTGAGGCCGCGTCACCGTTTCGGCACGCCACTGAGGGTGCCGTTACCGAATCGAGACGAAACGGTCGCAACCCGGGCCTCCTCTGCACGCGTCTTCGGGGCGGAGGAGGACTTCAACATGCGGCTCACGAAAAGCCATGTCGTCAGCGGGGTGCTCGCTGTCGCGCTGCTCGGCGCGACGGCCACTGCCTGGTACTTCGCTGCGCAGGCGCGGACCCCGGCCCAGCGGGCCGAGGAGACGGCCGAACCCGACGACAGCGTCATCACCGTCAAGGTCGACCAGGAGCAGCTGATCGACACCCTCGAATTCGAGGCGGTCCTGGACCGGACCGGGGACTTCGAGGTCCCGGCGCCCACCGCCCCCGAGGGGATCGAGACCGCGCTGGCCTCGAAGCTCCCGGTCGAGGTCGGCGACGAGGTCAAGGCCGGGACTGTGCTCCTGGAGGTGTCCGGCCGCCCCATGATCGCCCTCGAAGGCGACGTGCCCGCCTACCGCGACCTGCGGGAGGGCGACACCGGCCCGGACGTGGAGCAGCTGCAGCTGGCGCTCCAGCAGATCTACGGCACGCCCAAGACCGGGACGTTCGACTCGCGCACCGCCTCGGACCTGAAGAAGCTCTACGACCACGCGGGCTACGACCACGCGACCGTGTCCGAAGAGGTCGAGACCGAGACCGACGACGCCGAGGGCGACACCGGCGACGGCGGCGCCGAAGGCGAGGGCGAGGAGAACACCGGCGGAGCCCAGACGACCACTGTGGACCGCGTGGCGCTGCCCGCGTCCGAGGTCGTGTTCCTGCCCGACCTGCCCATGCAGGTCTCCAAGGTCAACGCCAAGCAGTCCGCGCCCGTCGAGGGCACCGTCCTGGTGCTCGCCTCCGGCGACTGGAAGCTGGAGGCCGAGCTCGACGAGGAGGTCGGCTCCGAGCTGTCCAAGCTCGGCGACGGCGCCGAGCTCGAATACGGCAACGGACCCCTGGAGGGCCAGGAGGTCGGCGGCTTCGAGCTGGAGACCCGCGAGGTCGAAGGCGAGGAGTCCTACGAGGGCGAGGAGGTCGAGACCACCGAGAAGACCTTCGCGGTCTTCGAGTTCGACGCCGAGGCCGTCGAGGGCATCGAGGACCTCGCCCCCGGCGAGGAGCAGGAGGTCACGCTCGTGCGCGCCCGCTCCGCCGAGGACGCGCTCATCGTGCCGCTCTCGGCGCTGTGGACCGACTCCGAGGACCGGACCATGATCACCGTGCTCGAAGCCGACGGCACCACCGAGCGGCACGTCGAAGTGGACGTGTCCCTGCGCCACGAGGGCCGCGGCGTGGTCGTCCCCGTCGAGGGCGAGCTCGCGGCCGGAGACGAGGTCGTGATCGCCTGGCGCGACCGGGGCAACGGCTGATGGCCCGCCGCCGGCGCGAAAGCGAGACCGACACCGAGCTCCTGGAGTACGTCGTCCCCGACGGGAACGACGGCGCCGCCGAGCCGGAGCCGAAGGGGCGCAAGGCCCGCCGCGCCGCCAAGCGGGCCGCCAAGGCCGAGAGGCGCGCCGCGAAAGACGAGATCCCCAAGGCCCCCGGCCGCTTCGGCGTCCGCTCCATGGGCATCGCCTACGAGGCGATCCAGTCGCTGCGCGGGCGCTCCATGCGGACCTGGATGACCGCCATCGGCATCGCCCTGGGCATCGCCGCCACGGTCGCCACCGTCGGCCTCTCGTCCACCTCGGCCGCCGCCATCGCCGAGCGCTTCGACGCGACCGAGGCCACCCAGGTCACCGTGTCGTTCTCCGACAACATGAGGGACGCCGGATACGCGCCGACCCTCGAAGCGTCCCAGCGGGTCCGCGAGATCAACGGCGTCGCCGACGCCGGGATCGTCTGCGGCTCCACCGACGATCTCGCCGCCTCCCGCACCGAAGCGGGCGACTACGTCCGCGAGGTCCCCGTGTTCGGCATGGAGCCGGGCGCGATGGACGCGTACGGCTTCGAGTTCACCAAGGGCGCGGCCTTCGACGAGGGCCACGTCGCCCGCGGCGACCAGGTCGCCGTCATCGACGAGTCCGCCGCCCGCGACCTCGGCTACTCGTCCCTCGCGGGCGGGCCGATGATCTACGTCGACGGCCGCGAGTACGCCCTCATCGGCGTCTACCAGGCGCCCGAGGGCGAGGCCAAGCTCACCGGCGCGGTCATCGTCCCCCCGACCCCCTGCCTCGAAGCCGACCAGGAGTTCGCGGCCGCGCAGGTCTTCATCCGCACCGACCTCGGCGCCGCCGACAAGGTCGCCGACACCGCCCCGACCGCCGTGTTCCCCGAGGGCCCCGACAACCTGTCGGTCTCCAAACCCTCCGACCTGCGGTCCTTCCGCAAAGGCGTGGAGAACGAGATGCAGGCGCTCCTGCTCGGCCTCGCGGCCGTCTCGCTCGTCATCGGCGCCGTCTCCGTCTCCAACACTGCACTCGTCTCGGTCATGGAGCGCCGCTCCGAAATCGGCCTGCGCCGCGCCGTCGGCGCCGCCCGCAGGGCCGTGGCGATGCAGTTCGTGTGGGAGTCCACCCTCATCGGCCTCATCGGCGGCCTCGTCGGCACGGTCCTGGGCGTCAACGTCACCGCGTTCGTCTCCCTCTACCGCGACTGGCAGATCGTCTTCGACCCCGGGCTGTTCGCCGCCGGGCCCGTCATCGGCGCCGTCGTCGGCATCGTCGCCGGCGTCTACCCCGCCTGGCGCGCCTCAAGAATCCCGCCCGCGGTCACCCTGAGGACCTGACGCTCGTTAGACCCGGCGTGAACCTCATCGAGGACGCCCGGGACCTGTTCCTGCCCGCCGCCTGCGCCTCCTGCCGGAGCGCCCGGGCGGCGGGCGGCGGCGTCTGGAGGGGCCTGTGCCCCGACTGCGCCGCCGAACTCGCCGACCTGCGCCCGCGCCTCGCCACCCCGTTGCACGAGGCCCCGCCCACGGTCGCCGCCGGGCCCTATTCAGGCGTCCTCGCCGAAGCCCTCAACGAGTACAAGGAGCGGTCCCGCCGCGAACTCGCCCCCGCGGTCGGCGCGCTCCTGGGCCGCGCCCTCGCGGTCCTCGCCCCCGAGGTCCCCGGGGCCGTCCTCGTCCCCGTCCCGCCCACCGCCGCCGCCCTCCGCGCCCGCGGCTTCGACCACGTCGCCGCCGCCTGCGCCGGCCTCGGCGACCTCCGCCGGTGCCTGCGCGCCCGCCCCCGCCCCGACTCCGTCGGCCTCACCCCCGCCCAGCGCGAGGACGCCGCCCGGCGCAGCCTGCGCGCCACCCGCGCCGCGGCGGCGCTGGCCGCCTCCGGGCGGCCCGCGATCCTCGTCGACGACGTGGTCACCACCGGCGCCACGCTCGGCGCGGCGGCCCGGGTGCTGCGGGACGCGGGCGTCGAGGTCCCCGCGGCGGTCGTCGCCGCCGCGGCCTGAAGTGAACTCCCGGGGTTTACGGGACGGGAGTCCGGTAACCCTGTGCCTGTCGGGGTTCCGACAGCGCGGCCCGGCATCACGATCGGAGGGTTCGACCGCGAATGCGAAGAGTTATCTCAGTTCCGCCGGAATCCGTGCGCGCACCCCCGCACCATTGGAGAATTCCGGTAGCCGAAGGGTCGACTTTCGGTGACCGAGGGGATAGTCTCGAAATCTCAGATCGGTAACGAGACGGCAGAGGCCAGTTGGCCCAAAGGTGAACGCCCCCTTGTGTAGAGGTGTTCTCATTCGTCCTGACCGAGAAGGGAGGCAGTGCCATCCGCCGTACCGGAACTTCGGCTCCGGACCCAGCACGCACAACTACGTCAGCGCCGCCGCAGCGCGCGGCGCACCTGGGAGGTTCAGAGGTGGACATCGTCGTCAAGGGCCGGAACGTAGAGGTCCCCGACCACTACCGCGAGCTCGTCGAAGAGAAGATCGAAGGCAAGATCGCCAAGTACCTCGCCCGTTACGACGGGGAGGCGATCAAGATCGACGTCGAGCTCTATCACGAGCCCAATCCCCGCCAGGCCGACCACGCGCAGCGCGTCGAGATCACCTGCCGCCCCAAGGGCGCGGTCATCCGCGCCGAGGCGTGCGCAGGGGACTTCAGGTCCGCGTTCGAACTCGCGGCGACCAAGCTCGGGCACCAGCTCCGCAAGACCTCCGACCGCAAGCGCGTCTCGCGCAGCGGCGCCAAGGCCCCCATCTCGGTGGCCGAGGCGACCGCGAACGGCGGCGGCCGCATCCCCGAGGGCGCGACCCTCGTGGCGGAGCCCGACGCGAAGGAGCGCGCCGCGCGCGCCCGCTTCATCTCCGAGGACGTCGACCACTTCGACGGCCTCGTCGAGGACCACCTGCCGGGCCGGATCGTCCGCGAGAAGATCCACCCGGGCGAGCCGATGACCGTCGACGACGCCCTCCAGAACATGGAGCTCGTCGGCCACGACTTCTACCTGTTCCACGACAAGGAGACCGGCCGCCCGTCCGTCGTCTACCGCCGCAGGGCCTTCGACTACGGCCTGCTCAAGCTCGACCTCTAGGACCGAACGCGGAAGCGGGCCCCGGCATTCGCCGGGGCCCGCTTCCTGTGCTCGATTACAGGGCCGAGCCGGACTTCCAGTCGTCCCAGGACTTGATCCAGAAGCCCCAGCCGTTGTTCCACGGCATCTCGCGCGGGGAGCCGGTGACGTCGACCGGGTCGCCGCGCTGGGCGATCCCGTAGAACCACTCGGCGTTCCCGTCGCTCGCGTTCAGGCAGCCGTGCGAGAGGTTCGCCGAGCCGAGGCTCCCGTTCCAGGGCGCGCCGTGGACGAACTCGCCGGAGGCGTTGATGCGGGTGGCCCACTTGACGGGCGTCGAGTAGTAGCCCTCGTCGCCCTCCTCGCGCCCGGGCGAGACCATGACCTTGTCCGCGAACTTCTCCATGACCAGGTGCACGCCGGTGGCGGTGTAGTACTCCCACTCCTCGCCGTTGCCGCCCGAGATCGGGATCTCCTTCTCCACCTCGCCGTCGAACTTGACGGTCATGGTGTGGGTCTCCAGGTCCGCGTGGGAGGTCTGCGAGCGGCCGATCTCCATGACCGCCTCGTAGTTCTCGTCGCCCCAGGTGTCGCCGCCGAGGAACACGCCGTCGAAGTTCGCCTTGAGGGTGACCTTCTGGTACGGCTGCCAGTACTCCTTGGTCCGGTAGATCGCCTGCGAGTCGCTGATCCAGTGCCACGCCCCCTCGTGGCCCAGCTCGGACTCGACGACGAGGTTCTTCTCGACCTCCGCGCGGTCGGGGGCGTCCTCGGTGAAGAACACGATGATCGGCGCGCCGACGCCGACCGTCTCGCCCTCCACGATCGGCGTCACGTCGGCCACCCCGAAGCCGGTGCCGTCCCTGCGCTCGGTGGTGAACGTCTGCTCGAACTCGGTGACGGTGCCGTCGGAGCTGACGGCCTTCGCGGCGACGGTGTGCACCGAGCCCGCGTCCATCACGCCCTTCGAGGTCCAGGAGGTGAGGTCCTCGGCGAAATCGCCTTCAATGGTCTTGGACCGGTCGGAGGTCACGTTGACCTCTTCGAGGATGCCGTCCACCACGGTGAGGTTGAACGGCTGGGACGGATCATGGTCGTCGACGGCGTCGAGCGACACGACGGGCACGATCGGGGCCGGCGTGAACGTCCCCTGCTGGGGTTCGGCGCACGCGGCGAGCGAGAGCAGCGACGTCGCCGAGGCAGCGGCGACGAAGGACCGGCGTTTCAAAGGGGGTTCCTCCACAAAGCGAAGCGACGCGATAACTATATCCTCGACGCCCGGCCCCACCCGTTGGGTTGCACGCTAGTCGCTGCTCAACACAGCCCACACCAACGTGTCGCGCCTGCGGCCCGCCAGCGTCGGCAGTCCGCCGCGCTCCACGCCCTCCAGACGGAAGCCCGCGCGGCGCAGCACCGCCTGCGAGGCGGTGTTGTGGAGGTCCGTCCCGGCCCACACGCGGTCGAGCCCGACCTCGCGGAACGCCCAGCGCCGCACCAGGTTGACCGCCCTGGTCGCGTAGCCGCGGCCGCGCACGGACGCGCGCAGGTCGTACCCGATCATGCCGGTGCCCACGATCCGCGCCACGTCGTACAGGCCGATCGTCCCCTGGTAGCCCTCGCCGTCGTCGATGACCATGAGCGCGCTGCGCCCGCGCAGCCAGTCGACGGCCGCGCGCCACTCGCACACCTCGCGGGCCTCCTCGGCGCTCGGCGGCAGCGGCAGCGCGGCCCCCGCGTACACGTCGGGGCTGGAGCGGTGGCGCAGGTGGGCCTCGAAGTCCCCGGCGTCGAGCGGGCGGAGCGCGACCACCCCGTCGGAGAGCGTCCCGCCGGGCAGGTCGGGCAGGACCCGCGGGGACGGGCCGGTGCCGTCGCCGGGGAGCAGGCCGAGGGTGAGCGCGGCGGTCCCGTCCCAGGCCGCGCCGCGTGCGACGCCGCCGTCGGGCCGGAAGCCCGCGCCGAGCGCGGCGCGGATCGCGGCGTGGTCGCGCACGGGCGGGCGCGCTTCGAGCCGGTGCGCGCCGGCCTCGAACACGATCGGCGCGAGCGTGCGGAGCATCGCCGAGGCGAGCCGCTTGCCGCGCCGCTCGGGGGCGACCCAGTACCGGACGCCGGCGACGCCCGCGCCCTCGACGGCGAGCGCGCCCCAGACCGCGTCGCCTTCGGGGGACACCGCGACGGCGTCGGGCTCGAACCCGCAGTCCACGCTGGTCCCGGGGTCGGCGGGCCGCAGCACGAACGCCGTCGTCGCGACGGGTCCGAAGAGTTTCACGTCCTCAGAAAAGCAGTCCCGGCGCGGTGCGTCAACCGTTTGGGGAGTCTGATTTGCACCGGATGGACCGGCTCAGCGCGCCAGTTCCTCGGGGAACAGGCTGGCGATGACGGAGTCGCGGCGTCCCAGCGGGCCGCTGCGCACGCGCCGCCGCACGCCCTCCACGGTGAACCCGGCCTTCTGCGCGACGCGCAGCGACGCCTCGTTCTCCGGGTCGGCCCGCCACTCGATCCGCTCCAGCGCGAGCGCGTCGAAGCCGAGGCGGCACAGGCGCTTGACGGCGGCGGTCATCCAGCCGCGCCCGCGCGCCCACGGCGCCGTCAGGTACCCGACCTCGGACTCGCCGGGCTCGCGGAGCATGAGCTCCACGGACCCGCAGTACCGGTCGTCCTCGTCGGCGAGCACGTACAGGACGCGGTCGCCGAGGTCCCAGGCGCGGCGCTTGTCGCTCAGGAACCGCTCGGCGTCGGCGCGGCCGTAGTCGCGGGGCATGGGCGTGAACCGCTGCACGTCGGGGTCGGCGCAGGCCGCGGCGATGCCGTCGAGGTCGGCTTCGCGCACCGGCCGCAGGCGCAGGCCCGCCGCGCCGGTCTCCAGCTCCGGCTGCGGGGCGGTGAAGAACGCGGCCTGGCGCTTGAGGGTCTCGTAGTGCGGGGGCGGGTCGTCGGGGCCGCGCAGGTCCCCGGGGAGCATCCCGCCGATCCAGCAGTCGCGGGTGGTCCCGCGCTGGTTGACGCCGCCGCGGGAGACCCCTTCGACGGTGAACCCGGTGCGCAGTGCCGCGAGGCGGGAGGCGTGGTTGCCGACGATCGCGTCCCACGCGATGCGCCGGGCCCCGAGGCGGTCGAACCCGAACGCGACGGCCGCGCGGATGCCGCGCTGGGCGACGCCGCGGCCCCGCGCCCACGGCGCGGTCACGTACGTGATGGTCATCTCGCCGGGGAAGGACTTCGTGAGCGCCATGGACCCGACGAGGACGCCGTCCTCCTCGACGGCCCACCGCGGGTTCTCCCCGCCCCAGTGGCGCCGCTGCACCTCCACGTACCGGTCGCGCGCGGACCCGGTCCACGGCAGGGGCATGACGAGGAAGCGCTCGATGAGCGGGTCGGCGTAGATCCGGGCCAGATCCGGCAGGTGCCGCTGCTCCCAGGCGACGAGCCGCAGGCCGTCGGCGTCGAGGGTGACGGGTTCCATAGGCTCCGATTGTGCCCCACCGGCGGCCGTCCGGGCCAGTCACCGCCTACGCGTAGTATTGACCGGGAAATCCACCCGATCTGGTCAAGACGTTGCTGGGGGCTGATCTTCCGTGTCGTTGTTCGAGAAGGTACTGCGGGCCGGTGAGGGCCGCGCGCTCAAGCGACTCAACGCGATCGCCGATGCGGTCGACTCCTTGGAAGACGAGTACAAGGCGCTCACCGACGCCGAGCTGCGCGCGCTCACCGACGAGTACCGGGAGCGCCTGAAGGACGGCGAGACCACCGACGACCTCATGCCCGAGGCGTTCGCCACAGTGCGCGAGGCCGCCTGGCGCGTCCGCGGGATGCGCCACTACCACGTGCAGCTCATGGGCGGCGCGGCCCTGCACCAGGGCAACATCGCGGAGATGAAGACCGGCGAGGGCAAGACCCTCGTCTCGACCCTCCCCGTCTACCTCAACGGGCTCACCGGCAACGGCGTGCACCAGGTCACGGTCAACGACTACCTGGTGCGACGCGACGCCGAGTGGATGGGCGAGATCCACCGCTTCCTGGGCCTGTCCGTCGGCGTCGTGCTCCCGGGCGAGGGCTCGGAGAAGCACCGCGAGGCGTACCTCGCCGACGTCACGTACTCCACGAACAACGAGCTGGCCTTCGACTACCTGCGCGACAACATGACCGGCTCGGCCGACAGCCTCGTGCAGCGCGGCCACCACTTCGCGCTCGTCGACGAGGTGGACTCGATCCTCGTGGACGAGGCCCGCACGCCGATCATCATCTCGGGCCCCGCCGAGCACTCCAAGCGCTGGTACACCGAGTTCGCGAACATCGTCCGCACGATGAAGCGCGACGAGCACTACGAGGTCGACGAGGGCAAGCGCACGATCGCGATCTCGGAGTCGGGCGTCGCCCGCGTCGAGGACCGCCTCGGCATCGAGAACCTCTACGACTCGGTGAACACGCCGCTCGTGGGCTACCTGAACAACGCCATCAAGGCGCAGGAGCTGTTCGAGCGCAACCGCGAGTACATCGTCTCCGAGGACGACGAGGTGCTCATCGTGGACGAGTTCACCGGCCGCGTGCTGCCGGGCCGCCGCTTCAACGAGGGCATCCACCAGGCCATCGAGGCCAAGGAGAAGGTGGAGATCAAGCAGGAGAACCAGACGTTCGCCACCACCACCCTCCAGAACTACTTCCGCCTGTACGAGAAGCTCGCGGGCATCACCGGCACCGCGCAGACCGAGGCGTCGGAGTTCAACAACGTCTACGGCATGGGCGTCATCCCGATCCCCACGAACAAGCCGATGATCCGCCGCGACCAGCCCGACGTCATCTACAAGACCGAAGAGGCGAAGTACCAGGCCGTCGTCGACGACATCGCCGAGCGCCACGAGACCGGCCAGCCGGTCCTGGTCGGCACCGTCTCGGTCGAGAAGTCCGAGATGCTCGCGCGCCTGCTGAAGAAGCGCGGCATCCCGCACAACGTGCTCAACGCGAAGAACCACGCGAAGGAAGCCGAGTACATCGCGCAGGCGGGCCAGCGCGGCGCCGTCACCGTCGCCACGAACATGGCCGGGCGCGGCACGGACATCATGCTCGGCGGCAACCCCGAGTACCTGGCGGCCTCCGACCTGCGCGCGCGCGGCGTCGACGACGCCGACGAGGAGACCTACGCGGCGGCGTGGGCCGAGGCGATCGAGAAGTTCGAGGAGACGACGAAGGCCGAGGCCGAGGACGTCAAGGACGCGGGCGGCCTGTACGTGCTCGGCACCGAGCGCCACGAGTCCCGCCGCATCGACAACCAGCTGCGCGGTCGCGCGGGCCGCCAGGGCGACCCGGGCGAGTCCCGGTTCTACCTGTCGCTCTCGGACGACCTGATGAAGCGGTTCAACGCGGACGCGGTGCGCGCCATGATGAACCGGATGCGCGTCCCCGACGACGTGCCGATCGTCTCGAAGCTCGTGACCCGCCAGATCGAGTCGGCGCAGTCGCAGATCGAGGGCCACAACGCGGAGATCCGCAAGAACGTCCTCAAGTACGACGAGGTCATGAACAACCAGCGCACGGTCATCTACGACGAGCGGCGCAAGGTGCTCGACGGCGAGGACGTGTCGGAGCAGATCGGGCACTTCATCGACGACGTCCTGGAGGCGTACGTCGCGGGGGCCACGAGCGAGGGCTACGGCGAGGACTGGGACCTCGACGAGCTGTGGTCGGCGTTCAAGCAGCTCTACCCGATCGCCTTGTCGCACAAGGAGGTCGTGAAGCAGGCGGGCGGGCTCGACGAGCTCGACGCCGAGACGCTCCTCAAGGCCGTCAAGGAGGACGCGCACGAGGTCTACAAGGCGCGCGAGGACGAGTTCGGCGAAGAGGTGCTGCGGAAGCTGGAGCGGCGGGTGCTGCTCCAGACGATCGACCGGAAGTGGCGCGAGCACCTGTACGAGGTGGACTACCTCAAGCAGGGCATCAGCCTGCGGGCGTACGCGCAGCGCGACCCGGTCATCGAGTACCAGCGCGAGGCGTTCGACATGTTCCAGACGATGCTCGACGGCATCAAGGAGGACACGGTCCGCTTCCTGATGAACGCCGAGCTGAAGGCCAAGCCCGCCGAGGGCGGGGCCGCGGCCGAGCCGGAGGCGACGATCCGGGGCCTGGAGCCGCTGCGCAAGCCGGAGATGCTGCTCCAGTCGGCGCCGTCGATGGACAACGCGAGCGGTGTGGAGAGCCAGGCGACGACGGAGGACGGCGCGGTGTTCAAGCGCCCGCCGAAGCCGGTCGCGGGCCAGAAGCGGGACGTGAAGCGCACGCCGGGCGCGGGCCAGAAGGGCGCCGCGAAGGTCGCCCCGAAGTCGGCGCGTTCGGCCGGGCCGCGCAAGGCGGCCACGGCGCCGCCCGCGCAGCAGGCGAACCCGGGGCAGCGGCACGTCGAGAAGACCGGCCCGAACGCCCCGTGCCCGTGCGGTTCGGGCAAGAAGTACAAGCGCTGCCACGGCGCGCCCGGCGGCGCAGCAGACTAAGGGCATGGCGCGAATCTACGTACCCGCATCCGTCGCGATGCTGCGGGAGCTGGTCGGCACCGGTGAGCTCAAGCCGGTGTCGGCCGTCCACACGGTCACGTCGTGGCTGCGGCGCGAGGCGCCGGGGGCCGACGAGGAGGACCTGGAGTACACGGCGTTCGCGGATGCGGCGCTGGCGTCGCTGCCGCTCCTGGCGGGCGGGGCGCCGCGGCGGATCGTGGTCTCGGCGGACGTGCCGGACGAGCGGGTCGCGGAGCACGCCGAGGGCACGGGCGCGGACTTCGACGGGGACGTGAAGCTGAAGCGGGTCGCGGCGGTGCACGCGGACGACGCGGACGCGGCCGAGGAGGTCGCGCGGGCGCTCGCCGCCGAGGAGCCGGACCTGGACGCGGTGGAGGCGCACGTCCTGGACTGGTACGCCCCCTCCGAGGTTCAGGACTTCCTGGCGTCCTTGGACTGAGCCTTCGCGGGCTTGGGGAGCAGGAACCCGTAGGCGAAGACCGCGCACAGCGCCCCGGCGAACAGCGCGGTCATCGAGCCGTTGTACTGCCACTGGAAGCTCAGGGCGAGGAACGCCTCGTCGAGCGGGGCGACCTGGTTGAGGCCGACGTTCAGGAGCACCTCGACGCCGATCTGCGCGAGGACGGTGGAGACGAGCCAGACGGCGCCGGGGATGGCGCCCGCGAGCAGGTGGCCCAGGAGCTTGACGCCGGCCTTCTTGTGGCGCAGGTACAGGAACGCGCAGACGCCGCAGGCGATCCCGGCGATGAAGGGGATGGCGGTGCCGAGCGCGCCGTACTCGTCGAGCGGGTCGGAGAACAGGCTCACCGAGGACGCGGCCTCGTAGAAGCCGCGGCCGAACATGAACGCCAGCAGCAGCAGGACCGCGCTCAGGCCCGCGACGACGGTGACGGTGCGGCGCGGCAGCGCGAACAGGCCGCCGACGACGGCCGAGACGAGCAGGACCAGGCCGAGGACCAGCGCGATGTCGGCGTCCACGCCGAACCCGAGGTAGGCGATGGCGCCGGTGACGACGCCGAGGACGAGCGAGCCGAGGACCGCGAGGGCCTTCTGGGGGCCCTTCACGAGACGGGGGGTGACCGCTCCGGCGACGGCTCCGGCGAAGACGGTGACGATGATGGGGCTGAACAGGCTGTTCGCCAGGAGCATGACGCCGGTGTCGTCGAGGCCGTCGGCCATGCCGGTGAGGCGGTACAGGGAGTAGACGACGCCCGCGAGCGAGGCGACGGCGGCGGCGCCGAGGACCCACAGCGCGACCCGGCCGGGCCGGGGATCGGCTGCGGCGGGGGCGGACTCGGCGGTGGCGGCTTGCTGCTCCTGCGTGTTGGTCACGACCCCAGAGTACGGATGCGGCGCGGGACCGCACTCCTCGGTCGGGCCGGTGTGGCCCGGGGCCCCCGAGCGGCGCTCTTGTTCGCATCGCACCAGTTCACAGGGCCCGGACTGTGCGAGGATGGCGGTAGCGCCACCGGTCTAGTAACCTCGTGTTCAAAGCTCAGTGAACGCTAAAGCCGTCGAATCAACGGGAGTGTGCGATGGACGCCTTGTTTACGGTACCCAAGCCGGAGAACGAACCGATCAACTCGTACGCGCCCGGGACGCCCGAGCGCGAGAGCCTCCAGAAGAAGCTCGCCGAACTCGCCGCCACCCGCCTCGACCTCGACCACCACATCGGCGGCCAGTGGCGCCGCGGCACGGGCGCCGAGATCGAGGTCGTCCAGCCCCACAACCGCCACCACGTCCTCGGCACCACCCGCGAGGCCACCTCGGGCGAGTGGGCCGACGCCGTCGCCGCCGCCAAGGCCGCCCGCCACGACTGGATCCGCACCGACTTCGCCGACCGCGCCGCCGTCTTCCTGCGCGCCGCCGAGCTCATCTCCGGCCCCTACCGCGACGTCCTCAACGGCGCGACCATGCTCGGCCAGTCCAAGACCGCCGCGCAGGCCGAGATCGACGCCGCGTGCGAGCTCATCGACTTCCTGCGCTTCAACGTCAGCTTCGCCGAGGGCATCTACCGGCAGCAGCCGGTCTCCTCCAAGGGCCTGTGGAACCGCATGGACCACCGCCCCCTCGACGGGTTCGTCCTCGCGATCACCCCGTTCAACTTCACCGCCATCGCCGGGAACCTCCCCACCGCCCCCGCCCTCATGGGCAACACCGTGGTGTGGAAGCCCTCGGTCACCCAGCAGTTCGCCGCGCACTTCGTCATGCAGGTGCTCGCCGAGGCCGGACTGCCCCACGGCGTCATCAACATGGTCACCGGCGTCGGCGAGCACTCCGAGACCGCGCTCCTGGACCCCGACCTCGGCGGCATCCACTTCACCGGCTCCACGAAGACCTTCCAGCACCTGTGGTCCACGATCGGCCAGAACATCGGCGGCTACCGCACCTATCCGCGCCTGGTCGGCGAGACCGGCGGCAAGGACTTCATCGTCGCCCACCCCAGCGCCGACCCCCACGCGCTGGCCGTGGCGATGGTCCGCGGCGCGTACGAGTACCAGGGCCAGAAGTGCTCCGCGCTCTCGCGGACCTACGTCCCGGCCTCGCTGTGGAAGAACGGCCTGCGCGACGCCGTCGTCGGCATGACCGAGGACATCACCTACGGCGACGTCACCGACTTCGCGAACTTCGGCGGCGCCGTCATCGACGCCCGCGCCTACGCCAAGCACACCGCGCTCTTCGAGCGCCTGCAAGGGGACGCGAAGGCCACCGTGGTCACCGGCGGCACCGCCGACGACTCCCAGGGCTTCTTCGTGCAGCCCACGCTCATCGAGTCCGCGGACCCGACCCACGAGCTGTTCACCGAGGAGTACTTCGGGCCGATCAACGCCGTCCACGTCTACGACGACGCCGACTTCGACTCCGTCGTGAGCCAGGCCGCCGACATCGCCCCGTACGCGCTCACCGGCGCGGTCTTCGCCACCGACCGGGCCGCCATCGCCCGCGCGAGCGAGGCCCTCCGCTTCGCGGCCGGGAACTACTACATCAACGACAAGCCCACCGGCGCGGTCGTCGGCCAGCAGCCCTTCGGCGGCGCCCGCGGCTCGGGCACCAACGACAAGGCCGGCTCCTGGCAGAACCTCGTCCGCTGGGTCAGCCCCCGCTCCATCAAGGAGAACTTCGTCCCGCCGACGGAGTACCGCTACCCGCACCAGGGCTGAGCGTCCCGAGAGGGCCCGGACCGCGCGGTCCGGGCCCTTTCCTATGCTTGGCCCATGACGAAGCGTGAGCATCCGCTGAAGGGCGAGTTCGACACCGCCGAGGCCCGCTGGGAGCGCACGACCCATGAGGACGGCACCCCGGCCGCACTGGAGATCGGCTACGCCGACAACGGGCTCGTGGCCCTGCGCATGGCCGAGGACCCCGAAGGCGACATCCTGATCTACACGCCATCCGAGTGGGAGGCGTTCGTCGAGGGCGTCCGCGACGGCGAGTTCGACCTCCCCACGTGGGACGACGAGCCGATCGTCGAGGTCATCGAGGACGACGACGACGAGCCCGCCAAGCCCTAGACCGCACTGTCCGAGCGCCCCGGAGTGGATCTCCGGGGCGCTTTTCGCATCCCTCGAACGTGCCAAGTTCAGATAGCGCCTTCCGAGGTGTATCCCGCCGGTCTCACGAACCTCTTCCCTGGTGAAAGCCGCGATAACCGTCCAGCCCGTGGCGTTCGCGGCATTCCGGGCTTGAGTGCCTTTCGACCTATCGGACCGGGCGTGGACCCCACGTCCGGCAGAAGGTGAGGAGAATCGGTCTCGAAGAGATCCCCCTCCTCGCCCGACAACCGCATAGACCCCCGAAGACGACCAGAGGAGCTCCCATGCGATTGGTGTTCGCGGAGAACGAACCCCATTTGAAGCCCAACCCGCGCCGCGACCACATGTCCGGCGTCCCCGAACTCGCCTACTCCACTCTGGACCGGCACGGCGGCCGCGTCCTCCTCCCCGGGCAGGTCGTCCGGACCGCGGGCCGCTCGGCCCCGGTCGGCACGATCTACCGCTACGACCGCCTCCTGGTGGACGAGTCGGTCATCCACGACGACGAGGCCCGCAGCAGGCTCGAAGGCGCGATCCGCCCCACCGGCCTGTCCCTGGAGAGCCAGGCCGCCAACCCGGCCGTCGCGGGCTCCGGCCCCTTCCGCGTCCCGGTCGTGAGCACCCACGGCGACCAGGCCGCGGTCGACGCGTGGTCGCTCCTCCAGCGGCTCAAGACCGACACGAGCGACGCGAGCCTCCCGAAGGAGCTCTTGGCGAAGGTCCGCCTGGAGCACCTGATGATCTGCTCCAAGGGCGGCATCGGTATCGGCACCGGTGAGCCGCCGCTCCCCGGCCCGCACAAGCACTCGATCGGCCGCATCCCGGTCGACATGGTCGCCCCGATGCCCGAGCGCAAGAAGCTGGACCGCAGGCTCCGTGTCGCGGTCCTGGACACCGGCGTCCCGAGCAGCCACCCGGCGTTCGACATCTCGGACCGCTCGGAGGGCAAGGACACCTTCGTGGTGGTCGACCACGCCTTCCAGACCCGGCTGGGCCAGCACAACGACTCGCCCGCGCCGCCGCTGGACGACCCCTGGGACGGCCCGGTCCACGAGCCGACCCTCCTCGGTGAGGTCGCCACCCACTTCGGGCACGGCACCTTCATCACCGGGCTGCTGCGCCAGATGTCCCCGGACGTCCAGGTGTACTCCCTGCGGGTGGTCCACAACGACGGCCTCTCCTACGAGCACGAGATCATCGGCGCCCTCCAGCACGTGGCCGACCAGATCGAGGCCGCCCGCGGCGGCGACGCCGAGGCGTTCGCCGTGGACGTGGTCGTCCTGGCGACCGGCTATGTGGACGAGGCCGCCGACGACATCCCCGGCGGCTGGATGGGCGACGCGGTGAAGCGCCTGACCAAGCTCGGCGTCCCCGTGGTCGCCGCCGCCGGGAACCAGTCCTCCGACCGGCCGTTCTACCCCGCGGCGTTCGCCGCGCACGAGCAGCCGGAGAACGCCGCGCCGATCCTGAGCGTCGGGGCCTTGAACCCCAACCTGGAGATCGCGATGTTCTCGAACGAGGGCCCGTGGGTCTCGTGCTACGCCACCGGGGCCGGGTTGGTGAGCACGTACCCGTGCGAGGCGGCCGGATCGCTCGAACCCGAGCGCCGCGCCAAGTCCACGATGCGCAACCGCTTCCGCGAGAGCTACGACTTCGACGACTTCTCCTCCGGTTACGCGGTCTGGAGCGGCACCTCGTTCGCGGCCCCGGTCGCGGCGGCGTACCTGCTCAACGCCATCTCGGAATCGGGCGTGGAGGAGATCCAGGACCCGGTCAAGGCCGCGGAGCGCGCTCATGCGGCCCTCGCCCGGCTGAAGAGTCGCTAGCCTGAAGACATGAACACGATTCCGGCTCAATCGGTGGCGGCGGTCGACTACGACCGGTACGCGCGGCTCTACGTCGCCGCGCGTGCCGGTGACCGCACTGCGCAGCGAACCCTCATCGAGGAGCTCACCGAGCCGCTCTGGCGAGTGGCCCGGCGGGCCGGCCTCGACAGGGAGAGCGCCGCCGACGTGGTGCAGACCGCATGGCTCCGCCTGTGGCGCACCAAGGACGGACTCGACAAGCCTCGCGCGCTGACCAAGTGGATGCGCACCACGGTCAGCCGCGAGGCGTGGAACGTCGCCGGGCACGCGAGGCGCGAGGTCGCCTCCGACCCGCTCGACATCAAGGAGCCGATCGTCGAAGGCATCGAGGACGGCTTCGTCCGCGATGACGAGCGAGAAGCGGTGCGCCGTGCCTTCCTTGCACAGGACGACAAGTGCCGGGCGCTGCTCGCCTACGTGGCGGCGTTCACCCGGCCGGACTATGACGTCATCTCCGAAGAGCTGGGGATGAAAAGGGGGAGCATCGGGCCCACGCGGGGCCGGTGCTTGGACAAGATGAGGAAGACCCTGCTGGACGACCCGTCCTGGGGCGCAGGTGAGGAGCGGTATGCAGATGGAACCTGACAAGCGGGACCAGGGCGAGTTCGAACCGCTGGACTCCTGCGACGAGCGGATTCTCGCGGTCATCAACGAGCTCCACAAACGGGACGACCCGATGCCGAGTGACCTCAACGAGCGGGTCGAATTCGTACTCGAACTCGAAGCGGCGCTCGATGCCAGAGTGGCGTCCGTATACCGGCCCAAGGAATTGACGCTCGTCCGAGGAGACTCGGAACTCGCGGTGAATCAGGGCGATCCCACGTCGATCACCTTCGACTGCGAAACCGTCACAGTCATGGTCACGCCGAGGCCTTCGGCCTTGCAGGAGATCCGACTCGACGGCTGGATCGGGCCCGAGGGGACCTATGCCGTCGAACTCAGAAGCCCGCAAGGCACCAGGCGCGCCACGACTGATGAGACCGGCCGATTCGTACTCGAAGGGCTACCGAACAACGAGATGTTCCAGTTGGTGATCAGGCCGGACGAAGCGTTGCAGCGAGAGGGGCTCCCCGCGGTGGTCGTGACACCCGCTGTGCGCCTGTAGCATATGAAGAATGCTTCAAAGCGCTTGGCGGCTGTTTACCCGAGGACAGCGCCTCAACCGACGCGGCCGCATTGCGGAATCCGCAGAGGTGCTTGACAAGGCGCTGTCGCTACTTGAATGGGACTCTGAGCGGCCTCCAGCCGCTGGAACCGCACGAGCGCGATTGATCGCGAAGACTCTCATGGTGATGTCAGCGAACATGGCAAACCTGGGCGAGTCCGCGGAGGGCCTGCGACTGCTCGACTTGGCTGAACCTTTCACTGACCCGGTGGACCGCGGAGTCCTGTTTCACCAGCGCGCCTTCAATCTCTGGCAGAACAGCAGACTCAACGATGCGGTGCACTGGTTCGCGGAGGCCGAACCCCACTTGGCCGCGAACGGCCCCGACTACATGTACGCCGCGCTGTTCCACAACCGCGCGATGGTCTGGCGCGACCTCGGCGAACTGCACAAAGCCATGGAGAGCATCCAGAAGGCCCTGCAAGTGCACGAGACGGTCGACATCCCGGTCAACCGGGCGAAGACGATCCTCCTTGAAGCCATGGTCTGGCTCGACCTCGGCGACGTCACCAAGGCTCTCCTGACCTTCGACGAAGTGCGGGTGCAGTTCCGCAGGTATGCCCCCGACCTCGAATCCTTCATCGAAGCCTCCTACGCCGAGGCGCTGTTCTCCGTGGGCATGTACGGCCAGGCGGCCGAGCGCTGGGCCGAAGCCACCGCGTCACAGCGACTCGCGGGCAACCGACGCAGCGCAGCGATCTACGAATTCTGGAGCGCAGTCGCAGCGTTGGAGGTCAACCGCTTCGAACTCGCAGAGCAGCGAGCCCGCCGAGCGATGGACTCCCTTTACGAGCAGGGCAACGAGCCTATGGCGTTCCTCGCTCGCCTTCTGATCCTTCAGGGCCGCTTCGATTCGGGTCAGATCGGACCCGACTTCGCCGAGAAGGTCGCCCGACTCTGTGATGCACTGGAACAGCGCGGTTGGACACTACGGCTCAAACAGGCCAAGATTCTTGCTGCCCGCGCGAAAATCAAGGTGAAGGACTTCGACGGCGTCGAAAAACTGCTCGACAGCGAGTCCGGCGGCCCCGGCCACGACGCGCTCGCCGAGGACCTCGCCCGCTACCTCGCGAAGGCCGAACTCGCCATAGCCCGCGAACAGGACCCCATGCCGGAGCTCCGCGCCGGGCTCGACCTGCTCGACGACTACCGGACCACCTTCGGCTCAGTCGAGTTTCAGGCCGGGGTGTCCGCGCTCGGCGTCCAGTTGTCGCAGAAAGGGCTGGGCTACACGACCAAGCACGGCACCCCGTCCGACATGCTCCGCTGGGCCGAGCGCAGCCGGGCGCAGGCGCTGCGCGTGCCGCCCGTGAAGTCCTCCGGGACCCCGGCCGCGCGAGAGGCGCTCGGGCGGCTCCGCCAAGCGCGGCAAGAACTCTGGGACCTCCAGGTCGAAGGCGAGGACGGGGCCGAGGCGCTGGTGCGCGTCGGAGAGCTCGAAGCGCAGATCCGCGACTACGACCGCGCCAAGCCGGGCCCCGGCGAGCAGGCGGAGCGGATCGCCCCCGAGGCGATTCACGAGCTGGCGCAGTCGCGGGAGACGGTGGTGGTCAGCCTGTTCGAAGCAGGCGGCAATGTCCGCGCCGTCCTCGTGGGCGGCGGCGACATCCGGCACGTCGAGCTGATGCCGCTCGACGAGGCGGCCGAACTCGGCAGCCGACTGGGCGCCGACCTCGACGCGCTGCGGAGGACCTTCCACCACCCCGAGCGGCTGCGGCAGAGCGTCGAAGGCTCCATGCGGCGCAACGCGGCCGCGATGTCCGAAGGACTCCTCGACCCGATCGCCGACTACGTGGGGGACCGGCAGGTGGTCCTTATCCCGCACAGCAAGCTCGCGTGGGTCCCCTGGCCGATGCTGCCGCTGCTGCGAGGGAGGCCGCTCACCGTGTCGCCCTCGGCCGAAGCCTGGTGGCGCGCAGTGCAGAAGCCCGCCGCGACCGGGCCCGCGCTGGCCGCCGCCGGGCCGGGGCTCGGGCGGGCCGGGGAGGAGATCGAGGCGATCGCGAAGCTCTACCAAGACCCGGTGCTCATCCACGCCGACGAGTCCGACCCCGAGGCCGTGCTCAAGGCGCTCGACGGCGCCGCCGTCGCGCACCTGGCCGCGCACGGGCACCACGAGCCGGACAACGTCCTGTTCTCCCGCCTGGACTTCGGACTCGGGCCGCTGAACGCGTACGAGCTGCTCGGGCTCGACCAGCCGCCGCAGCACGTGGTGCTGTCCGCGTGCGACCTCGGCCGGTCCACCGTGGAGGTCGGGAACGAGACGCTCGGGTTCACCGCGGCGCTCCTGCACGCCGGGACCTCCACCGTCGTCTCCAGCCTCGCGAAGGTCCCCGACGCGATGGCCGCGGAGATGATGGTCGACTACCACCGCCGCTGCGCCGCCGGTGCGAGCCCCGCGGAGGCCCTTGCGGCCGTGGGGGAGCGGCGTCCGTGGCACCCGTTTGTCGCGTTCGGGGCGTAGGCTGCCCGAATACCCCCGGAAAGGCTTCCCCGAACCGATGTTCCGCAACCCCGACCACCGCCTCCTGCTCATCTCCGTGGCCGCGAGCCAAGTCGGCCTCCAGATCGCGTACTTCTCGGTCTCGATCATCGCCGTGGTCGTGCTCGACCTCAGCGAGGCCCAGATCGGGGTCCTCAACGCCATGGACCAGATCGCCCTGGTCATGTTCGGGCTGCTCGTCGGCGCGTGGGTGGACCGGATGCGGCGCAAGCCGATCATCGTCGTCAGCGAGGTGCTGCGGGCGGCCGTGATGCTCACCGTCCCGGTCGCGTGGGCGTTCGACGCGCTCGCGATGTGGCAGCTGTACGCCGTCATGTTCGGGCTCGGCCTCGTCTCGGTGTTCTTCGACGTGGCGCAGGGCAGCTACGTGCCGATGCTCATCGATAACGACCGCCTCGCCGGCGCGAACTCGCGCATCCAGGGGCTCCGCTCCGCGTCCGACACGGGCGGGCCGCTCGTCGCCGGGCCGCTCGTGACGCTGCTGACCGCGCCCGTGGCGGTCGCCGTCGCGGTCGCGGGCTTCGCGGTGTCGGCGATCAGTATGTGGCGCATCAAGTTCACCGAGGCCGAACCGGTCCGGCGCGAGAAGCCGCACCTGCGCGCCGAGATCGCGCAGGGGATCAGGTTCATCCTCAAGGACCCGATCATCCGCACCGTGGCGTTCTCCAGCGCCTGGTGCAACCTCTCGGTGGGCGCGTTCCAGGCGATGCTCGTGGTGTTCCTCATCCGCGACACCGGCCAGACCAGCGCGGTCGTCGGCCTGGTGCTCGCCGGGTCCGGGGTCGGCGGGGTGCTCGGGGCGATGCTCGTCGGGAAGATCTCCGTGCGGTTCGGCATGGGGCGCACCGCGCTCGTCGCGCTCGCGCTGTCCGGCCCCGGCATGGCGGTCGTGGCGCTCTCGGGGCCCGGGTGGGGAGCGGCGGCCGCGTTCCTGGGGCAGGCGCTGTTCGTGGGGTCGATCGTGGTGTTCAACGTGAACGTCGTGAGCTACCGGCAGGCGGTCACGCCCGACCCGATCCAGGGCCGCGTGAACGCCACGCAGCGGGTGGTCACGTGGGGCTCGATGGCGCTCGGGTCGATCCTCGGCGGGTTCGCGGGCGAGGGGATCGGCGCGAAGTCCGTGCTCCTCATCGCCGCCGGGATGCTCTTCGCCGGGTGCCTGGTGCTCCTGAAGACCCCGATCCGGACCCTCAAGGAGCTCCCCGAGGAGGGCTCGGGACTCAGGGAGGTCCACTAGCGCTGCGCCGCAGTAGCATCGGGCGATGACTTGGGACCCTGACGCCCCCGGCGTGCTGCGCCTCCCGTCCGGGCGGCTCGTGCGCGGCCGCGGCCTGGCCCGGCCCCTCCCCGCGGGGCCGGAGCCGCAGTTCGCGCTGTACCTGCTCGGCAAGGAGCCCCCGGCCGTCGCCTGGGACGCGACGTGGGTCCGGTGGCCCGACTTCCGGCTCCCCGCTGACAAGGCCGCGTTCGGCGCGGCCCTGCGCGAGGCGTGGGAGCGGGCCGGGACCGAGCGCGTCGAGCTCGCCTGCCACGGCGGGAACGGCCGCACCGGGACCGCGCTCGCGTGCATGGCGGTCCTCGACGGCGTCCCCGCCGCGGAGGCCGTCGCGTTCGTGCGCGCCGGATACTCCCCGAAAGCGGTCGAGACCCCCTGGCAGCGCCGCTTCGCGTCGCGTTTCGAGTCCTGAGACGGGTAGGCGTTTGCAGCGGCGTTGGCATAAGGTGGGGACGCGCATCACCCCCACCGCCGCACCGCACACCCCAAGAGGCCGCACATGACCCCACCCGGACCGCCCGAGCGCCCGACGCTGCGCCGGTGGCTGCCGGTCGTCGCGGTCGCGGCGGCGCTGCTGATCGTCGGGATCGCCGCGCAGGGCACCGGGCTCCAGTGGGACGAGGCGCGGATGCCGTACTCGGAAGGCGAGGGCGTCGAGTCCGCGCCGCCGATGCCGACCGTGGAGGAGCCGTCGATGCCGACCGGCGAGCCCGGCGAGGCGAGCGGCTCGTTCCCGTCGTGGATCAGCTGGCTCATCCTCGGGGTCCTCGCGGGGATTCCGGTGCTGCTGATCCTGGTGCTCCTCGCCAGGCGCCTCATCCGGTGGCTGGTCGAGGCGCCCGAGTCCACCGGCGTGCCCGAACCCGAACCCGAGCACCTGGTCCGCGACTTCACGCTCGTGGAGGACGCGATCGCCTCGGCGCTCCAGGAGATGGACCTCGGCACGGACGCCAGGTCGGCGATCATGGCCTGCTGGATCCACTTCGAGCGCGCCGCCGAGGGCGTCGGCATCGAGCGCGAGTCCTCCGACACGCCCGCGGACCTGGTCCGCAAGCTCCTGTCCCGCCACGACCTCGACGGCGCGGCCCTGAACCGGCTCACCGAGGCGTACCTGCGGGCCCGCTACTCGCCGCACGACGTCGGCGAGGCCGACCGGGACGCCGCCCGCGACGCCCTCGTCGCGCTCCGGGCCCAGCTCGGCGTCAGGGAGGCGCAGTGAGCAGCCAAGCGCCGCAAGGCACCTCGGTGAGGGAGCTCCTGTCGCCGTTCGGGCGCGTGCGGCTGTGGCCCGCGGTCGGGGCCGTCGCGCTCGCCGTGTTCGCGTGGGCCTTCGCGTACCTCGGCGGCGTCGACTTCGCGATCTGGCAGCTCGTGCTGCTCGCGCTCGCCGCGCTCCTGACATACTCGGTGGTCACGGGGATGCGCGCCGACACCGAGCCCGCGCCCGAGCTGCGCGCCCACACCGTCAACGAGCCGTCCTGGCGCCCCTTCGCGGACGTCAACCGCTGGGAGGACCGGTTCATCTTCGCCGAGGCCAAGCCCGGCCGGTTCGCCACCACGAACGCGAAGCAGCAGCTCACCGAGCTCGCTGCCGAGCGCCTGCGGCTGCGCCGCGGCCTCTCGCTCGCCGCGCAGCCCGATGAGTGCCGGGCCGCCCTCGGCGAGGCCGCGTACCTGTTCCTGACCGGCCCGGTGCCGGACTGCCCCACGCCGCAGCAGCTCGGCGCCTATCTGAAAGCCATCGAGGAGATCTGAATGAACGAGACCCCGCGCATCAGCCTCGACCAGGTCGCGCACCACGCCGAAGCGGTCCTGAAGTCGGTCCGCTCGGTCATCGTCGGCAAGGACGAGCCGCTGCGCCTGGTCCTCGCCGGCATCCTCGCGGGCGGCCACATCCTCCTCGAAGACCTCCCGGGCCTGGGCAAGACCCTCACCGCCCGCTGCTTCGCGCAGAGTCTCGGCCTCGACTTCCGGCGCCTCCAGTTCACGCCCGACCTGCTGCCCGCCGACGTCACCGGCTCCCTGCTCTACAACCAGAAGACCGGCGAGTTCGTCTACCGCAAGGGCCCGGTCCACACCAACCTGCTCCTCGCCGACGAGATCAACCGGACGCCCCCGAAGACGCAGTCCGCGCTCCTCGAAGCGATGCAGGAGCGCCAGGTCTCCGTCGAGGGCGAGACCCACCTCCTGCCCGAGCCGTTCACCGTCCTCGCGACCTCCAACCCCGTCGAGTTCGAGGGCACCTACCAGCTCCCCGAGGCCCAGCTCGACCGGTTCCTCCTGCGCGTCTCCTTCGGCTACCCGACGCCGGACGAGGAGTGGGAGGTCCTCCAGCGGCGCATCGGCCGCCGCACCGAGAACGTCGCGCTCGACCCCGTCATCGACGCGCCCACGCTCGTCGCCATGCAGCGCGCCCTCGAAGACGTCACCGTCGAGGACTCCGTGGGCCGCTACATCGTCGCCGTCACCACCGCCACCCGCGCCCACGCGCAGGTCCAGGTCGGGGCCTCCCCGCGCGGCTCGCTCGCGCTGCTGCTGGCCTCCCGCGCGCTCGCCGTGCTCGCCGGGCGCGACTTCGTGACCCCCGACGACGTCAAGGGCGTCGCCGGGGCCGCGCTCGCGCACCGGATCACGCTCAAGCCCGAGCTGTGGATGCGCCGCATCGACCCCGCCGCGGTCGTCGCCGACATCTGCCGCGGCGTCCCGGCCCCGCAGACCGCCCAGGCCCCGGCGTACACCGCGCAGCCGCGATGACGATGGACCCGGTCCTGAGCCTGCGCACCGACAACCCCCGCGAGGTGCGCGCGGCCCAGGTCGAACCGCCCGTGACGTGGCGGCGGACCAAGGCCCTGTCGCGGGCCGTCGCCGTCGCCGCGGTGTGCCTGCTCGCGGCCGTCGCCTTCGGCCGTGTCGACCTCGTGCTCATCGCCGCGCCCTTCGCGATCGGCACCGCCGTGCTCCTCCAGCGCCGCCCCCACCGCCCGCCCGAGGTCCGCATGGCGCCCCTCGAAGGCGCCGGCACGGACCTCTCGTGCGCCGAGGGCGCCGTCGCCGCCGCGCGCGTCGTCGTCGCCAACCCCGAGCCGGTCCCCGTGACCACCGTCGTCACCGCCGTCGCCGACCCGTGGATCGAGCTCCACACCGGCAAGGGCGACTTCGCGTCCGCGCTGGCCCCGCAGTCCGGTCGCGATCTCGTCGTCGCCGGGACGGCCCGCCGCTGGGGCGAGCACCGCCTCGGCCCCGTCCACGTCCGGTCCGTCGCCTGCGGTGGCCTCCTGGAGACCACCGTGCAGCGCCTCCCGGGCCTGACCGCGTGGGTCCTGCCCGTCCCCGACTGGTTCGACTCGGCCGAGTCCCTGCCGTTCGCCGACGGCGTCACCGGCGTCCACCGGTCCCGCCGCGGCGGCGACTCCGGGGAGCTCGCCGAGGTCCGCCTCTACCAGCCCGGCGACCGGCTCCGGCGCATCGACTGGCGCACGTCCATGCGCACCAGGGATCTGTACGTCAACGCGACGCTCTCCGAACGCGACACCGACGTCACCCTCGTCCTCGACCTCCAGGTGGAGGCGGGCGTGTCCGGCGGCCTCGACGGGGCCGCGTCGATCGCCGACCTCACCGTGCGCGCCGCCGGGGCCGTGGCCTCCCACTACGCGCTCCAAGGGGACCGCACCGCGTGCGTCGAGTTCGGCGCGCGCGGGCGCCGCATGCGGGCCGGGGCCGGGCGCCGCCACGCCGCCGCCACCCTGCGCTGGCTCGCGGCCGTGGACATCCCGCAGGACCCCGTCCCGCCCTCGCCGGAGATGCTGCGCCGCCAGCTCGCCGGGCAGCGCAGCCTCAACGTCGTGTTCACGCCGCTGCTCACCGACCGGTCGATCGCGCTCATCGCGTCCCTCGCCCGCGCCGGGCGGCCCGTCCTGTGCGTGGACACCCTCCCGCCGCACGTCTCCCCGCCGCGGCGGACACATTGGACGCCGTACGCGGAGCGGCTGTGGCGCCTCTCGCGCGACAACACCCTGATGGAGCTGCGCGACCTCGGCGTCGCCGTCGAACCCTGGCAGGGCGCGGCGTCCCTCGACACCGTCCTCGCCCAGCTGACCCGGAGGCGGTACCGATGAGCCCCTTGACGACGCTTGCGAGTCGAACATGAGCGACGTGCAGCGCGGCCTCCTCCAGGCCCTCCGCGACGGCGTCCGCGAGCGCGCCAAGGCCGGGCGCGCCGGGGGCCTCTCGTGGGCCCGCCGCGTCGCCCCCGCCCCGGTCCTGCTGCGCCTGCTGACGGCCCTGACGCTGTTCACCGCCAGTGAGCTGGCCGTGCCGCCCGAATGGGCAGGCGCCGGGTTCTACGTGGGCGTCGCGGCCCTGCTCGCGCTCATCGCGGCCCTCGCCCCCGCCAGCGCCGCGCCCCTGGTCGCCATCGGGTTCACCATCGCCGCGTGGCTCGTCTCCGACGCCCTCGACGGCGACGGCTCTCCCACATTGTGGACGGCCGCCGGGCTCGCCTGCCTGCTGTACACCGGCCACTCCGCCGCGGCCGTGGCGCAGCGTTTCCGAACGACTACCGCAATGGACGGTGAGATCATCCTCACCTGGGCCAGGCACCTCGGACTCGTCCTGGCGTCGACTGTGGCCATCGCCCTCACCCTGGCGCTGTTCACCGCGTATTTCACCGGTCTCACCGCAGGTCTGGCGGTCGGCGCGGGCATCGTGGCCGCTGTCACCGTGATCTACGTCCTCGCGCGTTCACTACACAAGGCGACCTGAGCCGGGCCAGAATTGAACACGTGAAACGTATAGTCGTGATTGGTGCCGGTCACGTCGGTTTTTACGTTGCCGAACGCTTGAGCAAGCTGCTGAAGGGCGACATCAAGCGCGGTCAAGTAGAACTGATGGTCATCGACCCCAACCAGCACATGACCTACCAGCCGTTCCTGCCCGAGGCGGCCGCTGGTTCCATCTCCCCGCGACACGGCGTTGTGCCGCTCCGACAGGCCCTCAAGCACTGCACCATCCTCACCGGTGCGGTCACCGAGATCAAGCACGCCGAGCGCAAGCTCATGGTGCAGCCTTACGTCGGCCCCGCCCGCGAGGTCGAGTACGACGAGGTCATCGTCGCCCCCGGCTCCGTCTCCCGCCCGCTCCCCATCCCCGGCCTGGCGGACACCGCCATCGGCATCAAGTCGATGGGCGAGGCGATCTGGCTGCGCAACCACGTGCTCCAGCGCTTCGACATCGCCGCCACCACCGAGGACCCCGACGTGCGCCGCAAGGCCCTCACGTTCCTCACCGTCGGCGGCGGCTTCGCCGGCGCCGAGACCCTCGGCGAGCTCGAAGACCTCACCGCGAACATCGTGAAGAACTACCCGATGCTCGACGCCTCCGAGATCAAGTGGTACCTCGTCGAGTACGCGAACAAGATCCTCCCCGAGGTCGGCCCCGAGATGGGCGCCTACGCGGCCCGCGAGCTCACCAAGCGCGGCGTCGACATCCGCCTGGGCACGACCCTGAAGTCCTGCGAGGGCGGCCACGTCGTCCTCACCGACGGCGAGGAGTTCGACTCCGACACCATCATCTGGACCGCCGGCGTCATGCCCCACCCGCTGCTCAAGCAGACGGACCTGCCGATCGGCCCGCGCGGCCACCTGGAGTGCAACACGCGCCTCCAGGTCGCCACCGGCGTCGAGGCCGGGAAGCACACTGTCGGCGAGGTCGTCGAAGGCGCCTGGGGCGCGGGCGACTCCACCCAGGTCCCCGACACCTCGGACTTCCCGATGGACTGGTGCACCCCGTCCGCGCAGCACGCCGTCCGCCAGGCGCGCACGCTCGCCGACAACGTCTACCGCAGCCACGTCGGCCGCGAGCTGACGCAGTACGAGCACAAGTACATCGGCTCCGTCGCTGGCCTCGGCCTGTACAAGGGCGTGGCGAACACCTACGGCTTCAAGGCCAAGGGCCTCCTCGCCTGGCTCATGCACCGCGGCTACCACCTGTCGCGCGTGCCCGGGACCGGCCGCAAGGGCCGCGTCCTCGCGGACTGGATCGTCGGCTTCTTCACCAAGCGCGAGATGGTCCAGCTCGGCGAGATCCAGGCCGGACGCGAACCGTTCGAGGCCATCGCCGCAGGCACCGACCCCGCACGGGCCGCCAAGTCCGTCGGATAGTCGTTACAGTTGGAGCACCACGGGGACACACCCGTGGTGCTTCGGCCTTTTGCGAGGTGGAAAACTGGTGTCCATGAGAGCACGTGTACTCGTCGTCGACGACGACCCGGCGCTGGCGGAGATGCTCGGCATCATCCTCCGGACCGAAGGCTTCACCCCCACGTTCGTCGTCGACGGCGAGAAGGCGCTCGCCGCGTTCAAGGAGCACCGCCCCGACATCGTCCTCCTCGACCTCATGCTCCCGGGCATGAGCGGGATAGACGTCGCGAAGGCGATCCGCGGCGAGTCCGGCGTGCCGATCGTCATGCTCACCGCCAAGTCCGACACCGTCGACGTGGTCCTCGGCCTCGAATCGGGCGCCGACGACTACATAGTGAAGCCCTTCAAGCCCAAGGAGCTGGTGGCCCGCATCCGCGCCCGCCTGCGCCGCGGCGACGACGTCACGCCCGAGCGCCTGGAGATCGGCAAGCCCGGCCTCCAGGTCCAGATCGACGTGCCCGCCCACCAGGTCACCCTCAACGGCGCCGAGGTCAAGCTGACCCCGCTGGAGTTCGACCTGCTCGTGGCCCTCGCCCGCAAGCCCCGCCAGGTCTTCACCCGGCAGGTCCTGCTCGAACAGGTGTGGGGCTACCGCCACTCCGCCGACACGCGCCTGGTGAACGTCCACGTGCAGCGCCTGCGCGCCAAGATCGAGCCCGACCCCGAGCGCCCCCAGCTCATCCAGACCGTGCGCGGCGTCGGGTACAAAGCCGGACTCGGGTAGACAATGACCGCGGGGGAGGACCGGGCGCGCGAGCGCCCGGTGTGGCTGCGACGGGCATGGGGGAGCGCCGCCCGCTGGGCGGACCGGGCCTCGCGGCCCCTGATCGACCGCTTCCGCGCCTCGCTCCAGCTGCGGGTCGTCTCCTCGACGCTCATCGCCTCCACCGTCCTCGTCCTCATCTTCTCGTTCGTCGTGGCCGGGTCGGTCACCTCCGGGCTCCTCACCGAGCGCCAGGAGACCGCCGTCGAGGAGACCCTCAACGCCGTCGAGCGCGCCGCCGAGCAGCTCGGCGCCTACACCTCCTCCTCCGACTCCGCCCTCGCCACGACCATGCAGCGGATCGTCAACGAGCTCGCCGAGGACCCGGTGTACGCCCCGGTCATCGTCCTGCGCACCGACGACGGCACGGTCACCCGCTCGCACCCGGCGTCCTCGGAGGCCGAGCCGTCCGAGAAGCTCCAGGCCGACGTCGCCGACCGCAAGACCGCCGTCCAGTACGAGAACTTCGCGCTGGACGAGGAGGGCACCATGCCCTACCTGGTCGTCGGCTCCTACATCGACCTGACCCTGGACTTCGAGCTGTACGCGTTCTACCCGCTCGAATCCCAGCAGGACGCCATCAGCCTCCTGCGCACCAACCTCGCGCTCGCCGGGGTCGCGCTGGTCCTGCTCCTCGGCGTCATCGCCGCGCTCGTCACCCGCCTGGTCGTCACGCCGGTGCGCGAGGCCGCCCGCACCTCCCAGCGCCTCGCGGCCGGGCTCCTCCACGAGCGCATGGAGGTCCGCGGCTCCGACGACCTCGCCCGGCTCGCGGGCTCGTTCAACCTCATGGCCGAGAACCTCCAGAGCCAGATCAGGCGCCTGGAGGAGATGTCGATGATGCAGCGGCGCTTCACCTCCGACGTCTCGCACGAGCTGCGCACGCCCCTGGCGACGATCCGCATGGCCGCCGACCTGCTCTACGACAACCGCGACGACTTCGACCCGGTCACCAAGCGCTCCACCGAGCTCCTCCAGCACGAGATCGACCGCTTCGAGGAGCTGCTCCAGGAGCTGCTGGAGATCTCCCGCTTCGACTCCGGCTTCGCGTCCCTGGAAGTGGACGCCGTGGACGTGGGCCGCATCGCCGACGACGTCGCCGAGGGCCTCTCGCACCTCGCCGAGGACTGCGGCGTGCAGGTCACCGTCGAGAAGCCCAAGCGCCGCGTCATCGCCGAAGTCGACCCGCGCCGCGTCCAGCGCATCCTGCGCAACCTCCTGTCGAACGCGATCGAGCACGCCGAGGGCCGCCCGGTGCGCGTCACCGTCGCCGAGTCCGACACCGCCGTCGCCGTCGCCGTCCGCGACCGCGGCGTGGGCCTCAAACCCGGCCACGCCGACCGGGTCTTCGACCGGTTCTGGCGCGCCGACCCGTCCCGCAACCGCCGCACCGGCGGCACCGGCCTGGGCCTGGCGATCAGCCTGGAGGACGCGAAGCTGCACTCCGGGACCCTCCAGGCGACCGGCGAGCCCGGCAAGGGCACGCTGTTCGTGCTGACGCTGCCGCTCCAGGCCGGGAACCGGGTCATCACCTCGCCGATCCCCCTGCGGCTCGACGGCCCGCGCCCCGGCGCGGGGAAGGAGGCCACCCGTGCGACGCAGGACTAGCCTCGCCGCCGCGCTCGCCCTCGGGACCGCATGGGCCGCATCGGCCTGCGGCATCCCCACCGGCCGCGACCCGGAGGTCGTCGACGACGCTCCCACCAACTTCGGGGAGTCCTCCGGGACGGCCGCCGAGACGTTCGAGCCCACCGCCGAAGCGGACGTGACCGTCCAGAACTTCCTCAAGGCCGCCGCCGGGGACCCCGCGAGCCGCGACGACCGCCTCAACAAGTTCACCGCCACGAGCTCCGAGCAGTTCTCCGACGCGGCCTCCGGCATCCGCCTCCTCGACGACATCGAGGTGACCGTCGGCGGCGGCAACCCCATCGAGTCCGCGAACGTCACCGTCACCGCCTCCGTCATCGGCGTCTACCTCGAAGACGGCTCGGTGCGCATGAGCTCCTCCCCGAGCGCCTACGAGGAGACGTTCATGCTCGGGCGCGACGGCGGCCTCCAGGACGTCTGGTCCATCGAGAGCCTGCCCTCGCAGGTGTCCCTGGACTACCGGCAGTTCCTCGACTCCTACCGCGCCTCGCCGCTGTACTTCCAGGCCGACGCGCCGCAGCTCCTCGTCCCCGACCTGCGCTGGATCTACGCCGACCTCGACGCCGAGACCGACCGCCGCCTCCTGCTCGACTGGCTCCTGCGCGGCCCCTCCGAGTTCGCCAGCCAGTCCGCGCGCAGCGCCATCCCCACCTCGACCACCGCGAAGACCTCGCCGCGCGACGGCGTCGTGGAAGTGGACCTGACGCTCGGCGAGCCCGTCGACGACCGGACCGTCCAGGACGCGATCACCGCGCAGGTCGCCTGGACCCTCGGCCTCTCGGACGGGTTCGTGCTCACCGCCGACGGCGACACCATCGGCGAGGGCACCCTCGCGGACTGGCGCGAGTGGAACGCGATCCCCGTGGACCTCCCGCAGACCGCGTACTTCCTGTTCGAGGAGACGGTCTGGCAGTACACGGCCGAAGAGGTCACCACCGAGGCCCCCGACCACTCGTGGGTCGGCTTCCAGGCCGACGGCCTCCGGCAGGTCGCCGTCGGCCCCGCCGACCAGATCGCCGCGATCGTCGCCGGGACCGCCGGAGACGTGCTCACCGTGGGCCCCACCGACTCCGCGATGGGCGCGGTCGGCGGCCTGGGGACCGCGCTGGCCGACCCGCAGTGGCACCCCGCGAGCGCGATCCTCGTGGTCTCCGACGGCGTGCCCACCGTCGTGAACCCGAACTCGCGGGCGGTGATCCAGCCGCTCACGGTCGGGGAGGCGGTCACGGCGATGGCGCTGGCGGCGGACGGGCGGCGCCTGGCGTACGTCGAGGGCGGCCACGCGTGGGTCGCGCCGCTGAACGTGGACGCCGACGGGAACCTCCAGGCGGGGGAGCCGCGGCGGATCGGCACGGACATCGAGGACGTCACCGACATCGCGTGGAGCTCCGAGAACTACCTGTGGGTGACCGGCAAGCGCGACGACGACACCCTGTTCCGGGTGGCGATCGACAACTCCCGCACCGACGTCCAGGCCGGCACGGCCGGGCTGGTGTTCTCCGAGGTCGCGGCCAATCCCGCGGACCCGGTGGAGTCGAACCTCAACCGCGGCGACCCGGTGCTGGTGGTCGCGAACGACACGCTGTACCGGGTCCACACGAGCGGTCCGGAGGGCGTGCGCAACGGCAGCCACGCCGTGGGCGGGACCGCGCCGTTCACGGTCCTCCAGTAGGACGGCGGGCAGCGCGAAGGCCCGGAGCCGAAGCCCCGGGCCCGAAGTCTGTCCGCTCGCCTGTCCGCGCTACTTGTCGACCGTGAACCCGACGGACCGCACGTTGGTGGCGGCGGTCTCGATGTAGGCGATCTTGTCGACCGGGACGATCACCTGGCGCCCCTTGTCGTCCTCCAGGCGCAGGACCCCGCCGTCCTTCACGGCCTGGTCGATCGTGTCGGACAGGTCCTTCGGCGACAGCTTGCTCTCCAACACCAGTTCGCGTGGGGCGTACTGGACACCGATCTTGACCTCCACGGGCCCTCCTCAATCGAAATACTCTGACCTTCGGTCCGAAGCAAGACTACTCGCGGCGACCTCCGGTCCACTGCACGGAGCGCTGCGCCGAGAGCGAACGGCGCGGCTCAGGCTTCGTCGTCGCGCGGGAAGTGGGAGATGCCGCGCCAGGCGAGGGTGCTCATGAGCTGCACCGCCTCGTCCTTGGGGATCGCGCGGCCGGAGGCGATCCACTTGCGGGCCGAGACCTCGGCGTTCCCGAGCAGGCCCGTGGCGAGCAGCTCGGCGCGGGCCTTGTCGACGTGCGTGTCGGCCATGATCGTCTCGGCCATCGCCTGGACGCACTCGGCCTCCATCTTCAGCACCCGCTCGGACACCTCGGGGTCGTTGCGCTGGTCCGATTCGAACACGAGCCGGAACGCCTCCCCCTGCGCGTCCACGAAGTCGAAGTACGCGCGCATGGCGCGGTTCACCCGCTCCTTGTTGTCCTCAGTGGACTGCAAGGCGTCGCGCACCTGGCCCACCAGCTCGGCCGCCCGGCCGTCCAGCAGCGCCAGATAGAGCTCCAGCTTCGACGTGAAGTGCTGGTACAGCACGGGTTTCGACACCCCTGCGTTCTCGGCGATGTCGTCCATGGAGGTGCTGTGGTAGCCCTTGGAGACGAAGACGTCCTGAGCGGCCCGCAAGAGCTGCGCGCGGCGTTCGCTCCTGGGCAGTCGGACCCGCCCCTCACCAGCGCTGTTCACGCCGCCACCTCTTCCCGGCTCATGTCGCCCATCCGTCAGCCGCGGTCGCTTGCGGCCCGGACCGAGTCTACGGAAACCTTGAATACAGTCTCCCAGCGTACGGGGGCGACAAACGCGGGTTCGAGTCACTGGGCGCGCCACGGTACCTTGAGGGCGGGAATATGAAGGAGTTGTCTAGTGGTGTATGACCAGAACCGACCGGATGAGCAGCGTCCGACCGGGGAGGAACGGGCAGCCCGCAGGCGGATCGGCAGGTCCTGGGGACCGCCGGCCGAGGAGGGCGCCGAGACCGCCGACGCGGCCCGTCAGGGGATGGGACAGGCGCCCGAGCAGTACCGGTTCGACCCGGACCGGGGACGGCGCCACCGCTACAGCGAGGACCCCACCGGACAGGTCCCGAACGTCCCGGTCGAGATGACCGAGACCGGGCCCATGGTCCCCGCGACGCGCCGCCCCGCACCCGGCGAGCAGTTCGAGCCGATCCCCGCCGCCCCCCAGACCCCCCAGGGCCTCCCGGCCGAGCAGGTCCCGGTGAACCCCTTCGCCCCGCCCGCCCCGAACCAGGAGTTCGCCGCGCCGCACCCGAGCCAGCAGTTCAGCGCGCCGCCGGCCCCGCGCGAGTTCGCGCCGCCGCCCGCCCAGGAGTACGCCCCGCCGCCCGCCGCCCCGCTGCCGGGCGCGAGCCAGGAGTACGCCCCGCCCGCCCCGCACCCCGAGCCGCCCGCGCAGCACACCCCGCCGCCGCCCGCGGCCCCCGCGCCGCCGCAGCAGAGCCAGCCCGCCCAGCAGTTCTACAGCGCCCCCGCGCAGCAGGACTTCGGCGTCCCCCAGCAGCACCCCGGCTACAGCGCCCCGCCGCTGCCCGGCGACTACGCGCCCAGCCCCGCGACGCCCGCCCCGGCCCCCGCCGCGCCCGGCCCCAACCAGGAGTTCGTCCACCCCCCGGCACCCGAACCCCAAGCGCCGCAGCAGCACTACAGCGCCCCCGCGCAGCCCCGGCACACCGGCCCCATCGAGGTCCCGCAGGCCCAGAGCGCCCCGCCCGCACCCCCGCAGACCGCACCCCCGCAGGCCGCGCCCGCGAGCCCGGTCCGCCCCGCGCCCGCCGAACCGGAGGCCGCCCAGGAGCACCCGGCCGTCGCCCCGCCCGCGACGCCCGCCCCGGCCCCCGCCGCCGAGGCCCCGCGGCCGCCGAGCGCCC